>NZ_JANQBD010000031.1 GCF_024722015.1 Paenibacillus radicis (ex Xue et al. 2023) | reverse complement strand
ATAGCTACGTACGGAAGGGATAAGCGCTGAAAGCATCTAAGCGTGAAGCCCCCCTCAAGATGAGATTTCCCAGTATGTAAGACCCCTTGAAGACGACGAGGTTGATAGGTTCGGGGTGGAAGTGCCGCAAGGTATGGAGCTGACGAATACTAATCGGTCGAGGGCTTATCCAAGAATACCTTCACAAGGTGGAGAGAAGCGTTAAAGCTGACTCCGAATACATTGTGAGGAAACCGTGAAAATATATAGCGTTGCTCGACGCTGCTTGTTTCGGATCTAGTTTTCAAGGAATAAACCTTGACATTCGTTTGGTGATGATGGCGGAGGGGAACCACGCGTTCCCATCTCGAACACGACCGTTAAGCCCTCCAGCGCCAATGGTACTTAGACCGCAGGGTCTTGGGAGAGTAGGACGTTGCCAAGCGAAAAAAGAAAAAACAGCTCTGGTTCGATAGAACTGAATGTTAAACGGAGAGGTGTCCGAGCTGGCCGAAGGAGCACGATTGGAAATCGTGTAGGCGTCACAAGCGTCTCGAGGGTTCGAATCCCTCTCTCTCCGCCATTACATACTTAGTAAGGCCCGTTGGTCAAGTGGTTAAGACACCTCCCTTTCACGGAGGTAACAGGGGTTCGAGTCCCCTACGGGTCACCATTGTTATAATGATATGGGCGCTTAGCTCAGCTGGGAGAGCATCTGCCTTACAAGCAGAGGGTCGGCGGTTCGATCCCGTCAGCGCCCACCATATTCATTTTTTTATCGCGGGGTGGAGCAGCCCGGTAGCTCGTCGGGCTCATAACCCGAAGGCCGCAGGTTCAAATCCTGCCCCCGCAACCAATTTTATCGAAGCTTATTACTTCGAAATAACGCGGAGCCGTGGTGTAGTGGCCCAACATGCCTGCCTGTCACGCAGGAGACCGCGGGTTCGAATCCCGTCGGCTCCGCCATTTTATTTAAATGTTTTCTGCCGTTGTAGCTCAACTGGTAGAGCAACTGACTTGTAATCAGTAGGTTGGGGGTTCAAGTCCTCTCGACGGCACCATTTTTGATTTTTCCATAGCTTAATATGGCGGTCGTGGCGAAGGGGTTAACGCACTGGTCTGTGGCTCCAGCATTCGTGGGTTCAAGTCCCATCGATCGCCCTCTTTTTTTGTTTTTTAATGGGGATTAGCCAAGCGGTAAGGCAACGGACTTTGACTCCGTCATGCCTAGGTTCGAATCCTAGATCCCCAGTACTTTACCCCAAAAATTATGAGACATTAGCTCAGCTGGTAGAGCACCTGACTTTTAATCAGGGTGTCGTAGGTTCGAATCCTACATGTCTCACCACTAATAGCGCGCGCGTATGGCGGAATTGGCAGACGCACTAGACTTAGGATCTAGCGGGCGACCGTGGGGGTTCAAGTCCCTCTACGCGCATCACAAAAAAGCTCCAGGTAGGTATTTCTACTTGGAGCTTTTTTTGTTGTTTTTTTATATTGACTTGGATTGACGGAAGACGATGGTTTGCTTCTTCGGAGGGTACCCCAAGGGCCCAGATTGCTGCCATGCTTGTTCGGAATTTGTATTTGAAGGGGAGTGGTCGAGCATACTTTGACGATGTCCTCAGGATACTTGGTACGCTCAAGCAGCCGCAGCAGCGGCAGAAGCTGGATTGATGACAGACCATACAAATCAATTATTTGCTCTCAATGAGCAGCCGTTAACATGAGAGGAGATGGCGGCTGTCCTAGTAAGAGCAGCAGAAGGGCTTGAGTCAATTTCATGCAGAATAGCTTAAATAATAAATAAGATTAACGAGCAAAGTTGCCGCTATGCTTGCACCGCAAATACCCTGTTTGGTTTGAAGTACAGCCGAACAGGGTATTTGTGTGGAATCAGATTTATTATTTTAGGACTTTAATAATAAACAGACTATAGCTCTTTTAATACTTCAAAGATACGTAATTCATTAACGGAGCGAATTACTTCAGCGATGCTGGATAGCTGAAACTTTTTCAGCAGGCTGTTGATCTGCTTTTTGATGGTTTCGTATTCAACGCTGCGTTCTTCTGCGATCTGCTTTCTGGATTTACCCTCACAAAGCAATCGGAGCACTTGCAGCTCGCTTGGTGTCAGCTCGGAGATGATTTGGATGATGAACAGCAGGCTGCTTTCGGTTCGCTTAATTCTGGCAAATTCCCCCCTTATTTTCTCAGCGATCATGGGACGGATAGGCGATCGGTTATGATAGGCGGAAAGAATAGCCTCGAGCACCTCTTCATTTGTAGAGGTTTTGAGAATATAATCGATAATTCCAGTTTGGAAAGCGGAAAAAATAAAGTTTTCGTCTTTATGCACCGTAAGTACAATGATTTTGATGTGAGGCAGCTTCTCGTTGATTTGTCTGGCTGCATCAATTCCGGCATAAGAGCTTTCCATTTCGATGTCCATTAGAATGATATCCGGCTGCTCGATTGCAGCGTGCATGATTGCTTCATATCCGGAAGAAGCTTTGGCTACACATTCCATCTGATTGCATTGAGCGATAACCCGTTCTAATCTTCTCCGATGGGCTTCCATATCATCCGCAATTAGAATGCGAATTTTTTGTTCTGACATGGCTGACCCTCCTTTTTTCTATCAATAAAAAAATACTTGGCAAGCTATAGGGTGAATAATTTATTCCCCCAGGTATCTAAATTAAAGGTAAAAAAATAGTAAACTTGGTGCCTTGGCCGAGCGTGCTTTCCACCTGGATTTTACCATCGTGACCGGATACGATCTTATGACAGTAAGAAAGTCCAATTCCCCAGTTATTTACAGAGGATTTGGTGGTGAAAAAAGGATCGAAAATCATATCCAATTGATCCTCGGGAACACCTGGCCCATTGTCTGTGATCTGAATCAAGCCCCAACCGTTATGATGGAAGGTTTCAATGGTGATGGAGCCATTTTCCACAAGGGGCAGGGAATCGATTGCATTTTCCAGCAAGTTATACAGAGTCTCGCTCATATGATATAGATCCATATAGGCTAGCGATTGTGGTTCTTCCAGCTTCACCTGTATGTCGGCTTTTCTTTCTCTAAAGTTAATGAGTGATAGGGCTTGTTTAACAGGTTGATCAAGCGAAAGTGGTTGTAAATTTAATTCGATGTTCTTCAGCTTGTCGGCTGCTTGGTCAATGCTGGTCATGGCCGAACGGCAGGACTTCAGAATAAGCTCTAAGCTATAGGCTGTTTCTTCATCCCCGCTATGACGTTCCTTCACATATGCGGTCTCGGATTGAATCGCAATCAAGTGATTTTTTAGGGCGTGTGTGAAAGCCCTCGTCCCAAGGGTAGCGGTATCAATGCTTTTATTAATCTGAATATCGCGATTTTTACGGTATGATTCGATAGATTTAAACTTATAAACAATAAAAATAATGAAGGTTAAGGCCAAATAAAAAGCATAAGGAAGCACATACAAGCTAATTGGATGGGAGTCGAAAGGAGGCTGCAGATAGTTGTAGTATCCATCCAAATAGGTAGCTTTGATCAAAATTTTGGGGGCCCACGAGAAAAGCAGCAAATGAATGATAACGACCGGAATCAAAGCAAGAATATGGAATGCCGTTAGGTTCTTGATGAATTTAATCTTGGGGTAGTTGATGTAATAGTGCAACAGCAAGCCGAAGGCTAAGATCACCATGGCGTATTTTAAATTCTTTAATACAAAATCCAAAGATGCAAGGATGGGGCTGTAGCTCATTTGGATTTCCCATAAAAAAATATTAAGTGATGGATCATAAGCAAGCAGTTGAACGACGAACAAAATAGCTACTGCAGCATACATACAGCGTTGGAGCTTAGGCTTCATATTGAGTGTGAAGGAAACGGCAAAAAGAAGCACTGAGCTGTAGAAAATAATGACTCCGCCGTTCAGCATGCGAATCAGGAGGTTGGGATTAAACTGGGTTAGCACTAAATAGTTCCAGGTCCCAGGGCTGAAGTTGAAGAAAGAGTGAATGATATTGTAATAATAATTGAATTTGCTTAAGTAGAGAATGAATGAAATAAATGAAAGCACCCATCCGACGATAATACCATACAAGAAACGGGTGGAAGAGTTACTCAGCTTTTTATAGGTAAACAAGATAGAGGAGATCAGAAACAATAGGGTCACGAAGATCATAGGCTACCTCTTAATGAAATGACGCCCGGTTCCAGAAGTGTCCGCATCGCACCTAGGGGGAATAAAACATTCAACTATCGGGCATTTCTTTTCCCAAATATAATAAAACTGCAGCTGATAAAAGCGTATTCAAAGCATAACAAAACAAAAGGTGGTTGTAAAATGAAAAAAATCTTGAGTCTGGCGCTAACAGGCACATTAGTTGCAGGTATTGCCGCCGGCTGCTCCCCAGCCAAAGAGACGGCTAAGGAAGGCAGCGCAACGCCTCCTGCCGGGAGTGCCAAGCCAGTCGCTTTAAAGATGACTGTTCTGCCGGATGATCTTGACACCTTCAAGCTGGTGTTTGATGAATTTAAAAAGGAGAATCCGAACATCTCAGTTCAATTGGATACGATTCCCCAGCAGCAGTATTATGACAAGCTGCGCCTTCAGCTATCAGGTGGGGAAGAGATCGATTTGATAGGCGGTAATATGGACGTATTCCTGGACACCGGAATATTGGAACCGCTTGATGAGTACATCAAGAAAGGCAATGTCGATGTCTCAGGATTCGGACCGCTGTATGATAACCTCAAGGTTAACGACAAAATGTATGGTTTGCCTTACCGGAAATCGAATTGGATGCTGTACTATAATAAAACGCTTTTCGATAAAATGAATGTGCCCTATCCGAAATCCGATATGACGTGGGATGATTTCCGCGACCTGGCCAAGAAAATGACCCAAGGCGAAGGCGCAAGCAAAATATATGGTGCTTTCCTACACCCATGGGCACAAACCTGGTACATCCAAGCGGTACAAACCGGGGCTTCGATTATTGATAAGGATTTGACACCGTTTAAAAAAGCTTTGCAGTTCCGTATGGATTTGGAAAAGGACGGCTCCATTATGTCCTGGGCAGAGCAAATTACTACTTCTGCCCATTACAATTCAGCATTCCAAAAAGGCAATGTAGCCATGAATCTGATCGGTGACTGGCATATAGCCCAGCTAAGAACAGCGGAGGAAGAGAAGAAAATCAGCTTCGATTGGGACGTCGTTCCTGCGCCACATCCGGCTGGAGTACCTGCGAACACGAGTCTGGCAACGCCGGTTTCCTTAATGCTGAACAAAGCATCGAAGCATAAGGAAGAAGCGTTTAAGCTTCTCCAGTTTATGACAGGAGCAAAAGGCGCGAAGATATTCGCTTCCAAAGGCTTTCTTACAGGCTACACGAATGATGACATTCGCAAAGCTTATATCGGAGACGGCAGTATGAAACCGAAGAACATTCATTTCTTTGTGGAACAAAAGGAGTATCCGGAATATCCGCTGCTGCCGGGTATAAAAAATATTGTGCTCAACAATATCTACAAGCAAGAAGGAGAAATGGCGCTGACCAAAGCGCAAACGGTTGATCAGGCTATTCAAAAAATAGGCGAGCGCATTCAGAAGGAATGGGCTGACAAGTATGGCAAGGAATTTAAGGCAGCATCGAAAAAATAGCGGAATATGCGTTCCCATTCGAACTTCACTTGTGGCAAGTGAAGTTCGAATGCTAAGAAAAGGAGTCGAACCATGATGAAAACCAACAAAACCTTCCTCACACGAGGGCGCAAAGTGGGATATACCTTCTTGCTGCCGAACATAATTGGCTTTCTGGTGTTCATCTGCTTCCCGGTGCTGGCCTCGTTTCTGATGAGCTTTACTGATTGGAACGGGTTTGGACAGATTGAATTTGCCGGACTGTCTAACTATACCCGACTATGGGGAGATGAAACGTTCCGGATATCGCTTCTGAACAGCTTGATTATGACAGTTGTCTCTGTACCGGCCACACTATTTCTTGCGATTCTGGCGGCTGTTGTGCTTAACAAAGGGGTTAAAGCCGTCAAGTTATTCCGTACCGCGATCTTCATGCCCCATATCACTGCCACAATAGCTGTAGCTGTCGTATGGCAGCTGCTCTACAATCCTACGATGGGACCTATTAACGGGCTGCTGCGAAGCTTAGGTGTGGAGCACCCGCCTATGTGGCTGGCATCTACCACCTGGGCACTTCCCTCTGTAATTATTGTAAGCATCTGGCATTCCGTTGGTTATTATATGGTGTTGTATCTGGCTGGACTGCAGGGTATTCCAAAAGATTTGTATGAAGCAGCTTCGCTTGATGGAGCCGGGAAGGCTTCTCAATTCAAGAATATAACGGTACCGATGCTTTCGCCGGTTATATTCTTCACAGTCATTATCGGCATAATTAATTCATTTAAAGTATTTGATATGGTGTACGTTCTGACCAAGGGCGGACCAGGACGCTCGACACATGTGCTTGTTTATGATATTTACTATACGGCTTTCCAACGATACGAGTACGGTTACGCTTCAGCTATGGCATATGTATTGTTTGCTATCATTTTAGTTATTACCTTGATTCAATTCAAAGGACAAAAAAAATGGGTCAATGATTAAGAAATGCAATCAACAAGGAGGAAATCAGCATGAGTACTATCGTGGAACCAACGGCATCCTATTCCGTTTCAAAGCCCTTTCGCTTGTCGGTTTTAATACGCCAAATACTGCTGTACGCTGTTGTTATCCTGGTATCTTTATCCATGGTTGTCCCGTTTATATGGATGCTTTCTGCTTCTGTTAAGTCGGAATCGGAAGTTTTTTCCTTTCCGATCCAGTGGATTCCGAGCACGTTTTATTGGAGCAACTATGAGAAGGTCTGGTTTAAGCTCCCTTTTTTCTCCTATTATCTAAATACGATTAAAATTGCTGTTTCAACAACCATACTTCAGATCATTACCTGCTCTCTGGCGGCTTACGCTTTCTCCAAGGTACGGTTTCCAGAGCGGGATAAATTATTCTTCTTATATGTAGCTACGATGATGATCCCCTTTCAAGTTATGATGATTCCACAGTTTATGCTGATGAAACAGCTTGGTCTGCTGAACTCGCACTGGGCATTGATCCTGCTTGGTGCTTTCAGTCCATTTGGTGTTTTTTTGTTTCGTCAATTTTTTATATCGATCCCGGAGGAGCTTTCAGAAGCTGCCAGAATTGACGGCTTAAGCGAGTTTGGTATTTATTTACGTGTAATTATGCCTTTGATGCGGCCTGCTATCGCCAGCTTGACGATTTTTACATTTATGCACTCCTGGAATGATTTTCTGGGACCGCTGATTTATATTAATTCCGATCATTTGTTTACTTTGCAATTGGGAATGCAGCATTTCCAATCCGAGCATGCCACTGAATATGGACCGTTGATGGCTGCAGCCGTATCTGCGATCGTTCCTACCATTCTTATCTACTTTTTTGCCCAAGACCACTTTGTTGAAGGCATTGCTGCCGGAGCCATAAAGGGATAACAGTATTAACTTATGGAGAAGGAGCTAATCTGGAATGAGCAAGCCGAATATCATCTACATTTTTGCCGATCAGTGGCGCAAGCAAGCTGTTGGTTATCGAAACGAAGACCCGGTAATCACACCGAATATCGATCAATTTGCTGGAGAAAGCTTGGTTTTCGAAAATGCATTAAGCTGCACACCACTTTGCTCACCGCATAGGGCTGCTCTGCTAACAGGCAAATATCCGCAATCCAATGGCGTATACACCAATTGTAAGATTGGCGCTGATGTGATGCTGCGTCCGGAAGAAGTCTGCATTGGCGATGTGCTGAAGCAGGCAGGGTATGATACGGGGTATATCGGCAAATGGCATTTGGATTTGCCGGAAGAGAACGTTTGTCTGGAGCCTGCGTCAGGCGCACGCGGATGGGATGCTTACACACCGCCTGGCTTGAAGCGGCATGGCTTTGAATTCTGGTATTCCTATGGCGCATATGATAATCATTTGGAGCCGCATTATTGGAAGGACAACGCGAATATGATTTCGGTGAAACAATGGTCCCTTGAACACGAGACGGATGTGGCATTGGAATACATTCAGAAGCACTGTGACAATGAGAATCCCTTCGCCTTGTTTGTTTCATGGAATCCACCCCACAGTCCGTTTGAATTAGTTCCGCAAACATATAAAGCTGTATATGCGAATCGTCCTTTGAAGCTGCGGCCTAACGTACAAGCAGAATCCCTTATGGCTCATACCGGAGAACCGTTCGATAGAGGAATGGAAAATCTGGAGCGATATACGCGCGATTATTTTGCTGCGATAACCGGATTGGATCAGCAGTTCGGAAGAATCCTGGATGCGGTCCGTGATCTTGGGATTGAAGGCAATACGCTTATTGTGCTGTCATCTGATCACGGGGAGCTGATGGGTTCTCATGGTTTGATGGCGAAGCATTCCTGGCATGAGGAATCCGTAGGCATTCCATGTTTGATGCGCTGGCCCGGTCAGGTCAAGGAGGGAAGTACATCTCTGCTTTTTAACAGTGTGGACATTATGCCTACCTTGCTGGGACTGGCGGAAATCCCGATCCCTAGCTTCGTAGAGGGAAGAGATTTTTCTAATGTGATTATCGGACAGGATGAACAAACGGATGTGAGTTCGGCTTTTCTCTGTGCCTTTCCCGGTCGTAAGGAGGTTATTGAGCAGTTTGCCAAGCAAGGGCTGGATAACAGGAAATATGGTTGGAGAGCAGTTCGTACACACCAATACACGTATGTCATTCATAGAGGTTATGAGCCTGGCGAGAAGACGCAACGGTTTCTTTATGATCTGAAAAAAGACCCTTACCAGCTTGATCCATTAATCGTTACAGAGGCGTCGAGCCACGAGGTGACAGCTGAGCTGGAGCGGGAGCTTCAAGCTTGGCTGTTAAAAACAGGCGACCGATTCGAACTATACTAACGAAAAGAAGGTGTCAGACGATGATGTGGAAAACAGCTATTGAAGATGCGATAGATAAAATAAGAAATAACATTGCTAAGTTCGGAGATGCTTATCCTCATGTGGGGCAGCAAGGAAGATACAGTGGGCTTTTAAATGCGAATCAGGAATGGACCTCAGGATTTTGGCCGGGGATGCTCTGGCTCGCTTACGAGTATACGAAGGATCCGTTATTCCGCGATGCTGCAGTTAAAAAGGTGGAGAGCTTTAGCAACAGACTCCGAACAAATGATTCTATTGATCATCACGATATTGGTTTTTTATATTCGCTTTCGTCCAAAGCTCAATGGATCATCGAAAAGGATGAGGCGGCCAAGGAGCTTACATTGAAGGCGGCGGATAAGCTGATGACCCGTTGGAGGGTCAAGGGACAGTTTATCCAAGCATGGGGACCTCTAGGCGATAAGGAGCAGGGAGGCAGAATCATCATAGATTGTTTGATGAACCTTCCTCTCCTTTTTTGGGCTTCACAAACGACAGGTGATGATAGTTATGCGAAAGCAGCTGTGATTCATGCGGAGAAGAGTAGGCGATATTTGGTTAGGGGAGATGATTCGAGTTATCATACCTTTCATTTTGACCAAGAAAGCGGGGAACCTCTCGGAGGCTCAACCGCGCAAGGTTATCGCAATGGATCAACGTGGACAAGAGGGCAGGCGTGGGGAGTATATGGGTTTGCACTGTCTTACAGATATACGCGTGACCCATTGTATTTGGAAACGTCTAAAAGGATGGCAAAGTACTTCCTGCGGCATCTGCCAGAGGATCAGGTTGCACTCTGGGATATCGATGTGCCGAGTGATCCCGTGCCCTATCGTGACAGTTCTGCTTCGGCCATCATCTGTGCCGGCTTATTGGAGCTTATAGAGCTGCTGCCTTCCGATGATATAGATCGCGATGAATTGCAGCAAGGATTGGAACGGTCCATAACATCGCTTATGACGAAGTATGCGACTATAGGAAATAGGGATTCCGAAGGATTACTCCAGCATGGTTCCTATAGCGTAAGAGGCGGAAATGCACCGGATGACTTCATGATTTGGGGAGATTATTACTATTTGGAGGCGCTTCTTAGACTGGAACGGGGAATGAAAGGGTATTGGTATGAATCCTGACAAGGTAATGATAGCCCAGTGGGTAGAAGGATGGCTTTATCAACATCGCCATAGGCGCAGTGAAATGCCATTGAGGACCGTCTAATGAAAGGAATGACACAGAAACGGCCCAATATTGTTTTTATTCTATCCGACGATCAGGGAGCTTGGGCGATGGGATGTGCCGGTAATTCAGAGATTCAAACTCCGAATTTGGATCGGATTGCTTCGGAGGGAATGAGGTTTTCAAGCTTCTTTTGCACCTCTCCGGTTTGCTCACCGGCACGAGCTTCTTTGTTGACAGGACGAATACCTTCCCAGCATGGAGTTCATGATTGGATTTGCGAAGATCCGGCAGGAGCTGAATCTCCGGAGTATTTACAGGGACAAATTGGTTACACCGATATTCTGAAGGCTAATGGTTATCATTGCGGGATAAGTGGCAAATGGCATCTTGGCAATAGCTTTCAGGCTCAGAAAGGGTTCTCGTATTGGTATGTTCATCAAAGCGGCGGAGGGCCCTACTATAACGCTCCAATGATTAGCAATGGACAACTGCATCATGAGGAAGGGTATGTTACGGATGCAATCACGGATGGTGCGCTTCGTTTTCTTGATAAGGTGGACGACTCCCAGCCGTTTTATCTGAGTGTTCACTACACAGCGCCCCACAGTCCATGGGTGAATAATCACCCGAAGGATATAGTCGATTCATATGAGGATTGCCCTTTTACAAGCTGTCCCCAAGAACAGCCGCATCCGTGGGCGATTAAAACAACACCGTGGGGGGATGATACAAAGCAAAACCTGCAAGGCTATTTTGCCGCAGTGACGGCTATGGATCAAAATATCGGACGGATCCTCGACAAGCTGGATAATATGGAAGTGCGTGAAAAGACTTTGATATGCTTTATGAGCGATAACGGGTTTAGCTGCGGTCATCATGGGTTCTGGGGGAAGGGGAACGGCACGTTCCCGCAAAATATGTACGATAGCTCGGTGAAAGTACCGGCTTTATTCAGTCAGCCCGGACGCATACCACAGGGGATCGTCTGTGATGAGTTGATTAGTGGTTACGACTTCATGCCGACATTGTTAGAGTATGTTGGTTTGGAAAAGCCGGAGCATGCCGATATATTACCAGGCAGAAGCTTTGTGCCGCTGCTCTTGGGTGAACAGAGTGCCAATGAAAATCCAATTGTTGTTTTTGATGAGTATGGTCCTGTCAGAATGATTCGCACTAAAGAGTGGAAGTACGTGCATCGATATCTGGACGGCCCGCATGAACTGTATGATTTACTTCACGATCCGGAGGAAATTAATAATCTAATTGATTGTAAGACGCAAGCAGAGAAAATTAGCGAAATGAAAGCCTGTCTTGAAAGCTGGTTTGTACGCTATGTTGATCCTGTGTTGGACGGGACGAAAGAGCCGGTGAGCGGAAATGGGCAACTGAATTTGATCGGCCCAGCTGGGAAGGGGGAGAAAGCTTTTCAATAGCTTGAAGAGAAGGCAGATAGGGTAAATTGAAAGAGTGGTTTGAGCGAAACAATTAAAAGGGTAGAAAAATAATTTCATTTGATCTGCTCTTTTAATTTATTATTGACTAATGGAGGCTTGTTTTATTCCACATCATAATTAAAAGGCTGAGCGTTCTCGACCCGCCATGGAGCTGAATAACGACCTGTGGATACAAGCTTGGAAAATTTCTTTGAAAAACATTTGCATTTCGTTAAGAATCCTGATATATTACTACTTGTCGCTAATTTAGCAGAACGGAAATTACTAGCTCCATATTAGTCATTGGATCTAGCGATTGACCGTGAGGGTGGAAATCCCTCTACGCGAGTTCTTGTTTGCGGAAGTGGCTCAGCGGTAGAGCATCGCCTTGCCAAGGCGAGGGTCGCGGGTTCGATTCCCGTCTTCCGCTCCAATTATTAAATTTATATGTTGCTTTGTTGATGGAATTGTGTTAAAGTATTACATGTGTCTTTGAGAGACTTATTGTTATGCGGAAGTGGCTCAGCGGTAGAGCATCGCCTTGCCAAGGCGAGGGTCGCGGGTTCGATTCCCGTCTTCCGCTCCAATAGCATAAGCCGGTATGGCGGAATTGGCAGACGCGCGCGACTCAAAATCGTGAGGGAAACCGTGGGGGTTCAAGTCCCTCTATCGGCACCATATTACTTCGGGATGTAGCTCAGCTTGGTAGAGCACCTGGTTTGGGACCAGGGGGTCGCATGTTCAAATCGTGTCATCCCGACCATTTTTAAGTTTTAATATGCAAGCGGGTGTAGTTCAATGGTAGAACTCCAGCCTTCCAAGCTGGTAGCAGGGGTTCGATTCCCCTTACCCGCTCCATTTTATGTTTCAGTAGCTCAGCTGGATAGAGCAACGCCCTTCTAAGGCGTCGGTCGGGGGTTCGAATCCCTCCTGGGACGTATTCAAGATATCATACGATGAATTATAAACCGCTGAAAGCCTTGATATATAAGGGTTTTGGCGGTTTTTTCGTTGTTTGAGAATAGTATAGAATAGCATATAAAATAAATATTTTTTACACATATTTTACACCGCCATCTCCCCGAAAATCGCTACCGTACTGTTCTCATCTTGCTCCCTGAGCTCTTTAACAATGTGAGCGTAATGGCTCATGGTTGTTTCGATATCGCCGTGTCCTAGGCGCTCCGATACATAGTAAATGGATACCTTCTTATACAACAAAATGCTCGCATGTGTATGCCGTAAGCCGTGTATGGAGATCGGGCTGATATTAAGTTTTTTCAGCAGGTTTTCCAGCGTCTTATTCGCGCCGCCGTTGCTGAGTACTTTGTATTTTGATGCGGAGCTGTAAAAGACGAGCTTATGAATATTATCGAGGGCGGTATTAAACCAAGCCTTGAATACGTTCATGGTCTTAGTGTCCATTTTTATTTTCCGGACAGATTTATCATTTTTTGTCGGACCATGTCCTTCATGCATTTTATTGGTGTAACCCCACGTTTTATTTACACTGATTTCATTATTTTCAAAATTGAAATCTGCGCGGGTCAGACCGACCATCTCGCCGAAGCGCATGCCTGATGTAAGGCCTAGCAGGATGAGGTAATGCGATAGCTCTGTCGGCTGGTCCAGAGCTCGTATCATACGCTTGCTCTCAAAGTAGTTCAAGTGTTTTTCTTCCGGTCTCTTAGGGGGCACGGAGCCCGATAATATGGCGCTGCGGGTAAAGTCCATATGAATGACGCCTTCGTCAATAGCGTCTCTTACGCAAGCCCTAATGTGAGTGTTGAGCTTGCGGGTCGTGTCCTTGGCGTGACTGTTTGCATACTTATTCAAGAATTCTTGATAAGATCGTTTGGTAATGCTTTGAATGGCTACGCCAGCAAAATGCTCATCAATTGTTTGTTGTGTGGTCAAATATCGTGCAAGCGTATTTTTGCCAACTCCCTTTTTATAAACCGATACCCAATTTGCAAAGTATTTGTCGAACGGTTCCGGTTTAAGATGCGGAACGATACCTTTGTTCAGATTACTCTCAACATCGGCCGCGGCTGCCTTTGCTTCTGTCTTGGTGGTAAATCCGCCTTTTCTGATAGGTTCAGGCTTTCCATTGATAATACGACTTATTGTATACTGCCAGGTCTTGCCTCGTTTCTGATATGATGCCATTTCAACTCTCCTTATCTATTTTATTTTCCGCTTCGACTGCAGCATTAGCTGCTTTCAATTTTGTTGAGAACCCCCCTTTCCTGCTACTGACATGCTTGCCATTGACCATGCGGCTGACCGTAAAGTACCAGGTGTTACCTTCTTTTTGAATTGACGCCATTGCCATTCTCCTTTCGAACATTTGTTTGGTTAGAAGTCTATGGTAAACAGCCTTGCGGCTGGGAAGCGCAAAGTTAGAAGCTTGAATATATTAGAATTATAAATTTAAATAAGAATGCTCATCGGACAAGGAGTTGTGTTTTAAGGCGGATCTACTTTTTAGGTCCGCAATTTCTTCAGGCACTCCGCAGATAGAAGCGGCCTCATAGATGCTTATTCCTTCAAGGAGCAAATTATCTGGGATCAAAAGCTCAACTGCAAATTGGTTAGCTTCTCGCTCTATGCGATCGATGGATTGTAAGGTATTCGATTTTAAAAAAGGGACATTCACTTTCGGATGAAGGACGCGATGCCCGAGTTCGTGGGCAATGACAAAGCGTTGAAGCGTTTCATCTAAGTTTCGGTTAACGTGGATCATCATAATGCGCCTGCTGGTGTTAAAATAACCCCATACGTTTTTGAATTCTTCATAAAAGACTATAATCTGCATTAGGGAAGCGATTCTTTGAGGTTCATTAGTTCCGTGGAGACTGACTAGCTGCTTCACCATGTTTTTGATCATGGCCATCCACATCTCTCCATTTGTTATTTTTGATATTTCTTGGGTGTAAATTTCTTTTTTGCCATTTGCCTTGCAATAATCAGTGAGTTTTCTAGTGATCGGCGAAGCAACTCCCGATCTTCTTCATCCATCACTTCACCGTGAAATGCAAGTGCGCTTTCGCTTTCCAAATCAGACATGATCTGTTCTAGATCCTTGGCTATGTCGCGTTCTTCTTTTGGGGTGAGAGTAGAGGTGTTTTTAACTTCATCTTCCCATCCCATAAGATAAGCAGGAGAACATTTAAAAAGCTCAGCCAAACTTACGATAGTTTCATGCTTAATGTTTTTTATGTCTCCACTTTCATATCGTTGTGCGGTTGCTTCTTTAACCCCGAGAAAGTCTGCAACATCTAATAGAGTTAAATTCATTGCTAACCGGCGACTCTTGATTCGATCATTTACTTTAGCCATTGCCCTGCCTCCGCTTCTAATTTCTGAAACTATAATAACATTGACTTACGCAATGTGCAATAAATAATGTGCATTATTCAAAAAAACTTACGCAGAAGGTATTGACTGGCAGGCGGAGGGGGTGTTAATATTTACTTACGCAATACGTAAGAAAGGAGGGACTAGCATGATGCGTATCCATAAAACTGACACGATAGCGTTAAAAAAAACGATGGTTGAAAACGAAATAGACACAATCATTCAACTATCAGGCAAGACAGGTATTAACCGTAATACACTGTCACAGATCCTCAACGGAGATGTTCAACCGTCCGCAGATGCAATGGATAAATTAGTATCGGCACTAATGATATCGCCAGAGAAAGCAGGACGCATTTTTTTTGGGAAACACTTACGTAAAACGTAAGTATTCCGGGCAGCATGAATCTACTAACTGACCTAAAGTTGAGTGGATAAGATCTTAGAAAACTGAGGTGATCGAAAATGACTAACATGCAACAACTGACCGTAAAACTATCCATTCCGATCCCGGCTGACTCAGTGCTGATCGGCCGGGTTGAGCTTGAGGATTTGAAAAGGCAGGAATTATCCGGAGTTTACTGGTCTATGCAAGATCTGGAACGCCGAGTGAGTAAAGGTCAGGTTTGGATTAAAGAGAACATCCTGTATCAGCCAAGGTTTAAAAAAGTTCTGGATGTCGCACACGGCGGATTCGTTTTTTACCCAAAGGCTAAAGGGCAAAATTGGTCTTTCCAAGCTTCCAAGATGGCTGAATTTTTAGATAAACGATTCACAGATATTTTCTCATAGGATGTGTGGATGCTGGAGAAAGTTGACGTTCCGCACAATAAAGGAAGAAACGCGCTGCTGCTAGGCTGGACAAGCTTCCGGACGGCGGCGAAATTTTATTGGATATTGCATTCTCAGAGACTCATGAAATACCAATACGACTATTCTGAAAGGGGGATGTGGTATGGCGTATGATTATAAATCTGCGCGAGAAAGAAGGAAGGAGTTGGTCACTATCTATCGGATTCTAAAGCGTCATCTGATTGATGATGGTACGTGGTCATGGTGGTTATTTGGTCAGATTGAAGAAATCGACAATGAAATAGCGGGAGCGCATTGTTTAGACAAACAAAAGATGACCACTGCTCGTAACAGCGGTCATCCAATCCTACACATGGAAAATATTATTACCCCGATTATACCCGCTTGGGAACCAGTAAACAAGGGGGAGTCAATAAATGCCTAATATCTTTTACACAAATGAAAAACACCTAACTAACTTTCGTTGGTTGCTTGCGAAATTCGGCTCCATAGATAGCAGTGAGTACACAGCAGCCTGCTATATTTTAGCCTGCCCTGAAATTTACTCAAAAGTGGATTGGAACAAATGCGAGTACCCTTTCGATTTTATTTCTTTAAGGGGGAACAAGAGAGTTGAACTTTCTTCCGGTTACTTGCTGCTTGTTCGTATGGCCCAAAATTTGTATAACTCCAGCAATAATAGATTCAATCTCATGAAAGGTTTGGCTGTATGGGATGCTAATTTGATAGCCATGTTTCATACAGCCATGGATCTTCGAATGAGACGAGTGCTGTTGTGAATCCACTTGGAGCAAATTCCGAAATTCCCAATCGCTTAGGAATTTTAAACGGAAAGCCATTGTTGAAATCAACAATAAGTGCTGAAGTGTGGGAACTATCCGGATCAGATCTGGAAGAGTTTGATAGACGTGTAAAGGCTTATTTTGCCTTGGGATATCCCGAATGGGCCGTGGTCAAGATCGATTATGTTACAAGGACAATCTATTTGCGTGATGATCGTATAGGAAGGGGAAGGTACAAAAAATGAAAAATGGGAAACGTCCGACACGCAAGCAGAAAATAACCATGCAAGGTGCAAAATTGAACACCGATAATTGGCTTGTTACCAAATCCACATCTAGACAAATACATGTGGTACATCGTGTTTCAGGAAAGCAGCGAATCATTTCAACTTAAGGGAGAACCTTTAGGAGAGGGAGGCGTGAATGTCCGATCAACCAAGAGAACCTACACTTCACGGCCTCTTGAACCAGTTTGAGAACATTGGTGGTCCTGAAGTGTACGGTCCTGAAGGCATTGCTCTTTTGATAGCCTTGTGGAGAAAGTCTGCAAAACTTGGCTGGAAAGAAAGTTATACGATGACAAATACTGAGATCACAGTTCAAACCGGAATTAAGAGTCGGGAAACCATAAATTCGTATCGGAACAAGCTTGTAAGGGATGGCTTAATTCAGTACAAGCCACCACCTCGGGGACAGTCGAGGGGTGACTACAAGATGAATTTTCACTTTAACGACATCCAACCTGTCCAAGAAATGGACCAGCTCACCAAAGCTGTCGGTGAACCTGTCCAAGAAATGGACCACTTCGCAAAAGCTGCTGGTGAACCTGTCCAAAATATGGACTACTTAGACGGTGTAGACACTAAACCTGTCCATAAAATGGACCACTTGGCCGACACTGTATTAAAAGATTTTAAGATCTTGATAGATAGATTAATAGACGAGTTTGAAGATGATGAGCGTCTGAAATTCAGTGCCGGGGTTCTTACAACCGTTGGGGCTTCCATGCCTGTAAAAGAAATAGCACTTTATGATGAGGATGCAATTGGAAAGCGCGCTGTTCGGATTGAAAATCATTTTAACAACAGAAAGGGTAGGTTGCACGGGAGTCCAAATGATTGGGAACATGTCCATTCGTTGGCGAAAGAGCCAATACCGGAAGAATTCATTTACTTCGCCATAGATCTCGCATTTGCAAGACACCGTAAAACAAAAAAGGACCCACGTGCAGAGATTAATTTATTCTCTTACTGTCGAAAGGTAATTGATTCTGTATGGTTTCAACTACAGATTGATTTGAAAGCCATGTCCCAAACTACCCCCGTTCCATCGGGAACAGTCTCCCTGGGGCAGAATCGCGTAACATATCGAAAAAGTAAGCATGAACTTGAAATGGAAGAGCTACGACAAGCAAAAGAGGAGGCGAAGCGCCTTGAAGGTATCGGAAGTGATTGAACTGTTCGAGCAAATCAAGGTTCGCTATGATAATTTCTCCAGCAGCAAGGAGAAACGGCAAGCTTGGTATGAGGATGGATTAAAGGATGTTCCTTTTGATACGGCTTTAGCAAATCTTCAGGCCCACCATGCAACCGTAGAAAAATGGGCCCCGACTCTCGCGGAGTTATCGAGACCCCTTGTAGAGGACCAGCGGCATACAGAACTTAGAGCGACTACCGAGGAATATTTTCGGGAACTGAATGAATGGCCCATAACTGCTGTAACACCACCGGATCACATCAAGGAAAGGATGAGACAGCTTGCAGCCAGAAGAACTCTTAAATCTATCATGGAATCATGAAGCCGAACAGGCAGTTCTCGGAGCAGTTTTTTTGCAGCAAGAGGTTTTTGACAACATCGAGAGCATATTGCAGGGTGAAGAGTTTAGCAAAAAAAATGCAAGAATATATCGAGCTATGAAGATCCTACGGAATGCGGGAAATCCGATTGATTTCGTCACAGTTACAGCAAAGCTTCGAGAAGGTGGGGAATTGGATAAAGCGGGTGGGATCGGATATATATCTAACCTCTCCAACAGTTCTCCAACAGTGGCGAACGTAGAATACTGGGCTGGATTGGTTTTAGGTGAATTCCTGAAGCGTAGTGCAATTTTAGAAACCCAGGAGATATTTGAACAAGCCAAGCAGCATTCCAATACCACAGAAATGATTGAAAGCCTTCAAGCTGTTCAAAACAAACTGGCTGACCGATCAGCTAAGGGTACTGATTTTAAGATGATCATGGATGTGTGTTTGGACTTCTATGAACATCTGGAGATAGTTGTAGAAGCGAAGCGTCCTGATGGTGTAACAGGGATTGCTTCTGGATTTCAGGATTTAGATAAGCTAACCACTGGATTCCAAAATTCAGATTTGCTTATTGTAGCAGCTCGACCCTCTGTAGGTAAGACTGCATTTGCATTGAATGTATCGCAACACGCTGCCATTCGTTCAAAGTTGAATGTGGCTATATTCAGTCTTGAAATGGGAGCACGTTCACTTGTTCAGCGAATGATTTGTGCAGAAGCGAATGTGGACGCAAATAGAATGCGAACCGGAATGCTTGAAGGGGATGATTGGGAAAGGATTGCTATGGCAATTAGCCTAATATCAGAGTCTAATATTTTCATCGATGATACGCCTTCCTTAAACGTTTCAGAAATTCGGGCGAAATGCCGCAGATTAAAAAAAGATCACGGCGTAGACATGATTCTCATTGATTATATTCAACTGATATCTGGAGGCAACATTCGCCGTGAGAACCGACAGCAAGAAGTATCTGAAATTTCCCGTATCCTTAAGCAAATAGCCCGAGAATTGAATGTGCCCGTCATTGCTTTATCCCAGCTCAGCCGAGGCGTGGAGCAACGGCAAGACAAACGTCCGATGATGTCAGATTTACGGGAGTCGGGAGCTATCGAACAAGATGCCGATCTTGTGGCCTTCTTGTATCGGGATGATTATTACGATAAGGAATCCGAGAAAAAGAACATCATTGAAATTATCATTGCCAAACAGCGGAATGGCCCGATTGGAACCGTGGAGCTGGCATTCCTAAAAAATTATAACAAATTCGTTAGTCTGGATCGAAGCCATCACTCACATTTGCCACCTAAACTGAAAAATAATAGTCCTAAAAGATATTCAAAAGAAGTGCAAGACTAATAACCTATGGAAGATTACAAAGAAGAGAACCACCAAGTCAAGTCACTATAGATGACCTAATTGGAGACAAGCAATCTAAGTTTAGGCGGTGTACAGGGGAATGAAAACATATGAGGTTATTATTCCGTCTCACTTTTTCGGTATTGAGCTTTCCCGGTTATACCAAGCAAAATCTGCCGGGGAAGCAAAGTATAAATACTGGCTCTCTCACGCCGATGCTTACGGTATGACGTTCGGTAAGTTTGTGAAAATGGTTAAGTGCCACAGGGCTTATGTATCAGAATGAATATTGAAGTACTTGCCACAAAAAAGGAATAATGCCCTACTTGGGCGTCATCCATCATTTGCTTCTGTACAATCACGTTTCTTTTAAAGTGAGATCAACCTTATGACGGCAATGGGGACATACAGTTGTTACCTTAAATTCCTTCTTGCTGTTTAGATCAATGAGTGAAATTAATTGGATCAGTGCAGCGGGAAGAGAAACTATTCCAAAAACAATACTTAATGTATTTACAGCTCGGCTATTTTCTATAGCGTTTTTATCTGTAATCGTAGCCCATGAAATATATCCAATCCAGGCAATAAAAAATGTTACTCCAAGAATATAAAATAATAGCCAAGAAATTTTTAGCCATTTCCACGTTTTTTTCAAGAATATCACCTCAATTCAATAAACCTAAGGAATTATAACATAAATAGAATTATATGGAACTAAAATTTAAGTTAAATTGGGAGGATGGCGAGGATGAACAAACACGACCAGATCCATAAGGAAGGTCTTATTCAGACTCTATGTAAAGCCAAAGAACAGGCTGGAGCAGTGAAGGTGTACTTAATCGAAAATAATCGGGACTCAGAGGATATCTTCGCCGCCAGCCTCGCACTTGAACATGTTGAAATTGCACTTGAACATTTAGGTGCTCAGGTACCAGAAAAATGAGTCTTCTTCAATATAGTTCTTATGGCCTTATTTATTACGATATACATGGTTCAGGTAATTTTGTTGTTAGATATAAGGGACAAAAGATAATCGTTTTGCCTAGAGCATTTATACGGATAGCTAGGCCAGATATCAGGAATGAGTCAGGTAGGATGAAATTAAAGACGGTTACCATAAAGGAATTTGGATTTATCATTTAATTAAAGAAATTCCCCAGCGGCAACTTGGCGAGAGGTGCTGGGGAATGTGTGTTCTCATCTGAATTATACCATAAGAAACGGGTGAGGGGAATGTTTGCTATGATGGATATGGATTTTTTGTTTCCAGAAGCATCGACAGAAGATGTAAAACGAGCAAAAACTTATCTGAATCAATATATGAAGAAAAAGAAAACGGTACAACTCTTTGAAAAAACACCTCCCGAAACAGAGGGAAATAAAGAATTGCAAGTAGCTGCAATTAAATTTACAAACCTTATAGAACGTGCTGTGGATCAAATCATACAGAATGATGTTAAGTTGGTCATCGAATATCGTTTTATAAAAGGCAACTCTCGGGCTGCAACAATTCTTAAATTCAGCGGATGGAACTGCTGTGATAAGACAATAGATAGGAAGATCGATGAAGGAGCCGAATCAGTGGCTAACACATTATTATATTTAGAGTAATAATGTGAATAAAAGAATGAAGGTATTAATAGATTAATACTAGAAAATATTAAAATACAAACAATTCAGAAATGAGGTTATTAAATGGAACCAAATAAGGGCTTTCTATTTATAGGAGATACAATTAGACTTGAAGATGACATACAAGAGTTTCAAATAATCGAAGGATATGTATTAAAGAAAGCATCTGAAACACAGGTTGAAGGAATTAAAAGTTTCTTCTCAAATAACGCTGATAGTGACTTTTTCAGAATGAATTATGAAACTATTCCTGAACAATATGAAGATCATACATATTACCGTCAAGTTGAAAAATTCAATGACTGGAACTATTGGATAGTTGAATATGACGAGGAACAGTCGAATTTTAACCTCTCTCTCTCTTTACTTTTGTCAAAGATTAACTTATTCCCATTATTTGAGAAACATAAAGATTCTGGTAAATCATACCAAAATTATGCATATCAAATTTTTGTTGCAGAGCGAAAAGGTGGATACAAACTCAAGCAAATCACTGAATCTGATATACAAGAAATTCGTGAAATATATCATCTATTAGAGGGGTTTGGTAAAGAAAAACATTTGTTCAAATACATCAATAAAGCAATAAACGATTACTGGTTATTAAGACTAATACCTAAATCAACACTCTTTTATACTGTAGGTATGTTTGCAATATTGGAGGCGTTGTTGGTCCACCATAGCCAAACTATATCAATTTTACATCAATTAAAAACAAAGCTTAATTTATTGAATAATCGTCTTGAACCATCAAGAAAAATAAAATTTCAAGAATTTTTTGGGGAGGTTAAATATGAAACGATTATCTCTAAGTTATATTCATATCGAAGCGATATAGCTCACGGGGATTTTTCTGATTTTAAAGGTGAATTAAATATTCTTGTGGATCACAAATTAGTAATTGAATTTATTCATCATATTTTAAAAAGTGTTATAGTTCAATCATTAAGAGAACCACAACTTATTATGGATCTAAAAAATTGTTAAATATTTCGAAGGGACCATTACTATTTTAAATGGATGCTCTCCTTTTGATTTAGAGAAAAATGTCCAATTCATGTCCAAGGTGTGTCCACAAAATGTCTAATCCTACAAGGTACAGTAGAATCATAAGGGCCGAGCGGCTCGGGTGATACCTACTGTACCTTTATCATATGTAGGACTCGGCTGTGCTGTGGGAGATATCTCCTTAGACGTGGATCGTCAATGGTGCGGAGAAGAGGTGGGGTTGGAAACCTCGAAAGTTTTATTTTCATACTTTGTACCGTGGCATAATGGGAATCGAGTTGCTGCAGAACGTATGAAATAAAATAAAAATTCCTTTTCACTGCTATTATTTTCGATGATATTGCATTTGTGTTACGACAATAATATAGTTAAAGCAGTTAGAAATTTTTGTCATAACGGAGGATGCAGGTTGGATAGTGTATTAGAAAAAAAGGAAAAAATCACTAGGAAAGACTTAGTTTATTGGTTTATCATCCTAGATCTAATATTAGCGGTGTCGGGATTGCTGACATGGAAATTTAAAGATTCGCAGGATGTAATTAATCAAATATCTCTGGTATCCAGCATATCATCAATATTACTGGCATTAGTTGCAATAATCTATGCTTTTTTTCAAACTCTTGCATCAACTAAACAAGGCGATAATCAGCAAAGAACTCTTGAAAAAATTGAGGAAAAAATAGTAGAGTTAGGACTGATAAAAGATGAATTAGCTTTTATTAAAAATGAGTTCGTATCTTTCAGAGAAAGCTCAAAATCTGACAAAATAGAAATAATCGCTACTCTAGATAGTTATTTAAAAGCAAACAATATTTCCCTTCTGGATAGTCTTAAGGAAAAACATATAGATATTCCAATTGATATACAGAATTCAGTTCTAGAGAAATCTAATAAGTATCTTGAAAAATATATTGACCAAGTTAAACACAGTCTTTCAATAAATGATAATAAGGATATAAAAAGAAAAAATGAACATGAAAATCTGATGAGAGTCTTCCATTATATTAACAATAACTATAATGTTGGTGATTTCATTTATCGACAAGACCTTGAAAAATTTATTGCAAATTGGCATACCCTGAGTGGTGCAAAGACGCTTGCTTCAAAGGCATTAAGTGAATTGTCACATCCTCAGAGCATCCTTGAACCTGCGGGTATTCAAGAAGATGGAGAAATATATTATAAAGTAAAGAAAGAATTTCCGGGTGGTCCGACTGGACCTTGAAAGTGAAATCATATTCTGTTGTGAAGTTTTGAGCACCCTAACGTGGTGCTTTTTGTTTTGCAAGATGGAACGTGCAGAGGGCATCCAATGATGGTGTCCTTTTTTGTGCTGGATCATTCATCCATAACATTGGAAGGTGAGGGGGCGGGTTAAATTAAAGAGAAAGGTTGTATCTGGGGAACTTGGGAAGGGAATAAGCAGGTTTGTCCTAAGCAGACGTGCATCAAGGCGGTGAAGCCGAATGAAGTTTGTCCAGCCAATCCGTGATCAGCGCAAAATAGAAGCCATTAAACAATATCTAAAAGAACGAAACGAGCGCGATTACGTCTTGTTCATGGTTGGAATTAATACCGGCTTTCGTATAGCAGATATTCTTTCCTTAACTGTCGGGGGTGTAAAAGGAACACACATAGAGGTTGTAGAGGGAAAGACAGGCAAGGTGAATACAATTAAAATTCGAAAAAAGTTAAGACTTGCTCTTGACCATTATATCGATGGCAAGCCTGACCATGAATATCTATTCACAGGAAGAAGCAAAAAGCTATCAGGCGCTGTGGGTGAGCCTATTTGCACGAGCACTGCTTATAAACTTTTAAGTGAAGTAGCTCGTAAATTTGGCCTCAAATCGATAGGAGCACACAGCATGAGAAAATCTTTTGGTTTCCATTACTACGAAAAAACTAAGGATATAGCGTTACTAATGGATATCTTTAATCACAGCAAGGAATCAATTACTTTGCTCTATATTGGTAAAGATCAGGATAAAAAAGACGAGTCCTTAGATGAGTTTGAATTGTGAGTTCCCTTCAAAATTGGCTATATGGAACTGGGAAAACCACTTGAAAATTCCTTCTATAATAAGCATAAAAAAACAACCTGATTTTGAGTTACCTTCCGTATGTACTGAAAGGAACTCAAAGACCATTATTTACGAGAGACTGGGGTCAAAAATAGATTTGGCTTCGCACTTCCATTGGTCACACTTGGAAAATACTAGTAGAAACCGTTCTTTCAAACTCAATTGAGCTCATGCATAGACTATGTATACTAAAATTTGGGGGTGAGGTGATGTAATGTCGCGGGAACGTAGCCCAAATCGCGAGAAGGCTTTTAAGCTTTGGTGTGAAGGTGGACGGTCGAGAAAATTGGCGTCAATAGCCAGGGAATTGAATGTATCTCCAGAGCTAATTCGAAAATGGAAACATGCAGACAATTGGGATGAACGACCCGATCCAGGACCGAAACGGTGCGGAGCTCCATCGGGAAACAAAAATGCTGTCGGGAACAAGGGTGGCGGCGCTCCTAAGAGAAATGAGAATGCATTTAAGCATGGGGAGTATGCAACGATATGGGAGGATGTATTAGATCCTGAAGAACAAGTAAAGTTGATGTTCGTGGAAACCGATCCTCTGAAGCAAGTTGACAATCATATCCGCTTTTTTGAGTTAAGGGAACGGAGAATGCTTCAACTTCGGGCCGAAATTATGAATGGGTGGGATAGTACCAGCATATCAAGCAAAAGTGAATCTTTTCAGAGGATCATAGAAGGAATTGGTGATGTTCCGGAGTTTAGTGAAACTGGCGAATTGATAACTGAAAGACGGATTGAACGCTTTATGCAAGAAACTGAGCGAACAAAAAAGACCAATCAGAAGCTTGAGCGTATCCTAGCTATTGAACAGGCATTGACTAGCGTCCAGGACAAAAAAATGAAGGCTATCGAACTCAAATGTAAGATTGAGGCGCGCCAATTAACTGAAGAAGAATTGCGGGTACGTATTGAGAAATTGAAGCGCGAAAATAAAATTATGGCCGCACAGGAATGGTGATATGGCAAAATACGCAATCCTTCAATCCTTTTATGCCAGCCAAGAATGGCAAACATTCCGAATGGTTGTTATCAACCAACGCGGGCTAAGATGTGAACACTGTCAAAATCGGGTTACGAGGTCAAGCGAGCTTACACTACATCATATCATTGAACTTACTCCAGAGAATGTCCATGACGTAAACATATCTCTGAACCCAGACAATATCATGGTTGTCCATCATGAGTGCCACAATCAAATTCATGGACGTTTCGGTTACCAGCAAAGCGGCGGTGTCTATATTGTTTATGGTCCTCCTTTAGCTGGCATGGAGGAATATGTACGGCATCATATGTCACGCGGTGACTTGGTTGTAGATATGGATAGACTCTATACTGCTGTGTCTATGCTTCCACACTATGACAAGCCGGATAACTTATTCAGCAACGTCATCGGTCTGCACAACCAATTGATTGATAACATCAAGGTAAGGTTAGGCAAGTGGGGCAGCGCTTGGATTATTGGAGGTTATGCTGACCGACACAAGCGTAATCGGCTTGCCGATGAGCTAGGAGCTGAGATTGTCTTTTTTAACTTAAGCAAGGAAGAATGTCTAAGAAGGTTGGATGCTGATGAGGAATTGAAGTTCCGTAAGGATGAATGGAGAAAGTATATAGAAAAGTGGTTCGAAACATACAGGGAATGAAGTATTAAATGCCCAGAATATAAAAAATGATAGGACTATGTGCAGGATTGTTGAATGGCAATGTCGAAAATATATTCTGTTAATTCGCTTGAGTACTGTAAAGGAGGTCCTTACCTTATGGTATTACCTGGGTCAATTCCGCCAAAAGTGTTCATATCCTATGCGTGGTCATCTATTGAACAGGATGATTGGGTTGTCCGGCTGGCAACTCGTCTTATGGAAAATGGTGTAGAAATAGTGTTCGATAAGTGGGATTTGAAGCCGGGACAAGATAAGTTTGTTTTCATGGAGCAGATGGTTACATCATCTGAGATTGATAAAGTTTTAGTAATCTGTGACCATGCTTACAAAGCTAAAGCTGATGGCCGAAAGGGTGGAGTAGGAACTGAAACCCAAATTTTATCACAGGAAGTTTATGAGAAGGTAGGACAAGAACGAGTCATCCCTATCATAGCTGAATTAGACGAGCAAGGTAACTCATTAGTTCCGGCCTACATGAAAAATCGCATTTTCATCGATTTGTCTTCTGAGGATAAGTATGAATCTGGTTATGAACAGCTGCTAAGGCACTTGTACAATCAGCCATTATATCGTAGGCCAGAACGAGGTGTAGCGCCTTCTTACTTATTTGATGATGCTCCATCTCATCTTAAAACGACTAATATAAATTCACAAATAAAAGATGCCATTCTTAGAAATCCTGCTCGTGTTAAGAACCTATTCCAAGAATTTATTCAAGCATTCATAGAAACTCTATCGAAATTTCAGTACGAGCGCATTGATGGAAAAGAATTAGACGATATAATTGTAGACAACATTCATAACATGATTCCACTTCGAGATGATTTTATTCGATTTGTGGAGCTTCATTGTGAATATCAGGAATCGGCTGATATAGCTATCTTTGTTGATTTTTTTGAGAGGATGATTACGTTTACAAGGGCCTCTGAGGGGTTGGGTTCACATGATATTAGGCAATTTGACCACTTTAAGTTCCTGTTGCGGGAACTATTCTTGTTCACCGTTTTAGTATTTATAGAAAAATCGCGAGTTAGAAGCCTCTTGTTATTACTAGAATCTACATATTTCTTTAATAAAAGCGGATCGTTAGTGCCTGTATCTTACGATTCACTTCACATGAACTGCACTTCTTTGGATGAAACTCGAAATCGTCGGTTAGGTCTTCGTAAACTCTGTCTTTCGGCCGATATTCTAATTAATGAACATACAACCAAGAATTACAGCAAGAATCAAATGATTCAAGCAGACTTGCTTCTCTATTATTTTAGTGTACTTAGAAATAGGAATACTAGAAACTGGTACCCAATTACTTATATTTATGGGGAGTACATTCAACTACCTCTATTGCAAAGACTCCAGTCCCGTGATTTTGCTACAAAAGTAATGGAATTATTTGAAGCAAGTAGTGTGGAAGAGTTAAAGCACAAATTTTCTAATTTTCAAAACAAGCTCTCTGGTTTCAATTATGATTCTATTCCGTCATTACAGGATCATTTAGAGCCTAGTAAGATTGGTATAGTTCCATAATTATAATTAAAAATACAAGGAATTTAGACTGCGAATAATCGCAGTCTTTTTTTGTGGCCCCCCGGTAAAATATTATTTTCAAACCAGCTGGGTACCGTAGGGGGGAGGCATTTTTCACACAGACCGAAAATTTTGAAAATCCTTCGAGGTGATATTTATTCCAGCGAAATCCGAAGTGTACCGAAAAGAACACAAGAAATTGCAGGAGATTTTTAAAGAAGTCGAGCCCAATAAAGCGCAATTGGCTGAAGAACTAATCAACATTGCTGCCTTCCTTAAAGCTGAAAACTTCGTTTTAATGCAGTCCATCGAAACTACGGGTATGGTGCGGATTAACCCAAAGAACCATAACCAGCAGGAAAAGCTGCCAAGCGGCGATCAGCTGCTTAAGAATATCAATTCTTATTCTGTTGTCATAAAAACGCTTAACGGAATCCTGAGTAAAAACCTCTTAGATGAGGATGATGAATTTGACAAGTTCATGCGCGAAAGACGTGCCGGAAAATAGTTACCTAGTACAATACCGCAATGCAATAAAGAATGGTGAAATCATTGCGGGGCAAGAGCTGATTCAACAACTTGAAAACCTGATTGAGGACTTGGATAATCCTGCTTTTGTTTATGATACAACCGATGCCAATGATCGTATTGAATTCATTGAACAGTTTTGTAAACATACGAAATCTCCATTTTACGGTCAACCCTTTATCTTGGAGCTTTGGGAAAAGGCATTCATTGAGGCGTTTTATTCGTTTAAATGGTCAGATGAAGGTTATGAGGCTTATTACGGTGAAAAGCCACCGAAGGAGCTATTGCGCCGGTTCAAAAAGGCAATTTTACTCATTGCCCGAAAGAACGGGAAATCTACTCTCTGCGCTGCGCTCGGGTTAACTGAAATGATGTGTGGTACAGGTGGTAATGATATCGTCTGCTCTTCAAACGATGATGCCCAGGCTAATATCATCTTCGAGGAAATCAATAACATGCGTGAACAATTTGATCCAAAGGATCGGCGCACACATAAAAACATGAAAGGCATTTTTAATCTTAAAAATAAGAGCAAGATATTCAAGATTTCGGATCGGACACGAAATAAGGAAGGTCGCAACATCGATGGGGCAATCCTTGATGAGTCCAATGAAATGACGGATAACGTTATTGCAAAATCTATCGATCAATCACAATCCACGAAAGATGAGCCATGGTTTATCAACATCACAACTGAGGGGTTTGTGAACGATGGATACTTGGATAAAGAATTGAAATATGGCCGTGCTGTCCTCGCGAAGGAAATTGAGGATCATACGCTCCTGGTATGGCTGTATACGCAGGATTCCGAAGCGGAGGTTTGGCAGAATCCAAGATCACATCAAAAATCGAATCCGAGCTTGGGCACGATCAAGAAAGTTAAATATATCAAAGACCAAATCCGCAAGGCCCAGCACGATAAGGCCGAACGGATTTTTATGTTGGCAAAGGATTTTAATATCAAGCAGAACAATGCAGCTGCATGGCTACTCGCTGAAGAAATTGTGAACGAGGCTAAATTCGATATCGCAGATTTTCGCGGTTCGTTTGCAATTGGAGGCGTGGATCTTTCCAAATCAGGCGACCTTGCTTGTGCCCGTTTGTTGTTCATTCGATCTGGTAAGAAATACACCTTATCGCAGTATTTCATTCCCGAATCCAAACTGGCCATGCTTTCGAAAGAGGATTTACCGAAATTCAAAGAATGGATTCGACTTGATCGGATAACGGTATGTGATGGAAATGAAAATGATTTCAGTAAAGTCACAGCTTGGTTTGTCAAAATGGTAAAGGAATTTGGAATTAAAATCTATAAGGTAGGTTATGACAAGTGGTCCGCAGTTTACTGGGTGAAGGAAATGGAGGATCTTGGTTTTGACATGCAGCGCGTTGTCCAAGACTGGGCACCAATAAGTGAACCAATGAAACTTGTCGAAGCAGATCTTCGCGGCAAGTTGATTAACTACAACGATGATTCGTTAGATCGGTGGTGCTTGGAAAATACAGCCCTTGCCATAAATAATAAAATGGAAATAATGCCGGTTAAAGTTCAGGGCAAAGAGGATAAAAAAATCGATGGAGCTGTGACATTAATTATTTGCACTCGCGTTTATATCGACAGTCGTACCGAATACTTAGAGTTGACGCAGAGAGCGGGGTGAACAAGTGCTATTAATAGATAGCTTTAAAAATTTGCTCTCTAAGGGCAAGGAGTATGTTAGGGCTAAAATGCTGAATGGATATACGCCCATATTCAGCCAATTCGGGGACAATATCTATGCTTCAGATGTCGTGCAAAACTGCATAGATGTCATTGCTACGGAGATCAGCAAGCTACAGCCGAGGCACATAAGGGTGGACAGTAGCGGAATGCAGACTTCCCCAAAGGGGAGTTTGAACAGGCTTTTTGAATTCGCACCGAATGAACTCATGACGACACGGGAATTTCTTGAAAAAGTGGTATGGCTGTTATTTTTAAATTACAACGTTTTTATTTATCCCACCTATGAGTTTGTGAAGCAGAACAATGGGAGTGAAACAAGAAACTATACTGGATTTTACCCACTAAATCCATATCAAGTAGATTTCGTTCAGGATTCATCAAACAAGCTTTTTGTGAAAATGTATTTTCGTTCGGGTGAAAGTTTCACTCTCCCTTATTCGGATGTCATTCATATCCGCAAGAAGTTTTCTGTAAATGAAGTAATGGGCGGTGGAATGAACGGCCAGCCAGATAATGTAGCGCTACTGAAAGTATTGCAGATAAACGATTCTGTTCTTCAAGGTCTTGAGAAGGGGATCAAAACAAGCCTTTCCATTAGAGGTATCTTGAAAATTTCAACATTGCTGGATGATGGAGCGCAACGACTGGAGCGTGAGCGATTTGAAAAGCTGATGAAGTCCGGTGAATCTGGCATATTGCCAATGGATTTGAAGGGCGAGTACACGCCGCTTAATCTTGATCCTAAGTTTGTAGACAAAGACACACTTGCATTCCTGAAAAGCAGTGTTCAGGAGTGGTACGGCGTTTCACTTGCTATCCTTTCCCGCGATTATACAGATGAGCAGTATCAAGCTTTCTATGAAAGTACACTGGAGCCACTGGTCATAGGGTTGGGGCAAGTCTTTTCAAAAACCTTGTTTACGCCGAGGGAACTAGACGTAGGGAACAAGATCGTCTTTTATCACAAAGATATGATGTATTTGTCAACGAGCGCCAAGCTTAATTTGCTCAAGACAGCAGGGGAGCAAGGCTTATTAACGGACAATCAAAAGCTGGCGCTGCTTGGGTATCCACCAATTGAAGGCGGGGACAAAAGAACCATGTCTTTGAATTATATCGATGTCAATTTGGCGAATGCATATCAGATGGGGCGAACTAATACGACGAATGGAGGGAAAGGCGATGAGCCAGCAAAGTAAACTGCCAGTTAAGGACGAGGCAGTCAAACGAAGCTTTGGGATCGTTGATCTTAGAGCTGTGGATGATGGTAATTACATCGAAGGTCATCCTGCTGTGTACGATCAGAAGACAAACATCGGTAATTGGTTCTATGAAGTTATTGAACGTGGTGCATTCGATGGCTGTAATTTCGATGATGTGTTATTTAGCGTTAATCACGATTTAAGGAAAATACCGTTAGCTCGCAGCCGTCGAAATAACGGCAATTCTACAATGTTACTCCGTACTGATGATATCGGCCTTTATGTAAAGGCCAGCCTGGATATAGATAATAACACGGAAGCCAAGTCGTTATATAGCGCAGTGAAGCGGGAGGACATCGATGGGATGTCTTTTATTTTTTATGTGGAGAAGGAAACATGGGATGATCTTTCTGCTGACATGCCGACCCGCCGCATTCAAAGTGTTAAGAAGGTTATAGAAGTCAGCGCAGTCAACTTTCCGGCTTATTCGGGAACTGACATAAATGCTCGTGATCAATCGGCGTTGGATAGCGCTGCAAGGGCATTGGAGAATGCCCGGTCTCAGTTGGATAACTCGAACAACGAGCTGGAAGTATTGAAGCTTAAAAATCAAATCCTGATAAATATGAAAGGGTAAGGTGAACAAATCGATGAAAAAAACAATACAAGCAAGACTAGCAAAAAAAGAAGCTCGTAAGGCAGAACTTGGAACGAGGTCGGCAGCTGCTACAGATGTTGCTGAACTGAGAAGCATAAATACAGAGCTAGAGGAGCTAAATTCTGAAATTGTCGAGCTTCGCAGCCTAATTGAGAATGCTCCAGAAGTTGAAGGCGAGCAACGCAGCCAGATTCCTGGCGCCGGACAGCATGAACAGCGTGGGACATCTCCTATAGGAGTAACACAAATTATGGGCAGCTATGGACTTGGCGGCACTCAGCAACAGCAACAACGGTCTCAAGATCCAGTTGATCCATACGGAACGCTTGAATATCGTAATGCATTCATGGCTTATGCCAAAACTGGAGAAATGAAGCCGGAGCTTCGCGCAAATGCCATGACAACAACGTCTGATGTGTCTGCGGTCATCCCCACCACTATATTAAACGAAATTATCAAAAAAATTACAGTATACGGTCAGGTATTCAGCCGTGTACGTAAGCTCAATATTAAAGGTGGGGTCGATGTCCCGATTCTTTCTTTGAAGCCTACTGCGACATGGATCGGGGAGGCTCCAGCATCTGACAAGCAAAAGTCACAGGCGAACACAAAGATATCCTTCCTCTACTACGGCCTCGAATGCAAAGTATCCATTTCATTATTGGCTGATACAGTTACGCTGGATGGATTCGAAGCAGTCATCACCGATTTGATTGTAGAGGCTATGGTTAAAGCGATTGACCTAGCAGTGATAAAGGGGAGCGGGACGGGTCAACCAAAAGGAATAACCGTTGACACTCGAGTCCCGGCTGCACAAATCGTCACGATGACCCCTTTGCAATTTGCATCTTGGGAACAATGGGCCAAACTGGTCCTTGCAAAAATGCCGCTGGCATACAAAGCAGGCGCAACCTTCTTGATGGCTTCGGGGACCTTCGAAGGTTATATCAATGGCATGGTTGATGATCAAGGGCAACCTATCGGGCGAGTCAATTATGGAATAACCGAAGGTCCACAGGAGCGCTTTGGTGGCAAGGAGGTCATTCAAGTGGAAGATGATGTCATTGGTCCATTTGCAGATGCTGCAACAGGTGATGTTGTGGCAGTGTATTGCAACCTGAAAAACTATGGCTTCAATTCCAACATGCAGATGACCATGTTCCGTTATTTCGATCATGATACAAATGAATGGGTAGATAAGGCCATCCTGATTGCGGATGGCAAGCTTATTGATCCGAACGGAATAGTCATTATCAAGAAAGGCGCAGCGTCTTAATTAGGGCGCTGTATTTATTTAGAGAGGTGGTGAAACAGAATGGCAAAAGTTCCAGCTAAACAAGCAGGGATCGTCCAAGTAGAGAACGAAACGGCGCTCCTTTGGAAAGCAACGCTTCCGTTGTCGGAAGAAGAGCATGAACATCTGTCTAACAAGTTACGTTTCGAACAAGTTCAAAGCGGTCTGAAAATAATTTTAGTTCCTTATTCCGTGGAGGCTACAGCGGACCCGCAAGCCCTCAGCGAAAAAACAGAACAAGTAGATCCTGTTAAGGATAATCAAGGTGTCGCTAATGACTGATACCGAACTGCTTACTGCTTGTAAGATAGGCTTAAACATACCGCTAACAAGTACTGCATTCGATGCCGTTCTTAGTCAAAAGCTATTTGCTGTTAAGGGCTACATGATAGGGGCGGGCGTTTCTAGTAGCAAGTTTGAAACCGATCTTTCCGTAGGTGTAATTGTGATGGGTGTAAGTGATTTGTGGAACACGCAAAATGGGGAGATCAAATTCTCCCCCGTTTTTCACACGTTACTCACACAATTAGCCGTTTCAAGCAAGCAGGAATAAGCGAGGCGATGTGATATGCGATTTGATAAACAAATTTATCTAATAAGCGTTACAACTGGCGTAAATGATGTAGGCGATCCCATAACCATACGAACACCACGGGAAACCTTTGCAGAAAAGAAATCGGTTCGACAGTCCGAATTTTATCAGGCCGCCGCCGCTGGATTGAAACCAGTACTGACATTTACCGTTTGGACGCTGGAATATGCGGGGGAGACTGAATTGGAATTTGAAGGAACTACTTACACGATTGCTCGAACCTTTGAAAAGAACGATAAAGAAATGGAGCTTGTATGCTCGGGACTGGTGGTTAGATAATGGCCGTACCCTCTGTAGTCAAAATAAAGAAAGACGGGGTTGAATTTACCTCTTCCGTGGACAGAGCCAAGTATTTGTTGGTTGAATTAGAACGGGCAGCGCTCAGAGACATTGGGAAACTAATCCGAAAGCGAGTCATGCAAGAGGCGAGAAAACAAAAGGGCCTTAAGCGAGCCAAGCGGATATCACGCTCCTATCAGTATTGGGTACGGAAGCGGGAGAATAATTTACAGGTCGGCATCAAGCATAATACGTGGTACGGTGTGGAGCAGGAGCTAGGGACGAGCAAGCAGCCGAAGCGAGCGCTACTAACCAATGCCGCACGTAATCATATCCAAGACATTCGGGCGATTGCTGGTGCCTATATCAAGCAGATTGAGGATGAGAACAGGGCCTTAAAATCCATTGACGAGAACAACGAGGGGGAAAACAAAGATGAGTAAGGTTACGGAGCTGCGTAAGGTTATACAGAGCCAGCTTAAAGTAATTCATCCACGTGTTTTCTATGAGATAACTCCAGATAACACCAAGTTTCCTTATATCGTGTTTGAGCTTCCCAACAGCGTTGATGACGGAACCATGGAAAATTTCGTGTTAGAGGTTGACGGTTGGGACGCTCCAACTGATGCGGACACAATGCCTCTTGAGCAGTTGATGAGCAATATCGATGAGGCATTGCATAAAAAGGTAGTCACAGGAGAAGGGCTAGCCTTCATCTTCTATCGCGAGAACCGCATGTCGCTACCGGATGACGATAAACGAATACGGCGTAGAAAGTATGTCTATCAAGTTAGAACGTTTGGAGGTTAAACGATGACAGTCTATTCGGGCTTTACGCAAGATACACCGGATCATTTACTGCTGGATGCGGGGGCATTTTATAAAAACTACGATATCGGCAGTGCTACAGGAACATTGCTAGGAGCTACACGCGGCGGCGGGCAGTTTACAGCCAAACCGACTATTCGACAAATCGAGGTAGACGGCGTAAAAGGGCGGGCAAAGGGACTTAATAACATTGACGCGTGGGAAGTATCCATCCTTGCGAACATGCTTGAAATAACCCCTTCTGTCTTGTCTGCTGCGCTGGCAACTGGATCGGTTGATACCGTGACCAATGCCAACTATGACATTGTAACCGCGTCAAACACGATTCAACTAAGCCATTATATTGACAACGTGACATGGATAGGAAGACTATCCGGCAGTAACAAGCCAGTTGTCATTCGAATCTTTAATGCCCTCAGTACAGAAGGGATTACGCTGAAAACGGAAGACAAAAATGAGGGGGTATTGCCGATTACCTTCATGGCTCATTATGATGCGGACAATTTGGATACGGTCCCCTTTGAAATATATTATCCGAAGCTCCCAGGCGACAACACACCACCAACGGTTACAACTAACCCGATTGACGCAGCAACCGGCTTTTCTGTATCCGGAAATTTCGTTTGGACGTTCAATGAACCGATTCGCTCGTCATCGTTGGACACTGCGAATTTTATGGTCATGAAGGCATCGGACGGAACGATAGTTCCGGGCACGTTAACGATCAATGCAGGGAAAACCGTAGTGACATTTGATCCAACAGCAAACTTAACGGCAGCAACCGCCTATATCGCGGTATGCACGACTGGAGTAAAGGACATGGCCGGAAATGCACTGGCCGCGAACAATATCACGAATTTCACAACAGCATAACGGGGCGGCGAAAGCCGTCTCTTATTTATTTTGAGCATAGGAGTGGAGAAAGTGGAGATACAAGTCAGGCCATTGAAAACGATGGATCTATTCCCAATGTCCCGGATACTGAAAAAAATGGACCTAAAAGATTCATTGAAACATATAGCGACTCTGAAAAGGGATGAGGCATCACAAAAGAAGCTAGGGTTTGAAATCTTGATGACTGCTTTAGAAAATATACACCTTGCAGAAGCTGAAGTTATTGCATTTCTTGCTGATCTAACGGGTATGAAGCCTGATAAATTGAAAGAGTTGGAGCTTTCGGAGTTCATGAAAGTTATCGATCAGTTTAAGGGACAAAAGAGCTTTGCAAGTTTTTTGCAGCAAGCAGCCAAATAGATGAGATCGAAGTCTATGACATGCTGCTTACTCGCTATTACAGTCCTCAATTTGTGCTTGATCTATCCTTGGATACAGGGATTGAAATGATTTCCAAGGCTGCTGTGGAGCACCGAAAGGAACGACTGTGGGATATGTGGATTGCAAGGTATGCCAAAATGAATCGAGATAATTTTATTTCATTTGATGATTTTATGAAACAAGCTACCGCTACGCCTGCTACAGCATCCACAAAGACAGCACAGGAAATATTGGACGATGCGGAATGGATTCAACATGCCCTTAGAGAGGCCCACTTGAAAGGCGGGTGATTGTAAAATGGAAATCTTCCGTCTATTCGGCTCTATCTTCATCAATGATGATGACGCTAATAAAAAGATGGACGGTATGGATCAGAAGGGGAAGGCAGCGTCCTCCCAACTTGGAAACGTAGGGAAAGCGGCTGGAGCGGCGGCACTATCACTGGCAGCTGTAGGTGCTGCCGCTCTTGCTGCGTTTGGTGTAGCTTCTGTTACGGCAGCTGACGATTTTAATAAGTCGATGAACAAGCTTCAAGCGCAAACTGGGGCCAGTAATGAAGAAATGGCAGCCTTTAAAGAGACGGCAAAGGAATTGTACAATGCTAACCTGGGCGAAAGCTTGGATGATGTTGCAAAGGCCATGGCCGAAGTGAAAAAGACCACCGGGACCACTGGAGAAGGCCTGAATGGATTAACGAAAAACGCCCTCATCCTCAGGGATACATTTGACTACGATGTTAAAGACTCTGTGAAAGCTGCTGATTCTTTGATGAAACAATTCGGAATCAGCGGCGATCAGGCGTTTACATTGATTGCACAAGGGGCGCAGAACGGAGCAGACCGAAGCGGGGAACTGCTGGACTCCCTGAATGAATACGCGCCACAGTTTAATGCGCTTGGCTTCAGTGCAGACCAGTTTACCAATGTCCTGATTGATGGAGCTAAAAACGGTGCTTTCCAAATCGACAAGGTTGGGGATGCTGTCAAGGAATTCAATATTCGGGCTAAGGATGGATCGAAAGGGACAACTGAAGCGTTTCAGGCGCTTGGATTGAATGCGGATAAAACCGGAAAACAATTCGCGGCAGGTGGCGAAACTGCACAAAAAGCATTTCAAACGGTCCTAACGGCCATGAAAAACTTGGACGACCCCATGGAACTGAACCGGATCGGCGTTCAACTCTTTGGAACGCAATTCGAAGATTTGGAAGCGAAGTCGGTTCTTGCTCTTGGCAATATCGGAACAACAGCCAATTCCACCGGGGATACATTGAAGAAAATTAATGATATCAAGTACAGTAGCTTTGGGGAAGCAATAACGGGAATTGGTCGGCAATTGGAAACGGGTATTTTGATTCCTGTCGGTGAAAAGGTGCTACCGATCCTCAATGAGTTTGCAAACTGGCTGTCTGGCAACATGCCGTTATTTCTGAAATGGTTTAAGGATACATTCGGTGGAGCCAGTGATGAGCTTTCAGGATTCGGGAAGATGTGGAAAGCACTAAAAGATGAGTATATCAAGTATGTGCTTGATTTTATCGTGCCCTTTATCCAAGAGAAGTTAGCGGCCATTTCTGCATACTGGGATGAGAATGGTGCAGACATACAGAATACGGTTGAAACCTTATTTAATCTCATCATGGACATTGTCAAATTAACGATGCCGTATGTCCAGGACATTATAACCGTTGCTTGGGATATTATTGGGACGACTATTTCTTCTATTGTGGATATTGTATCCGGTGTGATTAAAATCTTGGACGGCCTATTCCGTGGTGACTTTACGAAGGTATGGGAAGGCATGCAGCAGACGGTAAAAGGCATATGGGAGGGCATAGGCGGCATCGTGAAAGGCGGTGTGAATCTGATTATTGCCCAAATGAACAATTTAATTCGCGGGCTTAACCGGATAAAATTTGATTTTCCGGATTGGATTCCGGCGATTGGCGGGAAAGCTTTCAGTCTGGATATTCCGGCTATCCCTATGTTAGCCAAAGGGACGGACTACTTTGCCGGGGGCATGGCACTTGTCGGAGAAGAAGGACCGGAGTTGTTGAACCTTCCAAGAGGGGCGAAAGTTACTCCGAACGATCAAACCATGAATCTTTTACAGCAACAGCCATCTTATATACAAACGAGTGTTTATCTGGATGGATATAAAATAGCCGAAGCGATTTCCGAGCCATTACATGACATGACTAGGCAAAGGGGTCGAGGGGAGGGGCTTGTATGAGCTTAATTACTTTGGATGGCAGGACGTTGGACAGTTTCGGATTGATTGTCCAGCCCGGACACGAACACTCGATTCTTCCTTCGACTGTTGATCGAACCTTACCATTAGCAGGCCGTAACGGTGCATGGGATTTTGGCGCAGACATGGGAGCGCGTGTTTTCATGTTCCCTTTGGCTTGGGCAACCGAAACCAACCGGGAGAACCTTCAACAGAAAATAAGGTCCTTTGCTTCGTTCTTAACGGATGACAAGGGCAGGCCGAGGGAGATTGTACTCGTCTTTAGCTACGAGCCTTCGGTATTTTACAAGGTCCGTTATTCAGGCTCCTTGATGCCGAAGCGGGATTTTGCGATGGCGTTTTTCAACCTCCCACTGGTTGCATTTGATCCGCTTGCATCCGGTACAGAGCGTATCTTTGAAACAACGATAACTGATTCGCCATATTTCTTTGAAATTCAGTCTAATGGGAATGTATCAACCGAACCTGTTATCGTACTGACAAATACCGGATCAACCCTAAACGGCTTTAAAATAGTAAACGAATACGAGGTGATCTAAAGAATGGTCATATCCAACTTTCTCGCCACTGCACTGCTAAATCAGGTGTTTCGCAATACCGCATACACGAGGCCGACAACGGTTTACATAGCCTTGTACACGACTAATCCAACTGGGGCCGATACTGGAGCGGAAGTAAGCGGGGGCGCTTATGTTCGGCAAGTCGCAACATTTTCAGCACCGGCACTAGAGAGCAGCAAGGAAACGATCAAAATCAATGCCGAAATCGTGTTTCCAATTGCAACCGCCGATTGGGGTACGGTGACGCATATCGGAATTAGGGACGCTCTGACAGCAGGCAATTTGCTTTATTATGGCCCGATTACCAATCAGCGTACAATCTTGAGTGGCGACAGGCTGCGCATACAGGCTGATGCTATTGTGCTGACATTGAGTTAAAGGAGGTAAGTATACGTGACACAACAAACCATGTATCCGGCTGTACCTAACAGCCCACAGACGGAGCTCTCCGCAGCCATTACAAATGTCGTTACAACAGTACCCGTGGTAAACGCCGCGCTCCTGCCTGCTGCGCCAAATCTGGCAACCATTGGGACGGATGATACAGCCGAGACCATCCTTTATACGGGCAAGAGTGGTAACAGCCTTACAGGGGTTACAAGGGGGTTTCAGGGCTCTGCTAAAAGCTGGAGTACTGGAGCTAAAGTCGCAAGGTATTTTACAGCATATGACCATGATACATTCAAAGGCAATATCGAGGATGTTGCAAATCAGATTAAAAGCTCCCAACTACTGACGACTAACCTGATTTACGGCTTGCAAGCTGTAAATGCAGACCAGGCGGGGCCAGTTGATTTGGGAGCGCGTGGGCAGACTCGTGTTAACTTCTTTGAACGTTGGGGTAGAGGTGAATCTCTTAATAGTTGGCTGTTTGCTGGTGGTGTCCTTTCAGTTGACCCTACTGTTTTTTCCAATGGGACAACAAGTTTAAAAGCGCTTATACCAACGGGAACATCCAGTTCTACAGTATCTGTTAGGAGGTTAACCCCAACTGTAGACCCAACAAAACACTATTTGTTTTTAGCTGATATAAAAAATACAAGCTGGAGTTCGTATTACTTGTATGCTTATGGTAGTGCTATTTCGGGGTCATCGTATGGTAGTGCCAAAAATGGTTTTAGACGACATTATCTAAAACTTACTCCAGCCCAAATTGCTGTGACTACGCACCTATCGGTATACGGAAGTGCCTCAGGAGATAATTACCTTAATACGTCCAGTTGGTCACTCTACGAAATTTCTGCTTCTGATTATGCCAAAATTGACGTTGATCCTGAATTTACAGGGGATAAACTCGCAGCCAAGTACCCATACACTGAAGGCATAACTAATGTGAATGGATTGTATGTAACTAAATCAGGTAAGAACCTATTGCCGCCGTTTAACGAGTGGACGGTAAATGGCCCTTTTTCAATTTCTTCTCCGTATTCAACAACATTAATTGCTACAGCATCGAATCAACAAATAGATGTAAAAATTCCTGCGTTGGGTAGCACGTTGTATAACGCTTCTTGTGCAGTACCGAATGGCGCTGTGTTAGAGTTGTATGAAGCATCTTCACTCGGAGGAACATTCACATTTATAGGGAATATAGCGGGTGATGGGACGTTTAAATCTAGAATATTCACAACAGCAGCATCTACAACATTTATCCAATATAAGCTCATTGTATATACTTCTAGTGGCACATTTATATTCACCAATCCAACACTCAATCTAGGCTCCACAGCAGCACCGTTTGAACCCAAATCAGACCAATACATCTATGTGCCAAATCAGCAGCTTTCATCCAGTGTAGACGGATCAGTTTACGATACGATATATAAGATGGGGAACAAGTATTACAAAGAATCACGGTTTAAGCGAATGGACTTGGATGGTAGTTTGGCGTGGACGTTTGATTCAGATCCAATCGGATTTAAGCGAGTCAAGCTTGATTTGATTGGAGTATCCAGTAATAGTGACGATAGTCTACGCACCGTGAAATACGATGGGGCAATGATTAAGTTTGATAGCGGCTCGTTATTATCAGCGGACTTCAGATTTTATAACGCCGGTATATCGAAATATTTTATTACCATTGCCGACACAGAAAGCGGCTGGGGAGAAACGTACGCGCCATCTGCCGCAGAGATAAAAGCTTATTTTTATGGGTGGCGTATGTATCAGTGGGGCAATCCAACCAATGTTCCCTATAGTTCAGGTACCAAGGCGTGGGTAGATGATTTGGGAGGCGCTCCTGTTAATGGAGGTACGCAGACGTTGCCTACTTCGAAAGCTTTAAATTATAAGACGCCGTACAAACTACAATATCAGCTTACCTCATCGACTATCGAGGAGATAGCAGTAGAAGGGGACTTAGCGCTCCATGAAGGTGGGAATCAAATCGAGGTTGGCAGTGGTTTGATTGTAAGAGAGAAAGCGAATCCACTGCTTTATGCGAGTGGACTTAATCGTTATTACCTGAACGATACAGCACAAGCTTCTCTTGAAGCAACGAAATTCAAAAATAAGACAGAGCGAATCATAGCTATTTACAAGGACAATAACAACGATACGTCTAACTGGATCATAACTACAACTTCCGTTTACGGAAAACAAGGTGCGTATTGTCCGCAAGCTAACTTCGACACAAACGCCGACTACTACGTTACCTACATCGCCCTAGACCAGTACGGTATCACATGTAACCCAACAGACGTAAGCATCCAATACGGAGCAAATATGGCTACAGTGGTTAGCAATTTGGCACAGGATTTAGCGGACAACACAACAAGGGATAGTGTACAGGATTGGCTATTGTTGCAAGATGGGGCATATCTGGATAATCTGCGACTGGACATAGATGCACATAGAAACGCCAGCACTGCTCACGGATCTACTTCGGCAGCTACAGCGAGTACCATTATGCAAAGGGACGCAGCGGGACAGGCGAATGTAGGTACACCTACAGTTGCAACACACATTGCGCGTAAGCAAGAAACGGACGTTGCACTGAGTGCCGCGCAAGCTGCACAGACGACTGCCAACGCCGCTTTACCCGCGACTTCTTACACAGCAGCAGACATTCTCACTAAAATAAAAACAGTTGACGGCGAAGGCAGCGGCTTAGACGCTGATACATTAGGTGGGTTAAATAAAACTAGTTTCGTTCGTAGTGGCATTCGATCTTATGTTAAAGCACGGACAAGTGCTTCGCAAAGCTTACCTAACATCACAGCTACCCAACCAGCATTGAATACAGAGGACGCGGACACGCGGTCAGAGTTTGATACTTCGACCTACACCTTTACGGCGCAAGAAACAGGGATATATATCTTTAAATCGGTAGCTATCGTTAATCTACCCTCAGCAGGAACACTGAGAACAGATTTGTATGTAAACAACGTTAATACGGATACAGTCGCTGAGATAGATAGGGCAACTAGCGGAAACATAAATCAGCACGGATCAACATTCTTGTATCTTACTTCAGGAGACACGGTTAAAATGTATGTCACCATTCTAGGGGTAACTGGAACAGGGACTTTATTAGGTGCTAATCTTCGTATTGCTAGAGCGGAATAGGGAAGGAGGATTTGAGTGTTCAATCGTTCGGCCTTTAATCTTTCTCCATATAACAGACCAACGTCTTTTGATATCTTTATCAATGCAAAATTGGATGGAATAGGAGAACTGACAGCAAAAGCAAATGTTGAAGTTCTTGCACGATCTACGATGGACGGAGAAGGAACTTTCTCAGCTATCTACACTAGAGAGATGTTCTTTTCTGCTAACATGGATGGCTTCGGAGAGATAGCGGCCACGATCTTAAAGGAGACATTTACCGGAGCTATGTTGGATGGTCTAGGTACGTTTGAGGCAAACCCGCGGAAATACCATGTTGACGAGATTGAGTTCACGGGGCAGCTCGTTCCAGGGGATCAAATCATCATTGATTCTAAAAACCTCACCTTTACTAAGAATGGTTTAAACGCCCTTCATTTAATGGAAGGTGACTTTTTCAGCCTAAACCTGGGCGACAACCTGTTTAAGTATACCGACACGGAAAGCGGGCGATCCGTATTGATCCGCATTACACACCGCGATAAATTTGTATAGGAGGACAAACATGCCCAATGCACCGATAACTGTTTATGACAATCAAATGCGCCGTGTGGCGTACCTTGAAAATGCTTTTGCAATTGGATACGAGATGCCGCTCAATGGACTTTGGACGGCATCTTTTTCTTTACCCGGCAATGATCCTAAAAACAAAGAGTGTCAGCCGCTTTACTTCGTAGAGTTGTACGATGACAAGGAGCGCGTGGAACTATTCCGCATTATTCCGAATACGGCCAGACGCAGCAATGACGGACAAACGGTATCGTACAGCTGCGAACATGTACTGGCCACTTTATTAGATGATGTTATGTTCCAATATCACACGATTGGCAATTTAGGAGTTTACACAGCTTCTGTGTTGCAGTACATCCTATCGAAGCAGCTTGTTCAACGCTGGCAGCTAGGAACGGTTAGTTTCAATCACCAATTTGAGTACAATTGGGAAAACGAGAACTTGCTTGCTGCTGTTATAAGCGTCCCTAAGCCTTTCGCTGAGGAATTTCAATGGACGTATGATACAACAGTCTATCCATGGCGTTTAAACCTCGTACAACCCTCTGAGGACGTTGAAACATATATACGTTATGGCGTTAACATGCGGGGCATTGAAAAGACGGTAGATCCTACAAACATTTGCACAAGGATGTATGGATTGGGATATGGAGAGGGTGTAAACCAGCTCACATTCCAGGATATCAATGGCGGTCTGTCATACGTGGAAGATACCGCGGCACAGGCACAATACGGCATCGTTTCGCGTATTTTTGTTGATCGAAGATATCAATTTTCGGAGACGCTAAAATCGCGCTGTGAGGCTCTTTTGAATGAGTACAAGCGCCCACGCGTTTCTTACAAAGTTTCAGCCTCGGACATTCACAGGTTGACCGGACAGCGCATTTATAAGTTCAAAACGGGATCTATTGTTAGGGTGAAGGACGAAGAAATGGGAGAGGACTTTAAGGCCCGAGTGGTTAAAGTGAGTAAGAACGATTTACGCGGAGCTCCAGGGGACATTCAGCTGGAGATTGCCAATAAAACACTGGATATAGCAGGGACAATGTCCGACCTTGCCAACCGGCAGCGGATCGGGGAGGTTTATGCTCAGGGGGCCACTAACGTAGATTCGCACGATTTTGCTGATAACTGCGATCAGGCACATCCGGCTGTATTGAGGTTTTATATTCCGGAAGAAACGGCCCGAATTAATAAGGTGCGTCTGTCGTACAAATCGGAGGCATTTAGGGCCTATTCGAGAGCGATTGAGGGCGGCGGGGCTATTGCAACCAGTACGGCAGGCGGTGGGGGAATAGCGACCTCAACGGCAGCGGGTGGGGGGATAGCAACTTCTACGGCAGCGGGAGGCAGCTCCACACAAACCTCATCATCGGGTGGAGGGGTTAACACAAGTACAGATTCCGGAGGAGGTACGGTTAGTACTTCAACTGATGGGAATTGGGTACGAAATGCGAGTAGATCATTACCGGTTATTGCAGCTTCGGGAAATCACTCACATGATGTCCCGACGGCTGACGGAACGTATTTCACTACATTTGATGGTAACCATGAACATAACCTAATAGCAGTGCATTCCCATGATGTTAGTGTACCAAATCATCGGCACGATTTTAGTGTGCCGAATCATACGCATAATATTAATTTACCTGATCATCAACATAACGTATCATTACCGGACCATTCACATAATGTGTCATTGCCAAATCATGCACACGATTTTGAATTACCTAATCATTCTCATGGTATTGACTACGGCATTTTTGAAGGCCCAAGTCCAACTTTAGTGACGGTTGCAGTTGATGGTGTAACAATTCCGAATTTAGGAACGAGTGAGGATGAAATTGACCTTATTCCTTTTCTTGCAAAGGATGGGGCTGGTAAAATCCAACGTGGTTGGCGTGAAATAAAAATAACGCCCAATTCGCTCGGGCGCATCGTTGCCACTGTAAATACTCAATTGTTCGTACAGAGCAGAGGTGGAGGGGACTTCTAAGGAAGTATGCCATGAGATTTTAAATCTGTGTTTCTAATATAAATGCCGCCATCATCTAATAGATTGAGCGTAACTTTAGTATTCTCTGGGAATAAAAGATCGAGTTGAACTTCACCTCTGACATCTGACTTGGGCAAAATTAATTTTAGGTATACTTTATCTGCCTTTTTAAGAATAGTAACGTTTGAAGCATTAAATTCTAACTGATACCCATAATCATCACTCAATGAGGTTAGTGAGGTCCATTCAGCAGTATTTATTTTAGAAGCGGTAGTCATTTTATTCACAACCCTTTCTGGAGTGTTTTTTAAGTCTATCGTTCTTGTTGTGTCATCGTATTTCAAATCATATCCCAACAGTCCGGCCACTTCCCTAACAGGTAAATAAGATGTTCCATCAACAACGAGTGGAGCCGTTTTTAGTTCTTTTTCTTGGCCGTTTACCTTAAAAGCGAACTTTGCAAAAGTAGCTTGTACTGTCTCACTGGTAGCTGCAATTGCTGTAGCAGTTGATCCAAGCATCATCCCGATGGACAAGCCGATAATTAGCTTTTTCATTATCAAACCTCCTATGGGTTTTACTGGAATTATATCATATTACGACAAACATATGTACGGGTTTCGCTCCGAATCTATCGGTGCTATTTTTATGTCCAAAAGGGCAGAGAGGGGTGTCAAATGACAACAAAAGAAATTGGTACATTACTTGCAACATCGGCAATAGGGCAAAGCAAAGGGGAGGCAGTAATCGGTAGCGCTGCTGCCTTCATTGGATTCATTGCAACGGATTACCTGGGCGGATGGGATACAGCACTTAAGGTAATGGTTTACCTTATGATAGCTGATTACATAAGCGGCCTACTGGGAGCGATCAGGACAAGGACGGTAAACAGTGAGGTGATGTTTTGGGGCGGAATCCGTAAGGCGGTTGTCCTTGGCGTTATCGCTCTGGCTGTCCTATTGGATCAATTTATGGGGGCAGAGGCACCGATATTCCGAACACTGGCGCTTTACTTCTACGCTGGCCGCGAAGGGTTGTCAGTGGTGGAGAATCTTGGGCCTTTGGGCGTTCCGCTTCCGCCAGCTTTAACTAATTTCTTGAAGCAGCTGCAACAAAAGGGAGAGAGTAAATAATGACACGACAAGAGTTTATAGCCGTTATAGCGCCTATTGCCGTTCAGTTGCGCAGGGAGGGTTCTCCAATTCTCCCCTCAGTCCGGATTTCACAGGCGATGCTGGAAACAGGCTGCGTCTTGCACACTTGGAATAATCTTGTCGGTTACAAGGTAGGCAGCGGGCAACCAAATGGTTTCTGGAAGGGTGCAAGTGTAAGTACAAAGACGTGGGAAGTGTATGACGGGGTTCGCGTTGATGGCGTACAAGCTAACTGGAGGGCTTACGATTGTATAGAGGATTGTTTCAGGGACCAGGATATCTTATTCCAGTGGAGTCGTTATGAACGTGTACGAGACGCGCTAACGGCGCAGGAGCAAACGAATGCATTATACTTGTGCGGATATGCTACCGATCCGGTGTATGCACAAAAGCTGAACAGTTTCATTTCGAGTTTTGAGCTGAATCAATACGATAAGGAGGTGGATGAACCAATGCTTGACAAAGGGGTAGCAGAAACCATAATAAATACGTGGATTAGCCCAGCATGGATAGAGACGAAGGATCAGGAACATAAGGATTATTTGCACTGGTTGGCAAATGAGTTACGCAAGGCATCCAGACAGCAGGTAGAATAGGTAAGGAAAGTTATCCTTAGCAAATTCCCAAGCGCTTGGGAATATCAGCCCCTCATAGTTTCGGGATTGAGGGCTTTTCCTTTTGTTTACGAAAAAAGACTCAATTCATTACTTTAATTACATTATTTGGGTTAAAATGTTTAGACATTCCATGAAATATATTATAATCTGTTATTTGCAAAATAGATTATAATTTGGAAAATAAGGGAGAGATTTGTTTGAGAAGAATTTTTGTTTTATTACTAGTCTGTTTATTCATTATGGCGAATGGAGTAATATCTGTATCAGCGCAAAGCTACTCATTATCTCAAGGAGGTTGCTATTCTAATCTCGTAACTGCCACTAATAAATCATTGTCAATTGATAATGATTTAAATACATTCTCTACCCATGGAAGCTTATCATCTCAAGAAGCATGCTACAGTTTAATTCCTGCAAAAGCGACATTTACAGTAATAATTACAGCAGAATCAACCTCGATTGAAGGAAGTGTCCTGAATGTCTATAGTGTCATTAACCAAAGCACTGATGGATCAGACAAAGAAAGAATTGAATTTAACGTCTCTAATTCGAAGCAAACAATATATGCTACATTTTCTGAAAGTGGGATTAGTGGGGGAACAAAGGGAGTGAATTTTAGGGGTTCTACAGGAGTTATGCTTCTAGGAACTAATTTAAAAGTTTACGAAATTCAGGTTATAGATGGGGTGCCAGCTACACCAATTCCAACAAATTTAATAGCCACTGCTGGTAACTCCCAAGTCACCCTCACCTGGACTGCAATTACTGGATCAACGGGCTACAATATTAAACGTTCAACAACTCCAGGGGGACCGTATTCAACTATCGCATCTAACGTCACTGGAACAACATATACTGACGCAAATGTTACAAACGGAACTAAATACTACTACGTTGTCACAGCAGTTGGTACTGGAGGCGAAAGTGGAAATTCAAACGAAGCATCCGCTACACCGCAGGGAACAGTAACGCCTCCTACAGGCAATAAAGCCCTACTTGTTATCACCCTAGTAAGCGGGCTTGAGAAAGAGTACGACCTTCCTATGAGCGAAGTAAATAACTTCATTACCTGGTACAATGGTAGGGCTGCTGGTACTGGATCGGAAGTCTACACAATCAATAAATCATTCAACAAAGCTAATTTCCTAACTCGTAAGGATTACATTGCTTTTGATAAAATTGAGACGTTTGAAGTAAGTGAATATACGCCAGCTCCATAATAGTCAAAGCCCTCTTTCCGTAAGGATTGAGGGCTTTTTTGAAGTCTTATACTACTTCCCAGAACAAATTGATCTTATAAATATCCAACTGCACAAATCCAGTCTCACATGGCAGCGTGATTATGATAGATCCAAATTCTTTGACCCAGCATGAAAACTCACCTGTAATCATTTCTCCGCTAGACATTAGTAGTCCCACATGCGTTCCTTTAGCAATTATTTCAAAAATATTCACACCAACACGCTCCTTCTTAGAAAATACAAAGAGGCCGGAAGCACGATAAACAGAACCGTTATACGGTCTGCTTAGGTCGGTGCTTCCGGCCTCTACTGTTTTAATATATGCCCATTATAACACTGCGCGATTAATACTGCTATTCCAAATAACTAGGAAACATTTAATTATGATCACTTGCATGTTCGTGTTATGTTCGTATAAAATGAGAACATTAGTTCCTATTTTAGAGGTGTCCATTTATGAACAGAGCGACATTGCTTACTCCTGGAGAGCTCCTTTCTGTCAAAATGGGGGTTATATTGCCTGTCATGCTTGATGTGCTTCAAAGGGATATTGATAGGATGAATCAAGTTAATTTAAAGCTGAATAGCTTATATGCCCTTAGTCTCAGCAAGGCGCAAGGCACCGCCCACACAGAACTAATAGAGCTGAAGGCGGAACTGCAAAAACGCGGTATCAAAATTATAGAAGAAGTACGTACAGCAGAAGGCATACAGGCAAAATTCAAGTGCCGCGGATACGATCACAGTTTGCTATTACAGTGGGAGAAGGTAAGAACGGAGCTACTAGAAAAAGGAAGTCAGTACTGGGGAATTACATTATCAGAATGAGGGTGAAATTTGAAATGAGAAAAAAGCTTGAAGGAAATGGCCTATGGGAGAGCAACCGCATGATGCTGCCGGAGCATAAGGACCGAATCAACATCATTAACCGGCATAATGACAAAATGAAGAAACCCGAATTAACTGAGAAGGAGCAGCAAGAGCTATACGGGAGGCTAAGAGCTTCTATGTCTAATGTGATCCAGACTAGGATTAAACTTTTTAGGGAAAACGGTAATCTAGAGATAGCTGGAATTGTAACAAGCATAGATCCACGATACCAACTAATAAAGGTAGAACAAGGGCCTTCATGGGAAGTGTTTCAATTTGCTGATGTATTGCAGGTGGACTTAGATGCTACAGGATATTGAACGCAAAGTGCTTCGTATTATCCATAATTACCTTCGTGGCCGCTGGCGGCTACCTACCATCCATGAGCTAACCATTAAGACAGGACGTAACCGAGGTAAGATACTTGAGGTCCTAGAGGAACTGAATAGAGAACGATATATAATTTGGTCTCCGATCGACCCTGAAAAGATGGAACTGCTCGAAGCAGAGGAGAGAAAGCCAATAGTGAATAATGGATGGAAAGCATATGGATCAAACTAACGTTTATGGTCATTATAAAAGTTGAAAACCCCGATGGTTTATAAAATGTAGCCCTCTGTCTCTATGGATAGAGGGCCCTTTATATTTTGTTAATTAACACAATTTATCTTATAAAAATCGTTTTACACATATTTTACACAAGGTGTAGGTAAAATATTGATACATCAACGTTTTTTAGGAGATATATACGTCCTCCTGGGACGTAAGTCAAAAGCCACTAGTGGCTTTTTTGCGTTTCAGGAGGTTGATGAGAACGCCCGACGAGGGGGGGGCGTCGAAGCCCGTAGCCATCTTAGTTCGATGGATACGCGAAGTCTCGCCCGTAGGGCGAGTATCCCTCCTGGGACGTAAGTCAAAAGCCACTAGTGGCTTTTTTGCGTTTTAGGAGGCTGATGAGAACCCCTGACGAGGGGGGACGTCGAAACCCGTAGCCATCTTAGTTCCGATGGCTGCGCGAAGTCTCGCCCTACGGGAGAGCATCCCTCCTGGGACGTAAGTCAAAAACCACTAGTGGCTTTTTTTCGTTTCAGGAGGCTGATGAGAACCCCCGACGAGGGGGGACGTCGAAGCCTGTAGCCATCTTAGTTCCGATGGCTGCGCGAAGTCTCGCCCTACGGGAGAGCATCCCCCCCTGGGACGTTTTTTGACACCAGAGTTTTAGAAGGTAGAGGTACGGACTCGAACGTATCGAGGCAATGGATTTCGATGAGCACACGGGTCATCGATCCGGTACGGATAGCCAACCCTTTGAATCACGCTGACTGACGGAACATCAAGCCTCTATTGATTGAAAATCTATCCGATTTCATGAAGTCGCGGAACTACGATGCGTTATTCCGACTTTAATAGACAGAAATGCCATATTTTAAGCAAATAAGAGATCCTAGTTCCGTTTTAGTTGAATATTAACGTTAAAACGATGAAATAGCGTACCTCACTTCCTTAAGAGAGTGATTTGCAGCTAGGGGGATGAAGACACGCCACCGCATTAGCTTTGAAGGTACAAACGGCGGTTGCTATGCTCATACACTTGTTGGAGATAATGTAGAATTTGAATCAGAACCAGAGTGTTTTCTTCCATGTTGTAAGACGCGTTGGATCGTTGTCCGAACCTCGTGGCTACACCTGAGAAATAGTAATCCCACAGCAGGGCAGGCTCGAATAAAAACATGGAACGGATGTAAGGGTTCTCGGCATCAATGTTCATTTGTACCTGGTGCTGCTGATAGGGCTTGTAATACAAAAGAGTTCCCGGTTGGATAATGTACCTTTGTTGATTTAGTACAACATGGCCACATCCTTCATGAACATAAATAATTTCAAGTCCCGGATGGGAATGCCTCACTTCCCGGAAGCTTGCGGTACGGTCGAGTGTCAAGGAGATTTGTGCTGGAAAACGGGTTAAATTCAAATAATTATCGATTCGCATGACAATACCCCCAAAAATCAAGTCATTACGAAAATAAATCCTAATGCCGCTATAAGAGAATTGTAAGAAGGCCAAATATATGCAAACGGTTACAATCCAATAATAACCATTTAAAATTTCCAGACAAGGATTTTTTTATGTATTTTTGTTATTTTATTAGGTTTACACAAGAAAAAGAAATATAACTCCCTGCTTGTATTCCCTCCATGGCTCTAGGCCCCAGTCGGGGCCGCAGCCTAAGGCATAGGTGTTCATGTAACAGCGGTTTTCAAATGATACCGACAAGTGACTTTGTTAAGTTTCAGGCTAAGATAATCTCCCAAGACCGATTCCATCGTACTGAAAGCCAAGCTCCTGCAATGTTTTCTTATCCAGGAAATTTCGGGTATCCAAAATATAAGGATGCCTCATGGATAGGAAAATTTTCTGCCAATCGAGCTTTATGTAACACTCCCAGTGTGTTAACAAAACCAATCCGTCTACTCCTTGTGCAGCTTCTTCGCCACTATTGCAGTATGTTATCGGCAAATCTCCATTTAAAGCGCTAAACATAGGCATTCCCATGGGGTCATGAACGTGGATGGCCGCGCCTAATTCAATCAGTTTCCTAATAATAACCGTTGCTTGAGTGGCTCGGGCATCATCTGTATCCGGTTTAAAGGTTAAGCCCAGGATAGCGATGGTTTTTCCGCGAAGGTCTCCTAGTTGACGCACGATTTTGTCCACACAATACAAATGCATGTTCAGGTTGGCGGTGATCGCGGCGCTTACTATGGAAAGCTCGGAGCCATATTTAAAGCTCGTTGCGAGCAGCTCGGCGGTATCTTTGGGGAAGCAGCTTCCGCTCCATCCGCTGGATACTTGCAGAAATTTACTTCCGATACGGGAATCCAAGCCCATTCCTTTAGCGACATCGGGTACATGCGCATTCAAGGCCTCGCACAGCTTCGCAACCTCGTTGATATAACTGATTTTTACTGCTAAAAAAGCATTGGACGCGTACTTTATCAGCTCTGCGCTTTTTGCATCTGTCTCGAAATAAACGACCTGGTCAGCTGAATTTAGCTGGATGAGAGGCTCATACAATAATCGCATCTGCTTTCGCGCTCTTTCGTTACTGGTTCCAATGACAATCCGATCGGGTGCCATTACATCCTCCAGCGCAAATCCTTCCCTCAAAAATTCCGGGTTACTGACTACGGCAAAATCCTGTTCAGCTTGCAAACCGGATTCTTCCTCCAATATCGAGGTCACCAAATCTGCAGTACCAACAGGAACGGTGGATTTATTAACTATTACCGTAAATTTGCCCGGGTTTAAGGCCATGCCAATTTGTTTAGCTGCCATCTTAACATAGGTTAAATCTGCTGTTCCATCCACTAGGGAAGGAGTGCCTACACATATGAATACGATGTCAGCTTCTTTGATGGGTTCATAGGTTGAGACGGCAAATAAAGTACGACCTGAAACTTGCTGTATCAATGGCTCCAATCCAGGCTCGTAAAGGGAGCTTTTCCCCGCATTGATCATCTCCACCTTATTTGAATCAACGTCAATAACTACCGTATGGTAGCCCAACGCAGCGAAAGCAACCGAAGTGACACTACCTACATATCCACAGCCAATGCATACCACATTCTTCATCCTCATGTTCCTTTCCAGATGTCTTTATTAGGAAGGTAAAACTATCAAATTTTACCTTGTGATAATAAGTTATGAAGATAGATTCAAATGGTATAGACAAGTAGATTAGTAGATTCGCCGTTCCTTAACAAATAATTAATCATATTTTATTAGCAAGGGTAAGCGTTGTCGGCTTTCCTTATAACTCTATTATATTAAGGGGGGATTATCTGAAGCGTTAAGATTTTTTTAAATAATAGGAAGGAGTACTTTTTAACATCTCTGCAACAAGATCGGAGTGGGGGTAATGAAAATAGCGTTCATATGTACGGAAATGATGCCCGTTCCTCCTATTCGGGGAGGGGCCATTCAAATTTTAATTGATGGGGTTGCACCCCATATAAGCAATAAGCATAATTTGACCATCTACTGTATAGCGGACCTTGAGCTTCCTGATCAAGAGGTGGTAAAGGGTGTAGAGTACATTCGGGTGCCAAGCGAGGATTATGTGTTTAATGTTGCGAAGGAATTAGCCAAGAAACATGCCGAGAAGAATATGTATGATGTCATTCACGTATTCAACCGTCCGCGTGATCTTCTTGTATATAAGGCAGCTATGCCGAACAGTCGATTTGTGGTCAGTCTTCATAATGAAATGTTCAGGGAAGGTAAAATCTCGAGTGAAATGGGACTTCTAGCCATCAAAGCGGTCGATAAAATCATGACAATCAGCAATTATATCGGACAAACTGTCATAGCCAGATTTCCTTCAGCCAAATCAAAGGTCAAGACTGTGTATTCGGGGATCAATTTGAAAAAGTACAAGCCGGTCTGGGATGAAGATGGCCAAATAGTGAGAAAGGAACTCAGGAAGAAGTATGGAGTTGAGAATAAAGAAGTGGTCTTGTTCGTTGGGCGCTTAAGCGCAGTAAAAGGACCGGACATTTTGATCAAAGCTATGATGAAGGTGATTCAAGAGCATAAGGATGCGGTGTTGGTCATTGTAGGCAGTAAATGGTTTCACGACGAACGAATAGATGATTACGGGCGAAGCATTCGTCAGCTCGCGGAATCGCTTGGAAAGGAACGTGTAATCTTTACAGGGTTCATACCTCCGAGTGAGATTCCATCCCACTTTTTGATCGGGGATATTTTCGTATGCAGCTCGCAGTGGCAGGAGCCTCTGGCTAGAGTGCACTACGAAGCTATGGGTGCAGGAATTCCTGTCATAACTACCAATCGTGGTGGGAATGCCGAAATAATAGAGCATTGCAAGAATGGAATTTTAATCGAGGATTATACGAACCCGCTTGCTTTTGCAAATGCGATATCATGGCTGCTATCCAATCCGGCGGAGGCTTTATCCATAGCTCTGCAGGGTAGATTATTCGTCGAAAGCAACTTTGGATTCGAGCATGCAGCCAGAAGACTGGAGAATCTGTATCTCAGGGCGATGCTTAGAAATAAAGCTTAACTTAGTTGAACAAAGGAGGCGGGGTTTAAGGATGGATACTACTTTTTCGGAGGTTGTAACTAAAGTGATCGCCTACTACCCATTGAAGGCAGGGGAAATTTACCTGTTGTCTTATAAAGGGAAAAAGGCGGTATGGTCTATTCAAACGGACCTGGGTGAAGTGATTATGAAGAAGGTGCCCTTTGATGAGGGTCATATTAAGTTCATGATTCATGCCATTGATTATTTAAGGGATAAAGGAATTCATACGCCCAAGGTATACAAGACAAGCTCAGGAGAAGGCTTTGTGAAGGTGGATGAAGAGTATTTCGTTATTTTTGAAGCTGTCTATGGAAGATCTCCAGAATATGAGCATGAAGAGGAGTTGAAGATGATTTTGCAAGGAATGGCATCCTTCCATAAGGCATCTCAGGGGATTGAATCGCCAATCGGCACATTCCCTTCATTTCTTTTGACAGAGTGGAAATCGGACTTGCAGAGAAGATGTGAACGTTTAATAGAGTGGAAGAATCGGAGACTCGCTGCAACGGATAAAAATAAATTTGATGGGTTATTTTTGCAATATGTCGATTTCTTCTTGAAGCAAGGGGAAGCTTCGCTAGCCATGCTTGATCATTCCTGTTTTGATAAGTGGGTGGAGGAAACCAAGGTGAACAAAAGCTTGTGCCACCAAGACTATGCGGCAGGCAACTTGGCGATTGGTGATGACGGTCATTTGTATGTTTTTGACATGGATTCTTTGACGGTTGACCTTCCTGTGCGGGATTTGCGAAAAATAATAAACAAAGTGATGAAGAAGCTTGATGAGTGGGATCAGGAGCTGTTGCTGACTATGCTGCAGGCTTATCAGACGGTTAATCCTTTGACGAAGGAACAACTTCATATTCTTGTGGCGGACATTCAGTTTCCTCATTTATTTTACGGTCAGGTGTCCAAGTATTATGACAAAAGGGAAGAGAAATGGACGGTTGCCAAGCATATTGAACGTTTGGAGGATATGATAGCTACGGATATAAGCAAGGGTGAGGTTCTGGAGGATTTGCTTGTTCGTCTGGATGAGGTGGTTAACTATGGACATGAATAATGAAGAGCTTTTATTAGGCCGGCAGCTAATGGCAGAACATTATCCACATGTGGATATCGCTGAAATCGAGGTTATCCAAGGTGGTGGAATAAAAACCGTTTGGAAGCTTCGGACCTCCTTGGGCACAGTATGCTTGAAGCGGATCCGCAAATCAATTCCGATTGTTAATTTCACTACGGCAGCGCAAGCTTATCTTTATGAGAAAGGAGCTCTTGTGTGCGGCATTATTCCGACGGAAGCTGGGGGATTGTATTTTGTCCATGAGGGATATGCTCTTGTTCTTTATAGTTGGATTGAAGGCAGCGATCTTGAGATGGATAAAAATCCGGAGCATCTGTATGCGGGTCTTAAGGGCTTGGCGCAATTTCATCAAGATTCGGTGGGTTTTGTTCCTCCTGATGATTGTGAGACTTATAACCGCATGGGGGTTTGGCTGGAGCATTATGAGAAAATGCTGGGGGAATTGAAGCAATGGAAGAGTAAGGCTGAAGTGGAAGTTAAGTTGGAAACGGAAGTGGAGACAGGAGTAGCAATGGATAATTCGCAGTTTTATAAGCTGTATTTGAGCACGGTGGATGAAATGATCTATCGGGCTGAGGAAGCCATTCGTTTGCTCGATTGCTCCTGCTATACGGAATGGGTAAGCTCTATCGGGGAATACGGATATTTGTGCCATCAGGATTATGGGAAAGGCAACGCTCTACAAACGGACACAGGAGTGTATGTGCTCGATCTGGATAACTTGACCTATGATATTCCGATACGGGATGTGCGCAAGCTGGTGACCAAACGTATTGAACAGCTGGGCAATTGGGATCTGGAGGAAATAGAGCGTATGATCCGCTGTTATGAATCTATCCTGCCTCTTACTCAGGGGCAAAAGGAAATTCTTTATATCGATTTATTATTCCCGCATAAGTATTATGGTTATGTTAAAAATCCTTTCAAGAAAGGCGAACCTGGCGAATTGAAAAAGCTGATGAAAAACTATCAGTTTGACCTGGAAGCTTTGCCTGCCCTTCGGTTAGTGCTGAACATTAATGGATGAAGAGGTGATTGGAATGAAGCTGGAGGAAGAATTCGTAGGCGGGACTGCCCAATTCGCGGCGTTGCTAAGGAAAATAGCTGATCAGCTGGAAGCGGATAACTTAAGTGTTCGGGGAAAAAAGGTGACGCTGCCTGATATAGACATGGAGCATAAGATCAGTCATAAAAATGATCTCGGAGCAAACAGATTCACTATAACGATTGAATGGCTGGATGGTTAATTAAAATGCTGCTTGCTTATAAGCGGTAAAATACTAAAACAACGTGTTCCCGGCCTGTAGGAGGGGGACACGTTGTTTAGGTTTCGGTGGAGCTGAACTATTCGGATGATTTTATTTTTTTGTTTGTGTCATCTTAAGTAGAATAGTTACAGCTTCCGCTCGGGTAGCTGTTTCGGTAGGTTCGAACCTGTTGCCGTCTCGACCTTCGATTACGCCTAGCTTGCGAATGGCCTCTATGGAGCCTTTAGCCCATTTCGGAATCATGCTGTCATCCGTGAATCCGGTTGTAGCATCGGCCTGTGGTGCCAATTTTAGAGCTGCTGCGATCATGGATACTAGCTCAGCGCGATTTATCTGCGTATTAGGCCGGAATGTGCCGTCCTCGTAGCCCTTGATAATTCCTGCTTCAACTGATTGAGCTACCGCTTTCTGAGCCCATGCTCCGATCGTATCCTTATCCGTTAATTCAAGTGCGCGTCCTTCACCCTGAGGCTTGAGAACATTCATCAGCATCAGCGTGAACTCTGCACGGGTAACTGAATGATCGGGTTTGAAGGATCCGTCCGGATACCCGCTGACTATGTTTTGAGAGGAGGCCCATTTAATAGCTGCTTCCGCCCAATGTCCGGTTGTATCCGAGAAGGATGGCTTCCCTTCGGTTGTTTCCGCTGCTTTGTTCTCTACAGCAAATACGGCAAACTTGGTGAAATGATCGACATCAACCTTTATTTGATTGTCCTGGACAGTGCCTCCGATTTCAATCCAAGTTTTCTTCTCCTCATCGTAGTAGAATACGGAAGGATGTTGATTGGCTTCGACTTTTGCCGGATCGAAAAGGAATGAGATGGTAACCGGCTTATCAAAGTTTTCACTAAAGTTTTTCAAAATCTCAAATATCGGACTGATCAGCTTGCTTCCCTCTGAGATCAGGTTGCTTTGATTGGTCAGTTCTTCCACCGTTACCCGCAGCTCTTGCCCTGATGCACCTGCCGGTATCGTAATCCAGATAGCGTTGTTCAAGCTTACGGTGCCTGTTCCGCTTGGTGCGATAGTCAGTTCGCTTTTGGAGGAAGTGGAAGCTGCGCCGCCGCCTGATGATCCAGGTCGGGAAGGCCGGCTGGCTGGTAATGTCTGAACGGTCTTGCTCAGTCCAACGCTCTGATTGCCTGCAGCATCCTCGGCTTTGACAGTGAATGTGTAGGTTGTGCCTGCAGTAAGACCGCTTAGGTTGTAATAATATACACTTCCTGTAACGGAGGAATACGTGCTTCCGCTAACTGTCGAGTAAACTCCATTAGTAACCGTGGGATAGACGCTTCCGACAACTGTGTTGCTTCCGGTGTCATAAATACGGTACTGTGTCACGCCGATATTGTCTACTGCAGAAGGCCAAGTCAGGGTGAGAGCTGTCTGCCCTACGTTCAAGGCTTCCAAACTCCCGCCTGCAGGCCATTCCGGTGCTTTGTTATCCGGCACCTGAGAGGCGAGCTTTATTTCCTGGGTACCCACGGTTTCAAACCATTGCTTGATAGTGTTGTAGTCATTGGAGAATGCCAGGGATAGAAGGAGCATAATTCTTGCATGCTGTGCGTTCAGGCTGTCGCCGGCGATGATGCCATTGCTGCTGCCGTACATGGTGCCTGAGCCTGTTCTTGTTGTTGTTACGAAAATAACGCCCTGCTTGATTGCGTTGCTGCGAGCTGTGCTCATCTTCGAGGATATGCCGCCGGCGCCTGTTCCGGCCGTTACGATCCCCTTGACGCCCTCGTTGGCAAATCCGGTGATGGCGCCTCCGGCAGCGTCTTGATAAGCGTAGACGATTTCTACTGCAGGAAGCTTATCCTTGGTGATGGTCTTCAGGTTAAAAGGTGTTGCCCAATCCGGCTTGCCCGCTTTGAGGCGTTTGGCTGGGACACGATAGATGCGAATATTCGTTTCGTCTATGTAACCAAGAGCGCCAACCATAGGCGTTTGAAAAGTATCCATACGGTGAGAGTTGGATTTGGTTACTTCTCTGGCTGCGTGAATGACGTCGTTCAGCATAAGAACGGTGCCGAAGGATTTCGTTTTACCGCTTCCTGCCAGCTTGATGGCGTTATACAGATTGGCTGGGGCATCGGTACCGATAACATCCCAAGGTCTCATCGCGCCTGTAACAACGACAGGCTTTTCGCTTCTCACGGTAAGGTTCAGAAAATAAGCGATTTCCTCCATTGTATCCGTACCGGATGTCACAACGGCTCCGTCGTATTGCTCGAGAGCAGCGTCAACCGCCAGGGAAAGGTCGTACAGATCGCTCATGGAATAGCTTCCGGATCCTTTATTGCCGAATTGATAGGTAGCTACATCCGCAATTTTATCCTTGTTAGGCAATTGGCTGACAAGATCGGCAATGGGATAAGTGCCTGCGCGATAATTTTGAAAGCTGGTCTGATCGGCTGCTTTACCGGCCAAAGTGCCCCCGGTTCCAATGACGATAACATTCGGCAGTGGCGACTGCTTGAAGCTGTCCGTCAGTGGCGGGATTGGAATGGCTTCAGCTGCACGAGCGCTGGTTGGATGGGCGAGCATGGTGGATAAAGCGATCAGGAGAGACAAGAAAAGGAGCGAGATGAAGCTCCTTTTTGAAGTTGCGTAATCAAGATGATTCATTGAACCTTACCTCCCGCTCCTGTTATGGCTGTTCCGGTTGTACATCTTGCGTGCCATACGTGGCGAACCAGTCCTTGACCGTATTGAAATCGCTAGAGAATGCCAGGGATAGAAGAAGCATGATTCTTGCGTGCTGCGCATTCAGGCTGTCGCCTGCGATGATGCCGCTACTGCCGCCGTACATAGTGCCTGAGCCTGTTCTTGTTGTTGTTACAAAGATAACGCCCTGCTTGATTGCATTGCTGCGAGCTGTGCTCATCTTCGAGGATATGCCGCCGGCGCCTGTTCCGGCCGTTACGATTCCCTTGACCCCTTCACTCACGAGGCCGTTGATAGCGCCGCCGCCAGCATCTTGATAAGCGTAGACGATTTCTACGGCAGGGAGCTTATCTTTGGTGATGGTTTTAAAGTCAAAAGGAGTTGCCCAATCCGGCTTGCCCGCTTTTAATACTCTAGCAGGAGCACGGTAGACACGGATGTTCGTTTCGTCTATGTAGCCTAATGCGCCAACCATAGGTGTTTCGAACGTATCCATACGGTGGGAGTTGGATTTGGTTACTTCTCTGGCTGCGTGAAAGACATCATTCAGCATAAGAACGGTGCCGAAGGATTTGGTTTTACCGCTTCCTGCCAGCTTGATGGCGTTATACAGATTGGCTGGGGCATCGGTACCGATAACATCCCAAGGCCTCATGGCGCCTGTAACAATGACTGGCTTTTCACTTCTCACGGTAAGGTCGAGGAAATAAGCGATTTCCTCCATTGTATCCGTACCGGATGTAACAACGGCTCCGTCGTATTGCTCTAGAGCAGCGTCTACCGCCAGGGAAAGATCGTACAAGTCGCTCATGGAATAGCTGCCCGATCCTTTATTGCCGAATTGATAGGTAGCTACATCCGCGATTTTATCCTTATTAGGCAATTGGCTGACAAGATCGGCAATGGGATAAGTGCCTGCGCGATAATTTTGAAAGCTGGTCTGATCGGCTGCTTTACCGGCCAAAGTGCCCCCGGTTCCAATGACGATAACATTCGGCAATGGCGACTGCTTGAAGCTGTCCGTTACAGGTGGAATGGGGATGGCTGATGCCGTAACCTCCGCAGCACTTGCGGACGACGGAATCGTGAACACCGATACGGTGCTCAAGAGAGCGGGTACAAGAAGAGGGATAAGGATCTTTTTCATAAGCTTGCTGCCTTTAAATAATGTCATATAAAGATACCTCCAATGTTATGTATTTATAATAATGTATTGAATACTAATACATGTTATGTTATTTGACAAATATTTAACACTAATGAAAAAACGGTTACATTGCGTGTTTAAACGGTTTTATGTCGATTTTTGACGTTTATCTGCTGTTTTCATATTTATGCATTTTAATATAATGTTAGTTATATGTTATATATTTGTGCCGCTTTTAAAAGTGGGATAGTGCCTGATTAGGGACGGGTTGTACAGTGACTCCAATTATAGTAAAATACGTCTGTTAATTGTTAACCATAAATTAATAATTTTAGTTGACAATTAAAATGGGGTGGAGGTGCTATTTTCGTGATAAAGATAAGTGCGAATTGGAGTGCATTGGCTAACAAGGCTATTAAAGGTGAAAGGCTCGCGATGGAGGAAGGATTGGCGGTGCTGCGTGCGGATGACTATGAGCTGCTTGCTGTGATGGATGCGGCTTTTCAGGTGAGAAGGCATTTTTATGGAACGAAGGTAAAGTTGAATCTTATTATTAATGCAAAGAGTGGATTATGTCCGGAAGACTGCGGTTACTGCTCGCAATCCATAGTGTCTGTTGCGCCGGTTTCCAAGTATCCGCTGCTTGATAAAGAGACTTTGATTGCGGGAGCACATAAAGCTATGGAGCTGAAGGTTGGAACATACTGCATTGTAGCCAGCGGTAAAGGCCCGACTAATAAAGAGCTGGAACAGGTGATAGAGGCGGTCCGGGAGATCAAGGAAGCAATGCCAATGAAAATATGCGCCTGTTTGGGTATATTATCTGAAGAGCAGGCAGAGCGGCTGAAAGAGGCTGGCGTAGACCGCTATAATCATAATCTGAATACGAGTGGACGAAACTTCGACAGGATTACAACAACCCATACCTATGAGGATCGTGTCAGCACGGTTCAGAAAGCGAAGGCTTCTGGAATGTCCCCATGCTCCGGCTTTATAGCAGGTATGGGTGAAACGGATGAGGAAATCGTGGAAATCGCTTATGCGCTTCGCGAGTTAGATGCGGATTCGATTCCGGTTAACTTTTTGAACCCGATTGCCGGAACGCCTTTGCAGCATATGAACGCACTGCATCCGCGCAAATGTCTGAAAATATTAGCTTTGCTGCGTTTAGTGAATCCATCTAAAGAAATACGTATTGCCGGAGGCAGGGAGATGAATTTACGCTCGCTGCAGGCTTTAGGATTGTATGCGGCAAATTCGATTTTTGTAGGTGATTATTTAACAACGGAAGGGCAGGACGCTCAAGAGGATCACAGAATGATCGAAGATCTCGGATTTGAGGTAGAGGTATGTGCGCTATAAAGGAGGAAGTTGTGATCTGAGGATGAAAGATGCAGTCTGCTGCGGGAATAAAGGAATAAATTGGAAAATTCGCTTTTGAGCAAAAGGTGTTCTTTAGGTGTTGTTGTAATTTTTCGAGGTCGGTCTGGCACATTGAAGTCACTTCACTTATAATAAAAGGGATGTATACTTGCTGACGGTATCGGAAGTACAAGCCGTATATAATTCGTTTAATGGGGTGTAGAAATGAGTTTTTTTGATTTGTCGGGTAAAGTAGCAATCGTAACGGGCGGTGCTGTAGGTTTAGGTGGAGGTATCTCTCTTGGCTTGGCAAAAGCAGGTGCGGATATTGTAATTGTGACCAGTAATGACCGCAATCGTGATACTCAAAATGAGATTGAAGCAATGGGTCGTAATGTTCATACGGTTGTTGCCAACCTGTCTGATGAGAATGAACTGCCGCGTGTTGTGAGCGAAGCTCTGTCCGCTTTTGGCAAAATCGATATTTTAGTTAACAATGCTGGTATTATTCGCCGTACACCGGCTGCGGATCATCCCGCTCAAGACTGGCATGATGTTATTAATTTAAATATGAATTCAGTGTTTTTCCTCTGCCAGCTGGTAGGTCGCGAAATGATCAAGCAGGGATCGGGTAAAATCATTAACATCGCTTCGATGCTTAGCTTCCAAGGCGGTATTAATGTACCGGGGTATACGGCTGCCAAGCATGCGGTTGCAGGTATTACGAAAGCATTAGCCAACGAGTGGGCAAGCAAAGGCGTTCAAGTGAATGCAATTGCACCGGGCTATATGGCAACGGATAACACAACTGCACTTCGTGCGGATCAAGAGCGTAATGCACAAATACTGGGACGTATACCGGCAGGACGCTGGGGTACAACGGAAGACCTGCAAGGTCCCGCTGTGTTCTTGGCATCTGCAGCGTCTGATTATATGAATGGGCATGTATTGTGTGTAGACGGCGGGTGGATGAATCGATAATGGCCACTCAACAAGCTAGCACTCAAATGTTTCAGCCGGAGATTATTACATTTGGCGAAACGATGGCGCTTATGATGCCGACAAGCACCAAAGGAATTGAATATTCCTCGCAATTTAATGGTTTGTTCGGTGGCGCTGAAAGCAATGTTGCTATTGGTGTTGCTCGTCTTGGTCACCGTGTCGGCTGGTTCAGCCGCATGGGCAAGGATCCTTTTGGCCGTATGATTCTGAAAAAAATCCGCGGCGAAGGTGTAGACGTATCCCGTGTTGAGCTAACGGCGGAAGCGCCGACCGGCTTGATGATGCGCGAGGTCGTATCCGGTAAAACATCGGTATATTACTACCGTAAAGGCTCCGCGGCGAGCACGTTAAAGCCGGAGCATCTGGATGAGGAGTATATTAAGCAGGCTAAATACCTTCATGTTACAGGTATTACACCCGCTTTAAGCGGATCATGCCGCGAGGCAGCAATCGAAGCTATTCGTATCGCCCGCAAGCATGGGGTAAAGGTATGCTTTGATCCGAATCTGCGCCTTAAGCTGTGGTTGATGGATGAAGCGCGTGAGGTGCTGTTGGAAATGGCCAAGGAAGCGGATTATTTCCTTCCAGGCTTGGACGAGCTTAAGCTGCTGTACCAAACGGAGAGCTTCGATGAAATTGTTGGGCACCTGAATGAGCTTCAGGCTGTTTCGATTGTTAAGGGCGGCGACGATGAAACCTATGTCGTGGAGCAGGGCAAGGTTAGCTCCGTTCCTTATTTCAAAGCCGAGCAGGTTGTAGATACAGTAGGTGCCGGTGACGGCTTCTGCGCTGGCTTTATCGTAGGCTTGTTGAAAAACTACAGTCATACCGAAGCTGTCAGGTTGGGTAACCTGATTGGCTCGATGGTTGTGCAAACCGAAGGTGATTGGGAAGGTATTCCGACTTGGGAGCAGGTTGAAGCGGTACTTAATAACGTGAAGCATGTAGAGCGTTAATAGATCAGCAGCAACCAGGTTAAACAAACTAGATGCAAAGGAACGGTTGAATCGATATGAAGAAAATTAAGCTGCTCCAGCAAATGAGCAACGCAGGCGTTGTGGCCGTATTACGCGGAGAGACGGCCGATGAAGTAGTTGAGATGGCGGAGCAAGCCATCGAGGGCGGTATTAAAGTCATCGAGGTAACGATGACAGTGCCTTTCGCACTGCAAGCAATCGAGAAGCTTGCGAAGAAGTACTCCAGCGAGACGCAGGATGCGTCCAAGTACGCCATCATTGGCGTAGGTACGGCGCTGGATCCGGAGACGGCGCGAGCTGCGATTCTTAGCGGGGCCGAGTTTGTCGTAGGCCCGGCGTTGAACCCGGCAACGGTAACGCTGTGCAACCGGTACCGTGTGCCAGTTATGCCCGGAGTTATGACGATTCAAGAGATCCAGCAGGCGCTGGAGCTGGGCGTTGACATCGTCAAGCTGTTCCCGGGCAACCTGTACTCGCCGGCAACAATCAAGGCGATCAAAGGGCCTTTGCCGCAGGCGAACATTATGCCAACCGGCGGCGTGTCGCTGAGCAATCTGGCTGATTGGATCAAGGCTGGAGCTGTAGCTGTTGGTATCGGTTCTGATTTGACCACCGATGCGGTAAAAACAGGTGATTACAGCCTGGTAGCCAAGAAGGCTGCTCAATACATTGAAGCTTACCAAGCTGCCAAGCAATAACGACTGGTAAGGTGGGTAGCTTCGATGTAAGTAATAGTAGATAGGGATGCATAAAGGGTTCTTTTAAATATAGAATGTTACCTCTGATCCCGCCGCTGGCGGGATTTTTTGTACGCATCCTGCAATTGGATTGCTAAATGGGTTAATCGAAAACGATCCACCAGGTTACCTTTGCCTCTAGATCAACAAGTGGTTGAAAGGAACTGGGATGCGTTATTTTAATTTGCAAACGTTATCAACCAAGTGAAGCGGAACTAGGATCACTTATTTGCTCGAAATAGTGGAATTTTAGCCAATTGAAGACTAAATAACGCATCGTACTTCCGTAACTTCATGAATTTGAGGAAGTGCAAGGTAAATAAAGGAATGACGTTCCGCTAGCTAGTTGTGGCGTTGCATGGCGGTCGGTCGAATATTAATAAGGACGCCTTTCGGCGTCCTTATTAATTATTTGCGATGCGATTCCCGAAACTGCCCGGGAGTAACACCTTCTTGCTTGCGGAAAGAACGTATGAAGTTCTGAGAGTTGATATATTGAAGCTTCTCTGAAATTTCTTTAATTGTGATATCGGTTTCCATTAGCCATTTCTTAGCCATATTGAGACGATAAGAGGATAAATATTCGCTGAAGGTTACGCTGGTTTCTTTGCGAAAAACACCGCTCAAATAGTTAGCGTTATAATGCATCTCGGTAGCGCATTTTTCAATGGTGAGATCGGTGTCGTAATATTTATGAATCATATCCATGATTTTCTCGGATATATTGTGATATTGAGAATTTTGCCTGTCCCGGAAAATACGAATCAGAGGTGTAATGACGCGAGACCAGAACCATTCTTCAATTTCATGAGTGATCTGAAGCGCGTTTAATTCCTCATACAATGAGCCTCCGCCGGAATGCAGCTGGTTCAACGAAATCCCGGACTGCTGCATGGAAACCATCAGGCTGTTAAGGAACCTGAAAATAGATACCTGATATTCCTGAGGATTCATTTCCTGCTTGAAAATAAGCTGCATGAACGCTTTTAATAACTCCCGCGACTTCTCCTCGTCGGCAATTAATATAGCGTCAAATAACTCTGTTTCTGCCAAGCTTGGGTACTCAGCCAGCAGCTTTTGCTTGCCTGCATTAATATTCGCATAAGGAATAATTACATGCTCACCCAAATAAATGCGGTGCTTCAACGCCTCAAGCCCCTCGTGGTAGGCTGCAGAGGCTTTTTTAATATCATGAAAGGGAAGGCTGATTCCAATGCTGACTTGCAGATCCAGTACCCGCTTTATAGCACTCTGAATAGATTCGGTTGTTGAATAAATAAAGCCGTTATACTCGGGCTGAGCTTCAGAATTGACGCCTCCGATAAGGGTGATCTGGGTATGTTCGATAGATACGGGCGGCAATCTGACTTCCGAAGGTATGATTTCCTCTACGATGTTATTAATAGCAAATAACAGCAGCTCTAGGTCATCCTTAGAGTAACGTGTACCCTCCAAAGTATCAATTTGCAACGCGATAACCGACATTACCTGCCACTGGGCAAGCTTTTCACTGAATCCGAACAGCTCCATTTTCTCCGTCAGTTCATTTCTTCGAATGTCCTTTTGAAACATATTCATCAGAAAAAAGGTGCTGGATTGCTGCAAATGCCGGCTGGCTTCCTGCTCCAGCTGTGATTTGGATTGAAACAGGTTTTGAACCTGGTTGCTGATGATTTCGAATTCGTTCATTCCAGGTTTGACGCTTGATGGGGGGCTTCCTCCAATTTGCTTCAATAAGCTTTGGATCGGATTGTACATTTGACGAGAGCCCAGCCATGCAATAACTAAGAATACGGCAATTATGATCAAGCAGAAGAAGAAAAGATAGCGGCCAATTTTTTTGGAATCCTGAGTTAAGCTGTCTATTGAGATAATAGAGAGATAAATCCAGTTATTAAGAGATGAGCGCAGGTAGGTAGCTGTATACTTCTTCCCGCCCAATTCCGTTTCGAACTGGCCGACAGGCTGTGAGAAGACATGGGAATCACTAATAAAGCCTGTGCTGATTGCATACTTACCGATCATGGAAGGGTCTGTGTGAAATAATATCCGTTCTTGATCATCCATAATTATAACGGTCTCAGATTCCGCGGGGGTATAATTTAGAATGCTTCCTATACTGCAGGTGGGTAAATTTGCGAATGCCAGTCCAAACTTGTCGAGCTTCTGATCCGGTAATTTCTTCACCAGGCTTATCACATATGGACATTCGTAAGCATTCGCCTTCTCTTCACTGTAAAACCATATGCTGGGGTTCAGGGACCAAGAGATTGTATTGGGAAGAAGCATCTGATTGGCTATTTGAGTGTGATGCAGATAAGTGTTGAATTTATAATAGCCAGAATTTTTAATCATCCAATTTTGCTCTATGTTAACGATTACAATATCTTCAACTTTTGTGAAATAGGATTGCGTGTTGCTTATTTCCTTTCGTAAATTTCTGTACAGCAGAAAGTCGTCAGGAGAAAAAGTCTCATTTAATGCTCTTGCCACAACGGTAGAATTTACCAATTGGTCAAAGGCGTGATTTACCGTTCGCAGCACTTGCTCGACATTGGAGTTCATCAAAGTTAATACTTGTATTTGTCTGGAATTAACTTGTTTTTGAATTTCATTAGATGATTGAATGTAGGAGAATATACCAAAACAAATAGCGGGAAGTGTGCATAGAAGGCATCCAAATATGATTAGCCTTGTAAGATAACTGAAGTGTTGCATCTATGTACCTCATTCCTGACTTAAGAAAAAATAGTAATTCTGTTGTTCTATTTTAGCAACCAGTGGGAGCAATGAGCAATAACTAATTTTAATAAAAGTTTTCGTATGCCAGATGCATTACAATAGAGTTATCTTTCATGTATAATAAATGCAATCGTTTGCATCGGGGGAGAGGGTTTCCATGAGTAGAAGGAGTCTGTTTGTTAAAATGTTCATATACAGACCCGTCTCTATTATAGTTTCTGTCGCCTTGCTATTGAGCGCTTGTGAGGGAATAGATACGAAGAAAAGTAGTATTCCGGCGGCAGAGCTTCTTGATATTAGTATGATGGTACCGCTTCACCAGGTCAAAGCTCCGCCCGATGAACTAATCAGCAGCATTGAACAAGCCACTCAAACGAATCTTGACATCGAATGGGTCCCTTATGATATTTATAAAGATAAAATGATGAATGCGCTGGAGACGAATTCACCTAAAAAAGTAATTTTCGTAAGCCAGCCTGATTATGTGTATGTGAGAAATGAAATCCGTTCCGGTATGTTTTGGGAAATTGGCCCGTATTTGGACTTTTATCCAAATTTGAAAAAGTTGAATAAAACTACGTTAAATGAAACATCGGTTGATGATAGGCTATATGGTTTGTATACGGAACGTCCCGCATCAAGACAAGGCGTCATCCTCCGGAAGGATTGGTTAGACCGTCTGGGCCTGAAGGAGCCATCCTCGATTGATGAATTATACGAAGTTATGAAGAAGTTTACCTACAACGATCCGGACGGTAACGGGAAGCAGGACACTATTGGGCTGGCCGACCGCAGCGATCTTGTATTCGGGGCATTCAAAACATTGGGATCGTATTTCGGAACGCCTAACAATTGGGGTGTAGTAAAGGATAAACTGGTTCCGGAGTTTATGACGCCGGAATATATTCATACGATGGACTTTATGAAAAAGCTGTATGACGAAAATATACTGAACCGTGACTTTTCAATTACGAGTAAGCAGGTAGAACGGTATATGATTATCAGCGGTAAAGCAGGTGCATATATCGGCAGCCTGGAAGATACGCCCAGATTATTGGACGAGCTGCAAAAATTGAATCCTACAGCTGAATTGACCATACTTAACCGTATTCGCGGTCCTCAGGGATATGGAGTCTGGTCGATCCCGAGCTTCAACGGATTGTTCCTCTTTTCCAAGAAAGAGATCAAGACAGAGGCGGAGCTGAGAAAGATTCTTGCCTTTTTCGATAGAACGATGGATGCCGATGTTAGCAACATAATGCAATATGGCTTAGAGGGCAAGCATTACACAGTAGAAGAGGGACGAGTCGTGAAGACTCCGACGATGAGTCAGCTGCATAACATAGAGGTGCTGCCGCTGTATTCTTTAATGATAGCCAGCCTGAACAATTCGATTATGAAGCTTAAGGAAGAAATGCAAGATCCACTTCAAGTTAAAATTAGTAAGCTGACCTCGGATAATGAAAGCTTCTTGATTCGAGATCCGGCTCAATCCTTGTTCTCTCCGACTTACGATATGGTTGGAGGAGAGCTCTGGCCAATTGTGATTAATGCTACGTACAGCTATATTCTTGGTCAAATAGACTTGAATGGCTTCGAGAAAGAAATCGACAAATGGGAGAGAAAAGGGGGAGGCCAGATTATTAAAGAATATTCAGAGGCTTACCAAAAAAAGATTTCAAATAAATAATTGCAGGGGATGGGCTATTCCAGAAGGGTAAACCCAGGTGGGCGAATCCTATAAAATGTGAAAAAGAACCTTCAGTTACACTTTAAAAGTGGAACTGAAGGTTCTTTTGCATTACTAACAAAGCGGAGGATGAAATTTCCAGACCCCAATAACATCCATGATCATTATCTCAGATACCTATCTCATATAGGCTGAAAAGCCCAGTGGCACAAGTGTTTGTGAGGCAATGATTGTATATGGAATGGAAAAGCACCTCTATGATAAAAAGGAGAGCAGGACGAGAGCATTTTTGATTCTGCAATGAAAAATGGAGGTTGGAATAATTTGAAAAGAACAAAGGGTTATGCCAAAAAAGCTGCTGTTTTTTGCGCTGCGGTGTTAGCGGTCACATCGATCCTTGCAGGCTGCGGCGATAACGTGAAGCCGGAGGCAACAGGGAAGGATACGTCAACGAATACGGAAAATACGAAAGTGGAGCCTATTTCCAAAATAACTATTATGGCGAACCTGCAGACACCTGAGGTTCCATCGGAGACGATCAAGAAAATACTTGAAGAAAAAACAAAAACCCAAATTGAGTTCCAATGGGTACCGGACGGTTCTTATGATGAGAAATTTCAGGCCGCCTTTGCAACGGGATCTTTGCCGCAAGCTGCTTATATTAAAAACCAGTCGTCTTTCGTCCTGCTTCGCGATGCTATCAAAAACGGACAATTCTGGGAGCTAGGCCCTTATTTAAAGGAGTACTCCTTCTTAAGTAAGATGAACCCCGATATTCTAAAGAATACGAGTGTGGACGGCAAAATTTATTCGCTTTATCAGGAAAGACCGCTGACGCGCCAAGGTATTATCTACCGTAAAGATTGGGCTGATAAGCTTGGTCTCGCAGAGCCTAAAACAACCGATGATATTTACAATATGCTGAAAAAATTCAAGGAAGCGGATCTGGCTGGTGGAGGTAAAACACTGGGGCTAGCGGATCGCAACGATCTGGTCTACGGCTCTTTTAAAACATTAAGCTCATTCTTCGGAACTCCTAATGGCTGGGGGGTTGTCGATGGGAAGCTTACTCCTGAATTTGCTACTAAAGGGTACATGGAAACGATGAAATTTATTAAGAAGCTTCGTGACGAAGGTTTGATTAATCAAGACTTCCCGGTTACGAGCAAAACGGATCAGCAGAACATGATGTACACCGGTAGAGCGGGGATGTATATAGGCTCGATGCCGGATGTTGAAACGATGCAGGATAAAACGTCCAAAAACGTTAAGGAAGCTCAATATGACCTGGTTAACCAAATTACAAGCAGCTCGAACAGTAAGCCGGCGACATGGGCGCTACCAGGGTATGGCACTATGGTTATGTTCCCTAAAGCTGTAGTTAAAACGGAAAAAGAATTAAAGCAAATTCTGGCCTTCTACAATTATTTCCTAAGTCCGGAAATTGCTAACCTGCTTAAGTATGGGGTTGAGAACACCCATTACACCGTTAAGGATGGCAAGGTAGTTCCTGGAACCGACCAGAAGCTGCTGGAGAAGGATGTTAAGCCATATCAAAGCATCGCACTTGCTGACACCACTAATGTAACCCCATCTTTTTACAGCCTTCCGGTTCGTGAAAAGGCCGAAAAGCTTGCCAAGGATGCTATCAGCTTTGGAGTTCCAGATCCGACGGTATCTCTGGATTCCAAAACGTTTAACGAGAAGGGTGCAAGACTTCAGGACATTATCAAGGATGCTACTTATAAATTTATGTTAGGTACCATCGACGAAAATGGCTTCCAAGCAGCTGTGAAAAAGTGGCAGGACGAAGGCGGAGCCAAAATTATCGAAGAATACAATACAGCCTACAAAAACGTTAAATAATTAAAATACGCTTTGTTGGGGGCTGTTGAAACCATTCAACAGCCTTCACCAGTTGAACCTCGACGTGTTCATCATCCCTCAAGGACTGGTACAGCCGAGTATCCTTGATTCAATCATATACAACAAGGCTTTATTGGCCTCCGTAAGAAAGGAAGTCGTGTGTAATGAATAGTAGTGTCGTTCAGTCCAAGCCGATGCCGGTACCCAAATCAAGCAGTTCATTAGCCAAAAGATTAGTCAGGAACCGGTATATGTATTTGATGATCCTTCCTGGGCTTATCTATTTTATTATTTTCAAATATTTCCCTATGTATGGGCTGCTTATTGCCTTTCAGGATTATTTGCCATACAAGGGAATGTCGGGCAGTGAGTGGGTAGGGCTGAAGCATTTTAATAAATTGTTTAGTGAACCGGAATTTTGGAACATTTTTAAAAACACGTTTGTCTTGTTCCTCTATAATATTGTTTTTTATTTTCCGGTCCCCATTGTGCTTGCTGTGATGTTGAATGAAGTGGCAAATGTATTTTTTAAACGGTTGGTGCAGTCGATCGTATACATCCCGCATTTCTTGTCATGGGTCATTATCGTATCCATTGCCTATGTAATGCTAACGATGGATGGCGGAATTATTAATCAATTAATGCTGTACTTTGGATTTCCCAAGGTAAACTTTTTGCTGAGCGAAGGCTGGTTTCACCCCATGTACATTGTTCAGGTTATTTGGAGGGAAGCGGGCTGGGGAACGATTGTGTATCTGGCTGCAATCGCAGCCATCGACCCGCAGCTGTATGAGGCTGCAAGAATGGATGGAGCCGGACGGTTCCGACAAATTTGGCATATCACCTTACCTTCAATAAGAAGTGTAATTGTTGTGCTGTTAATTCTTCGAATAGGCAATGTTCTCGATCTCAGCTTCGAGCATGTGTATCTGCTGCTCAATTCGATGAATCGTTCCGTCGCCGAAATTCTGGATACCTATGTATACACAGTCGGTCTGAAACAAGGTCAATTCAGCTTCAGCACGGCAGTAGGTTTCTTTAAATCATTTGTTGGCCTATTTCTGGTTGTACTTTCTAACAAATTAGCCAAAAAAATCGGCGAGGAAGGCATTTACTAATCGACTGGGTCATAAGGAGGTACCGCAATGGTTCAAGACAAGACATTACTTAACAGAATGTTTGATTTCTTCAATATCTTTTTTCTCATCCTTATAGCGTTGGTTACGTTCCTTCCTCTCATGCATGTTATTATGGCTTCTTTTGCAACTGTAGAGGAAATAGCTCGCAAACCGTTTATTTTGATTCCGACCGAGTATACCTTGGATGCTTACCGCTATATTTTATCGACGAGTGCGATCTTTCGTTCATTAAGTGTATCTGTGGGGGTCACCCTCTTCGGAACCTTAATCAGCATGTTTGTAACTTGCTTGATGGCATACGGCCTAACGAGAAGAGATTTGGATGGACGCCGCTTTTTCATGTTCCTGGTTGTGTTCACGCTGCTCTTTAATGGAGGTTTGATACCGACCTTTTTGGTAGTTAAGGCAATGGGACTTGTGGATTCATACTTTTCTCTGATCGTCCCGACCATGATTAATGCATTCAACCTGATTATTATGCGGAGCTTTTTTATGAACCTGCCTGAGGGTCTTGAGGAGTCTGCCAAAATCGATGGCTGCAATGATCTCGGAATCTTGTTCAGAATTGTTATTCCGCTGTCTATGCCGGCGATCGCCACGATATCTCTATTTTATGCCGTTAACTACTGGAACACTTACTTCAATGCCATTATCTTTTTGAATGATGCGAATAAATGGCCTATCCAGGTGCTGTTAAGACAAATCGTTCTTGTAGCAAGTGCGTTTAGCGCGGATACATCGGACTTTGGCAGTGATTTTGTTAAACCACCGGATCAAACGATTAAAATGGCTGTCATTGTTGTTTCCACTCTACCCATTCTGGTTGTTTATCCGTTTCTGCAGAAATATTTTGCAAAAGGGGCATTAGTGGGCTCCGTCAAAGGGTAGATGCTATAGGATGCTCTATCAACGCCTTAACGACTGCACACATATATTTTGGAGGTGTTATTTTTGGCAATGCGACGCAAAGGTATTTCCTTGCTTATGAGTTTGGCAACATTCGTCTATGGATTTTCAGGTTTGACGCTTGTATCGGTGCCGGCAGCTTCAGCTGCATCCGTCTATCTCGTTAATGAAGATTTCGAAGCGGGCACGGTTCCATCCGACTATATTATTACTCCCAATCCGGCAACAGCTAACAATTTTGCAGATGTTAGGGTTGACCCGAAAAATGCGGCTAATAAGGCGCTTTTTCTGAATGATGCGAATAGCACGGCTTCAACCGATATTACATCGATAGAGAAGTCATTTACAGCCCAGACAAGCGGACAAGTTACGATTGAATTTGATTTTTTATCCAGTCTGGGAGTTAACTCAGGGGCTAAAATTATCCGGTTATTGTCTTCAGAAGGTGTGGTTGCCGCTAATATTGAAACGAAATCCGGCAGCATCTTCACTTACAGAAGGCAACCGGCTGTTTATTATGATCTTCCTGCTTATGTAAAGGATACATGGTACAAATTTAAAGTTGTTGCTGATATCGATTCCCAGAAAGCGGATGTCTACATTGACGGAGACAAGAAGCTTAGTCAAGTTCCTTTCGATAATTCGGTTACGAATATTGCCAAGTTTGACTCTGTGAGTCCAGGCTCCTCCAGCCGAAGCCACTACCTGGACAACATCAAGGTTTATAAGAACGAAGCAGCAGCTTCGGTTCCGGATAAACCGGCTTCTTTATTGGCGGCTCCCAAAAGCCAAAGTGTCGACCTGAGCTGGGGGGCAGTGTCCGGCGCGACCTTTTACACAGTGAAGGTTGGAACAGCCAGCGGCAATTACACGAGCTCTTACAAAACGCCTGACGCTACCATGACTTCCTATACATACGAAGGCTTGACCAACGGGACTCCCTATTATTTTACTGTAAGTGCTTCAAACGCTGTTGGAGAAGGAGCTAATGCGGTCGAAGCTATTGCAACTCCATTGGCGGCTCCTGGAAAGCCGACTATTACGAGTCTGGAGGCTGGCCCCGCTCAAGCCAAAGTGAAATGGTCTTCGGTTACTGGAGCTAGCTCCTACACTGTAAAGAGCAGCACAACTGCCGGCGGACCTTATGCTGTGGTTGCCTCCAATCTTACAGGAAACGAGTATCTCTACACGGGTCTGACTAATGGCAACATCTACTATATCGTCGTAAGTGCCAACATCAACGGTGTAGAAGGAAACAATTCCAATGAGATGTCGGTTACTCCGATGTCCAACACACCGCTGCAAGCTCCCAAGAACTTAAGAGTTCCCGCTATGGCCTATGATGAGAAGAGCATCATTCTAGCGTGGGAGAAGCCTGATGAGTATTCCAACATTGTCGATTACAAGGTTTACATGAATGGCCAACCGATGGCTATTGGAACGGCTAATAGTAACGCAGCGGTCTATTCTCCGGCCAAACCGTTTATTGACAAGTTTTACGAAGAGGATACGGACAACCGTCATGTAAAAATAAGCATGCATAATTACACGGTTACAGGTCTTACGCCGAACACCCCGTATACATTTACTGTAAAAGCAGTGGACAGCAACGGGATTGAATCGCCGGCAAGCAATCAAGTAACCCAATCTACAACTGCCGTTCCGCAAGTATTTAATATCGTTGATTACGGTGCGGTTGGCGATGGAGTCACTTTAAATACGAAGGCTATCCAAGATGCCATTGATGCAGTAACACCAGGTGGTAAAGTGCTAGTACCTGCAGGTAAATTCAAGACAGGCTCCATTTGGCTGAAAAGTGATATGACCTTGGAGGTAGCTAAGAACGCGACTCTGCTTGGTTCTGAAAAGCCTGAAGATTATGCATTTGATTACATGCTGTACGATTATACAACAGTTCCGAGATTTTACTCGCTGATCAACGCACACACCTATGACTATGGAAGCTTACGGAACATCCGGATTGTAGGGGAAGGTACTATTGACGGGAATGGTTGGGTAGCACCGACTCGAACGGACGATAATTTCTTTCCGGTGCAAGCGGGAAGCAGTAACACTAATTACAACACCTACGGAATTCTTGCTAAGAACCAAACCAACTACGCTAGAGATACGCTCGGTATGGATCAAACAAGTGCATACTCTACACGTTCCAATCTGATTACGCTGCGTGGTGTTGAGAACGCGTTTTATGGCGGGTTTACCGCACTGAATCCATCCAACCATACCTTGGTTAATTTGAATTCCAATCATGTCACTGTAACTGGCGTCAAGCTTCTGACCTTTGATGACAATAATGCAGACGGAATTGAATTCGGTGGTGGCGATGGGCTTACGGTGTTTAACAATATTTTTGACACCGGTGATGACGCTATGAACTTTGCAGCGGGCCAAGGTGCTCAAGGGCAGAAGGATGAGCCTACCCGCAATGCTTGGATATTCAACAACTACATGAGAGAAGGACATGGCGGCGTAGTAATGGGAAGCCATACAGCTGCTTGGATTGAGAACATCCTGGCTGAAGACAATGTTATGAAACAGACTGAAATCGGTCTCCGTGCCAAAACGAATACGCCAACCGGTGGTGGAGGCAGGAACGTGGTTTTCAGAGATACAGCGATGAAAAATGGCAAAAACCAAGCTTTTATTTTCACATCGGCCTACTCCGACGTCAACTCAGCAATTGAATACGAGCCGGCTGCAGTTCCATCACAGTTCAAAGATATTACGGTTAAAAACGTTTCCGTAGACGGCTATAAGAAAGAGGCTATCAATGTTGCGGGAGTTGACGGAGGCTTCCATGAAGGCATTCATTTTGAAAATGTAAAATTTTATAATGCTGTGCAAACGAACATCGGTTATATGCGAAACAGCTCGTTCAAGGATGTTGTATTCGTAGGGCTTGCAGCACCATGGAAAATCGCCAATTCATCCGGTCTTACCTTCACTGGTACTACAACGATGGACAGTTCTTCCAATAATGCTGCATTAGCACCGGTTTGGACGAATAACAGTGCACTTACAGCATCTAATATTACCGATACATCTGTTAAATTGGATTGGTCGGCAGCGGTGGCAACGGATAACGTGAAAGTAGAAGGCTACCGAATCTATGAGGGCTCCACCCTAATAGGCAGCAATTCGGCCTCCGGCTCCGGACAGGCTGCAGCCACCTTCACGGTAAACGGACTTTCTCCAGCATTGTCCTATAGCTTTAAAGTGGAGGCTATCGATGCGTCAGGGAACTGGAGCAGCGGTCCATCCGTTACGGTGACGACAACGGGAGTCAAGGATTCTATTGCTCCAACGGCCCCTACGGGCAGCAATGTCATTCAACTTGTAGACAAGGCCAATACGACTTGGCTGAATATTAAATGGACTGCCGCAACGGATAACGTAGGCGTGAAGCAGTACAATCTATATGCCAATGGAGTAAAGAAGGGTACAGTGCCAGGAACAAGCACTTCCTTCAATGCAACAGGCTTAAACTTCGATACGGCGTACACCTTTGAAGTGGAAGCGGTTGATGCCGCTGGTAACAGCACTAAATATCCGGCTCAATTAAAAGTAACTACAGCAGCAGCCTATGATACCGGAGCTCCCAAGTGGCCTGCCGGAAGTCAGGTCACAGCCAGTGAGGTTACAGCGACGAGCGTGAAATTAAGCTGGCCAGAAGCAACCGATGATCTCGGGGTCAAAGGGTATAGAGTTTATCAGAATGGAAAAGCGATTGCTGGAGCAGCTGTGTTTACCCCTGTGAATTTAGCGAATACGGTTCCAAATTCGATGACCTCGTATACAGTGACGGGTCTTACACCTAATACGCAATATACGTTCAAAGTAGAAGCGGGAGATGGGAATGCGAAATGGACGGGAACCGGACCGGTATTAAGCCTTACAACTCTGGTTTCTAATGAAGTTAACACATCTCTTACAAGTGTCCCAAGTGTGGTCTCTGGGCAGCCATTCAGTATGACTTATGGATTAAGTAATGTAGCAGCTCTCACAACCGGGGCAATCTATGCACAAGAAATCAAATTGGAATATGACTCCAATCTGTTGGAGCTTGTATCAGCGGAATCGGTGAAATCAGTGGAAACCGTATTCCAAGTCATTGACATAAGGAGAGATGTTCCTGGACAGGTTCGTATATTTGCAATAAGCAAAGGCGCTGCTGGGGCTATTGCAACCGATGGACCGTTAATTGCAATGAATTGGAAAGCCAAAGCGCTTAGCCAACCTAGGACAGCTATAATTTCAGCAGACGTACAGCTTGCAAACAGTCGGGGTGTCATTACTCATCTTCAACCGGCCACGATCAATATTATGCTAGAGTTGGCAGGTTCCAATGCTAAACTGCTCGAGGCAGCCATTGATAATGCCCAAAATGCGTATAACTCGGCTGTGGAAGGAACGGCAGAGGGTCAATATCCGCAAGGGGCAAAAGCAGCGTTGAAAACAGCCATTGATGCAGCTAATGCAGTATTGGCGGACCATACATCTACCGAGCAAAAGCTGGATCAAGCTATCGTGAACTTGAATCAAGCGCTTCAATTGTTTAGGTCTAAGGTGATTGTCGGAGCAGGACCGAACGTTAAACCGCTCGAAGCAGCCATTGATAATGCCCAAAATGCGTATAACTCGGCTGTGGAAGGAACGGCAGACGGTCAATATCCGCAAGGGGCAAAAGCAGCGCTGAAAACAGCCATTGATGCGGCTAATGCAGTATTGGCGGATCAAACATCCACGGAGCAAAAGCTGGATCAAGCTATCGTGAACTTGAATCAGGCGCTTCAATTGTTTAGGTCTAAGGTGATTGTCGGAGCAGGACCGAACGTTAAACCGCTCGAGGCAGCCATTGATAATGCCCTAAGTGCTTATAACTCGGCTGTGGAAGGAACGGCAGACGGTCAATATCCGCAAGGGGCAAAAGCAGCGCTGAAAACAGCTATTGATGAGGCTAATTCAGTATTGGCGGATCAAACATCCACCGAGCAAAAGCTGGATCAAGCTATCGTGAACTTGAATCAAGCGCTTCAATTGTTTAGGTCTAAGGTGATTGGTCCGATTCACGGTGATGTGAACGGTGACCATCAGCTAGATCGGAAAGATCTAGAAGATATGGCTAAGGTGTACGGATTGACGTCAGGAAGCGTTAATTGGGATGCATTCAAGCATATGGATTTTAATCATGATGGAGTTATTAACATTATTGACCTTGTTTATGTAGCCAAATTAATTTCCTTGTAGTCATTATCTTAAGAGGTGAAACTATTGAACAGAAGAATTACGAACTTTATATTAAGCTCTCTGTTAATTCTGAATTTACTGCCGCTGGTACCTACTCCTGCGGCAGCAGCTACAACGGCTCCAATGCCTTTCGTTGAAGATTTCGAGAGCATCACTGACGCAACGATTGCAGCAGACTATACCTTAAAGGAAACGACGGGAAGTACGGTGCGTGTAGTGGATGATCCCGTCACTCCAGGAAATAAAGTCGTTTATCTGTATGATCCGGGAGCCGGTCAAGCGGGCATTGGAAGAGATTTCACTTCCACATCGGGAATTGCTACCTTTGAATTTGATTATATGCAGCCTGATGTAGGCGGCGGAGCCAAAGTGTTCGATTTATACAGCGGCTCGACGGTGGCACTTGAAATCCAGGCTCAAACGGCGGGGAACTTCACCTATACAGGTCCGGGAACTGTATTCGGACAGGGATTATTAGCAGCTAATACATGGGTTCGTTTCAGGATTGTTGTGGACATGAACGCAGGCGCTGCCAGACAAGTAACCATCTATGTAGGAAAAAGAGGAGAGACGCTGCAAGAGGTTACGGGTATTACTACATTTAAATCCGCAGTAACGAACGTCAATAAATTTGATTCTACAACACCTGGGGGCTCTGCCAAGAGCCAATATCTCGATAACATTAATTTTTATGCAGGAACTACACCGCCAGGACCCGCCCTTCCTACAGCTGCACCTGCGGGACTCGCGGCTGTAGCAGGAGATAATCAAGTAAGCTTAACCTGGAACGCGGTTGCCGGATCTACCGGAACAGTGTATACGGTTAAACGCGGAACGCAAGCCGGAGGACCGTACACACAGGTAGGTACCGGCTCCACAACCAGCTTTATCGATAGTACGGCAGTAAACGGAACCGCTTATTACTATGTAGTAACGGCCAAAGGCTTAGGTCAATCGGAGAGTGCAGCTTCTAATGAAGTTGCTGCTTCTCCTGTTGCACCGGCCATCCCGCCGAATGCTCCTTCAGGAGTAACGGCTACAGCAGGCAATGGGCAAGTCCTATTGTCCTGGACGGCAGTAAGCAATGCTGCCAGCTATAAAATTATGCGAGGCACGGATGGGCAAAGCTTTGCCCAGTTTGGCGGTAGTCTAACAGCGGCGAATTATACCGATTCCGCTGTTACGAATGGGACGAAATACTACTACAAGGTAGTAGCTGTCAATCCTTATGGTGAAACCAGCTCGACGATAGTAAATGCTACGCCTGTATCAAATCCACTGCCACCAGCCGCACCTGCTGGACTTACTGCAACTGCTGGCAATGGTCAGGTGGTGCTCTCGTGGACTCCCGTTAGTGAAGCAACGAGCTATACGGTAAAACGGAGCACGAACGGTCAAACTTATGCTAACGTGGCAACCGGCCTTACGGCTACGAGTTATACGAATTCAGGCTTAACCAACGATACCAAGTATTATTATGTGGTTTCAGCGGTCAATCTTAATGGGGAAAGCGGGAATTCTGCGGCTGCGAATGCAACTCCACTAGCCCCTCCTGCGCTGGATTCGTATAATCTGGCCGGCTTTTCTTATGGAAACACCGGCGGAGGCAATATTCCGGAGACGGACGCTAAGTATATCAAAGTTTACAATGCAACCGACTTCGCCAAGGCGGTTAACCGTAAAAACGGTTATAAAGTAGTGGAAATTATGAATGATCTGAACTTGGGCTGGAATGAGCTGTCAGCTGAGGCTAAGACGACGGCAGGGGCTTTGTTTGTAGCGAACGCAACGCCTCAAACACATCCGGTACTAATGCAAACGGGAGTAAGTAAAATTTATCTCGATACGCTCAGTAACATAACGATTTTCTCAGCCAACGGCTCCAAGATCAAACATGCCGGCTTTACAATTAAACATGGCTCCAATATTATCATCAGAAATTTGGAGTTTGACGAGCTGTGGGAATGGGATGAGTTGACCAAAGGAGATTACGACAAGAATGATTGGGACTACATGACCCTGGAGGATGAATCCAAAGTATGGATCGATCATTGTACCTTTAATAAATCATACGATGGTGGAATCGATGTCAAACAAGGATCATCAGGAGTAACCATTTCCTGGTCGCTGTTTAAAGGGGATGACCGCGGCCCTAACAGCTGGGTAACTCAACAGATCCATGCACTGGAAGCCAATAAAGCCTCTTACGCGATGTACAAATTTTTACGCGATCAAGGTTTAAGTGTGGAAGATATCATTGCGGTCGCGGCAGGACAAAAGAAACAGCATTTAGTCGGCGCTACCGAATTCGATTCCAAGAATCCAAACTTACAGGTTACTCTGCACCATAACTATTATAAGGATATGCAGGATCGTATGCCTCGCTTAAGAGGCGGCAATGTTCATGCCTATAATATCGTGATGGACAGTGCAAATAACTGGGCTGCCAAGAAGCGGATTAATTCAACACAAGAAGCGGCTATTTCAGCAAAAGGGTACCACTTCGGTGTAACCAGCAATGGTGCAATATCCACCGAAGGGGGTGCGGTACTGGTTGAGAATTCAGAGATCGTGGATGTCTTCTACCCAATGCGTAATAACCAGGTGGATGCTGCCAAATCGCAGTATACCGGGAAAATACTTGCCAAAGATACCATTTATTCTTTAGACGGGGTTACATTCAGGGGGAACAGCGACACACTGAACAGCCCAATGACACCGGTACCTGCGACGCCTTTGGAGTTTTCCTGGAGCGGAATGACAGATCTGCCTTATACGTATACGTTGGATGATCCATCTACAGTGAAGTCCAGATTGACTGCGGAGGATGGAGCCGGAGCAGGAAAGCTTGCTTGGCCGAAAGCAAACTGGCTGCTTGCGTCTGGATATAGCTCGGATGGCAGTGCGCCTACAGCTCCGACAACCGTTGGAGGAGTTAGTGCTACAGGGACGAACAATGGTCAGGTTGCTCTGAAATGGAATGCGGTTAGCGGAGCGACAAGCTACAACATCAAACGCAGCACAGTAAACGGGGGAAGTTATCAAACGCTAACTACTGTGCCTGGGTTAAGCTATACAGATACTTCCGTATCAGTCGGAACCGCTTATTACTATGTAATTAGCGCGGTCAACTCGGTGGGAGAGGGGTCAGACTCCGTACAGGTAAGCTGCACGCCAGCAATCGTAACTGTAGTTGCTCCATCCGCCCCAACGTCGGTCAATGCTGCTGCAGGTGATGCGCAAGTGACTATAACTTGGGGAAGTACATCAGGAGCGACATCCTACAAAGTGAAGCGCAGCACTACCGATGGTCAGAATTATTCAGAGATTGCTAATAATATCACAACAACGAACTACAAGGATACTAATGTGACCAATGGTACGGTCTACTATTACGTTGTTAATGCTGTCAATGAAGCGGGAGACAGTGTGAATTCGAGTCAAGCTAGTGCCAAACCAGTCGCGGGTCAAGACGTTACGACCGGTATGAGCTTGCTTGTAAACGATAATTTTGATGCTCAAACAACAGGAGCGAAGCCTGATGGGTATGAGGTTTCGGAGTTAGGTGGAGCCGTACAAATCGCAAATGTGCCAAGCAGCAGCAATAAAAGTATTTTTATCAACGATACTAACGCAAGCAGTTTTTCGCAGATTTCAAAGAGCTTCCCTGAGCAAACGAAGAAGGTCATTGTTCAAGCTGACTTCATGCAGCAGACAAAAGCGAATTCCGCAAAGGTTATTCGTGTTCAGCCAGCCCAAGGGGGAACTCTGCCAGCTGTATCCATTGAAACCGTCAGTGGTAACCTTACTTACCGCGTGGCCGGAGCTACGGATACTTACACTGTATTATCAGGCTACAATGCCAACACTTGGTATACGATTCAAATTGTTGCCGATATAGAAACTCAGAAAGCGGATGTTTATATTAACGGTGTAGCGAAGATTCAACAGGCGCCTTTCTATGCAGCCAATAATTCCTTGTCCTTGCTTGAATCCTATACATCCAATGGGGGCACGGTAGGACATTATATCGACAATGTTAAAATCTATGGTGCTCTTGATCATCTTGGGCTAGCAGCATCCTTGAGTGAAGTTCAACCGGTGGGGTTGGGCCAATCCTTCAGCACCAATTATGGGTTGAGCGGCGTCTCTTCAAACGCTAGTGCAGCTATCTATGCTCAGGATGTGACCATCCAATTCGATGCAGCCGCAGTGGAGTACGTCTCTGCCCAATCATTGAAAACAGGATTATCAATCGTTCAAGTAAAAACAGATATACCAGGTCAAATACGGATGATAGTTGCCAGCCAAGGGCCGTCCGGAGCCGTAACAACGGACGGACCCCTGATCAAGCTTAATTGGAAGGCTAAATCTACAGGGCAATCAGCAACCACTACTATCTCTGTATCGCAAGCAAAGCTCTCGAATAGCCAGGGTGATATTACACAGGCAAACGCAGCATCGGTCAAGATCCAGTTCGTTGGTCTGAACAAGTCAGCACTTCAGTCAGCTGTTACCGGGGCACAGGCAGCCTATGATACAACAGTTGAAGGTAACCGTATGGGTCAATACCCTACAGGCTCCAAAGCTACGCTGAAAGCGGCTATCGACGCTGCAAATGCGCTCTTGGCAAATTCCGAGGCTAATCAGCAGCAGCTCGACAGTGGCGCATCCGTCCTGAGCCAGGTGCTGCAGCAATTCAAAGCATTAGCTCAAAAGCCTAATATTGGAGATCTGGGCATAGTGGCAGCTGCCTATGGTTTGAAATCCAACAGCCCGAATTGGAATGAAATCAAAATTTATGATGTCAATAATGATGGTGAGATTTCCATTACTGATCTTGTGGATGTAGCTCGACAAATGCCTTAAAGCAAGTGTGAGGTGAGAGATCGGGAGGACAGCCGTTAGGCTGCCTCCAGGTTTTTTTTCAAAAGAAAGGACGGACAAATATGACGAGACTCAAATTGTGGATAACAAGCTTGGCTTTATTAATAATGACGATGCCTGTCCTGCCCGCATACATTTTTGCAAGTGGCGATCCCACGTATTCATTAACTCTAAGCACTCCAAGCGTGGAAATGAACAGAGAATTGACTGTCACGGTTCAAGGGCAAAACGCAGTGGATTTGTACGGCTATGAGGTTGTACTTCAATTTGATAATCAGAAGCTAAGCTATAAAGAGGCGAGCACGGGCACAAGCGGGTTTTCGGTTAAGCCTGAACTATCGGGTAATTCCATAAGGCTTGCCCAGTCCAAAGTAGGCCAAATAGCTGGGGATAATGGCAATGTCAATTTAGCTAGCGTTACGTTTAATACAGTTGCAGTGGGAGCTGCAGAAATTAAATTAAGTAAAGTAATCGCGGTTTCTTCCCAAACTAAAGAAACCTTTTGGAGTGAATCCGCTGCTGCATCTGTTAACATTACTTCTCCTCAGCACAGTAGCAGCAAATCAAGTGGCGGTGGAGGATCAGGTGGTACCGCATCGCCGTCACAGCCGACAGTTGGAGCGAGCCAAAGCGGGGCGCTTATTACAGTAAAGGAGACTACCAAGTCAAAAACGGACACGGGAAAAGAACTTACCGTAGCGTCCATAAGCAAGGATAGCCTCTCAGAGGCAATAAAGCAGCTTCAAACGAACACCAGCAGCACTAATAATATTACGGTTGAAATGAGTAACCAAGGAAGTGCGGTCAAGGTTGAACTGCCTGCTTCTTCATTAGCAGAGATCGCCACGCTGCCGAAGGATACCGTAATTGTTGTGAAGAGCGACGCGGTTACCTACTATTTGCCAGTGAAAGTGGTGGACATTTCGAAAGCAGCTCAAGCATTAGGAGCAGATGCAAAAGATGTGACTATCAGTATTGTCATTGAAAAAGTGAGCGGGACGGATGCGCAGAAGGTGGCGGACACCGCGGGTCAGTCTGGCTTGAGGCTGTTGACAGGTGCCGTTGATTTCAGCATCACTGCCCAGGGCAATGGGAAGACGGTCAGCATCAACGAATTTAAAGGTGCCTACTTGCCGAGAAATATTGAAGTTCCAGCTGGAACAGACCCGACTAAGGCAACAGGAGTACTCTATAATCCTGAAACTGGAGAGATGACCTTTGTGCCGACCTTATTCCAAACCGTGGATGGTAAAACAATTGCAACTATACAGCGTCAAGGAAACAGTATTTATGCGATTGTAGAATCCAATAAATCATTTAATGATTTAAACGGGCATTGGGCTAAGGAAGATGTACAGATCCTTGTATCCAAGCTGCTGGTCAACGGTAGAACTGAAACGACTTTTGTGCCGCAAGGTGACATTACGCGTGCAGAGTTTGCCACACTGCTTGTGAAAGGGCTTGGCTTGACTGAAGATAAAAGCAGCAAGTTCAAGGATGTTTCGGCCTCGGATTGGTATGCGGGATTCGTTGGCGCTGCTTCCAAAGCTGGCTTGGTTGACGGGCTTTCTGCTGATACCTTCGCACCAAATGCCAACATTACCCGAGAACAAATGGCTGCTCTAATTAGTCGTGCTATAAATTTAGTGGGTAAGCAAAAAGCGGTTGACGCGAAAAAGGTGGATGTATTCAAAGATCAGGCTGCAATTAGTGCATGGGCTAAAGAATCAATAGCGCAAACGATCGATGCCAAAATCATGAACGGTAAAAGCGCTGATATGTTTGACCCTTCCGCCAATTCTACACGTGCCGAATCGGCAGTAGTTTTAAAACGCTTGCTCCAATATATTAGCTTCATTAATTAATCATCGAACTGCAGTTGAGCATGGCCTCGGATGGAAAGATGCAGTTATCTGAGGCCAATCTACGGGAAATATAGGAGGGAAGCATCCAAATGAAAGCCTCAAGATTGAATAAAGCGCTTGGTATTATAATGGCTTTGGCTATGGCGTTACCAATGTGTCCGCTTGCTGCATGGGCCGACAGCTCTTTGCCTCAAGGGTGGTCGGAAACCGTCATGAACGGTTCGACTACAAGCGGGCAAACTGCATATGTAAGCCAACAAAGCTCAAGCTTTGCCAACGGCAAATTTACCGTTGCAGCCAATCGCGGTAAAATTCAAAGCACAACCCCAACAGGCGGAGACACTGCCTATTTCCTGAATGTTCCAGTGAGCGGGGACTTCACTATGACCGCAAGGGTTGCTACAGTAGGCATTGAACCGGGGAACACAGCTATAAATACGGAGAACCGGGCTATCCTGATGGTAAAAGATGGAGTGACTAATGAATCCAATTCTCTCTCCATTTTTCTAAAGCCAACGTCCGTTGCCGGACCTGTTACAGGGGCAATAGCAGGGTATAGAAGGTTCGGAACGGATGTCGGAGCGGCGACAACGACGCCTTCAAGTATAACGGCAAATGCGCCGGTTTATTTAAAGATGGAGAAGACTGGGAATACGTACAAAGCATTCTATGCAATGGACGGCATCTCCTTTTCACAGTTTTACTCAAGGACGGATACACTCAACACGCTCGCATCGCCAACATTAAATGTAGGCTTAGCCGTAACGGCAGCCACAGTTGAGTTTGATAATGTAAGCATTGTTAGATCGGATGGCACAGCCGTTTTCGGCACAGCAGCTCCACAGAACGTATTGGCCGCCAGTGGCAACGGCAGCGTAACCGTGAGCTGGAATGCAGTCTCCGGTGCGAATTCCTACACACTCAGCCAGAGCACAAACGCGACCGGACCTTTTACACCGGTATCCTCAGCAACGAATATTCAAGCACTAAGCGCATCGATTACAGGCTTAGTTAACGGTACGAAATATTATTATGCTGTAACCGCAAATGGGACGAATGGCTCTACAAGCTCGGCAATAGTTAACGCCACACCTGCCCTGCCTGCACCTGCTGTACCTGCTGTGCCTACTGGGCTCGCGGCGGCGTCAGGTAACGCACATGTAGGCTTAACATGGAATACGGTAACAGATGCAACTTATTATATGGTGAAGCGTGGCACAGCAACAAACGGTCCTTTTTCACTTATCGCCACAAGCGTGACGGCCGCTGCTTACGATGATTTCAGTGTAACTAATGGCAATACCTACTATTATGTGGTAAATGCCGTTAATGCCACCGGTTCTAGTGCCAATTCCGCCTCTGTCAGCGCTACACCGTCAGCGGCACCTGCAACGGTTCCCGTGGATAGCATTCAAGTTACCTCCTCAGGAGGAAGCTCCATCTCTACAAAGAACGGTACGCTGCAGATGTCGGCGGCGGTGCTTCCGAATAATGCCGCGAATGCAGCCGTTGATTGGTCTGTTTATGAAGCAGATGGAGTTACAGCTACCGACAAAGCAACAATAAGCAGTAGCGGTTTGCTTCAGGCTGTCAAGGATGGAACCGTAAAAGTGACAGCTAAAGCAAAGGACGCCTCGGGCGTGTCCGGCAGCAGTACGATTACGATTTCCGGACAAACGCCAGCTCCTGTAATTGTTCCAAATGTTACCTTGACCGGTCTTCAGCAGGCTTCATCCGGACAGCTTTTCAGCTCTAGCTATGGGCTGAGCAACGTTGCAGCCAGTGTGTACAAAGCTATTTATACACAGGATGTTACGTTCCAATATGATGCGAATGTTCTGACCTTTGTGTCGGCGGAATCATTAAAGTCAGGTTTCTCGTTATCGCAAATTATTACAGACACTCCTGGGCAAGTTAGAATTGTTGCGGGGGTTCAGGGACCGGCAGACGCTGTTACAGCGGATGGCGAGCTCATCAAACTGAACTGGCAAGCCAAAAACCTTAGCCAGCCAGGAACAGGTCTGATCACCGTAACTTCAGCGAAGCTTTCTAATAATCAAAGCGGTCAAATAGAGGCAACAACAGCATCGTTATCCATACAAGTGACAGCCGTGAACAAAAGCTCGCTTCAAACGCTAATTGCATCGGTTCAAGCTGCCTATAATACGGCTGTGGAGGGTACTCATAATGGGCAATACCCGGCTGGCAGTAAAGCGATTCTAAATGCTGCTATAGCGGTGGCAGCTACAGTAGCGTCCGATGCATCCGCATCCCAGCAGCAGATGGACGCTGCGGTGCTTCAGCTCAATCAAGCGTTCACAGCATTCCAAGAGTCTAGACTCCAAGTTGCTGCGGGTGATGTGAGTGGGAACGGCATAATAAATGTCGGTGATGTTGGTATAGTTTCGTCAGTCTATGGCCTTACTTCCAGCAGTCCGGACTGGAGCTCGTTCAGTCAAGCCGATGTTAATAATGACGGAGTTATTAATGATCTTGATCTAGCCTTTATTGCAGATATAATACTCAAATAACCGTATGAAGTGAAGTTGTCAGCGGCAGGCGTTGTATTTTAAATTTATGAATTTATAAATAACTCGTTTCGGATTCGTTCCGAAGCGAGTTATTTGTTGAAGGCAGACTATGGGGTTGCCTGAGTAATCAGTGCTCAATAGGGAGAGCGGGAAGATTGGACCTGGAGAATTCGTGCCCTAAAGGGCGGATGCAACTAAAGGTATTGTGGAAGCGTCTAATATTTACTCAAATGAAAAAAGGACGGGTAAACATGGGAGCAACTATTTGGAGGCATAGTCTAATAATCATCGCTGTTTCTATTATTGCAATAGGAAGTTTAGGTTGTGAAGGGAAACGTGCTGCCGATCCTTCACAAACTTCTGCTCCGAATGCAGCTCAGCCAACCGCAGTCTCGTCTTCAGAAAAGGCAATGCCTTCGGCTGCGACAACATCACCACCAGCATCACCACAACTGTCGCCTTCTAACAGCACAGAATTAAAAGCTATCCAGGAGCTTGAAGTGCAATCGGATTTGCAGCTTTCTGAAGATACAAGGAACAAGGTTGATAAGCAGCAGTTGGCCGTTGATTGTGGAAAGCTTGCTTTTAGAAAAGGGGAAAAGGCCGCAGAAGTACAACTGCCATTGATCTGTATCCGTGCAAGCTACGGTGCAGACGATCCGAGCCATCCTACTACGGTTACCCCGAAAATGCCCTTAAAAACTGTGTCTTACTCGACACCTTCTGCGCTGCAGGAGCAGCTGGCTGCTTATTGGATGAACCTTGGAGACAATGTGAATGGTGTGCTTTTGCTTGCTCCCAAAGACTGGAAGGTTGCATCAGGGGAAGTTGGTGCTAACGGCTCTTCCGCAATTCGATTAGAAAGTCCCGATGATCCTGAACAGTTTATTGCCTATATGGATAGCGGCGGCTGCCAAGGCTGTATCACTCCTAATATTGGAGCTTATTTTCCGAAGCTGCGAGATTGGTCGGAGGAACAAGGGTTCACACCCGATTCTATTGCCGACATGAAGCAGCAGTCATTACTTAATCCTAATCTGATGGCATACAGTAAAAAACCAAAGGTCGACGGGTACGAGTTAAATGGAGTTGCTTATCAAGAGCATGGTGGGGGCGGAGGTATATTCCGTAAGCAGGAGGTTCAGCTTCCAGCGGCCAAGCATGGCTCAGCACAGGTTATGCTCAATTTATTTATTGCGTTAAATCGGGGAAGCGAGCATTGAGGCTGCTTCATACGGTGACGATGTCGTACTGAGCCATACAAAGGCAAATTGAAAAATCCCCTTGGAGCGTTTCTCCAAGGGGATTTCTATATATTCACTGGAACTTGGTATTATTCCGTTGCAACCGATTGGTCAGCTTGCAAGTTAACAGGTGCAACACGTACGAAGTTGGCTTCAAGATTGGCCAACAAATATTCAACTGTTGCTGCTGCGTCAGTTTGACCGGAACCTAGAAGCTCTTGGTGATAAGCGCCCAGCAGTTCGTTCAGATCTTTGACGCTCTGTGGTCCGATCTTTTCGATCTTCACCTTGGCGCCTTTCGCAATACGACGTGTGATTGCTGCTTCGTCCAAGCCCATATCAGGCACTAGACGCTGGTAGATAACACCGCCGGTCATACCCGCACAAATCCATGGACCCGGGTCGCCAAGCACTACGGCGCGCCCGTTAGTCATGTATTCGAAGGCAAAGCCTTTCATGTTGGCACGGCTCGCAAGACCGCCGAGCTCATCTTGAATCGGGGAAGTAATTTCACCGCCGAATACGACATCGGCTCCTGAGAAACGAATGCAGGCACGAGTATCCGCATTGCCTTGAACCAGGAACAAGCCTTTTTGCGCACCGTAGCCGAATGATTTACCTACGGAGCCGTTGATGAATTGCTTGTTTTTGCTCAGTGATTTCAAGATGGCCACTTTACCGCCGAATGACATTTTGGCAACGCCGTCTTCAGCACCGCCATGTACCGTAATATTCAGGCCGCGTGAATTGAAAGCACCCAAGCCGTTACCAGGAACGGAACCATCTATTAAGTTCAAGGATACTTCAGGCAAGCTATCGTAGCTTCCGTCGAATCGGTCTCTTACACGATGGCTGGCATAACGTGTTCCCAAGATGCGGGATTCCGCGTCCACTTTGGACCAGTTGCGTACGATTGGAGCATCGAAGGAAAGCGAATCCGGGAAAAATTCCTGGCCTTCAGCACCTGCTGCTATGCGGATATCGGATGATACGGCAGCCGCAGCTTCCAATTCAGCCTCTTGAGCTGCTGCAAATGAAATCGGAGCCGGACGTAGAATATCGGATAGATCGATTTTGTCCAGGCAGCTGATTTGCTGCAGAAGATCGGAACGTCCAACAAGCTCTTGTGCACTAGTAAAGCCCAATTGAGCCACAATTTCACGAATTTCCTGACCCATACCGCCATACAGACGAACGAGTGAATCCACAGCGGTCTCAAATACACGTGGCACGAAACGGCGAAGACCTTTTTCTTCCGCTTCTTCCATGGAATCAATTTGGGTGGCAATCCCTACGTGGCAAGTATCCAAATGACAGCCGCGGCAAGTGGTACAGCCAATAGCTTGCATGGAGATACTGCCGAAACCACAGCGATTAGCGCCTAGTAACATCATTTTGACAACATCCGCACCGGATTTCAATCCGCCGTCAGACCACAACTCAACTCTGTGACGAAGACCAGCTTCGATCAAAGCCACGTGAGCCAGCTTGGTACCGATCTCGGTTGGCAAGCCTACATGCGTCAAGGAGTGAATACGCGCAGCGCCTGTGCCGCCATCGAAGCCGGATAATGTGATAACATCGGCTCCCGCTTTGGCAACACCGACTGCAATCGTACCGATGCCAGGAACGACAGGTATTTTAACATTGATTTTGGCTTTCCGGCCGCTTGCTTCCTTCAGCTCGGAAATGATTTGCGCCAAATCTTCGATAGAGTAGATATCATGATTGTTAGAAGGCGAGATCAAGTCGGAACCGATAGTTGCATTCCGTGCTTCCGCGATTTTAGCTGTAACCTTGGAGCCAGGCAAATGGCCGCCTTCACCAGGTTTTGCTCCTTGACCAATCTTGATTTCCAGAAAGGCAACGGCATTGGCCAATTCAACGTTAATCCCAAAACGTCCGGACGCTACCTGCGCGCCACGTGTTCTTTTGTAACGGCCCAGCATATCCTTGATTTCTCCGCCCTCGCCGTTCATGGTTACCATGTTCAGACGCTCGCCGGCTTCCGCATAGGCACGGAACGCGGTTTCGTTCTGGGAACCGAATGACATGGAGGAGATCAGGATTGGTAAATCATGGCCACCGATTCCGATATCGACTTTCGAAGGGTCCAGAGGCTTACGGCCTTCCTGATGAGCGAGATCATAGTTGAAATCGGCCACGTGGCGAATGGAAATCGGATTGCGCTTCTCTTCTTCGCGCAGCTTGTCGCTATAATCGCTATAGGGTGCCGTGCCTGAAGCGGTTTCTCCAAGCGATTTCCACATACGTTGGAAGAAGTGGAAGTTACGCGCAGCTTTGGCTTTTGGATTAGAGAAGTCCTGATAACGAGCTTCGGCATCCTTCTCCAATTCGGCGAAGCCGGTACCTGCGTTCACGCTTCCCAAGTAGTTCACGATATCTAACACATCGGATACTTCCGGCTTTAAGCCGATGGATGAGAAGAAGCGGGTATAGCCGCGCAGCTCATGTGTACCAATAGTGGATATAACTTTCTCCAAGCCTTTGCTAAGGGCACTGTATACTTTGCGTGCCGCTGAAGCTCCGTTCTTATCTGCTGCAGTTCCAAACAAAAGATAAGGCGAGATCAGGTCAGCGCCCAAGCCACAGGCTACTGCAATATCATGCAGGTTGCGGATTGCCGCTGTACGCAGCACTATTGTAGCTTGACGGCGGAGGTTATCGCCAAAAGCTAATTTCTCTGCTCTGAGCGCAATATCGATTTGCGAAACAGCAAGGTGAGGCTCGAGGAACAAGCGCTCGTTCTGATGTGCATCGGCGTCATCAAGGATCAGCAGCATGGCGCCATTCTTCACAGCTGCAATCGCATCGGCAGCAAGCTGAGCCAATGCATCTTTAATGGATGAGCCGCGGGCGAATGTTGTAGACAATACAGCAACAGCGTTGTCACCTTGAGCGGCAAACAAATCTCGCAGCTGCTCGAAGCTCAGCTGTCCAAGCTCTGACACGGAATCAACAGCATTGCTGCCTTCCAATAATAGAGGCGTTAGCAATTCGATGCGTAGACGCTGATCTAGCTGGCCATAAACGGATGGGCGAGGTCCGACAATGATACGTGTGGAGAAATGCTCCATCTCACGGTCACGGTCAATCGCCGGGTTCGTTACGACAGCTACGCTTTCTTTTATAAAGTCAGGGATGTTTTGACGCTCCCAGTTGATTGCTGCATGTGGTCCGTCATGTCCAAGCGAACGAATCGGCTCGGCGCCGGTTTCGGACATCGTTTCGATCATCTGAATACCTTCACGGTCCCAGCCAAAAGCACTATAAAGCGCGTCGGTAATAGCCACATCCTCTTGTGCAACAGCCTCAATAGATGGTCTCTCATCCTTCAAATGCTTACGCATACCTTCAAATTTAACCTTGCTGCTGGCACGTGTATAAACCAACGATTGAACTCCTGAATAAGGAATCACCTGAACATGCTCGCCTGGTGTCAAGATAACGCCAACTTTCTCACCAGGTGCGATTGGCTTCGGATCGGCTACCATTTCATCGACTGTAATTACACCTTGCTCCGAGGAGAAGTAAAGAGAAGTGTCGCTTTCTACCATCCAAACCGGACGTAAGCCCAAAGCATCCACGCTAAAAATACATTCATTTCCATAACGGGAAACAATACCAGCCGGACCTTGGGCGTAGTGCCCCCAGACTTGACGGTAGTAAACATATAAATCTTGCAGTTCAGGACGGAATTGTTTCATTTCATTAATGATAGGAGGGAATACGATTTCCATTGCTTCGAACAAGCTAATGCCAAATCGGTGGATGAATGTTTCAATCGTACGGTTCATGTCTTGAGAATCACTGCCGCCGTCAACGAGTTGAACGCCAACCATATCTGCTTCCAGACGCAGTTTCTTAACGGTATTAATTTCTCCATTATGTCCAAGTAGGGAAAAGGGCTGTACGCGGAAAAAGCTTGATTGTGTATTAGTCGAATAACGGTTATGACCGATTGTGACTTGGGCTGCAAAAAGTGGATCGCGGGTGTCGTTGAAGTATTTTGGAAGGATGCTTGCAGCACCCATAACTTTGTAGGCTGCTGTTACATTGCTTAATGTAGCTACGTGCACGTTGTAGCGGCGCTCAATTGCAGTGTGCAGTTCGAATAAGTGATCTGCTACAACAACCTCTTGTTTGTCGCAAATAGCTGCAATTTGCCAGAAGGTTGGTTCATCATTCAAACCGTTGGCACCCAGTACGCTGCTGTCAACTTGATTTTCTTGCTCCAGAATAATGGTGATATGATGTTGAGCGAACAGTTCGCGAATGCCACTCTGCATATCTGCTGCCGAAATATCCAGCTTGCGAGGTACGAAAATATGGGCAACCGAGAAGCGTTCATTGTACGCAAGTTTACCATCCAGCCCTGCGTCAATCAGTTTCTTCTCCCAAAGAGCTCTTGGAATATCGGTCAAAATACCGCATCCGTCTCCTTCGCCGTTAATAAAACCCGAACGATGTTCCATTTTTACAAGGGCATCAATCGTTTTGCGGATATTATCACGGGATGGCGATCCGTCCTTCTCAACGATACAGATAATACCGCAGCTGTCGTGCTCGGTACCTAATAAATTTTGAAAACGGCCTTCATTACGCATTACTTCGTTCATTGTTGTGGTCAGCAGGCTGACCGTCACCTCCCAAAAAAGTGTATGGGACTATTAAATCGTCCTCAAGCAAAGTTGTTGATGCAGATTCGTATAAGCGGACGAACCTAGTAACACAGAAAGGATGAATAAAAATTCACTTATACTGTATAAATGAATTTTGCGGCAGTCTGTCAACGGTTGTGAATGAAGATTGTGTATGCTGCAACAAAAAAAAATAATGTGCTCACCTCGACAAAATGAGCTCATATCGTAAAGGCTTTTAGGTCAAAAACCTTACGTTTTAGCCGATTTTATAAAAAAAAGAGTATGTATAGAATATCACGAAATGACTTGCTGCACAATAGAGCATTCTGGAGAAAGAATGAATGTAAGCGTTATCTAATTTGCATAAATGGTGAATAAAGGTAAAAAGATGAGTGAGAGTGCTTATTTATAAAGACGAACGAATTAATGGAACCTTTAGGAAATGGTTCGTCTTTGGGCAGAAACGTTGATTGAGGTAACTAACAATGTAGGGGAAATGATTTCGTTTAAATCGTATAAAACAAAGAGGAGGCTTTGCAAATTAAGCCTCCTCATTTTATCTAAGCTGTAATAAAGAAAGATGAATGCACGAAGCTCATTTCATGCAAATTAGTGGGAGCTGATAGGGTCCTTAGCCATTAGAGCAAAAGCACGTTCTGCCGCATCTATTGTAGCGGCAATGTCGTCATCGGTATGGGCGGAGGTCATAAACCATGCCTCATACTTCGATGGAGCGAGACAGATGCCTTGATCGAGCATCAGACGGAAGAAGCGGGCGAACTGCTCGCCGTCCGTATCCTGAGCTTCCTCGTAGTCGCTTACGGGATGGCTGCAGAAGTGGGTCGACAGCGACCCGCGGATGCGATTGATCGTCAGCGCGATGCCGTGCTCGCGCGCGGCTGATGCCAGGCCGGCTTCAAGGCCGGCCGCGAGCTTGTTGAGCCGGTCGTACAGACCCGGCTCTTGAAGTGCCTGCAGGCATGCAATGCCTGCAGAAATGGAGGCAGGGTTGCCCGCCATGGTCCCCGCTTGATAAGCGGGGCCGAGGGGCGCTACCTGCTCCATGATGTCCTTGCGGCCCCCATAGGCCCCGATCGGCAGCCCGCCGCCGATGATTTTGCCCAGGGCCGTGAGGTCTGGCTCGATGGCCGCGAAGCTGGGCGCTTCCAGGCCATCAAAGGTTTGCGCTGCGCCGTAATGAAAGCGGAACGCGGTGATCACCTCGTCATAGATGACGAGGGAGCCGTTCCGCCGCGCTGCGGCGCACAGCCCTTCAAGGAAGCCGGGCTTCGGCATAACCATGCCGAAGTTGCCCACGATGGGCTCAACCATGACGGCGGCAACTTCATCACCCCACCGCTCAAGAGCGGCCTCGAGTGCCTCGATGCTGTTATACGGCACAGTAATGACCTCGCTCGCGATGCTTGACGGCACCCCCGCGCTGTCGGGAATCCCAAGCGTTGAGGGGCCTGAGCCTGCTGCAACCAGTACGAGGTCGGAGTGGCCGTGATAGCAGCCGGCGAATTTAATGATCTTACTGCGTCCTGTATAAGCGCGGGCGACCCTGATGGTCGTCATCACAGCTTCCGTACCGGAGTTGACGAAACGAACTTTATCAAGCGATGGAATGGCGGCCTTGATCATTTTGGCGAATTCGATTTCCAGCTCAGTGGGGGTGCCGAACAGGGTGCCGTTCTCAGCAGCGCGGCATATAGCAGCCGTTACATGCGGGTGAGCGTGACCAAGAATAATAGGTCCATAGGCGGCTAAGTAGTCGATGTAGCGGTTGCCATCCTCGTCCCAGAAGTGGGCACCTTGACCGCGCTTCATAAAGACGGGTGAACCGCCGCCCACTGCTTTGAAGGAACGGGAGGGGCTGTTGACGCCCCCTACAATATGCTGCAGCGCTTCCTTATATAGCTCCTCGGAGCGTGGTTTAGGTAGGGCAGGAATTGCTGAATTAGTCATTGCAAAAACTCCTTTAATGGTTGTATAACGAAAAATAGCCGGGAGCTAAAAGCTGCTCCTAGCACAATCAGTCCATGAGAGCTTACCGCATTATGAGTCCTTTGACCACAACAACGGCTTGTCCCTGGATAAGAACACGGTCACCCGCCATTTGCAGCCTTAGAAGGCCGCCTCTTTTTGACAGCTGAGCAGCTGTAAAGCTGCTTTTTCCAAGCTTGTCCTTCCAATATGGCGCTAATCCGCAATAAGCTGAGCCGGTAACTGGATCCTCATCAATGCCGATTGGAGAGTAGAAACAGCGGGCAACAAAATCAAAATCGGCATGATCCGAAAGGCTTGTTACTATAAGCCCGCGTGCCGGGAGCTCTTTCAGCTTTTTAAAATCAGGCTCCAACGCTCTCAAAGAAGCTTCTGATTCAAGTTCAATAATATAGTCCAGTCTGTTACGGTAAACCGCAGTAGGAATAATTCCATTCAATGCTTCGACTAACACTTGCGGCGTTTCTGCAGGGGATGGAGGCTCTGCTGGAAAGTTCAGCTCAATTCCATCATCTAGTCTCTTGGCAGTCAGCACCCCGCTCTTCGTATGGAAGCGCAGATGATTAAAGCTGTAGGCTGCACCGGTTTCCCAGAGCACTTGAGCACTTGCTAATGTGGCGTGACCGCATAAATCCACCTCATACTTCGGTGTGAACCACCGGAGCTTGTAGCTTCCGTTACCTAAATCGACTAGAAAGGCAGTTTCGGACAGATTAGTTTCCTCAGCAACTTGCTGCAGCCAACGATCATCTTCAGGAAATTCATCGAGAATACATATAGCAGCGGGATTTCCTGTAAAAGGAGTAGCAGTGAATGCATCAACCGTATAGATAGGGATCATTTTCGATCAGCCCCTTCTTATTAAAAAGAATTAGCATAAGTGCGCGCTTTAGTTTACCAACTAGTTACTAACGTTAATGATATTGTCACTCATAAAAGTTTTCTAAAGCTTAGGTTAAGGGGTAGGTGTGCTGCTCGTTGCATTAGGTTTTGCCCCATTAGCAGGAGTGGTAATGGCTTTGTCTTGTTTCCCGTCTGTGGAGGGAATTGTTGTTACCTCGCCTGGCTTGGCTCCAGTATTGGGAGCATTGCTTGGCCCGTTGTTTTTGCTATCATTAGCTGAGGCGGCTCCAGTGCCGATGGTTTTCTCGGCTGGAGCAGGCGAACTGGTTGGTCCATTGCTTTTGCTATCATTAGCCGAAGCGGCTCCAGTACCGATGGTTTTCTCGCCTGCAGTCGGTGTGCTGCTTGCTCCGCTACTCGATTTGTCATTAGCGGCCGGCTTGGAATCCGGGACAGCGGAAGAACTGCTGATTGGTTTAGATGCAGGGACGGGAACGTCCAGTTTAGCCCCGGTCAGGGGAGTTGTTCCTGCTGTACCGGTTTTTAGGCCGGTATTAGGAACGGTGCCCGCCCCGGTGCTTTTTGTATTGGCAGCGGGAGGGGCGTTTGGAGCATTGCTTTTTATACCTGTGCTTGAGCTTGGGGTGACCGTTGCTGGTCCGCTGCTCTTCATGCTTTCTTTTGCTCCTGCAGCTGCTGCGGAAGGAGCACTACCATTGAATAGCGCTTGAATGTAGGTTTGAAGCTTATCGCGATTAACGGAGATGACCTCCGCACTTCCTACCCGCTTCTCAATCAGGAGCTCGGAAGGAGGGATTTGTTGACTTACCATTCCTTCGGTCTTGGCCTCATAGCCCAGGCTTCCAAGCTTCAGCATATCGGTTGTAGTAAGATTAGTTTCAATATAGGGATCTATGCTGCTTAAAATTTTTGGAAGCTTGATGATGGAGGAAGTGCTCTGCATCTTTTGTGCAACGGCCTGCATAAAATTCCTTTGCCGCTCTGTTCGAGCAAAGTCGCTTAATGCATCATGCCGGAACCGGACGTACTGAAGTGCCATTTTGCCGTCCAAATGCTGCATACCTTTTTTAAGATTAATATCATATTCATGACCATCCTCGGAGTCCGAGTATTTCATGTTCTTTTCAACATCGATATCTATGCCGTCTATGGCATCAACGAGAGCCATAAAGCCCTTGAAGTCGGTATATACATAGTATTGCACCGGAATGCCGAGAAAGTCGCCCACGGTTTTCATAGCCAAATTAGGTCCACCCAGTGCCAAGGCCGCATTGATACGATCTTCGCCGGAGCCTGGAATCTTTACATACGTGTCACGCAGGATAGAAAACAGGTATGCTTTCTTCGTGGTCGGATCAATAGACGCTACTATTAATGTGTCCGAGCGCGGCACTTCATTCTTCTTCATCCCTCGGGAATCTCCACCAAGCAGCAGCACATTAACCCGCTGTTTGCCTTCCCATTTGGGAGGTGTAAAGGTTTCACTGGTTTTCGAAAGGCTGTGGGTTGAGAGTGTATTGAAAAATTTGCTGCCCTCCGGCTTGCTTTGTATTTTATTGCTGAAATTTACAAATGCATATGTATAATATCCGAGCACCCCTAAGAGAAGTATAACTACCGACAGCAGAGACCATTTTAATTTTCTAGCCAACTGATCCGCCCCTTTCATCAAGTGTTCGTTCCTTTTCCTTTGCGATGGGTTCGTGTATCATTATGCATATAGCGTTTGACAATGCTGCGGGATCATACGTGAATGGCCAGTGGAAATTTTTTCAGGTAGCAAAAGCCGCCAGAAATTCATTTGCGGATATTATGTTGGCTGCTGCATCCAATGAATGATCTCCTATAATTATTATAGTTTGTTTGCTTTATTTATATCAAGTTTCAACATAATCAGACAAAATGAGCTGAAGAGGCGCAGTGTAATACCCCTTTTTGCTGTGGAGGTCTGTCGTATTTTGAATAAACCATCAGGAGGAAGATATGCTAGCCATTGAAGTGAACAACCTGCGAAAGGAGTTCAAAGTTCAAAAGAGCCGTGAAGGGCTGAAAGGAGCTTTGCGCGACCTGTTTAATCGAGAGTATAACCAAGTCACAGCTGTAAAAGACATAAGCTTTCAAATTCCAAAAGGAGAAATTTGCGGTTATATCGGCGAGAATGGAGCTGGCAAATCCACCACGATCAAAATGTTGACCGGCATTCTTGTTCCGACCTCCGGAGATATCCGTGTAAACGGCTATGTTCCCTACAAAGATAGGGAGGCTTTCGTACAGCACATTGGCGTCGTGTTCGGTCAACGAAGCCAGCTTTGGTGGGATATCGGTGTTATTGAATCTTTTCAGCTGCTTAAGAAGGTGTACCGTGTCTCGGAAGCTGACTTTAAGCAGCGCCTGGATGAGCTGGTGCAGCGCTTGGAGCTTGCTGAGCTGTTATCCCGCCCTGTTCGGAAGTTGAGCTTGGGACAACGTATGCGATGTGAGCTGGCGGCGTCTCTGCTGCATAACCCGCAAATTGTGTTTCTGGACGAGCCGACCATCGGGCTGGATATTGTAGTTAAGACCGAGATTCGTGAGTTTTTAAAATCGATGAATCAACGTTATGAAACAACGATATTGCTGACCACGCATGATCTTCAGGATATTGAAGCACTTTGCTCCCGGGTCATTATGCTTGACGATGGACGCATTATTTATGACGGCGGATTGGAAGAGCTGAAGGCCAAGTGGGGCAAAGGCAAAGAGGTTATCCTTCAATTTACCGAACCGGTAACGCTTGAGCGGCTGCAAGGGCTGACCCAAGGTCTTGAGGTAGCTTGGTCAATCGAGAACAACCTCATTGCCCGTGTATGGATCCCTCAACAGCAAGCCAATGTGTCCGAGGTGCTTAGCCGTGTTGTCGGCGTGATGAATATCGAAGATATCAAAATCGTCGAGACAAATACGGACGACATCGTTCGTGAAATTTATAAATCAGGCTCGGCTGATGCCGAGAATCGCCGGACCCTTGGACAAGCGTCTAAGGAGGAACAGGAAGTGGCCGTACATGTATAGCGCTTATATCGATATGATCCGCATCCGCTTCTTGATGATGCTGGCTTACCGCGTCAATTACTACAGCGGCATCATCATTTATGCGCTTAACATTGGAGCGTATTACTTTTTATGGAAAGCTATTTATGGCACTAACGAATTGCTGGGCGGAATGACTGTAGCACAGATCACTACATACGTCGCCGTATCCTGGATGGCGCGAGCCTTTTACTTCAATAACCTGGACCGGGAAATCGCTAATGAAATCAAGGACGGCAGTGTGGCCATTCAGTTTATTCGTCCATACAATTATATCATTGTAAAAATGATGCAGGGTCTCGGAGAAGGTATATTCCGTTTCTTCCTGTTCTCTGTACCTGGAATGGTTGTCATTTCATTCTTGATTCCGGTCAAGCTGCCAACGGATCTTGAGGTGTGGGGAATTTTTCTGTTGATGCTGTTTCTAAGCTTTCTTATTAACTCGCAGATCAATATTATTACGGGCTTGTTCGCTTTTTTTCTTGAAAATAACGAAGGCATGATGCGCATGAAGAGAGTTGTAGTCGATCTGTTCTCAGGGCTAGTGGTACCCATGTCATTTTTTCCAGGCTGGGCGGAAGGTATCTTGAAGCTCCTTCCTTTTCAGGCGATAACGTATTTGCCGGGCGCTGTGTTTACGGGAAAAGTGAGCGGTAGCGCAGTTTACCAGGTGTTCGGAGTGCAGCTTCTATGGTTTGTTCTCTTGATCGTTCCGCTCTATCTGCTATGGCGCGGCGCACGGACACGTCTGTTCGTGCAGGGGGGGTAATCGCATGTTCTATGCAGGCTTACTAATTGATTACTTGAAAAATTACATGAAAACGCGCTTGTCCTACCGTTCCGATTTCTGGATCGAAGTGTTATCGGATTTGCTGTTTAATGGTTTGAATTTGTTTTTCATTCTGGTGGTGTTTCAGCATACCCAGCAGATTGGCGAATGGAACGAGCATCAGATTTTATTTGTCTATGGCTATTTTATGGTGCCCTACGGTATTTTTATTACCTTTTTCAATCTGTGGGGATTTACGGAACGGTATATTGTCAAAGGTGAACTGGACCGTATTTTAACAAGACCAGCCTATAATCTGGTGCAGCTGATGCTGGAAAATATGGACCCGTCCTCGCTGTTCAGCGCTTTGACCGGATTTGCTATCATGATTTACTCCTGGACTCATTTGGGTCTTAGCCTGACCTGGTATGATCCATTCGTGCTCGTGCTGCTTGTACTGGGTTCGATCATGATCTACGGAGGGGTGTACATTTTCTTCACTTCGCTGTCATTTTTTTCAGATTCGCCGACGGGGATTTTACCCCTACTGTGGAATTTACAAAACTACGGCCGGTACCCGATGACGATTTATAATAAGCTGCTTGGCTTTCTGCTGACTTGGGTGCTGCCGTTCGGCTTCGTTGGCTTCTATCCTGCCGCTTATTTTCTGGATCGTGAGCACTGGGGGACCTTCGCGCTTTTGACGCCGCTTGTCGGCTTGGTGTTCCTGGTGTTTGCGCTTGCTGTGTGGAACTTTGGAATCAAGCGATACCGCGGCGCCGGCTCTTAGGTAGCAGGGGGGCCGTAGCTGAGCATATTAGGAAGTATGGCTTGTTAAGGGTCAGTCCGAACCCCCATTTTCAGCAAAAATTAAGCTTCTTTTAAGCAAACTTTTAGGTAAATATCATTCTTTCTCCATGTGTGTGTTCTATAATCCTTCTTATAAGATAGGAGGGAGCCTGGAGATGGAATATAGAGAGAACAGAGAAGCCAACCTAAAGGATAAAGGCCCTACACGAAGTTTCAGGAGCAGTCTACCGCAAAAAGGCGGAATGCTCCTGCTGTGCTGTATGATGGCGTCAACGGCAGGATGCGGCGAAGCCAAAAAGCCCGCATCATCGAAACCGCAAAGCGCCTATTCGAGTGAGCAAGCGATTGAATCGATTAAGAAAGTGAAGTCGCCGGATTACTGGCCGACCAAGGGGTGGAAAACCGCCAAGCCTGAGGAGCACGGAGTGGATTCCGCCGCGCTTGCTGAGATGGTGGATCAATTCAAAGGGCATAATCTCCATAGCTTCGCCCTTATCCGCAACGGTTATTTACTGGCTGAAGGCTATAACCAGGATACCGATGCAGATAAACGGCAGCCGATGTATTCAGTAACGAAAAGCTTCACCTCCGCGATTACAGGGATGGCTATTGAGGAGGGCATACTGACTGGGGTAGATCAGAAGCTTAAGGATTTTTTCCCGGAGGTTCAGGAAGACCAGAAGAAGGCTAATATTACGTTGGATAATCTGCTTACGATGACTTCGGGATTGGAATGGGATAATAAGGGCGACCGCTCATCCAATGAAATGGCCGATTCACCAAACTGGATCAAGTATGTGCTTAATAAGCCAGTCGTTGCTCAGTCAGGAACTGTGTTTAACTACAGCAACGGCAGCTCTCACTTAATGTCAGGCATCCTGCAGGAAGCGATTGGGATTCCTATAAGCTACTATGCTAAATCCAAGCTTTTCGACCCACTAGGGATATCCAACGCAGCTTGGGGGACAGATCCGCAGGGAGTGTCCGTTGGCGGGTGGTCCTTACAGCTTACGACGAGGGATATGGCCAAGTTTGGGCTCATGTATTTGCATGAAGGCCAGTGGGACGGCCAAAATATTGTGCCGCGCAAATGGGTCGAAGCTTCTATAAAGCAGCGAGTGAAACAACCTATAATAGACGGTACTCAGGGCGGTTATGGTTATTTCTGGTGGCTTAAGCCAATCGCCAGTGAGCAAAATGAAATGTTGGACCACGATGTATTCTACGCTTCAGGGTCGGGTGGCCAACGAATTTTCGTCATCCCGGACTATAATCTGATTTTGGCGGTTACGGCTGATAACCAGAAGGAAGGCTATATGCCGGAGCAAATGCTGGTCAAGGCGGCGCTGGCCGTTAGATCGGATAAACCGCTGAAGGCTAGCTCTGAGGCAGAAGCTAAGCTTGCAGCTTCGCTGAAAAGCTTTAAAGCGACTGCGGATAAGCCGGAGTAGGGACTCATTTTTTAGTTACATGGTTTATTTAGAGGAAGGAACTGAGGAATTTTGGCTAAGGTAGAGATAGATAAAGTTGTACCTGATTTTACACTTTTGGCGAGCAGCGGCCAGGAGGTATCGTTGCAGCAGTACCGGGGAAAGAGGCTTGTGATCTATTTTTATCCAGCCGATATGACTCCGAGCTGCACGCAGGAAGCTTGCGATTTCCGCGATTATAACGGTCAGTTTGCACAATTAAATGCTGAAGTGATCGGAATCAGTCCGGATGATCTGAAAAAGCATGACAAATTTATAACGAAATGCGAGCTGCCCTTTTTGCTATTATCCGATCCCGATCACCAGGTTTGCGAGCTATTCGGTATATGGCAGCTGAAAAAGCTATACGGTAAAGAGTATATGGGAGTTGTACGCTCAACCTTCTTAATTGATGAAAACGGCAAGCTCGTTAAGGAATGGCGCAAGGTAAGGGTGAAGAACCACGTAGCGGAAGTGCTGCAGGCATTGAAGGAAATGTAGTAAAGATCAGGTTTTCCTAAGCAGAATTGCTTATGGGAAGCCTGTTTTTTTAGGTTGCTTTCATTGTAAAGGAGACACAAGATACTCTTATGGCTGCCAAAAGAAAGACGATAGATGGAAATCCTCCCGTTAATCCAACCTGGATATCGTTTGAAACCAATCTAACTGGAAAAGCTCCTGCTAATCTAGGTGATATGGCTGAGATCAGCCCAAATCCTTAGAATTAGCAGGAGAAATCTCCTAGGCCCCCTAATTAAACTGGAGTCTTTCTTCCCAATAAATTAGACTAAAATTAAAGGGGAGGAAGACAAAATGCGTGCGAGAAAAGTTTTTGAAGAGGCGAGACTCAAGATTGTCCAAGAAGCCCTTTCGGGGATCAAGGTTGCGGTACTAGCTAGGAAATATGAGATCCATCCTGAGACCATTCGTACTTGGGTAAAAGAATATCGTGATAGAATTGGAGACGACCAGATCCCTTCAACCGATGAGC
>NZ_JANQBD010000030.1 GCF_024722015.1 Paenibacillus radicis (ex Xue et al. 2023) | reverse complement strand
TTGTTTCGTGTATAGTTGCCATGAGTAGGGTTCCTTTCTTGGTGACTTCACTAATCCCGAGAATACCCTACTTTTTTGTTGCCTGACTAGGCTCCAAATTGTGGTACACAAACAATTTTACACCGTCATCAAGCGGAACTACGATGCTCTATTAAGCAACAATTGACTCTTAATAAGCAAATTTTAGCGAAATAGCGTATCCTAGTTCCGCCTAGAATCATTGAAAGCGATTCCAATCGAAAATAGCGTATCTACGTTCCTCTCGAGTGAAAGTATGAGTAAGCAGCAAAATGTAGAAACGACAGAAACAATAGACACAATAGCAATAACAATAACAAAAGCAACAACTTGCTTGAAATCTCAATATTTCAGCTCAAAAGAACCCTACATGCAACTTAAGTACTTGAACCTCACTCAATTATAAACGGCCGCGTAGTCTTTCAAGAGCTAGCGTATTTGTCAAGGTTGAGCGGAGCCAAGCATACGCTTATACTTTCGGTGTTCGACTGACCGCCATGCAACGCCACAACGCGCGCTCGAGACCTGCTCTCCAACGCGAAAAGTCCTCCCCGCAGCTAACCGCTGCAAGAGAGGACCCCCTTACTTCTTATCCAACTACGATCCCGTTGGAGCTGTCCGCAGCTTGCGAGCCTCTGCAATCTGGGAATAAAAATCCGGGCTGGCGCTAAGCATCCAGTTACGGTGAAGCACTGCCGTATCATCCTTCTCCGGCTCGCCGTATGGCCAACCTTGGCCGATGCCCTCAGCGTAGTCCTTGATCAGCATCACAAACGCGTTGCTCCAGGAGCGTGCGCCTCTGTTGTGTGGGACAAGAGGGTAATACTGGTCGTAGGCCGCTCGAATCACAGCATGTACCACTTCTTGAAGCACGCCCGGAATATCCGCGTTCTCGAGCTTCTCGGCAAGCGCTGCCGGCAGTTCTGGCTCATCTGTGGAAGCATGCTGCTCATACTCCTCCTGAGTGACAACGCCTTGCTCTTTGGCCAACCACAGCTTCATTCTATCCAGAGCAGGCTTATAGGAAGCAGGAACCGACACCGTTAACTCCGGCTTAGGATCATCCAGATTAATAACGAACGATTCGTCCATCTTATGAATACGAACATTTCCTCTTACTCCCAGCCATCTCAGCGCAAGCAGCGCATGAGTTCTGACCTTGCCGTCCACCTGCTCATTGCGGCACACGCGGCGCAGCATCCTCTCGCTCCGCGGGTCGGGAAGCATGCATAACAGACGGACACCGGAAAGAACCATTTCGGGGTCTTCCAGCCAGAGCTGCGCCAATGCGAATATCGAGTCAACAGATTCCGTCAGCAGCCAATCGAGCTCGATGCGACGATTCGCGAACTCTTCAAGACTCAGCATGCCTTGGCTTTTAAGTGTTTCCTCGCCATGCTCTGCCAGCAATCCATTATAAGCATTGTCCAAATCCTCAGCCATCTTGACGAAGGTTTGTCTCTCCTCCGGGCTTGCCCCGAAACGGACTGACATTGCGCGTACCCACTGGGCAAGCGCCTGCGGACTGTTCTGGAACATCATCAGTGCGAAGGTAACCATATCCTTGTCATACGGCAGCTGCTGCTGCAGAGCGAATCTCGCGAGTACCGTTTGTGCGTCATATTCCTTGCGCATTAGACTCATCGCAAGAACAAGACCGTTCCATGCATTCCCATTTAAATTGTTCTCAAGAATAGCGCGGTAAAAACAGAATGCAGACGCTCCATAAGAATCTTCCTGTAAATAATGACGGCCCAATCCGCCCATATCTTGACTCATCTTCTGTTCAACCTCCGTGTTGATATTAAGACAAGTATACATCACCTGCGCGCTATTCAAAACCTTTTATTTTTTTATGCAAGGTACGGTATTCATTCGGAGAGATGCCCTCTACTTTCTTAAATACTCGTAGAAATGTAGTTCGGCTATGAATGCCTATCCGTTCTGCGATATCGTTCACTCTCAGGTCGGTTTGCACCAGCAATTCCTTCGCTTTTTCAATCCTCACCTGGTTGATATAGTCAGTTAAATATTCACCTGTTTTATCTTTAAACACCCTGGAAACATATTTGACGGAAACACCCATTTCATCGGCAATTTGCTCAAGACCGAGATCTTGCGTGTAATGCTCTTGAATATATTTCTCAATCAAGGATACGAGATTACCGGTTTTTTGCCCTCTTTGGGCTTTCGTCGTTTCTATGATTCGGGTGAAGAATTCAAGGATAGCCTTCTCCAACTCTTTGGTACCAAGGAATGACTCTTCGAACGCTTTGTCGCTGAAAGGAAGCTCTTGCTCCATTTCCAGCTGTGCGACGCTTTGCCCCTTTTCAGCCAAAAACCGGATACCGGTAACATACATCTCTTTAAACAGCTGCAGCATATGCTCGTAGGATACGTCTTGCTGTACGTTGCTTTCTACCACGCTTACAATTACATCCCGCACGGCCGGAACATCGCCCAGCTTTAAGTAATTCAATATTTTTTGCTCATCATGTAGTGAATATTGATAGCTATTCTCGATAGACAGTTGATTGGAATCCACGATCTGGAATCTCTGATCCTTATTGCGCTTGCTGACCGCCGTCATTGCCTCGTTATAAGAAGCTCCGATATCATTCACATTCGTGTAAAAGGTGCCGATACCAATGGTGATGTCATAATACATTCGAATATCATATTCAAAAATATTAAGCATGCGATGGAAGGCTGGATGCAATAATTCCGTATCCTGAGGACCATCGATATTAATTAAACATACGAATAAATTTTGCCTATGCTCCAATACATAACAAGGGACTTGGGTACCGAGCAGATTCCAAACGATTTTTTTAATGCCATTTATAATATAAATACGTTCGGTATCCTGAATATCCTGATAAAAGGCATCCTTGAAATCAAAAAACACGGTGCAGCATATAAAACCGGAATGCGTAAAGCCGAAATCAGCTTTCAACGTTTCACGTAAAATTTCTTCCTGATTGATCGTGTGGCCTTTTAACAGAAATAACAAGGAATATTCCACATACTCACTCGTTTGCTTATCGTACTTCACTTTGTACTGCTGATGACTGTCAGACATCCTGTTGATCCCCTGCTGGATAAGCTCGAACTCGTTGGCAGCGGCATTGACTTCATTTTCTCCGTTCATGGGTACGCTCTTCTGTGCAATAATGTCCCTATATTACGAATTGGATTATAAATACGGAAGCTAAACACGAACGAAAATACAATTCCCATCACCATAAGCACGATGCACAACAAAAGCGTCATTTGCAAAATGCCAACCGTATAATGATTGAACTCGTCAAGCGGAGTAAACGAATAGTAGTCCCACCCGTACAAGTCAGATTTGACATGCGCCACCACATAACGTTTTCCGCTAACAGTCAGTTCCTTAGAACTGCCGATATTCCCTTCAAAAGCAGTATTAAGGCTTGCAGCTGTCACTGTCCCGTTCAAATAACCATTGGCATCATATATCGCTTCCCGGTTGCCGTCCAAAACGACAAAGCCGGTGGAGCCGAATACCGCGCCCCCCTGCAATGTCTTCTCGATGGTCTGTACATCAATGTTCACAACCATCACCGCGTTATGATTGCGAATCCGGTTAATAATAACGATGGGCACGACTTGCTTAACGTGGATTTTTTCTTGAACCACTTTCGTAACTGGCAGCAGCTCCACACCTTTATCCGATCTCTGCTTGTTCATCCAATAGCTGGCATCATACTTGTCATATTTGTACAGGTTGTTGAAAAAGGATTCGAAATAATTGACCCCGCCGCTGACATACACATCCTGATTATCAATATAAACGAACATCGAATCGGTGAATTTGCTGATAATGTTTTCGTTACGCTGCAAAATGCGCGGCAATCTCCACAGCTCTGCCCGAACCTCCAGGCTTTGCAGATTTTTAGGCATGAGCAGGGATTGGACCGTATCATCGAATAAAAAGTTGACTCCGGTTTCCTGCGTAGTTTTGATATACGAATCAACCGAATTCGCGGAAGAATCCAGATTCGTAGAAATTCTTTGGTTGAATTCATTTTTCATAAGGCTAACGGAGTACCAATACTCTGAAATACCTATAATGACAATGGGAATCAAAAGAGACAGAAAATAGCATAAAATAGTCAGGAACAGCCTATTTTGTTTACTTTGCATTCCGCTGAATGGTTTCATTCCTGGTATTTTCATAGCGTTTTTCTGCCCTCTTTCGTTTCGCCTCAGTTGTACTGTACTAACCAATATTATAAGTCTAAACTTCCTTGGACCGGATGATTTTCACCTGTCCCATTAAGCCGTACGGCTCCACCACATAATCAGGGGTGAATAGCTTGCCTTCTTGGCGGAATGAGCTCCAGTCCGTCGTAGCGGTCCGACCACGCGCTCCATGAAATGGACCGAACATGTTCCGCGGGCTTCCCATCACTTCGATTTCCAGCTTATTTATTCCATTTATTAAATAAGGGGTCAGATCTACCCCGTTCGCCGCTTTCCATGGCACATGGCCCGCCGTTACTCCATTGGCACGAATTTCTACCGTTACTGCCGAGTAATCCCCTAACATCAGAATTGCCTTATTGCCTTCTTCCTGCTGATGGCGATAGTCTGCGTGATAGATGATACTGCCATTGTAATGGAAGTAGCCCTGCAAACCCCAGTCCCCAGTACGCAGCGTTTCCGGTTCATTCATTATGCTTCGGGATATGCTCACTCCGAAATCACCGATGAGATAACAATCTTCAATTTCCATCGCCTGATTGTAGGAGCAGGATAGCTCCAGTTCATTTACTCCTTGGCGAATGCCAGGAAGCCGTACCTGATCCATTGAGCGATCTACGAACCAGCCGTGCGGTGTATTAGAGAGTGGCTGCCCATTCAGATTGAGCTGGAACTGCTGTGCACCCTCTACAACAAGACTCACCTCTGTTACCGGAACGTCCGTCACATGAAAGCTCAGCTTCAAGCTGACGGGCGTACCGTCATTCGGATGAGCATCACGTATCCATTTATAACGCTGTGTGATCCCATTATAATACACCTGTCTCATACCAAGCGCATCCCGGATTTCGCGCTGTGCCACCCATATTTCCTTGGATTCCGACCACCCGGCATCCCTCATCCGGTATGAGCATGTGTCCAAAGTCAGCACATTGGGCATCGTCCGGCTAAATTGAAATACAGGTCCGATTGCCGCATACAAGTCTGCATCGGAAAGTAATGCCGGCGGAGCCAGCTTGGCTTGGTTAACAGGGGAAGACGTCTCTTCCCTGTAAATGACATACAATTTTGAGTCCGTCGGACCAAAGCGCGAGTAGAACCGTAAACGTCCGTCCTCCATCCATGATTGTACCTGCTTGATGTTTCCGGTCAATGCATCCCATTCTTCAACTCTACCATTAGCTTGAGTATCTATACAAACATCGAATGCTTGCTGCCGGTCGTTGTTCACAATAAATAAGGTGTGTCCATCACCGGTTTCTTTCAGCAAATACAGCAATTCGGGGGTCTCAGCCCCGTAGCGGTTCCGAATGCTGACTGCTCTTGGCTGTAATTGCTCCAGTTTGGCAATGAGCTCTTCGGGCCTGCTAACCATGGTTACTCCCGCATGATTGTAGAGCCGTCTTGGATCCTCCGATAATCTCCCCTCGATCATAGTCGGGGCTGGCGTCATTGCGATAGCTTGCCCGCCTGCGTTAAGGAAATCCATGAGCAGCTCGAATGTGCTGTGGAGCATGGTACGGATCGGGGGAATAATAAGAGTCTTATAGCCCGCTAAGTTGACGTACAGCTTCTTCTCCTGTTCGCGGACCTCCCCCACTTCAGCCATAATCGTCTCATCGCCGAGGTCGAAATCATAATGTGCGCCAAGTAAAACACGCAGCAATTCGTTAAATTCATAGCCGTAACGGTCAATACCGGGTATATCCCTGTCCAAGCCTCTCCGTGGACTTCCATATGGATTCGTGCCAAGCATCGACCATGCCGTTGACACCGGATGCAGGACGAGAATATCTCTAACCGGGTTGCCTTCCGTAATTACTGCACCGATTCTAGCGAAATAATCTTCGATAATCCGGTTATACTTCCACCAGGAGGTCTGGTAGTTAAATACCGGAGGATAATCTCTTTTGCGGCAGCCCTTCATTGAATATAGGGCAAGATGCTGGGACCTTAAATTGACACCAAGTACATACTGCCAATCGCCCATCCATTTTTGACCTTCAAAGGTAAACTCCCATCCCGTACACCCATAGGTCTCCGAAATGACAAATTTACGTCCATATTGGTTCGCCACGCTAGTGCATTGCTTAATAGTCATATGCTCATCCGTTTGCTCGCAGAGCATATCTATTCCTGGCACATGCTGATAACGATAGTGGGGCATGATTGCACCGCAAACTCTTGTAGCTACTCCTAGAGCGCTCTCCCACAAATAGTGTCCGGTAAAAGCGAGTCCATTGGTCTCACACCAGTCTCCCAGTTGCTTCGTGTAGGATTCACAAAATTTATCGGATACCGTTCGCCAATAATCATGTCGGGCCATTGGAGATCGTTCTCCGTTAAAATAAAGGTAGGGAAGGACGTCCAAAATATCGTACCCTCGCAGTTCCTTGAAGTATTGAGTGAACGAATACGTCCACGGCACCCAGCCGCGACCAGCGGTGTACTGACAATGTCGATCATGTACACCCGGTTCATCTGTAAAAATACCGGTGATAGTACGTCCGAATTGGTCCCCCACTTCCGCTTTGTAAACCTCATAGGTCGAGTCAATAAACCTGCGCACTGTATCCGAATTCATACTATCGGGCGGAGCTTCATCGTTAAACCATTCACTTGGGGCGGATACCTCTACTCGAAAGACAAGAAGCACTTCTCCTTCGGAAAACTCCAGATTCTGTGCGGCCCTAGCTGTAGTTATAGTCCCAGAAGCTGAGGCGGGCATATCTGAATCATTGGTTAATGTAGAAGCTGATGCAGGTGACGTTGTAAATGAGGGTACCCATGGTATCAATGGCAGCTTTTCACAGCCTATAAGGTCCATACCCTGGATGGATGCTTTAAATATAGCGACCACTCGGCCGTCATCCTCATATGTGCTGTCTTCTCCACTCACAACCTCTAGGGTTAATCCCTTGGAGCGAAATTCATCGCCTTGAGCGGGAACTCCGCCTCCTGCTGAGCCCGAAGGCCAACGGTCTTCATCATACAGCCATGCCTTCATACCAAGCTCTTCTGCTTTTGCAACCGACTGATGAACAGAGTCCATCCACTCCTTGCCCAAGTAAGGAGTTTCCAGCCCATCCCGGGAATGCATAAAGAAACCGCCGATCCCCTGTTCCTTCATATCTTCAATCTGACGAATCAGCTCTTCTTGCTTCAATTCATCATTCCATGCCCAGAAAGGCACAGATCTATATTCTGCAGAGGGCTGCTCAAACTGCTTTTTCAGTTGGGATAAGAGCTCCATCCTTAGAACCTCCTTCGTAAACTTCCATGCCATTGCCTTATCTCTACATAGCCTCATGAATAAATATTCACGAAGATCAAATCGTCGGACAGAATCCAAGAACAGCGGTCAAGGAATAACCTCAGGCTGCCGCTGTTCTCAATAAGCGCTGCTATTCAGCTGTCTCTACTTCCAGACTCCAGCAAACAATACGCTCCCGCTTCCAGGTGTAGGTCACATAGATATGCTTTCCCTCAGCAATGACAGCCGGATAGGAGTACTCTCCCGGTTCAATTGGGATGGTATAGGATCGATACTCCGCCTCCATAACCAACAATTCTTCCCAAAACTCCCCATTATCTTTAGAAATGCTCAGCAGGAGCGGCATACGGGGGCCCCTGTACATCCCTACCGGATTATAAGCCAACACCAGCGTTCCGTCGTCCATTTTGGCCAAGTCAATCCCGCTGTTATTGTTAGGCAGGTAAGTTCTGTAAGCAGGAGACCAAGTCTTGCCTGAATCCGACGAATCGCTGCGATAAATAAATCCGCCTGTGCTCCGCATGAGCATATGTACTTGACCGGGCTTCGATTCCCAGAGGGTCGGTTGAATGAGGCCTTTGCCGTGTACCTGCTGCATCGCAGCACCGCTCCCCGATTGCAGCTCAGTCCCATGATTGGTTGGTACCAGCTCGCTACGCGTCCACGTCAATCCTTGATCATAGGAAATATCAGCAAAGCAGTCCCACACTTCCCCTTCAATGGATGCAGGCGCCAGCCATGTGCCGTCCTGCAGCACAATGAGCTTATTTTTGACCGGACCTCTTCCTCCTACATCTCCAGGCACCAAATCGACCGGCTCGCTCCAGGTCGCACCGTCATCATTGGATACTGTAACACGTGTGTACCATTCCGGAATGGGACGCCCTACTTTATAATGAAGCACGATTTGCCCGTCATCCTTGCGGAACAATACCGGGTTCCAATGAACAAGCCCCTCTTCATCTGCTACCAAGTACGGCTTGGACCATACTCCGTCCGTTCTCTTGGAGCACCAGATGGCAACGTCCGGGTTGCCTTCCTTCGTACCGGCGAAATAGGAGACCAACAAATCTCCATTTGGCCATGCAATAACTGTAGACGCGTGACAATTGTTAAAAGGCCGCTCCTCTTCAAATAGGAATTGTTTGACTTGCTCTCTTAGTTTCATAGCTCAACTCTCCTTTTAAGTTCATATGGGAGTCTGTCCAACGAAAGCAAACCCGTGAATATTTATTCATTACTGTGGTTATTACGAGAAAGGGATGGCACTCCACCGCTCTCCCACCCCACAAAGTGAAGAAGATGCTCTGAAGCATACTCCGATTACTTTGCGGGGACCCCAGAAATTGAAGTTGTCTTTAATTTACCTTGCGGTAACAACTTCATTTCAAAGGTAGGCTGCATACCCGAGCAGTCACCGAAGGTGACGACCAGGGCGGCCGTAAACTTTCCGTACCATTCCCTTATCCCTCCATAACCGTATGAATAAATATTCACGAAGATCAAATCGTCGGACAGACTCCTCGCTCTCTATACTCAGCAGTTAATGCAAACAATTGCTCTACCTCACGCCGATTCGAATAAGTCAACAGGTTGTGATCTTTAGTTCTCGTATGAAGTCCAATAGGAAGCCCTTCGAGGCTCAAATAATATTTCGCATTCACGGGGTAATACTGGCTTTCAATGACGGAGGACATGCCTAGAAAATGCTGCAGCCTCTCCGCCCGCTCCGGCTGATCCTCAAAGTGACGGGTAAGCCATACGTACAAATCCGGATGAAAGTTGGCCATGATCCCGCTATAGCCTTGGACTCCGATTTTCAAAGTTTCCAGCAAGGTGGCTGTGTTGGCATTATATATATTCAAACCGCCGCCGCGCACCGCATTCAGCTTCTCTTGAATATGCCCGGTGTGACAGCATGTATCCTTCAGGAAGGTAAACCGGCCGGTTGACTCGCACCATGCCAACAATTCCGGTGAAATAAGCCTTTTATATGGAAATGGGCATTCATAAATGCCGAAAGCAATATCCGGGATAGCGCTCAACAGCGTTTCAGCATTACGCTTCCATACCTCATCAGATTCATCCTGCTTCGCTAACCGGTTACTTACCAGTACTATTGCCTGAACACCGGAAGCAGCTATAGCTTGCAGCTCTGTCACTTGATCCTCCATAGATTCCGAGATGTGACCGGATGCGATCACTTGGACGCGGCCTCTTGCCTTCTCGACTACGAACTTAGCTATCGAAGTGCGTTCATCAAGCGTCAAGAAGAACATTTCGCTGGATTGACATACCGCAAAAAGCCCGGCAACCCCTTGATTGATATACCATTCAACCAGCTGCTCTAGTGCAAAGTAATCCACTTGATTGGAATTGGTGAAGGGAGTCACCATCGTAGGCCAAACACCTTTGGCAATGGGTTCGTTCTGCATGTGATTAGGAAACCTCCGTTATTTATAAGTATCGGCTGCTGCTGGAGCATACCGCAAATAGATGCCGCTTCACCGCAGATGTCTTTGAATGCTTGGACATTCGCGGTGAAACGGCCCTGCTTTGCTGCTGCTCAACCTAACTGCTTATTTCTTTTGGGACAATCTGGCCAAAGCACCGTTATAGATTTTTTCCAGCTCTGCGCCGCCTGTATCACGAGCCTTTTTCATCACGGCATCATATTCGTCAATCTTTTTAACACCCATAATAAATTTATCGTATTCCTGCTCCAGCATTGTGGTGAGAGGCGCTAAAATTTCTTTTACGCGAGCAGCTTCTTCTTTGGTAAGCGGAGGATCCAGGTACGGATCATGGTAAGCTTTGTCGTCTGCAATAGTTTTCCAATATTCCTCATGCACATCGCTCCAGCTGCCTGTCAGCTTCTCAACCTGCACCTGCGGGTCCATATTGGCAAACCATGGAGTAAAGCTCAGCTTACCCGAACCAAGCTCGGAGTACATGGCATAGAACGGAGTCGGCTGACCTTCTTTAAATTTCGCCACATATTCCGCTTTAAGCTTCGGCTGGCCTTTATCATCCAAGGTGTGGTGGACGCCTTCGATTCCGTAGCTCATCAGGTTCGACGCTTTTTCCGTGTACATCCAATCAATCAGCTTAATGAGCGTTTCAGGATCCTTCGCTTTGGAGCTGATCGCAAACATTCTATCCGACGTAAGTGTTGTTGCATAAAACTCAGCTCTAGCTTTACCGGATTTGTTAGTCGGAATCGGAATGATCTGGAATTTCCCATCCGGAACCGCTTTCTGCAGCTGCTTCGTATAATCCAGAGCGAACCCGCTGTTATCCATAAAGAAGAACGACTTGCCGCTGGTCAGCTTCTCTGTCCACTGCTGTTGAGTTGCCACTGCGTAATCCTTGTCGAGGACACCCATCGAAAATGCTTTATTGAAAAAGGCAAGCACCTCTTTGAACTGCGGCGTAGCCGGACCGTACAGGTACTGGCCTCCATTGACATCCTTGTCAAAATAAATGCCGTTACCGCTGCCAACGCCTGATCCTAGTGGATAAGCCATCGTTTTAAACAGCTGGTGGATGGGCCCGCTTCCTTTGCGGACGGAGAACGGCGTTGAATCCGGATATAACTTCTTCAGCTCTGCAAGAACAGTCAGCAGCTCATCGAATGATTTGGGTACCGGCAGGTTATGCTTCTTTAACAAATCGGTGCGGATAACCGGACCAAAGCCGTTCTTCAGTTCATTACGGCCAATTGCAGGGAAACCGTACAGTTCACCGTCAGCGGTCAGCTTGACCATATCCGGATACTGATCCCAGAACTTCTTGAAGTTGGGCATCAAACCTTTATTCATGTACTGGAGCAGCGGAACAAAAACACCTGTTGAGCCAAAATTGTTAACATCCGACATCTCAATTTGAATAATATCAGGCAAGTTATTTGTAGCCAGTAATGTTTTCTTCTTGTCGTTATAGTTGCTGTTCGGGACATTTTCGAACTTCAATTTAATATTGGTTTGGTTAAAAATTTCCTGCTGCACGAGTGCGTAGTTTTTAACCGGCTGGTTCGGATGCTCCGGAAATGTTACCTTCACTTCCCGTTCCTTCTCGGAAATTTTGCCAGCACCTGCAGCCTTCGACGATGTATTCCCATTCCCTGCCGATGGCGATGAAGCTTCCTTCCCTCCGCTGGAGCAAGCAGCTAAGCCGGATGCTACCATAACGGTGCAAAGCGATAACGACAATCCTTTTACCCATGTTCTTGTCATGTAAAACCCTCCCTTTAAGTTTGTCTAATTTTTAGAAGCACCCTATGAGCTTTGAGCTATGAGCTTAACCCTTGAGTGCCCCAATCATCGCGCCTTTTACAAAATACTTTTGCAAATAAGGGTAGACGATCAAAATCGGTAAGATGGTAATGATGATGACAGCAAACTTGTAGTTGGTCGCAACGACCCTGAAGTTGGATGAAGCACTTCCTATATCGGCGGTCTGGTCGGCGAACTCCCCTGCTATAACGATATTGCGAAGCAGCACCTGAACCGGAAATTTATCACTGTCATTCAAGTAAATCAGCGCCGGGAAGAAGCTGTTCCAATGATGAACCGCGTAGAATAGCACCATGGTAGCCATAACTGGCAGCGATAACGGAAGAATGATTTTGATCAGCACCTGAATCTCATTCGCTCCGTCCAAGTAAGCCGATTCCTGAAGTGCCATCGGAATACCTTCGAAGTACGTTTTCATAATGATCATATTGAAGGTGCTAATAGCCGGAGGAAGCACAAGCGCCCACATCGTATCGATAAGCCCAAGCTGCTGCACTACCAGATACAATGGAATCAGGCCTCCGCTTATAAACATCGTTATCGCGACCATGAAAATAAATAGATTGCGGCCATAAAAATCTTTTCTGGAAAGCGGGTAAGCGCAAAGCGCTGTCATGAAGACATTAATTGTAGTGCCCACCGTTGTGTACAGCAATGTGTTTCCGTAAGCCTGCCATATATCCGGATTTTTGAATACGATCTTGTAGGCATCGAAAGTAATATCCAGCGGAATCCACGTGATTAAACCTCTAGTAACCAGATTACCATCGCTTATGGATACGATAAAAATGTAATAAATGGGATACAGCGTGATAAACATCAACAGTATAAGAATGAATACATTAAAGCTGTCAAAAACCTTTGAGCCCATGGAAATCTGTTTGTTCATAGCAACCTCCTGATGATCTACCACAATCCGGTTTCACTGATTTTTTTGGAGAGCCGATTGGCAGATACTAATAAAACTAACCCTACAACGGCCTGGAACAGCTCTACGGCTGTAGCATAGCTGAAGTCACTTCCCAGCAAGCCTCTCCGATATACGTAAGTGGAAATGACATCTGCCGTTTCATAAGTCGATCCGTTATACAGCAAAATAATTTTCTCATAGCCGATGGACATCAGCTTCCCGATATTTAGAATCAGCATGATCGATATGGTCGGCGCGATTCCCGGCAAAGTGATATGCAGCAGCTGCTTCCAACGGTTCGCTCCGTCTATTTTAGCAGCGTCGTACAGCTCTTCATCCACGGAGGTTAGTGCAGCCAAGTAGATGATGGAGCCCCAGCCTACGCTTTGCCAAATACCGGAGGAGATAAAAATCGTCCGGAACCATTCCGGCTTCATCAGAAAATGGACAGGCGTACCGCCTAACCACACAATAAACTGATTAATAAGTCCATCCGTAGTCAGAAAGTTAACAATCATACCGCACACTACAACCGTAGAAATAAAATGGGGCAGGTAGCTTACGCTTTGTGCAAATTTTTTCAGTTTCTGACTCTTCAATTCATTTAATAATAAAGCCAAAATAATCGGAGCCGGGAATGCCCAGAAAATTTCAAACACATTGATCAACAGCGTATTGCGAATCAGCTTCCAAAAGTAAGGATCAATCAAAAACTTCTGGAAATGGACGAAACCAACCCAGGGACTGGCGGCAATTCCTTTGACGATGTTGTAATCCTTGAAAGCGATGATGATACCGTACATGGGCCAATAATGAAACAATACATAGTAACAAAAGGGTAGAAAAAAAATCATATACAAGTACTTGCTTCTTTTCATATTACGCAGGATTGGATGCGTCTTATTTCTCTGAACGCCGACCGCCTGCTGTACATTGGACTGATAAATATGAATCCCTCCCGGATGACTATTGCTGCGATTCAAGATGATTCGTAACCGCTTTCTGCCCCTTATTATAGAGAAGGATTTTCACTCTTGAAAAGAACCGATACAGCTTCGCATGATGCACTTTTCGCACAAAAAGCTCCTTGATTCATATTTCACAGTGGATTCATATATCGCACAAAAAGGCAGAACATCAAGCGTGGCTTGGGTTTTGCCGTGCACTTGAGCGGCCTTCTCAGAAAATAATCTCATCAGGGCAAAGAAAAAAATGCCTCTTTGCAGCGTGATCCTTGCAACAGGATCACGCTACAAAAAGACATCATTTATGGCAAGACTCGTCTTCGATATCAAATACCGCTTCCTACCTCTGCCCCGTGCCTAAGACTACGGAAAAGGATGCGGATACGGATTAAGCTCCTCAGGCGCCAGCTTGTGATTTACATAACCTAATTTCATCGGTATCTCCAGTACCCTGTCAAGACCCGTCAGCCGGGCAAGGTTATGTCCGAACGTCATCGGCAGCATTCCCGGAATCAGCACTTTTACGCAGTGCAGTCCGTTGCGGAGCGTTTCACCCGATGACTGGTTGATTACAATGACATCCAACTGCAGGCTGCTAAATATCTGAAGAACCTGGTTCAGATCATCCGTTAAATCCTCATGCGCAGGAATGGAAGCAAACTCCTCGTCGAAGGTCCGGAGAGGACGTTGTTCGTCCAGCAGAAATCGGAGCCTCTCCTCCGCTTGAGGCAAGTTGTACAGCAGCCCGTGATCCTCCATTTGCTGCACCAGGAAAGAATCATGAAACATAGCTTCAGCTTCATCACTCCGCTCTCTCCAACGTACCTCCGCCATCGTAATCATGCCTGCCAGCTCATGTATGGCGCTCTTGGCCGCCCGGATCGGGTCTACATGGGCTCCCGCGGCACAGACAAGATTCACTCCCTGCTCCGCTCCGCCCTTCGCTACTGCCCATATGCTTGGAATTCCGTTTTCCATCGTTGTATTGTACAGCATGACTTCGTACCCGGTTACAGCTTTTAAACGGTCTATCATGACCAGCAGCTCCCGATCCCCCGATGAGCGATAATCAAGTCGCGGAACAGGCAGTCTGGCGTACCAGGTCATCAAGAACGAATCCCTCTCTACCACCTCCAAAATGCCGTACAGGATCGCCTCCTCCAGGCTTCCCCCTATCGCACAACCGTTGGAAGTCTCATATACAAAGCCCCCTCCGTAAGCCATGCTATAATAGGCCAGCAGCTCGGGAACTAGAATCGGACGTTCCTGCATAAACGAATATCCCCAGACCCACGCTATTTCAGCATCAGGATCAAATGGCAGGAAGGGGAAGTCAGGCTGTTCCAGCTGCTCCTGCGCATGGAACCCGACCTTCGATGGATCCATTGCCGCATCCTTCAGGCGTGTAAAGCTGTCGTACACGGCCGTTCGTTTGCCCCGGGGAGTTATACCACAATATCGCTCCAATCCCTCGAGGATGGCAGCCAGCTCACTGTCAGCATACGAATGTGAACGGCCTCCCGTCACTTCATTGGACATCATCAACGGCAGATTCACAACCGCCCCTGCAAAAGCCGACGCGAAGTCTAGCTGCTTGCCGTTGAACACTCCCGTCCGGCTATCCCAATAATCCTTAACCAAAACCTTCCGCAAATCACTCATCGAACGGCAGCGGTAATGGTTCGGGTCGAGCTTCATGCTTGGTTTTAGCGATATTACCGCCTCTTCCTTCGAATCATCCGGCAATCGGCCGCAAACCGGACAAATTGGGTCCGGTAAAATATCGTGAATTGTAGTACTTAAATTGCTAAGATTAACCAAATAGATCCTGCCTTCTGAATGCGCTTTGCCACCTCGAAGCACCTTGACCGTTTCTGCTGAAACCATGTGTGCCATATGCAGCAATCCAGCTGCGGGTAACTCTGCAGCTGGAAGCGGAGAATGATCGGGGGAAACCAGACTTAGGAGCAGATCGTCCATTTCTTCACGATCCCGTCCTGCCATTGAGCGTCTGGTTTCAGCGCATAAGGAGCATCCCGCAGTCCCTGGGCGAACAAGCGGCCCTACCACCCCTTCTCCGAAGGACACGTAGGCGCACAGCCAAGGGATGCCGAGCGGCTGCAGCAGCTCCTCCGCTTGAAGATGGAGGGAGGAATCCCCTCCCAGCACCAATACCAGCGCAGCGGCAGGCAGGTCTTCGCTGAAATCCGGTCTGCGCACTATGGGGAAACCCGACAAATGCTTGCACACCGTATCCGTAAGCATGCCATCTCCAACTATAACGATGGTATTATTCATAAGGCTTCTTCCTCTCTGAGCTGCACGCCTAAAACACTGAATGGCCCTTCATTCAGGAAGGACTCGCATCGCATATCGATGACCTCCAAGCGTTTATGCTGCTGCTTCAACGACTCAATGGCGGACAGTATCGATGACGTATGCCCTATTGGATTAGCGGAGGGAATGATGTCACTTTGCAGCTTGTGATCGTTCCATATCACAGTGGAAACCTGGAATTGGCCGATTTTTCTCAAAGCCTTCTGCAGCGATTCGCGAAGTGCCGAAGTGATGCCAAGGCCTACGCTGCCATACCAACTGCCACCCGAATACACCCACACTACCGGAAATCCGAATAGAGGCTCTCCGACTGCCAATAGGGGTTCGCCCTCCAGGGTGCTTAAAGCTTGTAAAAAGTACCGACAATGCACATCTTCGATTCGGGTATATTCCGCACGCGTCACTACTAGCTCATGCTCAAGAGTCCGTTTGCCCAGCTCATCGGTTAAACGAGCTGTCAGCCCTCGCCCAACCGCTTCAGCGAAGGTGCATCCCGCACCGATATACATCTTTTCCCGTTCCTGCTGATACGACGGTATTCCATCCACCAGCATCGGGGTCATTCGGGTCATATAGGATTCCAGTCCCGCAAGCCCCGACTCACGCCGCGCCTCCTCATGCGTCAGACTGCTGCTAACGATAGCCGGCAGCAGCTGCGCCGGCCCTTCGGATAGAGGGTCAGCCGGCTGTACGAGGCACTGTGCCAATGGGAGCTGATTCAATCCGCCCTCTTCCCACACATGGAATATGCCCGTCACCGTTGAGGTCAGCTTGCTGAAGCAAGCAAACCATTCCTCGGTTCCGGCAGGCTCTTGGTCGGCTCCGAGGTTAAGGTTAAGCTCCACATCCGTCACCACGCGGACCGGTTCATATCCAGATACGAATGGATGAGGCAGGATCGGATGCCAGCCCCCCTCCAATGTGAGTGGATCCAGAATATAACATTGATCCAAACAATGCGCTTCCTCCTCTGCCGAAATCACATTATGCCATTCATGCACGATAAGGTTCGATAACATGGCTGTGGCTGTGGCAGAGAAAGCTTGAGTATCCCCTTCAGCGGGAAAGACAGACGAATGCAGACGCCGCCATGCCGACTCCCAACAATTGTCTTCGTTCGGACGATATAGCGGCCCTACTATGCCCATTCCTCTTAAGCTCATCCCGCTGAGCAGCGGCTTTACTTCCGCCCTGCAAGCGGCCTGAAGACTCCGAAGCTCCTCTAAGTCGCTGGGCTCGGAAACATACAAAATAAATGAGAAAGGCTGAACAACAGCCTCCCAATTCACCACCTCGCCTCCCGCTGTGGCAAAGATATCCAGAGTAGCCCCCGCATCATTCGGTTGAGCATGCTGCAATAACTCCGTAAGCCCCTCCATATCTGTGAGCTGCGTGTTTGTTACGAATACTTTGAGCCTGGATAAATCCGATTCATACCATACTTTAACAAGCGAGAGCAAGATTGGACCACAACCGACTGCAAGTACCCATTCACTCTGAGAAGACATCCTTCCCCTCCTTCTCCTTGGCATGATGCACGGTGATGAAACAACCGACGTGATCACATGATAAATTAATCTAATGTAAAAATATGTATCCGCCCGTCTGTTTATTACGCAGCTAAAGCGATGCTTTAAAGTTAAGGAGGTACAGAAGTCTGAAACCACTAACTTATATTCGCACATTTTTTAAATATGCCCAATCCGCGAACAGCCTCAGTTCATACAATGCAGAAGAAAATCGAAGGGAGGATGTTAACATGGGATTTGGATTAGGCGGTGTAGGTGGTATAGGCGGTAGCTGTAGTTGCGCAGGTTTTTTCACAAGCACGGGTGTAATTCTCGTACTTTTCATTCTTTTGGTTATTGTTTCTCGTTCATTTATCTAATTAAATATGCCACTAACGCCCGGCTGCTAATATGTAGCCGGGCGTTTTTATAGGATTGGAGAATCTATTTAATTTCCACTGCAAAAACATAGGAGGCGCTTCTCTCTAGTTGATCCCACGTGGATCTAATAACCAAAGTATATACGCCTGGCACATCTGTAAAGGTAAGGCGGCCAGTATCTAACGGCAATTCTTCATATTTGTTATCTACTAATTTCGAGACCTTTATTGAGCTTGGTTCCATCCCTTTCGGATATCGGATAACTACGCTTGAGTTTTACGATACAGGAACAGGAGAATAATCTGTAACTTTAATTAAGTCAGCGGGTCGGGCGAAATCGGCACAAGTCATCCAACAACCACTTCCCTGTATTAGGGGGATTTCTTGATTCCAGATCGTACCAAACTTCGACTTTTTTTCATACGTAACGAGGGGAGTCGGAGCAAAAGTAAACTCATCAAATTTGGCCGTAGATTGCTGTATTCTTATTCTATTATATGCTTCATCGTAGATAACCTCTGCTGCCATATTTTCGGCTACAAATCTTATAGGAACATAAGCGTTTCCGTTGTAATTAAAGACGGTGTAGCCATTGTTCAACTCTTTGGTTTGCCCGTTAATCAAGAAATTCACCGGAAACGATAAAACTTCCAATGAGTTGGTAGCGTAGGCCATTGTACTCAGAGATACAATGCCTCCTATAATTAAACCTGAAACAAACTTTTTCATACGGGTGAGTACCTCGATTCTATGTATCTATTAACTTATTTTTTGCAAATGAGTTTATAGATTATTATACGAGATACTTAATCCTTTTATTGTTAAAAATGTTAAAAAACATAATTTCTCTATCAATATCTATGAATATAGTTATGTATTTGTTTCCTGTGATGCTCATCATGCTCAGTAAACTCTTGGATAATGTAAAGCAAGGAATAAGGCTCACCAGTGTGCGGGCAATGAGAAGCTCCATTAGCAGTTGTCGGTCTATTTATTACTTCTGCCGGCAATTCCAACAATACTGCTACCAATTGCTTACGAGTACTGGCGAAATCAGCTATAAGTTGATTCCTCGATATTTGTCTCGCATACGCGTACCCTTTTCTATTAAAAGAGTCAAACTCAGGAAACATAATCTTACCGTCTTCTTTTACAGTAGGCACCACATTCGTTAGCAGATATTGATCCCAATTTATTAAATGCCCGATGATTTCTGCAATTGAAGCTTTTCCAATCGATATGGGCTCGTTCCATGCATCAACTTGTATATCTTTTAAAAAGCTGAGCCAATCAGAATTGAACTTATCTATAGTTTCACGAACTCTAGTCATATGGATACGGACCATCTCCTATAAATCCAGGCTGCTTTAATAGTATCATACTTTTCAAATAAATAGAACGTTTGTTCTCATTAAATAATCCTTTCACCAAACAACGCGCCGATCAGATCCACGGCCGCCCTTGCTGTCTTATTTCTAAGATCAAGCGTCGGATTAACCTCTACAAATTCTGCGCTGACAGCCACTCCTGCTTCGGAAATCAGCTCCATTGCCAGGAGGCTCTCCCGCAAGCTTAGACCGCCCGGAACCGGGGTACCGACACCAGGCGCATCATGCGGGTCAAGTCCATCAAGGTCCAGGCTGAGATGAATGCCATCCGTGCCCCTTGCTGCAATCTTAAGCGCACGCTCCATCACTTTGGCAATCCCCAATCTCTCGACATCTCGTATCGTAAACACTCGAACGCCCAGCTTCTTTAGGAACTTGCGCTCGCCTGGGTCAATCGATCGAGCCCCAACAATTACCGTATGCTCCGGCTTAATAAAGGCTGTTCCTCCTCCTATACTCGTCAATCGGGGATCTCCATAGCCAAGAGCCACGGCCAAGGACATTCCATGAATATTCCCGGTAGGCGTCGTTTCTCCCGTATTGACATCTGTATGAGCATCGAACCAAATAAGCCCGTATTGACCGCCGCTTTTCCTCACCCCCGCCAGAGTACCTATCGCAATACTGTGATCTCCACCCAAGATGAGAGGGAAATGCCCAGCAGCCATAGCCTCCCCTATTTTTGTGCTCAACTCCTCATTTACCTTTACAATTTCGTCCAAATGCTTGAGCTTGGTGTTCGGCTGCTTAGTCGATGTTACGTTGGAGCCTTTTACTGTTAAGTCCCCTTCGTCCATGACAAAGCAGCCAAGCTGTTCGAGCCTCTCTACGACCCCAGCATATCGGATAGCATTTGGACCTATTCCCGCGCCACTCCTGCCTGCTCCCAAATCCAAAGGAACGCCAATTATGGAGATTGGTCTGCCCGGTTGCTTTTTCATCGAATATCTCTCCTTTAAGGCCAGCCGCTTTTGCCTGGGAACATTGGAACAGGACTGCTAAGATGAAGAACAAATAACTGGTCAAGAGCGCAGCATATGTTTAGCAACAAACCATAGATTAGCCGGCCGCTCGGCCATACGCCTTGTAAAATAAGGATACCAAAGACGACCGAACGGTGTATAAATTCGAACCAAATATCCGGCTCGCACTAAATCCCGCTGTAGATCGCCCGCAATTCCATAGAGCATTTGAAACTCGTAACGATCACGGGAAATGCCTGTATCCTTGGAAAACCGGATAATCGCATCAATAATTTCAGGATCATGCGTCGCTACAGCTGCATAACCGCCATGAATTAAATGAGCCTGAACGATACGAATATAGGCAGCATCTACATCACGCTTGTCGGGATACGCCACATCGGAAGACTCTCGATAGGCTCCTTTGACAATTCGCAGGTTTGTGCCTCCAGCTCCGAGTTGAACAGCATCCGCTTCGCTTCTATACAAGTAGGATTGTAAAACCAGTCCGATCCTCTCTGGACCAAAACGCCGCAGAAGCAGCCTGAACACATCTATCGTTTCTTGCGTAACCGTAGAATCTTCCATATCGATACGTACGAAGCTGCGGCTTGCAGCGGCCTCACTCACAATGCGCTCCATATGCTTAAGACAGCTGTCTCGATCCATTCGCAACCCCAGCTGAGTTAGTTTAACGGAAACGTTAGCCTTAAGCCCAAGCCGCTGTATGGCAGGAAATAGACCACTAATAATGGCTGCAGTCTCCTCCGCCTGACCTGAATCCAGTACATTCTCGCCTAAGTAGTCAAGAGTTACATGCATTCCAGCCTCGTTCAGCCCTCTAACCTTGTCTAAAGTTTCCGGCAACGTCTCAGCAGCCACAAAACGATCTACACCCAGCCTCATCCCATACTTTAAAAATAGCCATCGAACCGGAGGGAAGTCTGCAACTGTAAGCACGCTTTTTCGCAGCAGCCGGTCTTTCATGTATGGCACCTCCCGCGAGTTTTTCGTAGAAAAGCTCACTTTACACGCATCTATCAGAAATTTCACTTGAGTCTGGCTCCGTATACTAACGATTACAGCCGTTCTGAGGTCAGCTTAGGCTGAGTGAATAACTGCAGGTAATCCGGCCCACCGGCCTTGGAATCTGTCCCTGACAGATTAAACCCTCCGAATGGATGGACTCCCACGATCGCTCCCGTACATTTACGGTTGATATACAGATTTCCTACGGCAAAAGAATCCCGGGCACGTTCGATGTTCTTCCGGTTGCGGGTGTAAACAGAGCCTGTAAGACCATAGTCCGAAAAATTGGCAATACGCAGTGCATCCTCAAAATCATCAGCCTTCGTAAAAGCAAGCACGGGACCGAATATTTCCTCCTGCATAATCCGAGAGCCCGGATCGGCATCGGCTACAACGGTTGGGCGGATGAACCATCCATCCCCTCTGGCAGCACTTCCACCGGCGGTAATGCGTCCCTCTGATTTTGCGATATGGATATAACCGAGAATGGATTCATAAGCACTCTGGTTAATAACAGGCCCCATATCACAGGAGGGGTCTTGCACGTCTTCTACCATCAGTTGCTCAGCTAGCTCCGAGCAGCGCTTCAGTACAGCATCGTACGCGTCGCGATGTACAATGGCACGTGAGCATGCGGAGCATTTCTGGCCGGAATAACCGAAGGCTGACGCAACTATGCCTTGAGCAGCCTGCTCCAGGTCAGCATCGCGATCAACAATAATTGCATCTTTGCCGCCCAGCTCACCAACGAATCTTTTCAACCAACGTTGACCTGGGACTTGACGAGAGGACAGCTCATGCAAATGCAGGCCGACATCCTTGGAGCCGGTAAAGGAGATGAACCGGGTCAAGGGATGGGCCGTAAGATACTGCCCTATTTCCTTGCCGCTTCCGGGCAGCAGTTGGACGGCTTCAGCCGGAATACCTGCATTTCGAAGCAGCTCCACGAACTTAATCGCAATAACAGGCGTGAGGCTCGAGGGCTTCACGACAACGGTATTTCCGGCCACAAGGGCCGCGGTCGTCATGCCTGCCAGAATCGCAAGGGGGAAGTTCCATGGCGCGATAATGATTCCAACACCAAGTCCCAGGTAGTCCAGACGGTTTCTCTCCCCATCCATCCCAATCAGCTCACGCTCACCCCTCTGAGCCAACTGCAGCATCTGCCTGCCATAATACTCCATAAAATCGATAGCTTCCGCTGTTTCCCCATCTGCTTCAGCTCTTACCTTGCCCGCTTCCACCATCAGCCACGCCGAAAATTCATGCTTACGGCGGCGCAGCTCGGCGGCTGCCCTAAACAGGCAATCCGCTCGGCTTTCCAGACTGACTCCCGACCATGTAGCATAAGCGGAGTAAGCCGTTTGTATAGCTTGCTCCGCAAGAACCGCGTCTGCGAGAGACACGGACCCGACTACTTGATTGAAGTTCGAAGGATTGACGGATAAGATGCGCCGTTTCGTATCGACTGTCTTGTTTGCAATGAACAGCGGATATTCCCGGCCGAGCTGCGTACGCACCTGTGCCAATGCTTGCTTAAAACGACTTTCCTCCGATTCATTGCCAAAGTCTGTAAAGGGCTCCGGACGATATGGCATCATAACATTATCCCCTTTCCGTCAATGCGGATTCTACTCTCTTCAAAGCCCAATTGATCTCATCTTTCACGATCGTAAGCGGAGGTGCGATCCTTATAATGTTTGCATGGGTTTCCTTACATAAAACGCCAAGCTCCATAAGTCTATGGCAATAGGGCCTTGCCTCCGTATCCAGTTCAATTCCGATCAGCAGCCCTTTGCCGCGAATATCCCGAATTCTTGGTGATCGTATCCGCTTTAGCCGCTTCAGCATGTAATTCCCCCATATGCGTGCGCGCTGCCCCAGCTTTTCTTCCTCCAGCACCTGCAAGGCAGCAATAGAAACGGCGCATGCCAACGGGTTCCCTCCAAAGGTAGACCCATGCGAACCTGCATCAAACACTCCTAGCACCTCCCGGTCAGCCGCTACGGCAGATACCGGCAGTACACCACCGCCAAGCGCTTTACCAAGAATGTAAACGTCAGGTACAACCTTCTCCCAATCACAGGCGAATCGTTGACCGGTCCTGCCAAGTCCAGTCTGGATCTCGTCAGCCATCATCAGCACCCGATGCTTCCGACATAATGCCGCAGCCGCCCGCAAATATCCTTTAGGCGGGATGACAACTCCGGCTTCACCTTGGATCGGTTCGAATAAGAAGGCTGCCGTATGGGGTGTGATGGCTCGCCGCAGCGCCTCTATATCCCCGAATGGGACTGTCACAAAGCCGGGCGTAAAAGGACCGAATCCGGATTTATAAGCCGGTTCGGTTGAGAACGAAGTAATGCTTAATGTGCGTCCATGGAAGTTGTTAGCGCAGACGATGATTTCCGCCTCCATATCAGGCACCCCTTTTACCCGATACGCCCAGCGTCGGGCCGCCTTGAGTGCGGTCTCCACAGCCTCAGCTCCAGTATTCATCGGGAGTATGGTCGTTTTGCCCGTAAGCCGACTTAGCAGCTCATACCATTCCCCTGCCCGGTCATGGTGAAAGGCTCTCGATGTCAAGGTTACTCGATCAGCCTGATCCAGCAGTGCCTGAATAATCCTTTTATGCCGATGACCCTGATTAACTGCAGAATAGGCGCTCAGCATATCGAGATAATGACGTCCTTCGGCATCCTCTACCCAGACACCCTCGGCTCGAACAATAACAACTGGCAGAGGATTGTAGTTTCGTGCTCCATACTGCTCCGTTTGCCCAATGATTTGTTCGGTACGGTCCATAACATTGCGCCTCCTGAGAATTTTGCTGGCCTTATTTCATCATAGGAGATTATGATTCTCGTTTTGAGAGATGCTTTCATCGTAAGCGAGCCCTCAGAGCATCAGCTCATCCGCCGCCTCCTCCAGCTTGAGAAATTCCAAATAGACGAGCCGAAACAGCTTCTGTAATTCTTCATCATTGAAATGTCCGATAGCATCCACATACGAGCTTCCTTTTATTCGACTTAGCCAATTCAATTGCTCCTGCCGTGAACCAGGAAAAGATAACAAGTTCATTCCCTTCACCCGCCCTGCTGAGTGAGATGCAATGTCATTTTACTCTTCCAAAAATAACTGAAATTTCTGACTTATATACCCATTATATGCGGGCCTTTATGGGTTCGTTCGCATGTCGCAAAACGTTGCCTTCTCTAAAAATAGTTCATCAATGTCCTACAAACAAAAAGAACCGTTGCTGTAACCGGCTCTTTATGCTGAGTGGGGCTCTAAAGTCCACTAATGGAATGATTTCCAAAAATCCCCGTTTACCGCAATGATACTTATAATTTCAGCGAATGGGATCGTAAAGGTAGGGAAGCCCGCTACATACGGCGCAATATCATACGGCTCGAAATACAGATGCAATGCATGATCGGAAATGAAAAATGGCTGGTTCGGCTTGATACCCTTATACGTGTCTGGAAAGACATAGGAATACTGCGGGTCCTCTTTAATCTGCTTGCCTACGATATCACTCAACACTTTGACATAATTGCTGCCTGGCTTGAATAAATCTTTTAGTTCATAAATCTGGCCATTCACCAAATTCACATGAACATACTGCTTGCTAGGCATACCGTGGGCAGCGCCAAAAGGGAAGTTATAACCGGTCAGTTCCAATACAAGCAGATTTTTTTTATAAAATTCAATATTAAAATCTCCCGTATAGGAATAGCTCAGTTGCTCATGTGCAGGCACTTTTTTGACTTGAGACTTTTCCTTAAGCACGGCATTGACTTTCTTTTGCGCCGCCTTATTAGCCATACCTTCGATCTGTGGGTAATAGATTAAATAATCTTTATTAGGCTTATATTTTTCTTCCTTGACCTTTAAGGGGGGAGTCAGCGGAATCACGGTGTTTTGCTGCCAAATGACGCGCCCCGAGCGGTCGAAGTAGGATAACCGCTGATCTACGTTGGCTTGTATCAAGGGTGGAGTCAGGCTAAGAACGCCGCTCCCATTCACCTTGGGATAACCATCAGCCGCTTTACCGTTGCGGTCAATGAAATAGGTTTGCTTTTGATCATTTACAGAGGCTAGCCCTTGTTTAAAATCACCCACATCGTGATATTTAAAGGAGGTTAGCATTTGCCCATTCATGTCCGCAATAGCAAAGGTGGAGCCTATGAAGGGTTGTTGAGCATCAATGGCTTTGCCCAGCGCAAGCCGCTGCTCCCCAAGCGTCCGAATCTCATTATAGTCCGGCTTTATTATATAGTTGGCTTGCTTGTCTATTAGACCATAGCGGGAACCAAAGTCTTCCGCTGTATTCACAACAGCTCGGCCGTCCATGAAAGCCATGGCATAGGTATAGGCAGGTTGAATAACAATGCTCCCTTTTTCATCTATGTAACCGTACTTGCCCTGCAGCTGCTGCTGAAAAGGAAGGAGGCCATCACCAAGCTGACCTACAGAGGCATAAGGATAGGATGCAAGCTTTCTACCGTCCAAGCCTATCAGCGCAAAATCGTTATCCTTCACTTTAACTACCGTCTTATTTTGTTTAAAATCTCCAGCTTGTTCGAATTGGGGTTTAATGACCTCATTGCCATGTAAATCAAGGAACCCATACAAGCTAGGCCCGCTGGGATTTGCAACAGAAGCCATTGCTCTGCCATTACTATAGGACGCTATATAATCATAAGCTTTCTTAGTAATAATGTGTCCCGCCTCATCCATTACCTTGAAGCCTTGGCTGTCGATGACAACCGCTCTGCCTTCCGAGAAAGGGCTGATGGAGTCATAGACTGGCTTCACCACATAAGCGCCGTTCGAGTTAATCAAGCCATTTTGTCCATTCATCTGCACAACGGCGAGACCGTTATTTTGAAAATCGGAAGCATATTCGTACTGCGGCTGAATGATCATAGTCCCTTTGCTGTCTATAAACCCCCATCTTACCCCTTCTATGGTTTTGACCGAAGCTGGAAACAGTGAAATGTCTTGTGCCATACGAACGTTACGAACGTATTCCAGCTGCTGCTGAAGCTCCTGCCATTTCTCTTTGGATGGATATTCATGATTTAGGTTGAGCCCCTTCTCAATGGAAATGGCAGCTGCCTCCTTCATCCCGGCTTTAATCTGTGCGTCAGCCAGGTAATACCAGTAAAATGCATAATCCGGATACTGACGGACCAAGTGCTCATAATAGCGAACAACTATCGGAAAATAGTAAAAGTACACATCGGGAGCAGGAACAAGCTTACCGTCATGCCATCTGACCACTTCAACAATGTACGCCTCTCCTGTGTCATGGAGCCATAATGCGAATTCAGCCCTGCCATCTTCCCCTTGATCGCTCGGCATATCCTGTACCTGCATGTAGCTGAAGTTTGCATCAGGGGGAGCAATAATATCCTGCAGTCCATTGGCAGTCCATTCGTATACAGAGAGCTTCGACCAAATGGAACCTACCCTCCAGCCAACGATAAGATTATTAATGTTGGGGTTCGTAACCGGCGCCGCCGTCAGGACGCTGACCTGATAGCCCGTGCCCTTCACATTTGCAGCTCGGGTCCAAGCATTATCCCTGTACTTCAATACGAGGAGATAGGCCTCTCCTTGAGAGCGATAGGCCGCAGCTACCTCATTGACCCCATCTCCATCCAAATCTGCTGCATAAACGGCTGGTTGAGGGCTTCCATATCCTTCTATCGTCAGTAGCTCCGCACCTCGAGGCAAAAAAGCCCGCACAAGCTGCGTTAGTTGCATTTGATTAGCATCCATTTCCACACCCCATTTAATTAGTCGGCTATATCATATTGGGCGTAAGTGGATTTTATGACAACTAACAACAAAACACCCCAGTCAATGGCTGGAGCACTAACAAAGTCTGGTTTTTCTCAAAAATACATTTTATATAACCTCATCCTAAAAATCAGCGCTTGCCTCTCCTCCGACCATCACTCCGCCCGCATAAGATCCTGCAAACATGCAGTTATTTTCTACAGAAATTTGCCGTTGAGAGGAATAAACTGCGAAAATACAGTAATTCTCAGACAATTCGGTCAGTTTCAGCTATGAATAAAAAAAGAGATGCACATTTGCATGAATTTAAGAATACTACTACGATAAAACGGCCGAAAGGATGTATGGATGCAGGCTTTTGGGGTAACCAATGGCTTCGAATGATAAATAATATCTTAGCTCTACCAATGCCGTTCTTATGGGTTGTCTAAAACCTAGCTGGTTACGCAGCCGAAATCTAACGACTCCGTCAGCGGCTGATTTCGCAATAAAAAAAAGCCTCAAGAATCGCTCCTAAGGCTCGTTTCACATCCAGGGAGATATCTCGGTATCTCCTAATTTCTTCACTTTTCAATCGCATCACTTTTGTGGCTGGGCTTTTCAATGGTTGAGTGTTGTTGTAGCCGCTGATGGACCCTATTTCTTCGAAGCTCTTGCTTCCTCGTTCTCGTAATACACTACATTTTCTTTCTCCAAAGTGCCTCTCAAGCTATAAAAGTCCAGGCTCAGCTCTCCTCTTTCGATTCTAGCCTTGGTATCTTCCTCCTTGGACATCCTTTGGTTCGAGCTCTCCAGAGCAAGCTTGAGGTCTTCCCTCTTCACAAAAACAACCCCGTCATCATCAGCCATCACAAGATCCCCAGGGTTAACCGAGGCGCCGCCGCATACAGTTGGTGCATTCACCCAACCACCGCGAGATTTCGTTGAGCCTTGAGAATGAATAGCTCTTGACCAGACAGGAAATCCGCATTCCCTAATTCTCGCAGCATCACGAATTCCCGCTTCGGTAACGACACCTTGAACCCCGCGTTTCATGAGTGCATGAATGATGAGCTCACCAATCATACCCGTCGTGCTTTCTCCAATTGTCGTAATGACAAGAACGTCGCCCGGTTTGCAAACCTCGATGGCCGCATGAATCATTAGATTATCTCCTGCAAAGCAGGTGACTGTAACCGCTGGACCGCAAATCGCATTGCCTTCTTTGACCGTCTTCAATTCATGGCTTACAAGGCCTGTTTTTCCTTGAGCCTCGTACACGGTGGAGACATCAAGCTTGGAAAACTGTTCGATAATCGATTTATCAGGCCGGTCAATGTTTCTTACAACGTATCTTTCCATTAGTTGAACTCGCCCCCTACATAAGGGAAGCAGCGACTAAAGGCCTCAGCGTACTGGTATTGATTGTTACCTGATACCCTCCGGGCATGATTGCCTCGAAGCTTGGCCTTGGCCCCGTAGTATTCTATCAGATGCTTCTGAGCTTTAAAGCAGTTCATCGCAGCTTCCTTCTGCTCGTACGTTTCGGTAATATCCATGATCACGTCGGGCTTGAAGTCGCTGATTTCGGATTGGTGGGGCTCAAAGCCGAACAGGCGCGCCTGCTTGGCCGTCCGATATCCATCGTACCGCACGCCGTTCGAGGTAGAAAGAACGCTTGCGTCAAATACGAACTTCCCAACAGCCTCGTGATCCGGATTAAAAGCGTCTTTAAAGCCATGGGTTACAATGTGATGCGGAGCCGTTTCACGAATTTTACATACCATTCGCTCCATCCGTTCGTCAGTTAATTGCATGTGGTAATCTTCATAATCCCAAATTTCCATTTGGGTGATGCCAAGATGCCCCGCAGCTTCTCCGATTTCTTCTCTTCGGATTTTTTTAACATTTTCCACGGTTTGCCCTTCGATATTCCAGAGATCATTGGATTCTCCTCTAACACCGTAGCTTAATATGACTAACGAGACATTAGCCCCATGCTTGATGTATTTGGCAATCGTACCTCCGCTTCTCCATACAAAGTCGGCAGCATGGGCGCTTACAACCAATAAATTCACATTTGAGTCAATCATAGGTTTATCTCCTCTCTAATCAGCTTTCTACTAAGAAAGCTGTATTTTTTACAATCATTCTTTTCACTTCTTCTTTTGTAAAGCCATTATTCAGCAAGTTCGTTATAAAAATTTGCAGCCCTTCATCAGGATATAAACCATCCGGTTGTCCAAGATCCGTTGAAATAATACTATTCTCGGGACCGACAAAGCGGATCTCCTCATATACCTTCTCCCATGTTGTCTTGTTGGAATGGGGGGTAGTAAAGCAATATTCCATTATAGCTCCCAGCTCTACGAGCTCTTTTTGTTCCTCTTTTGACAAATTGATCGAAGGAAAGTTCGGATGAGTTATGACGATTTTTTTCAATTGGCGGTCTGCTGCAGTTCGAACAAGTGCGAATATTTCTTGTTTGCTTAAATGTCCTGTTGCAAGCACCAGGTTGTATTCCTTAATAATGTCGAGGATATCAGACACACTCGCTTTAAGAGCTCCATCTTCAAAGATAGAAATACTAGACTGTGTTTTCCCTTGTTCAATTAATTGCATTTGCAGCTTAGCCCAGAATGGCAGCTTGGCAGGCTTGCTGCTTTTGAAGTGCTCCTGCTCATTTGCAGCGTCAAAAGTAGGCATCCAAACGATTTTGGCGTTAGCTCTCGCAGCCATTTCAACGGCCATTGGATTCAGAGCTCCAACTGCGTTATTCAAACAGACCGCTCCGATAGCGTTAAAGCTCGGATTTATTTTATTAATAAGCTTCGCCCTTTCGGCTGTGCAAAAATAATGGGATTTAATCCCATAACCTTTCATTCCAAGCTTCTGCAACCGTTCGGCCATCTCGAGGTCATCCAGCTTTCGATTCATTACATCGGGACCTGAATGGACGTGAAGGTCATAGGCTCCTACAAGCAATTCTGCAGCTTCCATATCCAATTCCTCGCTTTCAAATCATTTTAGTAGATCAATATTGTTCAACAATAATGACTACAGAGAAAAGCTACACTAGATTCCCCTGTGTGTCAATGTTATTTATTCAGATACTTATCCTTCTTCACTCACAATGACCTTTTTCCCCCGAAGCTTTAACAAAAGGGGAACGGCAAGCCATAAAATGCCAGCAATCAGCAATACGGCTGAAACGGGTCTTTCTAAAAAAATCATGAAATCGCCATTCGAGGCAGTTAAGGCCCTTCTCATATTATTTTCAAGCATAGGTCCCAGAACAAGCCCTAGCACCAACGGGGCAAGCGGAAAATCGTTGCGCGCAAGGAAGTACCCGGCGAAACCGCAACCCATCAACACGTATAGGTTAAATGTGTTTACCTGAACCGCATAAACTCCAAACACGGAAATGGCTAATATAATAGGAAGCAAATATTTGGGAGGCGTCTGAATAATTTTGGTAAAAACCTTCACCAAGGGCATATTCAAGATAAGCAGCATAACATTGCCTATAAACATACTTGCAATCAAACCCCAAACGACTTGTGGATGCTTCTCAAATAAGAGCGGACCTGGTTGAATATTGTACATAAATAGAGCGCCCATCAAAATAGCCGTCGTCCCGGAACCGGGTATTCCTAACGTGAGCAGTGGAATCATGGAGCCGCCGGATGCACCGTTATTGGCCGATTCCGGCCCTGCTACTCCCTCAATTGCCCCTTGTCCGAACTTCTCCGGATGCTTGCTTATTTTCTTCTCCATACTATAGGAGAAGAAGGAGGCGATAGAGGCGCCGGCACCGGGCAGGATCCCGATAAAAAATCCTAACACAGAGCCACGTACGATAGGCATCGCACTATCCTTCATATCCTTTTTGGTCGGTAGTATACGGTTGATTTTCGGAAAAATATTCGATTGGATATCCGATTCCAGGATCGTTTTGAACACCTCGCCCAATGCAAAAAGTCCTACAGCAACAGTTAAGAAGTCAATTCCTTGATAGAGAACAGGGAGCTCAAAAGTAAATCTGGCAACCCCTGAGACGGCATCGATTCCAATGGTAGCCAGCAGCAAACCCATGACGGTCATTATCAAGGCTTTAGTCATCGATTTGCCAGCCAATCCCGTAACAGCCGCCAATCCTAGCACGACAAGTGAAAAGTACTCGGCCGGACCGAATTTGATAGCTAATTTGGCCATTGGCTCCGCCACCACTATTAGTCCAATCAGAGCAACAATACCCGCAATAAACGAGCCGATCGCTGCGATGGATAAAGCGCTTCCAGCTCTGCCCTGCTTAGCCATTTGATAGCCATCCAAGGTGGTAATAACGGAAGCGGATTCACCAGGTGTATTGATTAATATAGAAGTCGTCGATCCGCCGTACATGGCCCCGTAATACACACCTGCGAGCATGATGATAGAACTGGTAGCTGCTTCCTCCGGAGTTAATCCTCCAGTCAAGGTTGAGGTTATTGGAATTAGCAGAGCGACCCCGCTCATCGGTCCAATTCCCGGCAGCACCCCTACAGCCGTTCCAATTAATACACCGAAAAAAGCAAAAAGTAAATTATGCCATTGAAATGCTACCGCAAAGCCGTTTCCTAAAAATTCAAGTGTAGACATTATGTTACCATCCTTCTCCTAGGTTCAGAAACCGAGCCATTCCGGAAGTGCCGGGAGCGTTCCTTGCAGTACGGTTACATAAACGTAATACACACCCACTGAGATTACCGCAGAAATAATAATGGAGAATAACATTTTCTTCCGTTCCAGTGTCTGAAATCCGATCAGCAAAAATAGGAACGTTGCAATGACATATCCGATTTTCTCCAATAAAAAGACGTATAAAACCATAGCAGCAAAGATGATGCCAAATCGCTTGTAATCAAGCTTGGCAGCTTCCGATTTATCACTCTTCACACGCAAATTTTCGTAAAATAACCGAATGCTTAGTAAGATTAGAATAAGGCCAAGACCCAAAGGAAATATATCGGAGCCCACACTGCTGCCGTAAGCGCTTTGAGAAATATTACGGCTATCGACCACGAAAAAGGCGCCTATGATGAGAAATGCGATGCTGGCATATCGGTCGAACATTTTATTGGCCATGCTTTACCTCCTACTTTACTTTCCCATTTCCAGTACTTTTAACAGATCTTGAATGATTTTATTTTGCTCATCCAATGCTTTGCTGAAGTTGGCGGAATCTTTGTAATCTGCCTCCCAGCCGTTGGCTGCCATTTCCTTTTTCCACTTATCCGATTCAGACAGCTTTTTCAAATTTTCATCCCAGAATTTTTTGGCATCCGCACTCATTTCCTTAGCTCCAAATACACCTCGCCAAATGTTAAAATCCGCATCAATGCCTAACTCCTTCATAGTGGGCACATCTTTAAACACACCGGATAATCGCTTAGGGGAATTAACAGCAAGCACTTTTATTTTCCCGGATTCGAGAAATTCTCCAACTTCAGCAGCAGTACTTGCCAATATATCCGCATTGCCCCCAAGCAACGCTGTCATGGATTGTGCTTTACCATCATAAGACACATACTTGATTTTCTTCGGATCGATGCCGTATTTAGAAGCCGGATAAATGAAAGTCAAATGGTCTACAGTTCCTGGTCCTGTCCCTCCAGCTAATGTTAATTTGGTCGGATCCGCTTTCAAATCGTTAAAAAGCGTTTTCAAATCGCTATATTTGGAATTAGCGGCTACCGCAACTATGCCATAATCTCTGAACAGCTGTGCAAGCGGTGTCGTATCTTTATAGCTATATGGGATGCCGCCGTCCTTTTTCAAATTATTGATAAGCATGGAAGGGGAATTAACAAAAAATTTATAATTATTTTTGGTGTCGTTGACCGCATAATCGGTCATAAACACAGTGCCGCCGCCGCCAGGCTTGACTTCAACCGTCATGTTTTGATTGACGAATTTTTCCTCTGCCATTATTTTTATAACGGACCTTGCCGCCTTGTCAAAAGCACCGCCCGCACCTGATGGAGCGACGAAAACAATTGGCTTTGTAGGATAATTTGAAGCCGTTGACTCCTTTTTGGCGCCGGTGCTTACCGCTCCTCCTGCTCCTGTACTTCCGCATGCAGCCAAACTAAGAGTTAACACTCCAGCTAATAAAACTTGAAAACCTTTTCCAGTTACCGCTTTCAACATAGCAGAATCTCCTCCATAATGAATGTTTTATTGATGCTCGGATTTATGAATTAATGCTTCAAGTACTTGTGTAAAATGCTCGGGGGCTTTCATGTCGAAATAGGATTTTAAATCCAGATCAACTAACTGCTGCAGCTTGCCCTTGGTCGCTAAGGATACAGAATAATCCAACTCCAGATCCTTCAATGTGCTGATGACTTCTCCCATCTCAGCCACTCTTCGCTCGGCATGAATAGCCGTACGTGTAAGAAGTAGATTAGCTAATTCCTCCGTTGAATGGTTAGATAAGGTACCCCGGATCGAAGATAAAATTTCTTGTTCAATGCCTGATTTATAAGCTGCAGTGAGCGTTTCCAGAAGCAATGCTGTAAACCCTTTCATGAAAATGCTGCGAACCATTTTCATTGCGGATGCGCTTCCAGCTTCATCATTGATATAAGTAATATTCATTCCGTAAATACCCATGAGATCTGCAAACCTATGCGCGCCTGTACCACTGACTGAGATAGGGACTTTATGGCGATGTGGTGGAACCGCTTCCATAACTGCCGCATCTACAAAATCTGCTCCTGCCTTATCCATAAGCTGAGCAATCTCTTGCTTCACTTTTGGAGATGCTGAATTCATATCCGCATAAATTTGATCATTTTGCAAAAATACAGCCGATTCCTGAGCGATGCTAAGTGCATATTTGGCACTTGTTGCGCAAAAAATAATTTGACTGCTTTCGATCAATTGTTTCAAAGATGAAGTTAAAGTCACTTGTGCCAAATCAGCCCGTTCTCTAATAATGGGTCCTACTACCGGATCTGTAGACATAACGTCAAATGCGAAGATAGCCGTAGCTCCTTCGGACACTAAGCCACTGGTAATATGAAATGCGGCTTCACCGAATCCGATGAAGCCAATGCCTGGCTGGTTCAATGTACTGGCCCCCTTTTATAAATAAGTAAACATGTAGATGAGAGTCAAATTCGATATTGTCTTCTAAATTGTTCAACAATTATGTGCACAATTAAGAATATAACGTATCTACAAAATAGTGTCAATAACCGAGCAAAAAAAATCAAAACATAGAAGCTGTTACAACAAATATTGATAGTTATTTTCTATTGTTTTTCTGACATTAGAAATATGCTGCTTGATGGCCTCCTCAGCTTTCTCTGAGTCATGGTTTTTCAAAGTAGTAAAGATCATTTGATGTTCGTTAAAGGAGCTTTCGTTTCTCCCAGGAATAAGCAATGTTCGGAAATGGAACCGCATTAACTGCGTTTTTATCATATTTACCATTTCTGTAGCTTGTATATTTCTGGATGCCTTGTAGATGATGCTATGGAATTCCTTATTTAATTTTGAATATTCGTCAAACTGATTCTGCTTCAGGAAATCTCCCATTCTTAACAAGAGCTGCTCCAGCGCATCAATTTCTGCGTCCGTAATATGCTTGGCTGCCGATCTGGCAATCAGACCTTCCAAAGCTTCTCTTATCTCGAGATAGTTTTTCACTTCTTCCAAGGTGAACGATTTAATAGTCGCTCCTTTATTATTTTCAATTTTGACCAAATTCTCCTGTTCCAGCTTCAGTAAAGCCTTTTTCACCGTGTTTCGGCTTACGCTTATCAATTCCGATAGCTGGCTTTCAATTAATTTTTGCGTCGGCTTGAAGGTTCCATCCAGGATTCGTTCACGAATATATTTATAGGCATACTCAGTTTGATTGCTCATTATTATTTCTCCTATAGTTTGTCATTTAATTAGACAATATTGTAACACAATTTTGTTTAAAAATCATCGTGATTTATTATATGACTTCAACAGCGGCCGTAATCCCACATCCATCCAGATGCACAAACGTGGATCGTACACCGAAGATCCCTGTCGCTGAAGTTAAGAAAGCCTTCCCTATTCAGGGCAGGCTCATATAGTAGGGCGCTTCATTACCCCATGCGCTTGGCGACTATCCTATTTAAACCTAATTCAATGCCTTAAGCCACTCTTGATAAAATACATCGACACTCTCGAAGCGGTTATTCCTGTCTGGAGAGACTGCTTTCAGCACAATCCTATACAGCTCTTCAGATGCTTTCCAGTCCTTCAGCTCCCGACTTCCTTCCTCCGCAAGAAATACGAATGCCGTTGCCCCCATTGTAAATACATTCGTCACCCCATCGATAATGCTGCCTTTAACAAACTCCTCAGGAGCCATAAAACGTGTAGAGCCGAACAACCGATCCTTTTCTAATATAAAGGAACCTTTGGTATAATAATCGAAATCACAGAGATGCAGCTTATCCTCTTCGAAATCGTAAATCATGCCTCCATCGTAAAAATCAACCGCGATAAAGCCCTTGCTTTCCAAATAAGCGTGCACTTCATAAACGGTAGTCAGGGCTGATGTTATTTTGGGCAAAGGCAGCTGGCGAAAGCGATAATGCGATGACTCCGGCCGGTTTCTTCCTTCTTTTCCAGGAAAATCGGGGCTGCTTAACACTTCTCCGTTCACCCACTCGTATACGAGGGCAAAGCCGTTCTCTGAATGAAAAGCATTCAGCAGCTTCGGAAGCCGCGGATGTTCAACCAGCTGATTGAATACATGAGCATTTTTTAAATAGCGCACAGCTTCCGAATCCTCTGCATATTTAACAAACCAATCCTGTCCTTCACTATGAACTCCGTAAGAAATGCACCCTGAGTCCTGCTTGTTAAACTCCTTGAATACAGTGCCAGATTCCGATAAAAAGGAGACAATATCCCCTTCTATGCGTTGGACATGCAGCAATGGATTATCATTTGTCTTCATTGGATCGATCCTCCCTCTCTCACCTCAAAGTATTCTCAGCAGCTTTTGCATGAATAAGACCATAAAAACCAGTCACCTTAATACCTTGCTTGCTAGTCGCCGTCCGGCATGAATAAACATATAGGAAAATTTACCAGAAGTATAGACTTATAATAATCCACAGTTTATACTACTATTATAAGGAAGCCGATAAAAGGGCAGCTTTATTTAAACAAACCTACATTTGAATGACCGACACCCTATGGTGTCTTTTTTGTTTGCATCCCCCACTTCAGGAGTGATAGAGAATGGAATTTATACTGGATAAAATGGAAACGAAAATTGAGTTTTTTGAAGCTTACGATCTTAAAACACTTGAACGGAAAATGGAAGAGCAGATCAACATGAATAAAGCTTTGATGCTGGATGTGTATTCCGTTCAGCATAACGTTACCTTCGACCCTAACCGGAACAAGATGTTATACACCGCCTTGGTGCACTACAAAGTGAAATAAATGTGTTAATTCTTGCGAAATCGATCGAACAATAAAAAAGTGCACTAAAAAAGCAGCCCCTGATTTGCTTAAGGGCTGCTTAACTTTGATCGAGCATTTATTTGACATGTCTCCTAAGAGAAGCAGCAAACGAAAAAGTAGAAATGATTCCTGCTAGAAGAACTAATTCTTTTAGTAAAGAAATCCAACCTCTGATCACCGTTACTTTCATTCGCTTTTCCAACCTTTCACCTACGGATCCTTCTACTCTGTTTGTTTCATTATTATCTTACTTTAAGACTATTTCGACAAAAAAAAAATCCCCCGTACGGGGGATTTTACATGCAAAGATAGGATTCACTATTCCAACTACATTTAATTATAGGACATCCATATCGTATTACCGACAACCTCGAAGCCCTGCTTATACCAAAAATTCCGCGATTTCTCTATCGAATATACATACATTTTTTTATTAGGGTATTTCACTTTTAGCCAATCTATAAAGAACTTTGCATAACCCTTGCGTTCAAATTCTTTCAGCACATCCAAAGCTTCTATAAATACAATATCGGTTTTGTTTTTAATATCAATATAGAAGTCTTTTTCCAGATATTTATCATCATTGTCGAAATAATCGGTTTCCGCTTTATGGATTAACTGTTTCCCGCTGCTGTACTCCCAAATCACACCATACCCGACCCTATTATCTTCTGCTTCGATTATATATATATCTTCAGGTAGTTCCGAGACATCTTTCTTACTTAACTCCGCCGCATGGTAACTGGTTTTGATTTCACTTAGGTAGGCTTGCATTTCTTGATCAAATGGTTTTGCAGTAATTGTAGGCATGTTCAATCTCCTTTGATTTAAGACTAACTTATTAGGTTCCCCGCGTCAATGCATGCTAGCGCTTTGTCGGATAGGCTCACACCAATCGGATTCATTCACTCACTAGGGTTTACCCTTTTGAGTTAGCCCTTCTTAGGTATCTCATCGAATAGCAAAGATGAGGTCACTTTCCAACGCGTGCTAGTCGCGGGGTTCGGGCTTCGGTTTCAACATGGCATGGCAGCCCAGCGAGAACCCCACGCAATTATCAGGAATATGTCACGTTATTTTCTCCCCAAATTAGCTTTTAAGCCCTATAACTGGAATATCTCATGCTAATTCTATGGATTTTAGCTGTTCCCAGCTCTATCACCTAGATTAGCAGGAGTTTTTCCAGTTAGATTGTTTTCAACTGATATCCGGGCCGAATTAACGGGAGGAATTCCATTTATTGTCTTTCTTTCGGCATCCGCCGGAAAATCCTAGTCTTTTGTTGCTCCATGACTTAAGCAATATTAGAAAGCTTTAGCGCTATAAAGCACTTGAACTTTCTTCCGTGTACAAAAAAAGCCATCCAATGGATAGCTCTCATTCCAATATCTTCAATTCTTTGGCACATTGCAGTGCTTGCACTCGATTATTTACCCTGAGCTTTCTATACAGGTTTTTAATATGCGACTTCACCGTTTCACCTGAGATGTTCAGACTATGGGCGATTTCCTTGTTCGACAATCCATCCGCGACTAACAGTAAAACCCTCGTTTCCTGTTCGGTCAGTGCTTCTTTAACAGGCAAATCTTCTTGGGATATAATGTTCAAAGCTTGAAGCAGCTGCTTCACATACGCCAAGGAAACCAAAGGAGTTTTATTACGACTGTTTTGCACTCTCAAATATTCGGACAGCATATCCGCCATGATAAGTCCTTCATCAATAAAGCTGCGGATGTAGCCTTCAGGTTCCGCCAAGTACAGAGCAGTCTCCAGCTTAGAGGAAGCGGCCTCCGCTTGTCCCATACGCATAAGCGCCACACTTTGCAAAATTAATACCTTGATTCGATCCCGGAGACGGTCTTCCTTAGTTAACAGACCATACATTCTCTCCAATAGCGGCAGCGCTTCTTCCATCCGTTCGCATTCCACAAGCACTCTGGCCAAAAATAGATGATCTGTCACCCGATTCAATGAAACCTCATCCGTAGGCTCCAGACCGCATCGCTGCAACCAATCATAAGTAGATTGGAATGAGCCTTGCCTCAGAGATAGAAAGGCTTGTTCCGCCTCGATTCTCAACATAAATAATTCATAATCCGGAGAGTCAATCTGCAGCTTCAGCTGTTCCAACAGTTCCGAGGCTTGTTTGAAATTCCCTTTGGCTTGCTGAATCCTTGAGGCGCTGACAGCAACTGGAATCAGTATCCTGGCAAAAGGCTGCATGTCCTTGCGTCCCAGTGCCTGAGTTATATATAGCTCCGCCTCATCCAATCGATTCCATTCGTACAGCAATTTACTATAAGAAGCATATAAGAAACCTATGAATGGGTACTCTTTTTTATTTTCCCAATTATTAATCCATTTTAATAGAAAGGCATTGGCTGCATGAAGATCGTTGATTAGCGCCAAATGATCATCAAATGAATCGTAGCCTTGGTATCTGTTACGACCCATCGTTTGAAAGAAGCTGCCTTCCGACATATGTTGTTCTACCAATTCAAAATATTGAGACGTACTCTCCAAGTCCTTCTTAAGATAAGAGGTAACCGCGCAAAAAAAGTAAATATTCCCCATCACCCGGTTCCATTCCATTTCGGGCCATTTTTCCTGCAGCGCTTGAAACCGGATTTTGGCTTGCTCAACCCTTCTATACACCTCATCCCATTTGCCGACTCCCAGCAATACGGATATATAAAACATTTCAATCATAGGCTTCTCTACTAAGGAGTTTTCAGGTAAAACGGATACCCACCTGATCAATGCTATACTCTTGGACTGTACTAAGGTATGAAGATTTTTTTCGATCAATCGAACAGCATCCGCATACTTCTTCCCCTTTAAGTAATGCTCTACCGCTTCCTCATCAAATCCATGCTCCTCCAACCAATTTGCAGCATCGCTATGAACTTGCAACCATTTATCCGGATATTTTCTGGACAATATTTGTTGTAAAAAATCAGTAAGCAGATGGTGATACCGATACCAGTTTCTGTGATCGTCTAAGGGGATAATAAACAAATTTTGTTGTTCCAATTTTTCCAATTGTTCTTGACTGTTCATTTGACCTGTTACGGCCTCACATAATGAACGATTCATTCGGCTTAATATAGACGTTTCCAATAAAAAAGAACGCATGGGCTCCGGTTGGTGATGAAACACCTCTTCAAGCAAATAATCGGATATATGCTGCTGCTGACCGCTAAATTGTTTAATGGACTCGGCTATATTTTCACTGCGCTTTAGTGAGATCGCCACCAGCTGCAGCCCACTGATCCACCCCTCTGTCTGATGGAACAACTCAGCCACTTGATCCTTTGATAACAGTAAATCGGTAGTTTCCCGAAAAAAGAGAAGCCCCTCATCCAATTGAAAACGCAAATCCTTCATAATAATTCGATGGAATTCACCTTTAGCCAGAAGTCGCGCAGTAGGAATCGTCAGCTCGATACGACTTGCAATATAAAAATGAATCCGGGGAGGCAAATGCTCAATCAGATAGAATAATGAATGATGAATAGCGGGAAGTTCAATCAAATGATAATCGTCGAGAATGATCACCAGTTCGTAGGACAATTGGCTCAGCTCATTGAGTAACCCCGTAATTGCAGGCTCCAACGACTCTGAGGACAACGAAGGTCCATTTCCTAAAAGAGGCTCTAACGTTGTGCCAAAGCCCGGAACTCTCTCCTGAATAGAAGCTGTAATATAACTCCAAAACTGTATCCAATCATTATCCTGCTTATCTAGCGATACCCACGCCACAAGTGCATTGCACTGTTTAACCCATTCACTTAACACTGTTGTTTTTCCGTATCCAGCCTGCGCAGAAACAAGCGTCAGCTTGGCTTGCATCCCCTCATTAAGCTTGCTTATAAGCCTCGGCCTGGATACCAAAGTGTTGCGAATAGTAGGGATATGAAGTTTCGTAGTTACAATCATGGGGAAACTCCTCCGTAATTACATCATCAAGCGACTTATCGAGCAAGCCATGTTTCCTTCTGTTATGCAGGATTCCTTATATTCAGGATTTAGTTCCCTTGTTGCTGCCTGTCGTTTTTGTACCGTCCGTTTTTTTGGTACCCTTGCTGGTATAAGGTTTGGGAGAATTTTTGGCTCTGTTGGCACTAGCCTGCCATCGGTTCCAGCCCTTGCTGTCTGTTCCTCTACCTGTCCCGCCCTTGCCTTTAGCTTTACTCAAATTATCCACTCCGTTATTGTTTATGAAAAAAAATATACCTCATCGCGCTCTATAAGTACAGGACAAGCTCAAAACATTATTGTAAATAAACTTACCATTTACCTATATCATCCCTCTAAACACAACTTTTGTCCATCTTCTTGGCGTCACAAAATATCCCACAAGCGTTTTTTCAGCTGCTCGTGGGATATTAAAAATTAGCCCGCTCTCGCTCTCTCGCCCCTAATTTCAGCAAAACCGCGGGATAGCGGCAATCCGATTACCGCCATAACGATCAAAGCATAGAACAGCCAGTGATAGTCCAGCATCAGACTGACCATTACCGAAGCGGCCATTCCACCTATGTAACGAAAGGTTGAGAAGATTCCCGACGCCACACCGGACATTTCCTTGGGCACCGCTTGCATCGATGCAGCCTGCATAGAGGGCGTCCCGATCCCGGCTCCTATACCTCCTACAAGCAATACAACCGCTATATATAGAAACGTCGGATAGTAATAAATTCCTAAAAACCCGATCAGCGCCGCGCCCGAGATCAGGAAGGACAGCCCTACCAGCTTCTTCTTCCCAAGCTTCTCGGTCAAAGAGCCTCCGAACCAAGAGCAGGCCGACATCGCTAATGAAAAAATGAACAGTAGAATCCCGACGGATTGTACTGAATAATGGTATGTCTTTTGCAGCAGAACAGGCATGACCAGAATCGTACTGTACATAATGGCGTTGCTTAGTAAAATAGCCAGGTTCGCACTGGTGAACATTCGGATTTTGAATAGAGTAAATTGGATCAATGGTTCCTTACAACGCAATTCCTGGCGGATAAACAGACCAACGGTAACAGCAAGTACAGCCATTGTCCACAAATTGAAATATTCAGGGTGAGTGACGCTAAGGGTCAATACAGTTAACCCGATAATCAAATACACCGAGCCGAGATAATCCAAAGATACTTTAATGCTATTGCGAGTAGAGGGCAAATGGACGTAAGCGGCGACTACACTGAAAAGTGCAAACGGAATGTTAATCCAGAATATAGAGGTCCATCCCAATGAACCGATTAAGACAGAACCGATTAAAGGACCTATGGCCGCGCCGAGTCCCATTAGCAGTCCGAACATTCCGAACGTCTGGGCCAGTTTTTCCTTCGGTACCACATCCCGAATCAGCGCGCTTGCATTCGGGGCTGCTATAGCTCCTCCAATCGCCTGAAGTGCCCGGAATATAATGAGCCAAATCAGATTGAACGAGAACATGCAGGCTGCGGCAGCAGCTAGAAACAGCAGCATACCTAACAGGAACATCGTCCGCTTTCCATGAATATCCCCTAATTTCCCGGCAATCGGTTGTAAAGCGGCCATAACGATCAAGTAAATCGTAATTACCCAAGAGGCTTGGGATAGCGGGACGCCAAGGGCGTCCGCAATAGTTGGCAAGCCTACCGCAATCATGGTGGAGTTAACAGGAACCAAAAAGGTTCCTGTTAGAATAGATAATAAGACGAGCCGGTAATTAGAATTGGCCAAAATGGACAACTCCCTTAGTGCCGTCCACCGTCACTCTGTCCCCATCCTTTAAGACGGAGGTTGCAACCTTCGATCCTACGACAGCAGGAAGCTTATATTCCCTCGCCACAGTTCCCGCATGTGAGAGAATTCCCCCGGCATCGGTAACGATAGCTCCCACGATAGAGAACAGTACCGTCCATGGTGGAGTTGTCGTTTTACAAACAAGAACGTCTCCTTGCTGAATTTTGGCAAAATCCTCCTGGCTCCTGACAACTTTAACTGTCCCCGTGTAACTGCCTTGGGAAGCGGCATAGCCGGTGAACGTCTGCTCCTTTTCCTGAATTTCAGGCGGCTTGCCTCCAAAAATACGCTCCAAGGCAGGGTCCATAGGCTGTTCTGGCGGCACCCCGTAGAACGGCGCGGCTTGCTTGCTTTTATTAGCTTCATGCTCGATTTTCCGCTGTTCGACTGTACCATGAAGCGGAACCGGAGCCGTCAATGCTTCCAACAGCTCGTCAAGATACAAATAGAAGATATCTTCCTTATTGGAGAATGTGCCCTGCTCCACAAGCAGCTCGCCGACCTTTAGCAGAAACAGTCTTGATTTGGCAGGCAGCATCGCGTCAATATAGAAGTGGTGGTCCTCATCCAAACCCCAGGAATCAAGCGCCCACTGATACATCATGATGAAGGTTTGCTTCAATTCGCCCTCAGGCATCTTGGCAAGTGCTTCTGCCACTCTTGCTTCTCTTTCTTGTACAGTCTCGGCAAATTCACGGTCAAAATCATAGCTTTTCTGAGTATAAGCCGCAATAATGCGCAATGCATGCTCCGGATTCTCCACCCACGTTTCATCATTGAACTCATGGGAATTAGACGAGCGATATCCGTAGGTTTCCAGCACGGTCTGCAGGCGCTCAAGCAGTGCTCTGCCATCCTCCGATTGCTCCAATACTGCCTTGTAGCCCACATCTGCAGGGTCGGTAAAAGCAGCCCTCATAGCCGGCGACTGATTAGCTAAATCTGCCAGCCTCCACAGCTCTCTATCCGTTTCAAGCGATTTGTTCATGACGCCAGACAGCATATCGTAAATTACTGTCGTATTGGTCTCACCGGTCAATTGCCCATATAATTGTTCCAACACCATGAATGCAGAACGAGGCATAACAATTTCAAAATGAAGCTGCCAAGCTCGACGGTAGAAGTCGTGCAGCTCCTGAACCTTATCCTTCGCTTCTTCCAATGTAAGCGTCTGATTCCGACTAGTATCCAGTTGACGGTAGAATGGCAAAAACTCGCCATCTACGTAATCCTGCAGCGTTTGTTTCAGAACAGGAAGTATGGGACCTACCGTTCCCTTATATTCCTCAAGTCTCTGGAGCGGATCTCCCGGATACGGTACGGTATCCTGATAAATACGGCCGTCCGCCACCTTATATTTAAATTGGAGAAGCGGCATCTTCAAATTTTCAAAAGCAAGCTTTGTGCCTTCCGTAACCGCAGGTACCATAAAAGAGGCAAATAAGGGCGTTAACGCGTGGGCCAGATGAACTTCATCCTGAACCCAGAAGCTTTGTTTCTTGTCTTCCTCATTTAACATGATCGTGCTTTGAAATAAAGATGTAACTGTCATAAGCTTGAATATGCCTCCTTCGGGGATGGTGATTCCTGATTTATGAATGATTCAGGTGTTCCTTGTTCCTCCAAAAGTAATAGAAATAGGGCTTCTAAAGCTTACGTTGATTACTTATGAGGGATATTTATGCATTAAGCCGTAATAGGACGAGCTTGAAGTATGAATACGCGGCTGTCTTTTACAGCAAACTCGATATCGACAGGCATATCAAAGAACGCTTCGATCTTGCGTGTCTCCTCCGCCAGTTCATCAATCTGCCGGTCAGACAGGCAAAAGCGATTTTGCTCCTCTTCCGTCGTTTCCATCTCCACCGTCTCTTTGGCTGCAGCAACGATTTTCATTTCCTTAAGGCCTAGCTCCTTTTGGATGCTGCCATCCGTCTTACCAACGTAATAGGCATCAGGGGTTACCAAGCCGGATACAATGGCCTCTCCCAATCCATAGCTGGCGTTTATAATAATTTCGTCCTTGTTCTTCGTCACCGGATTCATGCTGAATATAACTCCCGATACATCGGCCTGTACCATACGCTGTACCAGCACGCCCATGGGTAAACTGTTCATATTTACCCCAATGCTCTTTTGCAGCGCATATCCTCTCACACGAGCGGAGAACAAGGAAGCCCAGCAGCGCTTCAAGCTTTCCAGCAGATGAGGCATATCGGTAACATTCAAAATCGTTTCGTATTGTCCGGCGAACGATGCTTCCTCCAAATCCTCTGCCGAGGAGGAAGATCTAACAGCAACGGCTACTCTCCTCTCTTCACCCTTTAGCTGCTCAAAAGCCGCAACCACTTCATTACGCACCACATCTGGAACCGCAGCCTGAATAAAACGGAGTTCAATATCTGACAATGATTCTTCAGGATTAAGTCCATTGTCTGCCAAAAAACGGTCCAACGCTTCAGAGGTAATGATAAATCCACCCGGAATGCTAATATTGTGACCTGTCAATTTAGCAAGCTGCAGCGCTTTTGAACCTATACGTCCCTTTTGCTCATGGCAGGCCTCATTTAATGCGAGTGTATACATCCTCCGAATCACCTCTTTACAAAATATTCACATTCCATCTAAATATATCAAATTGCAGCCTTCAAATGTTAATTTTTTGTAAATATGGGTTCTGATAATTAACAAAAAAATCCCGCAACCAGTATAAGCGGTTGCCGGGATTTTTTTGTTCATTCCTAACTATTCAAACAAACGAATATCCTTCACTTTCACGTAGCCGTTATCCGTTGAATAGAAGCGGATTTTGCTTGTCGCAACCGGAGTAAAGGTTTGCACGACCTTAGTGCTCGTATTGCCTGTGACGGAAGTGCCGGGGATATCGACCCAAGCCGTGCCGTTCCATGATTGCAGCTTAAAATTCGAAACAGCTTCGTTCGTGCCTTTGCCGGTTGTAATTTCTGCATTCTTGAGCGTGTAGCTTTGACCGAGATTGATCTCAAGCCAATGCGGTCCCGCTGTATTGGCGCTGATCCAGCGGGACTCATCCGCCACGACTCCATCCACCGCTTTTGCAGCGGCATAGGTACTGTACGTGGAATCGACAGTAACTGCTTTTTTCAATGCTACATTCGGGCTTGTCCCGGCGATATAATGCGTCTTCATCTTCGTGGCCATGTTCTGCTGCCAGGCGATCATGTCCGATTTCAGTTGAGCATCCGTGCGCGTTCCGCTTCTAAGATCGGTCATGAATTTATCGTATTCATCAAATGCCCAGTTCTCGATATCGAATGTGTAGTTCTGAATGCCGCCTTCGGCGTAGTAATTGCTCGTGGAACCAACTAAAGCAACTGTATCGATAGTGTGGTCTGCGTTGCGCCCCCCACTGTAGCCCACAGCGTTGTCATCCGTGTAATTATACACGAGGTGGCGTTTGGCGTTGATCGCGAGGTACATATCATTCAATTCAGCAGGAACTGTACCCGTATACGGGAACAATGGAATGAATATGCCTACCGTTGGTTCGCCTAGGTTCACCCACATGGTGGTGAGCTTGCCGCCATAAGGATCGCCAATTTTATTACCGACGAGCACTGTACCAAAGGTTGAAACGAAACGGTTAATATGCCATCCGGTCGGTTTCTGACTGCCTGGAAGCTCACCGATATTTTTACTCAGCGTTTCCAGGTAATTGTCCGTCCCGAGCGCGTTGGAGCCGACATTTTTATGAATAAAATAACGATAATCCTTCTTATATGGATCATCCAGACGGATGCCTGTCCGGGTATGGCGCTTCACCGCGCTGGTTGAGAACTCCCAGTCATGGATACCATCCGGTGTATACACAGTGTTGACGACGTTAGAATCCTCCTCTTGAGAGTAAGGGTCGGTTTCCGTAAGAATAGTTGTCGTCTGCTGATCGTAGAAATAAGGGAATCCGTTTGGCTTTGACCAATTGACCTTGCTGAAATTATTGCGCCAATCATAGCCGCTATAGGCGCCGTCAGCCGGGTTTGCTGTATCTTTATCATCATTATGTGCAGCGGTGTAATAGCCGTTAGCATCCTGTTGGTACTCCTGTGTTATGTTATCACGGGTAAAGCTATCGCCGTCAAATTCGAACACGGCCGCATTGCCGTTACGGTCAAATACACTAATCATAGCTGATGTATTACGTGCGAAGCTGCTATGGAACCCTCCCCCGTTGTTGGTATCCCTCAAAATCTGCTCAACCTCGTCCACCGTTTCGGCACGGGACAAAATAACATGATTCAAATACCCGCCTGACATGCCATTCGTCAAATCCTGTGAAACCGAATATCCATGATCCGTTGCAAATTCAGAAGACAACGTATGCCCTGCCACCTGGACTAAGCCAAGTCCTTTGTCATTGGAGCCAGCCCATGGGATCGTTGTATTCGTGACTGAATCCTTGCCGGAATCGCCGTTAGCCGTCACTCCCATGTAACTGAAGCGTGCAGTGTAACGATCACCGCTGCCAAAAGAGCTGCTATCGGCCGTAAAATAATACGGATACACCTGCCATCCATCCGGCGAGGACCAATGGTCGCGGTTCTTAAAAGCGACCGGTCGTCCGTCGATCGAGGAATTGCCGGTGCTGACCGCCATACTGGATGCCCACACACCTGCTTCAGCCGGCAGCAGTACAGCTAACGCCACCGATAGAGCCATAATCTTTGCAGCCCATTTCTTGTTCATTACATCGCCTCCTAAGATTTTTTTGGCAGCAAAAAACGCCGCGAAAGCATAAGCCACATTTTGCTAGAGCCTTGGAACTTCACACCCTGCTATTCCATAGTAAAATAAAGGAAATAGTTTTCAATCGACAATAATTTACCTCCAAACAAAAACTGTCAAAAACGACCCACCCTGTCTGTCCGTTTAAGCCGATTGTCCGGACTGTTTACTAAAATTGACTAGTGTACTATTGGGTACAACAAAAAATGACGGTTCAGTAACCGTCATTTTTTGACTTCCTTATTCATAATCGGGCTCGATGGCAGCTATTCACCTGCGCCCCGTGTTCTTAAACCGTAATTTTGTGCAGCGGCCTACAAGCATTTCATTGGTTAATCGTGCACTTGCCTTTTCTCCGTGGATCCGCTATTCCGTACATAGCCCCCTGCTCTCCAAGCACCATACCATGAATCCCGCCAAACCGTATCGGAACCGGATGATGCTGCAACCGGTAACCCATTTGCAAAAGCTTATTCCTTTCCGTTTCTTCCAGATCTTCCTCCAAATAAATGAGCCTCTCATCCGAATAAAAACGGGGTAATCGGACTGCTTCCTCCAGACTCATCTTATTTTGCAGGAAACGAACGAGCAGCCGGGTAAGTATTGTCGGAACCCTGTTGCCTCCTGAGGAGCCAAGGGTAAAGAAGGGCTTGCCTTGTTTGAAAATAAGAGTTGGCGAAACATAGCTATGAGGTCTCTTCCCCGGTTCCGCTTTATTGGGCGAAGTCGGATCGGAAGCAAAATTCCGCATCTGGTTATTCAGAAAAAAACCGCGCAAATATACACCGGAGCCAAAAAAATCACTGACCGTGTTGGTTACGGACGCAATCATTCCCTGCTTGTCTACAACAACAAAATGAGTGGTGCTGTTGTAATCTTTAGGCACCTCTACCGGAGCATCTGACAACCGGTAAGGATTCAGCTTGCGGGCAAGGTTAATGGAATACGTCGGCGAGGTCATTTCTTCTGAGTGTATGGGGACAAAGCCCGGATCGCCCATAATAAGTTTCCGGTCATCAAAGCAGGCTTTAATAATATCGGCTATTAGGTGAACAAACTCAGCGCTTCGCTCCTTATATTGGCTGACCTTCAAATATTCCGCCATTTGCAATGCCTGAATAATGGTGATACCGGCTAACGGTGCCGGAGAACCAATAATATCATGTCCCGCAAACTGTCCGTATACGGGCGTTCTCTCCAACACTTTATATTCCTGAAGATCGGTTAGAGACATCCCTTCGACAAGACGGACGATCTCTTCAGCCACAGCTCCCTCATAGAAATACCGGGAGCCTTGAGCTGCTATATGCTGTAAGGTATCCGCCAATTCCAGCTGAATTAGGAGCGAGCCCGCCTTCAAGGGTTCTCCTTCAGGGAAAAAATGCGGCAAAGCGGAACGGTTCAAGTACGCAACCGTTGTTAATTGATGCTCCATAATCTCGCTTATGATGAACCCTTTTTCCGCTAGCTGGATGGCTGGCTGCAGCAGTACATTCCACGGCAAGGATCCCAGCTTGCGGTGCATCTCCTCCATGCCCTTCACAAAGCCTGAGACGCCGATTTCCTTAGGAGATACAATGCCTGAAGCCGGCAATACCTCTCTATAATCAAAGAAACGAGGGGTCCCCATCGATTCATGCTGAAGCAATGTAGCTCCTCCACCCCCGATGCCTGAACCGTAGGGCTCCACGACACCTAACGCGAATGAAACGGCGACAGCCGCATCTATGGCATTACCACCTTGCTCTAAAATGGATATTCCTGCGTCTGTGGCCAGCGGATGCGCAGCGCTCACTCCGTATGATCCTTTGTTTTTGGCGTTCATTTTGTCTCACATCCTCCTTTATGCATTCGATAGCTTGGGTCAATCCTTTTACAATCCTAAAAAACGATTCAATATCGGTACGCGGACTGCGGTATTTCCCGTTGATTTCAATTTGAACAGCTTGAATTTTCAAGTGCCGAGCAGTGTGTGCGGTAACTGTGCCTGGACTTGTTGCGGCAAATGTATCATTCGATCTAACATCGCTCAGCCCATGCTTGCGCAGCTGTTCCGTTATGATATTCGCAGCAGGCTCCCGCAACGTTTTCCCGTACCGGCTACCAAGATCGATGTCAAACTCTCTTGTTGAAGATGCGCCGTGCAAATCGATCACAAACCGGATTCCATGCTTCTTGGACAGCCTCACCAATTCAGATTTGTAGACGCCGCCTTCTACGAAGTTAGGATCTTCATCATAGAGCTTTGTTGTAAACATCAAATGGCAATCGGTTAAGCTCTTTAGAATGAGGCCCAATGCACCTGTATACTCATCCATTTCCTTTACCCAATCGCCGCGCCGATGATTGACGGTATGCGGGCATGAGATCAAGATGGGACAGCTGCCCGATTGATAGGCAAAAACAATATCGCCCATGACGCTGCCGTTATAATCATTCAACGCAAAAGGAGCTTCCAAAGCTTCGGCCCATTGCAGCAGCTGCGCATGTTCTAGTTCATGCTCTTGAGGCTCAATCGTCTGATCAGGTACATGCTCCTGCGTCTGAGATTCAAGCTCATGCTCATGTTCACGCGTCTGATTATCAATCCCCTGCGCATCTTCATGATCCTGAACCCGTGCCCCAAGCTCCGGCTTATGCTCATGGGTCTCCGGCTGCTCCTTCTCTCGTATCTCGGACTCGCACTCTTTATACTCCTGCTCATGCAAGGACATTCGCCAGCCCTCCTTGTTCCAGCGGATAGTGGCATGCAGCATAATGGCCTTCCGATATTCGAGCGAGCTCGGGCTGTTCGTTTCGGCATTTTTCCGTGGCATAAGGGCATCTTGGATGAAAGCGGCAGCCGGAAGGAGGATTAATTGCACTCGGTAAATCCCCTTCCAGCAAACCGGCTTTTTTAGCGCCTCTTAAGGTGGGGTCCGGAATCGGAACGGCCGCGAGCAGGCTTTCTGTATACGGATGTGCGGTATGCCCCATTAATTGTGCCGTAGGTGCTATTTCAACTACTTTGCCTAAGTACATAACCGCAATATGGTCACTAATGTGCTTCACCGCCGGGATACCATGAGCGATAAACACATAGGTCAACCGGAAATCTTTCTTCAATTTGGCCAGCAGATTAAGGATTTGCGCTTGAATCGAGACATCCAAAGCGGAAACGGGTTCATCGCATACGATCAGCTTCGGCTTTAGAGCCAGTGCCCTGGCAATGCCAATCCGCTGCCGCTGGCCTCCGCTGAATTCATGAGGATACCGGTTTGCATAAGAAGGATCAAGACCGACAGCCTCCAATAGCTCATGGACTTGTTTGCTTAATTCCTTCCGCCTAACGGCTCCATGAGTTCTTAGCGGCTCTGCAATTAGATCGAACACCTGCATGCGGGGGTTAAGCGACGAGTAGGGGTCCTGGAAAACCATCTGAAACTGTGCCCGCTTGCGCCTTAGCTGCTCTCCCTTCAGCGTATTCAGATCGACTCCCTCAAACATAACACTACCCTCGGTAGGCTCAAGCAGCCGCAAAATCAAATTGCCCAACGTGGACTTCCCGCACCCAGATTCCCCTACAATGCCTAAAGTTTCACCCGCATAAATACGCAGGTCAACCCCATCCACCGCTTTAAGCTGCTGCTTGGGAGCAAACCACCCCTCACTGCCGATGTCGAAGTATTTTTTAACGCCCTTTAATTCCAGCAATAGGTTATCTTCTCCATAGGTAGCCGTCATCCGCCTGCTGCCTCCTTCGTCTCTGCGTAAAGCCAGCATTTAACTTCCTCACGTTCCGACATGCTGATAGCCGGGGGTGGGGATTGGCGGCATAGGTCCATTGCGCTGGGACAGCGCGGATGAAACCGGCAGCCCACAGGCATTTGCAACGGGTTCGGAACAGAGCCCTCGATGCTTTCCAACTGCTCGGACAGCCTGTGAATCTTAGGCGTGCTATTAAGGAGTCCGAGCGTATAAGGATGCTTGGGGGCGGAAAATAAGCTGAATACATCAGATTGCTCCACCAATTGACCTGCATACATGACCATGACACGGTCGGCAACCTCCGCTACGACCCCAAGGTCATGCGTAATGAGAAGAATCGTTGTATCGTTGAGCTCTTTTAAAGATTTCAATATTTCTAAAATTTGTGCTTGTATGGTTACATCGAGTGCTGTTGTCGGTTCGTCCGCAATAATAAGCTTAGGCCGGCACGCGATCGCCATCGCAATCATAACCCGCTGTCTCATGCCTCCGCTCAAGGAGTGAGGGAAGGAATGATAGATCCGCTCCGAATGCGGAATTCCGACCTGCTTGAGCAGCTCTATCACGCGCTGCTTGGCGGCGTCTTTACTTATTTTTTCATGAATGAGAATCGTTTCTCTGATCTGGTAGCCAACTGTAAACACAGGGTTTAGCGAGGTTAGCGGCTCCTGAAATATCATGGCGATATTGTTGCCACGAATCGTCCTCATTTCCTTTTTGGACAGCTTCAATAAATCGTTTCCTTCGAACCGGATGCTGCCGTTAACTATTTTACCGGAAGAACCAAGAAGCCCCATGATAGATAACGAGGTCACACTTTTCCCGCATCCGGATTCACCTACGATAGCCACTGTTTCTCCTCTATTGACAGAAAAGGACACTCCGTCCACAGACGCCACAATCCCACTATCCGTGAAGAAGCAGGTCTTCAAATCTTCCACTTTCAGCAGCGTATTTTGATCCATGGTTCTTCACTCCTTTGCGTATTTCTGGCCCTGAGAACGTGGATCCAGAAGATCCCTAAGCCAATCCCCAAGCATAATAATACCTAACACCGTCATGGTAATAGCTACCCCCGGGAATGTCGCTACCCACCAGCTGGTAGACAAATACGTACGCCCCGAGCTGAGCATTCCTCCCCATGAAACAGCCGGCGGTTGAATACCAAGCCCCAGAAAGCTTAGAGACGCTTCGGCAATAATGGTGCCTGCCACATTCAGCGTAGCAATAACGATAAATGAAGAAAAAACGTTGGGCAGCAGATGCCGGATCATTATCATACGGTCGCGCACTCCAATAGAATGGGCCGCTTTGACGAATTCACGCTCTTTGATACTAAGCACCTCGCCACGCGTTACACGGGCATAAGAAACCCAATTCGTCACCCCTAACACGACAATGAGCGTAGTCATACTAGGCCCCAATACACCCAGAACAACTAAAGTAAATAAGATATGCGGAATCGCGAGAAACGAATCGACCACTCTCATAATAAGATTATCGATAAATCCCCCATAAAAACCGGAAATCAAGCCCAAAACGAGACCGATAGCTCCCGCAACCACAACCGCACTAATTCCAACCAACAAAGAAACCCGTGAGCCATACATGACGCGGCTTAGCATATCTCTTCCCAAGTTATCTGTTCCTAATATATGTTGACTCATTCCTCCACTAAGCCACGCCGGCGGTTTTAATATAGCCGAAGGGTTGATTTTCGCCGGATCGTATGGAGCAAGCCAAGGGGCAAAAACAGCAATCAAAACCAAAAGACTGACGATCATCAAACCAAGGGTCCCCGTTTTACTGCGAAGTAAAAGCGACATCCCGCGTTTAAAGCCATTTGTTTTCATATGAATCGCTCTTTCCTTCGTTTTTATTGGTACTTGATTCTCGGATCCAACCATTTATAAACGATATCCGCTAGCAAATTGGAAATAATGACGACCAACGTAATAATAAACACCGCCGCTTCAACGATAGCCATATCTTTGCGGCTTACCGCCTGCACCAGCAATTGACCGAGACCAGGCCAGGAAAATACGGTTTCCGTAATCAAGGCACCGCCTATAAGCGATGAGGCCTGCATAGCGATGATGGTCACCACCGGAATTAACGCATTGCGAAAAGCGTGCCTGTATATGACTAGCATTTCGATCAGGCCTTTGCTTCTTGCCGTACGAATATATTCCTGCTGTAATATTTCGAGCATGGCCGACCGAATCAAGCGTGTAATCTGCGCAGCGACTCCAAAGCCTAACGTGACCGCTGGAAGCACGAGATGCTCGAAAGATCCTCTTCCTGAAACCGGCAGCATATGAAGCTCCACGGAAAAAAGCAGAATCAGCATAATCCCGAACCAGAAATTAGGCATCGCTTTTCCCAATACGGCAAAACCGCTGATGATCACGTCCAACCATTTGTTTTTGTGGGTAGCGGACCAAATTCCAAACGGAACTGCGATCAATATGGCGATCCCCATGGAAGCCGTCGCAAGCTCAAAGGTAGCCGGCAGCCTCTCCAGCACGAAGGGCAAAGCCTCTTGACCATAATAGTAGGACTTGCCAAAATTACCGTGAAGCACACCCCAAAGAAAAGTCGCGTACTGGATGTAGAATGGGCGGTCCAAATGAAGCGCTTCCCGAAGGGCTTGCCGGTCTTCTTCCGTCGCCGTTTCAGGCAGCATTAGCAGCACCGGGTCCCCTGTTAAATACAGCAGAGAATAAACAATAAAGGTGATTATGAACAGAACGGGTATGATTTGCAGAAGTCTTTTGGCGATGTAACCTTTCATAATACCTCCCCCGTAATTAAAAGAGCCGGGAAGGATAGCCCCGGCCCTTGTGACTGGTTCTTACTTTTTGGTAATATCAGGAACGTAAATCATTTCATCGGTTCTAGGCTTGAAGTTGATTGTTTTCTTGGCTCCATACAGCCCCTGCTCCGAGTACAAATATATATGCGGTCTTTCTTCAGCCACAATTTTTTGAATCCGTTGGTATTGAGCCGTCCGGTCTTTAGGGTTCATATTGATAAGAGCAGCTTTTAGCAGGTCATCGACTTCTTGATTGCTGTAAGTCAATTCTGTCTTCGCCTTTTCCGTACGGTATACATCCAGCGCCGTATCCGCATCGAAGAGTGAATTGCCATAGGAAGCAAGGAACAGCTCCTTGTTTTTACCGGCATTACGCATTTCCGTAAATTTCGATCTCTCCATAAGCTCCAAGTTCACTTTAATCCCGACTTCCCCGAGCATCGCCTGGATCATTTCGGAAACTTCCTTATCCTTGGTATACACTCCAGTAGGCGAAGATAACGTAAGGGTCAGTCCGTTTGCATATCCGGCTTCCTTCAGCAGCTGCTTAGCCTTGTCAGGATCATAAAGCGAAGTATTGAATAAGGACGGCTCTGCTCCAAAATTACCTGGAGTAACACGCGTGCGAGTCGGTGTGGCATATCCTCCCAAAACGGTCTCGGTGAGCGCCTTCTTGTTAATAGCTAAATCGATAGCTTCGCGTACCTTAGGGTTCTCCGTCGGCATCCCTTTGGCAGAACGGACAGCGAGCAGTCCTACACGGTTCGAGGTTGCTTTGATCATCGTTGTTTTATCATTGGCGTTTACGACACTAACCAAATTGGATGGAAGATTGGCAACGATATCCACTCCACCTGCCAGCAGCTCGTTCACACGGCTCGAGTCCTCAGGAATTTTGCGGAATACGACCCGATCCCAGTCTTTCACACGGCCTTCAAAATATTTATCATATGCATCAAGTACAACACGGTCGTCGCGTATCCATTCCACAAACTTAAACGGTCCTGTACCGATTGGATTAGAAAGGAAATATTCGAAGCCGTTTTTCTCGATGTACGTTTTTGGGAGCATACCGGAGCCGATCCGCGATAAACGGTTGAGCAGTGCTGGCTGCGGGCCGTCCGTCAAAATTTGAAAGTTCGTCTCATCGATGATTTTGACCTCTTTAATCTGTTTATAGTTCGGATTTTCCTTAAGCCCCTTATCTTTGGCTACCCGCTCCAGCGTATATTTCACGTCAGCGGACGTAAACGGGTCTCCGTTATGAAAAGTGACTCCTTTTCTAAGCTTAAATTCCCACGTAGTATCATCAATAACCTTATAGCTTTCCACCAAATCAGGCTTGATTTCCAAATCGGAATTGCGCTTGAACAAGTAGCTGAACATATTGATATGAACGGCTTCGGTCAAAATGGTGTTGTGATTATGGATATCAAAGGAAACGACATCTGTCGGCATGCCGATCGTCAATATTTTACTGCTTTTGTCACTGCCCTTGTCGGGATTGGCCGTTTTACTATCAGTAGAGCCCGAAGGCTTGGAACAGCCGACCAATACGAAGATTACACAGCATAGGATTAACAAACGATGCAGCCATATTTTGTTTTTCTTGTTTAACATGCTTTGCCCCCTAATTAGAATGATGATCCAAATATTTCAAAGCGAGTTGTGCAAGCATAGCCGATCCCACTGGGAGCGAATCCTCATCCAAATCAAATAACGGATGATGCAGTGGATGAATGAAGCCTTTTTCCTCATTACGGACCCCCAGCCGAAAAAATAGCCCAGGCACCTGTTCAGCGTAGTAGGAGAAATCCTCCCCGCCCATAGAAGGCTTCAGCTTCAAGGTTGTCTGTCCAAGAACATCCTTGGCTGTCTCTTCCAACAAAGGAATGAGGGACGGATCGTTTACTACGGATGGATAGCCATTCCAGTAGTTCAGCTTGTAGCTGGCGCCAAAGCTTTGGCAAATGCCATTTACAATTTGCTCCAATAACACTGGAACGGCTGCCTGCGTCTCCCGGTCCAAGGTTCGGACCGTTCCCTCCAGCGTTACGGAGGGAGCGATCACATTGCGCGTATATCCTCCGGCAATCTTACCGACCGTTACCACAACGGGCGATAGCGGGTCGGTCATTCGGCTCGCTATCTGCTGTAAAGCAGTAAGAACCTGAGCCGTAACCGTCACAGCATCCACTGCTTGATGGGGATGCGCCGCATGGCCGCCTCTGCCGTGGATCACTAAATCGAACCGGTCTGAGAACGCGGTACAAGACCCTGGACACACGCCTATAGTACCCACAGACAAGCTAGGATACACGTGCAAGCCTATAACCGCATCCACCTTGGGATGCTCCAGCACGCCGTCTGCTATCATAGCTTTAGCTCCTGCAAGCCCTTCCTCCGCCGGCTGGAATATGAGCTTTACACGGCCGCGGGGAATTCCGTTTTTCTTAAGCAGTGCAGCTGCTCCCAGCAGGATAGTTGTATGAGCATCATGACCGCACAGATGTGCTTTGCCTGGTATCGATGATGCATAACTAACCTCTTTCTCATCCTGGATCGGAAGTGCATCCATGTCTGCTCTCAGCATAATCGTAGGACCGTCCTGCTCTCCGTGCATCACTGCAACCACACCTGTTTGTGCAATGGTTTTCAGCTCGCTTATGCCCATTTCACCCAGCTTCTTCTTAACGAATTCAGAGGTCCGTTGTTCCTCAAAACCAAGCTCGGGATGCTGATGAAGATCCCTTCGCCAATCGGTCAGTTGCTCTGCCAACTGCTGCGCATTTGCTAAAATGCCTCTCAAGCTTTCGCCCCCCCTGCCTGTTTATTGTGTCAGCGTTGATGAATTCATCTTAGAATGTCAGATTTCCCGCGGCAACTGACAATAATTTACCCTCGTTTGGCCGGCATCCCATCTGGGATGAAAACACGCCGTTACTTAGGCTGCAACCATTATGTCCGCCACTTTTTTCACCGATAAAATCATGTTGAAAAAATATGACGGTCGGTAAAAGACTCCTTATGAACTCAGCTTTTTCAGATTTAAGCTTACCGAGCTTTAATGTACAGGTTAACCTCTTTTTTACGTTAGATTATCTTCCATAAACATACAAATTTATACTTGCTAGAACTCTCTGGAAACCTCTGCCTTCCGGACAGTGTGATCTACAGTGTGGCGTACCGTAACCGTAATAGCATGCCGCATCTAAGGAAGCGAGAAGAATAACGGAAGTCCTTTTCCCCTATCCCCCAGAAAGCACAAAAAACAGAGAAATAACGGAACAGCTGGTTCCTGTATCTCTCTGTTTTGCACATGAATGCTCATATTCGTCCCAAATAACGGAAATCCGCCTTCCGCTATGGCCTTAATTTCAATACGACAGATGGAATAACGGAACTTTCCGTTCCGTCCAATTCCCTCAAGGCTCACAACAGCGAGCCAAAATTATTTCTTCTGCTGCACACGATAATTGGCGGGGGTTGTACTCGTTACATTTTTGAAAACACGCCCAAAGGTTCTTTCCGTATATCCCACTGCTTCAGCAATTTCAGACACGGATAAATTAGTATTAAGCAGCAGCTGCTTCGCTTTTTCTATTTTCAGATTAGCCGTAAATTGTACGAAGCTTTGCCCGTTTAACTTTTTGAATAATCGGCTCAAGTACGAGGGGTTTAAACCAAACTGTTCGGCAATGGAAGTTAAAGAATGGATTTGCGTGACCGTTTCGTACAAATGCTCCTTAATCGCTTCAATCGTCTGTCTTCCTTTATTATCATTCATCAGATCCATGGTCCTGAATACTTCCGGTAATAAAGCGGACTTGAACCACTCCAGAAGCTCTTCCATCGTAATCCAGCAAGGCGGTGCTGCCAAGTCCCATTGAATGGAAAGCTCTTGTCCGCCAGAAGCTTCGTCTACTACACGAACGATGGAAAGGTAAAGGGTATAGGCCGTCTTAATCACCGTATGTGAATTTGCATGAGCATCCAGTGTCTGCGCAAAAATCTCATCGAAATACTGGAGACACTCCTCCTGATTGTTTTGCTTCAGCTCCCGAATCAATAAGCTCTCCAATTGGTAGGGATAGTGATAGCTGAACTTTTGATTGATATCCCCCACTGTAATAACGCTGCCCAAGCCTAACACTAGCCGTTCCCGCAAGCATTCTCTGGATTCATAGTAGGAATGATGGATGCCCTCTCTTAAGGAATAAGCATTCCCGATGCCGATCGACACGGTTAATTTCAAATAATTGCTGACCGCGTTTTGGATGGACTCCGCAACTAGTGAGCCCATACCGGTTAATTGGCGTTCTTTAGTATGAAGCGGCGCACTGCATAGTACAATGATATGCTTCATATCGAGTGAAGGCAGCACATGGCCATCCATATGATTATGCCGTAATATTTCCTCGCACAGATTGGTAAGGGCAAAAAATTGCAGCGATGGCTCATCCTGAGTAAAGTTTGAGTCAGACGCCTGCGATTCCGGTTCCACGACCAAGGTCCAATATTTATTGCGTTCATTCAAAGACTGTTCTTTTATAAAAGAGGCTAAATATTCCGGAGCGGATTGTGCAAACGAGCCATGAAGCAGCCGAAACAGCGCCAGTTCTTTGACGGAAATACTCTGTTTGCCATTTCGCTCCTGCAGCAGGATCAGCTCCACCTCCGTTTGCCGTTGGCCTTCCTTCAATATATTCCATTCATCTGGAAACCTGCCTCGATTGGGAGGCTCCCCTTGCTTGAAGGTATGTCCCATGCCTCGAATCAATCGTACAACAGGCATATACATATAAAAATAACCGGGCGGCAGCAACACGATGGCGGCAATTACCACATACAACACAAGGAAAGCTGTAAACCTGAAAATATCAGACTTGTAGGAGAAAAAGGAGCGGTTGGGAAAACGAAGCACTGTCACCCACTCTGTTGATGAGGACCTGCTGAATGCCGTAAACGTATCCGTCGAGCGCTCCATGATGTATCCTGTATGATCGGATGAATCCAGAATATCTTTGAGCATTCTTTGTTTATCCGTTTCCAAAAACCGGCCCAGCATAGCTTTATTTTCAGAAGAAATGATTTTTCCTGACTCACTGACTACGAGAGCTTCATGAGGAATGTCAGCCTGGGTTGGTTTAATGATGGCCTGGATCGCACGCTCTCTAATATGGATAGCCAAATAGGCTTGTGGAAAATTGGATTGCACTGGCAGAGGCTGAAAAAATGAGATCACATCTTCGTTCGATTGCTGTTTCGTATACAACCATAACGCCTTACGCAGTGCCTCAACGGTTTGATATAAACGAACGGTTTCATCCGAGATAGATGTCGAAGTGATAATTCCATTAGTGCTGGAGATAAGCATATTCGAGCCGGGTAAATATAAATCGGCGCTATAAATGTTCTTTATGTTTTTGGAATAGGCGATCAATTTCTGTTGAATTTGAGAAACCTTACTGTTGTGCTGCTCCAGATCTTTGGCATAAATGGTTTGCAGGATCTCCTGATCCATTAGGATGCCGGACGCGCTCTTAACAATGGTTTCCAGCTCCCCATCCAGCTGCGCGGTCAAAAGCTCGGCAATCTTGACCTGATCTTCAATATGGTTGCCGTCAAATGCGTCAGTTACGAATTTGTAGCTAAGTAAGGAGATAAGCAAGGCCGCTGCCATAACAGCAACGAGGGATACAATGACTGTTTTTATAAAATATTGTCCGATAAACAGCTTCATGATGTCCCCTCCTCGTCATTAATTAAATATTGTAACATTAAATCCAACCTCTGTATGCAGCAGCTTCTGTCCTCCGGTTCTCCAAACAATATAAGCCCGAACCAATAAGAGATACAATTGTCAATAATTTACCGTCTGTATGACTGAAGGACATCATCGAATCTTTCAGCAGCAGCAAGCCTTTTTATAGCTTTCCGCCATTATTTTATTAGTTTTTAACGGCAGCACAATTTTTTACGGTCTGTTTGGATCACTATCCGACCGCGTACTTCTCGCGCTTTATGTACAATTCCTTACGTTGACGCCTTGTCCATCTTCCCATAAAATGCATAAAACCCCATTGTCGAAGGATTAAGCTCCTTAAACAATGGGGTTGCGTTATTATTCCAAACTAATCAAGCGTCTCCACCAAATGAACTCCCTTTGGGAGCACGCCCTCAATATGATGCCTAATCGGCTCCAGCTCTTCACTGAGAATCGCTATAATTCCGCTGTCCTCGCGCGTACGAATTAACCGGCCCATCCCTTGCTTAAGCCTCAGCAGCATATAAGGAAGGTCCACTTCCTCAAAGGGCGAAGCAGCCGCTTGACGTTTCGCCATAAATACAGGGTCTTGAGGGGGATAAGGCAAAGCCCATATGATCACGTTCGATAAGGATGGACCTGGCACATCAAGTCCCTCCCACAGGCTAACCGCGCACAAAATGCTTTTTTCATCATGTTGAAATGAGGATATCAAGCCGCTGATTTCTTGATCCCCCTCAAATAAGAAGCGAAAGGCAGCACATTCCGGATAATGAGCAATCTCTTTCTTGAACCGCTGTAATTCATCCTTGGTCGGAAACAATATTAAGGCTCTTCCTTCGGTACGCTCCAGCAGTCGCAAAGCCGTCTTCATTTTCTCGGAAAATGTACCGCTATAAGACCATTTGGGTGCCAGCACTTCCATATGATGCTCATAATCGTAAGGTGAATCGACTGAGAAAGATAAATACTTCTTAATTCCGAGGCTATCCACTACATAATCAAACGATCCCTCAACCGATAGAGTAGCTGATGAAAAGATGATCGGAATACCCGAATTGAACACTCTTTCACTCAGCACTTCTTTGACGGTTCTCGGCATAATAACCAGGCTAAGCCCAGTCACGCTTTCCGTCACCCAGCAGATCAGAGTTTCCGATTGATGAAAAAGATTCAGTGCCTTCTGCATCATTTCCAGATGCTCCTCGACAATGCGCAGCTGATACTCATTCAACGTGTACATTTCGCTCTCGAAAACAAGCTCTTCTTCTATGGCCGCAAGCACCTTTTGAAACTGAAGTATTTCTTTAAGCAGCTGCTCGCTCAAAATAATCTGTTTCCTGTCGGAGCCGGGAATCGCTTTACTCTGGCGCTCCAATAAGTCGAACATCGTTTCGCTCTGCTCAATCGCTTCGTCTATTAGTACGGCCAACGTTTCTCTTACTTCACCTTTAAGTAGACGCGTAATCAATTCCTCAAATACCACATGTTTCAGCTTGTAGGTCAGTGCCTTCTGCGCAGCAGATTCCAGCAGATGCCCTTCGTCAAAAACGACTGTGCAGTGATCCGGCAACAGCGGCAATTGCCCTTCCCGTTTCCTTCCCTCATACGTCCACACATGCTCCATATAAAAATCATGCGAGCAAATAATTAATTCAGTGGATTTCCTGTAGTGATCTCGGGAAAGCGTCTGTCCACACCGGTGCCGCTTATCGCAAACGAAGCAATCCTGAAATACATCCCAGCTGACATTGTACCATTGCTCGTCATTCATATGCGGGTACTGCTTGCGGTCGCCATACGCGTGAAAAGATTGCAGCGCATCGTAAGAGTGAACAAACTCCGGCAGGCTCTCGTATAAATCCTTGTACAGCTCTACATCTTCGTGCCCAAGACGCGCTTCATCAAGCTTCACAAGGCAAACATATTGGTCGGGAGATTTGCCTAACCTTGCGTCAATAGCCAGACTAAGATGCTTCGCCAGCTTCGCAATGTCCCCTTCCGGCTTGACCAGCTGCTCGATCAGCGACTCGTCCGCACAGGCGATAATTGCCGGCTTGCGAGTGTACCGCGCATAACAAATAGCATACAGCAAATAAACCAGCGTCTTCCCTGTGCCTACCCCAGCTTCCGCAAAAATCGTCTGCTTCTCGGCAAAAGCCCGTTCTAGCTGAAACGCCATATAAATCTGCTCGTCGCGAACCTCAAAGCCCGCTTCCGGCAGTATATCGTAGAACACATCCGCTACCCATTCGCTTACTTGTTGAATAAAAGGCTGAGAATGATTATATGAAAAAGGGTACCTCTCCACTATTACTCTTCCTCCATGAGATCAAATTCCAATACATCCATACGCCGCAATGCGTGCATGGGTGAACATACTATTATCACATGATCCCTCAGTAAAAGCAAAGCTTTTACACAATCATCAAAAAGAATTTTTATGTGCCCAGTCATATTGAAGCGTTTACATTTCTTTCGAAAAGCTTGAGTTCTGAGCTTGGTTTAACGCTGCGTAGCAGCAGTCGAAATAACAGCAGTAAACTTAGCCGCTGCAAGGCTCTTTATTTGCGAAAATCCGGGTGCAGATTCCCTTGACTTTCTAATATCTCGATCTGCCTACAGATCTCATGCTGCCACTCAATATCATTAGATATCGATGCCGCCATTGATAAATTGTAAAGACTGGACAGCTTCCGGGCAAATATAGCATTATAGTGCAGACAGGCTGATACTTCCGATTGTTCGTCCTCCGTTAATTCCCTCTGCCGCCCAAGCGTCCATAGCTCAGCAAGCCTCCAATGTACCGATAGCATGTATTTCCCCCACTTCTACCTGATTATATTAGCTATTATGGGCAATGAAGGAGCGGTTTAGACGCAAAGCCGTTTTGTAAAAAAATAAATAAAATACCTTAGCATAATAAAAAGCCCCCCTCATTGTTAAGGAGACCCCGCATATGTCCATTTCATTTATTCAATCTTAGCTTAAAAATTCTGAGTAGCCGTATTTAAGTCTTCAGCAGAACTCGCTACCTTCATTGTCGCCGAGCCTATCTCTCCAATCCCTTTAACTAAAGCATCCAATTCCGATTCAACCTTGTTCAGCTCATCCAGGCTGCTATCAAGGGAAAGCAGAATTTGATTAAACATCTCCCTGGTTTGCCCCGATTCTTGCTGTCCAACACCCACCAGATGCTTGACCTCTCCAATGGATTGTACGACCTCCTGCGTACGATCGCTGGATTGCTGTATGAAATCGCTAATTTGCTTTACCGCCTTGACGGTACTCTCGGAAAGCTTCTTCACTTCTCCCGCTACCACTGCAAAACCGGCCCCGTGCTGGCCTGCTCTTGCAGCTTCAATCCCGGCATTAAGCGATAGCAGCTTGGTCTGACCGGAAATATTTTGCACAATACGCACAATTGTTTTAATTTGCTCGGAAGAATCAATAAGCTGCGCCACGGAATATTCCATCCGCAAGGAACGCTTGTGAATAGATTCTATTCTGCGTTCGAGCCCGTCTATTTTCTCCGCCCCGGCAAGAGCAAGCACTCGTGAGTTCTGAGCCATATTCGTGCTATGAAGGAACGAATCATTAACATGGCTGCTGCTAGCCATAAGCTGTTGGGTTGAAGCGCTTGCCTGTTCTGTAAGAGCGGCGAGCTCTTGGCTCACGAGGCCAATTTTATTTTTCACTTCTTCACGGACTTGCTCGTTGTATTGTTCTTTCTTCTCTATATTTTTCTTGTCGTATGCCTCAATGACCAATTGCTGCTCGAAATTAAGCAGCTTGGTAACAGCCTGTCCATAAATCAAGCCCTGTTGGCTGTCTTTAGCGTAACGGTAAATGATATTCAAAAAGGTAGTTTGCAGGTTCTGGAAACTTCCGATATACCATTTGGGCTCTAATCCGATGCGCTGATGGACCTCGGCTATACGCAGCCGTTTCTGAATATACTCGCTGTTGATTTGGCCGCTGAATACTTCAATGATATGCTGCTTCAAGGTGCCGCGGAGTCGCTAACTTCAATTGAAACCTCCTTCAACTGTACTTGTTGAATCCCACTCGATGGAATGAGTCTATGGTGGATGGATTTTCCGAGCCATTTCGGCATGTGGGCCACTCTCCCTTTAAATAACGCATTTCGAGCTGTTCAGACGGCATAGGCGGATCAATAACATAGCCTTGCACAATGTCGCAGTTCATTGTTCGCAGATGATCCATTTGCTCCAGCGTCTCAGCCCCCTCAGCAATGACCCGAAGACCCATGCCATGCGACATATCGATAATAGCTTTTGTAATAACCGCACTCTTCGAATCGCTGATCAGCTCTTGGACAAAGCTCTTGTCAATCTTCAGAATATCGAGAGGAAACTGTTTCATATAACCAAGCGCCGAATGGCCTTTACCGAAATCATCAATCGCGATTTGAAAACCAAATGATTTAAGCTCGTGTAGTATGGGCAATACCGATTCAATGTCGTGCATACTGCTGCTTTCCGTTATCTCAATTACGATATGCCGCGGGTCACAGCAGGTCTGGCAAACGATGTCGTGAATGGAGGACGCTAAGTCCGGTGCCATAAACTGCCTGGCTGATAAGTTAACGGCAATCGCCGGCACGGCCAACGATGCAGAAAGCCAGCTGTTGAGCTGAGTGCAAACTTCCTTCAACACCCATTTTCCGATATCCATAATAATGCCGGTCTCTTCGGCAATAGGAATAAATTCTCCGGGGGGAACGGGGCCGAGAGAAGGATGATTCCAGCGGAGCAAAGCCTCCATACCTTCCAGTCGGCCGGTTTGTGCATCGACTTGCGGCTGATAATAGAGGGTCAGCTGGTTTCTGGCAATCGCCCATCTCAGCTCGTTCTCCAGATCAAGCTTGCGCAGAAAGGTACTGATGATGTTTTCGTTAAAAAACTGGTATCCTCCTTTTTGGATTTTGGCTTGATACATGGCCAAATCAGCGTACTTGAGCAATGTCTCAAAATCGCCGGCATGTGTCGGATATATGCAAATTCCAATGCTTGCATTAATATAAAGCTCATTGTCCTCGATCCAGAAGGGCATTTTAATACTGGAAATAAGCTCATTGGCGACAAGCGTCGCTTCTTCCTGCTCCTGTAAATCCTGCAGTACAATAATAAACTCATCGCCCCCCAACCGGGACACAATATCGCCCTTTCTAACGACAGAGCTCAGACGCTTGGCAACCTGTTGGAGCAGCTTATCTCCGATGTTATGTCCCAAGGAATCGTTAACCATCTTGAACCGGTCCAGATCAATAAAAAAAACAGCCAGCTTTAGGGTCGTATTCACGGTCCTCACGGTTGCTTCATTAACTAATTCGCTCAACAAGGTTCGATTAGGAAGCCCCGTCAGTTTGTCAAAATGGGCCAAGTATTTCAGGTGCTCCTCAGATTGTTTACGCTCCGTAATATCCGTGAACATGCCGATGTAATTCGTAATATTTCCCTTCTCATCCCTCAAGGTTGTAATGGACAGCCACTCGGGGTACAGCTCGCCATTCTTTCTTTTGTTGCAAATTTCACCTTCCCAGAAGCCTCTCGTATGAATTCTTTCCCACATCTTAATGTAGAAATATTGATTCTGCAGACCCGAGTGAAGCAATCGCGGTGTTTGCCCGACAGCCTCCTGTTCCGTATATCCAGTCATCATCGTGAAGGCTTGATTAACCGATAAAATTTTGAGCTGTTTATCCGTAATCATAATTCCTTCGCTGGCGTTGCTGAACACTTGCGCGTGCAGTCGAAGCTTCGAAATCGCGTTCTTGCGATGGGTAATGTCGGAGAACATGCCTACATAGTTGACCAGAATCCCGTGCTCGTCCTTTACGGAATTAATAGATAGCCACTCCGGATAAATCTCCCCATTTTTTCTGCGATTCCAGATCTCCCCTTGCCACTTCCCATCCTTATGTATAGATGCCCACATATTGACGTAGAATTCAGGGTCCTGGCAATCCGATTTCAGCATACTTGGTTTTTGCCCGATTACTTCCAACTCATCGTAGCCGGTAATGGATATAAAGGCTGGATTTACGCTCACGATTTTTGAATAGCAATCCGTAATCATTATGGCTTCCTGGGAATCATGAAATATGGTGGCATATGGCAATACGAGCTTGTCCTGCGCTTGTTTGTCCCGAAGGGCCTCTAGATGTTGGGTAAGTCGATTCATTAAAGAACCCCTCTTTCGCTGCTGTGCGTTGCATCCTTTGTTTTAAAGCTTTATTCCCGCCATGTTTAGACGTTCTCTTAGCTGTCCGTGGACGTCTTTAAATGAAACGCTGGAATTAAAATCCATGGCGATCTTCTGTACGGCCAGCAAAAGGCCAAGCCCGGAACTATCCATTTCCGTAACTGTTCCGAGATGGAAAGTGAGGCTGCGGAATTCTTGTTGTAGGATCGGAAACAATTTTTGCCTGATGGAGGTCGCTTCTTCTACGCTGATAATTCCGGTTAGAATGACCTCTATTTGTTGGTCGCTATCCTTTATTTCATAGCACATAAACAAACCTCCCTTTGAATTTCAAACGAAATTGTTGTTATGGATTTATTTTTTTCAGTCGGATTTCAATTGGAGCATATTTACCTAACTGTACCGCATATTCCAATATTTATCTGTGATAATAATCATATGTCTTAAGCTTGAGATAGAGGGTTATAGCAATAACTATACGGCCAGCGATAGATTATAAAGACTGGATAATTGATGGGTAAAAATAGCATAATAAAGATCGACGGACATTTATGATTGTTCCTCCTCCATCCGTTCCACCGCCAATAGTTATGTTTGACACGAAACCAAAAGGTTTCATATAATACAAATACGAAACCTTTTGGTTTCACATTATATATTAATGGAGGTACATGCATGCAGGAGCACACTCAAGGTACGGTGCCAGATATCCGACATACGATGGTTTTCAAGGCACCCATTCAGAAGGTTTGGGACACAGTCTCCACATCAGAGGGCATTGCAGCCTGGTTTATGCCTAATGATTTTCAACCTGTGCTCGGATATGAATTTACTTTAAACGCTGACCAATTCGGTATATCTCATTGCAAAGTAACGGAGCTCGATCCTCCTAATCGGCTTGCTTTTTCATGGGGGCAGGATTGGCAGGTTTCCTTTGATTTAAAAGATCTGGAAGGCAAGACGGAGTTTACTCTCATACATTCCGGATGGGAAGCTGGAAAGCTTACCGAATTCAATATGCCTCATGAAGCTGTTCGTGAAAGAATGAACCAAGGCTGGGGATCGATTATTCTCGAAAAACTCGCCAAGGTCATTGACGCTTAGGATGGCTAACGCCTCTCCTAAACATGATGTGTTTCAAGCCATCGCCGATCCAACCCGCCGCAAGCTGCTGCAATTGCTCAGTGATCGAGAAATGCCGGTTACTGTTATCAGCGGACACTTTCCTATGAGCCGTACGGCTGTCTCCAAGCATCTACGCATCCTGTCGGATGCCGGACTCGTGAGGGAACAAAAGGTCGGACGCGAAACCAGGTATAGTCTTCATGCCGAGCCGTTGCTTGAATTGAAGCGCTGGCTATCCTATTACGAACGTTACTGGGAGAATAAGCTCAATGTGCTGAAGCATTTGGTGGAGCAGGAAGAATCCGATAGCGGGAATCCTTAGGGGTTAAAAGTTATCGAGGAACGACATGCTCAGGACTAATTCAACTAAAGCCTTTCAGCTCGTAGAACTAGTATGGAATCATGAAAAAACCTCCAAGCTCCACTTTTCAGAAAAGTGGGTTAGGAGGTTTTCCATTTTACATTGTACATGGCGCTTTTTTAATCGATATTTCCACTGCGGACAACCGAACTAATTGACAGTATGTGCTGCTGTGTAGTGCGGAGCGCTTAATCTCGCATCTTTCGGCACTGAGCGGTCGCTGCAGGTTAGAGATGTGTTTACGGCTGTACAGTAGTCTCTACTGCGGCAGCTGCAGGAGGTTCCGCCGCTGTAGGAGCTATGGGAGCCGCAGAAGCTGAGGGGGCTACGACAGCCAAGTCCACTTTGTTGTTGCCATTAACGGTGACGTCTTCAAATCTGCCGCTCATTTCAACCCATCCCCTTGCCAGCACGGAGGCTTGCCCCGAATTTACTACAATTTTCCCCATATACACTCGTTCGTTGCACTTTTTATGATTACCGAAATTGATATGGTAGGTCCCTGTAGCGTTGCCCTTCAACTGAAAGGCTTTTCCAGGCACAAGGTTCGATTGTATCTCACGGTATGAGGACCCTTCTTCATTAAACGCTGTACCATCTTGACCGTACAAATACAAGGTTAAATCAGCTGCTGTCCCTGAAGCATTGGATAATTGGAAGGAAAAATCCAGTGAGTTCTCCGAGCTGCAGTAAGTGTTCATAGGAATTTGAAAAGCTATTTCGCTAGGTAGTGCCGGTGCTGTCTGCTGTGCTTTCACGTTTAATGACGGCTCCACAGCTCTTGCTGGAAGCATAAATACAAGACTTAACGCTATTGTTGGAATAATCGCTTTTTTCAACATTTGTTTCATTTCATGTTCTCCTCTGATCATAAAGATAGCTGTATAAATACATGCTTGTGTACATCTAACTTTAAAGAAGTCTGCATGAAATGTCCATAGTTCACGCGAATCAAGCGGCTGGTCCTATGATTTTTTTGAAAAACAACCTGCAAGAGTTAGCTGCGTTGTATCCTACGAGATGGTCAATACCTTATATGTTTTTAGATTTAATAAACTTATTTAAATAAGTACCCCTAAAAGTGATTTCACCTTCATCGTAACATCTATATTGAAATTTGGTTCAGCAGAGAGGTTGCTACTGTATAATTATTCCCTTCAAGCGGTTGCAAAATAGAATAATCAACTTTAAGTACTTGCCCAGTGACCAATAGTAATAATGATAACCTAACTGCTGATGAAGCCCGTCTTATCATATCTTTCAGGCTGTGGCGGCGGTAAAAAAAACACCTTACGATGATCGCAAGGCGGTTTTTTGTAAATGTGCAGGCTATTCAAAAATCCATTTATCTGTATCAGGCGTTGGAGGATCTCGATAAAGAGCATTATCCCCTTTGAACCATGCAGTTTTTGTCTGTTTTTCTATCGAGTATTTAACGAAGTAATAATCATCATTTTTATTAGCTCTTTTTTTACTAAAATCTTTAAATGGAGATAAACTCTTCCTTGATGATTCAATTGATATTACCAGCCCACCTTTACTTTCAATTACGTTTGTAATTTCATTTCTATGTTTTTCATCTTTAGCTTGAAGTATAAATACCACACATACAATGATTATCACTGTTACCACTGAGTATAGTATATATTTAGTCTTCTTCCTAAAATTATCTTTTAATTTTGAAGAGCGGTAAACAAGAAAAATACCAGATAATGAAGCTAAAATAAATAACGCTACAAAAATCTTCCCATATAATGGATACAGAACTTAGCCTCCTAGGCATTTAAAATGGCACTCAAATTATCGTCTAGTTTGCCTTATTTCACATTTTTAATTAACGCCAAAATTAAGGTCACCGCCTCTGCCCGAGTCGCGCTGGCATTAGGAGCATATAGATTATTGTCTCTGCCGTTAATAATGCCTTTCTTCGAAGCCGCTGCTACTTGGGCATAGGCCCACTGCGGAATTTGCTGCTCATCTGCAAAAGCCAGCTTCTCGTTCGAATCCGCCTTAAACCCTAATGCGCGTCCAATCATAACGGCAATTTCCGCTCGGGTAATATTACGGTCAGGACGAAATGTATTATCTTCGTAGCTGCTAATAATTCCTGCACCAATCGCTTGCTCCAGATGAGGTCTAATCCACTGTGGAATCTGGTTTAGATCTGAGTAATTCAGATCTGCTTTTTTACCTTCCAGCTTTAGCGCCCGACTGATCAGCACAGTAAATTCAGATCGGCTAATTGCACCGTCAGGCATAAATTTGCCGTCCTCGTAGCCATTGGCAATTCCTGTTCCTACCGCTTCTTCAATCAATGCCTTAGCCCAGTGATTGTTAACATCGGTTAAAGCTGGTGTCGGTGCAGTTGGTTTTGCGGGAGCAGAAGTGGCTGACTCGGCAGTCTTAGGCTGATCTTTAGGCGCTGAAGGGCTGGCTCCACCTTGTGCCGCGCCTGCTGAACCCTCTTTATCGCTTGGTACAGTACCTTCGCTAATCCGTTGTCCGCTAGCTTGATCAAAGGTAATTTCTATATCATATTCATGAAAATAATTGAATGCAGCCCAATCAACCTTGATCCACGCTTTGAGCTTCTTGGATAAATCCTTGACCTCAAATTGAACTTCACGCGTATTTTTCTCCTCATTGGTAGCGATAACCTTCGTATCCTTCAATACGCCATCAAGCTCTGTTTTAAAAGCCGTATTCTCTTTACTTTGCTTGAGTGTGAACGAGAACAATTGTTTACCTCCCGTTACCGTTAACTTCCCGGGATTTATGACATAATCCTGCATAACTGAATCTTGATCGGTACCAAATTTCTTGATCACAAAATTCATGGAGTAAATCCCGTCTTTCAGTGAGCTGGCACTCGAGCTTGAATTGGCAGTAGATGCTGCAGACGGTACATCTGCGGCCCCTACCGTATAGATTGGAGCGGCTGAAGCTAGTAACGTTAATAGACAGACACCGCACATAACCTTCTTGAATGGACTTTTCATAACTTCATCTCTCCCTCATTTGTGATTGTTCAAACTCTTATTTCTCACTGCCCTATCTATCATTGACTGTCACGCTTTCCTTCCTGCTTCTCCACAAGCCGGCCATGCACAACAAGCCTGCCCTCATTCGGGTCCAAAGTATAATCACAGGTAGATAAGGTTAACACCCGGTCCTGCTCCGTCAATACGACACCCGACTTGTACATGGATCTTTCTCGGATTCTTTCATAGAATCGAAGCTGATCTTCCGAAGTTTCGAACTCCGTTTCAATATAATTGAAATCTGTCGTTGTATAGTAGACCGAGAACACTTCAACATCATATCGATGATATAAGGTGTCCAAAGAAATGAGTTGATGCGCTTCAAAAAATTCCCTGTCCATGTATTTCTTCAAATCCCCGAACATCGATCCATCTTTCATTCGGTGACCATACAAAATGGTGTTCGTACCAACCGCGGTCACATTGTTCCTGAAATCCATGAATATACTCCCAGCTTTTGCTTCTTCCCGCTTATAATTACGGGACAAATAATACTCATTATCCTCAGCCCGGACGATCGGATAATCGATTAGCGTATCGCCAATTTTTATCCAACCTGATATATCAGGGTTCACTGCAAGTAAACCTTGAAAGGCCGGTCGGACGGCTAATGGCGAAGCTTCGGGATTTATTGCCGGTTTTACAGCTGCCCCGGAAGAAGCCCCGCCCTGCTCTGTCCCTTCAAGGTTGCTGTAATACACCGCTTGTGCCTCGGCAGACGCTTTCCGATTCTCATAATAACCAACTGCCAAACTGCTCAGCTCAATGAATGAGAATACGAATGCGCCTAACGCCAGCAGCATCAGCAGCTGCTGGAAGGCGTTTTTTTTGCTATTCAAAAGCTTCGCTTTAAGAGACAACATCCCATTTAATCTGCTCACATCGTCACCTTTTTAAATACCTAATGGAACCATATACAAGCCTGCAGCCTGATCCTGCTTAATGATCACGTCAACCCCATATATTTGTTTAATTGTAGCCTCTGTGATCACGTCCTGCGGCAAGCCGTTCATTGCGATCTCCCCACTTTTCATTACAATAATGCGGTCGCTGTACCTAAGCGCCTGATTAATGTCATGCAAAACCATCACAATGGTTAAGCCGTACTCCGCATTGAGGGTTTTTATTAAATCCAGCAGCTCAAATTGGTAGTAAATGTCAAGATATGTTGTTGGTTCGTCCAGGAATAAAAAGGGAGTGCTCTGAGCTAAAGACATAGCTATCCAAACCCTTTGTCTCTCGCCGCCAGATAATTGATCAATGGTTAATTTCCGTTTGGTCAAAAGATTCGTGCGGGACAGCGCTTGCTCTATAGCCGCCTCATCTTCATCAGCACTTGGATTAAACATACTTTTGTGAGGCATCCGTCCAAAGCTGACCAGTTTCTCGACAGTCAAGTCGGATGGCGCCTCATTATGCTGATGAACCACAGCCAGCTTTTTGGCTAACTCCTTGGGCTTGTAGCTGTTAAGAGACTTGCCGTCCAACAGCACCTTCCCGATGCGGGGAACATTATTATGAGACATGACACCAAGTAATGTTGACTTGCCGCAGCCGTTCGGACCGATGATAGTCGTCACTTTTCCAATCTCAATGAGGCTGCTTACGGCCTTCAAATGATCGGTCTTTTTATCATAAGAGAACGTTACCTCTTTAATTTCCATGGACTCGTTCACTCTTTCTGAGTAGAAATATTAAGAATGGGCCTCCGATAACCGTCATAATGATGGAAGCCGGAATTTCTGAAGGAGCAAGCACCACACGCCCCAGCGTATCTGCCGATAAAATCAAAAGGGCACCTGCAAGAGCGGAAAACGGAATCAGTATCTTATGATCGGATCCGACAAGCAGCTTGGCAATATGAGGAATAAGCAGCCCTACAAAAGCGATCGGTCCGCCGATAGCCGTAGCAATAGCAGCCAGCATAACCGCTACGATGGAGACAAGAAGGCGTGCTCTCGTTACATTCAGCCCCAAATTTTTGGCCGATTTGTCCTGCAGAGACAGAAGATTGCACCAGGAGCACAGCAGCAGTGAAAGTACCAGCCCAATCGTGCCATAGGTCACCATAACCTGAACATCATTCCACGTTTTCATTGTAAAAATCGACGTCGTCGCCTGATTGATGCTTGTTACTGCGTAGCTTCCCCGATAGTTAAAAGATTGACCCAACCCTGTGAAGGTTGCATTGACTGCTATACCTACCAGAATAATGCGGATCGGACTCAGGCCCGATTTCCAAGAGAGCGAATAAACAAGAAAACAAGCGATAGCTCCGCCAATAAATGCAAACAGCGGCAAAAAGAAAAAATAGCTCGGAAACAAAGTAACGAATAACAAAGATAGAACGCCTGCCCCCGAAGAAATACCTATTACCCCTGCGTCAGCCAACGGACTTCTCATAACCGCCTGAAGAAGCACACCCGATACAGCCAAAGCCGCCCCTACAAATAACGCAATAATAATTCGCGGTAACCGCAGATCTTTAATGATTTGAACGCTTTTATTCGTTCCGGTGAACAAGCCTTGAATCAAATCCAGACTGCTTACCTTGATACTCCCTGTTGTTGCCGATATAAGCGTCACTGCAAAGAGCAATATGATGACTATGATCACACTCAACCATTTTTTATTCATTGCCAGCTTCCTTTATACTCTTAATAAAATACCAGCTCCACCTGCTGCCCAAATGATTCCGTACCTTTTATGGATACAGTATCTTCACTAAAGCATCCAGCGCTTGCGTAGCAGCCAAATTTCCAGTCGTACCGAACAATTCTTCCTCAAGGTCGTACACTCTGTTGTTTTTCACCGCTTCAAAATGCTTCCAAATATCGTTTTTCTTGAACTCCTTGTCGAACATTATTACGACCTCTTCGGGCATTCCGTGAGCAGCTCTTAGAATTACATCAGGGTTAGACTGCTGCAAATATTCCGTATTTGATGCGAGATACTCCACCTTTTCACCTTGGACCACATTCTTACCGCCAGCTAGCTTCACAAGATCACCAATATAGGAATTTTCAGTTGCAACCAGGTAGCTTCCCGGCACTCCCAACAAAATGAGAACTGACGGCGCTTTTTTGCCTTCTGTATCTTTTTTGATTTGAGCCAACTTGATGTTAAATTTATTTACAATAGCTTCCGCTTGCTTCGTTTTATCATATTTATTTCCCAGTTCCATAATTTCCTTGTTCATTTTATCAACACTTGTTAAATCTAAAAATTTGGCTTCTACATTGGCATTTTTAAAAACCGGAGCCAAGTCGTACTCCAAGGTTGTTACCGATAGAACCTCGGATGGATCGAGCGATTTAACTACTTCCATGCTAGGACTCATTGGATTGCCAACTTGGGTAACACTGTTGTATCGCTCGGGAAGCTTCTTGTAGCTCTTGGGAATGCCGACTAAATCAACCTCCAGCGCATCCATAATTTCAGTTGCTGCTACTGTAGTCGCTATAACACGTTTAGCTGTTTGGCCTTCTCCTGTTAGAGCGCTTGCCGCATTCGTACCTACATTTCCCGATGAGCAGCCCACAGTTACAAGCAATAAGGAAGCTGCTGCTGCAGCACTAATCCATTTGTTCATTCTTGTATCTCTCCTTTCCTTTAACTTTAAAGCCCGCATCCTATTTTCTATTTAACAAAAAAATACCGAGGACGCCAGCTGCCTGGCATCCCCGTTCATACAAGTTGGTATATCCCTTTTTTGAAACTATTCCCAGCTTACTTGGTGTGATTTAGAAGAGCTAGAATCAAGGTTACAGCTTCCGCTCTGGTTGCACTTGCGTTCGGAGCAAATAAATTGTTATCTCTTCCGTTGATAATTCCCTTCTTCGCTGCTGACGCAACTTGAGCAGAAGCCCAATCCGGGATTTGCTTGGCATCCGCGAAAGACAAGCTTTCTTGCGAATCAACCGGGAGTCCCAAGGCCCGAACAATCATTACCGCGATTTCTGAACGTGTGATTTTGCGCTCTGCACGGAATGTGCCATCTTCATAGCTGCTGATGATTCCCGCGCCTACTGCTTCCTCCAGGTAAGGCTTCGCCCATGCTGGAACGCTCGCAAGATCGACATAATTCAGATCTGATTTTTTGCCTTGCAGCTTAAGAGCGCGACCGATCATTACGGTAAACTCAGCACGGCTTACTTCCCCGTCAGGGCGGAAATTACCGTCTTCATATCCGTTAACAATGCCGAGGCCAACCGCACGCTCAATAGATGCTTTTGCCCAATGCTCTTGAATATCCTTTAGGCTTGTGCTCGTAGCAGAAGGTGTTGTAGGAGCTGGAGCAGTTGGATCGGTAGCTTGCTGCTCCTCAACCTTTTTGCCTAATCCTTCGATATCGAATACTAAATCAATGTCAACAGTATCGATCTTCTTCTTAGGAACTCCGCTGTAGCTGTCGTCTCCGTTAGCCGCCGCTTTCTTGGCCTCTTCTTTAGCTTGCTCAATTTCAGCTTCGGTTGGAGGTACGATAAGATCAAGCTGTGCATGGATAGGCACCGTCAAATCTTTGACATCAAATTTCACGACACGGGTGTTAGTCTCTTCATTCTTGCTTTCTACAGCAGCTGATTCCATTGACTTGGTTACGGTTGCTGCTGCACTTGAATCTGCTCCATTAGTAGTTGTTTTTTCTGTTTCTACCTTGAAATCCTCGATGAGCTTATGATCATTTAGAGTAAGAGCAATGCTTCTCTTGCTATCCTTAATAATCAACTTGGCAGGATGTGCCATCAGCTCGTTGTATTTGGAATCCAGGTTATTTTTATATTGCAATGTATTAAAGTTCAGCTCGTACTCGCCGTCCTTCAATGATGCAACTGTCGAGCCTGCTCCGCCACCGCCTAATGCAGCATCTGCACTAACCTTCTTAAGGCTTAATTGGTCGAAGGAAAACTCAATATCGTACTCGTGGAAATAATTGATTTCCGCCCAGTCGATTTTAACCCAGCCTTTTAACCTGGATGACAAATTTGGGACTTGGAACTTAACAACACGAGTATTGTTGGTATTATTTCTATCAACTACCTCTACGTCCGTCAAGGAACCGCTGTTTTCTATTTTTAACGCTGTAACCTCTTTGCTTTGTTTTAGCGTCATGGAGAAATACTTGGTACTTCCTGCAACAGTCAGATAGCCTGGAGTAATAACGTAGTCCTGCATAACCGATTTTTGATCGGTTTGGTATTTTAGAATTGTGTAATTTATGCTGTATGTGCCGTCGGCTATATAGTTTCCAGTTCCGCCGCCAGTACCACCTGTACCTCCAGTGCCTCCGGTACCACCAGTACCACCAGTACCTCCAGTACCACCTGTGCCTCCAGTTCCGCCGCTCTCTGGGGTCGGTGTAACTACAACACTAGTCGTTACAGGCTCAATCGTACCAAATCCGACTTTAATTGTTGCGTCATTACCATCTTTCTTCAGTTGAATCGCATAAGTAGCCGTCAAATCATCTGCTGCCTCAAACTCAACGCTTTGTGTCGTTGGTTCAAGGGCAAGCACACGTACTAATCCGGATTCTTTAGCTGAAGTCTTTACTGTTGGAGTTATTTCTTTGTTTACAGAACCGTCTGGATTAAGGAGCGATATCTTAGAAACTGTTACACCGCTTTTCACTTTCAACACAGCTACTTTCTTGCCATCCTGTACTTTAAAGCTGCTGCCTTCCGGTTGCAAATAATCGCTAATTGGAGCTGCTGCAGGGTCCGTTGATTTGGATACATAGTTCACATTGTAGTCACCATTTTTTGCCGGTTTGGAGAGGTCCAGCTTAATGCCGCTGTATCCGATTTGAACATCATATTCTTGATCGTATAATCCAACCAATAATATTTTAACCCAGGCATTCTGTTTGCTGTTTAGATCCTGAACTTCAAATTCAACTGTTCTCTTGTCGGCAGCAGTATCCGTGCTTAGAACTGTAGAATCAGCTAATGTAGAAGCAGAATTCAACTTAGTCTTAAAGCCTGTAATTCCTTCACTTTGATTTAACGTAAAGGAAACGTACTTCTTCCCGCTAGCTACTCGTAATTTACCGCTAGTGGTGTCAACGTATCCCTGCATAACCGAAATCTGATCTGTACCCACTTTATAGATATTGAAATCCAGCTTGTAATCACCATCTGGTAATACAGTGTTGGAATCTTTAAACTGTGCTGAATTGAAAAGAGCCACTGCTTTCGTTAAATCAGTCACAGCCTGAGTAACTTGTTCCTTTGTTGCTTGCGCATTATCAGCTATAGCTTTAGCAGTGTCGATTGCAGTCTTCAATTTAGCTTTGTAGCCTGTCAAATACTGGCCCAAGGCCGTCCCTTCTACTGCTGTATCATGCTTCACTTCCGTGTCAGCAATAAGAGCATTTAGTGCAGTCTTATCTACAGGACCTGGAATGACTGGCAAATTGCTAAATCCGATTTGTACGTCATACTCATGGTCATATAGACCAATTGGTGCAGGCAGGTTCCAGTAAATCTTAACCCATCCATCTACCTTGCTGTTTAAATCCTGAACTTCAAACTCAACCGTCCTTTTATTAGCTGCCGCGTCTGTGCTAACTACAGTTGTTTCAGCTAATGCCGAGCTTGTATTTAATTTAGTTTTAAAGCTTAAAATTTCTGCGCTTTGATTTAGAATGAATGATACATATTTCTTGCCATTTCTTATGGTTAATTTACCACTTGCTTTATCCACATAGTCGTACATAACTGAAGCATCATTGGTGTTTGTTTTGTAGATTTTGTAATCGATCGGATATACACCATCAGGTATGATTGTAATAATTGCAGCATTAAATGCATTGATAGCTGCTTGCAATGTTATCAAAGCTTGATCTACCTGAGTTTGTGTTGCTGCTACATTCGAAGCCACCGTTTGTGCTGCTGTAATTGCCGTAAGTAGTACATCTTTCGATCCAACTGCATATTGCCCAGCCGCTGTTCCTTCTACAGCCGCATCATGCTTCGCTTGACTGTTAGAAATGAGTGCATTTAAAGCAGTTACATTGACTGCAGTGCTTGCTGCATTAAATTTCAAACGAATGTTGTGATCCATCTCATAAGGTGTGCCATTAGGCATCGTAGTCGATACATGCACTCGAGCTTTCAAAATTGCATTTAAATCTGCTACTTCAAACTCTACCACTCTTGTATTGGCGGTTGTATCGGTGCTCAGGATCGCGGTTTCGGTAAGAACACCGCTCTTCTCTGTCATCAAACTCGTTACTGTCTTGCTATCCTTCAATGTAAAAGATACTTTCTTTACTCCCTGCTGGACATTTAGTTTAATTGGTCTCAGGAAGTAATTGTTCATGCTTGAAGTTGTATCATCCGTTTCTTTAAGCGTCGTAAAATCAATGATATATTGGCCGTCTGCTAAGCCAACGGTAATCACTAAAGTAGTAAACGCTGTTACTGCTGCCTGCAGCGTTGTTACAGCTTGATCTACCTGCGCTTGTGTTGCTGCTGCATTCGATGCTACTACTTGTGCTGCTGTGATTGCCGTAAGCAATGTAGTCTTAGAGCCTGTTGGGTACTGGCCATTCGCTGTTCCTTCTACAGCAGCATCGTGCTTCGCTTGACTGTTAGAAATGAGTGCATTTAAAGCAGTTACATTGACTGCAGTGCTTGCTGCATTGAATTTCAAGCGAATGTTGTGATCCATCTCATAAGGTGTGCCATTAGGCATCGTAGTCGATACATGCACTCGAGCTTTTAAAATTGCATTTAAATCTGCTACTTCAAACTCTACCACTCTTGTATTGGCGGTTGTATCGGTGCTCAGTATCGCGGTTTCGGTAAGAACACCGCTCTTCTCTGTCATCAAACTCGTTACTGTCTTGCTATCCTTCAATGTAAAGGATACTTTCTTTACTCCCTGCTGGACATTTAGTTTAATTGGTCTCAGGAAGTAATTGTTCATGCTTGAAGTTGCATCATCAGCTTCTTTAAGCGTCGTAAAATCAATGATATATTGGCCGTCTGCCAGACCGACGGTAATCACTGAAGTAGTAAACGTCGTTACTGCTGTCTGCAGCGTTGTTACAGCTTGATCTACCTGCGCTTGTGTTGCTGCCGCATTCGATGCTACCGCTTGTGCTGCTGTAATTGCCGTAAGCAATGTAGTCTTAGAGCCTGTTGGGTACTGGCCATTCGCTGCACCCTCAACTGCTGAATCATGCTTTGCTTGCGCATTTAAGATTTGAGCACTCAGTGCCGCTTTATTTGCAGATTCAGGGATCGTAGGCAAGTCACTGAATCCAATCTGAACGTCATACTCGTGGTCATAGATGCCGATTGGAGCAGGCAGCACCCAGTAAATCTTCACCCATCCGTCTACTTTTTTAGTTAAATCTTCAACTTCGAATTCAACCATTCTTTTATTAGTCCCAGCATCGGTGCTAACTGTTGTTGTTTCAACTAATGATGAGCTTGCATTCAGCTTTGTTTTAAAACTCAATATTTCCGCACTTTGATTTAAAACAAAGGATACGTATTTCTTGCCATTTTTTATTGCCAGTTTACCGCTTGTTTTATCTACATAGTCATACATAACCGATGCTTCATCTGAATTGGCCTTAAAAATTTTAAAACCAATATCATACCCGCCAACTACTGTCGCATTAAAAGATGTTAGCGCAGCTTGCAGTGCAACTGCCGCTTGATTGACTTGATCTTGCGTTACTGCTGCAGTCGAAATTGTGTTTCGTGCTGTTGTAATGACAGTAAGCAGTGCAGCTTTCGATCCAACTGCATATTGTCCAGCCGCTGTTCCTTCTACAGCCGCGTCGTGCTTCACTTGACTGTTAGAAATGAGGGCATTTAAAGCAGTTACATTGACTGCAGTGCTTGCTGCATTAAATTTCAAGCGAATGTTGTGATCCATCTCATAAGGTGTGCCATTAGGCATCGTAGTCGATACATGCACTCGGGCTTTTAAAATTGCATTTAAATCTGCTACTTCAAACTCTACCACTCTTGTATCGGCTGCTGTGTCGGTACTCAGTATCGCGGTTTCGGTAAGAACACCGCTCTTCTCTGTCTTCAAACTCGATACTGTCTTGCTATCCTTCAATGTAAAGGATACTTTCTTTACTCCCTGCTGAACATTTAGTTTAATTGGTCTCAGGAAGTAATTGTTCATGCTTGAAGTTGTATCATCAGCTTCTTTAAGCGTTGCAAAATCAATGATATATTGGCCGTCTGCTAAGCCAACGGTAATCACTGAAGTAGTAAACGTCGTAACTGCTGCCTGCAGCGTCGTTACAGCTTGATCTACCTGCGCTTGCGTTGCTGCTGCATTCGATGCTACTACTTGTGCTGCTGTGATTGCCGTAAGCAATGCAGCCTTAGAGCCTGTTGGGTACTGGCCATTTGCTGCACCCTCAACTGCTGCTGTATGCTTCGTTTGAGCATCAGTAATAACTGAATTCAGCTGCCCCTTTTGCACCAAGCCAATATTGCCAAAGCCAATTTCAATATTGTACTCATTGTCATAAATTCCAATAGGTTGGCCTAAATCCCAATAAATTTTAACCCATCCATCCATTCGTTTAGACAAATCGGCAACTTCGAATTTAACTACCCTTGTGTTGTTAACGGTGTCCACATTTTGTTTATCCGTTTCAACCAAAACACCGTTTTGTTTTGTCTTTAATGACAAAATTTCCTTATTCTGCTTCAATGTGAAGGAAACGTACTTTTTGTCCCCCTCAACAGTTAACTTTCCACTGTTAGGATCAACGTATGAGTGCATAACCGATTGCTCATTCGTTAGTTCTTTATAAATGATGAAGCCCAGATTGTATTCACCGTCAGGCAATGTAGGAACAGGATTATTTGTAATTACGTTAGCTTGCAGCGCTGTATAAGCAGCTTGCAGCGCTGAATACTGCTGATCTATTTTTTCTTGCGAGTTTTCATTACCAAGCGCAAGAGACCGGGAGGCGTTATAAACGGTAGTGAAAGCAGCCATGGATCCCACTGGATATTGCCCGTTCCAGACCCCTTCTCTGGCAGACTCAGTTTGTGCAACCAATGCCTTCAATTGATCTTTATTTCCTGCTGGATTAATTGTCACGGTAAAGGAAACATCCGCAACCTTTAATTTGGTTCCGTCTTTATTAATAATATAGATATCACTTGCAGTAATCGTAGCAGTAGTTGCTTGTGTCACTGCTTTAGTTTGGATAGTTAATCCTAAAAAGTTAATCGAGCTTGTAGTCAAAGCAATAGGTGAATTAACATTTTTCAAATCAGTAGTAATCTTATAATTACCTGGAGAAATTACGGACTGTTGCGGAGTATTGAATTTAGTTTGCGTAGTAACATTAGTTAATTCCAGTTTACTAGGGTCCAACGAAATCTTGGCTTCATATCCATAGACCTCCTGATAAACGCTATTCGTTATATTTCCAATAGACTGCCATACCGTATTTAGCTTATTTCCACCGTAAACGGAGCTTGTAGTGGATGTTAGATTAACAACGGGACTATCTGCTGCCATAGCAGCCGGTAACGGAATCCCCGCCAATAACACAAAAAATATGAGTAAACTCGACATCATTTTCTTGAATTGCCTGTTCAATATGTTTCTCTCCTTCTGCCTATAAAGTCTGATAATTGCTACCGAAGTTTTTGCTCTCTAGATGGTACTCTTTGTATCCGGGATTATACCTTGGACTTTCTTGCCTTAAATTTGTAGCCAAGGAACATACCTGATACAGCCAGCAAAATGATCAGCATAGTGACAGGCGCCTTGTCGCCTGTTTGTGGATTCACAACCGCGGGCTTGCTTTTATCCGCATTGGAAGCTGCTGCTGCAGACGCGCTCTTCGTTTCCGCAGCCGGAGCCTTAACAGCAGCTGTCGGCTGCTGCTTCGAAGCAGGCTCCACAGCTTTGCTTGCGCCGGTTGCTGCTGAGGCTGCCGGAGTTGCCTTGTCAGCCGCTGCAGCAGCAGCAGAATCACTCGATCCTACGTTCTTGATGCTTTTATCATCAAATACAAAACGAATCGTGTAGTCATGGTCATAATCTATGGACTCGACTGTAACGTGAATTTTCGAAAGTAAGGGTTTGGATAGGTCATCCACTTTGAAGCTTACTACTCGTGTGTCTTCAGCCTTATCGCTGCTTAGTACAGGAGCATCTGCAAAGCCTCCATTGGCAGGCACCTTAAATAGGGTAATCCATTTGCTGTGATTCATTTGGAGCTGTACAGTCATTTCACCATTTTTGACAAATACTTTGGCAGGCTTCTCGAAATAATCGTTGGCCATAGAAACCGAATCATTTTCTGCTTTTTTAACCGAGTAATCTATTGTGTAAGATCCATCAGACAATGTGGCAGCGGCATGCGCTCCTGGCAGTGCAAGGAGCGTAAGTAATAACATAAATAATAAAGCTGGAACGGCTAGCCATGTTTTCACTTTGTGTTTTCCTCCATCAATTTCTAAAGCAAATTTTAAAACAGTATGTAACAGTAACGATAATCATTCTCATTAAATATCAAAAAAAATATCAGTACCCCGACTTCAAAGCCACATGTAAACCTTTTTGAACAATAAAAAAATGCATATAAACGATAATAATTCTCATTTGATATCAAAAAAAATGTCGCTTTCCGCGCTGCTTTTGGACACACTAAACCTAAGCCATTCCACCCTCCTTGCCCGACATGGTAATAATTAGGGAGTAAATAACCGTTACGAGTAGATATTATCTTATGTTCCTGAAAACTGTCAACCCATTTTTATTAACTTTAAGTAAAAACCATTCAAAAATTACTCAAAAACAAGCCTTCCAGATCATCCCAAAAATTTACGTTGACATCAATAATGATATTCATTATCATTCTAATAGTACTTAGTAATGATATTCATTATCAATATTAATAATTAACCGATACAGGAGAACTCCTATGAAGAAATCATTTTTTATCCTCTTGGCTCTTTCACTAATAGGAATAACAGCCTGTGGTCAAACAGCAACTAATACGACAAGCACCACCAATTCCGCTCAAGCTCAATCCAGTTCTAAGGCTGTAACTATCACAGATTTCGCCAACCGTAATGTCGCCTTCACTGCCGCACCGCAAAAAATTGTAGCTCTGAGCAACGGCGAGATGGATATTGTTTATGCTCTAGGCGGTACACTGGTGGGCAGACCGACCGCAGCAGGCCCAGTTTCAATACCAGAAGCCAAAAATGTGGAACAAGTCGGATCAACACACGGCATGGATCTGGAAAAAGTAGCGTTCCTTAGCCCTGATGTTGTGCTAGGCAATAATCCGTTAAATACCAAAGATATACCTGCTGTTGAAGGCATAGGCGCTAAAATGGTTTTAACTAACGCAAATTCTATTGAAGAAGTAATGAAGCAAATTCAATTATTCGGTCAAATGCTGCAAAAGGAAGACAAAGCCAAGCAATTGAATCAAGCCATTGAACAAAAACTGAAAGAATTGAAAACAAATCAATCGGCAGTTAAACCAAGAGTCTTAATGGTCTATGGAGCTCCAGGGACGTATATGGCTGCTTTAAATAACTCCTTGAGTGGCAGTCTGCTGATCTCCGCAGGGGGAGAAAATATTGCTGCCGACTATCCCAAGCTGGATAACTATCCGCAGTATGCCCAGTTAAATACAGAAAAAATTATGAAATCAAATCCGCAGCTTATTTTAATCATGAGCCATGGGAATCCGGAAAAGGTGAAGGATGGATTTCTAAAAGAAATGCAGCAGAATGCAGCCTGGAGCAGTATGGATGCCGTAAAAAATAACAAAGTCGAAATTTTGCCTGCTGATCTGTTCGGTACAAATCCAGGTACTAAGGTAATTGAAGCGCTTGATATGATGAATAAGCTGCTTCAAGGTGTGAAGTGAAGAGAAGATGAATATACAGCAGCGAAATTCCCGAAGAAAGCTGGTCATAGTTGCCGCTCCTCTTCTCCTCCTTATTGTAGCTTTTTATGGTCTGACCTACGGCTCGGTTCCTATATCGTTCAAGGAAATATGGGCGGTGTTCACATCTGGCGGTGAGCCCATTCATGAAAAAATCATTATGAATTTGAGACTGCCGAGAGTGTTGATCGGCCTATTAACAGGAGCTTGCCTGGCTGCTTCCGGAGCTCTGCTTCAAGGAGTTATGAAGAATCCTTTGGCCGATCCTGGAATTATCGGTGTCTCCGCCGGCGGAGGGCTTGCAGCTATTATTGCAATGATTGTACTACCGCAATTCAGCTATCTGCTTCCTGCTCTAGCCTTCGCAGGATCGTTTATTACAGCTATTATCATTTATAGTCTGGCCTGGGATAAAGGAGCATCGCCATTAAAAATTATTCTTGCCGGTGTTGCGATCAATGCTTTGTTAGGGGCCATTATGAATGGAATTATGGTCCTTTACAGTGACCGGGTTCAAGCTGTACTGCCTTGGCTGGCAGGTGGACTGAGCGGACGGAGCTGGCATCATCTTGAGTTCATGGCCCCTTATGCAATCATTGGTCTACTATTGTCTGCATTTTCGATTAAATCATCCAACCTGCTGCTGTTGGGGGATGACTCTGCCAAGCTGCTTGGCCAAAAGGTTGAGTTTCACAGGTTGATGATTATTTTATTAGCGGCACTTTTAGCAGGGGTTGCGGTCAGTGTTGCCGGTTTAATCGGATTTGTCGGCTTAGTGGTTCCACATGCAATACGTCTGCTTACCGGGGAGGATTACCGTTATTTACTCCCGCTATCTATCGTGGGTGGAGCCACACTCGTTGTCCTCGCAGATACGATAGCCCGTTCATGGTTTGATCCCATTGAGCTACCTGTCGGTATATTGCTGGCTGGCTTGGGCGCCCCGTTCTTCTTATATCTGTTAAAGAAACGGAGAATCATGTGATGACAGCTATTCAGACCGAGCATATTGAGCTTCATGTAGGCTCCTTCCAGCTTCATGATATATCCGTTTCAATTCCAGCCGGGAAAGTTACGGCAATAGTAGGCCCGAATGGCTCTGGAAAATCGACTTTATTAAAAATAATTACACAGCTGCTCCAAGCCGATAAGGGAAATGTTCTCATCAATAGCAAGTCCGTCAAGGAGTATAAAACATTGGAGCTTGCCCAAACGCTTGCCATGCTCACTCAATCCAAGCATTCGCTTCCTGACCTGACAGTAAGAGAGCTAATTACGTATGGCCGTTCTCCTTATAAGCGGTTATTCGACCGAATAACGTCCGATGATACAAGTATCATTGATTGGGCCATGGAAGTTACAAGCACCAAAAAACATGAGAACCGCATGTTCCATACTTTATCTGGAGGTGAACAGCAAAAAGCACGTATTGCCATGGCATTGGCACAACAAACAACTATCATCCTGCTTGATGAACCTACCACATTTCTGGATATTGCCCACCAGTTAGATGTGATGGAGATGCTCCAAAAGATTAATCAGGAATTTAAGATCACGATAGTCATGGTGCTTCACGATCTTCAGCAGGCTGCCAGTTACTGTGATTATTTGATCGCAATGAAGAATGGGAAAATCAAAGTAACAGGCAAACCGGGCGAGATCATATCTTCTCATTTTCTAGAAGACGTATACAATATCGAAGCCAAAGTAACCTTTGTAGATACATACCCCATTATTATCCCAATTAAAACTTTAAAATAATAGGAGGAATTAAAATGATCATCATAACTAACACATCCCAAATTACAAAAGGTAATGCACACAAACTAATTGAAAGGTTCGACAAAGTAGGAAAAGTGGAATACATGGAAGGTTTTCTAGGTCTGGAAGTTCTTTTAACTGAGAATACACGCGAGCATGATGAGGTTACTGTAGTTACCCGTTGGGAGGAAAAAGAACATTTCCAAGCCTGGACCCGCAGTGACGCATTCAAGGAGTCTCATGCACATGGCAGAGAAATACCTGAATATATTGTTTCTAACAAAATTTCATTCTACGAAGTGAAAATTGTAAGACAACCGATAGCAGCAGCCAAATAGTAGATAAGCGATTTTAACGGCAGCCCTTAACGGGTTTTGACGTAACGCACGAAAAACAACCAAGTCTCCTGATGGAGCTTGGTTGTTTTTCGCATTTCATATATTTATTCCTCCGGCAATCGGCTTGCACCAAAGGTCCATTTCACTTGGTTGTAACTAAAGAGAGCTTCCAATCCTTCCGAGAGCTTCCCTTCAAAAGCTTCATTCCCTTGATCCACAGAATTTCCTGTACCGTGGACTTCAAGCTGTGCCCAGCAGCGGTCTCCCTTTTCATAATCGAAGGTTTCCCCATCATCATCATAAAATAGGGCTTGGCCTGGTTTATTGCCGAAATGAACGAGGTGCAGCTGAACCTTTTCACCAGGCAGTTGGGCATGAGCATGTGCTGGAATGGTAGGCAGGATGGCTCCCTCTTTAACGAAGATGGGCATTTGCTCCAAGCCAGGCTCGACCTGAATGATTTGTCCTCCCTCATAACGCTCGCCCGTTTCCAAACCGAACCATCCCCCTTTGGGAAGAAGCACCTCCCGAGTCGTTTCTCCCGCAAACATAGGGGCTACGAGAAGACAATCTCCAATCATAAATTGGTCATCCCACAGCTTCTCTGTCTTTTTCCCATAAGCTCCATCTGTTGTGTTAATCGCCCTCCCGGTTTCATTAACCGTGAACCCATCCGCCATATCCATAACTAACGGCATGGCACGGAAGGGAGGAATGCCCTGGAAGCGATATTGGGCAAAAGTCGTGTACAGATACGGAATCAATCTCATACGAAGCTTAATGTAATGTCGAATAATTGGCTCTACTTCAGGATACGACCATGGCTTCGTGCCATCTCCCCAAGCGTTCAGCATAGCCAGAGGGGATAAACATACCGCCTGCATACGGCGTACCCAATCCTCTGCACTCGAGGCGCGTCGTACTTCAGGAGTCCAGAGCAATCCGCTGAAGGACGAATTGCATAAGGCGCGGATGAACTGTTTATGATCATACAAATCAGAGTACAGCACATATGGCATAGATGAAGCCCCAGCATTAGATGCTCTCACAAGCCCGTATGTACGGCGGTTTTGAGTCCTGAATAAATCATCGGTCATTTTCTGAAACATAAGGCCATACATCTGTCTCATTTGTTCCCCGTCATGGCCGGAAGGAAACTGGGTGTGTGAAGGAAACATCCATGAGTTGCCGGTTAGTTCACTTCCATCGCATTCGTCTTGCTTGTATCCGGAAACTCCAAGACTAACATGCTCTTGCAAATGCTGCTCTTGGTATAACCTTTGAGCCTCAGGCAGTGAATAATCCGGTGCAAGCCCTCCCCACACCGAATAACTGCCCGATAGGGGCTCTAATGGTTCATAGAGCTTGGATTCCGGTGAAACATAAGGATGCTCCCATAAATTCACACGAAAGCCAGCCTCAGCCAACGCATCAATCGTTTTCTTGGGTTCAGGAAATCGTTCCTTGGCCCACTCGTAAGTAACCGGGTAGCTTTTGCTATGCCAACCGGGCTCCAATCCAATAACATCGCATGGAAAGTCCCGATTCCGAAACTCCATAGCTTCCTCCTGAACCTCCTTATCGGTATACAACGTCGGAACCCGATGCCAAAAACCAAGCCCCCATTTAGGAGGAAGCGTCCCGCCACCGCATAGCAAATTATATCTTCGGACCGCATCCATCAAGCCAGGTCCCCCTATAAGGTACAGCTCAGCGCCTTCTTGAGGCAATACAATTTCTATGTAGTCCGATAGAGGTGTAGCTTTCCAGCTTTTCCGATCATTGTTCCGATCCTTCACCCTTTCCAATGCCGTTTCATTCAGCTTGACCGTTGAACCGCAATGTACCGTTACGATTCGGGAAGTGTTGACAAGCACTCCATAACCCCGGTCTGTAACGAGAAAGGGAACAGGTGCATGAGTCTCCCCTGTGTCTTGCTTCGGGTCACTGTTAACACGTAAATAACGCGTTCTTCCCCGATGGTTCATTTTCATAAAATGCAGACCCAAACCATACAGCTTTTCATCCTCTTGAAGGGGAAGACGTAAAATACGCGAAGAGCCTGCTGCCTCTAAATGAATATCACTCATAGCAAAAGGGAGCGTAGTCTCCTGCATTTGCTCCAAGGCCTCGAAAAGCGGTTCACGCGACATCCATGACAAAGGTGTAAAATCCTGCTGTTCTCCAACAACTGTTTTCCATACCCCACAGCCTAGCTCCTGCCAATCCAGCACTGTCATCTCACAAGCTCCCTCCATATGTCAAAAAGGTTAAATTAATTAAAATATTAAACCATTGTGATCCATATTATAGGGATTTTCTGTACACACACATATGGTAATTTGTCGCGAATATGTGGTAAATTGGAATAACTAATCATAGCTATGAGGTGTATTGACATGCTCGATCTACCCATTAGTAACGGGATGATACTGCATTATTATTACAGCGGAGAGTCCGCCTGCAAACCCGGCCATGTGCATGGCCCTGCTTTGCGCGATCATTATTTAATCCACTATATTCATAGTGGGAAAGGTACCTTTGAAACGGAAGGAAGAACCTACTCCCTTTCCGGCAAATGCGGATTTCTGATAAGACCTGGAGTTCGGTTTTATTATAAGGCTGATATGGACAATCCTTGGCATTATTCATGGGTTGGCTTTAAGGGAGAAGGAGTAGACCGCAGCTTGGAGCTCATGGGGTTGAGTCGGAATAACCCGATATTTCACTATGACGCGGATGAACAATTAATCGAATGCTTTGCTGAGCTAAACCGAACGAAGACGGAGATTTCTCCAGGAATCCAGATGAAACGGACAGGCTTCCTCTTCATTCTCCTCTCTTTGCTCTTTGCATCCGGTCAGCAGGAGGTTTCCCCACAACATACGGGCAGTAATAATAAACAGGAAGCCTACATGGAGCAAGCGTTGGAGTATATGTATACCAACTACACCCGTAATATTAAAATTCAGGATATGGCTCAGCATTTGAATATAGACCGGCGGTATTTAACAAGCATTTTCAAGCAGCATTTAGGCCACTCGCCCCATCGTATGCTAGTCCAATACAGGCTGCGCAAAGCTTGCGAGCTGATGACCGACACGAGCTTAAGCATCAGCGATATTGCCAGATCGGTTGGTTACGAGGACCCGCTGCAATTTTCCAAAATATTCAGCAAGCATATGTCGGCAAGCCCTATAAAATATCGGAGTCGGTTAGGCTTGTAGGGATTTCCCAGGGAATAACGCTATACAGCATGATCCCTTCATGGGTCATGTCGTTAGGTATGTTAGAACCAACCATGCTTGTAAAAGGATTCTAATGGATGAATACCGTTCATTACATCATTGCGGACGTTATTTTCCGTGTTCATGATCTCTTCCGACTTGATTAAGACCTCTTCGGCAATGCTTCTGGGGATAACGACCACTCCGTCTTTATCCGCTCTTATGATATCTCCCGGTTGTATGGTCACATTTTGGATACGGATAGGAACATTATATTCCTTCACATACCAACGACCGACGATATCGACAGGTGTCGAGTACAGTTTAAACACTGGCAGTCCCAGCTTTTGAATGTAATCAGTATCGCGTACGCCACCGTAGATGACCGCACCAACACCTCCGCGGGCTTTAATCGTAGTGGAAGCCAGCTCGCCAAGATGCGAGCATATGTCGTCGTTAGGCTGTACAATGACAACATTGTTTTTTTGAACGTCGCCAAGCATTTTTAACAAAGGAACGAAGGCCACATCCGTGTCCTTGGAATGGGTTCCTTCGCCGTTTACGGTAAGTGCCGTCCCGCAAAATGCGGCATCCGCCGTTAAACCCGCCAGCTCTTTGGGAAGAACCTGATCCCTGTAGCCTAGTTGGTCCAGCGTATCGGAAATGGCCCCATTATAAATGTTCGAAAATCGTGCCAGCAATTCATCCGTTTCAACAGCTTTCCCCTGATTGTTCATATGTGTCCCTCTTTTCACGTTATCATTATGGTTATGGATGCTCCATTTATCCGAGCTCACAGGCTCTACTTGGCTTATAAGGGATATAATACTCCTTGTGCCCGAGCAGTTCGGCCTGAGTCGGCTTTCCGTCTGCAACTAAAGCGACCTTCTCTACAATCTCCAGCCCGATCTCTGCTACTGTTCGAGTTCCTTCAATGATACTGCCCGCCTTGATATCCATGTTATCTGCCATTCTCCGGCAGGTGAGCGGGTTACCGCAGATTTTGATGACTGGTGAAACGACTGAACCTACCACACTTCCTCTGCCTGTTGTGAACAAGAGGATATGGGCGCCTGAGGCGATTAACGTTACAAGCCCGTCATTGTCATTCTCTTCGTAATGGGTAGAAAGCTGAGAATTCGTCCGTCCCACTTTATCCAGTAAATATAGCCCGGGCCGGGAGGGCCGCTGTCCCGGTCTAATAATGCCGTTGATCGGCTTGGTTCCTGCTTTGCACAAAGCACCTAGTGACTTTTCCTCAATGGTGGTCAGCCCTCCTTGCTCATTGCCTGATGAAACGGCGAAAGCTTCCAGCTTGTTGCCCAGCTCGTTCGCCCGTTCCAAACCATCCAATAATTGCTGCTTAATGGCTTCATCTGCAATCCGCTCCAGCAAATAATCGTTGCAGCCAAGCAGTTCCGGCAGCTCGCTGAATATAACGGTCGCCCCTTGATCAACAAAGTAATCAACCGCCCAACCGGCAGCGGGATTCGCAGATATACCCGAGGTGGCGTCAGACCCGCCGCACTCCACTCCGATGACAAGATCGCTAAGAGCCATGTCCACCGTTGCAGCTTCATGAGCATGCCGTACCATCTCGGCAGCAAGCGCCTTTCCTTGATGAATGGAGCTCAAGGAGCCTCCCGCCTCCTGTATGATGATGAGCTCCACCCGCTTGCCGCTTGCTGAAATTTGCTTCACAAGAGCATCTACATCGGTGCTTTCGCAGCCAAGGCGAACCACGATGACTCCCGCTACATTCGGATGTTTGCCCAACTCCACCAGCATTCGAAAGGCATACGGATCCGAATAGCAGCCGGCAAAGCCGAATACCTCTGCGCCTGGAACGCTTCTGGCGATACTGTCAGCAACGTGGTGAGCGCATTCCACAGTATAGATAACAGCGATGTGATTGCGGATACCGATTCTTCCATCCGCTCGCTTGAATCCTTTCATCGCACCTCTTCCTTCCGCTGTAGTGTAACTAAATTATGCAGATGTACATGTTCCCCTGTTTTTACAGAATGGATTACTTTTCCAATAGGAACTCCGTATTTGAATATCTTTTCGCCTTCCTGTAGATCGATTAAAGCAAATTTATGACCAAAGGGTATATCGTCCAGCAGCGTTACCTCAGACTGTCCCTGCTCTGTAAAAGAAACTACGGTTTCCTTGGACATATCCAGCAAAGCTGTTGCTACGTTATCCCTACCGTCGAGGACGATGGCCTTGACCGGAATCTGGCAATCCGTCATTTTACTTCACCCTTTCAAAATACATTTGCAATTAGCTTTAAACCGCTGCTTTTTCAACTTTTAAGCCGTTCTTCCAAAGCCCGTAGATCCTGAGCGGTCGTTGTAGCGCTGCGTGGTGATCGGTCGAATCCCACACAAGTGGAAACTATGCTATAATATCCGTGATCCGGACGAAGGAGGCATCGATGTTGGAAATTAAACCTGTCAAACGAATCACCGTCACCGAACAAGTCATGGAGCAAATTGCCCACCTGATCACTTCAGGCCAGATTATGCCTGGGGCAAAGCTTCCTAATGAACGGGACCTTGCCATACAGTTTCAAGTAACCCGCGGACGAATCCGTGAAGCTCTCAGAGCGCTGTCACTGCTTGGAATGATAACCATTAAAGCCGGAGAGGGAAGCTTCGTTAATAATCAGGAAGAGCCCATTCCAGCGGATGCCATCACCTGGCTCTTTCATAATGAAATCAACAACCTGGATGAAATTTATGCTGCGAGAAAATTAATCGAATCCGAGGTTTACCTCGAGGCCTCTAAACATGCCGGCCCTGAGCATTTCGCTGCAATGGAAGCCAGGCTAAACTCTATGCGCAACGCCAAAAATAAAAAGGCACCTGAGCTGTTCTTGAGCTACCTGGATGAATACGATTTGTTTATGGGCGAAATTTCCGGAAACCGCATTTACGGTAAATTAATGCAAACGATCGTTCATCTGCGCAGAGAATCGAACATCAAGCTGCTGAATGTGCCAGGTGCCATCGATAACAGCATAGAGCACCGCTTCCTAATCTATGAGGCGATGCGATCCAAAAACTTCACTCTCGTAAAACAAACGATTGAAGGTTTTTTTCAAAGCTCCAAAACGTTTTACGATACGATTTTGGGTACTCCATCCCCATCGGATAAATAATGTTCTCTTCGAGCTAGTAGAAGATGCTCACACACCATAACCAATTCTTTTTGATGGTTGAACACCTCTACCAGCTCCACGATAACGCCATATTCCGGCCGCTTGGGGTAATCTCGTTTTTCTTTTATCGATACTCTCACATAGATCGTGTCGCCGATAAACACCGGCTTGATGAACCGTAAGCGGTCATATCCGTAAGAGAAGGCCTCCGGATTCATCAAGCCTGCGGTCATGCCGATCCCTACGCTGAAGATTAATGTGCCGTGTGCGATCCGCTGTTTAAACTCCTGGGTTTTACACCATTCCGCATCCATATGATGGGGGTAAAAATCCCCGGTTTGACCCGCATGGATCACAATATCCGTTTCGGTAATTGTGCGTCCGGACGTCTCCCTGCCTGAACCCGTTTCGTATTGCTCGAAAAAAATCGATTGGCTGCCCATTATTCCTGCCTCCGTGTTGTATTATTGTTTTTTTGGATTAACCTCAAAATCAGTGCTTGATCCTCCCACGACCATCTGTCCTCACAAAATCCTGCAAATACGCAGTTATTTTCCTACCGGAATTGCTGTAGAGAGAACAAACCTACAAAAGTACAGCAATTTTCATGGAAAACGCTCCGATTCATCTAAGAATGAAAAAATAACTGCACATTCGCATGAATTCAAGAAAACTGCCGATATGCAAGCCAAAAGGATGTATAGATGCAGGTTTTTAGCTCGCATATCCCGTGCGCGCGCTGCGGCACTGCATGGCGGTCAGTCGAACCCCACGTGTGAAGATGCGATCGCTTCGAATCGAATATTCCACTGCGGTCAACCGGACTAATCGACAGTATATTCAATTAAATCATTCGAATAAAATCGTGTGCGCTCTCATTGTCGTTCTTAAGGTTTTGTTCATCGCTGAGATGGACACGGCACGGAAACGAGATCGAATGACTTCGTCAAGCGTTGATTTCGGTTTTGAGCCTGTTTTTTCAGCCTGATCCTTTTTTTTCAACCTGATCCTGCCATTGCTCCGGGTATCGGTATTTCACCGTTTGCAGATGCTCGCAATAAAGCACAAGCTCTCCTTCATTTTTGTACACCTCATAGCTGACGCGGACTAATCCCATTTCGGTGTACTTCGGCCTTTTCTCCACATGGGTTCGGACGGTGTAGATCGTATCGCCGATAAACACCGGTTTGATGAAGCGCAGCTTGTCGTATCCGTAGCTAAACGTATGGATATTGTTATGCGCCATTAAGCCTAACCCCATGCTGAACACTAGAGCCCCCGCCACCAACCGTCTCCCGAACACGCCTTCCTCTTTGGCAAACATTTCGTCAGCAACATAAGGATGCAGATCCATCACAAGCGCGTTGAACTGCATACTTTCCCCTTCGGAAATCGTCCGGCGGATGGAGCGTATTTTAGACCCGACCTCGAACTCCTCATACATCCATTGTTCCGTGTTAAACAGGGGCAGATCTTGATGGGGTCTTTGGTTTACATTAAACTGTGTCATTGGTTTTCCACCTCTCTCAGTAAGCTTATAATTGTCCCATTATTCTCTCCGATTGTCGGGGAGCCTTTGGGTGATGTGAAAATTTCGCCATCGATGCGAATCGGGCAGCGTGTTGTTCTCATAGCACTTCCATTCCCGCGGTATACCGTCTGCACCATCTGTAAGGCTTGGAATGCGTCATGCTCAAGCAATTGATCCCATCTTAAAATATCGGCACATCCATATTCCGCAGGCTCCAGCCGATTCAGCCACTCCCTTGTACAAGCTGTTTTTAGATGAGCCGCAATAATGCCTTTTATTTCATCTCTCCGGTCAACCCATGCCTTACTGTTCTCAAACCGGCTTAATGCAGGGCAGTTCAGCAGCGTACCGAGCTCCGTGACTGAGCCCATAGCCAAAGCGATATAACCGTCTGCCGTTTCGTAAATGCCGTACGGAGCTCCCAAATAAGCATGCGCATTATTCATCGCTGCCCGCTTCGGTTGTACACCTCCGTCATTGAGATAGGTGGTTAGCACCTCAGACTGAAAATCAAGTGTCGATTCCAGCAGGCTAACTTCCACTTGGCAACCAACGCCGTGTATGCCTCTCCTGACAAGTCCCGCCAATATCCCTTGCACCAGATGAGCACCGGCCATCATATCCGCCACCGCCAATCCGAAGGGCATAGGAGGCTGGCCCCGGTCACCGTTTAACCAGGCTAATCCCGATAAGGATTGAACCAACAGATCCTGTCCCGGTTTGTCCTTCCAAGGGCCCGTTGGACCATAACCGGTAATCTCTCCATAGACGATTCCCGGGTTTAATGCTTTAACTGCATCATAGTGGAATCCCAGCCTTTCCATCACACCTGGACGGAAGTTTTGGATCAAGACATCCGCCTTACCGATTAATTTCTTCACGTCCGCCTTATCTTCGGGATTTTTCAAATCAACGGCAAAGCTCTCCTTGTTCCGGTTGATGGAATGAAAGAGTGTACTGTCTCCATCCAGCTCCAGATTGGAAATGTACAGCGTTCTGCAAATGTCGCCGCCTTCCGGCCGCTCGATTTTAACTACCCTTGCCCCCAAGTCGGCTAAGCGAAGAGCCGCGGAAGGGCCGGACAGAAATTGACTGAAATCAAGAACAAGGATGCCCTCTAGCGGCCTCTTCACTACGTTTCCTCTCACAACCGTCCCCCCCATTCCCCATTTCCCATTCAGCAGCTATTCCGGCAAACCAAAGTCGCCTTTGATGGTTGAATTGTCCTCACCGATACGCGGTGCCCCTTTGGGCGACTTGAACTTCTCCCCATTGATGCGAATCGGGCAGCGTGTTGTTTTCAATGCGGTTTCCCCGGGACGGCTAACCTCCAGAATCATATCCAGCACTTTGAACCCCTCATGGTTTAACAGTTGATCCCATTGATAAACATCCGCAGACCAGTAATCCGCAGGCTCCAAAACATTCAGCCATTCCTGTGTCGTTTTCTTCTTCAAGTGAGCGGCCAGCAGCCTCTTGATCTCATCCCGGCGGGTAAACCATTCCTTCGAGTCCGTAAAGGCAGCTACCTCCGGACATTCGAGCAGTTCACCCAACCGGACCACCGAGCCCATTGCGAGTGCAATATATCCGTCCGCCGTTTCATAAACCCCGTATGGGGCGCCTAAATACGCGTGGGCATTGTTAATCGAGCTTCGCACCGGCTGCTCTCCGCCGTCATTGAGGAAAGTCGTTAGCACCTCGAACTGAAAATCGAGAATCGATTCAAGCAGGCTAACCTCGACAAGACCTCCTTCTCCGGTTATCCCTCTGCGAACAAGACATGCAAGAATACCTTGCACCAGATGTGCTCCGGTCAGAATATCCGCTACCGCCAAGGCGAAAGGCATCGGAGGCTGATCGCTGTTGCCGTTCAGCCACGTCAACCCGGACAGTGACTGCACGAGAAGATCTTGGCCGGGCTTCCCCTTCCATGGGCCTACCCTGCCGTAGCCTGTCACACTCGCGTAGACGATCCGGGGATTCAAGCTCTGCACGCTTTCATAGTCAAGCCCCAGCTTCTCCATAGTACCCGGGCGAAAGTTTTCAATCAGGACATCCGCATTTGCAATCAGCTTCTTGACCGCCTCCAAATCCCCGGTATTTTTCAAGTCGGCGGAGAAGCTTTCCTTGTTGCGGTTGATCGTTTGAAACAAGGCGCTTTCTCCGTTCAGCTCCAAATTATTCAGAATCAACTGACGGCATAGATCGCCGGTACCGGGTCTTTCGATCTTAATCACCCTTGCCCCCAAATCAGCCAGGCGTAAACCAGCTGACGGTCCGGACAAAAACTGGCAAAACTCCAAAACAACAAGTCCTTCTAAAGGCTTCACTATGCATTCCCTCTTTTCGATTCACCGTATAGACGGTTCATTTGCTCAAGCACCTTGTCGGCATTCCCGCCATTCATCATATAATCACGTACGAAATCCCCGGCATGATCCTGAAAATTTAAATATCCGCTGTAACGGGGGCGCATATAAGCTCTATCCAATGCCGGAAGTGTATTCTTGAAGTAATCTCCGTTTCTGCGGTTCAGTTCGCCATCCTCCCACGCTCCCCGATGACCAGGCTGTCCTCCCGCTTCCGTGTACAACGTTTTCTGACATTCTGGACTTGCCGCGTACATCGCGTACTGCAGCGCTGCATCTACATGCTGGCAGCGAACGGATATGGCAAGCCCTGTACCGCCGAGCGTAGTCCGAAGCTTGTCATGGGAACCGATCCTAACCATATCGTCAAATATCAGAAGATGCTTCGCATAACCAGGTCTGGAATAGTTCGAGTAGCCGTAGGCGAACGGGCAATAAGCTAGATCATTGCGGCTGCTCATAGCTTCATAAACCTTGATCGGGTTCCAGTCGAACATTTCCTTCGTGCAATAGCCAACCAGCTCTCTAAGCTGCTCCAATGCGATCAGCCCCATTTCCCGGGAAACCACGATGTCCTCTTGCTGGCAAGGGTCTTCTCCCTGCGAGCTGCATAGCATATAGAAATTCATTAAGGAATCAATCGGGATTCCGGGGAAAATCACCAAACCTCGCTTAGCAAGCTGCAGTAATTCGTCCCATGTCTGGGGAACCGCTTCTTCGTAACGTTCCAGCAAATCCGGCCGGAAGGAAGCTACAGGCGTTGCCGCATCAATCGCCAGAGCGCTCTGATATCCGTCGAAATTATAGCTTTCATGAGAGTTGCCTACGCTATTCGCGGCTTGATCGTCGAGGTAGCCAGCCGGTAAATGCTGCTCCAGCGGAACTAAGATATGCTTGTCGGCAGCAAATCCCGCCCATGGATGATCGATCACAAGAAGATCATATTTCTCCGCCAAATGCTGAATCGGCTCGTCGGCGAATTCCTGCAAGGAACGCTTCTCCCAGCTGATCTCCACCTCCGCATTCGTTTCCGCAAACCTCTGAGATGTTGCTACCATGGGAAGAAAACCACGGCTATGATTCCAAGTAATGCCTTTCAATTGAATGGCCATTTCACTAACCTCCTGTTAAAATAATTCATATAGTCAAGCGTTGGTACTCTGGTACTACCAATAACAAAAAAGGAATGCGGTTGTTAAAAAGTTCTGTTAGCCTCTCGGACAGCATCGAATTTTTGAATTCAACCTTACCGCTTGCGAACGATTCTTTTTAACAACGCGCTTTTAATTTCCCCCGCTTTATTTGCTTGAGGTACGATAGTCCTGCGGAGTAATACCGAAATGCTTTTTAAACACTTTGATAAAATAATTCGGATTCTGATAGCCTACCTCGATGGCAATTTCGTAAATTTTTCTCGTACTCGTTTTCAAAAGATGTGCGGATTGCTCCATTTTTAATCGGTATATATAATCGCTTAAATTTTCGCCGGTCTCCAGCTTGTAAATCCGGGATAAATAAGCGGGGTGCATCTGCAAATAATCCGAAATCGCCTGTAAGGATACATCTACGGTTAAATTAGCTTGAACAAACTTCTGGGTTTGCTGGACAGCCGACTCCCTGGCGTTTTTCGTTTCACTGCTCGTATAGATTTGCAGCCGTTCCATTACACTCCAAATCCACTCGCGAAGCGACTGGACGGTTCGACATGGGGCCAATTCTTTGCCACGGGCGTATTCATTGCCGATAAGCTCTCCCAGCATTTTACCGTTCTTATGGGCAATGAAGGAGAACGACGCAAAAATAGAGAAGAAAGCTTCCGTAATATGCTCTGAAGATTCCGGCCAGTATAAGTCCAGCTCTTCTAAAATGGACTCCAGCTTTTGCTGCACCAGCTCCCAATTTCCTGCATCCATCAGATGGACAAGCACCGGCGGCTCGTACAAGCGGTACAGGATATTCATATCCGCGCTCTCCGATTCGTCAGCCGTATAGACCGGAAGGTCCTTCTCATCACCGAATCTTTTTCTGTAAATCGAAAGCGAGTTATAATAAAGCTTGGTCAGTTCAACAGGAAATACTCCCCACTGGCTGATCAATACGGATATTCTTCTTTTCAAATAATGCTGAACATTCAATTGCAGCTCGTTGGCCAATCTTTCCAGGTGATATTTGAATTCACTCTTGCTTTTCTCGGCCATTAAGCCTTGTAACTTATCGTTGGGTGTAAGCATAATGATCAAATAGTCGTGTACATCCTTACAAAGCCATAAATGAAAATATTCCTCGAAGGTTTCCGTAGCTAAATTACCGATGGCGAATTCCATCAATGACAGCTCGAACGGATCATAGTCGGCAAATTGATCTTTGAAGCGAATAAGCAGCAGAACGAATTCATCTTGAAAACCGACGGGAATTTCCAGCAGCTTCATTTTTTCCGTCAATTTATCAGGAGAAATTCGCTTGCCCTGCAGCATATCCTGAAGAAGCTCGCCTCTCAACTTCGGTAAATGGTCGCGTAAAGCCTTCATAGCACGTTGGTGCGTTTCGTTTGTTTCAAGCTCCATGCGGATCAATTCGACTACATGCCTCACCCTGGATATTATCTCTTCATCGCTGACAGGCTTGAGCAAGTAATCGCTGATTTGGCTTTGAATCGCTTTTTGGGCATATTCAAACTCGGCGAAGCCCGTAAGCAGGATGCACTTGGTTTTCTTCCAGTTCAATTGAATTTGCTCAATCAACTGCAAGCCGTCCATCCCGGGCATACATATATCGGTAATGACGATATCGATGGCATTCGTCTTCAGTATATCCAGCGCTTCCGTTGCGGAATAAGCTTTATGAACCTTGTCTATACCCGCTTCCTTCCAAGGCAGTGCACCGGCCAAAGCTTCCACCACGTTCATTTCGTCGTCTACAAGCAATAATTGAAGCATGCTCTTACCCCTCTTCTTGCAGAACTGTGCTACTCTTCCCACCTGATTTCAACACGAATACCGCCCTGCGGGGAATGTGAGAACACGAGCCCGGAATTTTTCTTGAATTGGTATAAAAGCCGTTGATGTACATTCCACAAGCCGCAGCTCATTTCTTCCTCCATAGGAAGCGCCACCCGCTGCTGGAGCTCCGCGAGCTTTTCATCAGACATTCCGATCCCGTTATCATCGATGATGATCCGGTTCCCTGTCTCCGTTCGGCTTCCTTCTATCGATATAATACCGTATCGCTCCATCTTGCCGATGCCGTGGACAATCGCATTTTCTACAATAGGCTGGATCATCAGCCGGGGTATTACGAGCTGAGCCATCGATTCCGGAATGTCGATTTCATAGTGAAACCGCTCAATTCGCAGATTTTGGATGTTCAAATAATTTTGGACCATATTCATCTCGTCTTGCAGTGTGGTCATTGCATTCTCAAGCTTAGTGATGTAGCGGTAATAGTCACCTAAATTCAACACCATAGCTGTAGCGGCCTGCTTATCTCCGACGGCAATCATATTTTTTATAAAAAACAAACAATTATACAAAAAATGAGGATTGATCTGCGATTGCAAGTGCTTCAGCTTGGCCTCGCGATAGCGGATATTTTCCATATATACTTTCTCCACCAGCTCCTGGATTTGTCCAGCCATCTCATTAAAGCGCAAAAAAAGATAATCAAACTCATTGTTCGGGTTATAATGCAAGCGCATCGCATATTGGCCGGACCTGATTCCATGTACACCCCGCAGCAGCCATTTGATAGGAATTTGCACTTGCTTGTAAAGCAGAAGCGCCACCACAATACTCATGATCAGAAGCAGCCCTATCGAAAAATAAAATAAATTCCGGCTCTTGACGATCGGGGATAAAATCTTCTCAAGCGGTACAAAATCAACCAGATAACAGTCCAGGTTCTTCGACTTCACATAATCAACCAAATATTTCTCCTGATTCATCTCGACAATAAGATGCCCGAGCGGCTCCAGATGCTCGCTATCCAAACGTGCAACCAACTTGCGGATCAATGTCGGGTCTGAAACCGTATTCATAATAGGTTCTTCACCTGGATAATACAGAAAGGGGGTCCCCTTACCAACCTGCTGGAAATCACTTAACATATTGATTAAATTTTGCTGAAAAAACCTCACCTCAATAATAGCTTCAGCATCCTCGGGATCTAAGTACGAGATCAAGGGACTCACCATAAACTTGGTGAAATAGGCATCGCCCGCTTCCTGCGGATGGTACTCCCAATGCGTTTTCAAATTTTTACGTAAAAAATCCGGGTCATACACACCGTTGTAATCGTTGGAAACCACCTGCTTAGTTTTCGGAAAATAAATCGTTAGTCGATTGGACCAGCTGCTTGTAGCGCTTAACAAATTCAGCTTTCCAACGATCGATTCCTGCAATCTCAGCTGCTCAAACATCGACTTTTGATTGGTAGTATCAAGCAGCTCCTTAATGCTCTGATCCTTGCTTACTATTATTGAAGTTATAGACAGCTGATTCACTATATTATCCATTTGCGAGGTAAAGAAGGATAGCCGGTTTAAGTTCGAATTCTGTATTTCGTCCTCTACGACTGTCACGGATACCTGGTTGGAATAGCTGTACAAGATGACAATAGGGATTAGCAAAACGATGATGAATAACATAATTTTTTTGAAAATGTTCAGCTTTAAGCGCATGACTGTGTGCCCCCATCTCTTGATGCCCTATGTATGCATAGTGTATATTAATTTCGCTGACAGGGGTACCCTTTTATGCGCCATTACCTGAGTTAACCTTTAACAGCACCTGCCGACAAGCCGCTCACCACATATTTTTGCGTAAGCAAAGCCATGATCAATACAGGCATAATGATGATGCAGGCCGCCGCCATTAGCCCTCCCCAATTAATGCTTGAAGATGAGATGAAATTGAACACGGCTATCGGCAATGTTTTTGTTTTCTCCCCGGACAGGATCAGAGAGAACATGAAGTTATTCCATGAAAAAATAAATGCCAGCAACCCGGAAGTTACAATACCCGGAAGGGATATCGGCAGCACGATCGAAGCAAAAGCCCGGATTTTGGAGCTTCCATCGATCCATGAAGATTCTTCAACCTCCATAGGAAACGATTCAAAAAACGGAATCATGATCCACATAATAAGAGGCAGCCCGATAACCATATGACTGAGGACGAGAACGGTAATGGTATCTACAAGATGGAGCTTCGTGAACAAAATATACCAAGGCACCAAGTAGGAAATCCCGGGAATGATTTTGGCAATCAGAATGACAGTTGCAAAAGCATGCAGACGGTATCGGGCAATCGCATAAGCAGCCGGCAATCCTAATAACAAAGCTGCGAGGGTAGAACCAACCGCCACCAGAAAGCTGTTCCACAAAAAATGAATATAGTCATTTTGTTCAAATACTTCCACGTAATTTTTGAAGGTTGGTGTAAAAAAGAACATGTGATCCGTTGATAGGACCTGCACTTGCGTTTTAAAGGAGGCCAGCAGCATCCATATAAAAGGAAACGTAAAAAACAGCAGCACAATTAAAGTTAACACGGAATAACAAGTGCTTGGCAACCATTTGGTTTTCACTGCATAGCCTCCATTCTCTTCCTGACCATGACAAGAATCAGTACGAAAAACATGATGATCAGGAAGAAGAGCATTAGCAGCGCAGAAGCTGATCCCAACTTCAAATATTGAAAGGCCTGCGTGTAGACCATTATGTTCAACGTCTCTGATGCAAAGTTAGGTCCGCCTTGGGTTGTCGAATAGATCGTATCGAATGTCTTCAGCAAGTCGACGGTCCTTAAGATGACGGCAATCAAGATCGTAGGGCGAAGAAGCGGCAGCGTAATATGGAAAAACTTCTGAAAGGACGTGGCTCCATCTACATCTGCAGACTCATACGGCTCGGTTGGCAATGTGGTTATACCTGCCATAACGAGCAGCGCAATCATCGGTGTCCACTGCCATACATCTATGATAATAAGGGAGGGAATAACTTCATCCACTGAACCTAGCCAGGAATATGTTTTTAAACCTAAACCTCTCAGCATTTGGTTAGCCAAACCGATGGAAGGTTCATATATGAGCAGCCATACCAGTCCGATTGCTACTGGAGTAGCGACCATCGGCAGCATTAGAAATGACTTAACCCACTTACTGCCTATAAAGCTGCGCGAGAACAATACAGCAATAGCAACACCCAGAACGGTCTCAATAATAATTGATGGGACCGAATGGTATAGTGTACGAAGGATAGAGCCCCAAAATCTTGGGTCCGCTAATAATACCGTGTAATTCTCCAGTCCAACCCATTTGGGAGCAGCCACTGCGGACATACTCCATTCATAGAAGCTGATCCGAACCGTATAGGCGATCGGGAAAGCCACTACGAGCAAAACAAACAAAGCCGCCGGTAAAGTAAATATCCATTTCATATTCCGATCCAACCATCCATAGCTCATCCATTAACACTCCTTCCTGATGCATTCGATAGATCAAAGGGGATTACATTGCGTATCCCCCTTTGACTACCGTCATTGTTGTTTATTTATTTGGTCTTGTCTTTATCGATAATGGCTTGAAACTCTGCGTTAGCTTTATCTGCAGCAGCCTTGATGTCCTCGCCCAGCACAGCTTTTACAACAACACTGCCGACTGCGTCGCGTGCTTCACCTACACTAATCACTTCCGGAACGTTGTGGCCTACACCGATTTTCATTGTCTCCTGAATAGCCGCTGCAAGATCAGGCGGGAAGGTTTCTACGCCCTCTTTCTGGCTCCAGACAGAATTACGCGGGCCCGGCACGCCGCTTCTTTGGGTCTTCAACACCATTTCCTTATTGGTTGCCCATTGCATAAATTCCCAAGAGGCATCTTTGTTAACGGATTTGGAATTGATTGCGAGTGCCCATGCCGCTATGCTATAGGGCTTAGTGCCAGCACTGCCTGCGGGAAGCTGGGCAAACCCGATTTTGTCTTTGACCAATGATTTCTCCGGATCGGTAGTATTTTTATATACTGAAGCGGTCTCCGTGTAGAAGGCAGCCTTGCCTTGGGCAAATATTCCTGCTGCTTGCGGCCATGACATGTTCAGAACACCTTGAGGCCCATAATTTTTAATCAAATCGGCATACAGCTGAAAGCCCTTGATCGCTTCCGGTGTATTGATGGCAGCTTTTCCATCCTTCATGAAGTCTCCGCCCTCTGAGAAGACGAAGGAGGATACCGCTGTTACCAACGCATTTCTTTGTCCCCGTCCGACAAATCCATAAAACTCTTTGCCCGGATCATGCAATTTTTTGGCAGCCGCTTCTAATTCGACCATCGTTTTGGGAACGGCAATTCCGTTCTTTTCCAAAATGTCTTTTCGGTAATAGAGAACAAATTGATCGGTATAAACCGGTATGGATGTGATCTTGTTATCGATGGTGCTTGCATCAATGGAAGATTTCGCAAAATCAGCAAAATCATACTTCGGATCTTTATTGACGTAATCATTCAAAGGTGTAGTCCAACCGTTTTTGTGATAAAGAATTTTATCCATATACGGTCTGTACATGAACACATCCGGATCCACAGCCCCAGAGGCGATTTGGACAGCAAGCTTTTGCGACAACTGATCTTCTCCGATCAATTGAAAATCGACCTTCATTCCGGATGATGCCTCGAATTCCTTTAACGAAGCTTTGATCGTATCGCTCCAAGGATGATTTAAGGCAAAAACAGTGATTTTCTTACCTGCAAACGGCTGTGCAGATTTTGTATCCGCTTTCGCGGAATCTTTGCTTGCACCAGTGTTTGTACCTGCTTGTCCACCGCATGCTGCCATTGTGCCGACTAATCCGACAGCCAGCAAAGCTGCAACACTTCTCTTTAAATGCTTATACATATGAAACCTCCCTTTATTCCCAATAGTTGGACTAACATCATTTCAATTTCTATCATAAAGAGAAATGGTAACGGTTTATATGGTAATTATTAAAGAATTCTGTATCATTTTTTTACTTTTCACCAATACTTCGTTATTTCACACGGAATTTCTCAAAGCAGGCGGGGATAATCTCCGTTGAAGCTCCGGGCATTTGAGGCAGCACATAAAAGCCGTCCTTCACGGTAGCGGGCTCTAAGAAAATATCGCGAATCCATGGGATATATTCCAGCATTATAGCATTTTGGGTGGAAGCAACCAGATGCTGATGAATTTGTCCCATCTCTCCGACATGCGGAACAATCGGAAGATCATAAGAAGCGGCCAATCCTGCTACCTGCAGCCATTCTGTAATTCCTCCTACGCGGGTAACGTCTACCTGAACATATTCTACAGCCCCTTGGTGGATATAGTCGCGGAATGCATATTTGGAATAGACATGTTCGCCCAGGGCAATCGGGACATTCAATTCGTCCGCAAGCTTTTTATGCCCTAATATATCATCGGGATTGAGAGGCTCCTCAAGCCAATACAAATCGAACTCCTCCAGCTTCTTTCCCCAAGTCATCGCCGTGTTAATATTCCACATTTGATTGACATCGATCATCAAAATAATGTCGTCCCCGATCGCTTGTCTGACCGCCTTCACACGGTCGTAATCCTCGCGCGAATCCGGTTTGCCGACCTTCATTTTGACACCCGTAAAGCCTTGCTCAACAAAGGAGGTTATGTCCTTCAGCAAGCGCTCTTTGGGCCAGTTGAGCCAACCGCCGTTCGTGTTGTAAGCTTTGATCCGTTTCGATTTGTGGCCGCCCAAATACTGCCATAGCGGTTTGTTCGCAGCCTTGGACATAATGTCCCACAGTGCAATATCCACTGCTGCCATAGCCATATGCGTAATGCCGGCACGTCCGATCCAGTGCATTTTGCCAAAGCGCAGCTCATCCCAAATCTCTTTTACCATAAACGGATCTTTACCCAGTAAAACCGGGGCATAGTAACGATCTATGGTATCGGCTATCATCTCGTCCCCATTCGCACATGTGCCTGTAAAACCATAGCCGGTAATTCCTTCGTCAGTGAATATTCTCACGCCGGGCAACCCCCAATGAGTCGGGGCGTTAATGGCGTCCGTAATAGGCGGATTCAAAGGGATATGCAGAATAAAGCTTTCTACTTTTGTTATTTTCATCGTTTTCTCTCCTCGTGAGTTTACTTTTTTTAAAATAAGTATTTAGCACATCACCGCCTGCTCCTGACGGAGCAACTACGGAAATCTGCTTGTCAAGATATTTGGATGCGCCTTGCAGTAGACAGCATACCCTGGCGGCGCTGCTGTTACGGTAACGATCGAGCCGGATTGCTCACCTCCTTTCATAAATTCGTCGTTTATCATATATCGTGTATGATTTTTCATAAAAAAAGAAAGTTTTAATGAAAATAAACTTTCGTTCTTTCCAATGAATTTTGTAAATGAAAACGCAATGCCCGGGAAGCTTCCTGCACATTTCTTTGTATCAGCTGATGTAAAATCTGAGCGTGCTCCTCCCACTCCAGTTGACTATGATCAATGTTCATATTTTTTTGTAAAAAGACGAGGTAGCTTTGAATCCGTTCGATGTAACCGCTGACTACATTTTGCAGCATATCATTACCGCAATATTGCAAGATAACACCGTGAAGAATCTCGTTCATTTCAAATACGTACTGCAAAAATTCGCTATCGCTGGCAGGCTTCACTTTAGCGAACGAATCCATTTTCTCTTTGATATGAAGCAGTTCCTGCTCTGGAATGAGCGCGGCTGCTTTTTCAACCGCAAGGGTTTCCAGGTGAATCCGAAGCTCGAACAATTCATTCAAATCTTTAAGCGACATGGGGGTCACGAACATGCCTTTATAAGGAATCATATCCACGAATCCTTCGGAAGAGAGTCTGGAAAGCGCTTCTCGAATGGGGATATTGCTTACCTCCAAATCCCGGGCAAGCTTATCAATATTAACCTTTTCGCCCGGAGCTAATTCGTGGGATAAGATCTGCTCCTTAATAATTTTGTATATTTCATCAGTAAGAACATATTTACTTAATTTCTTTTTCATATTTGGATTCTCCGTCGATGGGATGATGTATCATGTATGATTATATGCCGGTTTCCATCTTTTCACAATTCATGTGAGCAACAACCACACTTATGCAATGTCTATACCTAATGATACGCGTAAACAAGGCTGGCTTTATATAGTAAAAATTTAAGAAATACCTATCATTTTTTTACCTTGTGGGGTTGTTCAAACTCTCCAAAGGGGCAAAGGGGCTATAATGCGACGTAGGTGGGAGCAGGACCGGGCAAGTCATTTTCGAGGGTGCTAACTGGAAAACCTCCCGTTAATTCCACTCAAATCACCTCTATTTAACTGTTTAGCTTGATTTCCTACCGCTAATTTGATTCAATTCTGAGTATTTTCCAAAAATGGAGAAAATTAGCTTGAGGTTTCTCCTAGGCCCCCTAATTAAACTGGAGTCTTTCTTCCCAATAAATTAGACTAAAATTAAAGGGGAGGAAGACAAAATGCGTGCGAGAAAAGTTTTTGAAGAGGCGAGACTCAAGATTGTCCAAGAGGCCCTTTCGGGGATCAAGGTTGCGGTACTAGCTAGGAAATATGAGATCCATCCTGAGACCATTCGTACTTGGGTAAAAGAATATCGTGATAGAATTGGAGACGACCAGATCCCTTCAACCGATGAGC
>NZ_JANQBD010000002.1 GCF_024722015.1 Paenibacillus radicis (ex Xue et al. 2023) | reverse complement strand
TCCTTCATCAATTGATTAAGTTTTCCGATTTCTTGTGTATTCATTTTTAATGCCACCTTTGGGTTGGTTTTACTATTTATTTACCCATTTGATGGCAAAGTGAGGATTGTAAGTGCGTTTTATATAGCTGGAATTTCTGGAGCTAATTTTTCCCGTTTACCCTCTTGGTGAGCATATAACTGGAAAATGTACCGCTAAAATAGCTCATATTTAGAATGTTGCTCATTTCATTTGAAACTAACTGGATGATTTTCCGTTAATTGGATCTAAAGGCTTCAAAAGCTTGAATTAACAGGACGTTTTCCATCTAAACATAAAGAGGGTTATTTTGCCGTCTGTTTTCATTAGAATGGTGTATCGCCAATTACAATACTTAAATCTTTGCAGCACATAATAGGCGATTCTCTGCGTAAAGGTTCGACCGACCACCTCCATGTAACGCCACAACGCACAATCGGGATTACTTTACTTACTAGCGACTAGCAGTCAAACCTAGTGGGGCTCTTTTTGTTGCTCCAATTCAATGAATGGCTCTCATAGCGTTCGCAACATAATTCCCATAAAAAGATGAAATACTTAATAAGAACCTTATATTCCATAATGAGGAGGGAGTAAGTCTTGGGATCTCATCTGTTTCCCATCAAAGCTGCGTTAGTTACATTTCCTCTAATTGCGCTGCTGCTGACCGTCCCTTTCTTAATATACAATTACCGATGTTATGGTTACGTGAATGTGTTCAGGATGATTCTCATGTATTCTTTCGTATTATTTATGATAACAGCTTACTATTTAGTCATTCTGCCTTTGCCTGAAACAAGAGATACGTGCTCGCAGCAATTGCCTGGAACGAAGTATTATACGCTGCTTTTGTTCACATTTGTATTTGATTTTATAAAAGAGACCCACGTCGTCTGGGGGGATCCGTCTACTTATAGTAAGGCGTTGCATGAAAGAGCCTTTCAACAAGTTGTGTTTAACTTTATCCTGCTTCTGCCGCTGGGCGTTTATATACGCTATTATTTTAGAAAAAAGTGGCTGGTTGCTATTGGAGCGGGTTTTGTAGTTTCTTTGTTTTTTGAAGTTACGCAGCTTACGGGACTATATGGCATATACAACTGCCCTTACCGGATTTTTGATGTGAATGATTTACTATTGAATACTTCCGGCGTGCTGGTCGGTTATTGGATAGCTCCCATGCTGCTGTTCCTTTTTCCTCAGAAGGAAGCATTGGACCAAAAAATAGATTTGGGCATCAAGCCTGTAGGATATATTCATCGCTTGCTTGCTTTCGTGATCGATGTTTGGTTGGTTATGTGGATCGTTGTATTTATATCGCTGCCTCAATTCAGACCGGTTAAATTGGCTTTGCTTCTGGAATGTCCTCTTACGATGTTGGTTGTGATTCTAGGTTACTTTATTGTTCTGCCCTATATAACAAATGGACGCACGTTCGGATTATGGCTGCTGCAGCTTCGTATATCTGGCAGTCAACCGCAGCTGCGGTTCAAGGAGATTGTCCTGCGCAACGGTTCGCTGTTTTATGGATACGGTGGACTCAGCTATCTTATTGTTAGCGCGGCGATAACCGAGATGGCGATGAATCGTTATGCTGCCTATATTTTATTTCTATGCTTTGCTATAGTGCAGATTGTGTTCGTATCTCATTTTGTGTTGGTTGTTTTTCGAAGGAAACGGCGCTTTTTTTATGAGAGGCTTAGTGAAACGTTTATCGTTCGAACCCTTGGCATAGATGTATGAAATGGATAATATTAATTGATTATGAACATATAGATCTTGGAGTTAATGCATGTTTTGTATTAGTATGGCGAACGAATTAAAAGGAGGAATCCACCATGCAAAATATAACTCTAAAAGTAGCGGGGATGACATGCAGCCACTGCGCACAATCGGTTGAAGGAGCTGTTAAACAAGTAGGGGCTTCCGCAAAAGTAGATCTTCACCGTAATTCGGTCTCGGTTGCCTTTGATGAGAGTAAGTTATCGCTGGAAACTATTAAAGAAGCAATTGAAGACCAAGGCTATGATGTCAAATAATATTTGAGTGAGTAAAACATATCATAAGTTAGGCTGACTTTCTTAGGAGGTCAGCTTTTTCTTGCTCGGACACTTTTAGGTGAAGAATGATGTAATATCGATCGGCAGTATGCTACTATTAGGAAAACCTCGTAAGGAGACGAGTCCATTGACACCTACCATCGGCTTTATTTATGCGCATCCAGATGATGAAACCTTTCTAAGCGCTTGTTTGATAAAGCAGCTTGTCCATGAAGGAGAGCAGCCGGTTCTTCTGCTAGCCACCAAAGGTGACGCGGGTAAGAAGAATGGTTATGTCGCTCATTTGTCTAATGAGGAGCTCGCTGCATTGCGTGTTCAGGAAATGGAGCAAGCTGCTGAAATATTAGGATTGACGGTTATTGAGCATTTGGGTCACCCGGACGGTAAATTGAATCAAGTGGACGAGACTCTCTTCATCGAACAAGTAGCTGAATTTATTAATAAATATCAGCTCAAAGTTATATTCAGCTTCCCGGAGGACGGCGGCAACTTTCATCCGGATCATATGGCTATTTCTAAAATGGCTACTTTAGCGGTACTCAGCGGTAAATGTCCATCTGTGCAAAAGTTATATTACTGCATCTCCAATACATTGCTTCAGCAAGGGCATGAGCCTTCAATTAGCGTTGACACAATGCCTCAATGGGAAATAAAAGCAAAAGCACTGCGGGCACACGCCTCACAAATATTGGCTATCGAACGTTACTTTGGTGATTTATCCTTATGTCCTGAGAACCGAAGATACGAGTCGTTTGTATTAGGGTGGGAAAGAGGAGTGCTGTGGCCGCAAAAGCGGGAATTGTCCGTGTTGGACGATTTAATCTGAAAGCAAATGCTGGGAATTCAATTGGCAATTGTGATCTTCTGAATGAAGGACATGTTAATTCTTATCGGAATTATAAATACTTTCAGTATACTTGGTGATGGCTTCATCGTAAACGGGATACTGAAATCCGAGGTTTTCTGCCACAGCTTTAGAGTATTTTCTGAATAACTTATAACAAGTAAAAAGAGACTGCCACATGTTTGGGTAGCCATTCTCAGAATAAGTTAATAGCAAATCTTCCCAATCTTTATTTGGAAGGTAACGATCTATAAATTTATAGTTTTTTCCAACACTAAAGGTATAGCCTTGCTCTGATCCGATTTGCCAAGCCATCATTCTTAGCAAATTGGGTCGGGCAATCTCATTTAAATGCTCAATAGCAAACAGGATTTCTTTTCGCGCTAATCCTTTTACTACGTAAGTTGAAACCATCCAAAATTCATTACAACAATCATCAAATTCTCTTGCAGTTGGCTTTTTAATCCAATATTGACGGTCGTCTGCGATCACTTCATTTTTCATTAGATCGTCCTTATCGAGCAAGACTTCAACTAAACCGTCGCAATCGGTGAAATAATCCTCTACCTCATTAATTGGAATAAGTGTCAGGTCTAATTTATTACCATCTTCAAATAGAATTATATAGGAATACCAATTCCCTAATTCCGACGGAAAGAGCTCCATATCCTCCGGTTTTTGCATCATAGAACGACTCCCGAAAATATGGAGCCATTGATCGTTTTCCTTGAAAGAATCCATATCTGTCACAAAATAAGAAATATCGAAATCTTGGTATGTATCAGGGATAATATTTTTGTTTGTACGTGATCCTTCCAAAGTTGCCAATCGGATTCTATTATCGCTCATAGCAAAATCTACAAGCATATTCATCATTTCTTTCTCGCTTCTCAATGTGATAGTCCTCCATTCTAACCTTTGTCTTTGTGATATTTAAAACAGGGCGGATGCAGTTGTTGTGATTTCAAACTCCTTGCTGTCTAAGTAACGGAATCAAGTCAAATAATGTTGCAAATACTTGTTGCAGCACCATTAAAACGGCGAACCCAACGTTGAATATCAATCATGTATTTTAACTTTAATCAAATAAAAAAAGCTTGGCGGATATTCATTCCGTCAAGCTTTTTTCATGGTATGACCTTGTAGTGTTAAATGAAATTCGGTGCTCAAAGACCAGGCAATGCTGGCTGAGCTTCAGCAGGCGCACCTACAGCTCGGCAGGATTGGCGTACAACCAATTGCGTATCGATGAACGATTTCATTTTAACCGAGTCCCCGTTTTCAATCATATCGAACAGCTTCGTTACAGCAAGCTCCGCTATTTTACCTTTTTCTACGTGGACGGTAGTCAATTCCGGTGTGATAATCGTCGATTCCTGAATATTATCGAAGCCAACTATGGAGATGTCCTGAGGGACACGGATTCCTAGTTCAATCAATGACTTGATAGTACTGATTGCGATATAGTCGCATTCGCAAAAGAGGGCGGTCGGCAGAGGAGTCTTCAGCGCCTTTATTTTCTGCATAAATTCATCCTGAGAGGACACTATGGTGGGGGAAACCGAGAAGAAATGCTCGTCATCTACTGACAAGTGTTCCTCTGCCAATGCTTGCAGAAAGCCTTTCTTGCGGGAGTTGAAGTTGTACATGCGGGAATGCGACTGTACATACCCGATTTGCCGATGTCCAAGGTCGAGCAGATGACGTCCTGCTTGGTATGCACCCATTACGTTGTTCATGACGATGAAATTTGCATTGAATGTTTCCAGACATGTATCTAGGACAACCAAATTAATCTGTTTCTGGGCAATGAGCCGGATTTGCTCCTGGGTGAGATTCGTGCCTAGCAGAATAATCCCATTGGATTCATGCTCGGTTTCCATAGTATCGATGGCATCCTCAAGATTGTCGGTCTGGATTGAGGAGAAGAAGAGTGAGTAGCCGCGTGCGCGGCATTGTTCTTCAATATCATGAATTAACTCCATGAAAAACGGCTGCTTGTAATATTGCTCAAGTACGATCCCGGAATTGGTGCAAGCGACGAAACGAAGTGTTTTGGTCAGTCCATATACTTTGTCGGCTTTAATCATCGATCTTGGTAAATAACCACTTTCCTTAACAATCTTCAATATTTTAAAGCGGGTTTCCTCGCTAATACCCGGCTTGCCGCTAAGCGCCAAGGAAACAGCTGATTTAGAAACGTTGGCTAACTTCGCAATATCCTCCATCTTCATGATGCAAGTACACTCCTTTACCAAACACATGATAAACGTACTAAACATATTTAGTTTACTATGGCCTTGTCTATTATTCAAGCGGATGTAAGCGAAATGAATGAATACACCCTTAATGACTGGAAACATGCGTCAATAGACCAGTTTTATAGGCTAATGAGATTGGTGTTAAGTAGATTAGTTTAGTTAAAATACAGTTTTTTATAAATTAATTTACTAAACTTGTTGACGTCTTCTGAATCATGATGATATGATTTAAACGAGCAATGAGCCTAAGTCTAAAGGAAATTGCATGGCGAAAACTATCGATTTTACATGAAAAAAGGGCGATTATGTATTTCAGGGGGGGAATTTCGGCAGGCGATGATAGCGTTTACATATTTACAACATAATCAAAATGACAAATAAACAATTTTAGTAAACTAAATTATAGGAGGTTATTGCTATGAAAATGAACAAGAACTGGTCCTTGCTCGTTACATTTGCAACCGTAGCATCCATGTTGGCTGCTTGTACGCCTGGTGGAGGCGGATCATCACCGGCAGCAAGCACACCTGCTCCTGGCGGTGCGTCAGCTACCACTACTACACCGGCAGCAAGCAATCAGAAGGTCGAGCTTCGTATGACATGGTGGGGGTCGCAGGTGAGGCACGACGCTACTCTCAAAGTCATCGAGCTGTTCGAGAAGAAAAATCCTACTATCAAAATTAACGGAGAATACTTGGGAAGCGATGGGTACTGGGATAAATTAAATACACAAATCGCCGGAGGTAATGCTCCTGATTTAATCCAGCTAGGAAATAACTATCCGGACTATGTGGCGCGCAATGCACTTTTGGACATTAACCCTTACCTGGGCAAAGAAATTAATGTAGCTGATTTCGATAAAGCAACTGTCGAATCGGGAGCTATGGATGGGAAATTATATGGAATTAACTTAGGCTCTAACGCATTTGGTATTGCTTATAATACAGAGCTGATTAAAAAATCGGGCTTGCAGCCTCCAACAGGCAACTGGACCTGGGATGAATTTGGCAAGTATGCTCAGGATCTTACGAAGGCATTGGGGAAAGGCTTTTATGGCGCAGTTGATGAATCCAAAGTTCCTTTGTACTTGAATTATATGGCAAGGCAAAGCAACAAGACGCTTTATAAGGATGGTAAGGTAGGGCTCGGCAAAGAAGAAATCGCCAAATGGTTTACTACCTGGGATAACTACCGCAAGCAGGGCAGCACGCCTCCCGCGGAAATTACTACCGCTTACACGGAAAATCCGGATAACTCAACCTTTGTAGAAGGAAAAACAGTTATGCATTTGATTTGGTCCAACCAAGTGAATGCTTACCAAAAAAGCATGAAGGATGAAATTAACATTGTGCTTCCACCGAACGGAGGAGCAGGTGCAGCGCAAGGTCTATGGCTGCAGCCGAGCCAATTCATGTCGGTAAATGCCAAGACCAAAAATCCGAAGGAAGCGGCCATGTTTATAAGCTTCATGGTTAACGACCCGGAAGCTACCATGATTCTGGGAAGTGAGCGCGGTGTACCAGGCTCCTCCAAGGTTCGTGAAGCGTTGAAAGCACAAGCAACGCCTGTGGACAAGAAAGTATATGACTACATTGACTTGGCTGCTAAAAATTCACGGGTTTTGGACCGGGAAATTCCTAACGGCAAAGAATTCGAAACAACCATAGTGAACTTAAGCCAAAAAATCCTTTTTGGCAAAGAAACTGTCCCAAATGCTGCCCAAGAGCTGTTAAATGCTGCTGAGAAGGTTATCAAAAAGTAAGACGAACAGAAAGGGTTGTGCTTATGAACCGAATAGCATTGGAGAACAAGCGTACATCCAGAATGACGTTAGGCATTTACTTAGCCAAGCTTTGGAAGAAAAATGCTGTTGCTTACTTATTTCTGCTGCCTTGGTTTGTTGGTTTGCTTGCCCTGACGATCGGTCCGATGATTAATTCGTTCTATTATTCATTAACCAAGTTTGATGTTATTTCTCCTCCCAAGTATATCGGATTTGATAACTACAAAACGATGTTCACTGGAGATCCAAGATTTTTTGCTTCATTAAAAGTGACCATTATATATGTTTTTACCTCGGTGCCTTTGAAGCTGACGGCCGCATTAATGATTGCTACGCTCATGAATCGGGGATTGCGAGGGGTAAGCCTTTACAGGACGCTGTATTATTTGCCAACTCTTCTTGGTGGAAGTGTGGCAATTGCAGTACTGTGGCGCAAAATTTTCGGAGGCTCCGGTGTTGTAAACCAGTTTCTGCTTAATTTCGGCATACATGCTCCGGACTGGGTTGCTAATCCTGATTATGCCTTATATTCCATTGTGGCACTGTCCGTATGGCAGTTTGGCTCTTCTATGATCATTTTTTTGGCAGGGCTTAAACAAATTCCGCAAGATTATTACGAGGCATCTCAAGTGGACGGTGCCAGCAAAATCAAGCAATTTTTCCATATTACGATTCCGCTGCTGACGCCTGTTATTTTCTTTAATTTAGTTATTCAATTGATAGGCGCCTTCCAGGCCTTTACTCAATCCTTCATTATAAGCGGAGGTACGGGAGGTCCTATGGATTCGACCCTGTTCTACACCTTGTACCTGTATATGAAAGGCTTCTCATTCTATGAGATGGGCTATGCATCGGCAATGGCTTGGGTTCTGTTAGTTATTATAGGTATATTTACGGCCATCATTTTCGGATCATCCAGATATTGGGTACATTATGCGGACGGGGGGAAGTAAGATGGCGCAGGCAAAAGGAGTCAATCGGCTGCTGCTTCATGTCTTGATCCTCGGAGTTGGGATGTTCATGCTGTACCCTATTATGTGGCTGGTTTCCAGCTCTTTTAAACCATCGAATCTGATATTCAGCGATTTGAGCCTTTGGCCCAAGGAAGTGACATTGGATAACTATTTGAAAGGCTGGTCGGGTATTGCACGAGTCAAGTTCTCAACCTTTTTCACGAATTCCTTTATCGTCTCTGCATTTTGTGTTGCTGGAAATTTGTTGTCCTGCTCGATGGCTGCCTACTCGTTCGGCCGGTTGGATTTTTCCTGGAAAAAGGTTTGGTTTGCTCTCATGCTGGTAACGATCATGCTGCCTCATCATGTCACGATCATACCTCAGTACATTTTGTTTAAACAACTGAATTGGATTGATACGTATTATCCGTTGACTATTCCAAAGTGGCTTGCTACAGACGCGTTTTTCATTTTTCTAATGGTTCAATTTATTCGGGGATTGCCTAAAGAGCTGGATGAATCGGCAACTATTGACGGCTGCGGTAAAGCGCAGATTTACTGGCGGATTATTTTGCCGCTGGCGGTACCGGCCCTCATTACGACGGCTATCTTCACCTTTATATGGACTTGGGATGACTTCTTCAGTCAACTGCTTTATATCAATACAGCTAAGCTTTATACGATTCCACTCGGGTTGAGGTTATTTATGGATTCATCGGGTGACTCTGCGTGGGGCGTTATGTTTGCCATGTCTGTCCTGTCTTTAATACCAAGCTTAGTTATTTTCTTCAGCTGTCAGAAATATTTTGTCGAAGGAATTTCGACCTCAGGAATAAAAGGATAGATATAGATAAGGAGTGATTTCAATGAGGGAAGCCATACAGAATGTTAATGAAGTAGAGCGTTGGGGATTATTTGAGCTTTCACTAAGAGGAACGGTTGAAGGTAATCCGTTCCAGGACGTTCAATTGGAAGCACAGTTTCAGCATAAGCACCGGATCGTAAAAGTGGAAGGTTTTTATGACGGAAATGATATGTATAAGATTCGATTCATGCCTGACACCGAAGGAGTGTGGACCTACTCGGTTAGCAGCAGCTCTGCTGAGCTTGATGGCGCGGCGGGAAGCTTCTCCTGTATACCTGCTTCTTCCGGGAATCACGGTCCGGTGCGGATTAGGGATGCTTCCCACTTCGTATATGAGGATGGGACGGCCTACCGGCCTTTCGGCACTACCTGCTATGCATGGACTCATCAGGACGAGGAGCTGCAGCAGCAAACGTTGGAATCCTTAAGCGCCTCGCCATTCAACAAAATCCGGATGTGCGTATTTCCGAAAAATTACAGCTTTAATCTGAATGAGCCGGTTAGTTTTCCGTTCGCTGGTTCTAGTGCAGAGGGCTTCGATTGGACTCGCTTTAATCCCGATTACTTTGCCAACCTGGAGCAAAAAATTACGGAGCTGCAGCAGCTTGGGATCGAAGCGGATTTAATTCTGTTTCATCCTTACGATAAAGGCCGTTGGGGATTTGATCGTATGGATGCGGAGACGGATGCTTATTATTTGCGGTATATCATAGCCCGACTTGGAGCCTTCCGTAATATTTGGTGGTCCTTGGCGAATGAATTTGATTTTATGACGGAGAAAACAATGGATGACTGGGATCGGTCTTTCCGCATTGTACAGGAAAGTGACCCTTACCAGCACCTGAGATCGATACATAATGGTACGAAAATGTATGATCCCACAACGCTGATCGTCTACGATCACACCAAACCATGGGTAACGCATGTGAGCATGCAGTATTGGGAGCTAACCCCGACGAATGCATGGCGCAAGCTATATGGCAAGCCTGTTGTAGTTGATGAATGCTGCTATGAGGGCAATTTGCCGCAGCGCTGGGGGAATATTACCGGTGAGGATATGACAGCACGTTTCTGGGACGGATTTACCCGTGGCGGGTATGTGGGGCATGGAGAAACCTTTTTGCATCCTGATGAGGTGGTCTGGTGGTCCAAGGGTGGACTGTTGTATGGGGAGAGCCCTGCACGAATTGCCTTTCTACAGCAAATTCTTAATGAAGCCCCGGATTGTACGGAGCCGATTGACAGGCTGCGGGATGCACCGACTATTGGAGTTGAGGGAGAGTATTACCTCCAGTATTTTGGTATCCATCGCCCGGCTTACCGTGAACTCCCGCTGCCGGAGAATCGCAGCTTTCAGATTGATGTAATCGATACTTGGCGTATGACGGTCACTTCGCTGGAAGGAACCTTTAGTGGTATGACACGCATTGATATGCCGGGAACGCCTTATATTGCAATTAGAGCACGTGCAACAGAACAAGGGGAGGTTTGAAGCGATGGGAAAGCTAAAGCTCGGCTATGCGCCGACTAGACGATTTGTTTTCAGTGCAGAGGATGCATTTAAGTATAAGGTGCTAATTCGTGAAAAAATGGACAGCTTCGGGCTCGACATTGATATCGTTGATTTGGAAGGCTTGAACAAGGAGGGGCTGCTCTACGACGATTTGTACAATGCAGAAGAAATTGTCAAGCATTTTGCACAACATGAGGTGGATGCAGTATTCTTCCCTCACTGTAATTTCGGGACGGAGGACATGGTCGGCCGTGTTGCCAAAGCGTTAGGAAAGCCGGTTCTTCTCTGGGGTCCGCGAGATGAAGCACCGCTTGAAAATGGGATGCGCTTGCGCGATACGCAGTGCGGATTGTTCGCTACAGGCAAGGTGCTGCGCCGTTTTAATGTGCCGTTTACTTATATCACAAACAGCCGGGTGGATGATCCCGTGTTTGAACGAGGCTTCCGTAACTTTGTAGCGGCTGCCAATGTAGTGAAGGAATTCCGCCGACTGCGCATTTTACAAATTGCTCCAAGACCCGCTTCTTTTTGGACCATGATGTGTAATGAAGGGGAACTATTGGAGAAGTTCGGTATCGAAATTTACCCGATTACATTGGAAGATATCAAGACGGCTGCGAAAAAGGTTGGTGCCAAAGGCGGACCCGAATTTGATGAAGCTGTTAGCTATATAAAGGAGCATCTGGATTATTCGGAGGTTGGGGAAGAAGCCGTTAACAAAATTGCGGCGCTCAAAGTTGCGATGAAGCAATATGCCGAGAAAACGGCAAGTACTGCCATTGCCATTCAATGCTGGTCTTCGCTGCAGGATGCGATGGGCATCATGCCATGCTTAGCTAACGCGATTCTGACGGATGAGCAGATTCCGGTTACCTGCGAAACGGATATTCATGGCGCTATCACCTCTATCATGGTGCAAGCTGCGTCACTGAATACGAAGCCGACTTTCTTCGCTGATTTGACAATTCGTCATCCGGATAATCCGAACGGCGAGCTGCTGTTCCATTGTGGGAATTTCCCGGTTTCATTAAGCGTAGAAGAAAAGCCTCAGCTGCGTAAGCATTTCCTGTTCGACGATCATTCACCAGGGACTCATGAAGGTGAGATACGCGGTGGAGAGATGACACTTGCCCGATTTGACGGGGATCACGGGGAATATTCTATTTTTCTAGGCCGTGCCAAAGGCATCCAAGGACCTTATACAAGAGGCTCCTATGTATGGGTTGAAGTTAATGATTGGCCATTATGGGAGGAAAAGCTGGTTAAAGGCCCTTATGTGCATCATTCCGTTGGTATTCATCAGGATGTCATTCCAGCCCTATATGAAGCCTGTACTTACATTCCAGGGCTTAAACCCGATCCTGTGGACCCAACGGAAAGTGAAATTCAAGCATGGCTACGGGGTAAGGATTGGCAGCGTTAAAACATTCTAGAGAGAAGCTCTGACAATAGAGCATTTAGATTAGGAGGAACCTGAGATGAACACTCATGCTAATGAGCTTAAACGTAAGGCTGCACAAATCAGAATGGACTTATTGCAAATGATACATCATGCGAAGACCGGCCATACAGGCTCTTCACTAAGCAATACCGACATACTGACCACTTTATACTACGATGTAATGAAGCTGGATGTGAACAATCCGAAGTGGGTGGAACGGGATCGCTTTATTGCGAGCAAAGGTCATGCGGTGGAATCGCTATATTGCATACTGGCGGACAAAGGCTTCTTTCCGAAGGAGGAGCTGCAAACGTTCAGCCAATTTGGTTCCCGTTTAATCGGGCATCCGAATAACAAAATCCCCGGTGTCGAGATGAATACAGGCGCGCTTGGTCACGGTCTTTCTGTGGCTGTAGGCATGGGACTTGCCGGGAAGATGGACGGTAAAAGCTACCGTGTATTCACATTAATGGGTGATGGAGAGCAAGCGGAGGGATCGATATGGGAAGCGGCGATGGCTGCCTCCCATTACAAGCTGGATAATGTTGTAGGCATCATTGACCGTAATAAACTGCAAATTAGCGGCAGCACCGAAGTTGTGATGGGGCTGGAGCCCTTGGAAGATAAATGGAGCAGCTTCGGTTGGCATGTTGTTCCTGTGAACGGTAACGATGTTGTTGAATTATCCGCTGCACTTCATTCAGCACCCGAGGTATCCGGCAAGCCGACCTTGCTGATGGCCTATACAACAAAAGGCAAAGGTGTTTCCTTCGCAGAGAATGTTCCGCATTGGCACCATCATGTACCTAGTGACGCAGAGTTGGCTCTGGCTATTGAGGAATTATCGAAGGAAGCGCAGGTGGTCATTCATGAATAAAATCGCCAACCGTCAAGTTCTTTGCGATACGTTGTTGGATTTAGCCAAAGAAGACAGCAGCATCCTGGTGCTGGCCAGTGATTCGAGAGGCTCGGCATCGATGCTGCCGTTTGTTAAGGAGCTACCGGAGCAATTCGTTGAAACAGGTATTGCTGAACAGAATATCGTTGGTATTGCAGCAGGCTTGGCTTCTTGTGGGAAAAAGCCGTGGGTTACTTCACCGGCTTGCTTTCTAAGCATGCGTGCCATAGAGCAGGTTAAAGTAGATGTGGCTTATTCGGCCACTAATGTGAAGCTTGTTGGCATCAGCGGGGGTGTAAGCTATGGTGCATTAGGAATGTCTCATCATTCCTTGCAGGACATAGCCGTTACTAGAGCAATCCCCGGCTTAACGGTTATATTGCCGGCAGACCGGCATGAGACGAAACGGATGACGGAAGCTCTAGTTGGGCATGAAGGTGGCGTCTATGTGCGAATCGGTCGAAATCCGGTCAGAGATGTATACCCGTCTGACGATTATCCGTTCGAAATTGGAAAAGCGGTCACTCTACGCGAGGGAACTGACCTTACGATTATAGCCGCAGGTGAAACGGTCCGAGTTGCACTTGATACTGCAGATGCATTGGAGCAGGATGGAATTCGCTGCAGAGTGCTCAACATGCACACGATCAAGCCGTTGGACAATGAAGCGATTATTCGTGCTGCTGTTGAAACGGGCCATATCATTACTGTGGAGGAACACAGTATCCATGGTGGGCTTGGAGCCGCCGTAGCTGAGGTCATTATCCAAAGCCATCCCGTTCCGATGCGTATCCTTGGGATTCCGGATGAACCGGCCATCACTGGAAATTCAAGTGAAGTTTTTAATCACTATGGATTAAGTGTAGAAAATATCCGCTCCATTGCTAAAACCATGACAAGGTCATCGTGAGGAGCAGTCAGTATGGAAACCAGTTATATTTTGGCAGTGGACCAGAGTACTTCCGGAACAAAAGCATTATTGATCGACAAGCTAGGTCAAATTAAGGGCCGCTACTCCATTGAACATCCGCAAATATATCCGAAGCCGGGATGGGTGGAGCATGATCCATTAGTCATCTACGGTAATGTAGTCCAAGCGATTCAACAGGTGCTTCGGACTACCGGTACATCCCCTGGGCAAGTTGCGGTCATTACAATAACGAATCAAAGGGAAACGGCGGTTGTCTGGGACAAAGAGACCGGGCAGCCGGTATACAACGCCATTGTTTGGCAATGCCGCAGAACCGCGGAGCAATGTGCGGACTTGAAGGCCAAGGGATATGAATCCATAGTGAAGGATAAAACGGGACTCGTGCTGGACCCGTATTTCTCTGCGAGTAAGATTCGCTGGATTCTTGAACATATGGAGAGCGATACCGTGCACAATGGCGGACAAAATCAACTGCTGGCAGGTACAATAGATAGCTGGTTGATTTGGAAGCTGACCGGTGGTGCAGTGCACGCTACCGACTATACGAATGCAAGCCGGACATCACTGTTTAACATTCACACCTTACAGTGGGATTCGGAATTAATCGAAATGTTCGGAGTTGATCGTGTAACCTTGCCGGAAGTTAAATCGAGTAATGACTTATTCGGCTATACTAATGAGCCTGCTTTGTTTTCGGAGCAAATTCCGATCTCAGGAGTTATTGGCGATTCCCAAGCGGCGTTGTTCGGACAGCTATGCCATCAGCCGGGTATGGCTAAAGCAACTTATGGTACTGGCACCTCCGTTATGATGAACATTGGCAGCAAGGCAGCGAAGCCGGCTAATGGTTTAGTTACTGCAATTGCATGGGGGATTGACGGCAAAGTCGATTATGCACTTGAAGGAATTATTCACTGTACAGGAGATTGTTTGAAATGGGTACGGGATCAATTGGGATTATTCAACGATTACTCGGAGGCGGAAGCACAAGCTAGTGCTCTATCCGATAACGAGGGCGTTTACTTGATTCCTGCATTTGTCGGTTTAGGAGTGCCTTACTGGGAGCCTAATGCCAAAGCGGCGGTTATTGGTTTGAGCCGAAGCAGCGATAAAAGGCATATTATCCGTGCGGCATTGGAAAGTATAGCCTATCAAGTACGGGATACCGCAGAGCTGATGGTATCCGAATCAGGTATTCGTATTCAAGGACTGCGGGTAGATGGAGGGGCCACTGAAAATCGGTTTTTAATGCAATTTCAAGCTGATATGCTGCAAATAGATGTAGTTAAACCTTCAATTTCAGAGTTATCTGCTGTTGGCTCGGCTTTTCTGGGAGGACTCTGTATTGGAACGTGGAATAACATAGAAGAACTATACGAACTGTTCTCATCTGAGATGGTTTACAGCCATCTGGCGGATGCCAATAGAATTGACGAGTATTACGAGGGATGGAAAAAAGCAGTCCATTCTATCATTTCCTGATTCAATTATTAAATGACTGGATTGGAATTAAAAAAAGAAGGTGAAGGCTTCTATGAATAATCTGCATGAGGTTGAGCGATGGGGGACTTTCGAGCTTGCTTTGGATTGTACTCATAAAGAAGGAGTTACTATCGAGGATTATCCACTGGGAAATGCTCTGTTTAGAAAAGGAAGCCGCAAGATAGCAGCTGGATTCTTCCGAGATATCAACGGTGTGACACGAGTACGCTTTATGCCTGATGAAGAGGGCGAATGGCATTACGAATTATATGGCGGCTTCATCGATACTATTATGGGCCAATCCAATGGTCGAATTCATTGCACCGCACCTGGCCCTAATAACCATGGACCTGTAGACGTTGGCGGAAGCAAGCAGGATTTCTGCTATGCTGACGGCACAGCCTTTTTTCCATTTGGTACAACTTGTTTGCAAGGATATGCGGGGGATCAAGCTGAGCAAACTTTGTCTGCACTTACTGGCTCCCCCTTTAACAAGGTCCGATTTTCTATGAGTTCGGGAGGTAATTCAACAGACTTTGCTTCTCTTGAACAAATGATACTCCAGCTTATGAAGCTTGGGATAGAAGTTGACTTGCTGCTAAACCTTGGGAATGGGGAGTCCGATGAGGCGTTCTCCAATCTCTTCAGCCAAACCATTGCCCGCTTGGCGGCTTACCGCAATGTGTGGTGGTCTTTGCCCACTGAAGGAGACTGTTATAGATTTAACAAGGATGAAGTGCTGCGGCTTGTCCAACAAAATGATCCATATGGCCATCTACTGACGGTGCACAGCTCGGATCCGTTATTCAATTTTGGACATAAAGCTATCACACATGTGAGCCTGCAGTGCAGTGATCCAAGTCAATTGACTTATTTTGCGGGACTTCATCATAAACCGATTATTGTTGAAGAATGCGGCTGTGAAGGCGATTGGCCGACCCTGTGGGGAAGCTTGCCAGGTGAAGAGGTGGTCAACCGAATGTGGGCAAGCGCATGCAGAAAAGGATTTGCAAGTTATGGTGAAAAGTATATGCGAGATGGAGTGGGAACATGGCAGACGCATGGAGGTGCTTTAATAGGGTCTGCTGTTCCAAGGATAGCATTTCTAAGAAGTATTCTGGAGGATGCTCCGGCAGGTTTGCGTTTTATGCCTGAATACTATGATGCGGCAACGATTGGACGTGATGGTGAGTATTATCTTCAATTTTATGGGATCCACCGATTTCCATCGAAGCAGCTTTTGCTGCCTGACGGAAGCTATGAAGTTGACATTATTGATACATGGAACATGACAATAAACACACTGCCTGGCACTTATAAAGGGGATGTTATTGTCACTCTGCCATCTCTTATGTATCACGCTCTGCGGGTACGCCGGCTGGATAAGCAGCCATTTTCACAGGAACGGACTTCTAATATTCCATTCTTGATCAGAAGTGCCGAAGCAGATGACAATTTTATAAGAAAAGCAGAAAAGCCCGGGGGCAGGAATGGAGGGGAAGCACAATGAGAGAGAATGCTGCTAACACCTCTCCCGATACAGTGGAGCTATGGGGCCGGTTTGAAGGAAGCTTTGAAGGAAGCTTTGAAGGTCCAATGTCCTCTAATCCTTATGAGGATGTTACGTTTCGAGCTAAGTTCCGTTACCATAACAGGATAGTGGAGGCTGAAGGTTTTTATGATGGGAATGGAATTTATAAGATCCGCTTTATGCCTGACGTAGAGGGACACTGGTCCTATGTAACTTCTAGTAATTGTAAGGAGCTTGATGCTCTAGAAGGGGAATTCCAGGTCATTTCCCCGGCTTTTGGAAATCATGGACCTGTGCATGTCAAGGATAAATACCGGTTTAGATATGCGGACGGCACTGCTTATTTACCTTTCGGTACAACGTTATACCATTGGATACATCATGGAGACGAGGCAGAGGAACAGCTTACACTTGCTATGCTGGCTGCTTCTTCCTTCAATAAAGTTCGCATGTGTATTTTACCGACAGGAGATATGGATCCTTCTATGTTGGCTTTTGCAGGCAGCAGAGCCGAAGGAGTGGATCTACATCGATTTAATCCTGATTTCTTCGCTCATCTTGAGAGGCGGATTGATGATTTACAGAAGTTGGGTATTGAAGCTGATATCATTTTATTTCATCCTTACGATCAAAATGTGTGGGGCTTCGAAAACCTCGAGCCCGAGGTGGAGGATGCCTATCTAAGATATGCTGTGGCAAGACTCGCTTCCTTTAGAAACGTTTGGTGGTCGATTTCAAATGAGTACGATTTCAATATTCATAAATCAACCGAGGATTGGGACCGATTATGCCAAATTGTTCAGGAGTATGATCCTTATGGTCATTTATTATCTATACATAATGGAACCAAGATGTACGATTACAGTCGAACGTCCATGTATGATTATTCCAAGCCTTGGATTACCCATCAAAGCATTCAGCATTGGGAGCCTGCTCTAACAACAAGCTGGTTGAGCAAGTGTAATAAACCGGTTGTTATCGATGAATGCTGCTACGAAGGAAACGCGGCTCGAAGATGGGGTAACATTTCCGGGGAGGAAATGATGCGTCGATTCTGGGAATGCATGGTAAGGGGCGGCTATGCTGCTCACGGAGAAGTATTTGAAGATCGCAGCTCCTGGATATCTCGCGGTGGTAATCTGGTTGGCGAAAGTCCGCAGCGGATTTCTTTTCTAAGGAGCCTCATGGAGCAAGGGCAGGCTGACTTGTGGAAGGATGAAGCTGACCGAAGCTGTTACTGGTTATATTTTGGCATAAGCCGTCCTGCATTCTGGGAATTGAATTTATCCAACGAACGAGATTATCACGTGGATCTTATAGATACATGGGAAATGACTGTTGAACGGCTGCCTGGAACATACAGGGGATCTTGCAAAGTTCTTTTGAACAGTAAATCTTATATAGCGCTTCGAATTACTAAAGCCGAGCTAAGGGTGAAACATGTGGAACAAATAAAAATGCACAAGGAGGATGAGTCATGGGTATTGTTATAAAAAGGCTGCGTGTTGAATCCTTGGATCAACCTTTAGGGCTAGAAACTAAACAGCCCCGATTTAGCTGGTTACTGGATTCTGAAGAACAGGCGCAACAGCAAAGTGCTTATCGAATTCTAGTAGCATCCAATGCGGATCTGCTTCAGCAAGATATAGGTGATTGTTGGGATAGTGGAGAGGTTGTTTCTGATCGTTCCGTACAGGTTTCCTATCTTGGAAGTCTTCTGCAATCAGGACTACGTTATTATTGGAAAGTCCAAGTATGGGATGCCAAGGGAGCAGCTTCCGAATGGAGCTCTATTGGATATTGGACCATGGGCATCCTTGATCCCAATGAATGGAATGGTGAATGGATCGGTCAGGAGCTGGACCCGGCAATCGAATTTCCACCTGGCTTGTATCTGCGTAAGGAGTTTGTGATCGATCGGCCTGTTAGACAAGCCACTCTATATGCTACAGCCTTAGGCGTCTATGAGCTGCATTTGAACGGCAGCCGGGTAGGTGATGAATATTTTGCTCCGGGCTGGACTGATTATGCTATAAGGACTCAGTATCAAACGTATGATATTACTGCTTCTCTACAAGCAGGAGGGAATGCGCTTGGAGCCATTCTAGGCACTGGATGGTATGCAGGGCAAGTAGGGATGATGGGTAGAGAAATATATGGAACGAGTCCAGCCCTGCTCTTGCAGTTGGACATTCAGTTTGAGGATGGCACCAATAGCCTCTTAATTACTGATGAGACATGGGCCATGAATACGGGTCCTATTCAATATTCGGATATGTTAAAAGGCGAAGCTTATGACGCTCGTAAAGAATTGCCGGATTGGGATCGAACAGGCTTTGATGATAGCGACTGGAAAAAAGTGAGTCGATTCGAGCCGTACACAGGTAAGCTTGTTTCCCAGATTGATCCTCCTGTGAGGATAACTGAATCGATTAATCCGGTAAAAATGTGGCTTACGAAACAAGGGACTCATTTATTCGATATGGGTCAAAATATGGTCGGCTGGGTAAAGCTGCAGGTACAGGGGCAGTCGGGTACGCATATAACGGTTAGGCACGCTGAGATGCTTCAGGATGAAGATACGCTTTACATTGAAAACCTGCGCAGAGCAGACCAAAAGGAAATATATATATTAAAGGGCGAAGGATTAGAAACATTCGAGCCGCATTTCACATTTCATGGCTTTCGTTATGTAGAAATAGAGGGCGCAGCTGCTGGAGAATTGACTCTTGAAAGCGTTATTGGGAGAGTTGTGCATTCAGACACGCCTGGCACAGGATCGCTGGAAACTTCAGATGACATGGTTAATCGTCTTATAAGCAATATTCGCTGGGGTCAACGCGGAAATTATTTGAGTGTCCCTACGGACTGTCCACAGAGGGATGAGCGGCTCGGATGGACCGGTGATGCTCAAATATTTATTCGCACGGCCTCGTATAATATGGATGTATCGCGCTTTTTTGCCAAATTCATGGAAGACATGACGGACGGCCAAACGCCGGATGGAGCGTTTCCTGATGTAGCACCTGATGCTGGGTGGTTCGAATTTAAGCAAGAAGTCGTCAAATGGTTCGCACCTGATAATGCAGGTTGGGGCGATGCAGGAGTTATCATCCCTTGGACATTGTATTTGATGTATGAGGATAGAACCATACTTGAAACTAACTACGATGCTATGAAGCGTTGGGTGGAATATTTAAAAACCAATAGCACGGATAGGATTCGGCCCGACTATGCCAACTATGGAGATTGGTTGTCCATAAACGCAGATACACCCAAAGACGTACTAGCCACGGCATATTTCGCTTATAGCACCGCCTTATTCGTCCGAATTGCTAGGGTTCTGGGATACACGGATGATGTAAGCGAATATAGTGCATTATTCGAAGAAATCCGCACAGCCTTTGTCCATACTTATATGGATGAGAATGGTATCATCCAAGGAGATACACAAACTGTATATGTGTTAGCTCTATATTTCGGGCTAGTGTCTGAAGAGCTGAAGCCGCTTGCTGTTAAACGTCTCGAAGAGCTTATTAGGGAGAATGGAAATCATCTGTCTACCGGATTCTTGGGAGTAGGTTATTTGCTACCAGTGCTGACGGAGAATGGGCTGGACGAGCTGGCATACTCACTTCTGCATCAAGATACGTTCCCTTCATGGCTGTATTCAGTCAAGCAAGGCGCGACTACAATCTGGGAGAGATGGGATGGCTGGACGGAGGAAGCAGGATTTCAAAACCCGGGCATGAATTCATTCAATCATTATTCACTTGGATCGGTCGGGGAATGGATGTATCGATATATGGCAGGTATAGATGTCGATACTGAGCAGCCGGGATTTAAGCATATAGTCATTCATCCCCGTCCGGGAGGAAAGCTAACTTATGTCAAGGCAACTGTGGAGAGCAGCTATGGCGCTATTTCTTCCTCATGGCAGCTTAATGGCGAACGCTTCTCGCTGCAGGTATCTATTCCTGTGAATACAACGGCAACAATTTACCTTTACGGAACAAATGTTCTCATTTCGGACGGTGCCGTAGAAATCGGACTGGAAAATGGTAAACATAAATATCGGATTGGATCCGGAAATTATGAATTTATTAGTCAAATTGAAGGAGCCGTTAAGGCGGCGCAGCTTACTGAATAGCTTAGATTCCTAAAACCTTATGCTAAACACTGCTAGTTCTTTCAACTGAAGTGGTGGTGACAACAACAAAAAGCCGTTCTATTGTTAATTATGGCAATAGGGCGGTTTTGTTGTTTAAATATAGTCCCTCAAGCAGGTATATGGATTGATTTCCTAATAAATTATGCGCTTTGCAGAATCTTGGCCTCCAGATTTTCTCTGATCATTCTAATTCTTTGTTTAACATAGAAATCATAGGCCGCTCCTTTAAGATCATGTAGGGGAACTTGTAGCTCGGTGTGGTTATCAATGACAATCATCGACCCGTTATCAAAGCATTTAAAGGTTAAATCTAGCCAGTAATTGTCAGCTGTATCAAGAATTTTCTCAATTTGACTGTCTGTTATGAACTCGCTGTTCGTTACCATTAAATTTTTATAATAATCGCGTTCAATAAATCTTACATTCTTCACCTTCATCGTCTACACCCCTCTCAAAATAGGAACATTCGTTCTATAAAACTATTATACCAAACATTTGTTCGCAGTCAAGTGTTTGGCTGAATATTCTATCAATTTAAATAAATAGATAGGAAAGAGTGTCAGTTTTTCATTTTGTATGGTAAATTTTTATAAAAGTGTGAGACTGTACGAATTATTTGTTCAAATTCCAGCTGCTAGTGGCATCTTATCTCATATAGGCAGGCGAAAAGTTATAGGAGGAGCAGTATGAAAGTGAATGAATTGGAGAATAGAATGGAACCTGCCTCATCACAAGACCGTGGAGGTGCTATATGGCAAAATCAAGATCAAGAATTAGTTGAACGTGCGCAGCAAGGAGATACGGAAGCATTCGGGCAGCTAATCCACACTTACCGGGAAAGAGCGAAAAGATGGGCAGAGAGGATGACCCGTGATCCTTACATGGCTGATGATATTGTACAAGACGCGTTAATTCGCGCATTTCTTCATCTGGGATCGTTAGTCGACACCAACCGGTTCTTGCCGTGGTTGCATCGCATCGTACAGAATCAGGCGAACATGCGACTGAGGAGAGGTGGCCCGTATAAGAGGGAGCAGCCTTTAACAAGCTTTCAGAATGCACGCGCTAATTCAGCAGCAAGCAGCCAAATAGATTGGGATGATCTGGATCATATTCTGCATCATTTAACCCAGTCAGCATCAGATGAAGCAGACAAGCAGAATGATCCAGCCGAACATTTGCTTCGAAAAGAACTGTTCGAGACCATTCACACGTTATTGCACTGTTTGAGCCGGAAAGAGAGGAACATATTTGAAGCTCATTTCTTCCGCCAGCTTGCGCCCGATGAGATTGCAGATTTATATAACACCACTGTCGGTTCTGTATATACTTATATTCATCGTTCCCGTAAAAAGCTCCGTGAGGAACAAGTTCGAGTCTTTATGGATGGCCATCAGAGTCATCTGCAGCAAAAAGGAGGGAGCGGTTTGTCAAAACACAATGTCCTGCTCCTGCCAGTTTGGCCGCAGCATCAAGCTGTGAAAACTACCTTTGTCGACCGGATCGGTCACATGCTGGCGGCGGTAGGGGATACTCGGTCTACAACGGAATTAATGGGGATATCGGGATTTGCTTTTCGAATGAAAATTTCGAATAGAACGACCTTTTCCGATGGAATTTATATCTATGATTGGCGTAATACATTCAAGCAGCTCATGAATGATTTGGGATATGTTGCAAGCATTTTGTGCGGTCAGCTGCCGGATGCGCCGGTTCCTTTATTGGCCGCATCCGAACGATTCCCGGTCGTTCTGCCGCTTGAAGAAGCTGTGCTTCCCTTTATTCGCAAATATATAGACATGGGAAAGCCGGTTCTATATTTTGATACGCTTGCAGACAAGCCTTATGTCCACGAATGGTCCCTTCTGTATGGATATGACGATGAACAACGTATCGTTTATGTGACTGATGCAATGAGACCGGATGGCAAGACATTGTCGTATGGGGAAATAGCTGGAAATCCCTTGCGTTTCTTGGCTGGAATTGACAGCAAGGAGTCTGCAAACGCATTCAGCCAATCGAGTCAACAAAAGGCCAAAGAAACTCTGGAATTTGCTGTGAGCTATGCAAGGCAGGGCTGCCGCTATTATCCCATGACAATGTATTTATCTTATACATCGGGTTTGGCGGCTTATGACCGGTGGATCGAGTTTTTGAGCAACAGCTTGATTACACCTAACCGTTATGGAATGGGACAGCTTGCAGCTGTATATTCAGAAGCAAAACGACATGCAGCGCGTTATTTACGCAGTGTTCGGCAATCAGGTGAAACGATGCGTCTTATTCTGCTTTCGTCAGAAGCCTACGAGCAGGCAGCGGAAGCTCTTGAAACAATAAGCGGGCAAGTTCCGTTTATACGCAATGCCGAGATGCTATCAATTGAAACACTGGACACTTGCAGAACTAATTTACAGCTGGCAAAAGAATTTGAAACAGCAGCTATTGGATATTTGGAGAAGGCAATAATTCTATGGGAGCAGGGGATATCAAAATGAGTAGAATTGAAATTCGGTTACTTACACAATTTCAGCAAATGCACCATCTGCTGCAAGCGAAGGAAGCTTTCGAAGCAGCTAATCCCCACGTCCGTATTATTGTAGAACAGGCAGCTGATAACTTTGAGTCTATGCGTGAGTTCGAGTCTGTTCAACCACCGGACATTATGGATTCAGGAGGCTGGGGATTGTTCAACCAAGAAGGAGTTTTTATTGATTTAATGCCATATATCAAAGAAATAGAGGGGATGGAAGAAGATTGGTATCCTGGAATTATAAGGGTTGCTGGGAAGGATGGAACTTTACCAGGGTTACCCGTTGATGTCTCGGTCCCTTTAATCCTAATCAATAAAGATATGTTCGATCGAGAAGGTCTGACTTATCCAAAAGAAGATTGGACTTGGGAAGATATGATGGGACTTGCTCAGAGGCTAACCCTTCGCAATGAGGATGGTATCGCTCGCCAATTCGGCTTTGCTACGGGTGCTGATATTGAAAATTTTGAACCGTTTGTAATGCGCAATGGAGGGAGATATCTCTCCCCGGACGGATCTACTGCGCGCGGTTATGTGGACTCTGAAAGCACGATTGAAGCATTCCGCAAGATCATTGATATGTACCGGATTCATCAAGTTACTCGAAAGCCTGGTGAACCTTCCTTAGCAGGCCAGCTGGCCGATGGTTTTGCTATCGTTTTTGGCTTCACTTGGTTTCTGGGAGGTATTTGCGAGAAGGGGCGGGAAGATCAGTTTGAAGTAGTTGGTCTGCCGCGAATGCAGGGCGGAGAGGAAGCTAACATGATTTACATGGGAGGCTGCGGTGTAACAACGAAGTCGAAGCATCCCCGTTTGGCATGGGATTTTCTCCGTCACTATATTCTGGAGCGTCATGAGAGCTTTCTTAAGCCATGGAACTTACCCGTTACGAGAACGCTTGCACAACGAAGTGGAATGAACACGCATCGACTGTGGAAACGTTATTTGAAGGAGCTTGAGGTAGTACAGCCTAGCGGGTTTTATTTAAACGAAAAGTGGAACACGTCTCGTCAGTTAATCAATGAGGACATTCACAGGATGATTAATGAGGGGGCGGATGTTCGGCATCTCCTGAAATCATGGACCCGTTTTGCATAAGATCAAAATATTGAGCAAGCCAGTGATCTTCTTTAAAGAAGTCACTGGCTTTATTGATATAAACTTGTTATTCTGGATAAGACAATTTCTGGCAAGCAAATGCAATTACATTATTTGGAGGCATATCAGATGAAAGAGGTCACAATTGGACTGGAGAAAGACTGGACTGACCTGCCCAAAGAGATTCATTTACTGAAGGATAGGAATACCTATCGTCTTGTGTCCCGGGTTTGCCCACATTCAGGGGGCTTAATTGAATTTGAAGATGGAGAATTGGTCTGCTTTGTGCATGGTTGGTCTTTTGACAAACATACTGGAGCCTGTATAAATATATCTGGCAAGCAATTAGCAGAGCATTCGGTTATTTCCAGGAACGGGGAATTAATTGTTCAGATTAATAATTGATTGTATACTCAAATGAATCGGTTGGAGGAAGTTGCATGAGCAGTAATTCAGCAGTAGAAAGCAGCCTGCATATAAAGGCGGGGCAAAGCTTGTCTAAAGGTTTAATTTTATTAATGGCAATTGCATGTGGTATGACAGTCGCAAATCTATATTATAATCAACCGCTTCTCGCGGATATAGGGCGAAGCTTTCATGTGAGCGATAATCAAATCGGAATCATTTCTATGTTAACTCAGATCGGATACGCGGTAGGCTTATTCTTATTTGTCCCTTTAGGGGATATGCGGGAAAGAAGACAGCTGCTATTCCTGCTGCTCATTGCCGTTTCCCTTTCGCTTGTCGGGATCGCCACGGCCCAATCATTAATTTGGATTAGTATAGCCAGTCTGCTGGTTGGAGTTACGACGGTTATCCCGCAGATGATGGTTCCGCTTGCCGCTCAGCTTGCCGCTCCATCTGAAAGAGGCAAAGTAATAGGCACGGTTATGAGTGGTTTATTGATCGGCATCCTGTTGGCCAGAACGGTTTCCGGAATCGTCGGCGGAGCTTTAGGATGGCGTACGATGTTTGGAATAGCTGCAGTAATGATGCTGCTTCTTGCGGCTATACTAAGATTATATTTGCCTAAAAGCTACCCGGAGTCCAAAATAACATACCGTCAGTTAATGCTCTCGATCGGACAGCTAATTATCAAGCATCGCACTCTTCGAGAAGCCTCTCTAATTGCTGCAATGCTGTTCGGCAGCTTCAGTGCCTTTTGGACTACGCTTGTTTTTTACATAGAAGGTGCTCCATACAATTATGGCAGTGAAATTGCCGGCTTGTTCGGGCTGGTAGGGGTAGCCGGTGCTCTCGCAGCTCCTCTCGCAGGTCGTTTGTCAGACCGTTATAACACCAAATACATTGTAGGCTTCGCTATCCTTATTACTTTACTCTCTTTTGTATTCTTTTGGCAGTTCGGCGACCACTTATGGGGTCTTGTTATCGGTGTTATTCTACTGGATTTGGGAGTTCAGGGAGGACAAATCGCCAACCAATCGCGCATATACAGCTTAGCTCCGGAGGCACGCGGCAGACTGAATACCGTTTATATGGTATCTACTTTTTTGTTTGGCTCAGTAGGGTCCGCATTGGGAAGTTATGCATGGAGCTTGTGGCGTTGGAATGGTGTGAGCGCTGTGGGCGGCTGTATGGTCCTAATAGCTTTTGCTGTTTGGGGATGGCATCGAATGAAGGAGCGCCAAGGCTAGAGCCCTTTTAATGTATGAAATGCGGGTGGAAACTACCTAGTGATCTTCTTTCTGTTATAATATTTATATAAGTTGGACTTGATGCAGCTGTACATAGAGAAGGTGGTGCTTGATTTGGAAAAGGTGCTTCAGGATCAATGTGATGAGACATGTGAAGGTACTGTTAATGTTGTTACGTTAAAGCAAAATTTAATACCCGAAACAACAGCGGTAGGATTGGCTGATGTTTTTAAAGCGCTCGGGGACCCGACACGTGTCAAAATTATATACACTTTATTGCAAACAGAGTTATGCGTACATGATTTGACTGTCGTTTTGGACATGGGGCAATCCGCTATATCTCATCAGCTTAGGTATTTGCGTAATTTGCGAATTGTTAAGCGCCGTAAAGTAGGGAAGACAGTATTTTATTCGCTGGATGACGAACATATCGAACAAATTTTTGTCCAAATGCTGCAGCATATTAAGCACGGATAATCGTTGTTTACCAATCAATTCAGAAGCGTTGAATGAAGGCAGAGTAGAGATTCTCTGTCTTTTTTTGTTGTATCCATACCTTGGTGTTGGAGATTGACTTAATATAAACGATAATGTATTATGTCTGTTGTATGGTAAACATTATAAGGATGTGTTTGTTAATTGGAAGTGTCGGAACGATTTTGGAATGCGACTCTTGAGGAGCTTAAAAGCGGCTGCTATGAAGAGGGTGAGCAGGTAATATGTTTATTATGCGGGAAGAAGCTTGAGAAGGGGATCATTTATCCTGACGATGGCATTTTATATGAGGCTAAGAGATTTATGCGAGTTCACATTGAGAAAGCTCATCATTCTGTGTTTGAGTACCTGATCCAGCTGGACAAAAAACTGACGGGTCTTACCGATCATCAAAATAATCTGCTAAAGCTGTTCCATCAGGGGAAAAGTGATGGGGAGGTTCAGAAGGAAATGGGGATTGGCAGCGCCTCAACCATACGGAATCATCGTTTTGCCTTGAAGGAGAAGGAGCGGCAGTCGAAGGTATTTTTGGCCATGATGGAGCTGCTGAAGGAAAAGGATAGTCATGTGCCTGCCTTCGTCGAGCTTCATAAATCAGCAAAAATGGTTGATGAGAGGTACAATATTACGCATGACGAGAATGAAGCCATTTTGAAAAAATATTTTCCTGATGGAACAGACGGGCCAATAAAAGCCTTCTCCAAAAAGGAAAAGGAAAAGCTTGTTGTGCTTCGTGAAATAACCAAACGATTTAAAAGTGAGCAAATCTATACAGAAAAAGAGATAAATCACATACTTCAGGCTGTGTATCCTGATTATGTCACGTTGAGAAGATATTTAATCGAATATGGCTTCTTGGAGCGGAAGTCCGATGGCAGCGAGTATTGGATCAAGGAGTAATCGGAAAAAGTGGAAAATAAGATGAAAAAGTAAGGAGAGACTATTTATGGATCGCAGAAAAGAACTTGTACAGCAATATAAAGAGATCAAAACAGAGGCTGGAATTTATCAAATCAAAAACAACATCAATCAGAAGATTCTTGTTGCCAGTACTAACAATTTAAGATCCTTGAATGGAAAAACGCTTATGCTGAAATTGGGCTCACACCGAAATCAACAGCTCCAAAAGGAATGGAATGAATTTGGAGAATCCGCATTTGGGATTGAGGTATTAGAGGTTCTTGTTAAAAAAGAGGGGTATTTTGACGAGAAGGATGAATTGAAAAAATTAGAAGAAAAGTGGCTCCAAGAGCTTCAACCATATGGCGATAGAGGCTACAATAAATAAATGACATTATTCATTTTTTTGAGTGGAAAAGAGGAGATTAACAGATGGCAGAGCCATTGAAAGCCATATATAGTGAGAAGTTCCTGCGCCTGTTCGCACAGAGAGTTCATGAGGCATATGCCCCTTTCGACATGGAAGGATTCATTGCCAAGACGATGGATGAGAGTTGGGAGATTCTTGAGCTGAAGGCTCGTATGCGGCGTATTACTCAAACCCTTGGGGACTATTTGCCTGCTCAATATGAAGAAGCAATAGAGGTTCTGTTTATGATTGATGAGGCCTGTACGGGCTTTCCATATTTGTTCTTTCCAGATTTCATCGAGGTATTCGGTCAGGAGGATAGGCACTGGTCGCTTTCCATGAAAGCGTTGGAACGCTTTACACAAAGGTCCTCTGCTGAATTTGCTGTTAGACCGTTTCTTCTCCGTGACCCCGAAAAAATGATGCTTCAGATGCTGGTATGGTCCAAGCATCCGAATGAACATGTCAGGCGGCTTGCAAGTGAAGGCAGCCGGCCGCGTCTTCCTTGGGGACAGGCGCTTCCCATGTTCAAGCGAGATCCTTCTCCGATTCTTCCATTGCTGGAGCAATTAAAGGAAGACTCTGCTCTATATGTACGTAAGAGCGTAGCTAACAATCTGAATGATATCGCAAAGGATCATCCTTCAATTGTTCTTGACATCGCTCGTCGATGGAAAGGCACACATCCCGACACTGACTGGATTGTACGTCATGGTTGCCGAACGTTGATTAGAAAGGCCGATCCTGAGATTCTTGCGTTGTTTGGTTATGCGGAATCTGCAGAAGAGACGCCGCTAATAACCGCGGCTTCATTATCAATGGAACCTACGGTGCTGTCCATTGGTGAGAAATCCGAACTTCGTTATGAGCTTCAAGTCCGTGAAGGAGAGCCGGTACGCATTCGGATAGAATATGGAATCGATTTTGTGAAAAGTAACGGGAATACATCACGCAAGTTGTTCCTGTTATCTGACAAAACAGTGTCCGGAGGCACCATGCTTAACGGCACACGCAACCACAGCTGGGCTAATCTGACTACACGCCGCCATTATCCGGGTGAGCACAGGATTGCACTTGTGGTGAATGGACAAGAAGCTGCTAATACGGTTGTTAATCTTGCAATCGCTGATATGGTAGAATAGGTAAAAGTAAAAACCGTACAGATGATCCTCAAGGCATTGCTGTTCCTTGCAGGATCATTTTTTTGTGCAGCAATGTAAAATTAAGTTAATGATTTCTAAGACGATGATGATATAATTAGAAAATTCAAGTATGGATATTATTGGAATGGGGATCAAACCAAAATCTACTCATTACGGGTACAAAGATAACTTAATTCGGGGGAGCATGAAAATGAACAATTTGCTGCAAGTACGTGTCACTGGAATATTAGTTGAGAACGAACAAATCCTGCTTGTAAAACAACAGGTATCCAATTCCAGAGGATGGTCATTGCCTGGTGGAAGGGTAGAGCAAGGAGAGACGTTGGAAGACTCGATAGTGAGGGAACTGCTCGAAGAGACAGGATTACATACGAAAGTGGTCAAGCTGCTTTATCTATGCGATGTTCCACAGGCTAATCCATCTTTAATACATATTTCGTTCTTAATGCAGCGGATTGATGGACAGCTTACTCTGCCTTCTAATGAATTTGATAAAAACCCAATTACGGATGTGCGAATGGTGCCTTTTGAGGAATTAAGCGAGCTGGGGTTTTCAGATACTTTTGTTCATATCCTGAGAAATAACTTCCCGGAAAGTGGAGCCTACAAGGGGCTTAAAAGCAATATAGGACTATAGCACATTAAGAATGAGCGCGCCGAGTGTAGTTTTACTGTATATGAAAGTACAGTAATTTCGGCTATGATTTTCATGTAAGCGCAAACATCCAGATAATTCCATTATACAGGCAAGCGCTTTATAAAACATTATGGGAGGAATATGTAAATGAAAAGGTGGTTTATCAACTCACTCTCGTTTCTCCTCATGGCGTTGCTCGTTGTATCCGGCTGTTCCAGCCGTACAGGCACAACGGCAACACCTGCGCCTGCCAATCCCGCACCTCCGGAGAAAAAGGACACAGCGAGCCCAGCACCCGCACCCGCTACAGGAACAGCGAAGATGAAGATCACCGTTTACAGCACAGTTAATGATCCGCCAATCCAAAACGTGTATAAAGAGATTGTCGAGGGGTTTAAGAAAGAAAACGCAGGCGTAGATGTGGAGCTTCAGTTCCCTGGTTCTGAATATGAAAATATTCTGAAGGTCAAGATGGCAGCGAATGATATGCCTGATGTGTTCGACACCCATGGCTGGGCACAAATCCGCTATGGTAAATATTTGGCCGATCTGCGCGACGAAAGCTGGGCTTCGCAGCAGACCGATACGATCAAAAATGTAGTGACGGATAAAGATGGAAAGGTTCATGCTCTTGTCATGAGCGAAGCGAAGGACGGTATCACCTACAGTGAGGATATTCTGGCGAAATATAACATTGAACCTCCCAAGACCTATGACGCTCTAATTGCAGCTGCAGAAAAAATCAAAAATGAGAGCAAAGGGGATATCGTGCCTTTCTATTTCTCTGGTATTGATTCCTGGATGTTCGGAAGCTACCTGGATATATTTGCCACTTCCTTGTTCATCAGCCCAAAGGATAATCAGGCAGACGCATTCCTGAATAACACATTTGATTGGAATAAGTGGGGAGATCTTGCCCAGAAAATGCTCGACTTGCAGAAAAAAGGATTGATCAACAAGGATGCGCTAACAGCCAAATACAGTGATTTACCGAAAATGTTTGCGAACGGGAAATTGGCTTTTGCTCTTGGTAGCCCTTCTTTTGCAGACGAAGTTCACAAAATCACGCCTAACCTCAAGATCGGCTACATGCCAGTTCCTTCTATGGTAGCTGGAGATGAGCCCAACTTCTCCGGAGGCGAGCGCTACACAATGGGAGCCTGGAAAGACTCGAAGCACTTGCCTGAAGCGAAGAAGCTGATCGCCTATTTTGCCAAAAAAGAAAGCATGGAAAAGATCGCAAATGCAACCAAGCTTCCTCCGGGCTTGAAGGGTATAAGCTCTAATCATGAGTTCTCGGACTATTACAAAAAATACGAAAGCATCCGCGTATTCCCATACTTCGATCGTGTCTATTTGCCGAATGGGATGTGGGACGTCATGTGTAAACAAGGCACCGAGCTGATAGCGGGCAGGATTACAACCCAGCAATTCTCTCAGATTATGAAGCAAGAAGTGGAACGGCTGCGCAAAAAATAAATGCCAGCAGGGGGGATTAACCGTTTCGTGTTGTCCCCCCTTTCTTCGATATAGGTTAACCGATCCCAGAGAATGGAGGAAAGGATATGCCGTTCACCGCCCCGGAAAAGACGAAGCCATATCAGAATGTGAAGCCAACGGCCATACGCAAGCTGCTAAATTCTCCTGCTATCCTGAATGTGATGTATATCCCAGCCTTAGTGCTTTTCGCCATCTTTATTTTCTTTCCTTTTATTGAAGGGATTAAGATCTCCTATACGAATTGGGACGGCTACAATCAGGATTACTCGTGGGTACAATGGGATAATTACAGACGAATGTTTTCGGATCCGCAAATTTTGAATGTAATCAAAAACACCTTTATATATGGCATAGGCAGTACGATCTTACAAAATATGATGGGGCTGCTCTACGCGCTGCTTTTGAATCAGAGCTTTCGAAGCAAAGGGATTACAAGAACCATTATTTATTTACCTGTTATTATCAGTCCGTTAATTATGGGATATATTTGGTATTTTATTTTCCAATATTACGGTGGTGCTTTTAATGATATTATTCTTCTATTCAGAGATGAACCCATTAACCTTCTTGCCAGCCCGGAAATTAATGTATGGCTGATTACGCTTGTGAACACTTACCAATACCTGGGGATTGCGATGATCATTTATTTGGCAGGACTGCAGGTTATTCCGAAGGACTATTATGAGGCGGCGCAAATCGACGGTGCAAGTAAGCTTTCTCAATTTCTGCATGTTACCTGGCCATTGCTCGCGCCTTCCGTAACGATAAATATTGTGTTGAATTTAATTGGCGGTCTTAAGCTGTTCGATGTCATTACATCATTGACGGGCGGAGGGCCAGGATACGCCTCTGCATCTTTATCCACCTTGATGTACCAGCTTTACTTTGCCAGACAGGATGCCGGCTATGCAGCGGCGCTTGGGAATCTGATGTTTGTAATTATCTCAGTGATCAGCATAACCTCGTTGTATTTGTTGCGGCGGAAGGAAGTGGCACATTGAACCGTAATCGCCATTCGAAATGGGCGGTAGTGATGTCTATTGTGATTGCGCTCATTCACGTCATCCCTTTTTATATATTGATCACTACTTCATTAAAAGCAATCGACGACCCCAGCTCCAAATGGATATTACCCGGGTATCTTTATCTGGACAATTTCATAAATGCATGGGATCAAGCGCGATTGAGCACTTCATTCAAGAACAATATTATAATCACTTTGGCCGCAGTAATTCTGGTTATTGTACTAGGTTCGATTTCGGCATACCCGCTGGCTAGATTCAGAACAGTGTGGAATAAATTGATGTATACCGTCTTTATATCCGCGCTTATCGTGCCTCCATTGCTATTCTCGTACCTTTGTACAAGGTATATGTAGATTTGGGCGCGCTGAACACACTGTGGGGAATTGTCCTGCTGCACGTTACCTTTAATCTTCCGATTACCATCTTCTTATACACCGGCTTTATTAGTACAATTCCAAGAGAGCTTGACGAGGCGGCTATGATGGACGGTTCATCGCGGCTCGGGCTTTTTTTTCGCATTATTTTACCTTTGTTAAAGCCTGCTACGGCCACAGTTATTATTCTTTCTGGCGTCGCGGTTTGGAATGACTACCAATTTTCTGTATTTTTCCTGCAAAAGACGGAGGTTCATACGATTACCGTTGCGTTAGCCGCTTTTTTTGGACAATTCAATAATAATGTAGGCTGGGTTGCCGCAGGCTCCTTAATGGCAGCATTGCCGATCACGTTAGTTTACCTCTTTTTGCAAAAGTACTTTATTGAAGGTATGGCTGCTGGAGCTATTAAGGCTTAAGGATACCACATTTTACCAACTTATATTATAATAGGGTATGACTTGCACAGGGTGGCAACCAGATTGTCTGCGTTAGTAGTAAAGCGTTGTGCCGAGGATGTGATGCCAGCAGATAGAGAAGGTGACTTCCGTTGAAATTATCCTATTCTCTGCGAATGAGACTGTCGATCTTATTCTTCCTGACACTCATCGTGCCTCTGATTATTATCGTTTTTGTAATGCCCTCCTATTATCAAAAGCTCATCACAACCGATACGACAACATTGACTGAGAGCAGTCTAACTTCTTTAACGCATAATATCGAAACGTACTTGGAGGATTTGGAGCGCCTCACCGTTACTCCTTATTGGAGTGAAGAGGTTATGCGTGCATTGAAAGCAAAGGCGAATGTTTCCTATGAGTCAACCGACGCTTATTCACAGTTTTTAACGGATAAAGCACTGAATGTGACATTGCCTAATTTTCTAAAAAACCCCCGCAACGATATCTTAGGCACGATTTTACTTTCCTATGATGGTTCCGTATATGTCACTTCTGCTTTCAAAAATGAACCGGTGGACAATTATCCATTTACAGAACAGGGCTGGTATAAGCAGGCTGTAGAGGCTGACGGCAAGGTCAGCTTTATAAGTGCTCACGCACAGGACTATTTAAAAAAGCCTACTATTACCCAAGTGTTTTCCGTTGCTAGACTGATTAAGGATCCCGATTCCAAACAGCCGCTAGCTGTCATGAAGGCCGATGCGGATACGGTCATTCTCGAAAAAATTGCCAACGACATCAAATTTAATGTGAGGTCGATCGTTGCAATTTTTGATGAGCAGCATCATTTGATTTATTCCACAGCCAGCCTGCCGCAGGAGCTTCAGCAAAAGCTGCTTTTCCCAGCGCTGAACGGTCAAACCATAGATGAATACGTAGTCGTTTCGAAGAAGGTCACACAAGCCAACTGGAATATTGTTGTGCTGCTCGACAATTCAGAGCTCAAAGCCAAGCTGGAGGGCATTTATATTGTTGGCTTGCTGCTTGCTGGAGGCGGTATTGTGCTGACATTGCTTGTCTTTTTCACTTTGTCCCAATGGATTATTAAGCCTTTTAGAGAGATGACCTTTGTTATGAAAAGGGTGCAAAAAGGAGAGCTTCTTACTCGTGTTGCCGTTCGGGGAAAAGACGAAGTTGCGGAGCTTGGTAAGGCGCTTAATACGATGATCGACCAGCTTAAGGAATTAATAGACAGTGAATATAAGGCGGTTTTAAATCAAAGGGATGCTGAGTACAGGGCATTGCAGTCACAAATTCAACCCCATTTTCTATACAATACATTAAATGGCTTTATAGGATTAAATCGGGTGGGGGACCGGCGTTTGTTAGAAAAATCCATATTATCACTCAGCAGTATGCTTAGATATATATTGGAGCATAATGATTGGTCAACCGTCGCTGAAGAAATGCTATTTATAAAAAAATACGGTGAGCTTCAACAGCTTCGCTTTCAAGACCGCTTGACCTTGGATTTATATACGGACCCAGCTGCAACCGCATATCTTCTTCCCAAATTGCTGCTTCAGCCACTTGTTGAGAACGCAATCATTCATGGTATTGAGCCGTTAAATCGTTCGTGTACGCTAACAGTGTCATGTCTCATACATAATACTCAGAATGAAGAAGCGCTTGTAATTACTATTAGGGATGATGGAGCGGGATTTGCCCCAGATAAGGTAGATGATTCAGTGGCTATAGGTCTAACGAATGTAAGAAACCGACTTCTGATTGCATACGAGCATGCGGATATTCACATATGGAGTGAAAGCGACCAAGGTACCCTTGTTACGATCACCATACCATTACGGGAAGTGAGACTATGAGAATTGTCATTGCTGACGATGAAGTGCTGGTTCGTTTAAGCTTGCGAAGTATGATCGAGGATATGGGCTCGACATGGACGGTTACCGGTGAGGCAACCAATGGGGTGGAGCTGCTGGAATTGTTGAAAAGCGACGCTTCCGATATTGTGCTTATTGATATACGTATGCCCTTGATGAACGGTCTGCAAGCGATCCAACAAGCACATACGGTTTCTCCTCATACTTCCTTCATTGTTATCAGCGGCTATTCCGATTTCAGCTTCGCCCAGGAAGCTTTGAAGCTAGGCGCAGAGGATTATCTGTTAAAACCGGTCAGTCCAGATGATCTGGAGTCTTCGTTGGTCAAAGTAAGCAGAAGCGTAAGAGAGCAGCGTATTCTTCACAACAGGCAATTTGAGTCAACTATGCATTCTTTATTACTTGGAATGACGACACTTGAATCTGAACCGTCCGGAGCTTTATTCTCAGAGTCTTGCTTTCAGGCAGTAATAGTATATACGGACAGCAGTTTATCCGCTGCTTCAAGAGCAAGCAAGCAGCGTGAAATAGGTTCAATTATAAGAGACTTGGTCGATGAGCAGACGCATGGAGGACTTCGCAAGGCTAAATTGGTTTTACCTCAAGGTGAACTCGCCTTTATTTGTTCTTGGAATTCGGATAATTATGAACGAGGCGCTGCAGAATCCTCTAACATGATTAATCAAATCAATAATTCGATTCAACAGTTCAAAACGGAGCAATATGCAATTACATCGGTTGTTTTGGAACCTTGCAGCAGCATCGCTGCTTTCCAAAGCAAGTGGATTTCTCTTCATGAGCTTTCGGCACTGCGCTGCTTATATGAGCACGGAAAAACATTGGAGCTCCACTTTTTAGAGGAAATGGAACATAGGGGATCATTAGCCGGGCTGGCGCGAAAAGCCTTCGAATTACTGGATCATTATAGGAAGCAAGATCACACGGAATACATGAAAGCAGTGGCCATGTTCAAAATGCAGATCGGAAGTCTCAATGAGGCTTTGGCATCATCGCATAAAGCTCAGCTTAGCCATTTTCTGAACGTATCCATGGATTGTCATCTGGATGCCTGTCGGCCGTTTCACGAATGGTATGAGGCACTTATTAAAAAGGGAGAAGAGCTGCTGTCCAAACATCAAGGAACTGACAATGCCACCTGTCTAGTTCAAGCTACTATAGCATTTATAGAACAAAACTATGACCAGGACATCAGTATCTCGCTAATAGCTGAACAACTGGATGTTACACACAATTACTTAAGCACGCTCTTCCATAAGCGGATGGGAACGACGTTCATGAAATATTTAACCGAATATCGAATGATCCGGGCCAAGGAATGGCTGGCAATGCCGAGCATTCAGGTGCAGCAGGCTGCTGAGAGGGTTGGCTATTACAGCACAAGGCATTTCACGAAGCTGTTTACCGAATTTGTCGGTTGTTATCCATCAGAATACAAGAAACGGTTCAGTTAATTATTGCACTTACATGTATCGGTTGGATTGAGGATGCTATTCTGTTGGGAAAAGACTAACAGAATAACATCCTTATTTGCGATTATGTGACTCATGTAAGGGTTACCTTCTTCTCAGATGGGAAAGATGAAATAATACTCTAAGCGTTATATAATACAAGTACTTACTATACATAAATTTGAGGTGGGCTATGAAGCTGTTATCAAAGTCATTGATTATTGGCGTTTCCTTGGCAGCCATGGTGGCCTGCAGCTCCAATAAAGAGGCTGCAACTAAAGTACACGAGGGTCATGAGGCTGCCGGGCATGTAGAAAAGGATTTACAGGAGAAAACATCTTCCCTGCAGGTTTTGCCTAAATTTTTGGCGAATCAACGCGAAGAGATACGGATGATTTATCAAATAGCTGCCGCTAACGCCGACTTGCTGCAATGGATGCCTTGCTACTGCGGCTGCGGAGAGAGTGTCGGCCACCAAAGCAATAAGAATTGTTTTATTAAAGAGGTAAATAAAGACGGGTCCGTCGTATGGGATGATCATGGCACCAGATGTGGTGTATGTCTTAACATTGCTTTGGAATCAGCCAAGCTCAAGAAAGACGGTCTAGCTGATAAGGATATTCGTGCCTATATCGATGGAAAGTACAAAAGCGGGTTTGCCAAACCAACTTCAACACCTATGCCTTTATAAAATGATGTAGAGCTAAACAAAAATTTTAGATAGGCTGCATAGCAACCATGAACGATATTGTACGTATTACTAATTCAGTTTGGGAGAACATGATTAGTCTTGAGCCCGAATATGATTTTACTATGGCCAAGCAGCACGATCATTCAACTATAAAGAGCCGCTAAGAAAGGTGACTACTACAAATGAGCTGGATAGACAAGCTTGCCGGTTTGACTTGGGAGGATATAGAACTTATTTTATTCCGGTACGAAGCACTCGGTCCAGTGCCGGGTATTCTTGCGACGTTTATCGAATCGTTTGTACCCATATTGCCTTTAATCGCAATTATCATTGCTAATGTGAATGCTTATGGGATTTGGGAAGGCGCTTTGTATTCGTGGATCGGTGTTGTTAGTGGTGCTGCATGTGTATTTCTGTTTTTTAGAAAATTCGGTGGACGTTTTCGCGGCTATATTGAACGTAAATATCCAAAGGCGCAAAAGTTCATTGTTTGGGTAGAACAGCACGGATTCACGCCGATTTTTGTATTGGCTTGTTTCCCGTTTACACCCTCTGCGTTTGTAAATATTGTAGCTGGAATTTCTAAGCTGCCTAAGAGTGTTTTTCTGATCGCTACTTCAATGGGGAAGGCTGTAATGATCCTTATTGTATCAATTGCAGGGCATGATCTTGGCAACCTGCTTAACCAGCCGTGGAAAATGATCGCTATCGTCATTCTCCTGGTATCGATCTGGTTCATGGGCCGTAAGCTGGAATCGAGATATACGAGATAACAACAAAGCATGGCCAATATCAGGAGAATGAACGGTGAGCAGAAGTGAACATAAACAATTGGATACCCAGAACGTTCAATAGCATTTTATTAACCAGCACACTCCTTGCTGCTTCGGCAATTACTGCAGGTGTGTTTGGCTATTATGGCCTCCACCGTGATAGCGACGGCAGTTATACGCTATATCCTAATTTCGCTCATGATCCGGATGTCGTTGTAATAGGCACTGAGCTTGAAGGGATGTATTTGGCTCAAAAGGCTAAGCAGGAAGGGCTTAATGTCCTCATTCTGGAACCGAAAAGCAGCTTGGGAGGACAGCTTCTTCAAGGTGAAATGCTCTATTTGGATGGAACCTATGATGATCAGGGCAACTCATTAGTACAAGGGGGCATGAAGGAGCTCTTTCATCAATATGAAGCTGGAGCCATTCGGAATAAACCGCAGTTTGCCCAATATTTTCATCATTTGATCGATCGAATCCCGCTTGAAAAGAAGGTTGAATTAAAGAATGTGTATTCAGATGGGGGGCAGGTTGTTTCTATCCAATATGTAAATCGGTTTGGAAAAACAAGAACCGTATATCCACATTATGTGGTCGATAATTCCGATGATGCCGCTCTGATACGAAAGCTGAATTTAGAGCCGCTTCAAGGTTTGGAAGCGCTTTACGGCGCTAGGGAAAAGGAATATATGAGTGCTACCTATATAATGCGGTTCAAGGGTGTCGATTGGCATAAATTTTACAGTCACTTCTGGAAAATGGATAAGGTGGAGCGGGCTCATAAGTATGGACCGGAAACGTATGTAGATTCCAATATCTCGTATGGCTTTCCTCCAGTGGTGTCAGCTTACAAGCTGAACAACAAGGAATGGCTTAATCTGCGTGGACTTAATATATTAAATCAAGGCAACGGTGAAATTGTCATTAACGCACTCCAGGTATATGGGGTGGATCCCAGCAGAGAAGAAACTATTGATAGGGGAATGAGATTGGCCAAGGAGGAAATGGCTTCCATTAGGGATCATTTGCGCAAGCAAATCATCGGCTTCGAAGGGTTGGAGCTTAATGGGGATCCTAACTATTTGTATATCCGTGAATATAATCATTATCCTACCGAGTACGTGATGCAGGCGTCTGATCTGATGAGTGGCAGAATGTTCTGGGATAATGTCAGTATTGGCGGATATTTTCTGGACATTCAGGGATCTCGATCCAATAGGGAAGGCCTTGCAATTGGACGCCCTGATAAATATGGAATCCCGTTGCGCAGTTATTTATTGCAAGGCACTAGTAATGTTGTGACAGCGGGCAAATTGGTTGGCTCAACGGCAGTCGCTTATGGAAGTACGCGCATCCAACCGAATGGCACGATTGCTGCCGAATCTATAGGAGTACTGATGGCGCAAATGCAGGGAAGAAGCTTAGGGACTGCAAGCAAGGAAGAGCTGGACCGGCTTCATCGTTATATGGAGAAAAAATATCATATCAAACTCCAGCCGCGGGAATCTAATAATAAAATCGCACATCTTTCCGAGCGGGAAAAGACTCAACTGAATCAGGGAATCCTAACGCTCCTATCTGGGGATACCGTGGCTCAGCATCTGCCGTTTATTCGTATGGTGGTTGATGGACGGGAGTTATCTTTTAGCGGAATCAAACCGATTCTCATTCAAGGGATACCCTGGGTGCCACTAAATCAGACATTTGAAATGCTGGGAGCCCAAAATGTACGTTATGATGCTGAAAATAAGCGAATTACCTTTACGTATGCGGGCAGGAAGGAGACTATCGAATCGCCTCTAGTCCATGTATTGAATAATTTTGTTATGGTAGATTGGGAAACAGCAGTGAAGGCGCTTGGCTACCATTGGCAGTGGAGTGAAGCAGAGCGGGTAGTTACTGCACAAAAGACACATCATTCGGATTATAATTAAAAGGGGCTGTCCTATGTCATTTCAAATACAAACGCATGAGTTTGCTGAGCTTATGGAAAAAGCAGAAATTGATTATATGATCGATCGAATGAATGCGATAAAAGAACGTCCTGGTAATCCGATGGGTATCGAAATCGTAAAGTTCGGCGGGGCAATAGCCTTTTACAGTAAAGAAATGCCCTGGCCTCAATTTAATACAGTGAAAGGAATTAGCTTTAATGATCTTCATGTCTTGGATGATATCCTGGAATTTTACAAGAGCAAGGGCAGCCGATTGCAATTTGAAATTATCCCAACCAAGGCCAAAAAAGAACTAATGAAGGCACTATTCGAGAGAGCTTTCTATCAATCTGATTTTCACGCCACATTATATGGACACCCTGCAGAAAAGAGCATCTCTGGTGGCTCAGTTACAGTTCGCGAACTAGAAGCTGATGAGATTAATTTGTATGCGGAAATACATTGTCTCGGAACAGGCCTATCATTGTCTGGTAAAAGTCATGTTGCCGATAATAATAGAGTTCTTTTTAATAGAGAAGGCTGGAAATTTTTTGGCGGATTTGTTGACGATACTCCTGCTGGCGTTGGGGTCATGTACATAAAAGATGGACTGGCCTCTTTAACCTTTGCAACAACTCTGCAGGAATTCAGAAATAAAGGGGTTCAAAAAGCTTTAATAGAAAGAAGAATATGGGAAGCTTGCAGAAACAACTGTAATTTGGTCATTAGCCAAGCGGCATATGCTTCAACAAGCTTCAGGAATATGGAAAGAGCAGGATTGAGACTGGGATATACAAGAGGGACATGGATAAGGGGTTAACGAAATGTATGAATTAAGAGAAATGAACATACAAGATTATGAAATGGCAATAGAACTATGGAAAAGAACGGAAGGAATGGCTCTAAGTAACGCTGATTCAAGGGAGTCCATCCACAATTATTTGATTAGAAATGCTGGAATGAGTTTTGTTTGTGTAGATAATCAACGAGTCGTTGGAACGATACTATGCGGGCATGACGGACGAAGAGGCTACATTTATCATGTTGCTGTGGATCCGGAATATCGGGGGAATTCCATTGGAAAGCAATTAGTAGCTAGAAGTTTAGCTAAGCTTAGATTGGAAGGGATAGACAAATGCCATATCATGGTGATCGAAGATAATGAAATTGGAAATCATTTCTGGAACCGCTCGGGCTGGATGAAAAGAGACGGTATCTTATTGTACTCAAGTCATACATAAGAACTTATGGAATAAAAATATTGATTTTTCTAAATATTCAGATATGATTATAAGTAAATATTTGACATGTGTAACTGGCGATAACGTAGATAACTACGAGGAAACACATGGATTATACAGCCGTTCGCCTGGGCAAAGTGTTTGGTCATTGATCAAATGCTTTTTATTATTTTAGGGAGATGATTAGATGGCTCGGGCGAGAAATGAAATGTCGGCAATCGAAGCAATAGACTAGAAACAAAAAAATGAGGTGATATCTGGGATGATTAGAAACACGGTCAGAGCTTTGATAGTTCAGGACGATCATTTGCTTTCCATAAAAAAAGAGAGACCAGGGATTGGTGTCTATTATGCACTTCCGGGCGGTGCTCAAGAGCCTGATGAAACATTGGAGCAAGCTTTATATCGTGAATGCATTGAAGAACTTGGGGTGAGTATTGTAGAAAGTAAATTACTTTGTATCAGAGAGTACATATCTTACAACCATGAATATTCATTTATTATGAAGGAAGTCCACTCTTTAGATTTTATTTACCTGTGTAAGACTGAACCAATCCATACTGACCTAAATAGTATCCAAGCAGATATTGGACAAATCGGGATTGAATGGTTGCCTATTAGTAAAATTCGAGAGTCTTTAATTCAGGACGATGAATCTATGAGAATGTATAAGTTCCCTAGAACGCTACATGATTTTTACATTGAATATTTTTTGACTGAAAAAGTTGAGCTTTGCAAAAGTATTAGGTTTTAAAGCATATTAATAAGGCACTTAAATTTCCTGGCGGACAACGTTGGATTGAAGGAAAGAGAGGCAATAATTCAAAATGATGAATAATTTCACGTATGCGCAAGCAACAATTCACGATTTAGAGGATGCCGTTCCCTTGTTTGATCAATACAGAATCTTTTATGGACAAGAATCCGATGAGACAAGTGCGAGAGCATTTTTGTTTGAAAGACTAGTTGCTCGGGAGTCAGTTATTTTTATTGCGAAGGATAGAACACACGAAAAAGCAGTAGGGTTTATGCAACTGTATCCTTCATTTTCTTCCATCTCCCTCAAACGTTCTTGGATACTCAATGATTTATATGTAGTGGAGGCTTATAGGGGGAATGGGATCGCTCAGCAATTATTAGAGGAAGCGAGGAATTATGCTGGAGCTTGCGCTGTTAAAGGCATAGAGCTGGCAACGGCGCAAGATAATGTAAGAGCTCAAAGATTATATGAACGGAATGGATACAAGAAGGATGAGCAGTTCTATCATTATTATTTGACTCTATAAATGCAATCAGAAGGGGGAGAGTTGTTGTGCTTACTTTTATCCAGGAAATACCCGTCGATAAGCCTGTTAGTGGAGTCCACTGCATACCTGTTTTAGATAATGGAAACCTGATTATGGTTTGGGATAGGGAGGAACGAGTATTAACAACAATTGGTGGTAGGCTCGAAAAAAATGAATCGTTAATAGAAGCATTGAGACGAGAAGCTATTGAAGAAGCAGGAATACAAATAGAAGACGAGGTAATTCCTTTTGCTTGCTGGTATTGGGAAGAGTTTGGCTCCTACAGGCTGTATTTTTTGACAAAAGTTAAGAAATTCATTGAAATGCCTGAACAATATGAAACGACGGGATATGTAATAACGAATTTTGAAACGGCAATAGACATGATACAAAAAATCGAGGGACGAGAAGAACGAATTGCAATCATTAGGAAAGCTGGTATCTTAGCAGGTCAACTGAAGGAGTAGGGAATCAGCAATCCAAAAATAAGAGAAAAGGAATGGAAGCTGACATGCAAATCATTCAAACCAAGGATTTTGAAGCTATCGCTCATTTGAATAAGACTGTGCAGGACGTGCATGCGGAGTTATATCCAGACCACTTTAAGGAATATAATTACGAGACGATCAAGGAGTTTTTCAAATCAATCATAGATAGACCAAATTACATATTTCTAATACTGGAGAATGATCAACAAAATATTGGATATGCTTGGATAGAAATCAAGGAATATGCGGAGAACCCGTTTAAAAAGGCATATAAATCGATAAATATCCTTCAACTGAGCATAAATTCAAGCGAGCAGAACAAAGGCTATGGAAGTCAATTAATGGCGAAGATAAACGAAATAGCGGAATTAAATAAAATTGGAAAAATAGAGCTGGATTACTGGCATAATAATGGTGCAGCAAAAGATTTTTATAGAAAACATGGGTACAAAACTTATCGTGAATTCGTTTTTAAGGACTTATAAATAAAATGGTTAACATCGAGCGGAATTAAGGATGTGAACTATGGTTCTGGAATATAGATTTGATGAAAGCTGCAGCGTTAAGGAAGTACAAGATGTATTTATTAGCTCAGGAATTAGAAGGCCTGTTGGAGACACAAATCGAATTCAGAAAATGATAAAACATGCGGACGAAATCATTACGGCAAGAGCCGACGGGAAAGTCGTTGGTTTCTTAAGAGCGATTACGGATTATGCTTATTGCTGCTACATCTCAGATATTGCTGTTGATAAAGAGTATCAGGGATTAGGAATTGGAAAACAATTAATTAAAATGCTAAGGCACCGAGTAGGAGAAGAAGAAATTCAGTACATACTCACCACGGCGCCCAAAGCTGTAGGATTTTATGAGAAAATAGGGTTTGAAAAGGCGGATAAAGCTTTTGTAATCAAGAGAAAGATTCATTAGTTGAATTAAAGGAAGCTCTTTAAAGAAGGAGCTTCACGAAATTGGGAATGCTGTTCGAATGAATATGCGAGCTTAATGAGCATGGGCTCACAGTAGGCCCGAGCTGAGAAGGTGACACCAAAGGGTACGCCTGCCGCAGTGTAACCGGCCGGGACAACGATAGACGGATAACCGGCTCTTGAAGTAATTCTTGCTCCAAAATCAGCTGGAAAGAGCAGCGCATCCAAATTATGCTCTTTCATAACGGCGTCGATTCCATCCTGCTGACATAGCTTTAAATCCAAAGCACGATCATGAATATAATTGGGTTCGGTTAATGTACCTGAGGTGTTGTATTCGGCTTGGACAAGTAATGTTTGTCCGTATCTTAAAGTTTCCATTGGATGGTTGTTATTAAAATCAATAATGTCTTTTAGAGAACGAATGGATGCATGTGGACCTAACTGGGATAAATATGCATTGAGAGAAGCTTTAAATTCATTGAGTATGACGGAGGAATACTTAATTTCACGAGCTGTTTTGATATTGGCAGGATCTACTATCACAGCGCCATGCTGCTTCATGATGTCAACGGCATTATTAAAGAGGATGAGCTGCTCCTCCGTTAATTCTTCAAAATAATAATCCCTTGGAATACCTATTCGGGCGCCCCGTAAACCATCCTTGTTTAAAAAATCTGTGTAGTCTGCACATTGCTTCCCTAAGCCGGTACCCATTGCGGGGTCGCTCTCATCCACCCCTACAAGAACATTCAGCAGTAAAACAGCATCGGTAACTGTTCTGGCCATAGGGCCAGCCGTATCTTGACTACTAGAGAGAGGAAGAATGCCTGAACGGCTGATTAATCCGACAGTAGGTTTAATACCAATTGTTGAGCTCAAATTCCCTGGATTCAGAATAGAGCCCGACGTTTCCGTACCAACAGAGACCGTACAAAAGTTACAAGCCACCGCTACACCGGACCCAGCACTGGAGCCGCCAGTCGGAGTTGAGATATTATAGGGATTCAGAACCTGTCCCCCGCGCGAGCTGTATCCAGAAGGCATATTATTGGTCATAAAATTGGCGAATTCCGTCATGTTGGCTTTTCCTAAAATAATTGCCCCGGCTTCTCGCAGCTTTTGAACGATAAAAGCGTCTTTCGTCGCATAAGAGTTGGCGAGAGCAAGGGAACCGGCACTTGTGTGCATTTTATCACCGGTATTGATATTGTCCTTCAGCAGAACAGGAATTCCATGCATCGGACCTCTTGGACCTTGAACTGCCCGCTCTACATCTAAGGACTCTGCGATAAATAAGGTATCCGGGTTTATTTCAAGCACGGAGTTGATAGTAAGTCCGAGCTTGTCAATATTAGCTATTCTATCGAGATACATAAGTACTAGACCCTTCGAAGTCATTTCACCTGAATCGAGAGCGGCCTGAATGTCAGGGATCGTTGCTTCTACTATTTCAAAACTCATAATATTCTTCCTCCCTTTCGATCCAGCTTATGGATTTATCTACTTTAGTATAAACGGATTCTCTAATTTTTACATGACATGAGACTTATTCATCAAAAAAATAAATTAGTAGAATCAAAGATTATACGATGATGAGAATAATCAAGTAAGCTGGATAGGGAGGGGCCTTTGCAGAAATATTAAGCTTGCTGAACTGTCCTTGAAGTATAACGGAGATACAGATGGGAACAGCCTATTGAGGCTATAACGATGATCGCGAGTCCCCAATAAATATTCGCATAGGCTTGTGTAAGAGGCAGCTTTTGTTGCCACACAAGGGCGCTTGCCGTTGCTGCTACTCCGAATGCTCCACTGAAGAACTGCAGCAGCTGGAATAGGCCTAGTCCGGAGCCGATTTGGGCTTTGGGCAGAATGCGGGACATTTCATTAGAAATGCTGCTGGTAAGAAACGTAAATCCTACACTTAATATCATATAAATGAACAATATAGCTATATAAGAAGTGCCGGCAAACAGAGCAAACAGCAACACGGATGCGAGTACTAGCAGCGGAATATATCGAATGATAGAACCGTTGCCATACCGATCGATAGTTCTGCCTACTTTACGTGAGACAAACATAGCCAGTAAAGACCCTGGGAATATGATAAGTCCAGATGCGCTTGCGCTCAATCCATATTGATGTACGAGAATTTGAGGCATTAGGAATAATGTAGCGAAGCTGCATAAATAGGCTGCAATTCCAACGGAGCCAAGCGTTAAATACGAACGATTGCGAAACAGGGCAGGCTGCACGAATGGATCAGCTGCTCGGTGAATCCGAACCACAAACAGGACAAGCGATAGCAATCCCGCTGCCAGGGCAACCCAGTATTGGTTCGTTAAGAACAGAAGGATCCCTGTTGTTCCGATACCGGCTAATAGTGCTCCAAGTGCGTCGAAAGAGCCTTTGGCAGGTGTTTCTTTAGGGATAAGTGCTGTATAGAAGGGTACCAGTAGTAATGTTACTGCGGTTACGGCAAATAAATAATGCCAACCCAAATATTCAACGATAACGCCACCTACAACAGGTCCGAGACCTAAACCGAGTGAAGCAGCCGACATAACCGTGGCCATGGCTTTACCTCGCCGTTCCAGAGGTACATAACGGGTAATTAGCACAAGCGACAATGCAGGAATGGAGCCGGCTCCCGATGCTTGCAGAATACGAGCGATAAGCAGCGGTACGAAGCTATTGCTAAAGAAGCCGCCGATAGCGGCGATGCCAAGCGAGAGAATTCCAATAATGAATAGCCGTCGAATAGGAACAAAATCGGATAACCGGCTATACGTAATGGATGAGATCGCGAATACGATGGAGTAGCCAGTTACTACCCAGGAAGTAGATGAAGCTGACATACTGAATGCGCGAGATACGTCTGGGAGCGCCAGATTAAACATCATCGTATTCATAATTACCAATACAACTGAGATTCCCAGAAGGATAGCGACTCTTCCTTCGCGTAAGTTGGTTGGCTGTGGTTTACCGTCGGATTTGTGACTATCTAGCTTTGACATCATTTACACCTCACATAATTTCTATTGTTCGATTGTAATCGAACAATAGAAATATAACATGCAATATGGTAAAATGCAATCATAAGCTTTAACGTATGAAGGAGGCTTTTTTCATGAAAGTCCTACACCATCCAGACCGAGCGGATATCCAGTTGTCCTCCGTGCTTTATGCCCTAAGCGATCCCATTCGCTTGTATCTTGTTTCCGAGCTGTACAAAGCAGGAGAGCGAGCATGCGGTGAATTCGAAGTTCCCGTTGTTAAATCAACCGTTTCCCATCATGCTCGTACACTTAGGGAAGCGGGTGTTGTTAATGTTAGGATACATGGAACCATGAGATTCCTTTCTATTCGCATTGATGATCTCGAGGCTCGTTTTCCAGGATTGCTGATGTCGGTTTTGCAGGCCTATGATTCCTCAGGCGAACCAGCTTTTCCTTCATAATTTAAATAGAAAACCGCCGATATGGCGGTTTTTTGATAATATTAGAAAGTAGAAGTTCGAACCGGAGGTTCGCCTTTCTAATATTGCAAGAAAAGCCCCTGCTATGACACGAATGTATCTTCCTCGAAAGGGCTTCGATCAGAAGCTTTTCTTATTAACATACTTGAGACCTCCAAACAACATGCATGGTAAATACAACTTCACAAACCTATAATAAATGATATGCTTTTGGTAATAATAGGTTAATTCAAGTTTATATAAAGCTGAATTTTACGTATTTAAATAATGAAATGCTTAATTTCATAAATATGTTATACTTAAAAGCTTTTTTTCTGTGTTTTTTTTGCATATTGCGATAGAGGACAGTAAAATAAGAAAAGAACTAATAAAATAATTCCTGTTTTATGAAATTATATTTATGTTTACAAAAGAGAATCGATTTATGTTGGAGGGCATTTGGTGAATAAGACAAATGATTTATTAAGCGATGCGATGGATATGTTGGCGGAAACAAGCCGAACCTTTTTAATTCCGATTAGCCGTTTGATACCTGGAATAAAGGAAGCGGTAGCCTCTGCATATCTTTGTATGCGTGCTATTGATGAGATCGAAGATCACACTGAACTACCTGCCGAGATAAAAGTTAAGCTGTTATTAGGGGTAAGCAAGCTCATCCAAGAGCCGTCAAGAGAAACGGAGCTGCGTACGCTGTTCCAACCTTATCAAGGTACGCTTTGTGATGTAACAGTACGTCTTAATGATTGGGTTAATCTTTGTCCAGCTTCAATTGCGCCTCGAGTCATTCAAAGTACGGCAACTATGGCTGAACAAATGGCTGAATGGGTTGAACGGGATTGGAAGATTAATACGGAAGAGGATCTTGATTATTACACCTATTGCGTTGCAGGGGCCGTGGGAGAACTTCTCTCCGACCTTTGGAAATGGTTTGACGGTACGGAAACCGATCGAGTCAAGGCGGTGGCTTTTGGGCGTGGTCTTCAAGCTGTAAATATTGTTCGCAACCGTATTGAGGATTCCACCAGAGGGGTCGATTTTTTCCCACCTCATTGGGGGCTTGAAGAAATGTTTGCATACACTGAGCGTAATCTGGAAATGGCTACTGAATATATTGCCGATATTAAGCCTGGGCCAATTCTTGATTTCTGCAGCATCCCTCTGGCTTTGGCACATGGTACCCTTTATGCTCTGTCGAACGGTGAAAGCAAACTCAATAGAGATGCCGTGCTTGAAATTGTAAGTAGAATTACCGGTGAAGATTAAGTGTGATTGTGACTGGCAACAGGGACTAACCTGAGCTTTTGTACGTAATGCAACAGTCCTTTATATAAAAAATGCAATAACCTGTTAAATAACCCATTACCTCTTAGGTATGGGTTATTTATTTGGTCAGCCTAATCATTTGATCGAAACACCTTACTTTTGTGCAAACTTGAATTAGCATTCTGCATATGATCTTACCTCCTGAATTATTATAATTTGAATCAAGTTCACATTAGGAGGTAGAGGCATGGGTCGCGAAGTTCCAGTATTATTAAATGATGAGCAAATGAGAAAGTTTGTAACAGAAGGCTTTTTAATACTTAAAACTGATTTCTCGGAACAATTTCATCAAAAGCTTATGGAGCAATTAAATCAGGTATATGAGCAAGAAGGCAATCCAGGTAACAATTTGCTTCCACGTATTAGAGATTTGCAAAAGGTTTTTGATAATCCAATCATTACCGGTGCATTGACTAGTGTTCTGGGACCTAACTATTTAATGCATACTCATAGACATGGTCATTTTAATGCATCTCCAAAAGCGGGAGGGTGGCACAAGGACAGCTATTGGGGTTACAAAAAAATGCGCAATCATCATCCATGGTGGGCGATGATCATGTATTTCCCGCAGGATACACCGGTAGAACTCGGCCCAACAGGCGTTATGCCTGGCACGCAAAACTATGAGAGCAGGACGTTCGAATCGGATGAGACGGAGGGAGAAGCAGTAGCCAGCGGCAATGCGGGAACCTTCGCATTAATTCATTATGATATATGGCATCGTTCAACACCTAATGTGCTGGGACAGCCTAGATACATGCTGAAATTTGAATTCATGCGAACCGAAGCACCTACAGCTCCTAGCTGGGATTGCTTGGATCGGGAATGGAAACAGCCGGCAGCCTTCAGCACCAAGATTAATGAGCATGAAATGATGTGGAAGGAAACCTGGAACTGGCTTTCTGGTCAAATAGGCAGTTTGGCGGATAGCGAGAAGGTTGATACGGCTAAGGTGCAGGAAGCCGCGGCGCAGCTCGAAGATAGTTTCGAGCCTACCGCATTGAATGCTGCATACAACCTTGCAGCAATGGGTGATGCGGGTATTCAGGCGCTGCTGCAAGGACTTCGTCACGAAAGCCTTAAGGTTTCTCGTACTTCGGCTTATGGGTTGGCGGCAGCGGGCTCGGGAGCTGTGGCCGGTCTGGAAGCTTCACTTGGAGCAGAACGGGTTGAAACCGTGGTTCATGCAGTTTTTGCATTAGGCGAATTGAGGCATTTGGCTGCTTCGGCAATTCCGCAGCTATTAGAGCTGCTTGAGCCGTCAACCGATGTAGTTATTAGACAAACGGTTGCTGAGGCTCTGGCGTTGATCGGAGCACCGGTAGATCAGGTTGTTGAGGGACTTATCCGCTGTCTTAAGGACGAGGATGTGCAGGTTCGTTTCATAGCTGGCCTTTCTCTGTGCCGAATGGGAGCTGCTGCCGATGAGGCGGTGCCGGCGCTTGAAATTGCGCTGGAGGATGATAATCGTTATGTTCGCGGGCACGCCGCGGAAGCGCTTCATTATATTGGCACAGATTCAGCCAAAAAAGTGCTTATCGAGTTTCTGCTGAACTCACGTTGGTGCCCATCGACCACGCCTCAAAGTACATTTTATCCTTAAACTACGAATAAAGAGAAACCTCATTCCTTGGAGAATTGCAAGGGATGAGGTTTTTTCTTAGGTTCTGGAATCATTCGCATTAGTGTGATATGGTTAAATGATATTTCGTTTACACATTATTGCTGTCTTTAGAGTTCATTCACACAAATAAACATAATAATGGAGTGTTAAGATGAGTAAAGGAAGAGTCTGGAACAAGGGCAAACGCAATGGTGGAGGAGGACCGCCAGGGGGAAGTAAGAATAAAGCAGTAACCTCTAAGGAGAATCCTCTTCAGCAAGCTGGAGCAGTTCCTACTGAAAGCCACATAGTGGATATGGATAATCCGATAAATCGGGTAACTCGGATGAACCGCGAGAACTGGGTAGTCCGGCCTGCTCGAATAATCCGCAAGGGATCTGGTAACGATGAAGGTAATGTGAAGGATGAAAGCTAAATATTGGCTGAGTGATGCATTTAGAGATAGCAGATAAAGCTGGCATAAGTTGAAGATAATAATGAGGGAAGCCAAGTCATTGGCTTCTCTTCTTAATTGAATTCAGGTTATGTTAATTCACATCGCCTTAATTTCAAGCAACTCATATTTGATAAGCCCAACGGGCGCATTTACACTAATGATATCGCCAACTGATTTTCCCATGAGGGATTTTCCCAAAGGACTCTCATATGAAATTTTATTTTCCAGAACATCAGCTTCAGCCGCGCCTACGATCCTATACTCAAGCTTTTCCGAAACTTCTACATCATTCAGTATAACAATGGAACCAACACTGACGGTTGTAATGTCTAAGCTGTCCAGATCAGCAACACGAACCTTATTTAACATTTTTTCTAATGTAAGGATCCTTGTTTCCATAAAAGACTGATCGTTTTTGGCAGAATGATATTCGCTATTTTCTTTCAAATCACCATAACTAATAGCTGTTTTAATACGAGCGGCTATTTCTTTGCGCTTTACTGTTTTAAGGTCTTCCAATTCAAGCTCTAATTTAGTTAATCCCTCTCGTGTTAAAACAATTTCATCTTTTGACATTTTGACAACTCCTAATTATGTGTACAATTTTTATGTGACATCCTATCTTGTATTCTCTATTCTACACTATATCAGGGAATCATGCGAAAATGAGTTGAAATGAGGAGATTATGGATAATGGAATTATACACGCAAAGATTAGTTTTGAAGGTAATCGATGAATCAGCTGCTGATGCTGTATTGGATTTTATATTGCGGAACAAGGAATTTCTAAAAGAATGGGAAGCTCATAAAAAGATCGACCATTATACATACCAAGTTCAGAAGGAACTGTTACTTGAGGAGAATCGAAAGCTAGTGCATGGTGAGCTATTTAAGGTATGGATCTATAAGATAGAGGATAGAAGTCGAATCATCGGCTCAATAGCTTTAAATAATATTGTTAGAGGTGCTTTTCAAGCTTGCCACCTAGGGTATCGAATCGATAAGGATGAACAGAATAAAGGCTATATGACGGAAGCATTGCAAGAAATTATTAAGCATGCATTTACCCAATTGAAGCTGCATCGAATAGAAGCGAATATATTGCCGAGAAACAAAGCCTCTTTAAAAGTAACCGAACATTTAGGCTTTTATAATGAAGGTTTGGCGATAAAATATTTAAAGATCAATAATAAATGGGAAGATCACATCCATATGGTTTTAAGAAATATAGAAATGGAGTGAGTTTTTCTACAGCCCAAGTAGCACATAAACTTACATGGACTCAAACCGTTTCTATGTATTTCTGTCTCCATAAACACTTCTCTTAATGATATCTGCGAACTCCTTTTTTTGCGATTGGTATACGGATGGAGGAATGCTTCCATTAGCGAATCGTATATCCAATTGTTTGGTCAATTCAGTGATTTGCAGATTAATAATGTGATTCACATCTTCATTATTGTTAACGGCAATATCCGCCAGTGATTTGCCTTCCAACAAAGAATGATAAACCTCCTCATCAGAAGAAGCGCCGAGCATTTGTAAAAAATCATCTTTTGCAGCAACTTGCAAGTTCTGAGCTTCATATTTCTCCGGTTGGCCGTGTGAAGCTTTAGCACTTGTTTCCTCGCTCCATAAACCTCCGCTAATGGTTATGCCAAGCGTCATGGTGCTGATCATTAGAATTCGTTTTGGATTCATTGAGAACGTCCTCTTTTCATAAAAAATGCATATCAAATAATTGAATCTAGTAATCTAGTGTTAGTTACATTCAGTTTAACATAGGTAAACAAATATAGCCTTGGACTCAAGCAGAGGTTTCCCCCCGTCTCAAGTCTAGTTTTATTGAAGTATGACCTTTGTTGTGGACAAAAAGACGCTCTAAATTGCTGGACCATCCATCTATAAACGGCATTGTATTTATTTTAATGATATCTATATGAGATCAATTTGATCTTTTTTACATATTTTACATATTAAATGTCTGATTAGTACTATAAGAGTATTACTTAATTGAAGTCCTCTTCAGCTACATAACAAATAGCAAAGGACGTGATAGTTTTGCCGTGGTCTATGATTCATCTCTCGATAGCTAATCAGATATATGGCGCTGAAGCAAATCCAAGTTTTCTACTAGGAAGCATTGCTCCGGACGCAGTACTTGTAAGAGAAAAAGGTAAAGTGAGCAAATCCAAATCCCATTTATTGAATAAAGCAACGGGTCAAACAGAAGATTTCGTTACCTTCTATGAATCGCAAAGTAAATTATCGACTGATGTAAATTTAAAGCCGTTTCTTTTGGGCTATATAAGTCATATCGTCGCCGATATTAATTGGGGAATGATTAAGAAAGCTGTCTCTCAACAAATGCACCCTAATCCAATAAACGACTTATTGTGGGATGAAGAGAACCAGAACGATTTTAATTTATTTCGTACAGTACCGTGGAAAGACTGTGTTATAGATCAAGTTATGCATGCACCAATTTATGAATTAACAAGCCTATACACTTCGAATGAACTTCATAGATGGCGGAAGCAGGTTTTTGATTGGTTTGATGTGCCAAGTAATGAACCTCAAGTTCCTATAACCTATCTTACTAAGGACGTTGTAGAAGCCTTTATAGTAAATACAGCCGATGAGCTTAAGGAATTATTTATAAAGTTAAAATGATAGGATCTGCTTTTGCGGACAAAAAAAGCTATCCCGCATAGATCGATGTCAAATAAAATGTGCATCTAAAGACCCTTTTAGGATCTGTAGATGCACATCAAATTTACTTCGATGAGTGGTTACGATGTGCTTTTTATTTTACATAATAAGCTCCAACGGGTAAGGCTATTGATTTATCGACAACAACCAAGCCTACGCCGCCTGGAATGAAGGCGACTTTGGAGTCTTTGCCTATCAAATAGTTGCCAGGAACATATGTACCATTAACCATGGTTTGGCCTACGGACCAGAAGATTAGAGGTGGAGGTGTGACATGGATCGTTGTGGGTGTTTGGGTTGTTGAATCGGCGGCTGCCGCAACGCCAGCCGCGCTTGTAAGCATCAAAGCTGAACAGACCACAAGTGCAGAAAACTTCGTTTTTAGCAAATTCATTTGAACCACTCCTTTTATTTTATTGTTATGTAACTTTCAGATTCTGGTATAAATATCCAGCTGGCAATTATTACCCATCATTTTTTTAAACGAAACATCAGGAGGGGGAATACCAGCATAGCTGTCATTACCGTAAAAGGTATGAATATATAGGGCTGATTATTCATAACTCTGATATATTTTCTTTATGGGGCTCCATTTATTTATTAGTATTTTTTCTGCTATCATTAAGGAATAAAACAAATCCGGTATATTGAATGGATTGAACCAAGGAAGGATTGTAAGGCAATGAGCTTTCAGTTGACTCAGCGTGTCATTAAGTTGTTATGCGGCTCGTTTTCTTACGAAAAAGGAGAAGCTTATTATCGCGCACATAAAGTAACTTTAATAAATAATAATCCGAATTCATCACTATATGAAGCCATTGTCCAAGGTGGCAGCAGCTACCAGGTTAATGTTGAAATTGATCGAAACGGGGATGTGGATGCGGAATGCACTTGTCCTGCTTATTTAGCAAGTGACAAGTACTGTAAGCATATCGCCGCCGTATTACTGAACATCCATGATCTACAGCAGGAAGGTGAAGTGCCGATTCGCTCTTACGCTTCAATGCTGCAGCCGGAATACGAATCGCGAAACAGGCTCGGGCATGTCGAACCCCGCTTCGGAGCTTCCAGAGGTGGCCGATCTGCTGATCCGACAGGAGATATTCAACTGACCAACGGAATTCTGAAGCTATTTGACCTCAGGCCACAGCGTTCAAGCGGCACCCGGCCTCTATTCGATGCAAGAACCCCTCTTGAGGTGGAGTTTATTTGTAAAACCTTTCCCTATGGCTATCGGAAGTATTTGTTCGGCATTGAGATCAAGTTCGGTCCCAAGCGACTATATATTGTACAGAAAATAAGAGATTTTCTTGATCGATTCGACCACAGAGAATCCTATGTATTTTCTAAAAATTTCTCCTATGATCCGGAGCTCCATAGTTTTCAGAAGGAGAATGATGATGTAATTCGGCAGTTAGCCCAAATTTATAATAATGAGCAGATGTATCGTGAAACCTCTAATCCTTATTCTAGTCATGGCAATGGTATGAGCGGCGATAGAATGCTTCTGATTCCATCCTATTCATGGGAAGCGCTGCTTCCTTTGCTTATCAAGGCGCCGTCCATACAGCTGGTGCATGAAGACCGGACATTCGATGGGTTTCATCTATCCGATGAAGCGATCCCGCTTCTCTTTAAATTCGACGAGTCCTCACATGCCGCTGGGTATCAATTGGATATTCAAGGTCTGGAGCAGATTACAATAATGGAATCTTATGGGATAGCCCTTTTTGAAGGAAGGCTTCTTAAGCTGCAGCCGGAACAATGTAAGCGATTAGTGGAGCTTAAGCAAATGCTGGAATCTTCGCGCAAGCACCAAATCCAGATATCACAAGAACAAATGGAGCCTTTTATGGAAAAGGTAGTACCCGGTTTGATGAAGCTGGGTAGCGTCAGTATCGCTCAATCCGTCTCAGAACGCATTGAGCATACTCCATTAAAGGCTAAGCTGTATTTGGATAGAGTAAGGGATCGTCTACTGGCGGGATTAGAATTTCAATATGGCGATATTGTCATTAATCCTTTGGAAGGAAACAGTCATAAGCGCGGCAGCGATCGCATCCTCATGCGTGATGGTGATCAAGAACGACAAATCATGGAGCTAATGGAGCAAAGTCTCTTCACCAAAACAGAAGGCGGATACTTCATGGATGACGAAGAAGCGGAATACGATTTTCTGTATCATGTCGTACCTCAGCTAGAAAAGCTTCTGAAGGTATACGCCACATCGGCTGTTAAAGCAAGACTTTATACTGGCCATACACCTCCTAAAATATCCGTTGATGTGGATGAACGAACCGATTGGCTGGAATTCCAGTTTGATATGGAAGGTATTCCGGAATCGGAAATCCGCAATCTGTTGAAATCCCTTGAAGAGAAGCGCAACTATCATCGGATGCCTAACGGAGCTTTTTTACCACTAGAAGGTGAAGAGTTTCTAGAGATTATCCGCTTCATGAATGAAATGGGAATCAGTAAAGGAGATCTAAAAGGGACGAAATTTCACATTCCAGTAGTTCGCGGCCTCCATCTGATGGATTCTCAGAGACAAGGCAATGCGGTTAAATTAGGCAAATCGTTCCGAAGGCTATTGGAAAATATGAGAAATCCAGATAATCTGGATTTTGCAGTACCTGAAAGTCTTATACCTATTTTACGGGATTATCAGAAGTATGGCTTCCAATGGATGAAGACACTGGCGCATTACCATTTTGGCGGTATACTGGCCGATGATATGGGCCTTGGCAAAACATTGCAGAGCATCGCCTTCATCGTTTCGGTACTACCGGAGATAAGAAATCGAGAGCAGCCGGCGATTATCGTATCACCAGCTTCACTTGTTTACAATTGGCGGAATGAGTTGAAGAAATTTGCGCCGCAGATTCGGTCTGTCATCGCCGATGGCAGTAGGGCGGAGCGCAGCAGTGCTCTGAAGAATCTATCTCAAGCCGATGTTATTATTACTTCATACCCGCTTTTGCGCAGGGATATCGATCTATATGTTACGCAATCGTTCCACACCCTTATTTTGGATGAAGCTCAGGTTTTTAAGAATCACGCTACTCAGACAGCACAGGCTGTAAAGTTGCTGCAGGCCCAGTATCGATTTGCCCTTACCGGAACCCCGGTAGAGAATAGGCTGGAGGAATTATGGTCCATATTCGATGCGGTGTTCCCTGAGTTGTTCCCAGGTAGAAAGGCATTCAATGATTTATCTCGGGAAATCGTTGCCAAACGAATACGTCCGTTTCTACTTCGTCGCCTGAAGACAGAAGTACTGAAGGAGCTGCCGGAGAAGATCGAATCGCTGCAAGCCTCCGAGCTGCTGCCTGATCAGAAGAAGCTGTATGTGGCTTATTTGGCCAAACTGCAGAAGGAAACATTGAAGCATCTGAATGAGGAGGGCTTTCAAAAAAACCGGATCAAAATATTGGCCGGCTTGACTCGACTCCGCCAGCTGTGCTGCCATCCTGTGCTGTTCGTTGAAGACTATACTGGAAGCTCGGCTAAATTCGAGCAGTTAATGGAGATTATTGATGAATGCAGAAGTGCAGGTAAACGGATGCTGATTTTCTCACAATTTACTGAAATGTTAGGTCTGATTGGAAGAGAGCTCGGCTATCAAGGTGTACCTCACTTTTATTTGGATGGGAATACCCCAACTTCCGATCGTGTCGAGCTATGCAGCCGATTTAATGATGGTGAACGAGACTTATTCCTTATCTCGCTTAAGGCGGGTGGGACCGGGTTGAACTTGACTGGAGCGGACACGGTAATCCTGTATGACTTATGGTGGAACCCTGCAGTGGAGCAGCAGGCAGCCGATCGAGCACACCGAATTGGACAGAAGAATGTGGTGCAGGTGATCCGGCTTGTAACCCAAGGTACCGTTGAAGATAAAATGTACGAGCTTCAGCAAAAAAAGAAGAACCTGATCGATGAAGTGATCCAACCCGGACAGGAAGCATTATCGGCTCTGACGGAGCATGAAATTCGAGAAATTCTAATGATTTAGTAATATTGCCTTATTTTTAATAAATGGGGTTTACAAAATAAGCAATTAGGGGTTAGAATATAGTACAACTTAATATCACTTTAGCACGCTGAGTTTTCTTTAAGAAAAACGGGGGAACCAAGTTTATTGGGGTGAATCGACGTATCTCATATACGTTGTAGGGCGATTTCTCACCGCCCAAATCCGACAGCTAACCTCGTAAGCGCAAGTGGGAAGGATAGATTTGCTTTTTTAAGCACAAGGTCTAGCCTTGTGTTTATTGTGTTTTAAGGAGCAAAAAAATCTTTCCGTCTCTACTTTTTTTAATTTGAGAGGAGGATTTATTTATGGTCAGCAAAGAAAAATTATTTAACCTGTTGGACGGATTAAACGAGCTTGATCAAAGAGCAGCTTATGATTTCATTCAGTATCTGGCTCATCGGAATGGCGGCAATAAATTAAAGTCTGAAGATGTAGTCGATTTATTTGGTAGAAATTATTTCATAGTGCCAGATTAATCATTCAATAGAGTTAACTTCAAGCAACGATAGGGACAGCTGTTTCATTACAGCTAGTCCCTTTTTTGTTTGAAGAATAAAGAGGGAAATATCGATTCCAGATCGAATTTTACTCATAATGGCATATGGGGAGGGATGACATTGGAGTCACAGCTTATTAAGAGTAAAGTTGGAGCTATTTTTATACCTGTAAGTGACATTGAAAAAGCAAGAAATTGGTATTGCTTATTACTTGGTCTTAAACCTGACTTTGATATTATTGCGGGTCATCTGTGTTGTATTCCGATGGATAATAACGGTTTGAACGTTGTTTTGGACAGTAAAATCTATACGAAGGATGCGTATTTTAGAACACCGACGTTTCATTTTAATACGGATGATATACAAGAATCTTTTGATTTCATGAAGGGTCTAGGGGTTGAATTGGTTACGGATATTGAGCATGGTCACTGGTTTAATTTTAAAGATCCGGATGGAAATATATTAATGATTTGTAAGTGTTAAAACTTGGTAATAGAAATGCAAAAGAAGTTCGATAAGCCATTCAAGAGACTAAAAGACCAATCTTATGACTGGTCTTTCAATCGGGGCTTGATTTTTGTTTATTATTGTTGTTGTTGTTGCTGCTGCTTCTGATCCTCTGAATTTTCTGAATCTTGCAAGGTTTGCTGGAGCTCCTGAAGCTGCTGAGAGCTTTCTTCGACTTGTTGTTGGATTTGCTGCAATTGCTGCTCGTTAACTTGTTGAGCTATTTTCTCGGTTTGTTGGGCAAGCTGCTGCGCCTCTTGTGCTGCCTGCTCGATTTGCTGCTGTACTTGCTTTTGCTTGGATGCTTCTTGCTCAGCCATGTCGTCACACCTTTCTAAATAAGTCCTCCTTCAAAGGATTTGTAAAATACCTTACAGGTATACCTTTACAATGAATAAATGAACTAAAATTTTTATTACGAATGGAGAGGGTAAGAATGGAATACGGTAAATTGGGTAAAAGTGGTTTGAAAATTTCGAAAATTAGCTTAGGCTGCTGGAATTTCGGCAGCTCGAACCCTGCTTTTGGTATTCCGGGTCGAGTGTCGCCTGAGGATTCGATTCGCCTTATTCACCAAGCCTATGACCTAGGTATTAATCTGATCGATAATGCTAACCGGTATACTGGTGGAGAAGCGGAAGAAATCCAAGGTCGCGCCATGAAAGGTCGTCGTTCTGATTTCGTGGTTGCAACCAAGCTGATGAAAAGAGTAGGCAACCGCCCCAATGACGAGGGTTTATCCCGCATACATATTATGCAAGAGGTTGATAATATTTTAAGGCGGCTTGATACGGACTATATTGATTTACTGCAAGCACATGATGTTGATTGGGGGACACCTCTTGAGGAAACGCTTCGTGCTTTTGATGATCTGATTCGTCAAGGAAAGATTAGATATATTGGCAGTTCCAATTTCCCTGCTTGGCTGCTCACAAAGTCGCTATGGATCAGCGATGTTAAAAACCTGGTCAGCTTCAGCTCCGCACAACCCAAATATAATTTGATCAGCCGTGAGGTGGAGAAGGAGCTTCAGCCATTATGCGTTGACCAAGGGATTGGAATGATAATCTACAGTCCGTTGGAAGGCGGTATTTTAACGGGGAAATATGATCAAGGAATACCTACGGATAGCCGTGTTGGCGATAATAACCCATTAACGCTTGATAGAGCAGTCCGGATGAAATCACAAGTTGATCGGGTTCAACATGGACTCTCAGTACTAAGAGAGGTAGCTCAGGAGCTTGGAAAAACACCATCCCAGGTTAGCTTGAATTGGCTCATTAACCGTCCAGCTGTTTCTTCGGCTATTATTGGTGCAACACGTCCGGAACAAATTGTAGAAAATGCCGGAGCGACGGGGTGGAAATTGTCTGATGAGCTAGTGCTTAAGCTGGAGCAGGCATTTGCCTTGTAAAAAACAACGGGATAACCCATACTTGCTTTATCACTCACACAACCTCATTGATCGTAATATTTATAATGAACAAGGAATAGCACAACATTATTTTTGGGGAAAATTTTATGCTGCTTGACAAGCAATATTCATTTAGTTATTATAATCTACAAATAATAGCTACTATCAAGGACATGAATACTTATAGATACCGAGCAGAGAGAGGGGCCACCGGCTGAAAACCCCTTCGGAAAGTGTAAGCTGTTTACCCCCTTGTAGCTGCGATATCGAAATCGTCATGAGAAATTCGTGATGACTGTAAACTTCGCCGGGAATTCCCGTTACAGAAATCAATGAGGACCCGTCATTTGTGAGGGTCAGAATCAGGGTGGAACCACGAGCCGAGCGCACTCGTCCCTTTTAGGACTTGTGTGCTTTTTTGCGTATATATTCATACATTAAAAGCTACAACCAAGGACATGAACGCTTTATAGATACCGGACAGAGAGAGGGGTCACCGGCTGAAAGCCCCTTCGGAGATCGTAAGCTGTTTACCCCCTTGCAGCTGCGATATTGAAATCGTCATGAGAGTAAACTTCGCCGGGAATTCCCGTTACAGAAAATTAATGAGGACCCCTCCCTTTTGGGGGTCAAAATTAGGGTGGAACCACGAGCACATTCGTCCCTTTGGATGAACTGTGCTTTTTGTGTTTCAAAAATTCAATTTTGGAGGAATAGACATGGAAATCAAGATCAAGCTGCCTGATGGATCTATACGGAATTATGGTTATGGTGCGACTGTTGAGATGGTGGCAGAATCCATTAGCAGCGGATTAAAGAAAACGGCAGTGGCAGGGAAAATTAATGGGGAAATGGTTGATTTAAGCCGAAGAATCGTGGACGATTGTGAAGTTGAAATTGTAACGCTTGAAAGCAAGGATGGCGTAGAAGTTTACCGTCATAGTACAGCGCATTTGATGGCTCAGGCCATTAAGCGCATTTATGGGCAGCAAGCCGTCAGGCTCGGTATAGGACCTGTCATTGAAGACGGCTTTTACTACGATATCGATATTGAAAAGCCTTTTTCAAGTGATGACCTGGCTGCTATTGAAATAGAAATGGAGAGGATAGTTCAAGAGAACATTCCCATAGTACGACGTGAAGTAAGCCGCGAAGAAGCTATAAAGATTTTTGAGAGGCTGGGAGACACACTTAAACTGGAGCTAATCAATGATCTGCCGGAGAATGCTGTAATTTCGATATATGATCAGGGAGAGTTTCTTGATCTATGTCGCGGGCCGCATCTTCCATCAACAGGCAGGATTAAGGCATTCAAGCTTTTGAATGTAGCGGGTGCTTATTGGCGTGGCAATTCAAGCAATAAAATGCTGCAGCGCATATACGGCACTTCCTTTCCGAAGAAGGCTCAGCTTGATGAGCATTTGCTGTTAATGGAGGAAGCCAAGAAACGGGATCATCGTAAGCTTGGCAAAGAGCTTGGGTTGTTCATGTTTTCGGAAGAAGCTCCAGGTATGCCGTTCTACCTGCCCAAGGGGATGTCGATACGTACAGAGCTCGTGAACTTTTCCCGAGAGCAGCAGATAAAGCAAAGTTATCAAGAAGTACTCACTCCTCTTATGATGAACCAGAGAGTATGGGAACAGTCCGGACATTGGGGGCATTATCATGAAAACATGTACTTTACAGATGTGGATGAAACTAAATATGCGCTTAAACCAATGAATTGTCCGGGACATATGCTTATATTCAAAAGCACCCTCCGCTCTTACCGGGAGCTTCCAATTCGTATATCCGAATTAGGCCAAGTACATCGTCATGAATTTTCTGGCGCTTTAAACGGGATGATGCGTGTACGAACATTTTGTCAGGACGATGCTCATCTATTTGTGAGACCTGATCAGATACAAGAGGAGATTGGTCGAGTTATTGACTTTATCGATCAGATATACAGCGTATTTGGATTTGAATATACAATCGAGCTATCTACACGACCCGAAGATTCAATGGGTTCTGAAGAGCTATGGGACCAAGCGGAAGCGGCTCTTCAGAATGTGTTGGATGTGCGGGGGATTAAATACCGCATAAATGAAGGGGATGGGGCATTCTACGGACCTAAAATCGATTTCCATATTCTTGATGCACTTAAACGCAGCTGGCAGTGTGGGACTATTCAGCTTGATTTTCAAATGCCCGAAAAATTTGACCTGTCCTACATCGGAGAAGATAACCAAAAGCACCGTCCTGTCGTTATTCATCGCGCAGCCTATGGGTCTATAGACCGCTTTATAGGGATATTAACAGAGCATTTCAGTGGAGCTTTCCCCATCTGGCTTGCACCTGTGCAAGCCAAAGTATTGCCGGTATCTGATAATTACATCGACTACGCACTTCAAGTGAAACAAATATTAGAGGATGCAGGTATCCGCGTGGAGGTAGATATAAGGAGCGAGAAGCTTGGCTATAAAATCCGTGAGGCGCAGCTCGAAAAAGTACCTTACATGCTGGTAGTAGGCGAAAATGAAAAAAATACAAGCACGGTAGCTGTCCGCAATCGGGGAGAGGGTGACCTCGGTACTATCGGTCTAAATGAGATAACAGAGCAAATCGCTCACGAAATTCGTGTTAAAAGAAAATGATAAGGAACCAGAATCCGCAGTATTTTTTTGAAATTTCTATTGACAGAATTTTAAAGTATGTTTATCATTACCTTTAATTTCATATTAGTACCATAAATTCATTGAAGAGAAAAAGTAGGTTGCAGGTCTGATCGTACAGAGAGTTGGGGTAGCTGAAAACCAACGTTCAGATGATAACCGAAAGCCGTCTCCGAGAAGCGAGCTGAAATGAAGTAAGCCCCGCCGCATTTCCTGCGTTAGAAGGAACACGTATTGATGGATACGTGAGCAGAGTGTCACTTTTTTAAGTGAAACTAGGGTGGTAACACGGGTTAAAACTCGTCCCTTGACATGGGGCGGGTTTTTTTGTTTTTTCAAAAAGAGGAGGAATTATTTATGACACATCATTCAATAGCTGATTTTATTTCGCCATCCGTACGTGAAATGCCACCATCCGGAATTCGAAAGTTCTTTGATTTAACCAATGGAAGGGCGGATATTATATCACTTGGGATAGGAGAGCCGGATTTCGTTACTCCCATGAATGTTAGAGAAGCGTGTATACAAGCGCTGAAGAAAGGAAAAACAACCTATACTCCGAATTCAGGACTTCTTGAGCTTAGGGAGGGGATTGCTGAGTATCTGTTCACTAACTTTAATGTCAAATATGAGCCATCCAATGAAGTGCTTGTCACGGTCGGAAGCAGTGAAGCTATTGATCTTGCATTGCGTACAATTATTACAGCTGATGATGAGATATTAGTGCCAGTTCCTTGCTACATTTCATATTCCCCTCTTACTTTTCTTGGCGGCGGAAAGCCTGTGGAGATTGAAACATTTGCCCAAGATGATTTCAAGCTCACTCCAGAGGCTCTAATCAATAAATTAACACCCCGCTCAAAGGTGCTTATGCTTTGCTATCCGAACAATCCGACTGGGGGCATCATGACCTATGAGGACTGGCTTCCAATCGCCAAAATAGTCGAGGAAAAAAATCTTATTGTCATTTCCGATGAAATTTATGCAGAGCTCACGTATAAGGGCAAACATGTCAGCTTCGCTTCTCTGCCTGGAATGAAGGAAAGGACCTTGCTGGTCAGCGGTTTTTCCAAAGGATTTGCAATGACTGGATGGAGAGTGGGCTACGTATGCGGCCATCCGGAACTAATTGCGGCTATGCTGAAAATTCATCAATATACCGTGATGTGTGCGCCTATTTTGGGACAGATAGCAGCTCTTGAATCATTGAAAAACGGAATGGAAGAAAAGGACTCCATGATGGAGTCGTACAATCAACGCCGGCGAATGATAGTTCAGAATCTACGCCAAATTGGCTTGCCTTGTCACGAGCCTCTTGGCTCCTTTTATGTATTTCCATCTATCTCGCACACGGGTTTGAGCTCTGAACAATTTGCTCAGAGGCTGCTTGATGAGGCGAAAGTGGCTACGGTTCCAGGCAATGTTTTCGGGGCTGGCGGCGAAGGATTTGTCCGATGCTCTTATGCTACATCGTTAACACAACTTGATAAGGCATTGGATAGGATTCAAACCTTTTTGAAAAACATTTGAATCCTCTCAATCCATAATGGTACACTAAACCAAGTCGTTGGAGAGTTGTTTTTCACAGCCTGCAGCGACTGGTTAGTCATACTTTTCGTCGTCGATTCTATGCCTATTTTCAACAATGAGCTCGGCTTCGGTTTCAAAATTCAAATACAACGGACCAGGAAGCCTGTCGATAATATCTTTGATCACGGATAATTCCAAGAACTCATCCAATGTTTGCGGCCGCTGATCTAACTCTTGGAACCACTCGCGAACCGCATCAATGAACAAGTAAAATGAAGCCTCAAATCCATTTGCAACTTCTTCTGCCTCAGCGTTTTCCGCTCCCAACATAGACTTCCAGTTTCTTAGAGTGGTGACTAAAGCCTGCTCAACCTTATCATTCATGTTAAACCTCCCGAATTGGAAATGACCTGTTTCTGCTTTTTCTACAAAGCTACATTATAACAGTATTGCGTAAAAACAGCAGATATTCAGCGAAAGTGGGTCTTTCGTACTTCATAATTTGTTGTATTCATTTCTTATTTTCGACAAAATAATACAATTATTTCAAATCCTTGCTATAATGAAAATAAGAATGAGAATGAAGAAAAGGTGATCCATATGGGTTTGTTAAAACATATACCTCTAAAAACATCTCTATTGTTTATAATAATACTAATTTTGTTGAATACATCCTATTATATGCATTATAAGGAGCTGCTCATAGAGAATCAAAAGGGAGTAATGAATCTTCTATATAAAAGCATCAAATCGAACCTTGAACATACTGTGGATGGAGAGTCGGTTGTCGAGGAATTACTGGGGAAAAATCTTAGAACGGTTGCGATTGCAGCCAAGCAAAAGTTAGATCCCGATTACAATAAAATCGATAATAATGAACTAAAGGCATTGGCAGGCGATCTTGGAGTCGATGAGATTACGTTATTTGCCAAAGTCAATGATGATATTATTGGAGTGAGATCGTCAGATCCGAAAGAGATCAATGTTAGCTCCAAAGGCTGGGATACGATCTACATTGCTTTTAATCAATTGTTTAAGCTGCAGGATGTTAATGTGGGCATGGGCCAAACTTTACCACATTATTGGAGCTATCCCATCGACACTGCCACGACAAGCCCTAATGAAGTCAATAAATGGGGGTACTATTACGATGGTACTACTAATTATATAATTAATCCCTTTTTGCATAAAAAGAGTTTTCGTGAATATCAAGAAATTACAAGAATAGAAGATGCGATTCAAGTATTAATGAAGGAAAATGGCCCTACTATACTGGAAGTGTGCGTCTTAAACTCCAATACATTTCTTGATCGTAAGCTTCCGGGCGATAATCCGACCCCTAGCAGTTGGTTTTCAGAAAGAGAAGTTTTTTTTGGAACTTATCAGCTTAGAGACTCTCGTGAGAAGCAGCATGCTGCATTGTCTATGGTAACAAATGAAATGGTTTTCTATACTACAGAAATAAACGGTAAATCTGTGATGAAAAGCTTCGCTCCTATCCCGACGGATTACTTAAAATATAATCCTTCCGGAAGTGCACCGTTAATAGCAATAACATCCGACTATACCGAAATCAATAGGGTGCTTAACAAACAATTGATGAACACTGTGTGGTTTATGGGGCTATGTACCTTGCTAGCGATAGTTATTGTGAGTTCCATTTTGTGGATATTCAGACGAAATAAGAAGCTTGCGCTTCAAAATGTTCAAGAAGCTTATGTTGGAAATATCGAAATGCTGTTTCAATCGGTTAGAGAGCAGAGGCATGATTTTATAAATCATATACAAACCATTCATGCGTTCCTAACTCTAAAACGTTATGATGACTTGCAGAAATACACCAATTCTCTCGTGGGAGAGATACGGATTATTAATGATCTAATAAATATTAATGATCCCGCTCTAATAGCGCTAATGCAGGCAAAATTAACGCAAGCTGAATCTTTGCATATCCTGTGTGAGTACGAATTCAAACATATGGATCAATTGAAGTTAAGCCCGATTAAAGCTACGGATGTCGTGAAAATACTAAGCAACTTAATAGATAATGCTTTTGACGCAACAATGGAGCTCGAAAAAAAATATCGCCATGTAAAAGTTAAAGGGGATATAGTGAACAACCAATTGCATTTTACTATAAGCAATACAGGCCCAGATATTCCCGAGAAATTACATACTCGAATATTCGAATCCGGCTTTTCTTCCAAAGTCAGCGGTAAAAATTGCGGACTAGGGCTGCATATAGTGAAGCAGCTAATTATTCGTTATAAAGGATCGATTCAAGTGAAAAGCAACGAAGGCGTTACCGAATTTGTAGTAGCAATCTCCTTATCCTGATGTTTATGAGAAAAAGCCCCGAATTTGGGGCTTTTTTGACGTGCTATTTAATGACGCGGCGGGCTGTCACGAATGTTCGATCCCATGTGCTTCCGGCAAAATTGGAAATCGTAACGCCGATTCCGACTTTATAGGTATGAAGTATTTTCCCATTGCCCATATAAATACCTACATGATTAATAACACCATCACGGTTAGTGTCGGAGAAAATTAAATCTCCCGGCTGCAGCTTGCTTTTGGATACAGGGGTACCGACCCCAGCTTGCTGTCTGGAGGAACGTGGCAGGTTGATTCCATTTTGTTTAAAAACATATTGGGTGAACGATGAACAATCAAAAGCATTCGTTTTTCCTGAAGGAGCTCCAAATTGATATCGGACGCCAAGAAAATGTTTTCCCGTTGCAATAACATTGTTTGCCACAGACGTACTGGACACAGTAGCCGCGTGAGCGGATTGAGGTGCCACCAGCGTACTTCCTGTAAAAGCAACCGCTAGGGTGAGGCTGATTCCCACTACAGCTTTACCAAGATGGTTTTTCTTCGTGTTGTTCATAACTCTTCCTCCTATGGTTTTGTCTGGTGTAGGCTTTGGCCTAACAACAACATACCACAAGAAAAATAGCCACTATTTACCTGAGGAGGGGAAAACCCTTACGCCGTTTGATTTTGACCGGTGTTATTAGAAATTCATTAGAAATAATTAATGTAAATAGTCTTGACATGAAAGAGCAATTAAGTAAAACATTCTCATTAATGATGAATTTATGAGAGAAGTGGAATACTTATAAAGAAATAAACAACTTATGCTATGAATTTGAGGGATTCGGGATGGTAATAATTTTTATCGTTGAGGATGTAATGAGCATGATACCATGGGGATAAAATATTCTAGGATCCCGATAAAATGGAAATTAATGCTTTGGTCGTTTATACTGTTATTTATCATATTTTTTGTTTATAACACGGCCCAATACATAGTTATTTACCATTGGCATATGAACCAAACCTATGAAGAAATTCGCAAGGACATGAATTCCATACAAGATTATTTTATTGCAGAGAAGTCAGATCAAGAGCAGATAGCAGACGCGACCCTTTTTGTTGAAAAAATCGTTAAAAACAATCAGTTAATACGTGTTATAAACAATAATGGTGACCCTGTTTTAATAGTTAGCAATGATTTGCCTGAGCAAGGGGTAACCCCTAAGCCTGTAGCAAAGCCGGAAATGGAAACAAAATGGTACCTTGAAGATCATTTGCTTATTATACGAAGCCCATTAATTACAGGCAATTTTACTGGAACTGTTGAGATCATTAACAATCTGGAGTCATTGGATAACCTCAACCAAACCCTTATAGTTATCATGCTATCCGGAGCGGGGATTGCTGTTATACTAAGTGGTTTAGGCGGATTGCTCATATCCCGTCAGCTTCTCAAGCCTATACAATCCATTACAGAAACGATGAAAAAAATAATGGAAAATGGTTTGCAGGAACGTGTCCCCTTTCATGATAATAAGGATGAGTTGTCTTACTTGGCAATAATGTTTAATGAAATGATGGAGCAGCTTGAGAAATCGTTCCGGCAGCAGAAGCAGTTCGTTGAGGATGCATCACATGAGCTTCGTACACCTATTTCTATAATTGAGGGGCATCTGTCCTTACTGAACCGTTGGGGGAAAACTAATACAGACATATTGGATGAATCGCTGACATCCTCTTTAGAGGAAATTGTCCGACTTAAAGAGCTTGTACAAGAATTATTGGAGCTTTCACGAGCGGAAGCCATCCATGAGAATGCAATTGAAGATTGGGCCGATGCGCGATCGATTATTCAACAGGTCGTTAATGATCTCTCCGTGCTTCATTCGGATGTTGAATTTATCGTACGATTGGCCAAAGAAGAATGCCTGCTGCAAATTTCTACGCATCATTTGAAACAAATTATTTTGATCATACTTGATAATGCCGTTAAATACTCACTTAATCAGAAGATGATAGAGATTAATATGGATCTAGTTCAATCCAATACAGCAAGTATTCAAATTATGGACCATGGTGTAGGTATTCCCAAAGAAGACATTCCGTTTGTATTTGACCGGTTTTACAGAGTGGATAAGGCTCGGAACCGAAAGCTGGGGGGCAGCGGCTTAGGACTTGCAATTGCCAAACGTATTATAAATAAATATCACGGCGATATTCTAATCGAAAGCAATGAAAATGAAGGTACAAGCGTGACTATATGGCTTCCTTGCAGAGATGAGTACATAGACCGTGGTTCTAAAAGCTAGAGTAGCGAGGAGGCTGCGTGTTGAATCTTAAGCTACGGTTAATCCCGGCTTTTATTATTAGCTTTATTTGTGTAAGTGGCTTTGGTATTATAGCCATGTTAATTCATAAAACAACCATTGATCATTTTGATCAATCCATTATCCATTTTGTTCAAAATTTGGAATCTCCCTTGATGACAACGATTATGAATGGCTTCTCATTTATTGGATCGAGCAGAGTCATTGCCATACTCATCCCAATCATTGCTGTTTACTTATATAAAGTTTTAGGACATCGCAGGGAGCTTGTTCTATTTATTGGGGTTAACATTGGGTCAGGTTTTTTGAACTTGGGGCTTAAAACTTTATTTCGGCGGGCTCGTCCAACCATTCACCAGATCGTACAAGAAACCGGGTTTAGCTTTCCCAGCGGTCATTCTATGGCAGCCTTTACTTTATATGGTGTGACAGCTTTTTTACTATGGCGACATACCTCTCATGCAATAAATAGAATGATATTAATTATTATAAGTATTGGAATGATTATTGCGATCGGGGGAAGCAGGATCTATCTGGGCGTTCATTATCCCAGTGATGTGTTAGGCGGTTATTTAGCAAGCGGCTTTTGGCTGGCAGTTGCCATATGGTTATTTCAGAGATTTGGGCAGCAGAAGCAACAAATCAAGTAATATAGCCTGAGCCCCTGCTTAAATAGAGGAGCTTCGGCTTAGTTTTGTTATTGTCTACGTTTTTTGGCATAAAACATAATTTGCCGGTATATGGATTTGTCCTTCAAATGTAAAAACAGAGCTTTGGATGGCTCGAAATTTGCTTCAATAATCCAAACATTTCCTTTGCTGTCCAACCCAATATCCAATCCCACCATTCGGATCCATCGATATGAGGAATGCAGCTGTCTAACTGCTATTAAAGCAATTCGATCGATTTCTTGCTGAATCTTTTCTTCAGAAATACCGGAAATATTCGAATTTCGGATGGCTGTTGAAATAGGAACGACCTTGCCTTTGCTGCGAGCCGTGTTGGTAATAATGTAGCCGGAACCAGCAATCTTTGCCAATTTACCTGTAATCGTCCAATTCGACCAGGTAGTCCTTTGAACCATAACACGAACGTCAAACGGTTTCCCGTTTACTTGGGCAAGCGGGATTTTCTGTTGAACGATCTTCAAAGTTCGCTTGGATTGGCTGCGTACGAAGTTGTAAGTAGATTGAAGTCCTGTAATCGTTTTTTTGCTTTTCCCATAATGAACCTCGTATTGTCTATCTCCCTTCGAAGAAACCTGGATTACTCCCAATCCACCACAAGCCCCTGATGGTTTGACTATGACTTTGTTATACTGATCTAAGAGAGTGGAAAAAGATTGATATCCTAAAACACGTGTAGCAGGAAGTGCAGACGCCAGTTCAGAGGATTCGATCATGATCTTATGTTTGGTCCATTTATCCAAATGATAAGCCATATTTTATTGTTCCCCCTTCTATCGTATTAGTGAACCATAATCCTGCACCTTTACTCTGGCTGTAAGTCACGCCAATTCACATCCCCGGCATCACTGTATAATGGATGCTCTTCACAGCTTGTAAGCTGATTATTCTTATCCACAAAAACGACTCTTGGTGCCAGTGCTTGCAGTTCGGCTTCGTTAAATAATCCGAGACTGAGTATAATAACCAAATCTCCAGGTTGAAAGAGATGAGCAGGTGGTCCGTTTAAGCATATTTGGCCTGAGCCTTCTTGTCCTGGCAGTGCATAGGTCTTCCAACGGGTTGCGTTACGTAAACTAGTGATTTGAACCATTTCATAAGGGTGAATATTGGCGGCTTTCAGAAGGAGAGCGTCTATCGTTATGCTTCCTACGTAGTCCAAATTCGCTTCGGTTACAGTGGCTCTATGAATTTTCCCTTTACACATCAATCTTTGCATGGAGCATCATTCCTCTTTCCTTATTGGAAAAAAAGACTCTCATTCACCTTATGACCGAAATTAAAAAATGGATTGGACGTTGGTGTAAAATAAAACAGGCTCCCTATAGATGCCCTTGCGGAATAAGCAAATCCTCATATGCTGTTAAAGAAACCTGACGACAGGAGGGCGAACAGCTTATGAGATTTTGGTTAGAGTGCAGAAAATGCGGGAAACAAATCTCTTTTCATATAAATGCTGGAGCATGCTCATGCGGAGGCGCATTGCGGGTCGAATATGATTTGGAGCTTGTTAAACATACCTTGTCAAAGGAAAGCTTAAATAATCGTATAGCATCGATGTGGCGATATGCTGAGCTTCTGCCCATTGAGAAGACAGAAAATATTATCACAATGGGGGAAGGCTTTACGCCCCTAGTTCCATTGACAAAAGCTGAACAAGCTCTCCCTCTTGGAAAGCTTTGGGTCAAGAGAGAGGAACAGAATCCTACAGGAAGCTTCAAGGCCAGAGGATTTTCAGTCGCATTGTCTATTGCCAATGAATATGGAATCCACAAGGTGGCGGTTAATTCTAATGGTAACGCTGCCTCTGCATTAGCGGCCTATGCAGGCTTCGCGGGAATGGAGGCGTATGTATTCCTTCCTAAGGATTGTCCATGGCTGATTATAGAAGAATGCCTTCATTATGGAGCTCATACTTACTTGGTTGATGGGTTAATACAAGATGCGGGCAAATTGATCAGAGAAGGAGAGCAAGAACAGAAGTGGTACAATGTCGGTACCATGAAGGAGCCGGGGAGAGCGGAGGGCAAGAAGACCATGGGGCTGGAAATTGCCGAGCAGTTACATTGGAAGCTGCCTGAAGTCATTATTTACCCGACAGGTGGGGGCTCTGGAGTTATCGGCATGTGGAATGCTTTTCAGCAGTTGAAGCAACTAGGTTTTATTCAAGGAGATCTCCCTCGCATAGTTTGCATACAAGAGACAGGCTGCCAACCAATAGTTACAGCACTGCAGAACAATGACTTATTTTCACCTCAGAGTGAAGATGTGAATTCAAGCCCTACGGGCATGAGAGTGCCGTATCCGCCTGACGGTCAGCTCCTCGTTTCGATAATACGTCAATCGGGAGGCACCGCTTTGGCTGTTTCTCAGGAAGAAATACGCCAAGCGCAGCTCTCTTTGGGTAAGCTGGGAATATCCTCATCACCAGAAGGCGCGGCCACATGGGCCGGCTTAATTCGTTTGCTTGATCAAGGGGGGATTAGCCGGTATAACGAGGTAGTTTTATTTAATACTTCCCACGCCATGAAATATAGGCAATTCAGCCACCGCACACTGCCTGTTGTGAAATCGTATAAGGAATGGGTTGGCTTAAATCCCTCGTAAAGTGTTATAATATTTAGTTGCAAACAATTTTCATAGAATAGACAAAGGGATGACTGAAATGAGACGTCTCTTTTTTTGTGAACTTATCATGGGAGGTTGTGAATGTGCAGGAGCTTGTTGGTCATTGTATAAAATGTAACAAACCGATTATGTGCGAGGATGGATTTCTTAACGGTATCGTAGTAGAGGATAAGACATTGATCTGCTTCGAATGTTCAGAAAATGAACAGTCGCAGTCTACATTTGCTGGTGATTAGCATGTTGCCATTCGATGCAATCAGCCAAAACAGCAATCGATAAGAAATCACTGATCTTGCCCTTTGCTATAATAGGGAAAGTGTACAAGTTGAAAATTAGAAGAAGAGGTGTTAGTTTATGGGAGTTAAGGCTGACAAAATTTTTGTTAATTTACCGGTCAAAGATCTAAACAAAACCGTCGATTTTTTTACTAGTATAGGATTTGAATTTAACCCCCAATTTACCGATGAAAATGCTACATGTATGGTTATCAGTGAACACATATTTGTCATGCTGCTAGTTGAACCCTTTTTCAAAACGTTTACCCAAAAAGATATTATTGATGCAACAAAAAGTACAGAAGCTATTATAGCTTTATCTGCTGACAGCAGGGAAAAAGTTGACGAGATTGTAAATAAAGCTTTGGCAGCAGGAGGAACACCTTCCAAAGAACCTATGGACCATGGGTTTATGTATTCATGGAGTTTTCAGGATATAGACGGTCATCTTTGGGAATTAGTATATATGGATGAAAGTGCGGTCAATCAAAATTAATTGCTGGGATAACAAGCTAAAAGCCATCGCATTGTTCAATGCGATGGCTTTTAGCTTGTTAATGAACTGCATTTGTTTTCATCGGCCTGATAGCTTGCGGCTGGGCGGACGCAAAGCCCACGACGCGATGACTAGTGCAAGGAAGACAACCGGCTGGGAGATTAATGCTAGGCTATCCCCAGAGAAAGCGTGAGATGCAGCAGCCCCGGTGAGCTCAAAGAAAAATCCCGCGTAGGCCCATTCCTTTAGGCGCGGCAAACGAGGTATTACGATCGCTATCACGCCAAGCAACTTCCACAAGCCTAGAATAGTAAGGAGGTAAGGAGGATAGCCAAGGTGGTTCATTACTTCCACTTGCTGCTCTCCGTGAGTGAAGAATAGGAAGCCGCCTATGACGAAGCTTGCCGGACCTAATAGGGTGGTTACCCAGTATGCGATTGTTTTAATTCTATTGGTTTTCATGTCAGATCTCCTATCTTTAGTTCATGCTTTCACTTCAATTACAGGGTATATTCTAGCCTATAACCAGTTCTGGGATTTCTTATAGATTGCTATTCTAAAGTTAATAACAACAATAATAATAACATGTTTGAACATATCATTGAAATAAAATAATCATTAATGAACATATATAAACATTTATATTCCCATTTCTATATTGAAAGATAAAGGATTTCCTAAAAAGGTATTGACAGAAATGTTTACCAATGATAATTTAAAAGAGCAAATATAAACATTAATAAACAAATTATTGCAAAACCGTGTTTGTCTGAAAGGGAGCGTAAACCATGTTGGCTGCGGAAAGAAAAATGAGAATCGTAGAATATGTAAGACAGCATCGTGTTGCTTCAGTCGCGGCATTAGCCTTGGAATTTGATGTTCATGAGGCAACTATTCGCAGGGATTTGGCGGAGGTTGAACAGGAGGGCTTGCTAAAGAGAACTCACGGTGGAGTCATAGTGGAGCAATTGACCCACAATGAGCCCTCTTTTAATGACAGGTTTAATGTGCAGCTTGAACAGAAAATGCGCATCGGTAAGATGGCTGCAAGTATGGTGGAAGACGGAGATCATATCATCATTGATTCGGGTACAACTACACTTCACATTGCGAAGAACTTGCTCTACCATTCGAACATTACTGTAGTAACGAATGATATTAATATTGCTGCCGAGCTGAGAGATGCCCCAGGTGTGAAGGTTACAGTAACCGGCGGAGATCTGTATCCATCGAGCTTTATGCTTAATGGCATGTTTACAGATCAAGCGCTACGTTCCCTTCATGTGTCCAAAGCTTTCATCGGTACACCTGCGATTCATCCCAAACATGGATTGATGCATCCGGAGGCGCAGCTGGTACTCGCAAAGCAAGGTATGATTAATGCGGCACAGGAAGTGATTGTGGTTGCTGATGATACCAAAATTGGCAAGTTGTCTCTTCATACGGTCGCTCCAAACTCAGCCATTCAAACTTTAATTACGGCTAAGGAGATTACAGAATACGATAAAAAGCAATTTCAGGATTCTGGTGTGAACGTAATTCTTGTTTGATTCGCGATGATATTTTCATGGATGCTTCATGCTTCTTTGAAATTTCATATAGATTGAATAGGTTTAAACGGAGGTGTTCTTATTAGTGGACAGAAGTAAAACCGGCACAGTAAAATCACGTACTCTACGCTTAACTAAGCCGAGTGAAATTCAAGAGTTGGAAGTAGCCAGGGAGCTTCGGAAGGATGAAGTTGCAGTTGAGCCAACTATTGCCAGTATTTGTCACGCTGATCTGCGTTACTTCAGCGGTCAGAGAAAGCCTGAGGTATTAGCCAAAAAACTGCCGATGGCCTTACTGCACGAGGGAATCGGTATCGTGGTCGAAAGCAGCTCATCCAAGCTCTCTGAAGGCCAGCGAGTGCTCATTGTTCCGAATTTACCGGGCTACCTGCTTCGGGGAATCGAACCTGAGCTTTGTTGTCCCGCTTGCAGAAATGAGATTGAAGATAACTATTGTTATCATTCCGAGTTTTTGGGAAGCGGTACCGATGGGATAGCTCAAAGCAGGCTGGTGCTGCCTGATATGTGTGCGATTCCGATTCCTGAATCAATACCTGATGAGATCGCTGTTTTAGCGGAACTATGCAGTGTTTCGTACAGAGCAATAAGAGGAATAAGTCATTTATTGGATCGGTCTCGGATCGCAGTATTTGGAGATGGACCTGTCGGATACTTGACCGCAGCCATGCTGCATCACGGTTATAAGATTGGCAGGGATCGTTTAATTGTCTTCGGTGCTATAAAAGAGAAGCTGGATCAATTCACCTTTGCAACGACTGAACTGGTACAGAATTACGATTTCTTAACTAGTGAGAAGGTTGATATCGTGATGGAATGTACAGGAGGGCGGTTTAGTGAAAGTGCTATCAATCAAGGAATTGATATTCTAAAGCCCGGAGGCCATCTTATTGCAATGGGGGTAAGTGAGAATCTGGTGCCGATCAATACACGCGATGTGTTGGAGAAAGGGATCACACTCCATGGAAGCAGCCGCAGCTCGGCAAAGGATTTCCAACAAGTGTTGAAGGTTATGGAAAGCACAGATTGTCAGGACACATTAAGAAAATTGCTTCCCGAGAAATATACGGTTGTGAGCACGGCAGAAGACCTCGCTGGCGCTATGGAATCTGCCATGACTCACAGGGACTGGAAAAAAACAATCCTGGACTTTCACTGGTGACACAGTGAAAGTCGTAAATGGATTGTACCATAAATCCATTCAATTGTTAATAACATCGAATTGTACAGCTGCATGAAAATGTAAACGCAACCATTTAAGGATTCTAGGAATAATTGGTGAGGAGGGTTGCTCTTGGCATCCATTGAATTCGTTCAAGTAACGCAATCATTTGATAAAAACATAATAATTGAAGGCTTGGATTTAAAGATAGAGGACGGCAAATTCACGGTATTGGTAGGTCCATCAGGCTGCGGGAAGACTACGCTCCTCAGAATGATCGCCGGGCTTGATCCTCATACTTCAGGATCGGTTCTTATTAACGGAAAAGATGTGACACGAGTAGCTCCCGGTCAAAGAGGGGTTGCCATGGTTTTTCAAAACTATGCGATTTACCCGACCATGTCTGTAAGAGAAAACATTGAATTTGGGTTGAAAAATAATAAAGTGGCCAAGGAAGAAAGAACCCGTCTAGTAGAGGGAATTAGTGAAACAGTCGGATTATTTGAATACCTGGATCGTAAACCCTCTACATTATCCGGAGGCCAACGCCAGCGTGTAGCATTGGCCCGTGCCATGGTGAAGAAACCATCCGTATTTCTAATGGATGAGCCGCTGTCCAATCTCGATGCCAAGCTCAGGGTACAGATGCGCATTGAACTCATTGAAATGCACAAAAAACTCGGAACGACATTTGTATATGTCACACATGATCAGGTAGAAGCGATGTCGATGGCGGACACTATTGTTCTTATGAATCGTGGACGGATTCAACAGGAGGCGCCCCCTGAGGTCATCTATCGTCAACCGAATAATCTTTTTGCGGCTCAGTTTATCGGAGTACCGCCAATGAATGTCGGTGAATTAGGGGCAGACGGGGTGAAATTCGGTTTCCGCCCAGAGAGTGCTGTACTTTCTGCCGAACCTAACAATTGTCATTTTTCCATGCGCGGAGTGATCGCAACAAGAGAAATGCTAGGTTCTGAAACGATTTATCAGGTGAGATCCGGCGAGCATGCGTTTATGATCAAATGCACCGAAGATTTATTTTCCTTCGATCAGGAGGTTTATGTTGGAGTGGAAGCGGCTAAAATCTTTTTCTTTGGTGCTGATGAGAACCGAATAAGTCAGGAAGACGAACGATTTGGAACTTATTTAAGAATGCTGAAAGGGCAGCAGTATGGATAAAAAACGACTGTGGGAAGCGATTCGACCCTATATTATGGTCTTACCTGCTATGACTGGCATTATTCTTTTTGTCATATATCCAGTTATCTATTTAATTAAATTAAGCTTTTATAAATACAACCTGATGAATAAGGATAAAAGCAAGTTCATTGGATTTGATAATTACACAGAAATTTTTACCCGTGAGGATTTCTACGGCGCTCTGACCAATACGGTTGTTTACACGGTAGGGGTAGTTGGATTTACTATGCTGTTATCTCTGTTGATTGCCATCTGGCTTAATAAAAAGACACGTTTCAATGCGGTTGTGCAAGCAGGCATCTTTACTCCACACATTATTTCCATTGTGTCTGTTGCGCTCGTCTGGATGTGGCTTATGGAGCCCAATCACGGCATGCTTAATTTTCTGCTTAAGGCAATTGGACTTCCGTCCTCACCATGGCTGCAGAGCTCTAGTACTGCAATGGTCTCAGTCATCATCGTTTCGGTATGGCAAAATATCGGTTATTACACTTTAATCATTGTAGCTGCACTTCAAAGCGTACCGCCAAGCATCTATGAGGCTGCTGCACTGGATAACGCAAGCCGGTTTAAGATGTTCTACAAGATCACTTTGCCGCTAATTTCACCGCAGTTGTTTTTCATATTGATCATCATGACGATCGGTTCGTTCAAAGTATTTGATACTGTAAAAATCATGACCGCAGGTGGGCCCAATAACGCAACGACCACTCTTGTTTACTATATTTATGAATTCAGAACCAATAGCATCGGGTATGCTTCAGCAACTGGAGTGGTTTTGATGGGGATCATCGCGATTCTGACGTTTATTTACTTCCGATTGCTGTCCAAAAAAGTACATTATCAATGATCTGTCGAGACGAGATGACTCACATAGAGGGGGTGTGAAAAAGGTGACATTCGATTTAAAATCCATCAAGAATACATTAGGATTTTTATGCAAAGCGGCTATTTTGATGGTGTTTGTATTCCCGTTTTTATGGATGATTTCAACCTCGCTGCAGACCTTTCAGGAAACATTGGCGTTTCCGCCTACGTGGATTCCCGCATGGCCGCAATGGATTAACTTTGTGGCGGCTATGAGAGCAGGTCCCTTTTTGACCTATGCCGGGAACTCGCTTATCGTTACATTTTCCGTTATCATTCTGCAAATAATTGTCATGATTCCAGCTGCATATGCCTTTGCCAAGTACAGGTTTGTGGGGAAAGAAATATTGTTTTCATTGGTTTTGCTCGCATTCATGATTCCCGGACAGGTGACCTTCATTCCTGTGTACTTAATGCTTGCGGATTGGGGAGTGATCAACTCACTGCTTCCGCAAATCATTCCATTCATGGCAAATGCATTTGGCATCTTTCTGCTGCGCCAATATTTTATGCAAATTCCGCAGGAAATTATAGAATCAGGGAGATTGGATAATGCCAGTGAATTAAAAATTATTATGAAAATCATGGTTCCAATGTCTATGCCGGCTTTAGCAACCATCGCATTATTTAGTTTTGTGAGCCATTGGAACGACTATTTCTGGCCGCTTGTTATGACCGATTCCGCTAACGTCCGACCGTTAACGATGGGAATTGCCATGCTAAGGGAGACCGAGGGAATAAGCAACTGGCACATTATCATGGCCGGTAATGTTGTATTGGTTGTCCCCATCTTGATTGTATATCTTTTCACTTCAAAACAAATCGTAAAAGCTTTCGTTTATTCCGGAATTAAATAAATCTGGGTGTCTTGCCAGAAAAACTATAATCTATTTGGAGGTCATCGAATATGAAGAAAACGCTTTCAGTTGCAATGTTGTCAGCGACTTTGCTATCCACTCTGCTCGCAGGGTGCTCGGGCGGTCAGTCCCAACAGGTTATAGATCCAAAAACCAATCCTCAATCTACTGCAACTCCAGCGCCAGCTAACACGGGAGGCAAAACTACCGTTCAATTTTGGCATTCTTTGGGAGGTAAGAATGGCGAATATACAGACGCCATGATCAAACGCTTCAACGCATCTCAAAATAAAATTGAAGTGGTCGGCACCTTCCAGGGGACTTACGATGAAACGGTTACGAAGGTGCAGCAAGCGGTTGCTGCTAAAACCGGGCCGGATGTAGCTATGCTAGAGCGCGCCTATGTACAGCTGTTTGCTGATTCGGATGTATTGGAGGACATGAACCCTTTTCTTAAGAAATCAGGGTTAAGCATCAATGACTTTACGCAAGGTCTTTTGGGCCACTCTACCTTCGATAATAAATTGGTATCCTTGCCATTGAACCGCTCTACTCCAATTTTACATGTAAACAAAACGATGCTGGACGAGAAAGGGCTTGCTATTCCGAAAACATGGGATGAATTAAATAAAGTAGCCAATGCGCTTGTGATTAAGGAGAATGGCGAATACAAGCGCTACGGGTACAGTATGCCCTACGACACCTGGTATCCTATTGCCATGATCACACAAGCAAAGGGCAAGTTTTTTAATGATGCCACTACTTCAATTGGATTTAATAACGGTGAAGGTGTGAAAACCTTTAAATTCCTGAAGGATATGCAGAGCACAGGCGCCTTGTATTACCCTCCAGCCCAGGACTCTGGAAATATTGTCAACCAGATGTTTACAAGCGGTAAAATCGGTATGATGTACCAGTCCACCGGCGTCATCGGAAGTCTTATGGACACGGTTAAATTCGATTATGTTACAGCCTATTTGCCAATGGACCAAGTATATGCAAACCCTACAGGAGGGGCGAATGTTTCTTTGATGGCCAATTCGAAAAATAAAGAAGCGGCGTGGGAGTTTATTCGTTGGACGATGACTGACCCTCAGGGCGGCTTGCAATTCATTCTCGATACAGGGTACCTTCCGTTTACTAAAAAAATGGTTGAGTCCCAACAGATGAAGGATCTTTGGGCCAAACAACCGAATCGTAAAGTAGCCTATGATCAGCTTCAATATGCAGTTGACACGAATAAGCATGTAGCATGGACACAAGTTATGCAAGAATTTAACAAAGCAATACAAGCGATTATGTATGACAACAAAAATATTGAAACCACACTGGATACGTTTAAGAAAGAAACAGAGCGAATTATTAAAAAATAGATGGAAAGGAAGGTAAGACTACATGATAGGACGTCTTGAAAACAATAACTCGATCGTTGTTGCAGCACATAGAGGCTTGAAATGCGATTATCCGGAAAACACGCTGCTTGCTTTTCAAAAAGCTATGGAGTCAAAGGTGGATATGCTGGAGCTCGACCTTCGGCTGTCCAAGGATGGCGTGGTCATGGTTATCCATGATGAGACATTGGAGCGTACGACGAATGGTTCCGGTAAGGTGATGGACCATACTTTGGCAGAGCTTAAACAATTGGATGCGGGAGGTTGGTTTGACCCTGTTTTTGAGGGATTGAAAATCCCGACCTTTGAGGAGCTATGCAGCTTGATTGCCTCTTACCCCGAGATGCTGTTAAATGTAGAAATTAAGCCTAGCCCTCATGCGAAATGGGTCGTGGATAAGGCTGTCGCCATGCTTGACGAATTCGGCTATCTTCCACGCTGCGTATTCACCAGCTTTGATGCGGTCATAATCGCCTATATCCATGATACTTATCAGCTAAAGACACAGGGTTTCCCGGCAGAGCTGATGCATAATTTTGATTCAGGCCCCGAAGGTACTTATTCTAAGATGTGGGCTGTAGGAATCAGTATGAAGCTGTTGACACCGAAGCTGGTTCAGGAGTTTCAGGATAAGGATATTCTTCCTTGGTGTTATTGCCCGGACGTCGATCAACAAGTCTATTATGCGCTTGGATGCGGCTCCACTCTAATGACCTGCAACAATCCGAGGCCGGCTCAAGAAATTCGATATGTGATCGAGCATAATGGGAGGTGAAGTATGAACTTCTTTCAAATAAGACGGAAGAAGAATATCCGGCAGTCATTTGGCCGAAGTCACTTATTGAAAATTGTAATTGGGGCAGCCATTATTAGTCTTCTCCCATGGTCAGCTGCTCCTATCCAAGCCAAACGCGATGTTTTGAAATCCAAGATGTTTGCCCTCTCGGAGCCGGCTGCTGAACTGATTAATGAAAAAGCGCTGCAAAATGGGACGGTATTGCAATCATTTGCTTTCGATAATGTGAATCAACACATTTATGTGGTTCAATTGATGGCAGGCGGACAGCAGCTGCCAGGGGAGGCAGGGGTAGTTAGCGGAGCAAGCAGGGATCTTAGCGGCGATCTGGCATTAACCCAGCTTGATATGTCGGGAAATAAGCTCGGCTACATGTACCTGAAAGGGTTTGGCCATGGTGTCCAGATCGGTGTGGAAACCGTGGGAGAAACAGCCTATTTATGGACGGAAACGGATTCCGTCACGGAGGGGAGCAGTGGCTGGGGAACGCAGCTTGCAAGATTTCCGTTTGAAACCGGTAAAATTCTGAATCCCGAGTCGCCTGAGCTAGAAAAATACCGTCTTGTGGAAGGTGCAGATCGAACGACTGTCAATATTGATGCAGCGAACGGCTTGCTAACCATGCGTTACCGTTTAGACGGCGCATTCCGTTTCGGCGTATATTCGCTGGAAGAAGTCAAGCAGAATAATTACACGCCATTGGCTGACGTACCTCAGCCTACAGTTGGTACATTTCAAGGGTTTGCTTCCTATGGAGGTTATTTATACCTGCTGGAAGGTACCGCTTACGGCTCGAACGGATCCGTTGCACCCGTAGGAAATACTTATATCACTGCTGTAGAATTAAAAAGCGGTGAAGTTATAGATAAGCAGCTGATGACCGCAGGAGATACGCTCACTTTCAGAGAACCGGAAGGGTTAGCCATTCATTTGCCGGATAGTAAACACCCGCATAAAGCTCAGCTAAGCTTCGGCTTTGCATCGAACTTCACCCCCAACAGGTTGGCGAATATTTATTACCTGGATCGATTGCTTCCATCGAAGGCTATTGATGCAGATTGAGGTAAAAAACCAGGATGATTCGCTCGGTGATAACTGGTTGCTGATAAAAATCGCATAGGACAATTGAAAAATACAACATCAGGTTTAACAACTTGATGTTGTATTTTGTTGTAAAAACTTGGTAGTATTACAAAGCAGGCCTTACATTTCCAAGGAGAGAAGAGGTTTAAATGAATGGACCCTACCGATAATCGCCACATTTTTATGGAACATATTCCATTTCTACAAGGTAACACTCAGATTGTCCCAATTGATAAGGGATATTCAAGCGATAAAAAGTATAGAGTTACTAAAAACAATCAATCGTATCTTCTCAGGTCCTTTGATTTTAAACATTACGGAGAAAAGCAATTCGAATACGAAGCCTTAATGAAAATGAAGGAATATAAGGTGAAATGCTCACGGCCTATTCAGATGGGAAGCATGATATATCGAGGAGTATTCCAATATTGATGTGAAGGTTAAGAATGATTTTAAAGTAATGTCTTTTATTGAAGATAACCTTCAGCTTATGAAAAATAGGCCCAATCTATTTCAGCACGATGATTTTCATGTAGCAAATCTTATTATTAAAGATAAAGAGTTGTCCGGAGTTATTGATTTTAATAGATATGATTGGGGCGATCCGGTACATGAGTTTCTAAAAGTAGGCATGTTTAGTGCGGAAGTTAGCCTTCCTTTTTCGATGGGTCAGATTATGGGGTATCATGGTAATCAAGATCCAACTGAATTATTCTGGAAGCTATATTCACTCTATCTTGCGATGTGTATCATTTCATCTGTTGTATGGATAATTAAAGTAAAGCCTGAAGAGACCGCTATTATGATGGATAAGATTGATAGGGTGCTAGAAGATCATAATTATTTTGAACTGATAAAGCCTAAGTGGTTTATATCATAACTGAAAGGGTTGAGCTGCTAATGGAAGAAGTTGTTGTTTGCGAATACAATCCGGAGTGGGTTACTGAGTATAATGTTGAAAAGGTAAAAATAGTCCAGCTCCTGAAGGACTTGATTCAAGGAATAGAGCATATTGGAAGCACAGCTATTCCTGGACTGGCAGCCAAGCCTGTAATTGACATGATGGTTGGAATAAATAACTTGCAAGACTTGACTAAGCTGCATTATGAACAATTAAAAACGATCGGCTATGAGTTTGTTGATCATCCCCATTTTCCTGAAAGAAGGTTTTTTCGAAAGGGGCAGTGGCGTGCAGGAACTCATCATTTACATATATACGAGCACAAAGCGGATAATTGGAATTCCAACTTATTATTTAGAGACTATTTAATTAATCACCCTGATTTATTGAGGGAATATAACGTTTTAAAGAAAGAACTTGAACTTGTTTATAAGAATGATAGAGCTGCATATACGAAGGCGAAAGCTCCATTTATTGAATCCGTGATAAGGAAAGCAAAAGAGAGCAGCCACAACTAAATAGATGATTTCATGGCTATGCGGCTGTCTCTGTTGAGCTAAATAGGGATATTCAGGTCGATAACAGTTCCAAATCCTGGCTTGCTGCGAATTTGAATGCCGTATGCTTCCCCGTATGTAAGAGTCATCCGTTTATTCGTATTAAATAATCCGATATGGTCATGAATCTCAGTATTTTGACGGAAATGCTCACTAATTCTCTCCAGATGTTCTTTGTTCATACCTACCCCGTTATCTGTCACCGTAATCCTCATACAGGAGGGATGGCAACGCAGCACCTTGATTTTGATACAGCCCATTCCTTCCTTTTCTTTGATCCCATGGTAGATGCTATTTTCTATAAGCGGCTGCAGCGACATCTTAATAATGCTGAACGCTTTGACGTCTTCATCGTTAAACTCCCAGTTGACTTTGAATTTGTTCGGGTATCTGATCTGCTGGATGTCGATGTAGCTTTTGGTATAATTGATTTCTTTTTCAATGGTGACAATTTCTTGAGGCCGATCCAGCGCATAGTGTAGAACCTTGGATAAGTTTTCAAGCATGAAATTGACTTCATTGGGCTGTCCGGTCAGTCTCAATGTTTTCCAATAGATAGTCTCCAGTGTATTGAACAAAAAATGTGGATTCATCTGATATTGCAGAGCTAGCAGTTCTGCAGATTTGAGCAAATATTTTTTCTCAGTTAGCTGCAGATTTAATTGATTTTGCAGGATGAAGGATTGCACGATATTGTTGATTATATAGCCATACTCGTCTTTTTTGGCGGTAAGAGCCAGCTCAGACTGCGGTGTATTATTTTCAGCAGATTTGATGATTGAGAAGATCGTTCTAATATGCCGCACATTTTTGGTAGTAATATAGTAAGCCAAGATGAATCCCAGTAGAAAACATAGTCCAAGTGACCAAAAAGTCAGCTTTCTTAGCTGTGAAGGAATGGCAAACAACGATTTATCCGGAGTGATCGATATATAATTCCAACCGTTGTTCGGTGACAGCAGCCGAAAAGCGGAGTATGCTTCACCCTTGAGCTTCAACGCTAGAGCCGTGCCGGAGTGATCATTGAATTTAGTCAAATCGAGATCCTGCAAATAGGGAAGATCGTAATTTTTGAAAATAATTGTATTCAGTTCATCGGCAATAAGCAGACTTTGATCGGGAAGGGTGTCAATATTTTTTAATTGGTTTTCGATATATTGAGTGTAAATATTAAGCGCGATGACACCGTCAGGTTGGCTGCGCGTTGTCGAGATCAGCGGTTTGTAGATGGTTGTAATTGGGATTGGTTTTTCAAAAGAACTGCGGGTTATTAGTCTGGACTCGGCAAAAATCCCTTTATTATTTTTGTTCCGCATGTAGCTCTCAAACCAGTCCTTATCGTAGTAGTCTTTCAGGTTCACTAAACCTTCCAGTGATGATGTCAAGAAATAACCGTTTTGATTTTCTATATACACGTAAATGGATTCGATGTAGGGTTGAGAATTGGCTGGGGTGTTGATGGACATCTTGAGCGAATTCATCATCTGATTTTGCTCATAGGTGATGGATTGGGTACGCAGCACATCTTTAAGCGAGTATATGACACTTGGATTGCTGAAGCTCAAGAACAAAGAGTCAAGCTGGTAAAAAATGAGCTGGATGCTTCTGTCTATTTGCAAAAATAAGTTAGAGCTGTTTCTTGTAATTTCATTGTTCACATAACGCTGTGTTATGAGAAAGGATAACGACCCAATGATCAACAACGGAATAATCATCGGGATGAGGAACAACGCTAAGTTTTTGATGAAAAATTTTCTGGGCATCGAATAGGGCTCCTTAGCGGTTTCTATATTCTCGCGGGGTTTTACCGAAATATTGCTTGAACGCCCTGGCGAAGTTTTTCGTATTGCTGTATCCGATCATTTCACTTACTTCGTAGGTTTTAAAGTTGATGTCCATTAGCAGTTCGGCAGCCTTATTCATTTTTACCCTCAGCACGTATTCCGAGAAATATTCGCCTGACTTCTCCTTAAAGTAGGTACTAACATAATGGGGATTCATATAAATCAACCGGGCAGCATCCTCGAGGCATGCATTTCGATAGTTTTGCTGCACGTAATCGTGAATGGTTTGAATAACCTTTTCATTAAAGCTGGGTGCTTCAGTAGTGTTTGTTGCCTCTGGAAGGGGAAGCTTATCCTCGTCGAGCTCTATTTTTAATAAGGTAAACACGTCATACAGTTCTTTGTATATGGTCGGCTTGACGATATAATTTTTCACTCCGTATATGAGTGCTTGCTTGGCGTATTCAAAATCCTTATAACCGCTTAGAAAAACTGTTTTTATGTTCAGCCTACGCTGATGTATACTTTGGGCAAGCTCAATACCATTCATAACAGGCATCTTAATGTCGCTCAACACAACATCCACTTCATGATTCAATATGTAGTCCAGAGCGATGAGGCCGTTTTCACAATGATAAGCAACCTCAAAGCCAAGATCATGCCAAGGGAAATATTGAGCAATGCCGCTGCGAATTTCGATTTCATCATCCACAATCACAAGCTTATACATAGAATCACACCTTTTTTGTTAAACGTCCTATGCTGCTGTAACGCATTTGCACTTCATTCTTCAAACAAATCGGTGCAACAAGTTTAGTATAGCTTATTTTCTTAAGAGAGGTTAGATGTATCAAGATGATTCCAACGTTAAGACCCTATAATCTGAATAATTGATACCTTTTTACCGGGATCGATGAAAACGTTTGAAACAATGATACGAAATATGAACGTGAATGCCTATTGTCCGCGAAAAGAGATGCCTATACTGAAATAGATATTGAATGCAAAGCAGAAAGGGAGGGATTTAAAAATGAAATCAGCCTCAAATCGGTTGAGAAGAAATGCAGGTATTTTGTTAAGTGTATGGCTATTAGCAATGACTGTACTTTCGGCATGCTCCGGGACTAATACGGTGGATTCGAAAGAGACCAAGAACACAAGTCCTAATAAAGCTGTGGAAATTACATTTGCGTGGTGGGGGACAACGGTTCATAACGAGCGGTATCAAAAAATTATCGATCTGTTTCAGCAAAAAAATCCGAATATAAAAATCAACGCTCAATATGCCGATGTTAATGCGTTCTGGGAAAAGCTGGCCGTGCAAGCGGCGGGGAGAAACCTGCCAGAGCTGATGCAGATGGATTTGACGAGAATTAACGAATGGGTATCCCGAGACTTGCTTCAGCCTTTGGATCCGTTTATTCAGCAGGATGTTATTAATTTGAAAAATGTCAATCCGATGCTGGTTTCAGGAGGAAAAGTGAACAATCAAACGTTTGCATTGCCAGTAGGAACGAATTCACCTGCCATGATCTACGATCCTGCGATGTTTGAGAAAGCCGGGGTTAAACCATTAGAGCCTGGATACACCTGGGAACAACTAGCGTCTACATCCCGGCAGTTAAAAGAGAAGTTGGGCAAAGATTATTACGTAATGCCCCTGGACGGAATGCTTGGGTTTTATCATTATTTGAGAGAAAGGGGATTATGGTTCTACAACAAGGAAAACAACGGTCTCGGATTTGATGATCAAGTATTGATCGATTTCTTGAACTACTGGGCTCCGCTGCGTAAGGATGGAGTAAGCCCGCCGGCTAATATTACCGTTTCCATCAAAAAAAATGAAGATAAGCTTATTGTAAAAAATAAATCTCCGATTGACTTCATGTATGATGCTCAAACGCAAGCGATCCAAGAGCTAAGCGGCCGCAAGCTGGAATTGACCGTGCTGCCGACGACGCCAGGCGGACAGAAAGCACTATACTTCAAGCCAAGCGTGATGCTCGCTGTAACGAAAGAAACGAGTCCGGAGAAGGCCAAAGCGGCTGCCCAATTCATCGATTTTTTCACAAGAAGTGAAGAAGCCAATCTAATTTTGCTTGGTATCCGGGGCACTCCCATTCATAAAGAATTGATGGATATCATTTATCCTAAATTGGATGAATCCGTGAAAAAAATTATTGACTATTCAAAAACAGTGGAGCCTTATGCTGCGCCCCTGTATACGGCTGAACCAGCAGGCTATTCGGAAGTGACGTCCTTGTGGGATAAATTGAATGAGCAGCTGATTTTCGAAAAAACGACTCCAGAGGGCTTTGCCAAACAGCTTCGTGAAGGTGTCAAAAAAATATTCGCCAAGTAAAACATACATCAGGATGGCTGAAAGGGAGTGAGTTCGCTAAATGAGCAGAGGTGAAATTAAACGAAACGTTGCGGGCTACCTGTTCATATCCCCATGGTTGATAGGATTTTTGGGATTTATTATCGGTCCGATGATCGCTTCGTTGTATCTTTCCTTCACAGATTACGATTTATTATCTCCGGCTCGTTGGATCGGATTGGGGAATTACGGAAATATGATGGAAGATTCACGCTTTTGGAAGTCTTTGCAGGTAACATTGTGGTTCGTCTTAGTTTCTGTGCCTCTTAAGCTGGGGGCAGCTCTGCTCCTTGCATTACTCTTTAATAGCAAGCGCAAAGCGACGAATTTGTACGCAACCGTGTATTATATTCCTTCAATTCTTGGAGGAAGTGTAGCCGTGGCCGTCATGTGGAGACAGTTATTCAGCTTGGATGGTGTAGTTAACTGGTTTACCGCTAAGGTTGGAATGGAGCCGGTGGATTGGATATTCAGTCCCGATCACTCCTTATCGGTCATAATTTTGCAAGTAATGTGGCAATTCGGAGCGCCCATGCTCATTTTTTTGTCGGGATTAAAAGCGATTCCTAAAGATTTGTATGAGGCGGCTTCCGTCGACGGAGCCAATGGTCTGAAAAGATTCCTATCCGTTACTCTGCCCATGCTCACGCCAGTGCTGCTATTCAATTTGGTGATGCAAACGATTCATGCTTTTCTCACCTTTTCCCAAGCGTATTTGATTACTGGCGGAGGTCCGTTGGATGAAACTTTATTTTATGCCTTGTATTTATACGATCAGGCTTTCACTCATCATAAAATGGGATATGCATCGGCTATGGCATGGGTGCTTCTTGCGATGATGGCTAGCTGCACGGCGCTTATCTTCAGGTCATCCCGGAAATGGGCTCATTATGAATCTTAAAGGGGAGATAAACAGATCAATGAAAGCAAATGCCGGAAGCGCTATCTATCATTTGTTTGTAATCGTTTGCGGCTTTTTAATGATATATCCGATTTTGTGGATGCTGGCCAGTTCGCTTAAGCCTGGCTCGGAAATATTTACGAATGTGGCTTCCCTGATTCCGAGCCGGCTGCAGTGGGACAATTATTTAGTTGGTTGGAGAGGTGCTGGAAGAATCAGCTTCTCGACGTTTTTTCTGAATTCCACGTTTGTAACGCTGAGTGTCATGCTGGGCTGCTTGCTTTCGGCAAGTCTTGTCGGATTTGGTTTTGCCCGATTGCAGTTCAAGTTTCGTTCCATACTCTTCTCCTGCTTGCTTGTAACTATGATGCTGCCAGGACAGGTCACGTTAATTCCGCAATACATCTTGTTCCAAAAAATTGGCTGGGTGAATACCTATTATCCATTGATCGTCCCTTCCTTTATCGGCGGGACTCCATTCTTTATTTTCCTGATGGTTCAGTTTTACCGTGGAATCCCACGTGAGCTTGATGAAGCAGCCGTTATTGACGGGTGCACGACATTTGGGGTTTGGCGGAGGATTGTGCTCCCTCTGTGCATGCCGGCACTTACAACAGTAGCGATATTCTCATTCCTGTGGACGTGGGACGACTTTTTCGCACCGTTGATCTACTTAAATGATCCAAAGCTGTACACGATCGCGCTGGGCTTGAGGCTGTTTTCCGATCCGTCGACAAAAACAGAGTGGGGACCGCTGCTCGCGATGTCAACTCTGACTTTGATTCCACAATTTGTTATTTTTATGGTTTTCCAGAAATATATTGTGCAAGGTATCGCTACGACAGGATTGAAAGGGTAAGCCGGCCGCATACTGGCTCTACAATGAGGAGGGATTCATTTGAACCGGAGTAAAGAATCTTCCGTGAAATCGAACGTAATATGGATATTAGGAGACCAGCATCGTGCCCAGGCGCTTGGCTGCAACGGTGATCCGAACGTATCGACTCCCAATATCGATAATTTGGCGGCAATGGGAGTCAATTTTGTTAATGCCGTATCCGGATTTCCGTTATGCTGCCCGTTCAGGGGCTCCATGTTAACCAGCCGTTATCCGCATAACTGTGTTCCAGGACATGAATACCAATTGCCGCCTGAACAACGTACGATTGCTAACGAGTTCAATGATCACGGGTATCATACTGCCTATTTCGGTAAATGGCATTTGGATGGATATCAGGAAAAGCTAGGCAGGGCCTCACATCATATTATCCCTCCCGACCGAAGAGGTGGATTCAAGCAATGGGTTGGCTATGAAAACAATAACAGCCAGTGGGATTGCTGGGTGCACGGAGGCGAAGGAGAGAGTGCATTCCATTATCGTCTTCCGGGCTATGAAACAGATGAATTAACCAACCTATTTACTGTATACTTAGAGGACATGGGGCAAAAGCAGAAGGAAGGCAGCGGAGAGCCGTTCTTCGCAGTCCTTTCCGTGCAGCCTCCGCATAATCCCTATATATCCCCGGAGGAGACCAGAAAGCGGCATATTCCTGCCAATGTTCAATTGCGTACGAATGTCCCGGCCATTCCCAAGGTGCAGGAAAAAGCTCGGCTTGATCTATCCGGTTACTACGCGATGATCGAAAATTTGGATTGGAATGTCGGTAAAATTCGCCGAACCTTGTCTGAATGCGGCCTGGCAGACAATACCCATATTGTATTTTTTAGTGATCACGGAGATATGCACGGTTCCCATGGCCAATATTTGAAGACACTTCCCTATGAGGAATCGATTCGGGTTCCATTCATAATTAGTGGGGAAACCGCTTTCTACAATGGCCGAAAAACAGGGAAGTCGCAAGCCATGATGAATCATGTGGACATAGCTCCCACAACTTTGGGTTTATGCGGAATCGACAAGCCGGGATGGATGGAGGGAACCGATTTCTCTGGGCATCGCCTTTCTTCTCGTGATGTCGGGGAACAGCCGGACAGTGCCTTTCTGCAAAGTCCGACCGCACGCGGGAATGTGGATAAGCCATGGCGCGGTATTGTAACCAAGGATGGCTGGAAATATGTTTGCTTTGAAGGATGCTCATGGATGTTGTTCAACTTAAAGGAAGATCCCTATGAACTGGTTAATCAAGCCCATAATCCTCAAGGAGTCTATGCAAGTAAAAGAAAAGAGCTGCAGGAGCAATTAGTGGAGTGGATACATAAGACAGGGGATCGGTTTCAAGTACCTGTTAGTTGATGATTGACACTGTTCGAACTATTATGATGTAAAATTACCAGTTAAGGGAGCTGCTTCGAATATGAGAATCTTGTTGTTGGATTTAGATTCAACACGCCCGGATCATTTGGGATGTTATGGCTACCATCGCAATACATCCCCGAACATTGATAAAATTGCTGAGGAAGGAATCCGCTTCACCAATTATTACACGTCGGATGCTCCTTGTTTTCCTTCCAGAACAGCCTTGATGACAGGCAGATTCGGTATCCATAACGGCGTTGTCGGACATGGAGGAACGGCTGCTGACGTTCGCCATGAAGGTCAAGACCGTCAATTCAAAGATACATTAGCGCATGAAAGTTTACCTGCTTTGCTGCGTTCAGCGGGATTGCGTACTTCACTCATCAGTCCGTTCGGTGAACGCCATTCTGCGTGGACCTTTTATGCAGGATTTAACGAAATCCATAATACAGGTAAGAGCGGTATGGAATCGTCTGAGGAAGTAACACCAACCGTGATAGATTGGGTAAAGAACAATGCTGCGAAAGACGACTGGTTTTTGTATGTAAATTATTGGGACCCGCATACTCCTTATCGAGCACCGCTCGAATTTGGCAATCCGTTTGAAAACGACCCGCTGCCGGATTGGATTAGTGATGATGTATTAGAAAAACATATGAAGAAGGTCGGGCCGCATAGCGCAAGTGAAATCAATATGTACAACAGCAGCACTTCTCCTCAATACCCGCGGCATCCAGGAGAAATCAACGATCGGGCATCATTGCGAAGAATGATTGACGGATACGACACAGGCATTAAATTTATGGACGAAAATATAGGCAGAGTGTTTCAAGCATTGGAAGAACAGGGAGTAATGGAGGATTTAATCGTTATCATAACCGCGGATCATGGTGAAAATCAGGGTGAGCTGGGCATCTATGGGGAGCATGGAACAGCTGATCAAGGAACATGCCGTATTCCTATGATTATTCGTTGGCCTGGCAGAACGAAGAAAGCTGTGGATGAGGGACTGCATTATCATCTGGATCTAAATCCAACCCTTGCCGAATTATTAGAAAAAGAGCCGATGAAGAGCTGGGATGGAAAAAGCTATGCTAGTGTTATACAAAATGGGGAACCAAGCAGCAGAGATTATTTAGTAATCTCTCAATGTGCTCATGTATGCCAGCGAAGTATCCGGTTTGGAGACTACTTATATATCCGTACCTATCATGACGGCTATCATTTGTTTAACAAGGAAATGCTGTTTAATCTTCAGAATGATCCCCATGAACAGCAGGATCTGGCACTGGAACAACGCGATATATGCAAAGAGGCGGTTTATTTATTGAATGAATGGCATGATGATATGATGAATACTATGAAATTCGATGTGGATCCATTATGGACGGTAATGAAGGAGGGAGGACCTTACCATGCCAAAGGTTTCCTTAAAGAATATGTTAATCGGCTTGAGGCAACAGGACGCGAAGACGCTATACCTGAGTTAAAAAGACGGCATCCAGGAGAATTTGTTTAAAAGATGAGTTGGCCGGCTTTTCAAACCATGTTCTGACGCGCAAAATCATAAGCTGGAAATGTAAGAGAAGCTTGCCTCGCAGCAGCCTCTCTTTTGCTTTCATTAGGCTATAGACACCTTATTTAAGGAGGCGTCTGAACATTAACGCTAATTTTATTTTTAGGAGATCATTCGGTTTTTTGAGGTCGATCTTCAGCAGCTCTCCGATTTTCTCCATGCGGTATAATACGGTGTTGCGATGAATGTAAAGCTCCTTGGCCGTATCGTTAATTAGTCCGTTGTTAATAAAGTAAGCATCAAGAGTTCGAAGCATTTCAGCCATATAGTCCTCATCCTTTTGCAGCAAAGGATACAGAAGGCTATCGGTGTACTTCGTCATCACCTGAACAGGAATATGCCGGAGTATATAAAAAAATTCCAGATCGGGAAAGGAGATAATGGCCGAGTCCAAAGACAATTGCTCGCTTATTCGCTGAGCTTCCACGCATTGCTCATATCCATCCATGAGCGATTCCAACCGATGTTTGATGGAACTGACAAAGGATTGCTGCGGGTTGTCCATTAGGAGACCAAGCAGCTGCGCATAGCTGCCAGTAAGCTGCTCGATGTAGGTTAAGTCAGCACTGTTTTTCTCAGGTAATGAAAATAAGGACAGCAGTTTATTATGTACAAACAGATGATGCGATTCGCAGGCTGCCATTTTCTGATAATTCTTCATGCTCTCATGAATGCTTCTTAGGACAGATTTCTTCCAGGCTGGATCACCAGATCCGGAATGAACAGGTGTTAAGATACATAGATAAGCGCCTTTCCAGATGTTACCCCGAAACGTAATGGCTTGATCAATCACTTCCTCCTGTGAAATTTGCTGCTGAAGATATCGTTCAATCGCGTTCCCGAGCCGTTGATCTGCCGCCAAAGACTCGTAATTCTGAATGTCTTCCAAATGGTAGGAGAGAATGACAGCGGCCTGATGATAAACGCCCTTATCTGAACTTCCATCAGACAAGCTTGCAGACATGACCAGAAAATAACCGAGACATTTGCCGCTTTTCAATAAAGGAATGCGGTATATCATGTTATCTTGAATTCGGCTTAACTTATAATCCGGCTCCCAGGGCCAGTTTCTTAACAGTTCTTGTTCTTTGCAGCCGGTTGAGTTGTAGAGCATTTTACCCCAAGAATCAATAACAGCGAACTGACACTGGAGTATTTCGGAAAGTTCCACAAAATAATCGGAGTTATCATTGGCTTGCATAGCGAAATCAACAAGCCGCTTCTGCATATCCAGAACTTGGTTCAATTTCTTATTTCTCTCGAATTGAGTATGAAAAAGAGCAGTGATTTGTTCGGAGAAGGTAATTTCAGAGGGAAGCTCGATAAGTGGAAACTGGAGCCTGTCGGCTTCTTCTATTACGATATTCGGGATTTTCTTCCCGTAACGACCCAATTTGATTCCGAGTCCTGAAGAACCGCATGCATTCAGGTTTTGCAATAAGTGAACAAAACTTTCGGAGGATTCCTTGATTGCATATCCCGTTGTTAAGAGCAGCGCTCCTTCATTCATCGAATTGTAAATGTCGGGTGCTTCCATCAAATTTAATGCGCTGATAACCCGTGATACGCCTTGAGCTCCTGCCACAAGTTTACCTTCTGACAATGGATAAATCTGTAGTGCTTCTTGTACGGTAATATCCATGAACAGCCAACTCCTTATGCTGAAAAAGTATAATTGTCAAGTTGAAAGGGTCTTCACGTTACCTAATATAACATTTATCGTTTATAAAACAAAGAATGAGACATATTTTGGACTTTCAAACAATATGAACGTTATATATATTCACATGGGTATCTAGGGGCTGTATGATAAGGTCACTGACGATGAACAATGTCCGGTGCATGAAATTTCAAGCACGGACAGCAATAAATTTGTTCTGCTGTGTGATGGCAGCAAGGAACCATTCGTTTCACTTGTAGCATCGGGACAATTACCTCTTCAGGGTGTTGTCCTTTTTGTTATGTTTTAATTTTTTTTTGAGTAGAAAATGAGCTTGAGTGCAGGTATATTGTGGGATTTATTGAATTTTACAATAAGAACACTGCTTCAATGCTCTATATAAGTATAAATAATACGACAATAAGTGGAGGCGATACTTTGTCACATATTAGAATAAGACCAACAGCGCTAATTATAAAAGATAATTCAATCTTGCTTGTAGAATATGAAGACAATGGAATCCATTATAATCTTCCTGGTGGAGGTGCAGAGCCGGGTGAGACCGTTATTGATGGAGTAATCAGAGAGGTGTACGAAGAAACTACCGCAGAAGTTGAAGTTGGACCGTTAGCATTAGTGTATGAATTTGCTCCGCACAAACAATCAGGTGAATACCTTCCGACTGATAAACATGGAATTCATTTAATATTCGAATGTACGTTAAAGGATCATTCAAAGCCTCAAATGCCTCAGCATCCAGACCCTAATCAATCTGCAGTAAAATGGATCGCATTAGAAGAGTTGGATTCGATTTTGCTGATTCCTAATATTAAGGAACAAATCAAAACATATGTAAAACACAAAAAAAATATAGAATTAATAGAGGATTACCGTCTCGACAGATTTACCACAATGCTTTAAGAGAAAGAAATTTAGGCTATATTGAAAGGGAAAATAAAATGTCTATACGAATCAGACAGTATCAACCAAGCGATCATGAATTTGTTATGAAGCTGCACGTGGAAGGACTAATTCAATTTAGTGCAAGTATAGGGAACCCCGGTTTAGATAAAGACATGGAGCGAATCGAGGAGATTTACCTGAATAATAACGGAGAATTTATAGTTGGATTAATTAATGATCGAATAGTTAGCATGGGCGCTTATAGAAAGTATGATAGTGAAACAGCAGAAATAAAGAGAATTAGAATTGATCAGAACTATCAGAAAAGAGGAATAGGTCAGTTGATTTTAACGGCTTTAGAGAGCTCGGCAAAAGATAAAGGCTACCAAAAACTCATTCTAGATACAACCGTCAAACAGTTGCCGGCCCAAAAATTATTCGAGCGAAATGGATATATAGAAATAAATCGAAGGCTGTATAAAGAGATGGAGATTATCTACTATGAGAAGGTATTATAACCGGCTGTCGGATCGACCGACAGCCTTATTTTATAATATCAGACTTGATAAGTTTTCAGCGGAGCTGAAGAAGTCTGATATAGCAAAAAAAGCTACAACTTAGACACGAATGTCTCTTCCTCGAAAGGGCTTCGATCTGAAGATATTCGATCATAAAGACAAATTTACTCAGGTAAAGCAGGGGGCTGCGAACGATTAGAGGCCGCATTTTTTTTATATTCTTGGGGGGAGACACTGTAATATTTGGTGAACAGTTTACTGAAATGGCTTGTGCTATAAAGTCCGACTTTCCTAGTAATCTCATGTATGGATAAATCAGTCTCCAGAAGCAGTTTTCGCGCCTCCTTCATCCTCAACTCCGCTATATACTCAACAAATCGATTTCCCGTTTCTTTATGAAATAATGTGCTTAAATAATTGGGGCTGATATCGAACAGGTCAGCCACCTTGGCGACGCTTATTTCATCTGCGTAATGGGAATTGGCGTAAGTGACGATAGACCGAATGATTTGACTCCGATCCGTTTGGGAACCTATTAAACGTTTGCTATAGTCCAACAGCTCACTTTTCAAACTAGAATACCCGCCATCAGCTTCCACAGACAGCCCAATGGAACAACGTAAAAACAATCCCATGGCGGAAATGACTCGAATGTTTTCATGCAGCCGTTGATCTTCTACAAGAGGGATGAGCCGCTCGATCGCGCTGCCGAATTCAATAGGGCTTTGAAGTTCCTGATACCTTGCCAATTCGACAAGTAAAGTGCAAACAGTGAGATAATAAGGTTTATCCTGAATAACTGCTTTTAGAAACGACTGGGAATAATCAACAGAAATACCGAGTAAAGCTCTCAGGCAGGTCATCTGCAGAAGCTCCCCATATGTGGATAAGAATAACCTGAAGGGGATGGTGTTGCTCGTAATCAGGGTTAGATTGTCACCCTGCTCCTTGCGCCAGGCTGCCGTCATGTGTCGGATCTCCGACAGGCAAGATAACAGTTTCTCATTGCCGGCTTCCCAAGTCTTCTCGATGCCGAGCACAAGAATCCATTCATTATCGCGCGGCTTCACGATGGTCATGTGAAAATGTTGGCTCATGTATGGCTTGGCGCAGCTTCTGGCTCGATCTAGCCATGCTTCGGCTCTCAAACGATTCGTTTCTTTCAAACCGTCAAAACATACGGCAACCAGCTTGCAATTCATTCCTTCCAGTGGTAAACGGTTATCCTCTGCAGGCTTCGTTGCAGCAATGATTTCAGCGATCTGCAGGGTGAACAGCCGGTTTCTTTCCTCAGCTTTGCGTTCAAGAAGCTCCATAATGTTGTGGATTACCGCTTTCAGCTGGTCAAGACTGGCTGGCTTCAGCAAATATTCGTTGATCCGAAGAGCTATTGCCTTCCGGGCATAGTCAAATTCGGAGAATCCGGTCAGAATGATGAACTCCGTGTAAGGTGAGACGAGCTTGCCTTGCTCGATGGCTTCCAAACCGCCAAGCAAAGGCATTTTGATATCGACAAAAGCAACATCGGGCTGCAGTCGTTCCAACTCGCGAAGAAGCTCGTAGCCATCAGTTGCTTCGTGAATACTTTGCGCAGGAATATTCAGTTTCTCCAGGTTATGCCGGATTGACAGCCGAATCAGATGCTCATCATCCGCTATTAGGATTTTCATGGAAATTGCCCTCCGGTATCATGATAGTAATTCGCGTTCCTTCACCAATAGAGCTCTTCAGCTGAAACAGACTGTCAGGAAAGCACAGCCGCAACCGTTCAATGGTATTGGTCAGGCCAATCTTGCCGTGTTCTTCCGGAAACTCCGGGTCGAAGCCGGTGCCGTCATCCTCGATACGGATATGCACATATATGATATCATTCTCAACCAGCATATCGGCTGCAATCACCAGACTGCAAGGAGCGTTCATGGGTTCGATTCCGTGGATGATTGCATTCTCAACCAAGGGCTGGAGCAGCAGCTTGGGCACCTTGTAAGAACGCACGCTATCTTCGTACGATACGTGGACCTGTAGGCGTTGTCCGAAGCGCAGCTGCTGGAGGGAACCATATTTTTGTATAAGCTGCAGTTCTTCCTCGAGAGTAGTCATATCCGGGTGATTCAAGATATACCGCAGCAGCAGAGTAAGATCGATAATCGATGTTTCCAGCAGTTCTCGCTCACCTAGTTGGTTAAGTGCGACAAAACCGTTTAGCATGTTGAATAAAAAATGCGGCTGGATCTGCGACTGAAGCGCTTTGTACTCGGAATTGCGCTGCTTCAGCACCAGCACGTATTCCATCTCGATTTTCTGCTTCAACTCATCGATCATGGAATTGAGTGATTGCCCGATCACATCGAATTCGTCTTTCGTATGGGAATGGTAGCGGGCTGTAAAATCACCTTGCTCGACCTTGCGCATCGCCTTAATGATCTCCTTGACTGGCCCCATCACTTTACGAGATAGTACTTGATAGAACAAGAAAGCAACGACAAGACAAACGATATAGAGCAGAGCGGAGTTCAGGTAGATCCATAATGTCTTTTGCTCCAGATGCTTGTAGGAGAGAAGCACGACCAGCTCCCAGTTGTACGGGGCCACCGTTCTTCTTATCACCAGATAGGAATTGCTGCCATCGCGTATAACGGAACGATTTTCGGGCATCGGCCTGAACAACGCCGGAGATATCTCGTGATTTGAATAAACGAAATTACGTTCCTCATCTAGGAGTGCGATATAGGAAGGGACATGGAAATCGATGTCCTGAAACATTTTTTGTAAAACAACGGTATTAGCATCGGCGATAATGACGCTGATTGGTCGTTGGGATGGGATTTCCCGGATCGTGCGTGCAACAGAGAACACCGTTTCATTTTTAGTGCGAGTAAAATAGTCCTGCTTGTGTGGATTAATGAAAACAGCGTTTCCGCCTGCGAGCAGAGCTTTGCGGTACCAATCTGTTTCAGAAAACTCATAATCAGGCGCCACATCATTTAGCGGGTTGTTGGTCGAATAAAACAATGGCTTGTTGTCCGAAACGATCAGGGTACTCATAATATCCTTGCGTGTATTCCTAACAAACCTTAGCTGCGAATCCAACATATTAGTGATGCTTAGGACCTGGTATTTGCTCATGCTTTCGTAAGATTCGGAGGCCTTGACCTTGAGCGCATAAATAAAATCATCGTTATAGTAAGGAATAAGCGTAAGTTGGTCCAACTCGTTGAGGTAGCTGGACAAGCTCTTGGACAGAGAGATCAGTGTGTTGTCAATCAGAATTCCTGTATCGTTGCTGTTCTTATCGATATAAACTCGTGCGACTATATAGGTGGTTAGCAACATCGGCAGCAGTGTACTGATCATGAAAATAAGGACAAGCTTCTTATTAAGCGGCCGATACAGTTTGATCCCGAAGCCTTTCATGAGTGAATCAACCTTTCTTGTCCTGATGAGATTCTTCTTGAGACAACGTATTCGACATGCTCAAGGATCTTCCTTCCTTCAGAACGATCAACCCTGACTCTAAAAAGCAGTATCATAGAAAGCAGCACGGTTAGTGTAGTTTTGAGCTGATTTGAGACCGTTTTATTCCGTTATACTGACGATGTGACACACCAATTAACCGATGAAGGGGATAAAACGATTCATGAAAAAAATGACGAAGCTTTGTACAATCGGCCTATCGGCACTGATCATGGCAACAGGATGCTCGAACGGTGGAAACAGCAATACGTCAGTGGGAGCGAGTAACGGAGCAAACACAGGCACGCTTCCGACGAAGGAGGCAAAGGCGGTCAAGCTTACGATGATGACTAACGCAACAGGTACGACGTTTGATGCAATTCAGACGATAATAGACGGATTTACAAAGGAAAATCCAGGCATTCAGGTCGATTTCAGCACACAGGGAAAGGACTATGAGCAGCTGATGAAGGCTAAGATGGCTTCCAATGATCTGCCGGACCTGTTTGCAACGCATGGCTGGTCCGTGAATCGGTACAGCGAATATTTGCGTCCTCTCAACGATCAGCCATGGTTTGGCAACCTTACGGATACGATCAAACCGACCATTTCCGATAAAAAAGGAAATGTTTATGTGCTGCCGTTAAATATCGACCAATCCGGTATCGTGTACAACAAAAAGGTACTTAAGGATTTGAACCTGGAGATTCCGAAGACATGGGAAGAGCTGATGGCAGCCTGCAAGGTGATCAAAAACGCCAACATCACTCCGATCCACATCGGGGGCAAAGACACGACAAAACTGGCAGGCTTTTTCAATAAGCTGGCTCCAACCGTTCTTGTATCGGATAAATCACATAATTACGGAGATTCACTGAAAGACGGCACTTTTGACTGGAGCGGGTGGAATATGGTCTCGCAGCAGCTGGTAAATTTAAAGAAGGAAGGCTACTTGAACAAGGATGTCGTAACAGCCGACCCGTTAAGCGCGGCTGAGAAGATTGCCACCGGTAAAGCGGCTTTCTTGTTTGAAAACAATGCTATTGTTGCCGAAGCGATGAAGATCAATCCTGATGCACAGGTTGGGATGATGCCTGTGCCCGCCTTTTACAAAGGAGATGAACCGATCCTGAACGGCGGAGAACGGGAAGCGTTTGGCGTATGGAATAAATCGAAAAACATAGATGCAGCGCTGCTGCTCTTGAGTTATATGGCTAAAAGCGACAATATCGCTAAAGTGGCTGCAGCTACAGGGATGCCTGCCGGACTTAAGAACGTCAAATATGATTTGGGCGGCTTGACCGCAGACTTTACTAAATACGGAGGCCTGCGGACGATTCCGGTTTTCGACCGGGAATATTTGCCCAACGGCATGTGGAGCACATTAAAGATAATCGGACCTGCGCTGCTGACTGGTGATATGACAGTGGAGGAATCCTCGCGGATGATGAACGATGATTATAAAAAACTCCGTTCGCAAAAATAACGGTGGAGCACGACCGTAATTTCTTCGAGGAGAGAGCGCAATGAGACGGAAAATAGCAATAATGATTAACTCAGACAAGGGGTTATCCTTGATGTATGCGCCTGCTTTATGTTTGTTTTTGCTGTTCGTGGCCTACCCCCTTGTCTCGGGCATTCAAATTTCATTCACAAACTGGAACGGCTATTCGCAAAAGTATAGCTATATAGGTCTTGATAATTACAGTAAGCTGATGACAGATGTACGCTTTACAAAATCGCTGTTGAATACGCTTATATATGGTTTCGGAAGCGCGATTCTGCAAAACTTTTTCGGAATTTTGTATGCGCTGCTGCTCAATATGAAGTTTCGAAGTCGGATACTGGTGCGTACCATCGTCTACATGCCGGTCATCGTGGCTCAGCTGATTATGGGCTATATCTGGTATTTCCTTGTCCAGTATGATGGAGGGGCGATTAATGATATGCTCGCGGCACTTGGCTTTGAGCCAGTGGACTGGATGGCTGAAGGTTCGCGCGCTGTGTGGATCATTACTGGCATCAACGCTTTTCAGTATGTCGGCACTTCAATGATCATTTATTTGGCCGGCATTCAGAGCATTCCACAATCGCTGCAGGAGGCAGCTACCATTGATGGAGCCAACGGTCTGAGCCGGTTCCGCCATATTACACTGCCCCTTCTGATACCAGCCATAACTACGAGTTTTATGCTTAATTTGATTGGAGGTCTGGAGCTATTTGCTATTGTTATCTCGCTAACCTCAGGGGGACCGGGATTTGAATCACATTCGATGTCTTCCTTGATCAATTACTTTTATTTTGAAAATCAGAACGCTGGCTATGCAGCGGCGATTGGGCTCATTACATTTGTATTGGTCATATCGATCAGTTATGTGATGCTGAAAATTTTCAGGAAGAGAGAGGTGGAGTATTGATGAAGGGCTATGCAGGTCTTCTAAAAAATACCGTAGGGCTCATCATCATGGCTATCCATTTTGTGCCTTTTTATATCCTGATCACGATGGCCTTCAAAAAAACGAATGATTATACATCCCGGTGGACTTTACCGGATTACTTCTTTCTGGACAACTTCCGTTTGGCTCTGGGAGGCGGCAAGCTGCTGCAAGCAATGATGAATAGCATGGTTGTGACTACATGCTCGGTGCTGCTGATTGCGCTGCTCGGCGCGATGGCGGCTTATCCTCTGGCACGTGTCAAAAACCGATTCAATTTGACCATGATTAGCTTCATTTTGGCTGTCATGATGGTACCCAAGCTGACAATATTGGTTCCTTTGTACAGCTTGGTGGCGGGGCTCGGAGGCGTCAGCACGTTTTGGGGGATCATACTGCTGATTACTACCTATAAGCTGCCGGCCTGTATCTTTCTGTATTCGAATTTTATCGCTACGATTCCCAAAGCACTTGACGAAGCTGCAACTATCGATGGCTGCAGCAAATTCAGTGTATTTTACCGCATTCTGCTTCCCTCCATGATGCCGGTTACTGCAACTGTGATCATTATGAACAGCGTGTCGATCTGGAATGATTATTCATTCTCGCTATACTTTATGCAGTCACCTCTCAAACGCACTGTTACGCTGGCGATTTCATCTTTTTTCAGTCAAAACAATACGAACCTGAACGCTGCAGCGGCTGCAGCATTGCTCGCGATCATTCCCGCCACTGTATTGTATTTGTCACTGCAAAAGCATTTTGTAAAAGGAATGGTCGATGGCTCAGTGAAGTAGATGGTACAATTGTAGTAATAGCCTAAGCTATTCTAAAAGGAAGGGGATTATATTTCTATGAATCATTCGAATGGCAGTGATTATTTGGGCGGTGAAAGGTTGAACAGCACTAGTCTTGAAGAAAATTCAAGCAATACGGTTTCCCATCGAGTATTTACCAAGGCGGTCGGCCGTAAATTCCACGAGGATGGGTCTGTACGTTATTTTCCGGGCAACACGGTCATCTGTCCGATTGATCCGAATCATGCGGTATACCCGAAATTGGTCAAGCTGGCGGAAAACTTCCACAAGCTTTCCTGCTCACAGAAATTCACGATGCTGCCGCCATCAAGCTACCATATGACCATCATTCAGGGCGTTTGCGACGAGGATCGGAAACAAGAGCTTTGGTCGCACTATTTGCCGCTGGATGCACCATTGGAGGAAGTGGACCGCTTTTTTCGGGAGAAGTGGGCAAAGGTTCGTGTGCCGGAAGGTTTTAACATGAAGTTTAACTACTTGAACACTGACGGACTTGCTTTGACCGTCAATCTGCTGCCGCTGGCGGTTGATGACACCAGAAAGCTGAAAGAGTTCCGAGACGAAGTCTCGAACGAGCTAGGGCTGCGGTTTCCTGATCACGATGACTATCGCTTCCATATTTCGATTGGCTATCGAATTATGGAGTTGACGGTGGAGGAGGAGAGCGAGCTGCTATCCTTCAAGGAGCAGACCGAGCTGGAGCTTATGGAACATTTTGGAGTATATGAGTCGATGCCGCCGCAGCTCGTCTTTTTCAAAGATATGTTTAAATTTTCCAATATTCGTTAAGCTGGAGGGTTAAAGCAAGGATGGATTGATGGTTCAATCGAACCTTATTCTGCTGTGGGGAAGGATATAAAAGAAAGTGTGGACCTACGAGTTTCTATATCTGGATAGCGGGGTAGTAGCGATGTGTTCCGAAGGTACTGAACGGAACTGAAAGTTCCGTTATTTAATCATCCGCCTCCAATATAAGACGATAGCGGAAGTCGGGTTTCCGCTATTTGGAGCGAATGATGAATATTATGCACAAAAACGAGAGATAACGGAAGTAGTTCTTCCGGTATCTCTCTGTTTTTTGTGCTTTCCGAACAATAGCGGAACGAATACGTCCGCTATTGCTTCGACTGATTATTCTTTATGGAAAGAAGTAGCTGCCTGTAACGAAAGCGGAGCTGAAGAAGTTTGATATTGCAAGAAAGGCCACTTCCAGGACACGAATGTATCTTTATCGAAAAGGTTTCGATCAGAAGCTTTTCATATAACCAGTTAGCTTAATAAGCCTGGCCACGTATAGGGACTTCTCTATTTAATCCTTCGACTCGCTTCGAGCAAGTTCTTTACGCACGATTGGTGCGACCCTTGTCCCGAGCAGCTCGATGGCGCGCATAACCTCACGATGCGGCATCGTACCTACATTAACATGCAGGAAGAAACGAGTAACCCCCAAATTTTTGCGCAGCAGAATAATCTTTTCAGCAACATATTCCGGATCGCCGACATAGAGAGCGCCTCGTAAACTGCGTGCTGCATCATAAGTGGTGCGATTGTAGGGCTGCCCCCAACCCCGCTCTCGACCAATGACGTTCATTTGAGCCTGTGTTGAAGGGAAAAATAAATCAGCGGCCTGCTCGGTGGATTCTCCTACAAATCCGTGAGAATGCGTCGCAATCGGCAGTGTTTCAGGATCATGCCCAGCCCGTGCCGCAGCTTTCTTATAGAGCTCGACTAAAGGAGCGAAGCTCTCAGGCATTCCGCCGATAATGGCGAATGCTATAGGAAGGCCGAGCATTCCGGCCCGAACAGCTGATTGGGCATTCCCGCCGCTTGCGATCCAAACAGGGAGAGGGCTCTGAACGGATCGTGGATAGATGCCCAGGTTATCGATTGCCGGACGGTGACCGCCGCGCCAAGTCACTTTCTCTGAGGAGCGAACAGCAAGAAGAAGCTCCAGATTTTCTTCGAACAATTCGTCATAATCATCCAGACTATAACCGAATAGCGGGAAGGATTCAATGAACGAACCTCGGCCTGCCATAATTTCGGCGCGTCCGTTTGAGATGCCATCCAGAGTGGAGAAGGCTTGATAAACACGAACCGGATCATCAGAGGAGAGTACGGTGACGGCGCTCGTGAGCCTGATCCGCTTGGTCATGGCAGCTGCTGCTGCCAGTACAACAGCTGGCGCAGTACCTGCATAATCGGCCCGATGATGCTCTCCAATTCCATAGACATCCAGACCAACCTGATCGGCTAACACGATCTCCTCAACCGCATGACGTAGCCGTTCTGCATGGCTGATGACCTCCCCTGTCACTGGGTCTGGCGTAGTTTCCAAAAAAGTGCTGATTCCAATTTCCATATTTTTTGTTTGATTAGCCAAGTGGATTCGCCTCCTTAATACCTATACTTTACTCGTTTTTATATAGTTTCTCAACTTTAGTAAGCATGATTCGCCTTATTTCTATAAATCTATTAAATAAGCCCTCACTGTTATGAAGGATATGAATAGAGTATATCATCACACAGAAAGAGAGGTGATATATATGAACCTTATGGTCAACCGGTTCTATGGTATTGTCTACAGAACTAACACGGGTACCACTATAGTTTTTAATGCAAGAGTAATAGCGAGAGTGGGAAGTCTTACCACAACAATCAAGTTCATGAATTCAAAAGGAATTATCGTTACAAGAGTATTGAGAAATGCTAGAATTATTAGAGCTGTCCTTATCTGATTTAGAATCACATAATCCCGGGGATGAACTTGATCCTACCGGGATTTCTTTTAGTTCTCCCACTAAAACAATATCAATTTTCGAAAGACGATATTGCCAGCAAATATGTTTTCTTGATCGCTCATCAATAGTCTTTGTGTTAAAATCTTATCAGATCTTTCATATTTTATTGCTATCTTTTTAGATGGTTCAATTAGGAGTGCTATAGTTGGGGCAATATTTATTTGTATTATTTGTAGGACTGTTAGCAGGAGCTATCAGCGGTGTTATTGGAACAGGCTCATCCATAATGTTATTGCCCGTACTTGTGTTTACCTTTGGTCCCAAGCAAGCAGTACCAATTATGGCAGTAGCTGCTGTCATGGCGAATATTTCAAGAGTTATTGCCTGGTGGCGTGAGATCGATTGGAAAGCATTTGCCGTTTACTCAATAACAGGTATTCCTGCCGCAGCAATTGGTGCACAAACTTTGTGGGTATTACCCGTACATATTGTCGATATCGGACTAGGCATTTTTTTTCTGGTTATTATTCCTATAAGGCATTGGCTTGATGCAAAAAAATTACATATTCGTTTATGGCAGCTTTCTATTATTGGGGGGATCATTGGTTTTTTGACCGGCTTAGTTCTCTCTACTGGCCCCCTTAGTGTTCCGGCATTCACTTCTTACGGATTAATGAAGGGAGCCTTTCTTTCTACGGAAGCTGCCAGCTCACTTGCACTATATATAAGTAAAGTTGTAACTTTCCGTGAGCTAGGAGCTCTTCCAATAGAATTAATATTACAAGGAGTTACTGTAGGTGTATCTCTTATGCTGGGCACGTTTATAGCGAAGAGTGTTGTGCAGCGTATGAGTATTGTTTCATTCAAGTATGTGCTAGATTTTCTCTTGTTATGTTCCGGAATTTCTATGTTGTGGACGGCGTTCCATTAACTACAAATAAGCCGTGATACTCTACATTTAGTAGAATAATACGGCTTCCTTTAGTTTAATGTGTCGTCTGCTGTGAAGCAATTCACACTCTGAACGCGGCTGCCCAACTAAAGTCCTTTGCCACCAATAGGCCTTACCTTGGTTGCTTCCACTCCTGCTATTAGCGGCATGGCCAGTTGAATAGAAGCTTTTGTTTCTTCTTGAGCAAGGGACGCCTCATGTGCTTCTGAATCACTCCACACCTCTGTCACCCATATGGTATCAGGTTCGGTGTCAGAGATATTGACGATGTATAACTCGCATTCCTTAAGCGACTGTGCAGAAGCCGCACTGTCTAACAAGATGTTTGCCAGAGCGTCCCGCTGACCGGATTTAGCTATGAATTTCACGTACATTCCAAATTTGCTCATTATTGTCACCTTTTCATTGTTATTTTTGACCCTATTGTACCCCTTTGAGGCTCCAACTCAAAATCAGTGCTTAACCCTCCTCCGACTATTTGTCCTCATAAAAGCCTGCTAACATGCAGTTATTTACTGCCGAAATCGCGATTGGGAGAAAAAACCTGCGAAAGTACATCAATTTTCATGGAAAACGCACCGGTTCAGTTAAAAATGAAAAAATAAATGCACATTCGCATGAATTCAAGAATCTGCCGATATGCAAGTCAAATAACTGTATAGATGCAGGTTTTTGGAGATGAGGCAGTGGCTTCGAATCGAATCATTTGAATAAAGTTGTGTGAGTTGTCGTTGCTATTATTAAGATTTTGTTTAGTGCTGAGTTGGGCACGGCAACAGAGACGAATCGAATAACTTCATCAAACTCTGATTTCTGTTTTGAGCGACTTTTGATGATAGATATGATTATATTACTCCTCGAAAACTTCGTATTGTAAAAATGCGACAAGTCTTGTGATGCAAATAGTGAGTATGGAGGACTAGTATAAGGCTAATTATCAGTATTTCATCAGTCTTTTATTATTGAATTCAACGGAATAGTAAAGGAAGATATGAATCTAGCAACCTTTCTCTGTTTAGGCACGTCTAAAAAGGTTGACGTCATAGAGAAGGAGTGTAATATGTACAAAAAGATTACAGGATTTATGATTTTACTTCTGTTCGTAGCAGCCGGAAATGCGTATGCCTACGATGTCCCAATGGCTAAATATAAAGATATAATGGAGCAGTCTTGGGAAAAAGATTACGTATATACGTTATCGGCGCTCGGTATTATTGAAGGGTATCCAGATTCCAAATATCATTCTGAAGAAGCATTGTCGCGGGAAGCTTTTATTAAGCTGTTGGTTACTGCGGCTAAGCTGGATATTTCCCAAACTTCGGGAACGGTGCCTGCGGATGCGGTCAACCGTTGGTCGGCTCCATACATTGCAGCTGCCTCGGAGCGGCACTGGATCGAATTTATGGTGAACGAGGCAGACGAATTTAAGCCGGAGCAGCCGATTACACGTGAAGAAGTCGCAGCCGTCGTCGGTATGTATCTATTGGACAAGGATGAATCCGTTGGCCCACAGTGGATATCGGGGGATTGGTCGAAAGAACGGGATGCACGTGCGTATAGTGATATCCAGATAATTAGCAATAAGCTTGCACCCTATGTGTTCTATACAATAAACCGGACCGTCATGGAAGGTGATAACCAGGGCTTTCGGCCGAAAAGCGGATTAATACGAAGTGAAGCCGCCGCTGTGATTAATCGTCTGATTGATATTGAAACGGTTGGACAGGAACTGGAAATAACCGGATTCTACGCGATCAAATCGAGCCCCGCCATCGCGCGTATGTCTCTAGTCGACAATGTTGCGATGGGCTGGTCCCATCTCGAATACGATACAGCAGGCACAGCCAAATTGGGGACAAATACAACTACCTACCAAGTTCCAGACGGATTCGAGGAAGTGTTGAAGGCAGCCGACCAAGCGAATGTGAATAAAGACTTAATGGTTTTTTTCAACGAGAGGGAGAAGCTGGCGGCATTTTTGAAGGATGCTCTGGCGCAGAAGATGTTTATCAGCCAACTTGTAGCTAAGCTTAACGATCCGGTATTTGGATTTTCCGGTGTCTCTCTTGATTTAGAAGGGTTGATTGAGGAATCGGATGCCCCGAATTATACGCAGTTTGTGAGGGATGTAAAAGCAGCCATTGGAAGCAAGACACTATCCGTTTGCATACCGACCGATCATTATTATAAAGGCTATAATTATAAAGACCTCAGCGCAGCGGCGGACTCCCTTATTCTCATGGCTTACGATTTTACGCATGATGATTCACACCTTCCTTCTGCTCCTTTGCCCTTAGTCAGGGATGGGGTGGAGAGAGCTCTCAAGCAGGGGGTGCCGGCCAGCAAGCTGGTGCTGGGCATTTCAAAGCAGGCCAACCAGTGGATCACAACGAATAGCAAGACAACAACGGCCAAGCCTGCTATTGAGCTGGTGGAGAAACGAATTGCTGATCCGAATGCTTCCAAAACGTGGAGTATGCCGTATTTCCTGAAGCTTGTCCAATACCAGGACGGCAGTAATATAAATGAAATCTATTATGAAGATACTCAAAGTATTGCCAAAAAAATCTGGCTCGCCAAGGTCTATGGTCTCAAAGGCATTTCCCTCTGGCATATGGGGAATTTCACTGCATCTGATTGGGATATCATTGCCAAAAAATAGTACAAAGGAAAACGTCACTTTCTTGAAAAGGAAGATGGCGTTTTTCTTTGTGCTATTAATATTATTTAAAGGGGTTAATGTTCACGTCCTGCGCCACGAGTTAATGACCAGAATAGTAGAGCGAGAGCACTGACACTTGCCCCTAACAAGCACACGCCATTCCAACCTAGGAAATGATAAATACGGGTAGATGCGATGGATCCGATGGCGCTGCCAATGGAATAGAAAATCATATAACCGGCGGTAAGCCTACTGCGTGATTCAGGGCGCACAGTAAAGATCATGCTTTGGTTGGTGACATGTACGGCTTGTACCGCCAGGTCAAAGAGGATAATACCAACAATTAAAGCGAGAAGCGAATGTTCGGTATAACTAATCGGCAGCCATGAAACAAGCAATAGAACCAAGGCTACGCCTGTGGTCTTTTGCCCTAAGCCACGATCAGCAAGTCGGCCTGCACGTGCTGCCGCTAACGCTCCTGTAACTCCAGCGAGACCAAACGCTCCAATCGCGGTATGCGAGAGAGAAATTGGCGGGGCACTGAGGGGCAGCACCAGGGAAGTCCATAAAATACTGAATGCGGTGAAAATCAACAGAGCTAATACAGCACGAATTCGCAGGATTCGTTCTTGTACGAACAACATAAACACTGATCGCAGCAGCTGTAGGTAGGATAATGATTTCCTTTCTTGCTCATCATGCGGAAGCACCCGGAACAACGCGCCTGCCATTATTAGCGTCAATACCGCAGATACAAGATACACCGAACGCCAACCGGCTAGATCCGTCAAAACACCGGCGAAAGCTCGGGCAAGTAAAATGCCGATAACTATCCCGCTTGTCACCATACCAACAACACGTCCACGATCGGCTGAAGCAGCCAAAGTTGCCGCAAACGCAACGAGTGCTTGGGTCACGACTGCTAGAAGCCCAACCGCAGCTATGCCAATGAACAATATCGTACTGGTATTGGCTGTGCCGACAACAATCAGAGCCAGCACGGATAAAAGCATCTGCCCAGCGATTAGCCGACGTCGATTGACGAGATCGCCGAGCGGCACTAACAACAGCAGTCCCATCGCGTAACAAACCTGAGTAATAGTAATAATAATGCCAACGGATGAATGAGTAATACCGAACTCGCTCGAAATAGCGTCCAGAAGGGGTTGCGCGTAATAGATGTTGGCAACAGACAATCCGCAGGCAATTGCAAATAAGTATGCGACATATCGAGACATTAAAGAGGGCGATTCGATTGGCTTTTCAACAAACTTCTCCATAAAACAAATGACACTTCCTCAAAATTAGTTTGGTCAAATCTTATAACATACCGAACGATACAATATGATGCCTGATTAATATACTCCCCAAAAATATAAACTGTCAATGCATTACAAAAAAAGAATGATCTTGTTGACAAAACCGCCTTCTAACAATAAAATCATAACATACTGTTCGATACGAAAAGGGGCTCTGTTATGGTTCGACTACGCGAATTTGACGAGGAAAAGGCATTGGATGCAGCTATGCAACTATTTTGGGAAAAGGGGTTTGAAGCTACCTCTTTAAGCGATCTGACATCAAAAATGGGCATTCAGCGACCTAGCATATACTCGGCCTTTGGAGATAAAAAAGAACTGTTTGAAGCTGCCTTGCGCAAATATACGCAATTCCATGCTGCCTATGTACGATCGAGTCTTCAGAACCATCCTTCTGTCAAAGAAGCATTCCGTGCCTTTTTTGAAAATATAGTGGCAAAAGAATATGATAATAGTGCCAACCGGGGATGCTTTTGCATCAATACGATGGTGGAGCTCGCGCCTCATGATGAGAAATTTGAAATTCTGACAAGGGAACATCAGATGTACCTTTCGGTACTATTTCAAGAAGCGATTGAACGAGGTATGCGCTCAGGTGAGCTTAGTCCGGGTGTAAAGGCAAAAGATTTAGCACAGTCACTAGTCGTATCGTTAATAGGGCTTACGGTGATGATGAAATCTCGTCCCGAACGATCATTTGTAGATAATTTTGTGGAAGTAATCCTTACTTTGCTTAAGTAGAATCGAAGATAATTTTTATTAAACGGGAAGGAGGGCCTGCATCGTCGCAGCCCCTCTTTTTGATTAAAGAGAATAATGTTATAATCGGAAGTGGGTTAAACCCCTTATTGAGATATGTATAGGAGAGTGCTTATCGTGATTATCAAATTCATTCGTTTACGTTAATTGAGGTGCAGTTCAAATAAGTTCATCCATTTTTTAGGAAATGTGTTGGGTCTTATTTATGTATGCATGTTTACATTTAACAAATTCGAATGAAATGAGGAATTAACTATGAGCGAAGAGATATTTAATATTAACGGTATTGATATATGCGCAGAAAGCTTTGGTGACCCCCGAAATCCAGCGGTGTTACTCATTATGGGAGCCACGTGTTCAATGGTTTATTGGGATGAAGAATTTTGTCAACGACTGGCGGATACGGGACGATATGTTATTCGATATGATAACCGAGATGTCGGCCGCTCAATTGCCTATGAACCGGGAAGTTCTCATTATACGGTAGCAGACATGGCTGATGATGCGGTTGGAGTACTTGAAGCATACCATATTGAGCAAGCTCATATTGTCGGCCTGTCGTTAGGGGGGATGATAGCTCAAATTATAGCATTGCGCCATCCTGACAAGATTCTAACAATGACATTAATAGCCTCAACTATTTTCGGGTCAGATGACAACGACCGGGGTTTACCTCCAATGGATGAGAGGATATTGGCTTTTCATGCTAATGGAGCTGCTTTAAATTGGTCAGATGAAGAAATGGTTGCCAATTACCTGGTTGCAGGGTCGGGCTTGCTCAGTGGTTCAAATCATAAATTCGATGAGATGAGAGCCTATAAGCAGGTAAGAAAAGAAATAAAAAGAGCCAATAACCTACTAAGTATGTTTAATCACGCACTTCTTAAGGGTGATGATTCTTTTGAGGGGAAATTAAAGAGAATCAAGGTACCTGTATTGGTTATTCACGGTACAGAAGACATCATACTTCCATATGAACATGGTCTAGCTCTTGTCAATGAAATTCCCAATGCAACGTTGCTAACCCTCGAAGGAACTGGCCACGAAATACATTTCAACGATTGGGATACTATTATTAATACTATTATGAACCATACGTCGGTCGTATAAGTTTTATGGAACTCAAATAACTGCAAACTGACAATACAAAGAAGGGTTACATATCCGGTTATACCGGTTTGTAACCCTTTTTCTATTGCCCATAAGTATCTGGTTGATATCGTTACTAATTTTGAAGAGCTTGCATCGTGAAAGCTCCTCTTTTTGATTGCGCGGTGAAATTCATCCATCTACTCGAGGTGTGGTCGGATTACAGGCTGGTGTGGTAATTTCTCCGGATTGTGCGAGCTTATGCAAATAATAGCATTCCTCCCGGTACATATGATCAGGAAGTAGCGGACTCATGCTGCCAAGCAGTTCCTTGCTTAAATCGAGCTGCTCCAATTCTTTTAGAAAAGCCATAAAGATAGTCATTTCCATGTTAATGTCCCGATGAAAGCGGATAAACGCGGGATACTGATTTCTCATCGTTCGCAAATATCCGGCCAGTTCAATAGCTTTTAAATAAAAATCGTTAAAATGCTGCTCGAACATTTTACTTCTGGCGATCAACGGTCTCTCCACGAAGTCCAGCGTCGTTGAAATGGCTGAGGAATGAAAGGCAGCATCCGACAGCCATAGCAGATCATGGTGGATGGGAGGGTAATTCGGTACAGCTTTCCCTGCCAGTAGCTCATCAAGTATACGAATATATTCCTCTAGCTCATTAACCATATGATTCAGGAAGGAAGGCGATATACCGATTTTGACCGCGTCTAGTAGAGATCTATCCAGCAGGTTTAATTTATAGGAACGTAAGCTGATTGTCTCCCGATAGGCTGCATGATTCAACTCCGAAAGCTGCGCAGGATTTAACGACCCGCGTGATCGTTCGAGCAGCCAATCAAATTGCCGAATGAATTGTCCGGAAGCTTCGATATCCTTGTGTTCGGTTGGATACAAAGTGTTATGAATAAAACGGGAATGATCCCCCAAAATTTGCAGCCAAAATTGATGCTCATATTGCGCTCCCCGATCCAGCATAGCAATCAGCTCCCCATAGTTTGTATGTTCCAATGTATGAGAGGCATCTCCAGGCTATACATATCGGGCGAGCGTTGCTAACTTAATAACCCTAAGATGGACGAATGGCTTGGAAATAAACAGCTTCACCTGTAAAGCTTAACAGTCCGCCTGATTCATCGGTTTGAATTGAGAAGAACTGCTGCATCTCCTGTGAGACTTGCAGCATCTTAGTCTCCAGCAAAGCTGTTTCCTCCTCCGGGAGCGCTGATCGCTCGCACCAGTCATGAAACTGGAATGGTTTCGGGAAACAAACGATCGTTTCGATGCGGAAGCCTACGCTCTCCAGAAGGTTGATCCATTCTGATTTTTTCCAAGCACGAACATGACTAGGATCTCTTTGCTTTTCTATCTCATTGTAGAATTGATCGAAATCATCGTTCTCAGGAGCTACATTGTCAATAAGCAGCAGCTTGCCCCCCGGCTTGACGACTTGGAAGGCTCCTTTTGCGAAAGCAGGGATATCCGGAAAATGATGCGCTGCAATTCTGCAAGTAACAAGATCGAAAGAAGCGGCGGAAAAAGGAAGCTGTTCTGCATCACCCTTAACAAATTCGACGTTTGAATGACCGTTCCCGCGGATAAATTCAGCAGCGGTCGTTAACATTTCTTCAGTCAAATCATAGGCTGTAACCCGATGAACCAAAGGGGCGAGAGCGTTCGCCACATGTCCGCCGCCCGTTGCAATGTCAAGTACATCCATATTCTTATCGGCTTTGGAAAATGAGACGAGTAATGACAAATCTTCGCCTTTGGCATGTCGCTTGCTTGTGACATATTTTTCAGCGTTTTTAGCAAATTGCTGCTGCACTTTGTTTTTAATCGAATCTTCCATTGTTGTTTCCTCCTTATTAACTTGCGAGAATTTTTGTATTACATTAATTTCATCTAGTGAAACCTGTTATCGTAAAGTGAAACTAAAATCAATTTACCATATATTCTTTTAGCTGTAAATAGGGGAAGTACTGACGTAAGCTGTCACCAGGTAGGGCATAAAATGGATCAAAAAGCTGCATGGATGAAACTTATCACGACTTATCATGCGCAATATCTATTGTTACTATAGAAACGATAATATTGATCAATTATTTCTGTGCAGTTACAATCAGGGAGCATATAAATCCAAATTAGGAGGGTGAACTTTATGTCTACAATCATTGCAGATATCAAAATTCCCGATAGTAAATTAGCCATTGGAGCAGCTGAGTTGCTGCGTGAGCATGGTAATGATTTATTATGGAACCATTCCCATCGTGTTTTTCTTTTTGGTGTCCTTCAAGGTCAGAATGCAGCGGTTAAATTCGATCCTGAATTGCTTTATATCAGTGCCCTATTCCACGATTTGGGACTTACCAAGCATTATAGCAGCGCGGATAAACGCTTCGAGGTAGATGGTGCCAATGCAGCCCGCAGTTATCTTCAGCAGCACGGGGTACCGGATACTTCTATCCGTTTAGTTTGGGATGCGATTGCTTTACACACAACGATTGGAGTTGCACAATATAAAGAACCTGAGGTTGCTCTCATTTATTCGGGAGTTGGTTACGATGTGATGGGTGAGAATTTTGACAGTATTACAGAAGAAGTGCGTGAAAAGGTAGTATCTGCATTTCCGCGTAATAATTTTAAAAACAAGATATTGCCATCATTCCTCGAAGGCTTCAAACATAAACCAGAAACGACATTTGGTAATATAAAAGCAGATGTTTGTGCTCGATTGCTCCCAGGATTTCAAGGGATAAACTTTTGCGATTGCGTATTACATTCACCCTGGAAAGAATAATAACCAAGTTAGAACTAACAACCATTTCTATTTTGATTATTAGTGGTCATGGCTTATGGAGGGCAAATATAATATGGAATTAAGACAACTAGAATACTTTATGGCAGTATGCAAGGAGCTGCATTTCACTCGTGCTTCCGAAAAATTAGGGGTGACCCAACCCACATTAAGTCATCAAATAAAGGCATTAGAAATAGAAATCGGAATGCCGCTATTCGATCGAATCGGAAAGAAGACTGCACTTACGGAAGCGGGAGAAATCCTTCTAAAGCATAGTAACCAAGTATTTAATAGCCTGCAAAATGCCCAAGAAGAAATCGAAGAATTGCAGGAAGTTAAATGTGGCCGGCTTTCAATCGGCGTTTTGACGGGGGAACTGAACCAATTGGTTTCCAAAGTACTTTTCACTTTTCATAAGAATTACCCGTACGTTCAAATCGCAGTGGTTGGCCGTGATGATGTTACAGAAGGAATCATTCGTAATGAGATTGATTTAGGTTTGACAATTATTCCAATTCATGATGAAAGAATTACAACAGAGCTCTTATACGAGGAAGATTTGTATTTAACCGTTTCGAACAATCATCCTTTGGCTGCAAAGAAAACCATTGATTTAGAGCAAGTGAAGGATCAGCATTTCATCTTATTTCCAGAAAAATATCAGTGCCGCCAACAAATTAATGCCGCTTTTAAAACTATAGAAGCTCAAATAAATCCCATCATTGAAACCGATGCAACGGAATCGATTCTCACTTTAGTTCAAGCCCAAGCCGGAGTATCCATCCTGTCAAAAACTCTCTTGACTTTATGGACAAATGATAATATTAGAATGATCAAACTTGAGAAGCCGCCTGTTCGCAGGCAGATTGGACTCGCCTACCACAAAGAAAAATATATAGGCTTTGCAGCACAAAAATTTATAGGTTTATTAAGAGAAACAATTGCAGATCAGCAGTTGGACTAAATTACAATTAACTATTAAAAAGGAAGATTTAGTTATGCCTGATAATACGTCAGCAATGGATAAACGTGTAATAGACCTCAGCCACACGATCGTTAACGGAATGGAGACTTACCCTGGCTTTCCGAAACCACAGGTATCGGATTATTTGAGCCATGAAAATTCTGAAGGGTGTTACGCTCCTGGAGTTACCTTTCACATTGGTCGGGTTGATATGGTGGCTAACGCTGGAACTTCTATTGACAGTCCTGCTCACCGATTTGCCGGTATGCCCGATATTGCTGAATTGCCAATTGATTCGATAGCTGACCTCAATGGCATCGTCATCCGTCTCGAAGGTGATCCCGAGCGTCCAGTTCATTCGATCCTGCTCGAAGCAGGAATTCTAATCGTGGAGAACATTTGCAACTTGGAGCAGCTTCCGACTGTAGGGTTTCGATTCTCTGCAGTCCCTATGAAGCTTCAAGGTATGAGCGCATTTCCTATTCGCGCATGGGCAAGAGTATCCATATAATCTGACACGGCCTTAGGGTCGTTTTTTTAATTGATGAAAAAGCATGACCACAAAGGGTATACCACTAAGCCAAGCTCGATGGTAATATTAACGTTACAGCCATTCTTTGTAATAGCTTTTATAAGGGGCACGTAACAGTAAACTGAAATCAAAACAGACCAAAGGCCTGAAATAAGTCATTAGTCGGAGTGAATCATACAGTCAAAAGGGGGGCGAGCTTCATGCATGTACAGATGCATTCGCTTTTTCGGCCAAAACAAGCAAGCGGCAGAGTTGCAGCGTACAAATATACGGAAATTTCCCCCTCGCAGTTACTAGCTCCATATGTATCCTGTTATTGGCTAACTGAACCTGTGATGGAAAATCAGCGCCAGGATGCTTCCCAACCCTTCAATGTGATACGTGAAGAAACAGTTGACAGGGTATTGCCGGACGGCTGCAATGACATTTTATTTGTACATGACCTCAAGCGTAATACATTCAGGATTGTTTTTTGCGGATTTTTTGATAGTTCCTTTACAATTACTTACGATAAGAATTTCCCGGTGAGAAAGTTTGGCGTACGATTTTTTCCAGGTGGAGCGCATTTTTTGTTAGGTATGCCCCTACATGAGCTGGCTAATTCTCATTTTGACATAGATTTGGTTTGGCCCGGGTTCGCAAGTGAAATTGGATATCGGATTTTCGAAGAGCCGTCTTTCGAGAATAAGGCTCAGATTATGGAGCAATATCTACTCTCTAGCGTGCGGACTAAAAACAATATAAACGACAGCTTAATAAATAATCTGCTCTATCACATTTTTGTAGCTAAAGGAAAAACGAGCGTAAAGGAATTAGCTGATAAAGAAGTAATTAGCGCACGTCATATGAATCGGATATTTTATCAATGGATCGGAACGAGCCCAAAAAGATTTTGTGATGTTGTACGGTTCCAAGCGATTATAGACTGCATACAAAGCTCACGAAGAATAGACGGAGTTTCCCTTGCGTTAGACCATGGTTATTTTGATCAAGCCCATATGATACGAGATTTCAAACGCTTCTACGGTGATTCGCCGCTTGCTGCGCTCAGAGAGTTTGGAAGCATGTCCGATTTCTACAATCCTTAGCGATTAGAAACCGTTAGGATATTAAAGAACACAATAATAGGGAGGTATTTACTTTGAAACCACGTATTACAGTTATTACATTGGGTGTAGATGACTTGGAGCGATCTTTGGAGTTTTATCACAATGGTCTAGGGTTCCCGACAAAAGGGATTATAGGCCAAGAATTTGAGCATGGTGCTGTTGCCTTCTTCGACTTGGAAGCGGGTTTAAGGCTTGCCCTATTTAGTCGTAAAAACCTTGCCTATGACGCGAAGATCAATCAGACTGAAGCAAGCCCCACTGAATTCAGTATCGGTCACAATGTAAGCAGCCAAGAAGAAGTTGATAAGGTGATGGAAGAAGTGAAGAAGGCCGGTGCTATTATTACAGTTCCTGCTCATGAGACTTTTTGGGGAGGGTATTCAGGCTACTTCCAAGACCCGGATGGTCATTTGTGGGAAGTAGTTTATAATCCAGAGTGGGAGATTACAGAATAAGTAAGGGTAACGATTATCGAAATAAACAGGCTGCCGAAGTATTCAATCGGCAGCCTGTTCGTATAGAGCAGAGAAAAGGATGCTTCAGAAGGGGCATATCAAGTTAAACTAACTTATGTGAAAGTGTTTTTTCCTAACAAAACCTTTCCACTTTTTGCTATAATGGTTTCATGAAATCGCTTCCAGTAAGATTTTTAACGAATATGGTTCTATAATATAACCAAGAGGTGATAGATTATGGGGAAAATTGCACTTATCATAGGTGGCAGCGGATTTCTCGGCGGCGCGATAACTACACAACTGATCGAGGAAGGTTGGGACACACACGTGCTTAGCCGAGGTAACAAGCCTGTTACTATGGGTGGTACCATTATTCAGGCAGATCGTTCCATTCGGGAGGAGTTGCAAGCGGCATTGGAGGGTCGTCATTACGACCTTGTCGTCGATTGCGCCGGCTATAAGGAGCTTGATGCGTTGAACTCCTTACACAGCTTGAACGGATGTTGCGGGCATTATGTTTTTATCAGTACCGATTATGTATACGCGTCCACTACGCGGACGGTATTTCCAATAGCAGAGTCGGCTGAAACGCAGCGTGACACAGCATATGCGGTAGGGAAGCTTGATTGTGAGCGGTTGTTTCTGGAGGCCTGGGAGAAAGAGAGTTTCCCTGTGACGATTCTTCGGCCGCCTCATATTTTGGGAGCTGGAAAGGAGCTAGGAAGCGACCAGGTGCTCGGTCGGGATACGGGGCTGTTGGACAAAATCCGCAGCGGAGAAGGCCTGAAGCTGCTGAACGATGGGCTGATGCTTATCCAACCGGTATGGACTCGCGAAATTGCGCAATGCATCGCACATATAGCCGGGATGGAGCAGAGCTTCGGACATATTTTTAATTGTGCGGGACCTGATGCGGTAACGGCAAAGCGATATTACGAGATCGTTGCCGGACTATTGGACGTAGAGCTGCAATTCAGCTCCGTGCTGCTTCACTCATTTTTGCAAAATAAGCCTAACGATGTCCATCATGCAAGGCATCGCATTTATGACACTTCACGGTTAACTGAAGTAACCGGATATAAGCCGCAGTTGAAGCTGGAGGATGCTCTGAAAGAAACATTCGATTGGATGCTGTCAAAGGAAGGCTCACTACTATGATACATACGGTGCTTGGTCCGATCGAAGAAAGGGAGCTTGGCGTTACCCTGCCGCATGAGCATATTTTGGTTGGCTTTATCGAAGACGGAAAATTGACGCGAGATGATTATGATCGCCAGGAAGTAGTCGACCATATTTTACCTTATTTGTTGGAGCTTAAGAGTGTGGGGTGTAGGTCGTTTGTCGATTGCTCTCCGGAATATTTGGGAAGGGATCCCTATTTATTACGCGAGTTGGCCGAAAAGTCGGGCTTGCATATCATCACGAATACTGGATTTTATCAAGCTCCATATTTGTCGCCATTTGTGTACGAAATACCGGAAACGGAGCTTGCCAAGCTGTGGATTCGCGAATATGACGATGGAATCGGAGATAGCGGGGTCAAGCCGGGCTTTATTAAGATCGCGCTGAACAAAGGCCGGCTTAACCCGGTACAGGAGAAGATCGTCCGTGCCGCACTGACCACATCGCTAGAAACCGGTCTGCCGATCCAAGCCCATACGAACGATGGCATCGCGGTCATGCATGTGCTGGAAATTATGGCAGAGCGCCACTTTGATCCGTCTCGATTCATCTGGGTTCACGCCCAGAACGAAAAAGATCTGGACATGCATGAATTGGCTTTCAAGCAGGGGATGTGGATTGAGCTTGATTCCATCATGCGTTGGCCTAATGAGGATAATTGCAGGCTGCTCCAAGCTTTTCTCGATCGCGGAATGAAAGAGAAGCTGCTGCTGTCTCAGGACCTGGGCTGGTACACGGTTGGAAAAGAGCAAGGCGGTGATATTCGGCCTTATCATAAGCTGTTCACGGTGTTTATTCCATTTGCGGAAGAATGGGGAATTGATCGAAGCGTGCTGGACAGTTTAATGTCCTACAACCCGGCTATCGCTCTGCGCAACCGTTCGTAGATAAGCAACCAACTCATATGGAAACAGGAGATTTAAGTATATGGCTAGGAACAACCGTCCCTTAACGGAAGATGGCTCTAACAATCAAAGTTCTCGAACTTTTTCAGATACCATTCATAGTGATTTGCTTGCCGCCAGGGAGCTTGTCTATAACGTATGCGGGTTTGAATGCTCTCAACCACTCTTGGAAGCACAAAATGCTGAGTATGGGGCTTATTTATTTAATATAAATTGTATGTCCATTAGATTTCGTGCTGCTAAAATTACTCCAACTAAGGTCGGGCAATTTGTGACACTATGGCAGAGAGTGGGGGATGGATCGACCCAACCGTTTAACGGATCAGATCCAGTCGATTTTTTCGTTATTAGTACACGCCAAGGTAGTAACTTTGGTCAATTTGTATTTCCGAAAACCGTCTTATTTCAACAGAATATAGTATCAAATAATGGTGAGGGGGGTAAACGGGCAATACGTGTATACCCACCTTGGGATAAACCAACAAGCAGCCAGGCTCATAAAACTCAGAGATGGCAGTTGGAATATTTCCTGGATATACCTATAAATGAACCAATAAACGTTGTTCGTGCTCGAATGCTTCATGGCCTGCTAAGTTAGCAGAAACATCATGATGGAAGGTAAACTTCACAATAAAATTAAGGGGGCTGCCCCAAAAGCCATTTTGAGACAATCCTTTTACCATTTTATCCTGAATAGATGGTTGCAAAAGAGCCCTCAATTCCACTTTAATAATTGAAGGCTTTTTTGCACATTCTTGTGTATTCTTAGTGATGAATAAGATGAGGTCGCTTTCCAGCGTGTACTCATCGCGGGTATCCGGTTCGTGGCTCGGGGTTCGGTTACGGCATTGCATGGCAGTCTGGCGCACTCCGTGCAATTATCAGGAAAATGTCAAGTTAGTTACTCCGAAAATAGCGTTCCAAGCCTTATAGCTGGAATTCCTCATGCTAATTCTACGTATTTTGGCTGATATCCACCATTTCACCTATATTAGAGTTAGTTTTTCCAGTTAGATTGATTTCAGGCGATATCCACGCTAGATTAGCGTTATAATTTCCATCTATTTTCTTTCCTTCCGCAGCCTCCTGACAAATCCTGGTCTCCTCTAGCTTGAAAGCAGCCGCCCCATCACTTAAGTAACATCCAAAAAGCGGCCGGACTCATTTTTCGATTTTCGAACCCCCACTCTGATGGGAATTTCCCTACAAAAAAACGCTTCCATTTCCACTTTCATGGTGGTTTTGGAGGCGTCTTTGTACATAGTTTGGGACTGATTCATTCACTGATACCCTTTTGGGACAGCCTCCTCTTTCTGCCGTTATATTATAAACATGAGTGTTGTTGGATCAGATTTACAATTTCGAAATGGGTATCCATATTTCGCTTTGGAAAGTAGGCGATGTTACATCCTTATCTTTATTCCACAGTATTTCAGGACCTTCAATTTGCTCATAGTTAGAGGATGGAAACCATTCGGAATAGATGCGTCCCCATACGTTTTGTAATGTATCAGGAAATGGGCCGACTGCTTCGAATACAGCCCATGTTGAGGCAGAAACTTCAAGTTGGGTTAGGTTAGCTGGACATTCCAAAGTTGTTGCCACACCAATAAAGTGATCAAGCTCCCCTTTTTCCTCCATTCTGCCTTCAGAAAAGTTCGTGGAGGCACTTAGCAGTCCCACGGGTTTGACATTTGAAAGTGATTTAAGTTTATGAATCGTTTCAACATCTAAACTTTCCCACATGGAGGCAATCGCCGGGTTAACTCCGTTAAAAATGATAGGAACTCTTTTCATAATGCCTACAATTCGAAAAGCCTCTTTTTCTTCAATACGATAATTCATTTCCATTCCTCCTCTAATTGATAACTGGAAGGTCATTTGAGGATAAGCTTTCAGTGAATGGCCATTATTTCTGGCTTCTGAAGGAGTTAAGCCATGCATATTTTGAAAGGCTCTTGTAAAAGAATCGGGTGAATTGTATCCGTATTTCAAAGCAATATCAATGACCTTTACGTTGCTGTCTTTGAGCTCAAAGGCTGCAAGAGTAAGTCGTCTGCGGCGGATATATTCCGAAAGTGTAATACCCGCAAGGAAGGAAAACATCCTTTTAAAATGATATTCGGAGCAAAAAGCCAGCCTCGCCGCTTCTTTATAATCAATATCGCAAGTAAGATTTTCCTCCATATACTTTATTGCTCCATTCATATGTTTAAGCATATCCACTAATATGACCTCCTTTATCAACAGAATAGCAGAAGCTGAATGTATGCATCCGACATCTTGTGCACAATAATGTAGGTGATGGATAAGTTAGCTTCTTGGAGCCCAAAGCATTATGGAGACTCCTAAAACGCAAACAGCAGCACCTATCCAATCGTACATGTCAGGTGTTTTCTTATCGACAAACCAACCCCATAACACAGCGAGCACAACAAAAACTCCGCCATAGGCTGCATATACGCGTCCAAACGTAGGGAAGCTCTGTAATGTTGGAATAATGCCATACAAAACAAGGATTAAACTTCCGACAACACCGTACCAATGAGGCTTAGACTCTCGGATCCAGAGCCATACCATATAGCCTCCGCCGATTTCAGCAAGCCCGGCAGCTATGAAAATTAATATAGCTAACAACATTAAAGGAATCCCCTTTCTAAGAACAATTGCCAAGATCAGGCATTGATTTACCTACTAAATTATAGTACCTGGAAGTGAGTGGAGCAAATGAAGTTAATAACTGAGCTACCCACTGTCGAAATGTTGCTATCCTATTCTGGTGCACTACTACTGGAATAAAGATTGCCTTATACTGTGTATATGAGGTGAATGATGTGGATCAAAAATTATTTGATCTTGTTTACGAAGCTGTAGTTAACCGAGAGTCGACCTATGAGGGTGTATATTATACGGGGGTAAGGACAACGAAGATCGTATGCCGCCCCACTTGCCGCGCCAAAATCCCACTTGCAATGAATGTGACGTTCTATCCCTCGCTGGAGGATGCACTTCATGCTGGCTTTCGGCCTTGCAAACGGTGTAAGCCTGATGAGAACGGAGCACTTCGACCGGATGCGGCTTTGGCCATGCAGGTGGATGCCATCATTGAGACGCAATATAAAGACAAACTGACTTTACCACAGTTGGCTGCTTCACTTGCTGTAAGTCCCTATCATTTGCAGCGAACCTACAAGCAAGTGAGAGGATACTCACCTGCAGAAAAAACCGAGCGTGTTCGTTTAACTCATGCGCAGAGGCTGTTATTAGAATCTAACATTACCATTTCGGAGATTGGAACAGCTGTAGGCTACGGCAGTCCATCCCATTTCACGTCTTGGTTTTATCGGAGAACGGGAGTTTCTCCTACAGCGTATCGGAATGGACAAAGAGAAGGGGATTCCTTAGATGAGCAGTAAATTATATCGACAAACGATAATAGGCTTTAACCAGCCATGGACACTTATAGCCAGCGAGAACGGAATTAGTCAGTTGATATATCCTCCGCATCTCGCATTGTTAGCCGGTTTGGATCCAAATATCGCTCAAGATGAAAATCGCAGTCTGTTCGTTGAATTCGGCATCATTGATCTGTTGGAGCAATATTTTGCCGGAATTCCCGTCAGCTTCGATAAGGTGCCGATGGACTTAGCAGGAACAGCGTTTCAACAATGCGTATGGATGGCCTTGAGACAAATCCCTATTGGTGAAACCTGGACATATAAGCAGCTTGCATGCACAATTGGAAAACCGTCTGCGATACGTGCGGTAGGCACAGCGATTGGGCGCAATCCGCTGCCAATTGTTTTACCTTGTCATCGGGTCGTTGGTTCTAATGGTACGTTAACCGGGTTTAGAGGGGGGCTCCAAATGAAGAAAGACCTCCTTTCATTGGAGGGGGTAACAGATAAGGAGGCCGCTGGACATGAAAGATTCCGGTTTTGAGCTGCCGCTGCCGCATCCGTTTGACTTCCAGTTATGCTTGAATTACATGGCTCGTTCTCCATTCGAATGTTTGTATACGACAGATACACTGGGGGTCAATCGTCTAGTGAAGGTGGGGGTTGCCAAGCGATTAATTAGGGTGACCTGTCCCCATGGCAGGATGATGCAGGTTCAATTGCTGCAAGGGGTTTCTCTTGCTAAGGAGGAGTTGGAGGAGTTAACAAGGTATATCAGAAATTGGTTTGATTTGGATCGAGACTTGGAGCCTTTCATTCAGATGTCCGAGGGAGATCCGCTGTTAGGTCAGCTGATAGAAAGCTTCTCGGGGCTGCGTATAGTCGGCATTCCAGATCTTTTTGAAGCGCTCTGCTGGGCAATTGTCGGTCAACAAGTGAATCTTACTTTTGCCTATAAGCTCAAACAACGGTTGACAGAGCACTATGGGGATGCTGCTGAATGGGAGGGTGTTGTCTATAGAATGTTCCCCTCGCCTGAGCAGTTTGCCAGCGTTTCTATAGAATCGTTGCTCAGCCTCCAGCTCACAAGAAACAAAGCGATGACTATATTGGATGTAGCATCGCGCATGACTAGCGGAGAATTAAGTAGGGAGAGGCTGCTCAAGCTAAGCGATTCTGAATCCATTGATAAAGAACTCACGAAAATACGGGGAATCGGCCCATGGACAGCCCAGTATGTGAGAATGAGATGCTTGGGTGATCAAACAGCTCTCCCTATTGGTGATGTGGGGCTGCAAAATGCTGTAAAGAAAATGTTGGGGCTGAACCAAAAGCCAACTCCATCTGAACTACGTGCATTATTCGAGCAGTGGCCCGGATGGGAGTCTTATGTTACTTTTTATTTATGGAGAACATTATATTAGCTGACTTATGCAAAAAAAGATTCACATTTATGACCGTAATAATCAGTTCTGGCCATACCAGGCTTTTGCTTCATCGCTGTTAAGTCTCCACAAAACGATTAGGGGCAGGATGAGGCCGAGTAAAAATCCAAGGTTATGCCAAACGGCGAACTCGATTAATCTTAATGCGATAAGAACCCAAGAGAGACCAATGGCAGTCTTGCGTCCGGACACGGCAGGATGTGCTAAGCGGGTTGCTGCCCAAATTGCAGCCGCTCCAAAAATAATCATTGCAACGGCTAGTGCTTTCTTTAAGACTTCTTCATTACCAAACGAGTAGATGCCATTAACTAGGTTCATAACCGCAGCAAAATAAAGCAGAATTTGGGCAAATGCTACAACTGCCGGTTTCTTTGAATTAGCCCGCAATCCATCTGGCATAATAATATCTCCTTTTCGATCCAGCTCCAATATGTCCTTTAACGTACTCGAGGAAAAGTAATCCAGCTCAATAAATTTAATCTGGATTTTTTTCCTTTATCTCGAACTTGACCCATAAATTCTCCAAGAAATCTTTCCCACTTCAAACCGATTTCTTTTTTCGAGTTATCATTCTCAAGAACACATTTTACGCTTTGGTTTATTGCTAATTCCAGATGGGATAAAGCTTCCTGTAAATGAATATCTATATTTTGTTGTTCCGTCATAAATAATGTCTCCTCACTTTTCGTCATCATCAAGTAATGCAATTTCTTTGTCCAGCTGCTTTTTCATCCTTTCAAACTGGGCTTCGGCAATAATATCCTCCACTTCTTGCCGCGCTATCTGGATAAAGGATCTGCCACGATTGAACAAGTTGGCACCGCCTTGCATTCCTGTTTTGGCGATAGGGCGAAGGGTGGATTTGGCTATTGGAAGTAAAGCGGAGGCCGCTATCGCAAGTGCAGATCCAATAATAATTTTGTCTAAATTCTTTCGAAGCATTATGTACCTCCTACTTGTACAATGGGGTTACTGCGGCATTTACGCCGCAGTAAAGGTATGGCTTGCATGGAAAGCTTTCAATTCCTGCTTTTTTGAAATCAGGGCTAGAATCGGTTTGGATAAGATCGATATCGATCCGGCTACCCCGAGTATTGGAATCCAATATTTTAACGGCAGAGGAGCGGTATGGAAAAAGACAGCTAACGGTGGAAAGTACAAGGCCCCTATTAAAGCTAACCAGGAAATACATAGAGCGCCAAGTAAAAACCGGTCCTTAGTCCAATCCCGTACGGTTTCCTCGGAGCCTTCTTGCCGCCAAGAAAAGGTTTGGATCAGCTGTCCTGCAACCAATGTTGCAAATGCAATGCTTTGGGCTACGGGCATAGGGATTCCAGCAGCAAGACTTGCAGCAAATAAACCTAGTGATCCTAATCCCAACAGAACTCCCTTTGTAATTACCTTCTGGTACAGCTCCTTATCCACGATATCTGTCCGTTTCGTTTGCTTCGTTTTATTGCCAGGGTTGACGGCCAAAACCATCGCTGGTAATGCATCGGTTAATAAATTCATTAAAAGAATTTGTATGGGGACCAATGGAATAGGTAATCCGACCATCACAGCGGCACTCGTTACGATAATTTCGGCCAAATTGCCGGTTAATAAACAGCCGAGAGCCTTGCGGATATTGCCGATTATCGTTCGACCTTCTTTAACCCCATCGACAATCGTGCCAAAATGATCTTCTGTTAGTACCATATCGGCCGTTTCCTTCGTTACTTCTGTCCCCGTTCGGCCCATAGCGATTCCTACATTGGCTTGTTTGATGGCAGGGGTATCGTTGACTCCATCACCAGTCATAGCTACGATATGTCCCCGTTTTTGAAAAGCCGTTACAATTCGAAGCTTATGTTCCGGTGTTACCCTCGCAAAGATGGATACTTCATCTACAATTTCATTCAACTCTTCATCGGTCCATCTATCGAGCTCGTAGCCGGATACTATCTTTTGCGTGCCATTGTAAATTCCGAGCTGTTTCGCAATGGCAAGAGCAGTAATAGGATGATCACCGGTAATCATTACGGGTATTACCCCTAATGCAAAAGCCTCCCGGATATTTTGTTCAACTTCCGATCTGGGAGGATCAATCATTCCGGCGATACCTACATAAATGAGCTCTTGTTCGTCATCGATAGATTGGTGCTCAACGTTCCCATCAATAGGGCGGTAGGCGAAAGCAAGAACGCGCAGCGCATCAGCTGAAAATTTCTCATTCTGCTGCAAAACTTGCTGTTTCTGTTCTTCGGAAAGAGGCAAGATCTCCCCGTTACTCTGGTATCGATTGCAACGGCGAAGAATAGTTTCAACGGCTCCCTTGGAAAAGAGGTAGCATTCCTGCTCCGTCTTAAGATCCTTGCAAACCACGCTCATTTTTGCAGTATTGGAATCGAATGGTATTTCAAGTCCTCGATGCCAATGAGCCATATCCTTAAGCCACATCCCGTTTTTGGCTGCTAACGTTAGAAGCGCACCTTCGGTTGGGTCACCCTTGGTGATCCATTGTCCTTCCTGTTGTTCTAGCTTGCTGTTATTGCATAGTACACAGATCTGCAGCAATCTTTTCAAATCCGGATGGTTCAGGGAGCCTCCGCCAGCATTCTTAGTTTCTATTTGTGCCGCGGCTGAGGCAGCAATCTCTGGTGTCAATTCATGTAATGTTCCCAATGGTTCATAACCGTTGCCAGTAACGGTCCACATACGATCTACTGTGGAAAGTGCTTTTACGGTCATTTCATTTTTGGTTAAAGTGCCCGTCTTATCCGTGCAAATGATGGTCGTTCTCCCTAATGTTTCCAAGGAAGAGAGCTTGCGTATCAGAGCATTTTTCTTGGCCATTCGGAATATACCTGCACTTAAGGCAATGGTTATAGTTACTGGAAGTCCTTCCGGTATGGCAGAAGCCGCCAAAGTTATGGAAGTCGAAATCATTTGTGGTATAGGGATGCCGCGCAGCATGCCTACTACGAAAACTAATCCTCCAGCTACAAGAGCACCTTTTACAAATTTTTTGCTTATGGACGTTACCTTTTCCTGCAAGGGGGTAACATCTTTTTCTTGCTGCTTCAAAAGGGACATTAAATGGCCCATTTCGGTATTCATCCCCGTATGTACCACAATCCCTTTACCTTTACCTCCGCATACATCGGTACCCATAAAAAGCATATTGGTGCGTTCGGTCAGAGGACAATCCTCTTTCAGTGAGGAATCATTCTTTTCGATGGGAAGAGATTCTCCGGTTAAGGTGGCCTCGTTGACACGTAAATTCCAAGAACTTATTAATCGGATATCTGCCGGAATACGGTCTCCCGCCTCCAGACAAATAAGATCTCCCGGTACTAATTCCGCAGCACTTAGCTCCATTTGTTGTCCATCTCTAATGCACTTACTCATGGGAGGCTGAAATTGGTTAAGCATTTGCACAACTTTCTCAGCTTTACGTTCTTGGATCGTTCCAATTGCAGCATTGGCGAGCAGAATAGCACCCATAGCAATTCCATCGAATAAACCACCCGTTAATAGAGCCAATGCGGTTGTTCCTAGGAGTATCAGGGTTGTAAATTCCTTGAATTGTCCCATATAGGATATGATCCAGGGTGTCGGTTTTCTGCTGTCAAGTCGATTCAACCCATACTGGTTTTGTAGGAAGAGGACCTGATCCGCTGCTAGTCCATCCTGCTGATTGGCTTGAAGCCTCTTAATAACCTGATCACTGGGAAGGGCATGCCATACTAATGCTTCGGCAGCGGCTGCAATCTCAGCCTCATGCGTCATCACGGAAATAGGTGTTAAAGCTTCACTAATTTTTTTGGTTCTGGACATAAATACAAGCGATAGTGCATCCCCGGCCAAATTGACGACAGGTGCGCTAATCATCCCTAATGTTGCTAAAACGGACCCAAAAATATTCCATTTTTTAGTGATTTGAACATGTTGGTTTACGGTGTGATACATTTTCTCAGCGAACAGGGCGCTATCTTGGATACGTGTTAGTTCGTGCACCGCAATCGAGGGTACTCCGGCTTCTTTATAAAACTGATTCATCGGATTATGCTCTTGATCGGCCACAAATAAAACTTCTTCTCCATGCTGCTGGAGAACGGCGATCCGTTCGATAACCTCACCTTGTTCTAAAGATGACCAGCTTGTATCCATGTGAAATTGAGAAATCGCGGCATCGCTAATATTCAAACTATTATGTAGTAGCCCGAGCTGCCAGCCTTTTTCGATAAAAGCTGCTGCGGCAGAGCCGTACTCGTTAATTGTTGATTGTTGATGCCTGACTATGATCCCAAGACATTGGCCTCTGATCGTTCCTTGTTTGCCTGCAAAAAGAACCTCATATCCATTTCTTGCAAGTCTTTTAGCTTTAAGCTCATAGGAGTGGCAATCGATTCCGTGATCCTGCAAGTATTTACAGCTGCCGATGAATATCCGGCTATCATTAACTTTTCCTTGTAATCCTTGCTCTTCTTCTTCCAGGTGAAAAGCGGTACGGATGGTTCGACATGTTTGTTTCGCTTTGAGGCGAATATCTTCTTTCCATGGGTGGTTACTCTTTTCCATTAAGGAAGCTGCCAAACAGACAATTTTGTCCGCCTCTTCTTCCTTTTCTGTAATGCATTGAATTTCTTCAATTTCCTGGCTATTAAACAGGAGTGAAGAATCTTCAAATAACATAGTTTTCGTCCGAGCAAGCTGAGCTAAAGACCCTTTTTCAGGCACAATGTATTTTCTCTCAGAAGATACAAGCTCAGCCTGATTCCATGCATACTGTGCAGGTACGGTCATCGGTCGCGGATTGGCTGCCAATAGAACGGCGATTGCACGCAATGGATTTCGGGTAACAGCCCAAGTAATTGCTGAGGCTATAATCCCAAGCTTACCTGCCTTTTCACTATATCTTCGAATCTCCGGAGATAAAGAAACCTCTTGATTACCGTTTAATACAGTGTGACTTCGCTTCCAATTAACATATTGCAAAATGCTGAGACCGGCAAGCACAACCAGATTTTCGCGCATTAATGCCAGGGCAAGTGCGCTTGTTCCTAGAAGGAGATCCGAGTTTATTTTTTTGTTATTCGAATAGGTTTGAATCCCCCTTCTTAGAAAGGGATAACCGGTTATTACAGAGACGAACGCCGATAAATAGAAGGGAGCCGGACTTCGCGCTAATGCGGAACGTCCCATTATCAGCTGCTTGATTCCCAGAAAAGCTAAACCACCCATGGACAAAGCCAGTGAAATCGGTACTTTTTCCTTAGGCTCGGCTGTACCTGGATTGAGAATATTAGGAACAACCCGCATGTTATAAGGGAGCTCAGATTTAGCGTCAACAATGGCCGCGGCTGCAACTTCCAGCTTAACTTCCTCTAATTCGGTTACGGCAGACAGCGCATCAGGTTGTTTTGATGGGTTTAGTAAACAGATTTGTTCTTCAATATTCTGGATTAACTCGAAAATATGAAGTTCTGTAATCTGATTTTGATCATAAAGAAGCAGTAATCTGCCTGTAATTAGACAGGGCTCCACTTTGTGAACTGCCTTGCAAGCAGACAAGCTTACAATTAGAAGCTTAGCAACATGCTTGTTGCCCTGCAGACCGCAGATTTCCATGCGTATTCTTCCTGGCAAGACGCGGAGAAATCTGTTTTTGTATAGAGATGCTGTCATCCTTTAATCTCCTTACCCCATGTTAAAGTCATAAAAATGTATTTGGTATTATTCACAATGGTTACTGAAATATGCATATTTATTAATTGCGAATTTTGTAGTCAAGTATAAAAAAATTCAAATTATGGAATTATTTCATTAATAATCTTTTTAGGGAGGTAGCTATGATTAAATCACCGATCGGCATTATTTTTGCAGCTGCAGCTGTTGTTCTTGCTGTATCTCCGGAAGCCAGAAAGGCAGTACGCCGATTTGCTGTTAAAGGAACAGAAATGTTACTCGATGTTGCAGATCAAATAAAGACAAGGACATCAGAACTTAATTCAGAATCGACAGATGACGAGAAGAACACAGAACATCCGATGCTGGGGTGATACTGGGAAATGTGTGCAAAATGCTTAATGACGATTTTTTGAAATTACAATAGGGAACAATTCAATTTGTAGAACATTATAAAATGACCAAGGAGAGATTAATATGCTGCAAGGTGGTTCTTTATGGGGCGGTCTTATAGCCGGAGGAATAACCCAGATCAAAGATACATTGAGCTTAAGTAAGGGAGAAATGGATAAAAAAGAATTTACTGTCCAAACGACGGGGAATGTATCAGGTGCTATAGGTGTAATGGCAGGTATTGAATATGGAGCTGTACTTGGAACCACATTATTACCGGGAGTAGGAACAGTCATAGGATCCGTTGTTGGAGGGCTTTTGGGAAATAAATTGGGTCACACGGTTGGAATACAAGCAGGCAATGCTCTTGTTAACAACCGTTTGGTAAGTGACGTAAAGCAGTGTGTGGCTAATGTGACGGAGTCCGTGACCGAATCTATGGCAAACGCAACTCACTCAGTTACAGAGTCTGTGGCAAATGCAGCTCAGTCTGTAACGAAGTCAGTAACGGATTCTGTTCATCATGCAACACCATCGGCAACGTAATAAGGATTATTTACAGGATTTTATACAATTTATTGGCAACATCTACTCGCTAGCTTTTAGCGGGTTTTTCTCCATCTTTACAGTGAAAGGAAGATACAGCATGCAAAATAATGAAAAAGAAAATAGCCCTAGCACTATTACGTTTCGTTCCAGTGCCACATGGCAGTTGTTTCAAAAATTAGGAACATTATTGTTTAGAAAAAAATAATGAAGCAGGTGGGGGCGCGCCATGAAATTTGTTGCAGAAGGTAATACTGACTTGAACTATATAAACCGTGAAATAAGCTGGCTTCAATTTAACAGGCGCGTCCTTCAAGAAGCTCAAGACGAGAACACTCCGCTGTTGGAACGGATCAAATTTATATCTATTGTGTCTACCAATCTGGATGAGTTTGTGAGCGTTAGGGCTGCAGGAGTTATGGATAAAATTAGAACGGGAAGCAGTGATGCGGATTTCACAGGCCATACACCTCAACAACTGCTTGAGCAACTAATAGTAATGATAGAGCAATTAGTAGCGGATCAGTATCAAATAAATGAACGGATAACTTGGCTTCTTGAAAAGGAAGGTATTGCTTTCACATCTTTTGAGCAATTAGATGCTGGTCAGAAAAAGACTTTAGAAGCCTATTATTTTCAAAATATATTTCCTGTGTTGACACCTTTGGCAATTGACAAAAGCCGTCCTTTTCCTTTACTTCGCACTAAAAGTGTGTATTTGGCTATTGTTCTGAAGCACTCGTCTGAACAATCGGATAACGAAGCTCATGTTGCCTTGGTTGAAATTCCGTCCAATTTACCTCGTTATATTGAGGTTTCGCCATTAATGAACACCGAGCAGCGGCAGTACATTTTGCTTGAAAATTTAATAAAAGAGTATATCCACACTTTGTTTACCACGTATTCGCCAATTTCCTTTCATACCTTCCGTTTAACCCGCAATGCTGATTTTGATTTAAACGAGGAGGAGGCAGAAGATTTGCTTGATGAAGTGGAGAAGGTGCTGCTATCCAGAAAATGGGGGGCACCGATTCGCTTGGAGATAGAGAAGGGGTTTGATCCGTTTGCATTGGAGCTGCTAAAAAGAGAACTAGAACTTGATGAACATATATTAATAATGAATGACGGACCTATTGATTTGAGTTATTTAATGACTTTTTCACTTTCCATGCAAGGCTTCGAGCATCTTAAATATCCGAAGCTTGAACCTGTAAATCCTCGGGAACTTACGTATTCGGACGATTTTTTTTCAATATTGCGCAATAAGGATGTTATGTTATTTCATCCCTATGAGCCGTTTGACGTTGTCAATTATTTTATTCAGCAGTCTGCTATGGATCCTTCAGTTATGGCTATTAAAATGACCCTATATCGCGTAAACGGCAATTCCCGAATTATTCAGTCTCTTAGTCGTGCTGCCGAAGCAGGAAAACAGGTTACAGTTGTAGTTGAACTGAAAGCCCGTTTTGATGAAGCAAGAAATATTGAGTGGGCGAAGGAATTGGAGAAGGCTGGATGTCATGTCGTGTATGGACTGGCGGGGTTGAAAATTCATGCCAAAATGATCCTGGTTGTACGTAGGGAGGCGGATATACTTCGACGTTATATTCATGTCGCTACCGGAAATTACAATGAAATATCAGCTCAAATATTTACAGATATAGGTCTGTTCTCAGCAGACCCGAATATTGGGGAAGATGTCTCCAATCTATTCAATCAAATAACGGGCTTTTCTGCCCCCAGTCATTGGCATTTGCTTAAAGTGGCTCCTACCCATCTAAAACAGGGGTTGTTCAGCTACATTCAACGCGAATCAGAGATTGCTGCATTAGGGAAACCTGCCAGAATCATTGCCAAGATGAATGCTTTGTCAAATAAAGAATTGGTGGATGAACTATATGTGGCTTCACAGGCAGGCGTTCGTATTGATCTGATTGTTCGCGGCATATGCTGCTTACGTCCGGGAGTACCCGGTTTGAGTGACAATATTACGGTTCGCAGCATTGTAGACCGATTTTTGGAGCATTCCCGGATTTTTTATTTTGAAAATGAAGGTACTCCACAAGTATGGTTATCCAGTGCGGACTGGATGACTAGAAATATGGATAAACGCATTGAATTAATGTGTCCTATATTAAATGAATCTCATAGATCCAACATCATTCAATATTTAACTCTGCTGCTTGAAGATAATGTAAAGGCCCGGCAGCTGCTTCCCGATGGGCAATACATAAGAGTGGAAAATGAACAGCCGGCTTGCCGCAGTCAGTATGAAGCCAGAGAGATTGTAATTGAAAAAAATAGTCCATTACATGTTCAGAACGACAATTTAGCCCCCTTGCTTGCCGCGGAACATCAATTAGAGCAATACCCTAACGAATCTGGCATAGTTCACTGAACGTTTCCCGATCCCGTTTGGTATTGCTGGAGTAAGACCTGTAATTTATCCAAGAGCTGGGGCGTCATATCCAGGATTTTTTGATACACATTGGCAGAATCTTCAAGAGATATCGTTTGAACACCCGTTTTCCCTATTATTAGAAAAGCTAGCGGTGTTACGGATACGCCTCCGCCCGTACCACCGCCAAATGGCAGCATAGGTATGGAAGGCTCTTGGCCATACTTACCCAGGTCACTTCCCCCCGCAGCAAAGCCGTAGCTTATTTTGCAAACCGGTAGGATAAAGGTGCCATCAGGTGCTACAACCGGTTCACCAATAGTCGTATTCACATTCACCATATCTTTTAAATTTTCCATGGCTGTTTTGACGAAGGATTGTAAGGGGTGCTCTATCATTAGATTCACCTTCCGTTATAATAGTTTTCTTCCTTCATTGTGGTCATGATTGAAATAGAATAAACGGTTTACTAAAAAAGGTTGCTTGAAATCAACTATCCCAATTGTGAATCTTAATAATAAATTAATATAAAATAGGCATTTTTACCCACTATTGATATTGAAGGTATGGGTCTATCGTGGTAAAGTCGAATTATGTCTTATTTTATCGGAAAAAGGGGGAATATGATGAAATTTACAATTGGTAAAAAAATTATAAGTGGATTTTTAGTTATTGCTATGTTATTTGGAATCGTAAGTGTGTTATCTTTGTATTATTTTAAAAAAATAGACGATTCCTTTAGAGATTTGATTGATAGGCGAGGATATATCCTTTCTAACACGAAGGATATGAGAGCAAGCACGCTACAGCAAATGAGCAGTTTGCGTGATTACCTATTAACCCAAAACGAAGACGGATTGGCTAAGTATAATCAAGCGAATAAGAACTTAACGGAACTAATTAATACAACCTCGAATTTGGTAAGACGTGATTCGGACAAAATCGATTTAAACAAACTGAATGAGCTAGGTCAACAATTTAAGAAGGGCGCAGACCAAGTAATTTCATTAATAAAAACAAACAAAGAAGCTGCAATAAAATTGGCCGATTCTGAAGTTATTCCGATTGGACGAGAAATGGAAAATTTGGCTAACGGGATTGCAATCGGGCAGCAGAAGCTCGTTGATGAAGGTAGTAGAGAGAATTCATTGATGATTCTATCCATCAGAGCAACGATTCTGATTTTAAGTATATTCGCAATTATAATGGCTATTGTAATAGGACTCTTTATTTCGCGAATCATATCCAAACCTATCGTTGGTATAGCCAAAGCCGCACAACGAATTGCTTCAGGTGATCTAACGTTAGAAGAAATTAAAGTGAAAAGTCGGGATGAAGTTAGTCAATTGGCTGATTCCTTTAACCAAATGGTCGTTAATCTCCGGAATTTGATTCTCCAAGTAAGCACTAGTGTTGCACATGTAGCTGCATCTTCAGAACAATTAACAGCAAGTGCTGAACAAACTAATAGTGCAGCAGAACAAATTTCTTGTGCCATTCAGCAAGTCGTCACAGGAACCGATAAGCAAGTTCACATTGTGAAAGAAAGTGTGCAAGCCGTCAGCGAAATGTCAGAAGGGGCTCAACAGATTGCCGTTAATGCCCAAAGTGTTTCATCTTCTGCTTCTGAAGCTCAGGAAAAGTCGCAAGAGGGCAATCAAGCGATCATAAAGGTAGTACATCAAATGAATTTTATTCATGAAACCATTGAAGGCTTATCAAATGTGATTAAAGGATTGGGGGAACGATCTCAAGATATTGGAGAGATTGTTGGAATTATGGCTGGTATCGCAGCACAAACCAATTTATTGGCATTAAATGCTTCTATTGAAGCAGCACGCGCTGGGGAACAGGGAAAAGGATTTGCGGTAGTAGCAAGTGAGATTAGAAAGCTAGCCGAACAATCGAGCCAATCATCCCAACAAATCGCTGAATTAATAGCAACCATTCAAGATGAAACAAGCACGGCTGCACAATCAATGGAAGCCGGCACGAAAGAAGTGGCCGAAGGAATTCGTGTTGTAAATGTCGCCGGGACATCATTTAACCATATTGAACAGTCCATTTATAAGGTGGTAACCCAAATTCAAGAGGTTGCAGCAGCAGCTCAACAGATGTCAGCCAGTACGGAGCAAATTGGTAGCTTCATGAAAAACATTTCTAATATTGTTGAGGAATCTGCTTCGGGGATACAACATGTATCCGCTTCAACGGAAGAGCAATTAGCCTCAATGGGGGAGGTATTCTCCTCTTCTGCTTCCTTGACCAAAATGGCTGAAGAATTGCAACAACAAATTGGCAAGTTCAAGGTAATCCAATAGGGCTCATTTATCATATGGGATCAAGCTCTTGTCATCGGTTGTTGACAGGGACTTGATCCCATAAGTGTTTTGTGACATTAGGCATGCCGATATAATTACCAAGCTTGCCGAAGCGCGAATAAATTATGAAGCTCCTCGTTGGATAGTTCAGTAATCCAATTTTCAGAGGTGGAGATTACATTCTCACTTAAGCTCATCTTGCTCTCCAGCATTTCGTCAATTTTCTCCTCAAGCGTGCCAAGAGATATGAATTTATGCACCTGTACGTTTCGCTTCTGTCCCATCCGATAGGCCCGGTCAGTAGCCTGATTCTCTACGGCAGGATTCCACCAGCGGTCATAATGGAACACATGGTTGGCTGCAGTCAGATTGAGTCCGACTCCGCCGGCTTTCAGAGACAGGATAAAAATACCCGGACCTGTTCCGTCAGCGGCCTGGAACGCGTCAATCATTTTATCACGCTCCGCCTTGGGGGTACTGCCGTTCAGGTACAACACAGGCTCACCCTGCTGGGCTTGCAGTACGTCGGCCAGCAAACGGCCCATGCCTACGTATTGGGTGAAGATCAAGCAGGAATCTCCCTCATCCCGGAGTTCGCCGACCATGGCTGCGATTCGTTCGAGCTTCGCAGACCGCGAGATGAACGCTTCGCGATGTTCTTCGAGCTGAAGAGCTTGTCCAGTCGGCATAGCTTCCTTCATAAGCAGCGAAGGATGGTCGCATAGCTGCTTAAGCTGTGTCAACACTGCGAGGATCGCTCCTTTTCGCTCAATGCCTTCGAGGTTCTTCATACGCTCCATAAGATCCTTGACCACACGTTCATAGTGTGCTCCTTGTTCAGCTGTCAGGTTGATATAAACTTTCATTTCCTGTTTATCCGGCAAATCTAACTGAATAGCTGGATCTTTCTTTTTACGACGCAGCATGAAAGGCTTGATAAGCTTCTGAAGCTGAGCTGTTAGCTCTACGTCATGATGCTTCTCGATCGGATTGGCGAATCGATGTTGAAACCCGCGCTGGGTACCCAAGTAACCTGGGTTAAGGAAGTCATAGATGGACCACAGCTCTGATAATCTGTTCTCAATGGGCGTTCCTGTCAGCGCAATGCGATGCCGCGCATTGAGCGATCGGACAGCTGCCGATTGTTTGTTTTGCGCATTCTTGATGTTCTGTGCTTCGTCCAGGCAAAGAGAGCTCCAAGTAGTCTCTTGCAAGGTTTCTTGATCCAGCAAAGCAGTAGTGTAAGAGGTGATCACTATATCTATATTTTTCAGTACGCTGGAAAGCGCCTCGCCGTTTAATCGTCCTCTACCGTAATGAAGCAAAACTCTTAAATCGGGAGCAAAGCGTGCCAACTCCTTTTGCCAGTTGCCAAGAACAGAGGTTGGACAGACGAGTAGTGAGGGGCTCCCGGATTCTTTCTTGTGATGGAGTAAATAAGTGATGTACTGAACGGTTTTGCCGAGCCCCATGTCATCGGCTAAACAGGCGCCAAGCCCGAAAGTTCTAAGAAAACTCAGCCATGTGAAGCCTTCACGCTGGTAACCGCGCAGCTCTGCACGCAATCCTTCGGGTACCACAAGCTCCTGTAAACCTGATGGTTGTCCTAACTGGCGAAGCAGAGCCAATAAATGCGAGTTTAACTCAACTTCCATCTTAATACGTTTTTCTTCTTCCTCAGCATCGGTTTCAGTTGTTAGGCCGTGCTCAGATGGTTTCTGTGGTTCTGATTCATTTAACAAATGCAATTGAAGAACATCCTGCAATGTTAACCCTTCTTCCGGATCCACGCTTTCCATAAGCCTGCGGATTTGCTCCAGCAGAGCAGGATCCAAGTAGACCCATTCTCCGCGGAAGCGAATAAGCCTCTCTTTGCGGCTAAGCAGCTCTGCGAATTCGGCTGCGCTCAGGTCTGAATTGCCGATGGCTATTCGCCAGTCGAAGTCTACAAGGGAGTTTAGCCCGAATAACGACTTCCTTGTGCCACCTGATTCTGGCGAAATCTGAGCGCGCAGCCGAGGCTTCCGTTTCGAAGCAGCCTCCCACCAGCCAGGGAGCATAACGTTCCAGCCGTCACTAAGCAATTGACGGCTGTCGGTGGTCAGGAAGTGCCATGCGGATTCATCGGTTAACGGCTCAGAGAAGAGCTCCTTGCCGGTATTTTCGTTTGGAAGCGCCGCTGCGATCCTTGCAGCCCACCCGGGAGATCGTTCACGGATATAAGGGGTCCAATCGCTAGGCCATGCTCCGGCAGCATAACCGTCTGAAGCAAGGCGAATAGGTACAAGCGCTGAGCCTTCTTTCTTATCCTGCAGCACCAATCGGAGGCGCCAGTCGTGCTGCTCTTCATCCGGCTCCAGCAGCTGCAAAGCTGGGCGGAATGGCGCTGTGTCCGGCTTCCAGCCGAGTGCTGCGAGCCACTCTTCCTCCGTAAACGTATGGGCAGCGGTGGCTGCTGCCTGGGCCCCAGCAAACAATGCGGGATAATCCCTTCGAAGATCGGACATAGAGACTTCGTCCGCATAGTGCTCTATGGACACAATGGCAGAAAAGGCTGAGCGCAAGCCTCTCATTTCCTCGCCTAAAAAGTCCATGCTCAATAGGGATTCCCAATTCAGAGCTTTCAGCTCTTCAGAACCGGCCTCCCATGTCCATTGCAATGTTCCATCGCGAAATGAGCTGTAGCTTGGTATATAACGTCCTGCCTTAGCTTCTCTATACAGGACCGGTGCTACCTCAAGCAATTGTTCGGCAGCTTCATTTCCAGAGTCCCAGCGAACAACATCCATGAAGTTCGGCTCTGCGAAGAAAGGGAGTACCATTTCCGCTGGGAGGACCGTCAATGTCAGTTCACCAGCTTCACGCAGCTCCAGAGTTGTTCCATAGCAGGATGGCTCGTGCCAAGCAAATAAAATTTTCCGGAATTTATCGCCCGGTATATCATATCCATCCTGAATGCCCCATAATAAGGCATCGCCATTATCCGTTAAAACTACATGCAAGGTCATATCATACAATTTTGTGCTCATTCCAACAGCTTTCCTTTCTTCATTTCCTCCTGCAGCGCACGCAGTCGGCTGTGTCGTTCCAAAAAACCAATTAAGAAGCGATCCCAGCGATCAGTCTGCTTCATTTTCTTATATACTTTATCTAACCTTTTCAGCAGCTTGACCGCTATTTTATAATCATGCCGGTTTTTGAGGGCGACATAACGCTCGATGGCCTGATGATAATAAGGCAGCAGAAGCTCTGGCGATTCCTTCTCGATCGGCTGCAGGACACTGACCCGATGCGAAGTGGGATCATCCCCTTGAAGAATCTGCAGCTCCAACCAAGGCTTCCATTTTCTCTGCTCATATAGCAAATCCTTAATAATGTGGATAGAGTGGGGAAGCATTCCTTCCAGTACGTCCCACAAATGCTTATCGGCTTCAGGCACATATGCGGCAGTTTCTTTCCAGTAACTTATATAGGCATCGAGTTCCCTTGTTTTCTTGCCATAAAAGTAATCGGCCGTCTTTAGCAACCAATCAAGCAGTTGATCCCATTCACGAGCAGCATAAAGCTGATTAAGGAAAGATAAAAGTAGACTTGATGGTGCCTTTTTTAATGTACCGCTTGCTTCTAAGACTGCCCATGCCTCTGTGCTTTTGGATTGATGAAGGAACAAAAACGCCTTCGCTGCAATTAGAGATGGGGATGAAGAATCATTCGTTTGTTTCTCTATGTAATTAATCTCCTGCGACACCCAATGGTCGGCTTCGGGATATGGGTCTATCCAATATTTCCACAGTGACGTATATAGACCATAATTCAAATACTTCTGATCGGTTTCTTCGGCCAATTGCTGTCTAATATAGCTTAGTGTTTGCTGAAGACGCTCTTCTGCGAGGGTAAAATTGAAATCAGCTGATTTTTGCTGCAGCCAAGCATGGACTTCATCGAACACCCGGTACAATGCAGAAGAAGTGTAATAGTTTACACTGCCCTGAGCAGCCAGCTCTTTTAACTTTCCAAGAATAAATAACTCTTGATGCAATTCAAAAAAGAGCCAGTCCATTGCTGAAAAAGGTATAGGCGCCTTTCTAATATTTTGCATCTCATGCCTCAGCAGATTTGCAAAAGCTCCGTGATCGTAAGTTGCTTTAACATGAGCTGTATATTGGTGCAGAAACTTATGCCAGTTGTAAATATCCATGTCGGACAAGGAAGTGAGCGACGAATCTGATGAGGCATTCAATCTGGCCCGCTTAAGGTGATAAGCTGCATTCACAACTTGGGAGGCTGGGTAGCCCAGCCGGTCGGCAAGCTCCATAATAACTGCTGCCAAATGCTTGCAATAGCTTTGGACTGGGCAGCTACAGGAGCTGGATATGAAGTTGTCCAAATTCAGTGTAACCGTGTCCGTGTGGTCTTCCGGGCCTGTTACCTTTGCTTGAACTATGCGGTTCTCAGAAATGACCAGGCTTGTCACATGCTGCTGTTTAAAAGAATTAAACCCTCGGCTGAGGGTAACCTCATTAAAGGATTTAGCTACTTGCTCAAGCAGGTTCAACCATTGCTCGTCGTTTAAAGCAGGAAAAGAACTCATAGCAGTACTCCTTGATTATAAATAAAAGATGGTAAACTCTATTATAAAGCGATACGAAAATAAATACGAATCAAAGAGACGGATAAATTATTTTTTTGAAAAAATCCCCATATTTTCACCTTGAAATGCTAATATAAATAGAGGTGTATACTGGGGGAGGATATCTTATGTTTGAACATTCCAAAACGAATAGCGCTGCAAAAAATACTGCAACCGACCGGACCTCCAATCACAAACGACCCGAAGAAATGACTGCTATGCAGGGAAGCGCTACAGGATTGAAGACATCAGGACTATCCATGGTAAATGTTTTACAAATGCATCGCGTTATCGGCAATCAGGCTGTGCAGCGAATGTTATCCCCTACGTATCGAGCGGACAAGCCTGTCATTCAACGAAATCCCGATGCTGTGGCAGCCCCATCGCCGGCATTGGCGGCTACCGAGGAAGCCCCGATCTCCGTTCCGGTTAGCGCTGGGCCTGCACCCGGTCCTGTCGTACCGGTAGCCCCGGCAGCACCGGCAGCGCAATCATTGCCCGGACCAGCCGCACCTGATGCGGCAGGCGGGATAGCAGCGCCTGCAGTGGCTGGGCCTGTGGCTGAGGGACCTGCTGGAGCCGCGCCGCTAGGAGCTGCCCCTGCCCCTCCCAAAGCCCGACAGGAGAGAAAGGATCTGAACAATTATTCCAACTATAATGTTGTTTATAAATGGTTGAAGGCTCGGGCAGATACTGAAAAGAAGAATGCTTTGTTCGGATTTTTTGACGATCTTACTGCCGGGCAAAAAATGTCGGCGATTAAAACAATGTGCAATAATGAGCGTTCTCCCACTATTGAAAAGGTAAAAGACACGATGCTGACCGGTGTATTCACAAAGACAGTAGATTGGGATCGGTTCTCCGAAATCAGCCGTGAAGCCAAAGCCAAAAACATTAAAAATTATAACGCCGATGGGTCGCGTGATTATGCCTCATATACTGCGATTGGAACCTCCGCGACAGCGGGTGGGGTGTCGGGCAGCGCCACCATAAGCTCTGGCCTCGGAGCTGGAGGGGCCTTAAGTGTGGCCAACTCGGTTGCACCTGCGGCAGGTGTTCTTAGCGGCTTAGCTTCCGTTTCACAAATTTATAACGCTTCCCAAAACTATGATTCCAGCCTGTCGGCAGTCGATAAAGCCCAGTTGGCCGGTACCGAAGCTTCCGGGGGTGTGGCTGATCTAACCCGTTTTTCTGCAGGCACGGTTAATAGTGTAAGAACGTTGGGCAATATGGCTACCAGCGGAGCGGCCACTATTGCGGCAGGTACTGCCGGTGTTGTTGGTGGCGCTGCTTATCTGGCCGGTGGAGTTGCGGGTTACATCGAGAGCGGCAAAAACCAGAAAAACCTGAATAAGCTCGAAAACAAATTCAATACCAGGGCTGAGGCCGACCAGCATCAGCGGGATCTTGGTTTGGCTGCGCACCTCGGCGGCTCCACTCAAGGTATGAATAAGAACAAGAGCGCCACTACTGCGGCGAAAGGAGCTCTTATGATCGCAGGGGGAGCTGTGCTTCTGGCGGCAGCAGCATCTCCGGTCGGGCCCATCCTGTTGGCGGCAGCAGCTATTATTGGCGGCATCGGGGCGCTTATCAAATTTTACAAGAAGTCGAAACGTAAGGAAACCTTTGTCGACAAAGCGCTGAATCTGGATAAAGAAGTGGCCAAGCCCGAGAATGCTGGGCTAAAAAAAGAACAAGTTCGGCAAAAAATGCTGGAAGCCCAGGGTTTCAACAATGTCGACCAATGCTATACGCAGCTTGTAACAGATCTCGCCTCAATGCTGTATGAAGGAGGCGTTGTCGGTCAGGATGAAGAGTGCCAATCCGTTATAGAAAGTCTCGGACTTAAGGTCGATAAGGCTAAAAGAAAGCCGGGTAAAGATCTGATTGCCAAAAAATTGCATACTTAACATAAGATTTGGATGGAGGCATCTCCCATGACGTCCTTTAACGATTTTACGAACTCCTTTCTCCGTGAATTTCAGCAGTACTACAGTCAAAGGGATATTGTTAACCATTGGGCTGAACCGACCGAGGAATCGCCTTATCCTTCTCTGATCTTACGCTTTGATGAGATAGGCGAGCAAAATTCCCTTATTGATTTGGAGCTTTGCTTTTTGCCAGGACTGGAGTCTTTCTCCCAAGAGGGAATTTATATTTTACAATCCTTTGCCGTGATCAAAAACAACGTCTCTCCTCGTGTCTATGCGAAATTGTTAGAGGAGATAGCAAAAATTAACATCCAGCTGCCGCTTGGAGGGTTTGGCTTGTTTACAGACACAGGCGATCTCTATTTTAAACATAATACGATTCAAAACCTCGATTGGCTTAGCAGTCCGATCGCTCTTGAACATTTTGATCGCCAAAATGCCCTTGTCGTTCATCAATTTTACCAATTCACCGATGCTTTGCTGGACTTGGCCGGTGATTCCCAACATTAACGAAAGCTGCTGGCATAGATCCTGTTACCTGACAAACAGACCTGCACATTACCCGAATGACTGGGTACAGGTCTGTTTGTTGCAGTTTGGATTCTGGATGCAGAAGTTGTAAAATAAGCAAAGGAGGCGAATATAGTGAATAATTCTAATCACAATCAGAAGATTACTACATTTCTAATGTTCGAAGGAAAAGCCGAAGAGGCTATGAATTTCTATACCTCTTTATTTGAACAATCAGAAATCTTGAGCATTGAACGTTATGGTGCTAATGAAGCCGGTGTTGAAGGAACTGTAATAAAAGCAGCTTTTGCTCTAAATGGACAAGTGTTTATGTGTATAGATAGCAGCGTGAAGCATGGCTTTACATTCACCCCTGCAATATCCTTGTATGTAAGCTGTGAAACTGATGAAGAGATAAGTAAAGTCTATGAGCGATTGTCTCATGACGGCGCAGTTTTAATGCCATTAGGGAAGTATCCATTCTCGAATAAGTTTGGCTGGGTTCAAGATAAATATGGGGTTTCATGGCAATTAAACCTTGTTGAGTCTGTAATATAAGTTTTTTTATCTAACAATGATTGAGGAGCTGGTTGGGTTAACAGCTCCTTTTTTTGTTGTTTCATGGGATTCGCCGTTATGTTTTTCAGTCCAATAGAAATATCTGTAACTATTGAGGGCTTCATACGTGAATAAAGTGAAGGGGGGATGTAATGAGAAGACATACACTGGACAGCTTGTATCAATTATATGTAAAAGACGTCTATCGTTACTTGCTCTCCCTTTGTCGAAATCATCATGCAGCCGAAGATTTAGTTCAGGAAACATTCTACCGAGCTTACCTTTATTTGGACAATTGCAAGGATGATAAGGTGAAGCCTTGGCTGTTCCGTGTTGCTTATAATGCATTCGTGGATTCGTACCGCAAGGAACAGCGCAGCATTCCAATAGGAGCAGAGTTTTTTGTTAAGCTTCCAGATACACGGACGCCTGATCAACATTTACTCAATCAGGAGTTATGGGAGCATATCGGAAATGTCATACATAAGTTGCCTCACAATCAGATGCAAGCAATACTACTGCATGACTTTCATGGGCTGTCCTATCAGGAATCTGCCGATATTATGGAAATCAGACTGTCTCATTTCAAAATATTGCTCTACCGTGCAAGGCAAGCCATAAGACAGACCGAGGAAAGGAAGGAGCATCTATGAGTGAGGAATTCAAACGACAGCTGCAAGATTATGCGGAAGGCAAATTAAAGGGAAGTGAGAAAGAAGAGCTGGAGAATGAGTTGAATAAAATGGAGACTTATCAGAATTATTTGAGTGAGCTTCTCGGTAGTGAGGAGAACCAGAACCGGCAACCGCTTAAAGAAGGCTTGGCTCCATCCTTCACAGAAGCTTCTTTGTTGCGCAGAAGCAAATGGAAAGCCCGGCTTCAGACGGCCTTGACCGCTATAGGGATTGTCATATCCATTAGCATGGTAAGTGCAATATTTACCGGATTCTACTATGGGCTTGGCAATCGAGCAGCCATCTACCAAGATGTCATCGCCTCAGCCATTGCTCTTACGCGGCCTAATTTGAGTGTAAGCGGAGGTACCAATTCGAATGCCTTCCTTACTATGGATTACAAAGGAACGATAAGGAAGAAAATTGGGTCCGAGGTATCGTCCATCGGGGATATTCAATTTTCATTCCTGCTCGGCTTGCCGGGTCTGGAGCAAACGACTTGGCGTAATGAAACATCTTCTTCCAGCTCTTCTTTATTTCAACTACCTGGAGCAAGTCAGACGTCAAGCCAGAATTTAGAGTGGACCAAGCTGGAGAAATTGCATGAGGGAACCGTTTCGGAAGCATTCATTTCATTGGATCGGATGTATACGACAAATGAGCTGTTGAAGCTTCTTGAGAACAAGAATATGGACCCAGTCTGGTTCGCAGCCTACACGGATCAAGAGGCTAAGCCTGGAGATGGTGGTGCAGTGATATCTCCGGTAGGCTTTCCTTTCTACCCCATCTGGCACGCGAATGATATGAAAGTAAGCAGCCGTTCGGAGCAAAAAACAGGTTGGTTCAGCAAAATCGTAACTACAAGCTCCTCTTCGCCGGGGATTGAGAGTTACGGAGACGGAGAGGTAAGGGAGCAAAATTTCTTGGATACGCTGTATCTCCTGCAAAAATATGCTAGCATCAGCAAGCGGCTTGCCCCCTGGCTTGAGCTCGATTCCGCCGTTCAATATATAGAAGCTCATGGTGTGAAGCTTTATGGTGTTGTATTAACTGGCCCGACCAAAGAGCTGCTGAAGCTGAAAGAAGAATCTTGGGTTTCCGGTATCCGGATAGGTGAAGTCCGCTTTTGGAATTGGCATGAACGATAATTAGGAATTGCCCTAATCCGTTCCATCATTTTGGAATTCGCGAATCACTTCCAATACCGCTGCATAATCGATGCTGCCGGGATCGGTCGTATCCAAGTTTACTATGGGGCCATCCAAGGTAAGGGGAGGCAGCATTCCTTGCAGCAAACGTTCTCTGTTATGCTCCAACCACTCCAGATCCTGATGTCCCTCATGCCGATCTGCTCTTCCTGCGCGGGTCAGATAACGTTCCAGCAGTACTTGTCCATCCGCCTGACAAAGTATTTGAATGGGCTTGAAATCATGCTTCTGCTGCAGCTGAAGAAACTCTGCGGTTCTCAGCTCCGGCTTGCCGAAGAAGCCCTCCACGACGAGAGATTGACCTGCCGCAAGCAGATTTCCCGCCACGGAATAAAGAAAAGCAAATGATGCTGCACCCAGTTGGGGCGGAATTCCCGCCATCCTGCAATCAAGAGAGTCATAGAGCGTCTCGTAGATCCCGTCTCTGGAGAAGTGGGGAAGTCTTGCCTCAACTGCAAGCCATTTCCCGAGGGTCGTTTTCCCGCTGCCGGGTAGTCCATTGATAATGACTAATAAAGGTTTATCCTTCACAATATCAACTCCTTCAGTGCTTAAACTATTATCCATTTTATGGTATTATCATAGTCGGTACGGATAATAAAGCGAATCGAGGATGTCGTATGAAGCTTGGAATGCCTACTTTAATAGAATATACATCCATTATTGAAAATGTTCAATTATGTAATGAGCTTAGACTGGACTTTATTGAATTGAATATGAATCTTCCTATCTGCATTCCTGAAACTTTAAGTTACTCAGAAATAAAATACTACAAAGACCAATATGGAATAAATTTTACAATCCATCTTCCAGAAGAAATGGATTTATCCTCCTATCATCCTTCAATAAGGATGGGGCATCTAGAACGATGTAAACAAGTGATGGAATGGGCAAATTTATCAGGGATTACAACATTGAATATGCACTTGAATAATGGGATTTATTTCACTCTTCCACAAACAAGGGTATGGATAAATGAACAGTATGAAACGCAGTTTTTAAAATTGCTATATGAATCGTATATGGAACTTTATCAGCTAGCCCAAACGTTTGATGTTGAATTATGTATTGAGAATACAGGTAATTTTCATATTCCTTATATTCGTAGAGCTCTTGATAAATTAAGTGTTTTTTCCAACTTTTATCTTACTTGGGATGTTGGACACGATGCGAAGGCTGGTTTCGTTGAAGAATCGACATTCACTTATTTTAATAAACGTATTAGACATATGCACCTTCATGATTATAATGGAAAGTCAGACCATCAATCATTATTTACAGGGATCGTACCCATAATTGACAGATTAGCATTGGCCCAGAAGAATGATTTGTCTGTTGTTATTGAAATTAAAACCAGAGAGTCATTAGCAGAATCTGTAGTAGCTCTTAGGGAAAATGGTTTTCTCGGCTAACGGAAAGAGTGAATATTGTTTTGGGCTATCTAAAAGCAAATGATATTTTTCTCAACTAATGGATTACGGATAGTCAGTTACTTTTACAAAAGGAAGGGGTTCAAGATGTCGGGGAATTTAACGGTAAGAGGCTTGCAGCAGTATATAAGAAGTTTCGATCACCAGCCGGAGAAGAAAAATGATTATTTTCTTAAGCTTATTGAGGAAGTCGGCGAACTGGCAGATGTACTAAGGAAAGATGTAAGATTAAATCAAACCGGGAACATAAAAGGTACGGTTGAAGAAGAGCTATACGACATCCTTTACTATGTCTCTGCATTGGCGAACATATATGAGGTTGATTTGGAACAGTGTTATGAATTGAAAGAAGCGTTAAATAGGGAAAAATACAAAAAAATGAGTAATTAAACTAAATATATCTACAGTTTATATCGCCCGGACTAACAGGATGAAGCTTGGAGGATGAATGAATTATGCAAAACAAAATTGTCAATTATGAAGAAATGTACCATGACAGGCTGGTAAATATATGGTATCGGGCTGTGTGTCAGACCCACACTTTTTTGACGGAACAGGATATTCAATATTATCACAACATGGTACAAAATGGAGCATTAAAAGAAGTCGAGATTTGGGTGGAATTGATTGGAAATAATGAACCGATAGGGTTTGTTGGAGTTGATGGAACTAAAATAGAGATGTTATTCGTTGACCCAGATTACCACGGACAGGGGATAGGCAGTCGCTTAATAAAACATATTGAAAAACTAAAAGGAACAAATCTTAAAGTGGATGTCAATGAGCAAAACGAGGGTGCTCACGCTTTCTACAAACGATATGGTTTTGTTCAGACAGGGCGATCCGAACTAGATGGGTCAGGACGGCCATTTCCTTTACTTCATTTAGAACTGAACAAGCAGACCAGACATTAAACTACATCTGATCTTTTTTTTCAATTGATGACAAATCATAGTTAAAACAATTTCACGGCTTCAATTGCGCGATCCAACTCTATTGCCGTTTTTGCAGCTATTTACCTAAAGGTAACTAAGTGAACTGAATTACAGTTCTTACCAACCTCGTTAAGATTGATTATAATTAAAATGTTCATTAATAAAGGAGTGGTTATATTTATGAAATATCGTAAACTTGGAAAAAACGGCCCTGAGCTATCCGTTATCGGCTTCGGATCATGGGCGATCGGCGGGGGAGGCTGGGCTAGCGCTTGGGGCGAGCAAGACGATCAGTTGTCACTGGACAGCGTTCGAGCTGCACTTGATGCTGGCATCACTTTTTACGATACCGCAGCAGTATATGGCCTGGGCCATTCAGAAGAAATTATCGGCAAAGCATTGAAGGGTGATCGGGACAAGGTTGTTCTGGCGACAAAATGCGGCTTGGTTTGGAATGATGAGAAGCAGGTATCCAAGAACGGAACTTTCGACTCCGTTATCCGTGAAGCTGAAGCATCATTGCGCCGTCTGGGCACAGATTATATCGATTTGTACCAAATGCATTGGCCGGATACTGATCAGAATGCTCCTGCGGAAGAAACGATGCGTGCGATGGACAAGCTGGTGCAAGATGGAAAAGTGCGTTATGTCGGGGTAAGCAACTATAACATTCCTTTACTTGAGCAATCGCTTACTGTTAGGCATGTGGATTCCCTGCAGCCTCCTTATTCGATTCTAAGACCTGCTATTGAGAAGGAATTGCTGCCATATTGCCTTGAGAAAGGCATCGGCGTAGTCGGGTATAGCTCCTTAACCTCAGGATTGCTTTCAGGTAACTATACGTATGACACCAAATTTGATGAAGGCGATTGGCGTTCCCGTAACGCTGCGCATACTGGTGAAGGCCTAAGAAAGAACGTGGACCGGGTCGAGAAGCTTAAGGAAATAGCCGCGAGATTTAATATTACAATGCCGCAGCTAGCCATTGCTTATGTATTAGCGCATCCGGCGCTAACCAGTGCAATTGTTGGGGTGCGTAAGCCTAGCCATATTACGAGTGTTTTGCCTGCAATCGATGTTACGTTAGACGAGGCAACATTGATAGAAATTCGCGCAATTGCCGCTAGCTAATAGCTGACGGCCACCAGCAAATAGGGGCATTCCCGAGTGATTTCTCACTTGGGAAATGCCCCTTTGCGTGTAATAAACGATTAAAGTTACTGTTTTGGCTTTTTGAAGTAAACAAAATATATCAAAATAACAACTATTGAAATAAATATGAGCGGTGGAAGATACACGCGATAAAGGAATATATAGTTTCTTATTATATGCCATTTCTCACCGAATCCGCGTCCGATGAATATAAAAAATGCACACCACAGCAGTGCTCCCGTATATGAAAATAATGCAAATTTCCGATAATTCATATTGGAAGTACCAGCGGTTATAGCTATAATATGCCGGAGACCAGGTACGAAATATCCAAACACTAATAGCATGCTGCCGTACTTGTTCATTTTGTGTTGTGTCTTTTCTATGCGTTCAGCAGTAATATGTATTTTTCGCCCATACTTTATTAATAGGGGAAGACCGAGTTTCTGTCCAATGAAATAACTTAATGTAATTCCTGTGATTCCACCCAAAAATGCGCTTCCTAATGCAAATAGTAAAACCAGCTTCCCTTGTGCCACTTTATTACCAATAAAGGTTAGCAATAATTCGTCTGGAATGGGTAGTCCGACAACACCGAGTGCCAATGCTAAAAATATACCTATGTAGCCGTATTGACTCAGTAGCAAATCCAAGTGTTTCTCCACAACAATCCTCCCGTATTGGTATTATTATAATAGTATTACCTTATTCATAACTTTGTAAAATTAAGAACTATCTTCAATGTCAGCAAGTTAAGTTCATTATAATTGATCCATTTTATGTGCAGCTGCTGCAACTTTAACGATTTAACAATCGTATCCTATTATATATAGATTTGGAGGTGTAGGGATGGATTGGGAAATTCTAATCGTCATTATTTTGCTTATTATCAATTACCCTGTATACAAACTTCTGTATAAATTATTTTTTTATGACTCTGATGATTTTAATGAATCCGTGAGATATTCGTTCACTCCCAATTTTATCTCATTTTTTAGAGGTGAATATTGGGAGGATAAAGTTAGCACTTTTAAATTACAGATGTATATTTTTTCATGTATCGTTGTAATTTTTCTCGAGTTTATACTCTTCAATAAACTAATTGGTTATATATAGTGAAGGCTGCCGGAAGAAAAGTAAACGGCAGCCTTTGCTGTGTTAAGGGATAGAATCAAAATGAACTTAAGGTATTTGTACGTGGCGATGAATCGAGAAGTGGTGAGGAGTGAATCGGTTTAAGCAGCAACATAATAAATTTCGAATCATCATTTATAGTTGAATGTGTTAGGTCTATGGGATGTATGACAACATATATTTTGTAAAAATAACGAAAAAACAGTGTGGAATTCAGAAAATTAACAATTATTCGATAAAACACTTGAAGTGACTCGATTATTTTATCATACTGAACATATGTTGTTATAATTTATTACATATATGAAAGGGCACCTGCTTATATCTGTAGAAAAGCGAGGTTATAAAATGGATGACCGATATTTAATATCAGGCGGAATCGTATTGACCTTAAATCAACAGGATGAAATGCTGGTAAACGGTGCGATATTCATTGAAAAAGGACGGATCGCCGATATAGGGCCTGCTGCGGTTTTGCAGGACAAATATCGCGGCGTTCCTGATATTAACGCATCGGGTCAAGTGATCATGCCGGGTCTCGTGAATCTCCATATGCACTCGGGATTAATTAGGGGGACAGCAGAGGATTTGCCCGTATTCGAATGGTTGACCCGGTATGTCGATCCGAAGCACCGGGCGCTGCAGAAGGAGGAGGCATACGCTGCGGCAAGGCTCAGCTACGCAGAAGGCATCAAATCAGGCACTACTTGCGTGCTGGATATGTACCGGTTCGTGCACCGGTGTGCGGATGCCGCTGAAGAAACGGGCATTCGTGCTGTATTTGCACCTTATGTGGCGGATCGTCAGGGCTATGATTATTTCGAAACTCTCCATGATAACATTCGTCTTATCGAAGACCGGCATGGCAGCGTTAACGACCGCATTCATATATGGGTCGGACTGGAGCATCTTGCCTACTGCACCGAGGGCGCTTACCGTGAGGCTGCGAGAATTTCAGATAAATATGATACAGGCATTCACACCCACGGGGAAGAATCTTTGGCTATGAGCCAAAAAGTACACGAGAAATACGGAAGATGGCCAGTGGAATTGTTCTATGATAGGGGAATTCTTAGTTCCCGGACTGTACTTGCTCACTGTGTCTGGATGCAGGAAAGTGAGCTGGACCTGCTATCTAAGACGAAAACATCTGTGGCTCATTGCCCCGTCAGCAATTTGAAGCTAGCCTCCGGTATCGCTCCGATTATCGAAATGCAGGAACGGGGGATAACCGTCGGAATTGGAACGGATGGAGTGAAAGAGAACAATAACCTCGATATGATGGAAGAAATGAAATTCGTACCTCTGCTGCAAAAGGTTCGTACCTATGACGCCCGTGTTATGAAAGCGGAGAAGGTTTTGAGGATGGCAACTATCGAAGGTGCAAAGGCACTAGGTTTGGATAGGGAAATTGGTTCAATTGAGGTTGGTAAAAAAGCGGATATGATTACGATTGATTTCCGCAAGCTGCATCTGACACCGGTTCTCACCGAAGCCTACAATAATATCGTAAGCAATCTCGTTTATTCCGCACAGGGGAGCGATGTCCGCAACGTAATAGTTGACGGCAAGCTGATAATGGAAAACCGTAAGCTGATTACCGTTGATGAGGAAGAAGTAAGGGAGCAGGGCCAACAGGCCGCTGAACAGCTGCTTGCCCGCAGGGAAGCCTACATACCTGAAATGTACAGGTTTCAAGGGGAAACGGTATAACATCAAATAAACATACGGAGGGATTATTATGACATCCAAACCTACAAATGAAGTGCTTAATATCCTCAAACAGCTAGCCCCCTCATTGCTTGAAACGAAAGAAGCTCGCTCACTTCCCGCCGAATGCTACACCTCCGATGAATTTTACCATTTTGAAAAAGAAGCCATCTTCTATCGTAATTGGTTATGTGTGGGTAGGCAGGAGCAAATTCCGAATGCAGGTGATTATTTTACAATTACAATCCACGATGATCCGCTAATTGTTACTCGAAACGAAGCTGGCCAAGTCTATGTATTCTCCGCGGTTTGTCAGCACCGGGGCCATCTTGTGGCGGAAGGTAGCGGAAACTGCAAGCATTTTCGATGTCCGCTTCATTGGTGGACCTATAATCATGAAGGAGCACTGATTCAAGCGCCGGAAATGATCAGGATTGAGCCATTCGATATTTTGCGGCATGATCACAGTCTTCCGCGATTAAAAACGGAAATTTGGAATGGTTTTATTTTCTGCCATTTCGATCCGAATGCTGAACCTTTGGCGCCAACTTTACAAAAACTCGATGAAGAAATGAATAATTATCGAGTCCATGAAATGCTGACGATGCCGATGGTTAATATAGAAAGCTGTAAATGGAATTGGAAAATCATGATCGAAAGCTCATTGGAGCCTTATCATACCAGCTATTTGCATAATGGACCGCATGATTTTGCTCCGGGTAAGCTTGCAGGATTTATCGAGTTTGATGAAGATGATGGACAGGTTATGCATCCTACCGGTTTTCTGCACGAAGGTGCGGGCTTCTCATCAGACCAGAATGCTATATTTCCAATTATACAAGGACTATCACTGGAACAGCGAAAACGGATGACTATTGCTGCGATCCCTCCGATGTTGACACTAGGGCTGCTGCCGGATCAAATGTTCTGGAACATTATTTTGCCACAAGCTGCGGGTGAGATCGAGTTTCGTGCCGGATTATGTTATCCTCCGGATACATTGGCACTGCCGGACTTTGAAGAGCGTTATCAGCTAGCTAACGACAGTGTCATGGAAATTAACGAGCAGGATTTATCGGCCAATGCTTCGATTCAAAGAGGCATGTATGCTCGGCTGTCCAGCCGCGGGCGTTATGCGGAATTAGAGCGTACGCTGCCACAACTAAACAAATGGTTAGCCAAACGGTACCGATCGTATTTGAACGAATTGGGAGAGAGTGTGGAGGAGCTTGGTCATGCCGGAACTACAGAAAAGCAGCTCGGATGATGCGAACCGCTTCATTGATATAATGGTGAAAACACGCGAGGGCGATATACATCTGATAGGTAGCGGAAATGAGGCAGGAAGACCCGTTTTATTCATGCATGGGATTACTGAGTATGCACGATCTTTTGTACCGGTCATGAAGCTTCTCCCTGCATCTTATTATGCGTTGTCGATGGACTTGCGAGGCAGAGGTGAGTCCTTCAAACCGGAATCGGGTTATTGGATTCAGGATTATATGGCTGATCTGTTGTCGGTGTGGAACCTGTTCTCCGGATTTTCAGGTTCACCCATATTAGTAGGGCATTCGCTAAGCGGGCGAATTGCTGCCGCATTTGCCGCGCAGTACCCGGAGCTTGTTGGTACTCTTATTCTGATAGATCCGCCAATCAGTGGTCCTGGCAGACGGGAATTTCCTATGCCGTTAAGCCGTTTTACAGGGCCGAAGGTGGCGTTAGAGAAAGGGAACATGGAGGAATTCGCCACATTTTATGCAAATACTAGATTGGATACCGGAGTAAAAGCGGAAGAGTTGAAGCTATGCTCGCTGCAGTCGATCGAACAGTCCTATAATTCTATAATTTATGAACCGTTTCATAGCTACTATCGCCTGATCCGAAGCCGGACGCTGCTTCTGGCAGCGGGTCTCTCGCCACTCATTACAGATGAAGAGCTTGACGAATTGAGACGAATGAATCCTGTGGTTCTTACGAAACGAATTCCGGGAATCGGTCATGAAATTTTCAAGGAAGATCCCAAGCTTTTTGTTGATGAGCTGCTTCGTTTTGTGGAAGGAGACAAGAAAATATGAAATCGACAATTGAAGAAATATGGCCGGAGGGAATGCCGCGTCCTAATATTCCTTACAGTCCTGCAGTGCGAGCGGGTAAATGGTTGTTTGTATCCGCTCAATCTGCATCGGATTTAACATCGGGGCTTGCAGAAGAAGCAAAGGTTCATCCTTCGTTTCCCTATTATACGGATCCGATAGCAAGGCAAGCGGATTACCTGTACAGACGGGCAGAACAAATTATCGAAGCTGCTGGTGCACGGTCGGAACAAGTTGTGAGGGTGAATCAGTGGTATGTGACCGATATGAAAAAGCCGGGCTACCAAACAGGCGATCTAACAGTCAACAACAAACGTTATGTTGAACGTAAAAATCGCTATTTTGAAACATTGAGTCCGCCAAGTACGGGGATCGGTATCAGCGAATTACTCGTTGAAGGCACGCTTGTAGAAGCGGATTTTACGGCAATTGTTGCAATTAATGGACAGCTCCCTGAGCTGATATCGGCGCCTGATGTGCCGAAGCCGGGCCCAGGATTTGCTGAAGGAGTGAGATTGGGCAACTGGGTATTTTTGTCCGGTGATCTGGCTACTGATTGGAAGGGCAACTGGGGTAAAGCGGAGAATGAAGAAAATATCCATTCCTTAGCATTGGAAGCAAGGACGAACGGTTTATTCTGGGGTGATCTGCCGATTCGCAAGCAGACGGAGTATGTGTTGACCAAGCTGGAGCGCATCGCTTATGCAGCAGGAACAAGCCTGGATATGGCGGTTAAAGCTCATGTGTATCTGGCTGATCCCAATGATTTCACCGGCTTCGAGGATATATGGAAGACATGGTTCCCCGATCCTTACGAGGCCCCGTCACGCACGATCGTACCGAATGTGGAGCTGGGAGCGAAAGGCTGTCGGGTGGAGATTTCATTGGATCTGCTCATTCCGGAAGCCAAACATCTTCGTAAAGCTATACGTGGAGGATGGATACCGAAAAGCCATGAGTCAGCAGCTATGCGTGCTGAAGATTTGATTTATATTAGTGGACTGATGGCTACAGCGGAGAACGGTCTTGCAATAGAAGCCTCTTTGCTGCCTGGGCTGCCTTATTTTGGCTTGTCAGGTAAAAAACAAATGGAATACATCCTGATGAAAGCCCGCCGCATATGTGATGCTGCCGGTGTTGCAATCGGCCAAACGGTCAAGGCTAATCTCTATTTTAGCGACTTAAATTTGTACGCGGGTGCTATGGAAGCATGGGGAGAGATGTTTGGAGGCAATCATAGACCCGCAGTTTCGGTTGTGGAGATTAATCGTGGATTGTGGGTGCCGGGATGCGGTATTTTGGTTGATTTTGTTATCTATGATCCGAAGGAAGCATCTTGAATAAGGATGTTGGGAGAATAAGCTATGCCCAAAATTGGAATGTTGACTCCGTCTTCGAATACAGTGCTGGAGCCGGTTACCTATAAAATATTAGCAGATATGCCTGGGGTAAGCGCTCATTTTTCACGGTTTACGGTTCGCGAAATAACACTAACTGAAAAGTCCGACAGCCAATTTCAAGATGAATCCATGTTGAATGCGGCTTCTTTACTCGCAGATGCTGGAGTTGATTTAATCGTCTGGAATGGAACTTCCGCCAGTTGGTTAGGTTTAGAGAAGGACCGAAAACTGTGCGAGAGCATCGAAGAGGCTTTAGGAATTCCGGCGACTACATCCGTGTTCGCGATTACCGAGGCTTTTCAGGCACTGGGTGTAAGCTCTATTGGACTTGTTACGCCATACACGCAGGATGTCAACGCAAAAATACGGCAAAATTACCTCGCGATGGGGTACAAATGCCCTGTGGATCATGGATGTGGAATTAGCGTCAATAAGGATTTTGCTGATGTACCTGCACAAGCGATCGCTGAAATGTTGGAAATGACAGCAAGTGAAACTGCCGTAGAGGTTGTGACGGTTGTATGTACCAACTTTAATGCGGCATCCTTCGTCAAAGATATCGAGTTTAAATACAACATCCCGGTGATCGATTCAGTTTCTGCCACGCTTTGGCATTCGCTGCACAAATTGGGGATCAATCCGGGACCACTGGCCGAGAAATGGGGAAGGTTGTTCCTTTGTTAATAGGAACAGCAGTATAGGCTGTGGAATATTCCGTTTCGAAAAATGTTAGTAATAACTGATTAGAGGTGTTCGACCTATGTGTACAACAGGTGCGGTAGTTATCAAGGATCGCAGCGGGGGCAAGCGGATATTCGGGTTTAAAACGTCAGACTCGCCTTTGACCGGCTTTTGGCATGGGCAAGTGAATAACCCTGGACGTTATGATGCATTAGGGTACGGTTTGACCCAGCAGCAAGGGATTAATGCAGGTATGAATGAAAAGGGGCTGATGGTGATCAGCTCCTACTTCGGTTATAAAGAGCACATGCCCGATGTAGCCTCCGAACAGAAACAATCAAGTAAAAATTCTTATTGGAGCGGTGATGTAAGAGGGATTGTACAAGCGGAAGTGCTGGCTGGATGCTCCGCAGCGGCTGAGGCGGCTGCGTTGTTTGTAGAGCGATTTTCCGAAGGGATGGCTCCATTAGGCGGAAACCATGTTATTGTAGACAGAACAGGTGAACTGCTCGTCTTTGAGCACTGTCAAGGATTATACGGTCTGCAAAATGCAACAAAGCAGCATTTCATCGTTCGGAGCAATCAGGCGTTCACCTTGTTTCAGTCCGAGCAGAATCAACTGCCGGAGGAAATCCGGGAAGATCGCGGGATACGACAGCGGTTAGCCGAGCAAATATTGTCGAACATCAAGCGAGAAGAAATGAATCTCGATGCCGTTGAGGTAATTAACCGCTTGAAGCAAATGACTGCCCTGCATGCTGGAAGCGGTGAGAGCACAGGCAGTATTTGCGCGCATGGCGTATCGAAAGGTCGCTCCAATTCTCCTGAGCCACATGAGACCCTAAGCGCCATGATCTGGGATATCCGTTCGAAGAAGATGCATTTCACTGTGGGGCATCCCTGCAAAGGGGAATGGCATGAAATGGATTTTTCTGGTCGAAACAATAGGTGTAATTTTTAAGTTCGAGGAAATAGTGCTATAATTTTCAGAAAAATGAAATGAGGAAACATTAATGACGCCAATCATTGACAAGATTGCATGGATTTATATTGTTGATGGCCAAATATTAAGCGCTCGTTCCAGAGGGAAACATATATGCTACATACCTGGAGGAAAAAGAGATCCTGGCGAAACTGATGCCGACACCCTTGTTCGAGAGGTAGGGGAGGAATTATCAGTACGAATTAAGCCTGAGACCATCTCGCATTTTGGAACATTCGAAGCTCAAGCCCATGATAAATCAGAAGGTGTTCTGGTGAAAATGGCTTGTTATACTGCGGATTTTGAAGGGGAATTGAGTCCAGCTTCTGAAATAGAGGAATTGCTCTGGTTAACTTATCATGATCGAAATCGTGTATCTCCGGTTAGCCAAATCATTTTCGACAAATTACATGAGATGAAGTTGCTTTCATAAGACTAGAACTTTTTATTGTAAGAAACCTGATTTCCAAAATCGACCACTTATGTAATAATAAACGAAAAGGATTTTAGGAGTGGTAGATTGCAAACCCCAGTTAAATTAATCGTTTTTTGCTTAATCGGTATGCTTATTCCAAACGCCGCTATAGCTTCAGTGCCTTCTACAAAATTATTTACAGATGTCCCCGAAAGCTTACCCAACGCACCCTATATTTATGAACTTGTAGAGAAACAGATTTTGGATGGGACAGGAGCTCAATTATTTACCCCCGAAGGGTCGTTAACTAGAGAACAATTCGCCAAAATATTATCAACAGCTTTTCAATTGAAGATTAAAGATAATGCGTATAAGTTACCATTTACGGATATCCATAATGAGTGGTCCAAACCTTACATCGCTACAGTGTACAATGAAAAACTAATGGATGGTGTTAGTGCTGACCTATTTGCTCCAACTGAACCTATTACCCGTCAAGCTGCCGCTTTGATCGTGTGGCGTTGGCTTCAAGACTCTGGTGTCACCAATCATTCAATCGCCAAATTTCAAGGTTCTGTTGAGGATACAGATTCCTGGGCCAAGGAAGCCGTTTCGATGGTTCTACAAAATGGTCTAAGGACAGAAGGGCTAAGTAAAGAGCCTTATCACTCTAAGGAAATCATGACACGTGGTGATGCAGCCGCATTGATTGCCCTTTCATTAAAGCTAGCTGAAGCTCATAATCAGCATGCAGCTAAAGATAAACAAAACTTCCAGCTGGATCAGCCTAAAAGGAAGGAACTTCCTCCTTCTGGCAGCGGTATAAGTTTGGAGCAGGCCAAATATTACGAGACAAGCGAGACGGCCCGGGTGACAAATACAATTACGTGGTATCGATTGGATTGCGAGACACTGCACTCACTAATATTTCAAACTACTGGAATAGAACGAATAGAAATAAGAGATGCTCAAGGAAAATATGTGTCTGCCCATACTTCTAATCAGACTTCTTCCAGTTTTATATTTGAACCTAAACAAACCGGTTTTTATTATTTGGAAATTAAGGCTGATCCGAGTAAGCAGGCAGAATTCAAAGCTGTGAATGGTGCTTCTGCCTCTAAGGCCATCGATTATAATATTATGGATCAAATAGGCGCTTCTCTCCAGCTTCCAGCTAATCAAGAAGTTTACTTTGCTTTTCCTATGACTAACGGATCTGACTACATGATTGAAGCGGCATTAAATAATGGGAACTTAGAAAAAATGACTATTTTAAATCAGAAAGGAGATCTATTGGAAGATAGGCAAGGAATCAATTTCATAGCATTGAAACCCACTCAAACCGAAACGTACTTATTAAAGGTGAGGTCTGCTGATCAACCTGTTACGTATAAATTAAAGGTTCAGGAGAAGGGTGTAACTAAAGAAACTGCTATTTCTATTGGCAGCGGAATACGAGAAGTAGCTATTACACATACAGGTGTTACGTGGCTAAATCTAACTTTTCCGCGTGACAAAAATTATGATTTTAAGGTTGAAAACGTTACTACTTATGATCTAAGTCTTCAAGGTATAGATCGATTGTTCGGACAAACTATTTTTACAAGTGAACGAGACCCGTCTTTTCAATGACAAACAAGTATTGCGCTTAATTGGAGTTCCTGGGAGCATGGCAAAAGTAACCTTTCTCGATGGAAAATCCATAAATGCAGCAATGGAATTAAACATCAATGGTGCTAATATTGGGAGAACGTTGAGACCGGCCGTGAAATTCGGAAGTGAACGTACTGTTCTATACAAAGTGAGGCTTGAGGCAGGTAAAAGCTATCGGTTTTGGTCGGAGGATGCTGCGCCTAACGATGCTCCATCATCCGCCAACTACGATACTTATTCAATTAATGACACTGAACGGAATAAAAAAATATATGTAACCGATATTGTAATAATGAATCAAGACCGTCAAGAGTTTGCGAAGTCTGAAGACAGCCCCCTTATATATAAACCTGAGGTAACAGGTGATTATTATATTGATTTTAAACCCGGCTCGAACAGTAAAGGATATTACTTAAATGTAGCTGTACAATAGAGTTAATCATGAGAAAATGGGAGTCTTCCTTATGCGGAAGGCTCTTTTTTGTTAGCTGGAATTAAAATAACATTATAAATAAAAATGTTGACTAAGTAAAAGTGGAATATTATACTTTGTAAAGTAAAATGTTTACAAAGTATCCGGATGCGATGTATACATAAGATCTGACACAATATTTGGAGGTTAATCATTATGTCATCAACTCAAAGTATTTTTGGGCCGAGATACCTTGCTTTGTCTATTGGAATCATTTTGGCTGTAATGGCAGTCGGGTTTGAAGGATTGGCTGTAACAACGGTCGCTCCAGCTATAGCTAACGATTTAAAAGGAATCACGCTTTATGGATGGATTTTCAGCGCTTATTTGCTTGCTCAAATTATTGGAACCTTGGTAGTAGGACGACTTATCGATAGGAAAGGGCCGGCATTGCCATTTACTGTAGCCATTATTTTATTTGTAATTGGATTGATCGCTGCAGCAGTCGCTAACGATATGATGGTTTTAATAGCTTCACGGGCATTGCAGGGGTTTGGAGCGGGAGCGATGATGACTTGTGTATATACCGCCATTTCCTTAAGTTACCCGGATGAGCTTCGCCCTAAAATATTAGGTGCTTTTGGAACAGCTTATGTTCTACCCTCTATGATCGGTCCTTATGTTGCCGGTGTGATTGCACAACAATTTTCGTGGAGGTTCGTATTCTGGGGAGTGCTGCCATTTTTAGTACTTGCAGCTTTTCTGAGCTTACCCGTCTTCCGTAAATTAAAATTTCCTAACGTAGAAAAGAAGAGTGGAGCAGGAGCGACATGGCTATCCATACTGCTTGCTATCGGTACCGGAATTTTCTTGAGCGGTCTTGGTATGCTTCCGAAAACAATAGGAATTGTATTAGTACTCGTTGGCTTGGCTCTCATGGTTCAGCCGCTCCGTAAATTGCTTCCAGCAGGTACGTTGAAATTTCGCTTGGGCTTGCCTTCGTTAATTGCTTCGAGAGGATTATTTTTCGCTGCTTATGTGAGTACTCAAAACTTTTTAGTGCTTGCATTGACAGAAACAAAAGGACTAACGGCGGATTTGGCTGGATTAATCGTGGCAAGTGCGGCACTTAGTTGGTGCGTTGTGTCCTATATGCAATCTCACTGGGACGCTGCGGATCAAGGGCGAGGTAGGAATAAACGAATTAGAATGGGGGTTTCCCTCATGATTATTGGTATTGGAATTGTCGTTTGGGTGCCTGCAATCAATATTGCTTTGTCGATCATCGGTCAAATGATAACAGGAATTGGGATCGGATTGGCTCATCCTACTAGCGGTGCTGTAGCTTTTGCAAATGCCAAAGAAGGAGAATCAGGTGAGGTTTCAGCAAACCTTCAGTTCGCAGATTCCTTTACACCCGGTATCGTTATTGGTATTGGGGGTGCGATCATAGCTGTCAGTCAAGCAACCGGATTATTGATGGAAGTTGGAATTTCCGGCGCTATGGTACTTAATCTTGGTTTAATTATCTTTAGCTTGTTTGCAAGCACACGGTTGAAGATGGGGAAATCGGTAGGGAAAACGGTTGTATAATAGTAAGTAACACGTATGTTCATTAGCTATATATTGTATGTTTAATGGTAAAATATCGAAGTAGAGGTTATATGGACGATAAAAGGAGGTTATGCAATGCAAGGATATAACGTTCTTATGATATACAACAAAGACATGGATCGACTGCTAATGTGCACACGGTTAAAAAATCCCTACATAGGATTAAGCAATCTGGTTGGTGGAAAAATCGAGGTTGGAGAGACGGGAATTGAAGCTGCTTACAGAGAATTATTGGAAGAAACCGGCATTTTAAAAGAGGATGTTAGATTGAATCACTTAATGGATTTTAAATACTATTTGCAGCATTGCTATGTTGAAGTTTACTTTGGGAAATTAAAGGGCGATGTAATGATCTCAGGGGATGAAAATGAATTGTATTGGTCTGAGTTGAATAAAGACTTTTTTGATATGTCTTTGTATGCAGGTGAAGGAAACATTGGGCATATGATTGAGCAAGTGAATATGAGCAAAGATATACTTCTAGTTGATCCGTAATAAATCCGCAAATTGGCATCATTTGGCACCCAATTGTATGGTGTTGGCAGTCTTTTCTTGCTTATATTGAACGTGTGAAATCAATTCTGCTAAGAGAGGTGCTTATCATGACACTGCAACAAAATGGGGCAAAGTCGGTGACAGGGGATTTTCTGATCCGAAAGGTTCTATTGACGAATGCCGTTTCATCAGGGGCTTGCGGACTTCTACTGCTTTTATTTCCGAAGTATGTTACAGATTGGACAGGACTGGACAACCGGTCAGCCTTGATAGGGACGGGGATTTTCCTGCTCATTGTCGTTTCCTTTCTAGTATGGGCGGCTACCAGGAATGTTGTTCCTTACAGGGGTGTACTCATTTTTTCCATTGTGGACATACTTTGGGTGGTCGACAGCATACTTTTGCTTGGGGCTAACGGTTCCGTTGTTACAATAACAGTTTTCGGTATATGGGCGATAATACTGGTTGCTGTGGTAGTCGGTATTTTTGCTATATTTGAGGCGTCTTACTGTTGGCGCAACCGTCTTTACAGCAAATAGAGATGATCAGGTGAACAGCATATATGTGAGGACGAGCCATAGAAGTGATTCTAGAGGCTCGTTTTTTTCTGGAAATTATAGGGTTGAAATAGCGGTAACTACTGATGTTTAGAATTTGTTGAGAGCCGGTGTGATAAAAAGAAGTGTCTATTTATTATGATTTTTGTCGAAAATTAGTACTTTATTCACAAAGGAGGCAATACATTTAACTTTTGTCATTTAGAGATACCTGCACTATTCATCTTCGTATTTTAATCCACTAACAAGGAGGCTTTTCACTAGTATGCAAGGTAAAAAAGCTCTAATTATCGTAATGATCTTAACTATGATTCTCAGTATGATCCCGCTCTCCTCGGTCGGGGCTGCAAGCCCGGCTGATTCGATCACCATTAGCGACCCCAGATCTATGGCCTATTATAACGGTTATATCTATGTAGCCCAACGGAACGTTGACAAAATCTCACGTATTTCAACAACTACCGGACAGGTGAGCGATGTTTTGGTCATGAGTACCTACAGCACTCCGATGTCTGTGGCCATCAACAGCCACGGAGACTTATTCTATACAAAGGACAGCAACAAAAACGTTTTTAAGATTCCGGCGGCCTCGCTAACGAGTCTGCCGTTGAGTGCGAGTCAGGTAAACACTCTAAGTCAATCCTATTATTTAGGAAACTTTAACTATATGAATGGGATAACCTTCGACTCGAATGACAATCTGTTTATGACTGATTATACATCGAATGGCATCTACAGGCTGGATCTAGGGCAGACAGTTCCAACAGCAGTTATTACCGGCGCGTCAAAACCGATTAATGGTATAGCATTTAACACGAACGGTGACCTTTATTTTGTTGATGAATGGAGTAAAGCTTACAAAATCAATAATGCGGACCTTGCCGTGAAATCGGCTACTGATCCTACCAAATTACAATTATTAGAATCGATCAGCAATCCGGCGGCGTACGGTGTGATCTTTCTTCCAGATGGAACACACTATGTCTCCTCTTTATCGGGTGTGATCGTTAAACATACTTTTGCTAGCGAAAGTGCAATCCCAGTTGCTAAAAATTTACTGCCGTCAAGCCTCACGGTTACAGAAGGCACAATTACGAATCTTTTGACCTACTTGAATGGACTAAGCGGGATGAGTGCAACGGGGGTAACGTTGAGCTTGACGTCCTCCAACGCAAACGTAGCCAATAACGGAGCCATTACTTATACAAGCTCTGCAGTAACCGGAAATGTATCGGTAATCATCACCAAAGCAGGCGAAACTCAAGACACTAAAACCATTGCCGTTACGGTACCGGCGCACACGCCAACGCCAGCTGAGCTTGCCAATGCATCGATAGCAGCAGCCAAAGCTTTGCTGCCATCAAGTCTTACGGTTATAGAAGGAACTTATACGAATCTTTTGACCTACTTAAACGGGTTAAGCGGGATGAGCGCAACGGGGGTAACGTTGAGCTTGACGTCCTCCAACGCAAACGTAGCCAATAACGGAGCCATCACTTATACAAGCTCTGCAGTAACCGGAAATGTCACAGTACTGATTAACAAAGCCAACGGAACTCAAGCTACTAAAAACATTGCCGTTACCGTACCGGCGCACACGCCAACGCCAGCTGAGCTTGCCAATGCATCGATTGCTTCAGCCAAAGCTTTGCTGCCAACAAGCCTCACGGTTACAGAAGGAACGTATACGAATCTTTTGACCTACTTAAATGGGTTAAGCGGGATGAGTGCAACGGGGGTAACGTTGAGCTTGACGTCCTCCAACGCAAACGTAGCCAATAACGGAGCCATCACTTATACAAGTTCTGCAGTAAGCGGAAATGTCACAGTACTGATTAACAAAACCAACGGAACTCAAGATACAAAAACGATTGCCGTTACCGTATCGGCACACACGCCAACGCCAGCTGAGCTTGCCAATGCATCGATAGCTTCAGCTAAAGCTTTGCTGCCATCAAGCCTCACGGTTACAGAAGGAACGTATACGAATCTGTTGACCTACTTAAATGGGTTAAGCGGGATGAGCGCAACGGGGGTAACGTTGAGCTTGACGTCCTCCAACGCAAACGTAGCCAATGACGGAACCATCACTTATACAAGCGCTGCAGTAACCGGAAATGTCACAGTACTGATTAACAAAGCCAACGGTACTCAAGCTACTAAAACGATTGCCGTTACTGTACCGGCGCACACGCTAACGCCAGCTGAGCTTGCCAATGCATCGATAGCTTCAGCTAAAGCTTTGCTGCCATCAAGCCTCACGGTTACAGAAGGAACGTATACGAATCTGTTGACCTACTTGAACGGGTTAAGTGGGATGAGCGCAACGGGAGTAACTTTGAGCTTGACGTCCTCTAATGCTAACGTAGCAAATAACGGAGCCATTACTTTTACAGGCTCTGCAGTAAGCGGAAATGTCACAATACTGATTAACAAAGCCAACGGAACTCAAGACACTAAAACGATTGCCGTTACCGTATCGGCGCACACGCTAACGCCAGCTGAGCTTGCCAATGCATCGATAGCAGCAGCCAAAGCTTTGCTGCCATCAAGCCTTACGGTTACAGAAGGAACGTCTACAAATCTGTTGACCTACTTGAACGGGTTAAGTGGGATGAGCGATACGGGAGTAACTTTGACTTTGGTATCTTCCAACGCAAACGTAGCCAACAACGGAGCCATCACTCATACAAGTGCAGCTGTAACGGGAAATGTAACGGTAATAATTAACAAAGCTAACGGAACCCAAGATACTAGAACTATTGCAGTAAATGTATCTCCACTACCTGTTCAAGTGACAGTAACTTCTCTTTCCGTTGATGCTGCCAACGCCAACATCACCATAAATGGAGTGAAACAGCTTGTCGTCTCAGCGGCATACAGCAATAATACAACAGCTGATGTCACCGCAACGGCTTCATACAGTACCTCCAATGGGAGTGTGGCTATCGTAAGCGCAGCCGGTATAATAACGGCAGTAGGTTTCGGCGCGGCCGATATTACCGTTTCCTACTCAGGCCAGTCCAAAGTGGTAGCGGTCACCGTACCTAGACCGGCCAGTCACAGCAGCAGCAGTACCGGAGCTTCTGCTCCAGCGGTGCCTGCTACTGATACGAAACAGCCTGAGGACAAGGTCACACCGACGGTACCTTCAACTCAGCCCGCAATCACGGATGTGTTTAAAAGCGATGCTGTAAAAACGGACAGCAGTGTGGTTAACCGCATTTCAACAAGGATTGAAAATGCCAATAAATCCGAAGTTAAAATGCCATTCTCTGACATCCAACAGCATTGGGCCAATAAAACGATAGAAAGCTTCATTAAATTGAACATTATTGAGGGCTATAACGATGGAAAATTCAGACCGGATGGCGCAATCACACGCGCTGAATTTGCAGTGATTATCGACAGAGTATTCGGTATCAACAACGACCTCAAACAATCGGTTGCAATGAATGATATCAGTAACCACTGGGCCAAAGGTACCATTGAAAAGCTTGCGAATGCCGGGATATTGAACGGTTATGGGCAAGAGTTCCGTCCGGATCAAACCGTCTCCCGAGCTGAAATGGTCGCCATTATTAGCAGGATCGTGAATATGAGCGCCGTGCAAAAGAATGAATCAAAAGGAGCATTTTCCGACACTGGAAATTCTTTTGCCTTCAGCCAAATCCAAGAAGCAGCCCAAGCGGGGATTGTTGCAGGCAAGGAAGGGAATAATTTTAATCCAGATGCCCAATCTACCAGAGCAGAAGCGTTGACGATCATCTTGAATACACTGAATCTGAGCCCACAAATCAAGACTTTATTGGATAGCTTAAAATAAGTCCGCGTGGCGTGGCAGATGCAACCAGTAACATTAAGGGCGGTTCCTAGAAGAGGAGCCGCTTTTATTTGGCATTTTTCCTGATTATTATTGCACTTTGGTTATGGAAGGATATCAATGATCGCTTAAAGAAATAGAGAGGAGAGATATATGGGGGGGCTTGCAGAAAGGAAGGGACGGATTTTGATAAATCACCTTCTTGATCCTCAACAGAGGAAGCCCACTTTTGCAACATTTCGACAAATAAACGGAATTCACTTAAATATAAGGAGACGGATAATTATGAGCTCTTTTCTTGCAGAAGAAAACAATGAAGTGGGCAAGCTCGTGAATACTGTCACAAGATTGCACGTTAATAACCGATTCCTGTTAGGAATAGATGGTTTAAGCCGCTCTGGAAAAACAACATTTACAGCAAAATTAAAGGAAAAGTTACAACAACAGCAGATGGATGTCGTTATTTTTCACATTGACGATCACATTGTTGAGCGGAAAAAAAGATACGGTACGGGTCAGGAGGAATGGTACGAGTACTACAATCTCCAATGGGATATTAACTACTTAAGGGACAACTTATTCGATAAAGTGCGCTTTCATGATGAGGTAGAACTTCCTTTCTACAGCAGTGAGTCCGATGAGCAGAATATAAAAACCGTGTTGATTCCTAAGGAATGTTTTATTGTAGTTGAGGGTGTTTTTCTTCAACGAGAAGAGTGGCGAGAGTTTTTTGATTACATGGTTTATCTGGACTGCTCTAAAGATGAACGTTTTCTTCGTGAAGGGGTCAGCACTCAAAGAGATATACAGAAATTTAAAAGAAGGTACTGGAAAGCAGAAGAATATTATCGGGAAACAGTAAAACCCTTATTGAACGCAGATATGATAATTGTAACGGGTAGAGCTAACTGAATACTATAGCTGAATTATTTTCAAAGAGCATGTAGCCGCGGCTGCTTTTCTAATTCAAGTAACAAGCAGCACAGCTTATTAGAGGCAAAATAGGCTTAAATAATCGGCAATCATCTGCTAAATCGTTGTTGTCACAAATCGACCCCTTACCTCGTTTTATGTGCAAACGAGATAAAGGAGTGGTTGTAATGAAAGAATTGACATGTATAGTCGTTGGCGGAGGATATGCGGGCATTAATGCAGTTAAGGCGATTCGAAAAACATTTAGCAGTGAGGCACACCAGTTTCTAATTCGAATTGTATTAATTGATAAGAACTCCTATCATTTGCGTAAAGTATTGCTTTTTAAGCCTGCAGCTGGGAACGATGATATTATCATCCCACTGGCAAGGTTGTTTCCGGAAGGAATCGAGCTCATTCAGGCTACTGTAACGAAGATCGAAAGAGAAGCTAGAAGGCTGTATTATAAGGATTCAGAAGGAAATGAAAACTTTATAAACTATAATGTTCTGGTTATGACGTTAGGCAGCATCATACGGAAGCCCGATACTCAACAGGGTGGAGTGGCATTGGCAAGCTTGGAGGAGGCACAGAAGATCAGAGAGACGTGGCGCACGAATTTAAAGAAAGCTGTTAATGAAATAAATACACAAGAACGCCAGAGACTAATGACCATTGCCATTGCGGGAGCAGGTATAAGCGGCATCGAAACTTCTGCCGAGCTGGCTCATTTTGTTCGAAAAGATGCGCAGCAGTTAGGACTTATCCCGAGTGATGTGAAGATATATTTATTTAATATGAATAAGAGACTTTTTCCGGAAGGCCCGGCCAAAGTAGGTGTTAAACTGGAGCGTGCAATAGAAGCTTGCGGAGTAACTGTTATCCATGATTGTAAAGTTTTAGAGGAAAGAGAGGGAGCGCTAACCTTATCTTATGGCAAAACGATGTCCGTCGGCCTATGTATCTGGACACTAGGGTTATTACCTAATCCAATGCTGAGGAGTATAGGGATGCCGGTCAATTCGGATGGCTATGTGATTGTAGATGAAAGCTATCGGGTTCAGGATGCTCAGGATGTATACAGTATCGGCGACTGCGCGCGAATCGTAGACCCTAGTGGAAGAGCGGACGGGAAGACGTGTAAGGAGGCGACTGCTCAAGCGGCAAGGCTTGCCAAGATTTTAGCAGCGGATCTTACAGGGCGTCCTGCACCCGTGCATAAGGGTTTTATAGATTTTTTCTGCTTTGGCTTAGGTCCGGAGCAGGGAATAGCGTGGACGCGCAAATGGGGAATAGATGTTATTTTTACAGGGAAGCTGGGTTGGCGAATGAGAAAGGTTACATGGGACTTGGCAAGTCTGTTAAAATAACACATGAATAATGGATCCATGGATAAGAATAGGGGTGGTTAGATGCAAGAGTTATATGAACAGTATAAGGGACTGCTGTTTACGCTTGCCTACCAATTGACAGGTTCGGTCTCCGATGCGGAGGATGCTGTACAGGACGTATTTCTGAAGATGTATGACGTTAATCCCGAGCGTCTGGTTGAACCGAAAGCCTATCTGTGCAAGATGGTGACAAATCGCTGTCTGGATTTACTGAAATCAGCGCGTAAGCGAAGGGAACAATATTTCGGACAATGGCTTCCAGAGCCCATTCTTACTCCTGAGGATGAATCAATCGATTCGATTGTTCGTAGCGAACTATTGTCTTATGCCATGCTTGTGCTGCTGGAAAGGCTATCGATTGCAGAACGAGCTGTGTTCGTGCTTCGTGAAGCGCTCAGCTTTGAATATACCGTTATAGCCGAACTGGTTGGAAAAAGCGAGACTAATTGCCGCAAACTGCTCAGTCGAGCGAGAGGAAAGATGGGGATTGGCATGGAAGAGCCGATCCTTCCCGAAGCTGGGAGTGAAGAATGGGTTCGTAGGTTCCTGTCGGCACTCGAACGAGGCAACGTGGATACGATAGTATCTATTCTCGCCAAAGATGTCGTGTTGGTTTCAGATGGAGGAGGCAAAACATCCGCTGCCGTTCACCCTATTAAATCCAGTGATCTGGTTGCTCGGTTCCTGCTCGGTGTAATTCGTAAAGTTCCTCATTATGAAGGAGGCTGGCAAGTTGAAATGACATATATAAATGGTCAAGCTGGGCTTATAATCCGCTCAGGTGAGTTGATTGATACAGTTGTGATGTTACATGTCGAGAGAAATGCAATTCAAAATGTATACTTTGTCAGAAACCCTGATAAAATGAGACATTTATTGAGATGAAACCATGTAACGCTTCAAGAATAATTCCAATATGAGTTATAAGGGGGGGCAACATGAATTTAACTATAATGGACACTCTGTTTGCTGTTGTGAAATTAGCTCCCACAGAAACGGTACCATCATGGGCAAGCGGCGGTGAATTTATTTCTATCACATGTACAAATGAAGAGCTATCTATTGTATGCCCTACTTCCAATATTCCACACCACGTTCTAAACGATGTTGAAAATGATTGGAAATGCATAAAAGTAGACGGCGTGTTGGATTTCGGATTAACAGGAATATTAGCATCACTAGCAAATCCATTAGCGGAGAATAACATAAGTATTTTTGCTATTTCTACTTTCAACACGGATTACTTGTTAGTTAAAGTTCATTTCATAGAAAAAGCAAAATCGGTGTTGGAGAATGCAGGGCATACATTTAACTAAAGTTTATAGAACAGAGTACATTAGTTCAGGAGCTGCTTAATTGCAGCTCTTTTTTTTCGCAAAATAACTCGCTCACACCGTTCTTGAGAAAGCTTTTTCCCAGAATAATTTTACTTTCTACAAACGTTAAAAAATATCAAAAAATTAACTTTAGTTAATATTGTAAACTATTTATTTTTGTTAACATGGTCACTAGGCTCGAAATCATAAGAGGATTGGAGCGGTAATGTTACAAACTGGAGGGGAGAATAGTGAAGCACTTAGTGAGATTCTGTCTTTGTCTAATGTTCATCATAGGCGGTTTTCCTATGTTGTTCGAGAACGTGGCGCATGCAGATGATGCGGTCGTTCCTCAAATAGCTGCAGGGTATTACCATAGCGTAGGGCTGGTTAGTGATGGAACGGTCTGGTCATGGGGACGAGGAAATAATGGTCAATTGGGTAACGGAGAGTCAGTCAGTAGAGCCGTTCCGAGAAAAGCAACCGGTCTAAGTAGTGTTAAGTCGATTACCGGAGGGGTTCGAAGCAGCTTCGCGACCTTAAAGGATGGAACTGTAATGGGATGGGGCGCTAATGGAAACGGTCAACTGGGAGATGGGACTACAACAGATCGACTCAGTCCTGTGCAGGTATCTGCTTTAAGTAACATTAAGGCGATCTCTGGAGGCACCTCTTATCACACTCTTGCTCTGGACGGTAATGGTAATGTATGGGCTTGGGGAAGAAATGATAATGGTGATCTTGGTGACGGAACGACCATTCAGCGAAACACGCCGGTCCAGGTAAACACGTTGAGTAACGTAAAGGCAATAGCCGCGGGTGGATATTTCAGTCTTGCGCTTAAAGAGGACGGTACGGTTTGGTCTTGGGGATGGAATGGTGCGGGTCAGTTAGGGAATGGAACGACAAATCAACGGATCTTGCCTGAACAAGTGCCTGGTCTCAGTCACATAACAGCGATTGCTGCAGGAGGTAATCATAGTCTTGCATTGGATGCTAATGGAAGGATTTGGGCATGGGGTGAGAACAGATACGGTGCATTAGGAGATGGGACGACAACGAATCGAACGGCTCCCGTACTAGTATCTGGTTTAACAAACGCAACGACGATTGCCGGAGGAAACTATCATAGTCTCGCATTGGATGCAGACGGACAGGTTTATGCTTGGGGGTACAACAGTTACGGCCAATTGGGAGACGGCACGACAACACAACGTAATATACCCGTGCTAGTGCCTGATTTGAGCAAAATGACGGCAATTGCTGGGGGAGGTTTTCATAGTTTTGCTATGAGAAGTGATGGAATGGTTTGGTCATGGGGGTATAACGCTGATGGAGAGTTGGGTGACAATACAGCCATCAGTCGATCATTGCCCGTGAAAAGCAGTGCAGTTATGGACGCAACAGCGCCATCCATAAACAACGGAATGATCTCTGCCTCCTCTACAACTTCAACAAGCACGACTTTGACTTGGGTAAAAGCGACGGATAATATGAGTGATCAGAGTGCTCTTCAATATTTGGTTTATCAGTCCGAAAGCAACAACATTCAGACTGTAGCTCAGATGGAAAGGTATGGAAAACCGATAGGAGCTTATACTCAAGATATCGAGAAGCTGGATATTACAAGTTTAAAGCCCGGTACCAAATACTATTTTAACATCATTGTCAAAGACCAGGCAGGATATAAAAGTGCTTATGGGATTAAGCAGATAACGACCAATTCGGTTTATTCTATTTCCTATATTGACAACGGTAGTACTGGAGGGAGCGTGCCTGTTGACAGTAATACCTACGAGCAGGGTACATCGATCACCATAAAGGAAAACAGTGGCAATTTAATTAAAGAGGGTCACACATTTATCGGTTGGAACACACAAGCAGATGGAAAAGGAACTAGCTACGCAGCCAACACAAGCTTCACCGTTGGAGTGGCCAATGTAAAGTTATATGCAAATTGGAAAGCAAATAGCTATACTGTGTCGTATGCAGCAGGCATGAACGGAACGATCAGCGCTACAAGCGAGACGGTAGCGTATGGAAACAGTCCGGCAGCAGTACCGATGGTAACGCCGAATATTGGCTACATGTTCGCTGGCTGGAGCAGCGACGGTGGAACGACCAAGCTGACCAGCGCGCAAGTAGCCCTAACCACGGTGACGGCAGATATCGCATACACAGCGTACTATACGCAAAATAGCTACACTGTCAGTTACGCGGCAGGAGCAAATGGAACGATCAGCGCTGCAAGTGAAACAGTAGCTCATGGAAACAGTCCTGCAGCGGTACCGACGGTAACGCCAACTACGGGCTACACGTTCGCTGGCTGGAGCAGCGACGGGGGAACGACCAAGTTGACCAGCACGCAAGTAGCTCTAACCACGGTGACGGCAGATATCGCATACACAGCGTATTATACGCAAAATAGTTACACAGTCAGTTACGCAGCAGGAGCGAACGGAACAATCAGCGCTACAAGTGAGACTGTAGTGTATGGAAACAGTCCTGCAGCGGTACCGACGGTAACGCCAACTACGGGTTACACGTTTGCTGGCTGGAGCAGCGATGGAGGCAGCACGAAGCTGACCAGCGCTCAAGTAGCCCTAACCACGGTGACGGCAGATATTACGTACACAGCGTACTATACGCAAAATAGCTACACTGTCAGTTACGCGGCAGGAGCAAAAGGAACGATCAGCGCTGCAAGTGAAACAGTAGCGTATGGAAACAGTCCTGCAGCTGTACCAACGGTAACGCCAACTACGGGCTACACGTTCGCTGGCTGGAGCAGCGATGGAGGCACAACCAAGCTGACCAGCGCGCAAGTAGCCGCAACCACAGTGACGGCAGATATCACATACACAGCGTACTATACGCAAAATAGCTACACAGTCAGTTACGTAGCAGGAGCAAATGGAACGATCAGCGCTACAAGTGAAACAGTAGCGTATGGAAACAGTCCTGCAGCGGTACCGACAGTAACGCCAACTACGGGCTACACGTTCGCTGGCTGGAGCAGCGATGGAGGCACAACCAAGCTGACCAGCGCGCAAGTAGGCTCAACCACAGTGACGGCAGATATCACGTACACAGCGTACTATACGCAAAATAGCTACACTGTCAGTTATGCGGCAGGAGCAAATGGAACGATCAGCGCTACAAGTGAAACAGTAGCGTATGGAAACAGTCCTATAGCGGTACCAACGGTAACGCCGGCTACGGGTTACACGTTCGCTGGCTGGAGTAGCGATGGAGGCACCACGAAGTTGACCAGCGCACAAGTAGCCCTAACCACGGTGACGGCAGATATCACGTACACAGCGTACTATACGCAAAATAGCTACACTGTCAGTTACGCAGCAGGAGCAAAAGGAACGATCAGCGCTACAAGTGAAACAGTAGCTCATGGAAACAGTCCTGCAGCGGTACCGACGGTAACGCCAAGCACTGGATACACGTTCGTTGGCTGGAGCAGCGATGGAGGCACAACCAAGCTAACCAATATGCAAATAGCAGCGAGCACGGTGACGGCAGATATTACGTACACAGCGTATTATACGCAAAATAGCTACACTGTCAGTTACGCGGCAGGAACAAATGGAACGATCAGCGCTACAAGTGAAACAGTAGCGTACGGAAACAGTCCAGCAGCGGTACCGACAGTAACGCCAACTACTGGCTACATGTTCGCTGGCTGGAGCAGCGACGGAGGCACCACGAAGTTGACCAGCGCGCAAGTAACCCTAACCACGGTGACGGCAGATATTACGTACACAGCGTACTATACGCAAAATAGCTACACTGTCAGTTACGCGGCAGGAGCAAACGGAACGATCAGCGCTGCAAGTGAAACAGTAGCTCATGGAAACAGTCCAGCAGCGGTACCGACAGTAACGCCAAGTATTGGCTACACGTTCGCTGGCTGGAGCAGCGATGGAGGCATCACGAAGCTGACCAGTACGCAAGTAGCCGCAACAACTGTGACGGCAGATATCACGTACACAGCGTACTATACACAAAACAGCTACACTGTCAGTTATGCGGCAGGAGCAAATGGAACGATCAGCGCTACAAGTGAAACAGTAGCGTATGGAAACAGTCCTGCAGCGGTACCTCCTGTAACGCCGAATATTGGCTACACGTTCGCTGGCTGGAGCAGCGACGGAGGCACAACCAAGTTGACCAGCGCGCAAGTAGGCTCAACCACGGTAACGGCAGAAATTACGTACACAGCGTACTATACGCAAATTAGCTACACTGTCAGTTACGCAGCAGGAGCAAATGGAAAGATCATAGGCAACACTTCGCAAACCGTAATCAGCGGTGCAGACGGCACAGAAGTCAAGGCAGTGCCGGATGCTGGGTATAACTTCGTAAAATGGAGCGATGATGTAGCAACAGCCACGCGAACGGACTCCAATGTTACCGCGAACGTCTATGTTACTGCGTACTTTGCTATAATGGCGCAAGTGGCAGTTCCGACAGCGAATCCGACAAGTGGAGAGGTAACATCCGGCACCTCAGTAACATTGAGCACGTATACCGCAGGAGCGAGCATCTACTTTACGACAGATGGCAGTATCCCAACGATCGGTAGTATGGCCTATAGCAAGTCGATTAGTGTGATGAGTGCGATGACGATTAGAGCAATAGCGTTCAAAGCAGGTATGGCAGATAGCCCATTAATGAGAGAAAGCTATACGATCGTAGAACCAGAACCACTTAATAGTACAATCAGTCCTAGAACGGGAAGCTTTGATAAAATGACCACTGCCCAGACAGATGTCACTACCACACTGATGCTAAACGGCAACAATCTGAGCAGTATTGTCAATGATACAACTAAACTGATGTCAGGAATGGACTATACGATGTCGGGCAACATGGTAACGATCAAGAAGAGTTACCTTGCCAACAAACCGGTAGGAACGACAAGTTTGACGTTCAACTTCAGCGCGGGGACGTCCCAAACTCTTGCGATTACCGTAAGAGATACGACTATTGCTATACCTGGAGTTCCCCTCTTGGAGCCTGCTGTTGCTGGAAATGCACAAATAAGTCTAAAGTGGAATCCAGTAGTAGGATCAACAGGGTATAAAGTTTACCAAAGTGTAACTTCCAGCACTTATGGAGCAGAAGTAGCCAATGTTAGCGGTTCAGTTTACAGCTATGATGTGACAGGCTTGAAGAATGGAACAACTTATTATTTCGTAGTTAAAGCAGTAAATCCGGGAGGAGACAGTGCCTCTTCCAACGAAGTTAGCGCAATCCCCCAAACGGTTCCGGGAGCACCCACGGATATAATAGCTATTGCAGGAAATGGTCAAGTAACCGTTACTTTCACAGCACCTGTAGATAATGGCGGCAGCAAAATATTACGCTACGAGGTCACAGCTTCACCAGGCAATGTTACTGTAACAGGAATGGCAAGCCCAATTATAATAACGAATCTATCGAATGGGACGCCATACACCATTACGGTAAACGCGATCAATAGTATGGGTAGTAGTGAAGCATCCAGGTTCTCTAGTGTCGTAACGCCAAGGTCATCGTCTAGAAATGGAACCAGCTCAGCTCCGATACAGCCGACAACTCCATCTACGGCGGACATACCCAATGAGAAAATGGATGTGCTCATAGATGGAATAGTAGAAGATATAGGCGTAACGACAACAACTACGATAAACAACCAAACGATAACAACCACAGTGTTGGACCAGGAAAAGCTGGATGATAAGCTCACGGAAATAGGTCAACATGCTGTCGTTGCGATTCGCGCCAAGACGATTTCGGATATCGTTGTTTTTGAATTGAACGGTCAGATGGTCAGAAGCATGGAGCAGAAGCAGGCGGTCATTGAAATTAAGACGGACAATGCCTCTTACACCCTTCCTGCTCAGCAGATCAACATCAACACTATACTGGATCAGCTTGCAAAAACTGCGACCCTTAAAGATATCAAGGTTGAAATTGAAATCGCAACGCCGTCAACAGAGACAGCGAAGCTTGCTGAGAATTCAGCAGCAATAGGAGAATTCGTCATCATTGCCCCGCCGCTCAATTTTTCGGTAAGAGCAACGTATGGCGATAACAAGCTTGACGTAACTAAGTTCAATGCCTATGTGGAACGAACTATTGTCGTTCCGGATGGAGTTGACCCGAATAAAATCACGACTGGGGTCATTATAGATCCTGAAGGAACTGTGCGTCATGTACCAACAAAGATTACCGTCATTGATGGCAAATACTACGCCATTATGAACAGCATGACCAACAGTACCTATGCCATTGTATGGCATCCGCTTGTGTTCACCGATGCAGCTCAACATTGGGCGAAGGATACCATCAACGACATGGGATCGAGAATGGTCATCAGTGGCGTCGGTAACGGCATGTTCAATCCAGACAAAGATATTACTCGTGCGGAGTTTGCGGCGATTATCGTTCGTGGATTAGGATTGAAGCTGGATAACGGAACTGCATCATTTTCGGACATGAATAGCTCCGATTGGTTTAGCGGTGCAATACAAACGGCATATGGCTACAAACTAATAAACGGATTTGAAGATGGAACCTTCCGACCTATGGATAAGATTACTCGGGAACAAGCTATGTCAATCGTTGCCAAAGCGATGACGCTCACTGGCCTGAAGGCGAAGCTTCCATCTCAGGAAGACGGAAAGCAACTGACTCTATTTGCAGATGCAAATAATATTGCAGAATGGGCGAGAAGCAGTGTCGCTGATTGCTTGCAGGCGAGACTTGTTTCCGGCAGAAGCAGTACGCAATTAGCATCGGATGCATTCATTACAAGATCAGAAGTTGCCGTAATTATTCAGAAACTATTGCAAAAGTCTGATCTCATTCACTGAAAAGAGCTTAAATTGTTATTCCTCACTCAAGGGCTTATACCACGGTCAACCCAAACAAACCGTCAAGAATATTTCTTGGCGGTTTGTTATTGTTAAGGGCTGAAATCATGAACCACTAGCTTGCGGAACTGCAGCGGCGACTGCCCGGTTACTGTCCTAAATACGCGATGAAAATGCTGGGCGTTCTGAAACCCGCATTCCAGACCGATGTCCAGAACCTGCCTGTCAGTTTGTTTCAGCTTGATTTGAGCCTCGATCACTCGTCTTTGTTGTATATATTCTACAATGGTGAAATGAGTAGCGTTCTTAAACAATCGGCTGATATGATAACGACTCATACCGCTTATCCGCTCTAAATCCTCAAGCTTAATTGGATCTGAGTAACAACGGTCGATATAAGAGATCAATTCTTTAACAACATCCTTTTTAGGGGCATATTTCGATTGATTAGCCGTTGCAAACTCACGATATTTAATTAATAGAAGTAACAAATTGAGCTTTAATTCTGAGGAGCCAAGTGGGTCCTCTTTTTGCTGCAGCTGAGAGTATAAGGTATTTATTCGGCGAAATCGCTCTTCTATTTCCAACCGCTGCTTGGAAGACAACTCTAGTTTACGGCGTGGATAAGAGACAATCCACTCTAAAGTGTCTACAAGTCCTGCTTCTTTAAGCAATGATGAGATGAAGCTTTTTTTGAAATTAATAACGTATCTGGTGTAGTGATGCCTAGGATTATAGAAGATGCGATGGACTTCGTATTCATTAATAAAAAGATAATCTCCATTGGTAACTTGGTATTTTGTATCTTTAATAAAAAGCTGGATATCCGCATTTACGAAATAGGCTAGCTCAAAGGAGTCATGGTAATGCTCCAACATTCGGAGTTGTTCTTCTTTATGACTTCTAAAGTTTGAGAGCAGCATCCCGGTTGGGGTATAAGGTGGCTGGGAGTTCATAGATGTACCGCCTCCTTTGTTTTTCTAAAATCATTATAGCAAGATAGGTTAGTTTTGAATAGAATCACATAATGAGCGAAGTGGGCATCCCCAGGCTATGCTATGCTGATCATGAAAAAGTTAATAGGGGTGTGAGGGATGGCTATTCACCGTATGATTATGACGGTTATTGGTGGAGGCAGTGTGAATTGGATGCCGGGGTTGATGAAAGACATTTACTTAATGGATGAGATTGAAGGCGGAGAAATTAGATTGGTTGATCCCAACCACGAACATGTTTCAGCAGTCGCTGCTATGCTGCAACGTTTCAACGAATTGAAGAGAAAGGACTACCGTATCACAGTATTTGAGAATAGAACTGAGGCATTGAAGGGAGCGAATTTCGTTCTGACAACATTCAGTCCGGGTGCTATGGACGCATTCTGGAACGACCTCGAGCTTCCGATCAAATATGGGATTCGGCTCCCGGTGTCGATGACTGTCGGTCCTAGCGGTATTTCTGCATCCCTGCGCACTGCCCCGGAAGCTTTCGATTTGGTCAAAGAGATGGAGATCTATTGTCCGGGAGCCTGGCTATTGAATGTAACCAACCCGATGAGTGTAGTTACGCGAGCAATGAATATGGCGGCAAAGCAAACCCGTGTGATCGGACTGTGCCATGAATTTCATTGTCTGCCGGAATATTTGGGGCCGATGCTTGGTCTGAACAAACCTGTGGGGATGAATGTACTGGATTATTTGTATCACTGGCTTCCAGAACAGGGCTTCGATTATTCAGTTGCCGGCGTCAATCACTTCATATGGCTTACAAAGGCGAATTACCGAGGCAAGGATATGCTGCCCATGATTCGCGAATATTGCCGGACGCATGAGCAATTACCGGATGATGAGAAACGAAGTGGATCACAGTCGACTGGCATGTATCATAACAATGGTGCGGCCAAATTTGCTTTATGCAGGCAATTCGGGTATTTACCGCTTGCAGGAGATCGTCATCTTGTTGAATTTCATCCGGCTCTCTGCAATATCCGTAACGGCTACGGGATGAAATACGGAGTCATTAAAACTACAGTGGACAGCAGGCGTCTAAGTAAAATCAACAAGCTCAATCATATTTTAAGGATGACCCATGAAGATGATGCCATTGCGTGGCACAGGTCGGGCGAGGAACTAACCGAAATAATTCGGGCTATAGTGACCGATTCCAGCACAACCGCTATTGTGAATATGCCTAATCAAGGCCAAATTCCCAATCTTCCTAACGAAATTGTGGTGGAAACATTAGCCGATGTGTCAAAGCTTGGAGTGTCGCCAAGACAAGCAGGCCCTCTTCCTGGCGCAATAGCCAGTATGGTCAGGCTTCATGCGGATATCCATGAACTCACCGTCCGGGCTGCTCTGGAGGGAAGCCGAGATCTTTTCGTACAGGCGCTAAGTCTGGATCCCCTTAGTGCTTCCGCTGATTTCAGCGAGCTGGTTCAGTTGGCTGATGAGCTTCTTTCAGCTAACCGCCAATGGCTTCCGCGATTTTATACAAATGGGAAGAAGGTAGCACAATGATGATGAAAGGCAATATTACTAAGCATACGATGAGCAAGGCGGAGGAGAATGAAACAGGTCGTCTTGTGACGCGCCTCACTTCCTTACCTGGCAACCATCACCATTTGTATTTTACAAGCAGCAGCTTTACGGCAAACAACCGACAAGTTCTTTTCATCAGCGATATGGTGCAAGGAAACCCAAATCTATACAAGCTTAGCTTAGAAGATGGAGAGACGGTGCAGCTGTCAGACAATAGGAACGGGATTATGAAAAGCTATGTCTATTATGACGGGAAAGCGTACCAAGGTCTGGCCAAAGCAAGTCCAAGCTACAGCGCGGCTACCAATCGCCTCTTGTACATTCAGGATCATAAAGTGATTCTTATTGACGTGGAGACACTGGAGTCGGAAATGGTGTACGCGTTGCCGGCTCATGTGATGACAGGGTTTACTCATTTGTCCGCTTGTGGACGTTACGCATGTATTCCTTATCTTTCAAGCGAAGCGTTTGAAGTGGGCTCCGGCAATCCATTCACATTGATTCGTGATAGAGTCGCCGATCGTCGGCTTGAGTCTAAGGTTCTTGTCATTGACATGCAAACAGGTGTAGCAGAACCGTATTTCTCTCACCAAGGCTGGATTACCCATGTGCAATTTCATCCCGAAGATCACCGTACCATCTTATTTAATCATGAAGGAGGGATGGTGGATCAACGGATATGGCTGTACCGTAACGGGAGAATCGAGAAAGTACGCGATCAGTCGAATCAATCGAATTCTTTATGGGTATGTCATGAAATGTGGTCCAAAGATGGCTCCACCATCCTCTATCATGGGACCAGGGGTATTCCAAACGACCCTTCAATGAAAAGAAACGAATCAACTGAGCATGCGGCCAGCTTTGTAGGTACGGCTAACTTAAGTGATGGAACCTATTCAGAAATTGAATTTCCGCAGCATATGACGGCATATGGGCATTTCACCGTAGGGAATGATCTTGATTTGCTGCTCACTGACGGAATTATCGATGCACAGTCCATTCACTTATGCCGGACCGATTGGCTAAGCGGTCAATTAACCTATGAACGGATTTGCCATCATCATAGCAGCTTTACTGTTCAGGATGTACATCCCCATCCTATATTCAGCCACGACGATCGTTATGTACTATTTTCATCAGATGCGCATAATGAGAGAGAGAAAGGACATCTTTATTTGGTTGAGCTGGATGAAGCAGGGAAGAAAATATAGTCTTTTATGATAAGATAAGAACTCCATTTGAAGAATGATGTTAATGTGGATCCACAGATGTCGGGGGACAAAACAAAAATACGTCTTAGAGCCGTGCGCTGCACGGTTCTTTCGTTTTAATCCAGCAATTGACGGGACTAGGGCTGACTGGGGCCAATGACCAATGACCAATGACCAATGATATGGAAGGATTTTTACCGGACATGTCGAAAGTAAAAGGCGATATATTAACAGCAAGCGGCAGATAAGCCGTGTAAATAAGTCATCTCTAGGAGGTTAAACAATTAACTATTCTAAGTTATTGGGAGGATTCAATTGACATTACAACAATTAAAGTACGTTATAGAAGTCGCAAATTGTGGATCCATTAATGAAGCTGCCAAGAAACTGTTTATTTCTCAACCTAGCCTATCAAACGCGATTAGAGATCTGGAAGAAGAAATGCAGCTTGCGATATTTGAAAGATCCAATAAAGGAATATCGCTTTCTAAGGAGGGTGTCGAATTCTTAAGCTACGCGCGGCAGGTAGTCGAGCAGGCGGAATTATTGGAAAGCCGGTACCTCAATGCTAAACCTTCCCCGCAGCATTTTTCAGTTTCCACTCAGCATTATGCTTTTGCGGTCAATGCATTTGTGACTTTGGTTCGCGAATATGGCCAGGAAGAGTATGAATTATCATTGCGCGAGACCAAAACGTATGAAATTATCGAAGATGTCAAAGGTATGCGCAGCGAGATCGGGATTTTATATCTGAATGAGTTTAACGGGAAGGTCATCAACAAATTGCTTAAAAGCGCAAATTTGCAATTCAACAGCTTATTGACGGCCAAGCCGCATATTTTTATCAGTATTAACAACCCGCTGGCCAAGCAATCCATCGTTACCATTGACCAGCTTCAGAACTATCCGTATCTGTCCTTTGACCAAGGAGAGTATAATTCCTTTCATTTTTCCGAAGAAATCCTTAGTACGATGACACATAAGAAAAGTATTCGTGTTAATGACAGAGCGACGCTTTTCAATTTGCTGATCGGATTGAACGGATACACCATATCGACTGGAGTCCTTAGTGCCGATCTGAATGGAAATGAAATTATTCCCGTACCTTTAGACTGTGAGGAAACAATCAACGTCGGTTGGATTTCCCATAAAAATGTTTCGTTATCCAAGCTGGGAGAAGCGTACATACAAGCGTTAACGCAGGCTATAACCAATTAAAGCTTTGATATTAGTTTAATCCGGTTACTTTATATCTACGGCCTGTTTGATGAGGCGGCAGTTCGCGAAGGACAGCCGCCTCATCAAACAGGCCAAATTATGTTGCATGGGCAGTCAAAGCATTCCGTTTGGCAACATGCACGCCTAGGCAAAGTATTTGATCTTTGGATCGAATACTTTTTTTGAGTTTCAGCGAGAGATGTTTGTATGGACTGCCTAATAAGCGAGCAACGATTTATCTTAATTTTTATAAATTCATGCTTTTTGACCTGGGAAGGGGCTGCTCTTATTTAAGGCAACTTGAACGGGCAGAATAGTTCCTTATAGTCAATTTATACCTGTCCACTAATCAACTGCAGGGCTAAAATGATTTATATCAACTAGTTACTTTGAAGCTGCTGAACAGATAATTCATTTGGAAATGAGGGGAATATTTGAACTCAAGTAAACTAACTTGTGGCAACCTTCATGGAGATGCCATGTTTACATTCATCGTTACCAGACTTCAGGCCGCCGGTTGTATTTTCGCTGAAGATGAGACTCGGCTGCTTATTTCTGCGGCAGGAACGCCGGCTGAACTCTCCGCTATGGTGGACCAACGAGTCACTGGTTTGCCCCTCGAACATATCATCGGATGGGCTGAGTTCTGCGGTCTGCGTATTGCTGTGGACCCGGGGGTATTCGTGCCCCGACGCCGCACCGAGTTCCTTGTCCGCGAGGCCGCAGCCCTCGCGCGCCGCGGAGCCGTCGTAGTGGACTTATGCTGCGGCTCTGGTGCGCTGGGTGCCGCATTGGCCGCTGCTGTGGAGCACATCGAATTGCATGCTGCCGATATCGATCCTGCGGCTGTGCAGTGCGCCCATCGCAACATCGCTGCCGCAGGAGGTCACGTGTATGAAGGTGACCTATACGAGCCGCTGCCCGCTGCACTGAGAGGCCGCGTCGATGTGCTGCTTGCAAACGTACCCTACGTTCCTACCGATGCGATCGGGCTGCTTCCACCGGAAGCCCGATTACATGAGGCGAGGATGGCGCTCGATGGTGGTGCAGACGGGCTTGATGTTCTGCGGAGGGTAGTGGCTGCTGCACCGCTATGGTTGGCACCCGGCGGCTATCTGCTAGTCGAAACTAGCGAGCGGCAGGTGCCGCAGACCCTCGATATCTTTGAGCGCAGCGGGCTGATTCCTCAGGTTGCCAGTTCCGATGAGCTGGACGCCACAGTTGTCATCGGAGCCAACCCCAATGGGCAGAATACACGGCAATGAAATGAGCAATCCATAAGAAATCCAAAAAACTAGTTTATGATACACTATGCTTCTAAGACATACGAGAGGAGAAAAGTTGTGGAAAACCATACTAAATTAAAAGCAAACGGAGGGACATTTGGGAGCAGGGATCATTTTTTAGTTGTCATGGTTATGATTCTTGGCGTATTTGTAGCCATTTTGAATGAAACGCTGCTGAACGTGGCTTTGTCCAAAATTATGGATGATATTGGAATTTTACCAAGCACCGCGCAATGGCTGACTACCGGCTACCTGCTTGTTATAGGTGTACTCATACCGGTCACGGCATTTCTAATCCAACGGTTCACAACCAGAAGCTTGTTCCTTGCAGCCATGGGGTTGTTTACTGCCGGAACCTTGATAGCGGCCGTCGCTCCCGGGTTTGTAGTACTTTTAACAGGAAGGATGCTTCAGGCGGCTGGAACCGGACTTCTATTCCCGCTGCTTACCAATGTTGTATTCTCCATTGTAGCTATTGATAAGCGGGGCTCGGCCATGGGCACGATCGGGATCGTCATCACATTCGCTCCTGCGATTGGACCTACTTTGTCAGGGATTATTGTGGAGCATTATAGCTGGCGTGTTCTCTTCTACAGCGTTCTGCCTGTCGCGTTGTTTGTCATTTTATTTGCATTAGCGAAGCTCAAAAATGTAACGGAAACGACTAGTCCGAAGATAGACCTGTTGTCTTTGCTTCTTTCAACTATCGGATTCGGTGGAATCGTGTATGGCTTTAGCAGCGCAGGAGATGGGCATGGGGGCTGGTCTAGCAACAGGGTCCTGATTCCCATTGTGGTCGGTGTAGCTTCCATAGGGCTGTTTACATGGCGCCAACTAAGGATGTCACAACCTTTGCTGGACCTACGAGCATTTAAATACAATGTTTTCAGAATGTCGACGCTGATTATGATGATTGTCATGATGGCGATGTTTTCGGCAATGATGCTTCTGCCGATATTCCTCCAGAACGCGCTAAATTACAGTCCGCTGAAGGCAGGTCTTGTCATGCTGCCGGGAGGGATTGTCATGGGAATTATGTCGCCGATAACAGGCAGGTTATTCGATAAATTTGGGGCCAAATGGCTCGCAATAATCGGGCTAGCGCTTATGGCCAATTCGTTGTGGCAATTTGCTTTTATCAACTTGGCAACTTCATACAGTATGATTGTTGTTCTAAATACGGTGTTAATGCTGGGCATATCCATGTTAATGATGCCGGTTATGACCAATGCTTTGAATGAGCTTCCACCTCCGTTATACCCGCATGGCACAGCAATTATAAGCACGCTGCAGCAGGTAGCGGGTGCAGTAGGGACGGCGCTGCTTGTAACTATTATGACAAACAGCTCGAAACGTTTTATGGAAGCTGCCTCAGGTACGAAGGATGAGTCCGGACTCCAAATTCTTGGCATGATGGTTGGAATGAAAAGCGCGTTCCTGCTGGCGTTCGTTCTGGTAGCCCTCGCTTGGATCGTCTCGTTTTTCCTCAAGGCCGCTGTGCCACCGGAAGGGGAACTGGAGAATAACCGCGTGTCCGCGCATTGATGGACATTAGCGAACATATTAGCTCAAATTAATAAGAGACATCTGACCAAGCAGATTGTCTCTTTTTTGTGCCCTTAATATTGCAATGAACAGGGACACTGCTGCCATTCTTATAGTGTTACTGGATTAAACTGCATGTTATATAACTTGGCATATACCCCATCTATTTTTATAAGATTTGCATGTGTTCCTTCTTCTGCAATCCCCTGATCCGAAAGCACAATAATCCTTTGCGCATTTCTGATGGTGGACAACCTATGTGCAATTACAAAGGTAGTGCGATTCTTTGCCAACTTCTCAAGGCTTTGCTGAACCAAACTTTCACTCTCATTATCCAGGGCGGAAGTGGCTTCATCCAATATAAGTATGGCAGGATTTTTCAAAAATACACGCGCGATACTTATTCGTTGTTTCTGCCCGCCTGAAAGCTTGACACCTCGTTGCCCGATATAAGCATTGTAGCCGCCTGGCAGACCCATTATAAATTCATGAGCATTTGCGTTTCTGGCGGCGGTTATTATTTCCTCATCCGTAGCCCCAGGCTTCCCATATAATATATTTTCTTTTACAGTACCTGAAAATAAATAGATATCTTGTTGTACGATCCCAATATGGTCACGTAATGACTTTAGCTTTATGGTTTTTATATTTGTGTCATCAATTTTAATCAACCCTTCACTGGTTTCATAAAATCGCGGGATCAAACTGCAAAGCGTTGTTTTTCCAACTCCGGATGAACCTACAAGCGCTACATATTCACCTGGATTTACCGTAATGTTGATATGGCTAAACACATAATTCGATTCGCTGCTGTACTGGAAGCCTACATTTACAAATTCCACTTTACCTTTTACATCGCTTAACACAGTGACATTTTTTGCATCCATTATATCCGGCTTAACCGCCAAAATTTCCATAAAACGTTCAAACCCAGCCACTCCATTCTGAAGATTGTTAGTAAAGTTCACCAACCTTTTCACCGGGTCAATTAGAGTGTTTATGTATAGTAAAAAGGTGATCAACTCTGTTAGAAGCAGCTGGTTATAACTTATAAGAATGGCACCCACTATAACAACCGAAATATTAATAAAAGAAATAAAGCCGGTCAAGCCGTTGAAAAACAATGCCTCAACCCGATAACCGCTTTTCCTGCTTTCTAAAAAACGATGGTTACTGCTTCTAAACTTATCCATTTCGATTTCTTCGTTGGCAAACGATTGAACGACTCTAATCCCTGACAGGCTGTCTTCAATTTGCGAGTTTATGTCGGCGATACGTTCCTTATTCTTTTTAAGAGCGTTTTTCATCTTTATGCTGTAGTGATAGGCAAAAATAAGCATTAAAGGCAAAATTAAAAAAATAACTAAAGTGAGCATCCAATTAATATTTACCAAAATAAAGAATGAACCCATTATTCTTACCATAGAAATAACCGTATCTTCCGGTCCATGATGCGCAAGCTCTGATACGTCGAATAAGTCTGTCGTTATACGTGACATCAATTGGCCTGTTCTAGTATTGTCGTGATACTGAAACGAAAGCTTCTGGATATGCTCAAACAAATCGTTGCGCATGTCGGACTCTATCTTTGCCCCCATCACATGACCAAAATAGTCCGTATAGAAATTGCTGGCATACTCCACCACCATTAATAGCCCAAAAATCAAGACCATTTTTACAACTAACTCTATAGCGATTCCCTCATCACTTATTGCATTATTGGTAATTTGATTGACCAGCATGGGATAAGCAAGTACGGTCACCGAAGCCAGTGATGCAAAGAACAAATCTGCAAACAATACCTTCTTATAAGGCTTGTAGTAAGCAATAAACTTTTTTAATATATCCACGAAATACATACCTCCAAGCTATGCTTCCTTTAACTTTTTTTATGTTTTCTTCAATAAGATTGTTGTTCATATTTACAGCCACTGTATATGTTTTCATCTCAATCACTCCATTCGTTTTATATACATGGTAGCATCCCAATATTAAGCCAACAATTTAACAATTCATTATAATTAATTGTTATCAACTAAAAGAGATCCGCTGTTTGGCGAACCGTTGCTTGGGTAAATGTAATTATAAAGCTAATAGTAAAAGGTCGTGATGCGATAGAAAGAAGAACATCGGTAAACGTCCAGTTACATATTTGTGAATTTTTTTTGATTTTGTAATTATTTTGTATAAATGACACCCGGAAAGAATTTAAGAGCATCGAATATAATTATCATAGCACCTTATTATTGAACGGGTGAACTTAACGAAAACGGGATTTTTACGTCCCAAATTGAGGAGTGTCATGGATGAAAAAGACGATTTTTACCTGTTTAGCGGCAGCTGTACTCACTTTGACTTTTGTTCCGGCAGGAATAACATCAAGCCCGCAGAAAGCTTATGCCTGCTCGAAAGGCGAGTATACCACTCCAGAATATGATTACTCTGTTGCGAGCAATGTATTTTCAGGCGCCCCGATAAAAGTGGACAACGTTTATTTGGACGGTAAGCTGTATCGTATGGGTACATTTGTGACCGATACGATCTATAAGGGCGGCGGAGTACGTACTTTGCTTACACCTCTGGATAGTGACCAGTGCGGGGCTACTTTTGAACTCGGACATAATTATTTGGTGTATGCGAACAATAGCCTCGATTATCCATCGGCAAACGTATTTAACATCTTTGAAGGAGATGAAGCAAAGGAACGCATCGAGCAGCTTAAGAACTTGGATCAAGTGCCAGTGCCTACACCAGGAGTACATATTGAAACCTTATATCCAGGACATAACATAACACTTACGTTGGATGGCCGTACGATCCCGGTTACACCAGCTCCTGTCTTTTTTAAAGATTCGCTTTATGTACCAATGACCTTCTTCCGAGATGTTCTCGGCTACGTGACCATATGGAATTCCGATTCCGGGCGTTATGAAATTATGCTCAAGTCAGACTGGGCAGGAATATTTGCCAAAGGCGATTCTACCAAATCGGAATTTACCGGGAGTGCTTCCGGCATACCGGAGGGAACCGCGCCTTTCGAAGCAGGCGTAACCTATTCAGATGTTCGTGTGAAGGTAGATGGGAAGTTGTATGCCCCGGAGCACTTACCGTTTACCTATGATGGCGTCGTATATGTGGCACTACGGAGCACAGCAGAAAAGCTTGGGCTTCAGGTGAGCTGGCTTCCTGAAACTTATACGGCTCAATTGAGAGACATCCGGCCAATCGACGAGGTGCAGCATCCTATCCTCGTGATGAAGCTTTCCTCCAATAATGCTGGTGAAGCCGATCTGATCATAGATAAGATCAATAACGACCAAGCCCTCTACCGGATTGACCGGCCGCTTGGGTTTGGGGAGAAGGCAGAGCAGCTGACGGCTCCGTTCACGGAGTTGATCAAGGAGACGAACAGCGAGGAGAACCGTAAAATTCGTTTGTTCTTACATACGAATGAACGGGAGAAGGAAATGATGGTGACGGAAGCTTTGAGGGATGCTCTGCTTCGTGATCCTGATATGCGCGCAAGAGCTAGTCTGGTTCTAAGCAACGATCATTACATGTGGCCGACTTCAGATGTGTTTGGATTAGCCAATATTCGATAGCTCTTTGAAAAGGAACCCGGCTTAGGATACAAGCGTCGGGTTCCTTTAGTTTTGTTTGCTGACGACGCATTTTTCATCCGCAGTTCCATTGGGTAAAGCATCTGATCCTAGATCAAATGCTTTTTTTGCTTCCATCCAAAAAATGGGCAGTTGTTAGTCGCATGATTGGATTTTTATGTTAAACTATTGAAGTAATATGGGATGGAATAACGAGTAGGAGGGATGATGATTGCAGGATTTAAATGAATATAATCCCCAATCCTTATTTGAACATATATATAGAAATGCTCCGATTGGTATAGCCTTAATATCGATGGAACGAAAATGGATCAAGGTTAATCCTGCGGTGTGCAATATTTTTGGGTATCCAGAGGAACAGTTACTGAAGCTGACGGCAGATCAGATCAGTTGTCCAGAGGATGCAGGCAATACCGAACAGTTGATACAACAATTATTGGCTGGAAATATTACATTCTTTGAATTAGAAAAGCGGTACTTTCATAAAAAGGGTCATTTTGTCTGGACTTCTTTACATATTTCACTAATCCGAGATGAAAACGATGGACAACCTCTGTATTTCATAGCCCAAATTATTGACGTAACGAAGAATAAGATTGCAGAACTAAAACTGCAGGAAAGTATTGAACGGTATACTTCTTTAAAGAAATATAACCATGATGCCATTATTTCCTTTGGTTTGGACGGTATTATTATAAATGGAAACAATATGGCGCAGCATCTGACCGGATATCGTATTGAAGATCTGATTGGAGGGAGCATTTCCAAATTAATTGGTGATAGAAGTGTTAGCCGTTTACTTATTGCTTTGACAGATCATGCGCTTATTGAAAAAATTGAAAAAGAAATCAATTTTATTCAGCACAAAGACGGGCACACAGTTGAAGTACTCGTTACATTAGCTCCTATTATCATACAAAGTAAGGTGACGGGCTTTTATATCATTGTGAAAGACATGACTGAACAGAAGAAGCTAATTATTCAGAAAGAAGCCGCCGAAAAGACGAACAAGGCCAAGAGCGATTTTTTGGCGATGATGAGCCATGAGATTCGTACCCCTATGAACGGTGTAATCGGAATGACCGATGTACTCCTGGAAACGAATTTGGATCAAGAGCAAATTGAATACGTTCAAGTTATTAAACAAAGTGGCGATACTCTCCTTACAATCATCAACGATATTCTGGATTTTTCCAAAATTGAGTCAGGAAAAACCGAATTAATAGAAGAACCTTTTAATGTAAGAACTGTTATTTCAGAAACACTATATATGATTATGTCAAAAGCTCTTGAAAAGAATTTGGAAATTACTACATCGGTCTGCCCTGAAGTTCCCAACATGGTTTATGGGGATGCTACCAAACTGCGGCAAGTTCTGATGAATTTACTTAGCAATGCTATTAAATTTACTCCTAATGGGGCTATTGCCGTATCTGTGGAGAATGTCTCGCAAGGACTGGATACGGTACGCCTTAAATTTGGGGTTAGAGACACAGGAATTGGTGTGCCACAAGAAAAGGTTGCCCATTTATTCGAACCTTTTTATCAGGTAGATCATTTTATGACACGTAAGACTGAAGGAACCGGATTAGGATTAGCTATTTGTAAAAAGCTTATAAAGCTAATGAATGGGGAAATTTGGCATGAACCTGCTTTGGATCATACAGGCTCATCCTTTCTATTCACAGCCAGCTTTCAAAAACAGCTGCATCCGGAATCATCGTACTTTGGTACGGCGATCCAGGAGGATCATTTTAAAGAAAAAAGTAGCCGGTCTTCCATAAAAATTTTGATAGCTGAAGATAATGAAGTGAATCAAATTGTATTGAAAAAAATGATTGAGAAGCTTGGTTTCACAGCAACAATAGTCCAAAATGGAAAAGAAGCGGTTGAGACTGTCAAACGAAATCCCTACGATATTATTTTTATGGATATTCAAATGCCGTGGATGGATGGAATAGAAGCCACTAAGATCATTAAGGAAACTGTAGCTTCTAATAAAAGACCTTATATCGTGGCAGTGACTGCCCATGCGATAAAAGGTGATAGCCAGAAATATTTATCCGAAGGCATGGATGACTATGTAAGCAAGCCTGTCAGTATGCATGCCATATCCAATATAATTAATAATTTCAAATTAATAAACAATAGATGAAAAAAGTATAATTCTTCCTTGTGAGGTGTATAAACTATGACTGGTAATAAAGAGAGCATCGGTAATATTATTGCTTTCATTAAGGAGCTCGAGCTTTTAAAAGATGTTACGAGGACCGCTTGGACACGAGAAGGAAGACAGGAAAGCGTTGCTGAGCATTCATGGCGGCTGGCTTTGTTCGCATTTGCGCTGGAAGAATATTTCCCAGACATCGACATGAACAAAGCGATACGGATGTCTCTAATACACGACCTCGGGGAAGCTTATGGAGGAGATATTTCAGCAACAATAGAGGTGAATGAGAAGGACAAGCTCAAACGTGAGGAGGAAGCATTGCAGCAGTTATTAACGCCGCTGCTTCAAAGCATGCGTGATAAATTTCTCGAGTTGTGGCAGGAATACAATGAATGTCAAACTAAGGAAGCAAGATTAGTTAAAGCTATTGATAAAATGGAAACCATCATACAGCATAATCAAGGTCGTAATCCAGCAGATTTTGATTATGGTTTTAATCTGGACTATGGCAAGAAGTTCTCGCTGTATGAGCCAGTACTGCAATCATTAAGAGAAATGATTGATGGAGAAACGATTATCAATATAAACAAGCGTTAACAGATGAATCCGGGAGGTATGAGTGTGCAAAGAGAACTGGCAAATGCGAACAAGGCTGCTTGGGAAAACAAAGCGTATCAAGCTTGGGTTCAAACGTATGGAACACCAAATGAGCTAGCCGTAGAATTGAAGCTGAATCACAGCAAAAATTTGCGTTATTGGTTAAAGTACATTGGTGATCCTACAGGAAAGCGAATTATTAACCTCCTTGGCTCGCATGGCCGAAAGGCGATCTCTTTGTCATTACTGGGAGCTGATGTTACCGTAGTGGACATATCTGAAGAAAATAAGTTGTATGCGATGCAAGTCGCAGCTGCCGCGGGTGTGGATCTCAAGTATGTATGTTCTGACGTCTTGAATATTCCTGATGAAGAGAAACTAGGAGAATTTGATATTGTGTTGATGGAATTTGGTGTCCTACATTATTTTACAGACCTGAATTCCATATTCTCCATGGTTAATCGCAGGTTAGGGTTAAAGGGCCGGTTTATATTGACTGACTTTCATCCGTTTGCTCGCGCATGGATGAACACCAACAACCTGAAACACCCAACAGGTGATTACTTTGATGATAGCATTAAGGAAGGTGAAGTAGCTTTTGCCAAGCTGCTTCCTGAGGAAGAACGCTCTGAATTGGGTAAGGTTTTAGTTCGAAGCTGGACAATCGGTGATATTATAAGCGCAATTGGTGAGATAGGATTAGTTATTAGGTCTTTTGAAGAAATACCCAGTCCTGCAGATCCGAGGTTTCCAGAGTTTTACACCCTGATTGCCGATAAAATGGATATACAACTTTCCCCACTGTATCTCTAATTCGAAAATTTCCCTTGACTTGGTCATCTAGAAGTGGAAAGGGTATAATAAGTTCGCTGAGTAAACAATATAAAGGGTTGTTTTGTGATAATAAAATAGTAGAGAACTAAAAACAAGCTAAAAGAAAACAGGTGATACAATGACAGAGAAAAAAGCATTCATCGAAACTGGATGGAACTTCGACAACAGTTATGCTCGTTTGCCGAAATCAGTTTTTACCCCTCTAACCCCACCTCCTGTAAGCTCGCCAGAGTTGATCATTCTAAATGGTCCTTTGGCGGCATCACTGGGGTTGAACGCCGATGCGCTGCAAAGCAGGGAGGGCGTAGAAGTGCTTGCTGGCAACCGGATTCCCGAAGGGGCCTTGCCCCTTGCTCAAGCTTATGCAGGGCATCAATTCGGACATTTCACTATGTTAGGGGATGGCCGGGCACTGCTCCTAGGCGAACAGATCACTCCCTTGGGTGAACGGGTTGATATTCAGCTTAAGGGTTCAGGTAGAACGCCATATTCCCGCGGAGGAGATGGTCGAGCGGCGTTAGGACCGATGCTGCGTGAATACATAATTAGCGAAGCCATGCATGCGCTTGGTATTGCTACGACCCGCAGTCTTGCGGTGGTGACAACCGGTGAGTCAATATACCGCGAAACCGAGCAGCCTGGCGCAATTCTGACCCGTGTAGCTGCCAGTCATTTGCGCGTGGGCACCTTTCAATACGTTGCAAAATGGGGCACTGATGAGGAGCTCCGGGCCATGGCGGATTACACCTTGCGAAGACATTTTCCGGAAGTTAACACCGATGAGAATCGCTATCTATTACTGCTTCAGGAAGTGATCAAGCGTCAAGCTGAGCTGATTGCCAAATGGCAGCTCGTCGGTTTTATTCATGGGGTGATGAACACCGACAACATGGCACTTAGCGGGGAAACGATTGATTATGGTCCGTGCGCCTTCATGGATGGTTATGATCCGGCAACGGTGTTCAGTTCCATTGACGCTCAAGGCCGTTATGCCTATGCCAATCAGCCGCATATTGCTGCGTGGAATCTGGCGAGATTTGCTGAAACTCTATTGCCGCTGCTGCATGACGATGAGATTCAGGCAATCAAATTGGCCGAGGCTGCAATTTCAGGTTTTTCTGATTTATTCCGGCGTAATTGGCTCGCGGGAATGAGGGCAAAACTGGGAATATTTAACGAAGAGCTGCAGGATGAATCGCTTATCGAAGACCTACTTAGTATGATGCATAAAAATCATGCGGACTTCACGAATACATTCCGCGCATTAACTTTTGAGAAGCCGGAAGATACGATTCTGTTTGGCACCTCTGGATTTACTCAGTGGTATGAGCTGTGGCAGGCGAGACTGGGAAGGCAGCAGGAACCCAAATCCTCCTCGCATCAGTTAATGCGGGACAGCAATCCAGCGCTAATCCCACGTAATCATCGGGTAGAGGAAGCGCTGGAAGCAGCGGTGAAACAAGGAGATTACAGCGTAATGGAACGGCTTCTCGCTGCTCTTTCGAGCCCTTATGCGCACTCCCCCGAACAAGCTGAGTACTCTACTTTGCCCGCGCTGTCAAGTCGTCCTTACCGAACCTATTGCGGTACCTGATATAGAAGCTTTGGAGTAACTAAATTACGGATATATGTTTAAAGAAAGGGACCTATTAATGGGTCCCTTTTAGTTTGCAGGGGGGGGGAATAACTATCAAACAAAATTATCTTAATCCTCATTCAGAAATAAATCAGCTGCCAAAGAAATCTGCATCTGCTGCCATACTTGCTTGACGATTAGTTAATTATTAGTCATTTATCATTGGTAACTGGAAATATAAAGGAATATATTATTTATCAGGATGGTTAAGATGAGATCAAGAATAGGAGGTTGGGAGCATGGAGAGAACAGCTGATGCCGCCGGGTGCACAATTTTTGATAAGTCAGGGAGGATTTTACTCGTTCATCAAGTTTACGGCAAAAAAAAGTGGGCATTGCCGGGCGGTGTTGTGGAGAACGGAGAGTCTTCATGGGAAGCTGCGGTTAGGGAATGCAGAGAGGAAATTCAGATAGAAGTTACAGATATGTCACTAAGTGGACTTTACTTTTTATCTCATCGAAATGCCTATGTTTTTATTTTTCGAGCGAATTCATTCAGCGGAATCCCTACGCCTGACGGTATAGAAATTGATGAATATGCCTATTTTGATTTGCATGATTTGCCCAAACCAATGTCTAATTTTACTATTCAAAGAATCCAAGATGCCGCTTTATTTGAAAAGAACGTATATATGAGAGAGCAGCATGTAAATACGTATGTGATTGAATAAAATATTCTAGTCTGCCCGAGGCATTCGGAGAAGTGATTCAGGCAGACTAAATCAATTTATATGTTTTTAGCACCTATGTATCTGGAGCCCCAATAAGGGCTGAATAATGAATCGATTTGAACCCCGTGTGATGACGTAGCTGAGATGAATTGCCCGTTACCCATATAGATTCCTACGTGAGATACGCCGCTTTTGGAAAAAAAGACCAAATCCCCCTGAGTAGGATAAGCTACTGCGGTTCCCACATTATCGTACATTTCAGTAGATGTTCGAGGTAAATCAATTCCCCGATTATGAGTAAATACATACCGTACAAACCCTGAACAATCGAATCCGTTAGGTGTACTGCCACCCCACTTATAAGGTACGCCAAGATACTCTTTGGCGAATTGGAGGATAGTATCCTGCTTCTTTGTTTTATACCACGCTGGGGCATGGTATTTCCCATCCGCATCCACGATGGCGAGCTGATTCTCGTCATCCCATTGAACTTTGTTTCCGAGAGTTTCGGATACGAACCGGAGAGGTAAATATACGCTTCCTTTGTCCATACCGATCATGGATTTCACTTCGACTTGTTTTCCGTTGACTTGTACGAACGTATCTCCAGTTTTCAAGGTTAAGGTTTGGTCACCTTTTTTCATAGAGACTTTAACCTCTCTACCTTCCTTTGACCAGCTGATCTGGTAACCGAGCGCTTCCATCAGAGGACGAAACGGTACTTGGAGCTGAGAATTGGTATCCACGACAGGTTGTACTTCGGGAAAATTGAGGAGCGCATCATTGACTTGAATTTTGACTCCTTCATTCGGGGTTGAGGCATGAGCACTGACCGTAGAAAAGAATGCGCAAGAAAGAAATGCACTAAAAAACACAAACGATTTGCCAGAAAGCTTCAAACTATTTTCCTCCTAATAGCCTCCGAGGTTAGTTGACGGGTTAGGGAAGAGGTTTTCCCTTATTCGCAGCTCAAAGCATTCGAATATTCACCCCGAGAATAGATGTCCCCCGTACTAGCACTTATGCTGTGCAGATTCGGCATATTTTACTAAAAACCACCCTTACAATATATTCGTGTCCCAATTGATATATCAGTGGGTGTCAGCTTGTTATGACGAGTTTGGATATCTCTGATATATCTCTTTTGCACTAAGTTGTGATATATTTTCTTATATCCATTTTACACTAGGAGGCATTTCAATGAGTCAGCGCTATCGAATTACAAGATCATTTCAGGAAAATGACAGTTCAAACCTAACCATTTCTTTGGAAGAGTGCAAACAATATTTTGCATCCAAACCTGATTTTACTTATAAGTCAGTGTTTACGGTGACAGGCTCTACCAGCATGTCCATAGAAGGAGACTTCTTCATGTGGAGCTACGGCGATACAAAGATCCCATTCCGTCATTATCAGGGTGATATCTACGTATCCGGTACCAATGAAGCAGTCATTCCCAAGATAATTGAGGTTGCAGGTGAATTAGGGGCGGATGTGTCGGAGGGGTAATCTTTTCGACTGAAGAAGGTACTATTTGCAACTGGTTGCTGCGAAAGAGCAATATTAATGGAGTGGCTGTTGCTTATGTCGGAAGCCAGATTGTATATCTCAAATTTGGTGCAATGGCCTAGTTACATAGGAGGACCTTAATGATCAAGATCAGGAACATCTTGAAAGATCACTATGATCTAGATATCATAAACGTTTTACCGCAGAAGGGTGGTTGGGCGGCACTTGCATATAAAGTTTATGACAACAAGGCTGCCTACTTTTTGAAATTTTATGAAAAGAGCAGAGCATCCACCGCCAAATGGACGGCACATATAGATCAATATGTTCCTATTCTGGTGTGGCTCATGCATAATAGCAGCTTGAAAGGTAAAATTCCAGTACCCATTTTAACAAAAAAAGGTGACTATAAATGTGAGGATGCTGCTGGAGTTTATTTGCTTTATGAATATATAGATGGAGAAACAATTGGTGATAAAGATTTGAACAAGGAGCAAATTTACCATCTATCGGAAATAGTGACAGAGCTTCATACCTATGGAGAAGAAATACCTATTCAAACGGATGCGATCAAAGAAAATTTTCATGTTCCGTTTTTGCCGGAGCTTAGAAACTCGTTGGATGAAGAGAATAACCTTATTCCTGTTGATTTAAGAGAAGTGATGAACCCTCACATTGAACAAATTAGGGGTCTTATTGATACCGTTGAACAATTGTCTGTGCGGTTGAAGACCGATAATGTAAGAATGGCTCTGTGCCACACAGATCTCCACAATTGGAATCTGATGCAATCCGAACAACATCTGATGTTAATTGACTGGGAAGGGTTGAAATTGGCCCCCGTTGAAGCGGATATGATGTTCTTGGTTGACAAGCCGTACTTTGATGAATTTTTAAGCATCTACCAGAATCTTCATAAGGATTTTGTAATGAATCTTGATGTCTTGCAGTTTTATAAGGGCAGGCGCAAGCTGGAAGATATCTGGGAATTTATGGAGCAACTCCTATTCGACAAACAAGATGGTGAAGAAAGAGTTTTTACTATAAACCTCTTAGCGGCAGAACTGCGCGAAATAGACGTAAAATGATCTAGCACAGAGGACACCTTGTATCTGAAATAAACGATCCCTAATAGGCTGGAATTTTTTAATTACATATTGCGGAGATTGATGATTGCATTCGCAGGCTGGGCCGTGTAGCAGAAAAATTTGCTAAACGGCTTTTTTACTGTTGCTATATACAGTCTCATTGTGTATAGTGTAACTATACAGTATGACTATATATAGTCTGACGATATATGTGCCGTTGATACAAGGAGGGGAAACATGAGCAGAGATAAAAATTTGCCGCTTACGGAAACCGTTTATTATATTCTATTGGCCTTGATGGAACCGGCACATGGATATTTGATTATGCAAAAGGTTGAGGAGCTAAGCGGCGGTCAGGTAAGAATGGCTGCTGGGACGCTGTATGGAGCTGTTGAGAATTTGGTGAAGCTAAAATTTATACAGCCTGTCAAAAGTGAGGATAGCAGGCGTAAGGTTTATGCCATTACTGAAAAAGGACTGGAGATTTTGCGTCTCGACTTTGAAAGAATGAAACATATGATTGAAGTTACGAAAGATACCTTCAGATAAGAAATGGGGGAATAGTAGTGAAAAAATATAAGTTCTTTATTAATTTTGAGAAAGAAGAGCAATGGCTGAATGAGATGGCCCAGCAAGGCTACAGATTCACAAAAAAAACGACTGGTTATGAATTTCAACCCGGCAAACCCGACAATGCAGTTATAAAAATGGATTACCGAACATTTAAAAAGCAGGAGGATTTTGAAGATTACTGTGCCCTTTTTGAAGACTGTGGTTGGAAACATATCACGGGGAGCAAAAGTTCGGGTTATCAATATTTTAGGAAGATACACGAAAATGGAGACGATGATATTTTTTCAGATGCTGATTCCAAAGCCGGAAGATATAAAAGAATATCTGAAATGTGGAGCACCTTGGCTACTACCTTCATCCCAATTTTTGTAGTACTAATCTCCACCGACTCTATTGATAAGGCAGCTTTTCTGAATCCCAAATTATTGTATTATACACCCGGGTTGTGGGAAGAAACTGGAGCGGCCTTTTGGAAAGCCTTTCTCTTTGAAACGCCATTTGCCTTATTCAGAGGGTTTCTCTGGTTACTTATTCCTATTATGATTGTTCTATATTTAATATTTGCATTCAAAGCGAATAAGCAATATAGCAAAATACAAGCAGATAAGTATGGGAAATGAGAAGTGCTGACTCTCAAAAAACTTTCAGCAAGGCTGTCGATTGCAAATGGATCGGCAGCTTTTCTGCGTAATTTGTACAATTAGTCGGTTATTAAGTGTTCTCTTGAATTGGCGAATGATCCGAGTGAGAAATTTAATCGGATTTTTTGTGAACATTTTAATAAAAAAGATTGACGTTTCTGTGAACAAAGTGAATAATATAGCGTATAAGGAGTGAGCTGACTTGAAAAATAATACGCCAATACTGAATGCGGTGAAGGTTGTAGGTATTTCGCTAATTGCAATAGGATTTATTATCTTGATATTAGGTATTTTCGATAATAATTATAGCAGTATGATTCCGATTGGTATGGGCACAATTGCGGGAGCTGTTCTTATTTTCATAATGGGCGTGTTCTTTGTAGCAACGGAAGAGATGCTAGCGAAGACCGGGAGAGGTTAATAATTTGAATAGCTCGAAAAAGAACCCTCAAGTTAACTTGAAGGTTCTTTTACCTATTTTATAGGACAATAGGGTTTATCCTTGTGAGACAGCCCCTGAGAATCAGACAAAACCCCAGACCATACATAGTAATGTACCAAAGACGGTAACTAATGCAATGGCTAACGCATAATAGATGTTTGTGTAGATGGCCCCTTTATCCCCCGTTTCACCGGCATGCATAAATACCACAAGTTGAAGGCCCGCTTGTATAAATGCTGTTACAAGAAGCACAGTCATGCCGAAGGCAAATGACATGTCCAGGAAGTAAACGGAAAGAGCAGCTGCAGTAAGGATCATCGAGAATACAAAACCCATGACTTGTTTGCGCGGGAATAACTCTTTCATGCTACATCATTCCTTTCAAGTAGACAAAGCTGAATATGAATATCCAGACTACGTCCAGGAAATGCCAGTAAAGAGAGAAGATGAAGGACTTATTAGCTGTTTCAGGCGTCAGACCGTCTCTCTTTACTTGTAAAATAATAAATAATCCCCAGAAAAGACCAAATGTAACGTGTGCTCCGTGTGTTCCCAATGTGGTTAACAGGATGGCTGTAAATGCACTAGTTTGAAGCCCTGCTCCAATGTGAACATAGTGAGTGAATTCATATATTTCTACACCCAAGAAACCTGCTCCAAGAAGGAGGGTGATCCCGAAAAATATCATCATGGCCTTCTTATTGCCAAGCCGCATTGCATGAATGCCAAGACCAATGATAAAACTACTTGTTAATAGCAGAATGGTTTCTATAAGTACGGGTGTGATTTCGAACATCTCTTTCCCTGTAGGACCGAGTGCTGTACGATCAGCTAATGTGAAATAGGAAGAGAAAAGCGTGCCAAACAACATAATCTCGGCTCCGAGAAAAATCCAGAATCCTAAAATATTGATTTGATTTTGTTCTGTGCTGTATTCAAGCGGCAGCGAGTGATCGATTTTCATAGACTAGCACCTCGCAGTTTGTTTTCTGTTTCTTCAATTTCTTTTACGGAAATATAATGGCCGTGATCCTTCTGAAACGATCGATAAGTCAGACATGCAAAAATAGCAACCGTAGAGAGAATGACAGCAATCCAAATACCGAATACAAATGAAAATCCCCATACGAAGAAGATGCAGCTCATGATAAATGGAGCGCCGGTGTTATTAGGCATATGAATTTTGGTATATTCGCCTGGAAATAAATCGTGACCTTTTTTCTTGAAATCCCAAAATGCTTCAATGGATTGAGTTTTGGGAGTAATTGCAAAGTTATAAGATGGAACAGGACTATGAGTAGCCCATTCAAGAGACCGCGCATCCCATGGATCTGAACCAATATCTCTTGAAGCGTAACGAATGCTGTAGTAGATGTTGTATACTATTAATCCAAAGCCTATGGCCAGACCAATCGCTCCGACAAATGAAAGCATATTGAGCGGCCCAAATCCAGTTGATTCGGAATAGGTGTACATACGACGAGCTTGACCGTCTAACCCCGTAAAGAACATAGGGAAGAAGGTGACATTAAAGCTGATTGCAATAAACCAGAATGCCCATTTGCCGATTCGTTCATTAAGCATGAAGCCGAACATTTTGGGCCACCAATAGGTGAGTCCTGCTATCATGGCGAATACAACTCCAGGGATAATAGTGTAATGGAAATGAGCTACGAGAAACATCGTATTATGGTACTGATAATCAGCCGCTGACATAGCGAGCATGACCCCGGTAACTCCACCAATTGTGAAAATTGGAATGAAGCCTATCGCATAAAGCATGGGTACGGTAAATACGATTTTCCCTTTCCAAAGTGTAAACAACCAGTTAAATATTTTAATTCCGGTTGGAACAGCAATGGCCATGGTTGTGATGGAGAAGATACTATTCGTAAGTGCTCCTTGACCCATTGTAAAGAAATGATGTGTCCATACTAAGAAGGACAGGAAAGAGATGATCACCATTGATGCTACCATTGACTTATAACCATATAGGTTACGGCGTGCAAAGGTAGAGATAATCTCACTATAAACACCGAATGCAGGTAAAATTAAGATATAAACCTCAGGATGACCCCAAACCCAGAACAGGTTCGCCCATAGCATATCCATACCGCCATTTGTCGTTGAAAAGAAGTGTGTTCCGAATAATCGATCCATGGTCATCATAATTAGCGCAACAGTTAATACAGGGAAAGCAAATACAACGATTACGTTTGCGGTTAAGGCAGACCATGTGAACATTGGCATTTTCATTAATTTCAAACCAGGCGCTCTCATTTTAAGAATAGTCACAATGAAGTTGATACCTGATATTAAAGTACCAATACCGGATATTTGAAGAGCAAGCGCATAATAGTTTGTTCCTACAGATTCACTGAACTCATTGCCTGATAGCGGGAAGTAAGCTGTCCAGCCTGAATCAGGGGAACCGCCTATGACGAATGAAATGTTAAGCAACATGGCCCCCATGAAGAATAGCCAGAAGCTTAGTGCATTCAAGCGTGGAAACGCTACGTCACGTGCTCCAATTTGCAGGGGAACAACGAAATTCATTAAGGCATAGATGAAAGGCATAGCCATAAAGATAATCATAACAATCCCATGCGTCGAGAAAACTTCGTTATAGTGTTGGGCATCTAACAATGCATTATCCGGTACGGCCGTTTGTGCACGCATCATTAATGCATCTACACCGCCACGAAAAAGCATAATAAGAGCAGATATCAAATACATGATACCAATTCGTTTATGGTCAACAGTTGTTAGCCATTCTCTCCAAAGATAACCCCATTTTTTGAAATAAGTTAAGCCAGCGATGATCGCAATGGTTGTAAGTGCAATGGCGACCATTGATGCATAAATAGCTGGACTTGGATGAGGCACAGCAAATCGTTCAAAGAAGTCCATGCTTTAATGTCTCCCTTCATGTGCATGTTCTGAACCCTTATCAGTATTAGTGATAGTATCAGTAGCCGTATTAGTATCAGTCTCTATACCAGCTGATCCATGATGTCCGTGTTCTGGCGGCGGCAAAAAGTCTAAATGAGTCCCTGTGAACGTTAACTGCCCAAGATGGGCTGGCTTCAACAGCTCATCGAATTTTGCTTTTGTAAGAGGTTTGGCAGTTTGCTTAACCTCATCAATCCATTCCTTAAACTTGGCTTCAGGTATGGCTTTTACATTAAATGTATTTTCAGCGAAGCCTTTACCACTGAAGTTTGCATTACGGCCCATGTATTCACCTGGAACGTCGGCTGCCAAATGCAGTGTGTTAACCATGTCAGCCATCGCATACTTTTGCCCACCTAGCTGTGGAATCCAGAAGCTGGTGATCGGCCCGTAAGAATACAGCTTAAATTCAAGAGGGCGATTAGTTGGAATATACAAGTAGTTTACGGTTTCTATATTTTCTTCGGGATAACTAAAATGCCACTTCCAATTAGATGATGAGGCGTAGACAACTAATGGTTTCTGACCTTCATACCCTTGAGGTGTCGCCTCAACGATATAATTACTCCGAACAGAGACCACCGAAAGGAAAATGATGATGAGAATGGGAATTCCTACAACAATCGATTCTACAACCTTGCTTCCTTCAATATGAGGAGGTTCATAATCATCGGCTTGTTTGGACGCACGGTATTTAACTAACATAAATACTAAAATTATGAACACAATAATGACAATAGCCGACATTAGCCCGATAGATAGCATAATGTCATCAGCTTGTCTTTGAGCTTGCGGTCCTTTAGGATCCAACACCGCTAATTTCCCGCAACCAGTTAAACTTGTGACGATGGTAAAAAGTACTGCCAGTAAAGTCCATTTGAATTTCATTGATGAGCTCCTTTCCTGGGATCGATACTTTCAGCATAGTTGCGCATAACCAATAAAACAATCGAGTTTGAAGGATGTCACAAATTTATGTGAATTCTGTCACATAGTTGTTTCAAGGACGCCATCATTTGTTCAAGAAGCTGCAAAAGTTACTGATTTCAATAACAAAAGTGGCAGTTTTATGACAGCCATTTGACCCTCACAGGCTGATATCTGATGACTCGAAGCGTGGGGAACCAGCCAACATTTCAACAAAAATATGCGAAAAAAACAACCGCGGTACATGTACCACGGCTGTTTTTTTCGCATATTACCAATAACAAGGATAAACCAGCGCTAACTTCTTCTGTATGCCATAGTGTATATGACTCCACCAATTATGATGAAGACGATAAGAAGCAGTATCATATTACTAAATAGAAATGCCGTGGAAAGGGTTACTGTTGGAAGTAATGGGAAGTCCAGCAAGCGTTGGGAGAGCAAACCTCCAACCATTGCTATACCTACTCCTTCTGCCATAAAACAAGCGAAGTTGAGCATTCCCATTCCGGCCCCAGCTTCATTGGATTCCAGAGCCTCTGCAACTGTGGTTGATATCACCGTTTTAACAAATGAAAGACCGCCAAAAGTCAGAATTAGTGCAGCAGACATCAACCAAGGTGTTGTATCTAAAAATAACGCTATAACTAAAAAACTCGTGACGATTAGAATTATTCCAAGATACCATACAAGATTTATTCCTCTTTTATCGACCAAGGTGCCGCCAACAATACCGAAGAGAACGACGCTGATGGTGCCGGGAAATATAATCCCGCCTCCAATCATGCTTGCAGTTAGTTGATGAACATCTCGCATCAAGTAAGGTATCATTGAGACAAAACCAGCTACAGTGCCTAATAATACGCATCCCGCCAGGACACCGGCCATAAACTTTCGGTTCAAAAATAAGGACGGCAAGGTGAATGTCATTATTCCAGTTGACAATTGCGATTTTACCCCTACAACATCCAATTTCCCTTTAGGCGTAATCTCATTAGGCAATACTTTAAGAAAGAACGGGATAGACACAAGTGTCATCATGGGAAGTAAGAATAGGAAGGACCAATGGATATAATCTGCAATTATCCCTCCAATTACTGGACCAATGCCCTCGCCTAGAGCGACCATCGACCCGATCAAACCGAATGCTTTACCTCGATCTTTTGATCCGATGTATTTTGCCACGATGACCATAATAAGTCCGGGAACTGCCGATGCTCCGATCCCCTGAATAATCCGAGCGACTATTACTGATGGGAAAGAGAATTGTGCAAGAAAGCCGAAGAACGATCCTCCGCTGTAGATCAACAGGCCAGTCACAAGCAACCTTTTAACACCATACGTATCGGATATTTTACTAAATATAAGCGTCCCGATTGCGAAAAAAATGATGAAACCTGTATTAACCCAATTAGCCGTCGAAGGTGGGATCTTAAACTGATTGGCGATATCCGGTAATGATACATTAAAGACCGTTTCGTTCAGTACGCTGAAAAAAGCAAGAAAACTAAGCCATGCAAATGCACTCTTTAAATTACCATGTGTAATAATCGATTCTTTAACTTCTTCATCGGCTGTTTGAGCACTATTTAATTCATTAAAATCTTTCTCCATTAAAATGATAACCCTCCATATTTAAGGGAAATCACGCAGTTTACAGGGCTTAATATGCGCTATTTTCCCGAATTTGGGCCCTAGTCATCATTGTGCACTTCATAAATACGCCTCCTACTTATTATTGCTTAATACTATACACGAATAGAAATACACGTTCAATAATGACCGTTAAAGGTCTTTGTTGATCATCAAACATGCGAAAACAGGCTGAAATGCAACCAAAGAAATAACCCCATTGTCTCCATTAACGGGCAAAGGCTATGTTAAAATAACAATAGGTATTTACGTTGATGAAATCGGAGTTGAAAATTAATGTACTTGCGAAGCCTTGAGATTCTGAGAAATGAACATACGGATACGAAATTATATCCATTTACCATACCTGCTGTGAAAACTTTAACATCGATTTCTTTTCGAACGAATGTCACCTTTCTTGTTGGGGAGAATGGTTCGGGGAAATCAACTCTCCTAGAGGCAATTGCCTTTCAAAGTGGGTTTAATACGGCCGGAGGAGGCAGGAACAACAATTACGATGTGGATGCTTCTCATTCAATTTTAGGTGAACACATTCGTCTTTCATGGATGCCCAAAATCACAAATGGCTTTTTCTTAAGAGCTGAGACGTTTTATCACTTTGCATCACATTTGGATACTATGCCCGAAAGTCTGAAGTATTACGGTGGTCGTTCTTTACATGAGCAATCACATGGTGAAGCATTTCTTTCTCTTTTTAATCATCGTTTTGGGAAAAAGGCGATTTACTTGCTCGATGAACCCGAAGCGGCGTTATCCCCTGCAAGGCAGTTGGCCTTATTGCGGGTAATTAAGGATTTAGAAAATGAAGCTCAGTTCATCATTGCCACACATTCTCCGATACTTCTCGGATTTCCAGATGCACAGATAATAAACTTCGATGTTCATCCAGTAGGGGAAATACGGTATGAGGACACGTTGCATTACATCATAACGAGACGTTTTCTTGAAAACAGAAAGTCGGTCTTGCAGGAGCTATTCAGTGATTCCGATAATCATAATGATGAGAATTAGCCAAAAACGAAGGACAGCGAGCATAATAGTCTAATACTAACCTTTATGTTAAAATGTGGATAAATTAATTAAAGGTGGATGTACTCAAATGGAGAACTGCTCGAAAATCATGGGGATACCGGTTCCAAAAATAACTATGACGGATACAATTGAAGTCATTAGCAAAGTAGTAACTGAGAGAAAATCTGAACTGTTCCATGTCGTTACACTCAACCCGGAAATTACGATGTCTTGCCAACATGACCAACAGCTACGTTCGATTATTGACGAGGCAGGTCTCCTTACCGCTGATGGAATCGGAATCGTCATGGTATACCGCTTAAAAGGAAATCCACTTCCCGAGCGTGTAACCGGTTGCGACCTTCTTATAAAAATGCTTGAGACTGCAAATCAAAACAAATGGTCTTTTTATCTTCTGGGCGCAGATGAACCTACTAGTATAAAAGCTTCAGAAGTTATCACCAGGTCTTACCCGAACGTATCGGTACTGGGTAGGCATCACGGTTTCTTTAACAAGGTGGAAGAGGCACAGATAATAGAAGAAATCCAGGCTTTGAGCCCGGATGTATTGGTAGTTGCCCTTGGAGCTCCAGCAGCGGAACGCTTGATTTATAAATATAAAAATAAACTCAATGCCAGAGTTGCTATCGGAGTTGGCGGAAGTCTTGATATCATTGCTGGAAAAGTAAAAAGAGCGCCGGCCAATTGGCAAAAATTAAATATGGAATGGTTGTTTCGATTAATAAATCAACCTTCCAGATGGAGAAGACAATTGATTTTACCTCGCTTTGCTATAAAGGCATTGTTATTTAAAGAAAAAAACTAAGATACGGATTATTTCCTGAAGAACGAACCGAAAAAATCTATTGGAGGTTCGATAAATAGCAATCGATAAGAACTCATAGATTGAGCTAAGTGATAGAATAAAAGGAAAGTCATTGATCCACGTTGGAGATTTACCGTTAAAGGAGTGTTTCGATGAGTGATCAGAGATTGATTGAAGCTTACAAAAGTTGTTTGCCAAGTTATTCTATGGAGCAACTAAGGCATATAACCGAGAATGGCGTTTGGTCACTTGGCCAAATGTACAACCATTTGATCCTCGCTGCTCTTGACTACATTGACCAAGTGGATATTTGTGCGGCGTCGGTTGAAGAGCAAAAGCTCGGGTTGACGGAAGCGGGCAAACATTTGTTCAAAATCGGCGGATTTCCTCCAATAAAAATTAAGCTGCCGGACGGCCCCCAAAATGCACCTAGCAACTCGGAAAGTAAAGAAGATCTACTACGTGGACTCGATCAAGTATTGCTTAAAATGAGAGAATGGGAAGGGAAAGTAGATACCATAAACCCAAACTACAAAGCTAAGCATGATGGCTTTGGCTGGCTGAACGCTCGGGAGTGGTTCGAGCTTGTCGGCATGCATTTCCACCATCACCTTCGTCAGAAGAGTGAGCTGGAACAAGCTTGGATTCACAAATAATAGGTTAAGCGGAGGGATTAACTTGAGAATTTCTCATGTGCGATTAATTGTGCCCAATGTTCGGGAATGTTTTTTGTTTTACAGAGACATCCTGGGACTTAAAGTTCTCCATGGAAATGAAGAGACTCCTTATGCTGAGTTTCAAACGGGAGACATCAATATAGCATTAGAGCCTCCGATAGTACGCGAACCTATTGAAGCCCTGCGTAAGCCGAATGAATTCAGTGCCAATGATCAGGTTGCTATCATTTTTAGAGTGGATGACGTTGACGCAACTTACAATCAATTGAAGACTAGAGATGTTGTATTTGTTAAGGAACCACATGACACGCCTGAGTGGGGGCACCGTGTAGCTTACTTTAGAGACCCTGCCGGAAATTTGATCGAAATTAATAGAGGGATTTAATTCTACTTAATATAGAAAAACCCCAGCAAAATATAGGGGCGATAGCGATAAAAACAGCAGCAGTTTTGGACTTATTTCCCCCGTCCAAGACTGCTGCTGTTTCATTTATTGCTTTTCTGCCGAATTTAAGAAGTTTTCACTATAGTAGTATGCTCTAGTCTCCTGACAAAAGAGGGAATGAAGGTTGGTTTCATAAGGAAAGAATATCTATAGGATTCGTTTAGGATTGCAAATGGCTCCGTTTATATAGTGTTTACATAAGGCGATTAGGATTGATTTCATCGATTGTTGGATACGATTAAGATTGATTCAATTGTATAAATAATACTACAGGAGTGACTGCTATGAACCTCAAAGAAAAACAGATTGCCATTATTGGAGCAGGACCGGGCGGATTAACGCTGGCAAGAATCCTGCAGCAAGCTGGGTTTGATCCTGTAATTTATGAGCGCGAAACCTCCCCGACATATCGTGAACAAGGAGGTACTCTTGATTTGGATAAGGTCTCGGGCCAGAAAGCCCTTCAAGTTGCGGGCTTATTGGATGAATTTTTCGCGATATCTCGTTTAGAAGGGCAAGCGCTGAAAGTAACCGATAAATCGGGAGAAGAATTTGTAAATATAAAAGGAGAAATATATATTAAATGCTACTGGAGAGATCTATCCTAGAAGGATTTACATGCTGCCTGTACAACATAAGTGGGAAAGCAAGCACGGGGTTACGCTTATTGGGGATGCCGCTCATTTGATGTCGCCATTTGCCGGTGCAGGCGCTAACCTTGCTATGTTGGACGCTGCGGAACTTGGACTTTCGATGATGAACAACTCTGACCTTGACGAAGCCATCAAAGAATATGAAGTAAAAATGTTTGAATATGCTGGAGAAATGGCAGCAGTTACAAAATCAAGCATGGAAATATTTTTTTCACAAAACGCAGTAGAAACTCTGAGTGAAATGATGAACAGTCATGCAGAAGGATAACGATACTGACCCTACTAATTTTTATGAAAAGGGAGAGCTGCATTTAACGAGAAATACGTCAAATATCCCGTTTGGTCGGGGCTGAAGCTATTCAAAGATCGAGTTTTAATGAAAAATTGTTTAAAAAAGGAAAATGAGAAATCATCATAGAATTAATAAAGATGATTTGAATATCTATCTTATATCAATACAGCTATATGGATAGAGGTTTTGCTATTGATTTTGTAGTGCCGAGCATTGCTTTTCGCACACAAGTTTTGTTCTGCAAATCCGTTTATTCGATTGTGAGAGATAAAAACAGTTGAAGGGATGATCTAGATGACAGATATTTCGCGTGAATTTCAGGGCAATACTTTGAGTGCTGTTTGCTCGATTTATGTACCGGTTAGAAACCCGATTAACTCGGCACAATGGTGGCAACGAAATTTTGGATTGGAGTATGCGGTACCGTTTAATGCTGCGGAAGCTCAAGTGATATTGAAGCTTTCAGATGGTCAGTGGCTGCATTTGGTAGAAACGGATGGGCACTTCGATAACCAATTCACCAACAAAGCGGGTTATGAAATGTTCAGGTTCACCTTTGAAGTAAGGCAAATAGAGGTACTCTATGACCATTTGCAATCAAATAGCGTAAAGGTTGAACAACTTAAGGATCGCGGCAGCTGCGGCATTAACTTCATATTCTACGACCTGGACGGGAATAAGTTTGACGTAAACGAAGTTATCGACATTCATCGAACGCAGATAAGTTAAAGGCTCGTTTACTTGATCTTGTCCAATAGAGAGGATTCAGGGACAGCCTCATCTGGGGGTGAATATTTGAAAAGATCATTAGGTATATTAATTATTATTTTTTCTTTGGTTTTGATTTTCTCACCGTTTTCACCTTGGGTAACTGAAAGTTTCGCCAAATCCAGAGCTTTGTATGTTTTTGAAAGGGAATGGAAGAATACGCAGGATGGATGTGGTTTCAACTGCAAAGATTGTGGGTTTAAAACATCCCAGAAAGTTCTATTCGGTAGAAAAGTTGAAATAGAGTTTGCGTGTGGCTTACTACCTACTGATTCTTATGAATATCACAAAAGAAAAGAGTTATTTGTGTCATTTTTAGGAACCGTCCATTAGTGGGTTGTTATTTGTAAAAACTGAAAAGGAACTTGCCACAGTAGTACGATGTGGCAAGTTCCTTTTTATATTTTGACTAGAGCTGACATTACGCAGATTGATGGGACTCTTACTGCATACGGAGGCAATGGATCGGATGGATATTCCGGAAATGGAACGATTTTAGGAGGAGGAGAAGGAGGAGGTGGTGGTGGTGCGAGCGGAGGTGATGGAGGCAACGGGGGAGTTACAGGCAATCCGAGTAAACCCGGGGATCTGGATATATTATACAAACCGTAGCAACGGTGCCGGAGATTATGTTCGTTAAATAGAAGCATATAATTTATTCGTCGGTTGTGATTGGAAAGATTCGCGTGGTATTCGCAGCAACTCCAAAATATAAAAGCAAAAAATCACAGCATGGAAGCCTATGAAGGCTTCATGCTGTGATTTGTATTTTTCCGGGAAGAGTTATTTATTGGCTGACAAGCAGTTGGTCGTCGTACCACATGATGGATGTGTTGTCCGTATAGTTGGCGAGATCATTGTTCTTACGAATCAGATATAGCTTTCCGTCGATCCCCCTATATACCGGCCATTCGGAAAAAGAGGTTGGCAGGAATGATGTCTCTGCAGCGAGCGGGTCCAACGCATCTACCTTTTTCATTTGGAAGCTCATATCGATTAAGTAGTAGCCCCTTTTTGGCGGGGACATGGGATCATAACTGATCTGATGGATGTAAATCAAGAGCTTCCCATCAGGGTCCAATACATTTGTAAACCCTGGATTAGTGGTTCCAGGCACAAGGATATCATAATCGCCCAACGTAGCATTGACTAATCGGGTTTCTCCTTGAAGAGTCACGAGCGCCAGCTTGCGGCTGCCGGGAATAATTCTGCCGCGCATCATACTCGTGCCGTTCGAAGCCAGCCAGTAGCTTCCATCCGAATTCGGGATGATCCGGTCCGGTCGTTGAGGAAATTCGGTTACATTCTTCGCTCGTCCGTTTTCTATGAGAAACGAATAAGAAGTGCTAATAGTATTGCCGTAGTTAAAGGCAGTTACCTTGGTTACGGACAAGAACGCGCGCTCCGAGCCTAATGGGAATAAAACTCCCCATAGCTGGCTGATGTGGGGATTGCCGGGAGCGTTGGAGTCGACCGAAATCTCCTCCTGCGGTAGTAGGTTCATGTTTCCATAGTAGAGACCGTCGTTCTTTTGTGTTAAGGTCACTGTTTCACCCGCAAGCCGGCTTTGCTCCTGCTGCAGACGCTTACTCAGCGTATCCGTTTCTTCAACAGTCATCCATACAGGCGGTTCGTCCAGCGATTTTTTCACCTTCAAGCTGCCCTGCCCTTTCTCAGTAATGATCGTGGGGTATATATACAAGTACTCTGCATCATCATAATAGATTCGTTCAAGAACCTGCTGCTGACCACCGATAATATCAAGAACTTGCTCCTTCTTCCACAGCAGTGCTAGCTCCAAAAAGTCATGCGCATATTTCCATGTGAGTGGCATGTAAGTAACATCGTTCCATACGAGAAAAGGATACGGCTCATTCCCGTTATCAATGTAGCTGTCGTTGATCGCCAGTCCGAAGCTTGGCATCGTTGCTATGTAGCTTCGCTTGGAATTATTCGAGCCGGACAGGTCCAGCGGGAAACGTTCCTTCTTCCAGCCGATCCAACCGCCGCTCCGCTGACCTCCTCCCTTAAGAATGGTTAACCCTCCTTCATTGGCAACGAGGTTCAAGCCCAAAGATTGAGTCAGCTCCCAGGTTAGAGGCATGTAAGTGATGTCTTTATATACGAAAAAAGGGTACCTCATATGCGTATTATCGACAAGCTGCCCGTTGATTTGAATGGAAAAAGAGGGCAATGTCACATTCTTTTGAGAGCTTGCTGCGGCCTCAGCTGCTATCATAGGTAAGCAAGTGAACAACAGACAAACCAGGGAAAAGCAGATAAGACCTTTTTTCCAAATCATAAAGAACACATCCTTGCCTTCATATTTACCTTTACTTTTTAGACGTGCCAAATTGTGAAAGGTTGCCTCATTGGAATCAAACAGACAGAAAAAACATGACAGAAAATATCCAAACCATGCGAAGTTAAGATTTTATGGTAAAGTTGAGGACATACAGATAATAGGGAGGATTATTGTGATTTCTAATGAAAATATAGAGGTTGGAATAGACCTGGTTTACGATTATAAAGATAATAAAGCCTACAGAAAAAGTTTTAACCAACTTGCGACATTAGTTTTTCATATAGATTTTGAAGCTTGGTATCTGAATGGATTTTGGGATGATCGTTATATCTGCTATTCATTCATGAAGGATAATGAAGTTATTGCCAATGTTTCTGTTAGTAAAATGGACTTGGTGATAAATGGGTTAAAGAAGAAGGCGATTCAAATTGGAACGGTTATGACTCATCCTGATTTTAGAGGGAAAGGGCTTTCAGGCGTATTGATGAGGCAGGTTCTAAATATTTATGAGCAAGACTGCGATATATTTTTCTTATTCGCCAATAGCTCTGTCATTGATTTTTATCCAAAGTTTGGATTTGAATCCTTTCGCGAGTCACAATTTAAACTTAAATTTCATCCCAGCCCTGAAGCTCATACCACATTACGCAAGCTGAATTGTTCTATATTAGAAGACTTGGAATTTATCAAACGATTGGTTTTATCGCGAAGACCTGTATCACAACAATTTGGTGTTAGCAATAACCAGGGACTCTTCATGTTTTATGCTTTAAACGTATTTTCAGAATCCATATTTTACTCGCAAGAGGACGAAGCTATTATCGTCTTTCAGCATGAAGGTCATACTCTGAACCTATATGATGTAGTGAGTCAAGGGGATGTTAATTTAGATCGTTTACTTTCTCGTATTGCTAATGAGAAAACAGAAATTATACAATTTCATTTCACACCAGATCAACTCACTGAGAAAGCAGAATATACCCCGATAAATGAAAATGCAGATACGCTTTTTATTAAAGCTAACTTTATGTTAGATAAAAATTCAACATTTTGTGCACCTATATTAGCACATGCGTAGTGTTATAAATTGGATTCCCATTACACGAGACCACTTCGGTGGTCTTTTTTCAATGTCACGACTGTTTTTTTGTTTATTAGAATTGAATACTCCTAAAACTTATTTTTCAAAGATAGATTAAAAGTCACGGTAAACGCGCAAGTTAAAATTAACTGGGTAGGTGAGCAATACTTGACAAACGTTTTGTCACTGCGATATATTTTGGTTGACATGAAAGTCAATGAAAGATGGGTGATGAACGGTTGCCGCGCAATAAGGAACAGAACGAAGAGATCCGTAAACAGCGTCAAGAATCGATTATAAAGGGCGCCTTAAAGGTGTATGTGGAAAAAGGGTACACCGCTGCTGAAATCGGTGATGTGGCAGAACGAGCAGGAGTTGCAAGAGGACTAGTTTATTATTATTTCAAAGATAAGCAGACGTTATTTAAGGAACTGTGTAATTTTATGTTCGATCAATCGAGAAAGCATGTACAATCGCATTTTTCCGGAAGTGGCTCTATAAGCAAGATGCTGGAGAATTTCGTCCGTTCCATGTACAAAACCATGTTGATACAGTCGGATAGTGTTTTATTTTTCATACGGATGCGCCATGACTTGCGCGAATTGTTCACACCGGAAGAGTTGAAACACTGGAGCTGGCATCTCGATAATATGAACGTGATCGGCAGCATGGTGAAAATAGGTATGGAGAACGGCGAGCTCAGACAAATGTCGCCACCGATGCTGACGGCACAATTTTGGGGAGCGATGTCGCATGGTTTGATGCATTTACGGCAATCTCACCAGGAGCTTCAGGAACAGGGTATGGATCAAAAAGATATTGCGCAAGCACTCCAACAAGATATGGAGGATGGTGTTGCTTGTTGTATGTCTCTTATTGCTCCGCCATTACCCAACCATTCAAATGGAGGTGAAGGATCTTGATAAAATTATTTAAGAACTTGCAGCCATATCGGTGGACGATCGGATTGGTGCTGGTGCTCATCTTTTTACAATCACTGTCCGAGCTGTATTTGCCAACCTTGATGGCAGACATCGTTGATAAAGGAATCGTTACAGGAGATAACGGCTATATATGGCGCATCGGCGGGCTAATGCTGCTGGTGACTGCTGCAAGTGGGTTATTTTCTATATTTGCCAGTTATCATTCTTCTAAAATATCTGCCGGATTCGGCAGAATCATGCGCGGCAAAACATTCGCGCATGTCGAGAGCTTCTCACTGCAGGAATTCGACAAGCTCGGTACGGCATCGCTCATTACCCGCACAACCAATGACATTACGCAAGTACAGCAGGTTCTTTTAATGATGATGCGCATGATGGTATCAGCGCCGATGATGTGTATCGGCGGGATAATCATGGCTTTTTCCAAGGACCCTGCGCTGGCGTTGGTCATCGTTTGTGTCATGCCCGTATTGGCTCTAACTATTTATTTGATCGCTAGGAAAGCTATTCCGTTGTTTAAATCAATGCAAACTAAGATCGACAAATTAAACCTGGTCTTGCGTGAGAACTTGACGGGGGTTCGCGTCATTCGGGCATTTAACCGTATAGAGCATGAAAAGAAGCGTTTTGATGAAGCGAATCTCGATTTGACTGACACGGCCGTGAGAGCGAACAAAATTATGGCTGCAATGATGCCCATGATGATGCTGATCATGAACTTCACGTCCATTGCAATTATTTGGTTCGGTGGAGGACGGATTAGCACTGGACACATGCAAGTCGGCGATCTTATGGCTTTTCTGCAATACGCCATGCAGATCATGTTCTCGCTCATCATGGTGTCTATGATGTTTGTTATGGTGCCGCGAGCTTCCGCCTCGGCAGTAAGGATTAATCAGGTACTGGACACTGTACCTGAAATTCTGGATCGTCCCGCAGCAAAGGTTGCAGCCAAAAGAGGCGGTCACGTTGTATTCGATAACGTGACGTTCAGCTACCCGGGTGCCGAGAAGCCGGCCGTATCCAACATTTCCTTCGAGGTGAAGCCTGGTGAAATAACGGCGATTATCGGCGGCACCGGTTCAGGGAAGTCTACGCTGCTCAGTCTTATTGCAAGGTTTTATGATATTGACAGCGGCAGCCTAAAGGTGGACGGAATTGATGTGCGTGACATAACTCAAGAGAGCTTGCGTTCCAAAATCGGATTCGTCCAACAGAAAGCCGTGCTTTTTACAGGTACGGTGCGGGATAACATCGGGTACGGGAAGGAGGACGCGTCCGACGAAGAAATCCGCCATGCAGCTGAAATAGCACAAGCAACTTCATTCATAGCCGAGAAACAAGAAGGGTATGAAGCGATCATCTCACAGGGAGGTGCTAACTTATCGGGTGGTCAGAGACAGCGGTTATCTATCGCAAGGGCACTCGTTAGAAGACCGGAAATCTACGTGTTCGACGACAGCTTTTCGGCTTTGGATTACAAGACCGATGCCAATCTGCGGGCAGCGCTTAAGCAGGAAACAACGGATTCCTCGGTTATCATAGTTGCACAGAGGGTCAGCACGATCATGGATGCGGATCGTATTATCGTATTGGATGAAGGAGAAGTTGCTGGAATCGGTACACATCGTCAACTTATGGAGACATCCAATGTATACCGAGAAATCGTATCCTCACAGCTGGCAGAGGGGGAAATTGCATGAGTGAGTCCAACAAATCTCAAGGAAATAGGGGAGGCTCGGGCAGAGGTCCCATGGGCGGACCCGGGCGGGGCCCAATGGGTGGCGGCTTCGGAATGCCGATGGGTATGCCTGGACAGAAGGCCAAGGATGCCAAACGAACATTCCGGCGGCTTCTAGGTTATTTGAAGCCGTTCAGAGTGCAGCTGCTGGCCGTATTGTTTACGGCAGTACTGAGCACCATCTTCAGTATCGTTAGTCCGAAGATCATGGGGAAGATTACAACTAAGCTGTTTGAAGGCTTGATGGCAAAGCATAATGGTGTTGCGGGAGCGGCGATTGATTTTCCTTACATCCTGAATATTGTACTAACTTTGATCGGATTATATATATTCAGCTCATTGTTCGCCTACATCCAACAATACTTGATGGCAGGCGTCGCTCAAAAAACGGTGTACAATCTGCGGAAAGAAGTTAATGGGAAGCTGTCCCGTCTTCCGCTCAAATATTTTGATTCACAAACCCATGGAGAAATATTGAGTCGTGCCGTAAATGATATGGATAACATCAGCGGTACACTACAGCAAAGCTTGACTCAAGTGATTACATCCGTAATTACCCTTATTGGGATTATTGTGATGATGTTGACTATCAGCCCGCTGTTGACCTTAATTCTCGTCCTGACACTCCCATTGAGCTTTCTTGTTATCAGAGCGATTGCTTCTCGGTCGCAGACTTATTTTATGGGCCAGCAGAAGGCGCTCGGCGAGCTGAACGGTCATGTGGAAGAGATGTATACCGGGCATAAAATCGTCAAAGCATTCGGGTTTGAAAAGAAGTCTGTTCATAAGTTCGACTCCATTAATGACCGACTATACGAGTCAGGATGGCGAGCGCAGTTTGTCAGCGGTATAATGATGCCGCTTATGACGGTAATCAACAACATCGGCTATGTGTTCATCTGTGTCGTTGGCGGTGTGTTGATGACAAAAAGAATGATAGAAATTGGCGATATTCAAGCGTTCATTCAATATGCGCGCCAGTTTTCAATGCCGATTGTCCAGACTGCGAACATCGCCAATATTATTCAATCTACGCTGGCTTCTTCGGAGCGCGTATTTGAGATTCTAGACGAGCAGGAGGAGATACCGGAAGCTGTGGAAGGAATTGCTATGAGTGGGCAGCAGGGCAATGTTCGCTTCGAGAACGTCAGCTTCGGCTATAAGGAAGACGCGGTTTTGATTCAAAATATGAACATCGACGTGAAACAAGGACAAACGATAGCTATAGTTGGTCCGACAGGTGCGGGGAAAACGACGCTAGTCAATTTATTGATGCGCTTCTACGAAATAAATGAGGGTGCGATCACGATAGACGGCACGAATATTACTGGAATGAAGCGGGGACAACTGCGTCGTCTGTTCGGCATGGTGCTGCAGGATACGTGGCTATTTAACGGTACGATTCGTGACAATATCGGCTACGGACGGATGGATGCGACTGACGCGGAAATTATCGAAGCGGCACAAGCGGCGCAAGCCGATCATTTCATCCGAACGTTACCCGACGGGTATGATACCGTGTTGAATGAGGAAGCATCCAATATCTCACAAGGCCAAAAGCAGCTGCTAACGATTGCGAGAGCTATTTTGGCTGATCCGACAATTCTTATTCTAGACGAGGCGACCAGCAGCGTTGATACCCGGACGGAAATTTATATTCAGAAGGCGATGCGTCAGCTTATGCAGGGTCGAACGAACTTCGTTATAGCCCACCGTTTATCCACTATCCGCGATGCTGATCTGATTCTAGTTATGAATAACGGCAGCGTCATTGAGCAAGGTAACCATGAAGAGCTATTGGCGCGCGGTGGTTTTTATGCCGAGTTGTATAACAGCCAATTTTCCGACGGATCCGTAGCGTAGCGAAGAACATCAAACTATAATTAATTTAGCACTTTAAAACATGTATCCAATAAAGAAGAATCCTGATAAGGTGGAGGAGCAGCTAATGCTTCTTGCCCAACAAGGATTCTTTTTTATATAAGGCAGGTGATGCTGAGTTTGAGATTGTGAAGGTATGGTCCAATCAGCCGCTTATTACGACAAACTTCATAATGAAATAATTAGGAAGAGGGGAAGAGTGGAAAGCACAGACGATTATCACTTTGCTTTTGTGAGTACATAAAATATTAATAAAAAGACTCAAGTTGAACGAGGTGTTTGATTAATGAAAAAGCTCATTATTGCATTTGTAAGCGGCATTGTTATCTCCCTATCTTCGGTAGCAGTGGCCGCCAACGAATTCAACGTTACATTGTTTCCTTCAGAATTCATTTTCAATGGAAAAACGAAGAGCGTACCAAGTGAATATCAAGTTTTTAATTATAACGGTCAAGTGTATGTACCTCTCCGATTTGTTACAGAAAGCATGGGAGCAACAGTTGGAATCATTGCAAGTCCCGATTATAAACCAAACCAGATTACGATTGATTATAAAGAAAATAGAGATAAGGAATTTCCCTACTCAGACGAGGATAAGAACATAAGTGTTGCCCTAACATCCGCTAATCAAACTCCAAGAGAAACATACATAACCGGGCAGGTTCAGCTGAACGAGGCATTATATAACAGAAATATTATAGGTTTTACTATCGATATAACCTTAGACAATGAGACCTCAGTGCCAACCGTACATGCTTTTGCAATAGACATTGGAAAAGACGAGCTAAAATCGTTTCGAGTTAAAGCTAATGGATTCTTTGATTTGGCTAATATCTCCAAAGTCGAGATAAAGAGTGTGGAGATGGTGGAATATACGTCAGAATAAGCAATAAAACAGGACAATCTTTGCGTGAAGAACGTGGAGGGGATGTGGTATAATATGGAAGTAATTATGCTCGCCAGCAAGAAGGGAACTGCACACAACGAGCGAAGGACTCAGATATTAGATGATGAAAGGAGATGGATAGACTATTGAAACTCTTACAAGAACGCTTAACTCCGCTGCTTAAGGGATGGGTGGAAAAAGGACCTGCTGGATGTGCTTGCATTGTTGTCAGAAATGGACAATTAATGTATCAGGAAAGCTTTGGGTATGCAGATTTGGAAAAGAAAACAAAGCTCGAACCTGACACCATTTATCGAATTTATTCTATGACTAAAGTGGTTACATGCGCTGCAGCGCTAATGCTGTATGAAAAGGGACTGTTTCTTCTAAATGATCCCCTCGAGGAGTATTTGCCTGAGTTTAAAAATCCGCAGGTTTACCGATTTAACGATTTCGGTGTAAGATCTACATCTCCCGCATCAGCTTCCATTCGGATCAAAGATTTGTTCACCATGACTTCAGGGCTTACATACGGTGGGGACAATTTAGAAACCGAGCGATTGACCCGAATCATGATGGAGGATGCTTTTACGAAGGATATTCGAGCTCTATCTAAAGCTCTTGCTACCATTCCACTTGCATTCGATCCAGGTACACACTGGAAGTATGGTACGAGTCATGATGTACTTGCCGCTTTAATTGAGGTGCTATCTGGTGAATCATTCGGAGACTTTTTGAAGAAGCAGATATTTGAACCGTTGGGTATGAATGATACCTCATTCCGTATATCCGAGGATAAACGTGATAGGCTTTGTAAGATGTATAACCGTTCAGAGGACGGTGTACTGATCCCTAATGTTTCTATGGACGCCCCTTATCAGCCGGGATGTAACCATGAGAGCGGCGGATCGGGCCTCTTGTCAACGATCAGTGATTACAGTCGATTTGCGCAGGCGCTTGCGAAAGGCGGCGATCTGGATGGCGTCCGGATTCTAAGCCGGAAGACGGTGCAATTGATGGCCACTAATCATTTGGGGCCACAGCAGCTAAATGATTACAATTGGCCGCAGCAGAAAGGCTATGGCTATGGGTTGGGAGTTCGTGTCATGATGAACCCCGCAGATGGTGGTATCAACGGATCGCCAGGCGAATTTGGCTGGGCAGGCCTCGCAGGATCGTGGGTATTGATCGATCCGCAGGAGCAGCTATCCGTTGTTTATATGCAGCAGATGCTGCCAAGTCTTGAGCCATATATTCACCCGAGATTACGTGCCGTCATCTATGGATCGATCGAATAGATATTATAGTGAGATCTGCTTCTCAATGCTGCAGATCTTTTTGTAGTCTGAAATTACAGTAAAAACAACGCCAGCGACGTTACATGAGGACGGCTCCAGTGCATGCCTTTCCACCGAAAGGTTATCGTTTGTATCAAACTGCCTGGTTTACTTGAGCTTCGCCAAATTAACTGGAGATAAGTTAAAAGGATGCTGGAATGAGGATGAACTATGAGAACAGACAGTAATGTTTAAAAATGATACTTGCAATTGCGTCAAACTATACAACTGGCAGTAGTCATGGGGATGATGGCCGTATTATGCTGGAGGAGTCGGCAGTCATCTGACTGCAGCAAATGTTCTTTTCATAACAATGCATTCATTCAAAAGGACTAATGTCAGAAAGGAAGCGATCATGGGAATGAAAAAAGTGAAGATTGGCTTGATCGGCTGCGGCCAGATCAGTGGCATTTATTTGAAAAACTGCACACAAACGTTTGACATTTTGGAGGTAACCGCGTGTGCGGATTTGGTCCCTGAGCTAGCCCGACAACAGGCTGACGAATTTGGGGTCCCGAGAGCTTGCTCGGTAGAGGAGCTGCTGGCCGATCCCGAAATTGAAATCGTTATGAACTTGACTGCTCCCAAGGTTCATGCGCTGATCAATATGAAAGCGCTTGAAGCCGGCAAGCATGTATATACAGAGAAGCCGTTTGCCTTGAATCGGGAAGAAGCGGATCAAGTGCTTGCCCTTGCCGAAGCCAAGGGTCTTCGTGTCGGGTGTGCACCGGATACTTTTCTCGGTGGAGGTTTACAGACATGCAGGAAGCTGATTGATGATGGTTGGATAGGTACTCCGTATGCCGCAAATGGATCGATTTTTATGGGGGGAGGATCTGGCGGCCTGCATCCGAACTTTCAAAACTTCCTTCGATTGGGCGGTGACCCCTTGTTCGATATGGGACCGTACTATCTTACGGCCATGGTATTTTTGCTCGGTCCTATCGGCAGTGTCAGCGGGTTTGCAGCTCAATTGAAGCAGCAAATTACAGTCGACAATCCGTTATCCCCGCACTATGGCATAACAGTGCCTGTAGAAGCACCGACGAACATAGCTGCCTCACTGCAATTTGACAATGGAGTTATTGCCGGACTTCAAGCAGCGAAGGAAGGTTTCAAATACACGCCGCGTATGGAGATTTACGGAACGGAAGGCATTCTTTATGTCCCCGACCCGAATAATTTCAGCGGTCCGCTTATGATTAAGCAGCAGAACGGCGAAGTCAAGGAATTTCCATACTCGCATGGATTCACTGAAAACAGCAGAGGAATCGGTGTTGCCGATATGGCTTATGCTATCCGCTCGGGACGGGCCCACCGCGCTAGCGGCACTTTGGCACGGCATGTGCTCGACGTGATGATCGGCATCCATGAATCCGCGGAAACAGGAAGGCATGTTGCCGTGAAGGCTTCTTGCGATCGCCCGGCACCACTGCCGCTCGGTTTGAAATACAATCTTCTGGATGCATAGACCAAGATAGCTGAATTTAATAAACCATAATAATGAAAGGATGTGCGCGATCATGAAATTTCCGGTTGCGGTACAGCCGTATACGATACGGGAAGAAATGAAGCAGGATTACTTGGGTTCGTTGGAAAAGGTGGCGGAGATCGGTTATCGCGGCATTGAATCGGGTCCTCCCCCGGAAGGCATGACGATCGGCCAACAGAAAGCACATCTGGAAAGACTGGGGCTTCAGGTTATCAGTGCACACGCAAGAATCGATGTGCTGACCGACGGTCTTGACGCTTTAATCGATTATTTGCAGGAAGTGGGCGGGGGCTGGATCGCGCATTCCTCGAGGTTTGATTCCAAGCAAGCGGTTATCGAGTCGGCGGCGATTTTTAATCGAATCGGCGAAAATTGCCGGCAGCGGGGCATCCAATTTTTGTATCACAACCATAACTGGGAATTTACAAGATATGATGGTGAATATGCATACGATATATTACTTCGCGAAACCGATCCCGAGCTGGTTAAGATGGAACTGGATACATACTGGGTGAAAAGAGGCGGGGAAGATCCGGCAGAATACTTGCGCAGGCTGCCGAATCGATGCCCGCTCCTCCACATCAAGGATATGGAGCCAGGTGAGGAACAGTTTTTTGCGGAAATCGGAGAAGGTATTCTTGACTTTACGGACATTGTAAAAGCTGCGGAAGAAATCGGCACGCAATGGCTGGTGGTCGAGCAGGACGGCTCCCGTCGGTCAGCTTTTGAAAGTCTGGCTATAAGCTTCAGTAATTTGAAAAAAATGGGGTTTGTAGAATGAACGAGCGTATTCGAGTCGGGTTGATCGGATACGGCTTCGCCGGCCGGACCTTCCATGCTCCAGTCATTATCTGCGTTCCCGATTTAAAGCTGTCCGTAGTGGTTGAACGACGAACAGAGGCCTCTAAAGAGAGGTACCCTTGGGTCAATGTAGTTCCCGACGTACAGCAATTATATGAGGATGACACTATTGACTTGGTCGTCGTCACGACGCCAAGCACCGATCATTATCGGTTTGTGAAGGACGCTCTTTTAGCGGGAAAGCACGTTATTGTAGAAAAGCCGTTTACAACGAATTCTGCGGAAGCCGACGAACTGATCGATCTGGCGAAGGAACAAGGCAAAGTATTAAGCGTTTTCCATAACCGCCGCTGGGACGGTGATTTCTTGACCATCCGGGAGCTGCTCAAACAGGAGTTGATTGGCAGCTTGACTGAATGTGAGTTTCACTGGGACCGCTACAATCCGATTGCTGCGACAGGCAGATGGCGTAACAGCGATGCACTCGGTGCAGGTGTATTTTACGATCTCGGCGTACATTTTCTTGATCAAGCGCTTTGCTTATTTGGGATCCCGCAGACAATACGTGCTGACATTCGGATTCAGCGGGAAGGCTCCTTAGCAGATGATTATTTCGACGTGACACTTGGCTACGAAAGCGGACTGAAGGTGAATCTGAATTCTTCTCAGCTTGTTCGGGAGCCAGGTCCACGCTACATTTTGCACGGAACGAAAGGTTCTTTCGTCAAATACGGTATCGATCCGCAGGAGGAGGCGTTGAAGCGTGGGTTGACGCCAGCGTCTCCCGGCTGGGGGATGGAGGCTGCGGAGCTTTGGGGCAAGCTGAATACATCCATAGGAGGCCTTCATATAGAAGGCCGAATTGAGACACTTAACGGCGCTTATGCATCATATTTCCAAAATGTCGCGGATCATATCAGGGGACATGCTGAGCTCGAAGTAAAGCCGGAACAAGCACGAACGGCCATTCGACTGATAGAGCTGGCTCTGCAAAGCAGCCGTGAACAAAAGACGATACAGGTTGAGCTATAAAATCATGAATTTCAAAGATAGAAAGGACTAGGCCGATGTTTCCATTTAAAACAGCATTAAATGCCTCCACCTTAATCCCTTTCAAGCTGGATATCAGGGAGCAAGTTCGGATTGCCGCCGAGGCCGGCTATGAAGGCATTGAAATTTGGATCCGGGACGTTGAAGCCTATTTGTCCAGTGGAGGCATGATTCAGGAACTGAAACGGTATATTGCGGACACGGGTATCCCGGTTGTTAATGCAATTGCTTTTTTTAAATGGGCCGATACGGATGATGCTATAAGAGCGCAAGGTCTGAAGCAGGCAGAACGGGAGATGATCATGCTGGCCGAGCTGGGCTGCCAAGCTGTTGCAGCGCCGCCGTTTGGAAACGTGGGGCCTGTTTCATTGGAGCGGATGGCTGCCCATTATGCGGAGCTATCTGATATGGCGAAGCGGATTGGCGTCGAGCCCTACTTGGAATTTTGGGGGAGGGCGAAGAAGCTTTCTACACTTAGTGAAGCTGTGTATGTGGCTATGGAAAGTAATGTTCCCGATGCCAGGCTGTTGATCGATCCGTTTCATATGTATACCGGAAGAAGTAGCATTAACGGGCTTACCTATTTGAACGGGGATAGAATCGGTATTGTGCACGTGAATGATTACCCTGCGGAGCCGGCAAGAGAGGCAATCGCTGATCGGGACCGCGTATTTCCAGGCGACGGCAGCGCCCCATCGCGGCAGTTTGCAGCCTCTTTGCACGATATCGGCTACAACGGATATTTGTCACTGGAATTGTTTATCGAGAGTTACGGTGAGAAGAGTGCCCTTGAGGTTGCCAAGTCAGGTTTGGATTCGATTTTCAATACGTACCGTTTGTAAGAGGTTGTTCAAAAAGTCACCATTTGATCACGAAGCAGCATAGGAAGATTACTCGACATCGAATCTTGCATTCACCTTCGAAGTCCGGTGCTCATTTAGGTTTGCCTAAACTCCGCTCCTCCTTCTTCAGGTTCAGGCAAACTTCTCGGTGCTGAAATGTCGACTTTTTGAACTCACACTATTTAATCAGGAAAGGGGCATAAAATCGATGGCTAACCGGTTAGCGGGAAAGGTTGTAATCGTGACAGGAGGAACGAAGGGAATCGGAGCAGGCGTAGCGCTGATGGCGGCTAGCGAAGGGGCGCGCGTCGTCATTAACGGAAGAAATGAGCAGGACGGGGAGCGAGTTGTTCATGATATCCGGGAGAAATTTGGAGCGGAAGCTTTATTTATAAAGGGAGATATCAGCAGGGAGCCGGTTTGCAAACAGCTGATTGATGAAACGGAGGCTCGATTTGGAAGGGTTGACGGTCTTGTCAACAATGCCGGCATATTTCCGCGTGGAACTATGACCGATACGCCGGAGGAGATGTTCGACTCCATTTTTGCAGTCAATATTAAAGGCGCTTTTTTCTGCTCGATGTATGCGATTCAGTCCATGATGAAGACAGGTGGAGGCTCAATTGTTCAAATGGGTTCCACGAACGGCTACAAGGGCGGGAAGGAGCTTGCTGCTTATTCATGCTCGAAGGGAGCAATGCTGACCTTAAACCGTCATATCGCCGGTCATTATGGAAGAGACCGTATCCGTTCGAATTGGATCACAGTAGGCTGGGTTGCCTCTGAGGGGGAGATCGAACTGCATCAAAGCAGAGGTTTAAGTCCCGATGAATTGCGAAAAAGGGCTGAGTCATACATTCCAAGCGGCCGTATGCAGACACCGGAGGATATAGCTCATGGAACGGTCTTCCTGCTATCTGACGAAGCGAGTCAAATAACAGGTACTGAGCTTCACATCAACGGTGGACTCGGGTTATGATGGCTAGCTGAACAACCGAAGATAATGAATCAGGAGGAGGCGGTTGTGATGAGATTCGGTCTTACGGTTAACGGAACTGTTTATGCCATGGGTCTTCATAAGAATGCGAACCGGGAGCGAATTACAGCGTTGGAGCTTTTGCATACGGCTGAGTCGTATGGGCTTCAGGGAGCTGAGATACCGTTTGGGATGGTACAAAGCAGTGATGCCGATGAAATCGCCGATTATGCTCAGCAGAAAGGAATGTTCATCAACATAGGAGCGGGAGGCTACGATCCGACGAGCTTGATTGAAGCCATGAAGCTTGCGAAGCGTATTGGGGCACTGACGGTGAGAACAGTTGTTGGCGGAGCCAAGCTCGGCGGAGACCGCCGACATATGGCAGGGACTTGGCAGCCGTTTCTTCAAACCATATTGAGCTCATTCCAAGAAGTGATGGATTCGGTCGACCCGTCGGGTCCGTCTCTTAGCGTGGAAAACCATCAGGATTTGGCATCGGAAGAGCTGATCTGGCTTTGCGAAACGATCGGCTCAGACCGCTTCGGAATCACCCTCGATACGGGCAACCCCTTGGCTACGGCTGAAGAGCCGGTCGACTTCTTCCGCCGAATTGCTCCTTATGTAAAAAACGTACATTTGAAAGAATATGCCGTTTATTGGTCGGAGGAAGGATATCGGCTGGTTCGCAAGCCGCTTGGGCAGGGAGTAATTAATTTTCCAGAATTGCTGCGCATCTTTAACGTTGTTAACCCACAGATCACTATGTCGGTCGAACACGGCGCATTGGAGGCCAGACATGTAAGGGTTCTGGAGGAGGACTTCTGGACGGAATATCCAGAGCGTTCCGCCCGCCAGTTGACCCGCCTGCTCCGCTTTATCGAAGACACTGCCAGGAATAAGGGAGATTGGAGAACACCCTTCGAGAAAGGCGCTTCACCGGAGGAAATCGCCGATTACGAGATCAGGGAATTGGATGCTGGGCTCGCTTATCTATTCAATCTGATAAAGCCGTATACACAAGCACATTCGCAAGTTATACCAATAATCCGATGAGGTGATGAATATGACAGCGATGGATCTAAAAGGTAAAAATGCAATTGTAACCGGTTCCAGCCGGGGGCTCGGAAGACAATACGCTCATGTGCTGGCTAGTGCGGGGGCCAATGTAATTATTCATGATATAAATGAAGAAGCAGCGGCGCGATTCAACGAAGCGGCATCGGGTAGTGCTGTAGCGGAAGACATCGCTTCCACGTACGGCATCCAAACCAAATTTATTGCAGCCGATATGGGCGATCCCGATCAGGTGGAAGCGCTAATCCGCCAATCAATCGATACTCTTGGATCGATCGATATATTGATCAATAATGCCGGCGGGGATATCGGACTTCATACGCCACGCCCGGAGCCTAACGATGCACTGGACATTTCCGTTGAAGATATTCGAGCTGTGGTGGATCGCAACTTGCTGTCCACCATGTTCGCGTGCAAATTTGCAGGGCTGCACATGCGTGAACGCCGCTCCGGCAAAATCGTCAATGTCGGGTCGACTGCCGCTCATATGCCTGTTCGCGGAGGAATTATTTACGCAGCGGCGAAATCTGGAATTACCCATTATACGCGCTGTCTGGCTGAACAGCTCAGGCCATTTGACGTCAATGTCAACTGTATTTCTCCAGCTCCAACCTATACAGCCCGCTTTTTGGCGACGAGAACCGTTGCGAGCCAAGAAGGACGGTCTAGGCTACAGCAGATTGCACAACCGGAGGACATGTCAAAAATCATATTGTTCCTTTGTGGGCCTCAATCTGAAATATTGACTGGTGAAACTATCGTTTGCTGGAATTAATTGGTTATATCCGTTTTTGTTGGAAGGAGTCTATATATCAATCGTCGAATAAGTGAAGAGCTGTTACATTTGGAAGGAGGAGTTAGATACATGACCAACCAAACCGATGAAAGACGCACCGGTGCGGCAATGATCCGTGAAATGGACGAAACCTATGTGCCTTACGGCATGCTAGCCATTTGGTTTCTCGGCCAGGAGAGCGTCGTCATCAAGGGTGGGCATACCATCATTTATATTGACCCTTATTTGGCAGCGCAGAAGTCCAGGGTTTTCCAAGCGCCATTTCGACCAGAGGACGTAACTAACGCAGCTTATTGTTTAATTACACATGAGCATAGCGACCATCTGGATCCTTCAACCCTCTCCGTGCTGGCAAAAACCGGCAGCGACACGATGTTTGTAGCTCCAGGCTTTTGCCGTGGACAAATGCTGGAGTTGGGAGTACGACCTGAACGGCTGTTGGATGCGGCAACCGGGCAATGGTGGGAGGGCGAAGGCGTTAGGATCAAGCCGGTGCCAGCCGCCCATGAGGAGTTGGACTATGACCCGGTACGAGATCACCGGTTTGTTGGATACTTATTGGAACTTAACGGTGTCACCCTGTATCATGCTGGGGATACCGTAATTTATCCCGGTTTGATTGAGAGCCTCAAAGCCGAGCACATTGATATTGGTATGCTGCCGATTAACGGTCGTGATGCTTTTCGGTGGGCAAGAGGCCTGATTGGCAATATGAACTATCGGGAGGCCGCTGAGCTGGCGGTTGCAGCCGAAATGGAGACTGTGATTCCGCTGCATTACGATATGTTTGCCGGAAACAGTGAGAAGCCCGGCTATTTCGTTGATTACTTATATGAGCGTTATCCGGAGCAAAAGTTCCATGTACTGGCCAGATTTGAACGCTTCGTTTATGTATCCGCTGCAGCCTTAACAAAGAAGGGCGAATAAGATCTTTTGAAAAGCTGATTCATGAATGTCAGACATGCAATATGCTTGAACATCGATTAAAAGTTGGGGGTTGTCATAAGCGGTAAGTTAAACTGCTTGAGGCAGCCCTTTCAAGCATCAAAGGATGCTTTGAATGTGGGGTGGGCAAATGAAATTTTTTCAAATGTACAAGTCGCGAAAATATTTTCAACGAATGCTGCTTTCCATCACCTTATTGATGATTATGTTCATGGCTTTTTTTTCGTCTGCGTTTTACTATAATTCGGAATCCGTCGTACTTGACATGCAGGAAGAAGCCAACAAAAAAGTACTGACTCAAATGAATTTCAACATTCAGTATATGAACGAACTGGTTAAAAATTTGGCAACGTCGACCTTCTCCGATAACCAGATCCTGCCTTTAATGACCCATAAGGAAATCGAGACGTTCGAGCTGGTGAACAAACTACGCAGGCTGGAAAAGATTGTTGATTCTACAACCTTCCTGAAATCGATCGTCATCTATAATGGCATATGCGGCTGTTATTATTCTACGGCATCCGGTTTGGCAGCAAGTACCGATCCCGATGTCCTGTTACTAAAAGATTATATCGGTTCGACAACAGTAGTCCCCAAGCTGAAACTAATTCCTATGCGCATGAGCCGGGGAGCAGACGATCCTGATGAAATCAATGCTTTTTCTTTTTTTATTTACGACGAGAAGACTGTTCAAAATTCCGGTCAAGGTGGAATCGAGAATGCACTTATATTCAATGTAAAAACGGAATGGCTGTTCGATAATATGAAGACAGTAAACGGGATTGGCAATGAGCCGGGGAACCATATTTTTATTATGGATAACAATGGAAACATCCTTACTCCTAACCGTGAACCGAAGAGCTACAGCAATGCACTGTCAGCGGTTTTAGATGAAAAAGGGGCCGCAAACCGTTTGTCTAGCAATATGTCCTCCACCTTCATCGGTACGTTTAATGGTAAAAAAACAATCGTCACCCATCTGAATTTCGACACCTATCAATGGAAGCTGGTCATCGTTCAGCCTTATGAGCATATAGTCGGCAAGCTGGATCGTATGCGCAATACCTCGATTATCGTAACCCTATTATTTCTTCCGCTTACAGCGCTCCTTTCGCTGTTCATTTCGCATAAGCTGTACCGTCCAATCGAAACGATGATGGAGCAATTCCGCAAAAATACAAGACGTGACGACAAAGTTTCGTTCAGTGAAAAGGACGAACTGCTGTACATGTCTTCGGTCTATACGCAGGTTCTGGAGAAAATGCGGGGGATTGAGCGCGACTCACAAGCCAAAATGTCATTAGTGAAGCATTATTACGTGCGTAAGCTTATTATGGACAGCACCTCGATTACATCATCGGAAATGAAGGAATACATCGATCAGAACCATCTTCAATTAAAGTCAGACGGCCCGTACCTGCTGGCTGTTCTTCACATTGAACATTATTCGGCACTGTCTCATAAGGCCAAGCTGGCCGACCTCAGGCTTTACAAGTTTGCTATAAGAAATATTACTAAAGAAATTATGGACAAATCATTCTGTAACGAGACAGTGGATATGCGCGGCGACCATTTGGCAGTGCTAATCTCGGTCGACAGCTCTGACTGGGATTCCATACTGAAGACGGCAGCCATTCGACTGCAGGAAATTCAGGATACGATTCTCGCGTTTTATCGGATTTCCTACACCGCAACAATAAGTGATCCTATCCTCAGCTATGAGGACATTACACGGCACTATGGCTCAGCATTAAGCCTTGTCCGGTACCGGATGGTTTGTGGAACAAGGCAGATTATTACGACGGATCGGGTGAAGCGCAATATGAATAACCGGGAGCTTCACCTGCCGGAGAAGGTCGAGGAGAAATTTATCGAAGAGCTCAAGGCAGGCAACCGGCAGCAAATCGCCGCAGTACTGGACCGGATTTTCGGTTGTGTCTCCAGGCTGCATGCGGATCATGTGCTGTTCAATATGCTGCGGCTTTCCTTGATTATCTCAAACACGATGCGTGAAATGAATCAGCATCGGCTTATCCCTATTGACCTGGATTTGCAGGAATTTAACAGAACGATCATGGAAATGGAACAGCTGGACGAGATCAGAGAAGCTTTCGATTCGCTTATAGAGCGGCTACTTGATCAGATGAAGCAGGGAGACGAAAATAAACATACGATTTTGATCGATGCCATCAAGGAAATTATTGAAGAACATTATGCCGACAAAAATTTAAACCTCCAGCAGATTGCCTCGATGGTCAAGATGTCGCCGGTTTACTTGGGGCGCATGTTTAGAAACTGCGTTGGCATGTCAGTGGCGGACTATATCAACGGGGTTCGGTTGAACATTACGCTGGAGATGTTAGGCAAAGAGCAATACAACATCACCGACATTATGGATCGGGTTGGTTTCAGCAATCAAAGCTCGTATTTCCGGCAGTTTAAGAAGAAGTTCGGCGTCACGCCTAAGGAATACCGGGTCAAACAGCTGCTGGATTTCAACTGAAAGTTCACATATCGGCACCGCGACGCGCAATCAAGTATCCATCAGGCAGTAAAGTTTAAAAATGGTATCGGCTACTGCATGAATCTATACAACTGACAGTAGCCCCCAGACGTTCGGCTGTATTATGTTGAAGAAGCGGGGAAGTACTCCAGGCTTGATACAATCCAATTTATGGGAAAGAGGTGAATCGGTTGAACCCGGAGAACACGGCTCTATCCACCAGTCAGTCAAGCGCTGCGGCTGCGGCACATTATACGGGCAAAGCGCCGGGTAAGCGCGGGGCATTCAAAAAAAACCGGGAGCTACTGGCTCTATCGCTTCCGGGAGTTTTGTTCAAGCTTATTTTTTCATATTTGCCGTTGATAGGTTTGATTTTGGCATTTAAAGATTTTCGCTATGACAAAGGTATTCTTGGAAGCAACTGGATTGGCTTTAAAAACTTCGAGTTTTTTTTCACCTCGGAGGATGCTTTCCGGATTACGAGAAATACCATTTTGTACAATGTGGGCTTTATTTTGCTGACAACTATCATCGCCCTGGCGCTTGCTATCGCTTTGAACGAGGTAACGAAACGGTTTATGAAAGTTTACCAGACAGCTTTGTTTTTGCCCCATTTTCTCTCGTGGGTAGTTGTCGGGTACATCGCGCTCGCTTTTCTCGATCATGAGAAAGGATTTATTAACCAATGGTTGATACAGTTCGGCGTGGATCCGGTCAAATGGTATCAGGAGGCACAGTATTGGCCGGTCATTTTAAACCTCGTGCATTTATGGAAAAACATTGGTTTTGCCACGCTTATCTATTACGCCGGCATTATCGGACTTGACTCCAGCTATTATGAGGCCGCAAAAATTGACGGCGCAGGACGATGGCAGATGATTACCCGAATTACAATTCCTCTGCTTACACCACTTATCTTGATTTTATTTATACTTGATATCGGCAAAATATTCCGCGCTGATTTCGGACTGTTTTACTTTATTCCTAACAACTCGGGCATGATTTACTCCTCCACAGATGTCATCGATACGTACGTGTTCCGTTCATTGAAAGTTGTGGGAGACCTCGGCATGTCAACGGCGGTTGGTCTTTATCAATCGGTGATCGGATTCATACTGGTGCTTTGTACCAACGCTATCATTAAAAAAATCAACCACGAAAATGCCTTGTGGTAGGAAGGGGGCAACGCTGACGTGCTTTTCAAAATTTCGCCGTTGCAGTGGCTGATTCATGTTTATTTTGCCGCGCTTACCCTGGTTATGCTGCTTCCGCTAATCCTTATCATCTCGGTATCGTTTACTAATGAGCTGACCCTCAGCACCGAAGGCTACCGGTTTATACCAAGCCAATTCAGCTTAGCTGCCTACAAGACTTTATTCGAAGCGCCGGGCATTCTGCTTAATGCTTACGGGGTCACGATTCTCGTTACTGTTCTTGGCACCGCTTGCGGACTGCTGCTGACTTCTATGCTGGCCTATACGATCTCGCGGCCCGATTACCGCTATAGACGGATAACAACGCTTTTCGTATTTTTCACGATGCTGTTTAACGGAGGACTCGTACCGTTCTACATTTTGATAACGCAATATTTGCATCTTAAAGACACGCTCGGTGCGCTTATTCTGCCTTATTTGATCAGCCCGTTTCTAGTGATGGTGATGAAAGGCTTTCTCGAAAAAATTCCACTGGAAATTATCGAATCAGCCAAAATGGACGGAGCGAGTGAGTTTCGGATATTTTTTACACTCATTTTGCCGCTGTCCACGCCGGCTTTGGCGACAGTTGGGCTGTTTATTTCATTCACTTACTGGAATGATTGGTGGTTGGGGCTCCTATTTATCGATGCGGAGAAGCTGGTGCCTTTGCAATTGTTGTTATACAGAGTCATGAACTCAATCGAATTTTTGCGGTCGAATACCGAATTTATGTCCACTATGACTATCGATATGTCGCAGTTCCCGAATTTGTCAGCACGCATGGCGATGGCCATATTAGGAGCAGGGCCGATGCTGTTTATTTTCCCTTTTTTCCAAAAATATTTTGTCAGGGGATTGACGGTAGGCTCTTTAAAGGGTTGATTCTATAATGAGGGCGGAGGTTTCGATAAAGATGAGAGCGCTATCAAAAGGGAAGCAATTGCGGGTTACAATGGCTAGCCTGCTCTGCGTTGCAATGTTGAGCGCATGTAGCGGCGGCGGGGGAGGCGGGACGGCCAAGCCAGGAGATCAGCCGGGAAAAGCGGGGGAAACCGGCAATTCAAATTTGAAACCGGTAGAGCTGATCTGGTATTACCCCATGAACAAAATGCAACAGGATCAAAAGACAATCGAAGAAGAAGTTAACAAAATTACTAAAGCGAAGCTGAACGCGACGGTCAAGATGGGGCCGATCGATATAGGCAGCTACGAGCAAAAGATGAATACGATGGTTGCAGCCAATGAACCGATGGACATCATCTGGACATCGCACTGGAACTTTAAAATGGACCAGAATGTAGCTAAAGGTGCCTTTCTCCAGCTGGATGAATTGATTGACAAATATGCTCCGAAGCTGAAGAAAAGCCGTCCGGAATCGGTATGGAACTTCTCCAAAATCGATGGAAAAACGTATGCCGTTCTCAGCTATCAGACGGTCACGGAGCGTTCGGGCTTTTTGGTGCAAAAGCGGTATGCGGATAAATACGGTTTGAATCCTGCGGATATTAAAAATCCTTTCGATATGGAGTCGTTTTTTGCCAAGCTTAAGGCGGGCGAAAAGGATGTTATCCCTTACGGTATCAGTCGGCTTGGTGCAACGGGCGGGATGCTGAACCCAATTTTGGAAGGCGTTACGTCAGGAGTATCGATATACAGAGGAGACAAATCGCTGAAGCTGGTACCGACCTACGAAACGCCAGAATATAAGGACCTGCTGCCAAAGCTGCACGACTGGTTTAAAAAGGGTTATATCAACCAGGACGCAGCGACCCTGAAGTCGATTACCGAGCTGCAAATCACGGGCAAAGTCGCAGCGATCTTCCATAACGTGCTTAAGCCGGGACGGGAAGGTGAGGAAAGGGTGACGATGGGTGGTAACGATGTCATTGCTTTGTATACTTCGGGCGTCACGCTGCCTGCAATTAACCTGTCCTCCGCGATGGGGATCAGCCGCAACTCGAAAAATCCAGACCGTGCTATGATGTTCCTGGAGCTGTTGAACTCGGATAAAGAGCTGTTTAACTTGATCAGCTACGGGATCGAAGGCAAGCATTACAGCAAAGTGGATGCGGATCACGTAAAAAGTATTGCGAACGGCGGCTACGCCCCGAATCAGTCTTGGGTGTTCGGCAATGTCTTTAACTCGTATTTGCAAGAAGGGCAGCCTTCGGGAACATGGGAAGAAACGCAAAAGCTTAACGAATCGGCTGTTCCTTCCGTCCTGACAGGCTTCGTGTTTAATCTTGATCCGGTCAAGACCGAAATAGCCAATATGAAAGCGGTGGAGGATGAATATTTGCCGTCATTAAGTACGGGCACCGTCGACCCTGCGCAAAAATATAACGAATTTATCGACAAATACAAGAAGGCGGGCCAGCCTAAAGTGATGGCCGAAGTGCAGAAGCAGTTGGACGCTTGGAAGGCCAAGCAGGTGAAATAAGCGGCTGATCAGCGACAGCATGGAGTTAACGGGAGTCCAAAATTTGTAAATATTAAAAGCCGCATAGCTTGCGGCTTTTTTTTAATTTGTGAGAGGATCATTATCCTTATATTTTTTCTTGAATGGAGTTAAAAAATGGTATAGTAATAACAATAGTTTGTTCCCGGGTTAGGGGACAGAGTCCCACATCCATTCACTGAAGGAGGGAGGATATGGCACGGCAGAGTAAGAAGAAAAAGTCCATATTGCAGGAAATCAGAGAGACGATTCATTTGCTTACTAAACCCAAACGCAGCACCAAAAAAGTAACCCGTCGAAAGGCTGCGACTCCTAAACAATTGAAAGACAATACTGAAAGTACACAGGAACTCCAGGAGAAGCTAGAGCAGAAATTAACTAAAAAAATGTCTGAGGACATGCAAAAGATGAAGCTGCAAGTGAAACAAGAGCTTTTGGAGAAGCTGACCAAGCCAAAACCTATATTAAAAAACAATAAAAATGATTCTGTTAAGAAAAAGAAAAAAGAGGTTACTGTTAGAAAAAAAGTAAATGGAACGGGTAAAATAGTAACCAAGCAGGACAAGGGGACATATAAACCGCTAACGGACTGTACTTTTCTTAAATTATTGATTTTATCAGATAGTGTAAAAGGTGAAGTTGTTGTGGGATATGAGCTCCTGGATAACAGCAGTCAAGAAGTTTGGGGAATTGGGATTCATGAAGGTACCAGGCTGGGAAGATCCAAATTGATTTTGAATACAAAAGTTAAGAGCCGTCAAGTAGAGTCGGAGCGTCAATATTATCTGGCGAACAATAAGGATGATACTCTGTATTTCTCAGAAAATTACAAAAAGCCAGCTCTGTTGAATGGCAAAGTAACAATCGCGAATTACACAAACGGACTTGCCGAAGCCATCCAACAAGCTTATATGGCAGGATATCAAAGCAAAAGTAAAATACCGAAGTTGCGAATGGTGAAAACAGGTAACTAAAACTGAGTAAAAACCGAAATCAGCGCTTGACAAAGTCATTCAATTTCGACTCGGTGTTTAGCCCGGCTCTAGATATGACTCTAAGAACGACAATGGCAGCAAGCACAAGATATTATTCGATTCGAAGCTGTTGCCTACCTCAAGCCTGCAATTATACATCCTTTTAGCGAGTTTATCGTAGAATTCTTCTTGAATTCATGCAAATGTGCATCTTTTTTCCATTCTTAGCTAATACTAGACCGCATTATATGAAAATTGCTGTATTTTTGCAGTTTATTCCTCCCACCCGCAAATTTCAGCAGATAATAACTGTATTTTCGCAGGATTTTATATGGTCCAATTGAAGCTAACAAGATTCATTTTCACCGATTCACATTTCAAGTTCATCCTTGTTTCTAATTAGGGCAGTATCGATCAGCCTGTAAGCTGCTTGATTCATGTAACTATTTCACAAGTTCAATAAACTTGCTTGCCGCATTGGAAAGCGGCATGTTGCGCATAATCATGAAGCCCACTTGGGAAGGTGGCATCTGGATATCTAATTGAATCTCAAAGAGGGAGCCTTCTTCCAGTTCCTTGGAAATGAATTCTTTCGTTATGTAAGAGATTCCGAGACCTTTCCGCGCAAACTCGATGAGAAGATCGACGCTTCCCACCTCAATTTCAGGTTTGATTTGATATCCATAGCTTTGAAATAATTCCGTGATGGCCATTCGTACCCGGCTATTCCGCGAGAATAGGATGATTGGGTACTGAAGCAGCAGCTCCAGTGAGAGCACCCTATCCTTAAGCTCGTCATAACGAGCCCCCGCTACAAAGCAATCCTGCAGCTGTATTCCCTTCATCACTTCAAGCTGAGAATCGACGATAGGCATACGAACGACCCCCAAATCGATTTTGCCTTCTTTCAAAAATGAGATGGTTTCTGGCGTGGTCCCATGATTTAGATGCAATTTGATACCGGGATACTTCTCATGATAGGTTTCCAGGTAAGGAAGTAAATAATGCTTAAATAAAGAATCACTGCCGCCGATCCTTAGCTCGCCGCTGTCCAGATTTTTAAGCGCGGCCATTTTTTCTTCGGCCAAGGAAATGAGGATCTGAGACTTCTCAATATAAGAATACAGGATGATGCCCTCTGGCGTTAAGGCAACGCCTTTGGAATTCCGGTAAAACAAGGTGATGCCGAAGCTCTCTTCCAGCTGCTTGATAGCGTGGGTGACGCTAGGCTGGGTGAGGAACAATGATTTGGCAGCCTTAGACAGGCTTCCCGTCTTCGCAGCCCAGTAAAAAACCTTGTATAGTTCGTAATTGATCATAGACGTGGTCTATATCTCCCTTAAAATATATTAATTACCTGTATAGGTGATATTCGTATTATAGTGGATAAGAGAAATAGAAACCAGAGCTAACCAAGAAGCACTGCTGGAAGGAGAAGAAAATGGAGGCTACCACGTTTGTCTTGTTTGGAGCTACAGGGGATTTAGCCAAAAGAAAAATTTACCCTGCTCTGTATAATTTGTTCATCGATCAGAAATTACCACTGTCCTTCTCCGTAATCGGCCTTGGAAGAAGAGAGCTATCTGATAAAGCTTTTCAAGCAAATGTCGAGCAATCTCTCCTCACGTTTTCCAGGCGTGAAGCGAACGATCCTGTATTAATGGAAAACTTCTTACGTAAATTCCGTTATAACGTTCTTGACGTAAACCGTAAAGAAGATTACCAGAAGCTGCTGCAGCTGATTGAACAACAGGAAGAAGAGCTTCGCATGGAGCCGAATCGCATGTTTTATTTGTCCGTAGGACCTGAATTTTTTGAAACCATCACAGCCAACATCCATGAAAGCGGGCTTGGTTCTGCGAAAGGCTGGAAGCGTCTTGTGATCGAGAAGCCTTTCGGTCATGATTTGCAGTCCGCTCGGGATTTGAATAAAAATCTGAGCAAAGCTTTTACAGAAAATGAGATTTTTCGAATCGATCATTATCTCGGCAAGCCGATGGTACAGAAGCTTGATGTTCTACAGCAGAGCAATCCGGTCCTTCAAGCATTATGGGGAAACCGATACATTGCTAACGTTCAAATAACGGCCAACGAAACCGTAGGTGTTGAAGAACGTGCCGGCTATTACGATCATGTTGGTGCTGTGAGAGACATGTTCCAAAACCATATGCTGCAATTGCTCATGATGCTGACGATCCACCTCCCGAACAACAGTACTTCAGAGAATGTCCGCTTCAAAAAGAAACTGGTGATGGATTCCCTGAAACTGCTGCAAAAAGAGGATGTCAGCTCCAACGTTATCCGCGGGCAGTACGGAGAAGGAACGATCCAGGGGAAACCGGTGGTCGGTTATATATCTGAACCCAACATTGCGGCAACCTCAAGAAATGACACCTTTATCGCAGCAAAGCTGCAAATCGATGATTATTTTTGGCGGGGCGTTCCTTTTTACATCCGTACCGGCAAAAGAATGAAGGACAAATCGACACGAATCGTGATCGAGTTCAAAGAACCGTTAAAGCAGTCAGGGACAGCAGCAGATACTAAAATGCCTAACCTTCTCATATTTGAAATCAGTCCTAACGAAGGCATTTTGCTCCAATTAAATACAATAGATCCACTGAACAAAGGCGAGTTCAAGCCGATTCATATCGACTTTCATGAGAGTAGGGACAATGTGCCCGAGGCTTATGAGAACTTGATTTGCGACGCTTTGCACGGAGATTCTACGTTTTTCGCGCATTGGGATGAAGTTGAATTATCATGGCAATGGGTTCAACCTATCTTAGATGCATACGAAGAGAACCTGGTGCCGCTCCATCTCTACACAGCTGGTACTTACGGACCTGTCGAGTCCGATGAGCTGTTGGCACAAGACGGTTATCATTGGTGGTTCGATGACAAATCGGTACAAGAAATCGAGTCCATAAAAGGAGGACAATATGCCTATCACACAAACGATTGATCAACTGGCTATCGATACAATTCGTACGTTATCTATTGATGCCATTAACGCTGCCAATTCTGGACATCCGGGGTTGCCAATGGGAGCTGCGCCTATGGCGTATACACTTTGGAGCAAGCATCTCAATCACAATCCGGCCCATGCAAAATGGTTCAATCGGGATCGCTTTGTATTATCCGCGGGTCACGGCTCTGCTTTGCTTTACAGCCTTCTGCATTTGTCTGGCTACAATGTTTCTATAGAAGATGTGAAGCAGTTCCGCAAGCTGAACAGTAAGACACCGGGACATCCTGAATTTGGCCACACAGATGGCGTAGATGCAACAACCGGTCCTCTAGGACAAGGTATTGCGATGGCTGTAGGAATGGCGATGGCAGAAGCGCACCTGGCTTCGAAATTTAACCAAAGCGGGTTCCCGGTTGTCGACCACTTCACCTATGCGCTTGTCGGAGATGGCTGCTTGATGGAAGGGATCTCTTACGAGGCCATGTCCATGGCAGGACATATGAAACTGGGCAAATTGGTTGTATTGTACGATTCCAACGACATTTCCCTGGACGGCGATCTCAATCTTTCCTTTGGGGAGAACATGCAAAAAAGAGCAGAATCCGCAAATTGGCAGTATTTGAGAGTTGAAGACGGCAATGACATCGAGCAAATTGCTAAAGCTATTGAAGCAGCCAAGCAAAATGATTCCCAGCCGACGATTATCGAAATCAGGACGATTATCGGATACGGAAGCAAAGTAGCGGGAACAAATAAAGCGCATGGTGCTCCGCTCGGCAAAGAAGAAGGGAAAGCTACCAAGGAAGCTTACGGTTGGAAGTATGAGGAAGAATTCACGGTTCCGGCAGAAGTGAAAGCCCATTTTGCGCAGCTCAAACAAAATGGCGAGGCCAAAGAAGCAGCGTGGAATCAATTGATCAGCTCCTATAAAGTACAGCATCCTGCACTTGGCACGGAGCTTGAACAAGTCATTGGTGGTGCTGTCGTAATCGATGCAGCAGACATTCTTACCTTTGATTCTTCCAAGTCGATTTCAACACGTGTAGCAAGCGGTCAAGCGATCAATCATTTCGTTAAATCGGTTCCTTCGATTTTCGGTGGCAGCGCGGACTTGTCCCATTCCACTATGACCGATATTAGCGGTGAGCAAGTATTTGCCATTGAATCTTATTCGGGACGTAATATCTACTTCGGCGTTCGCGAGCATGCAATGGGTGCAGCTGGCAACGGTATGGCGCTGCACGGCGGCGTGAAACCATTCGTAAGCACGTTCTTCGTGTTTAGCGACTATTTGCGCCCGTCGATTCGACTGGCTGCTCTGCAGAAACTGCCTGTTATTTACGTATTTACCCATGATTCAGTGGCTGTCGGAGAGGATGGACCCACACATGAGCCCGTTGAGCACCTGGCAGCTTTGCGTACCATTCCAGGGCTTACGGTGATACGTCCAACCGATGCCAATGAAACGGCAAGTGCATGGGCCTACGCCTTGCAGCAAAATGAAGGTCCGGTAGCCCTGGTGCTGAGCAGACAGAACCTGCCTATCTATGAGGCGACCAAAGGCAATATAGACGGAGTAACCAAAGGAGCATATGTGCTGACGGAAACGAATAATCAGCCGGATGTCATCCTGATTGCCACCGGTTCTGAAGTTTCCTTGGCCGTGAACGCGAAGGCTGAGCTTGAGAAGGATAATATTTCTGTACGCGTAGTTGCCATGCCAAGCCGAGAGCTGTTCAACCGTCAATCTGAAGCTTATAAGCAATCGGTGCTTCCTGATTCTGTGACAAAGCGTTTAGCTATCGAAGCTGGCATTTCGCTTGGTTGGGAACGATACACAGGAGCAAGCGGCAGTGTATTGTCAATCGATACATTCGGAGCTTCGGGATCAGGTCCTGAGGTGTTGGAATACTTTGGCTTCTCCGTGGATAATGTAGTTCGTTTGACGAAAGAATTACTGTAGGAAGTGGAAGAAAACAAAAAAAACAGTTAAACTATAGTTTGAATGTTAAATTATACCCATAAAAAACGGAGGTAATAACTATGAAATTTTTTATCGACACGGCTAATCTGGTAGATATCAAAAAAGCTTATAAAACAGGTCTTTTGTCCGGTGTTACGACAAACCCATCTTTGATTGCCAAAGAAGGCGTGAAATTCGAAGATCGCATCGCTGAGATTTTGCGCGAAGTACCTGAGGTTGAATCCGTTTCGGCCGAAGTAACACCTGATGCAGAAACAGCTGAGGACATGATCGCACAAGCGAATGAACTGATCAAAATCAACAACAATGACAAAAACATTACCATTAAGCTCCCGATGACGTTGGCAGGCTTGGAGGCATGCCGTTACCTGACGAAGAAAGGTGTTAAGACAAACGTAACATTGATCTTCACTGTGAACCAAGCACTCTTGGCAGCTCGCGCTGGCGCAACTTATGTATCCCCGTTCCTGGGCCGTTTGGATGATATTTCGGAAGATGGCGTTCTACTCGTCTCGAAAATCGCTGAATTGTTCCGTACACATAACCTGGATGCACAAATCATCGCGGCATCTGTCCGTCATCCGGACCACGTAACACGCGTAGCCATGGCTGGTGCCCATATCGCAACAATTCCTTTCTCAGTCATCGAACAAATGTCCAAACATCCTCTAACGGATCAAGGCATGGAGAAATTTGCTGCCGATTGGAAAAAAACAACGCAACTTTAAGCTGCACTTTATTATAAAAGGGTTTAAAGGAGAACAATTCAAATGACAATTTCATTCGATTACTTCAATGCGCTATCGTTTATCCAGCAGCACGAGGTGGATAATTTCAGTGAGTTCGTGAAGGTAGCTCACAATATGCTGCATGAGAAGCAGGGCCCTGGATCCGATTATTTGGGCTGGGTTAATCTGCCGCTTGATTATGATAAAGAAGAATTTGCGAGAATTAAAGACGCCGCGCAACGCATTCGCAGCAATTCTCAAGCTCTCATCGTAATTGGTATCGGTGGTTCCTATTTGGGAGCAAGATCGGCGATTGAAGCGCTATCCCATACTTTCCATAACCAAATGAAGGGCAATACGGAGGTGTATTTTGCCGGTCAAAATATCAGCTCAACGTATATCACTCATTTATTGGAGCTGCTTGAGGGCAAAGATATTTCCCTAAATGTTATTTCCAAGTCGGGCACGACGACGGAACCGGCCATTGCATTCCGTATTTTGCGTGATTATATGGAAAAGAAATATGGTAAAGAGGAAGCACGCAAACGCATCTTCGCGACAACCGACCAATCGAAAGGCGCACTCAAAAAACTTGCCGATGAAGAAGGCTATGAAACCTTCGTCATTCCCGATGATGTAGGCGGACGTTATTCCGTGCTTACAGCGGTAGGGCTTCTGCCGATTGCAACTGCCGGACTCAACATCGATCAAATGATGGAAGGAGCAGCGGCTGCTGCTAAGAAATACAATAATCCCGATCTAGCTTCAAATGAGAGCTATCAGTATGCGGCTGTTCGTAACGCTCTTTACCGTAAAGGTAAAACAATTGAGCTGCTTGCTAACTTTGAGCCCTCTCTGCATTTTGTTTCCGAATGGTGGAAGCAGCTGTTTGGTGAAAGCGAAGGGAAGGACCAAAAAGGGCTATATCCGGCATCCGTCGATTTCACGACCGATTTGCATTCCATGGGCCAATATGTTCAAGAAGGTCGACGCGATCTCATCGAGACAGTGCTTTCGGTGAAGAAAGCGAAAGTCGAATTTACTATCCAAGAGGACTCCGGTAATCTGGACGGATTGAATTTTGTTGCAGGAATGACAATGGATGAAGTGAACAAGAAGGCAGCAGAGGGCACGCGGCTTGCACATGTCGATGGCGGCGTACCTAATCTGATTGTTGAATTGGATGAGCTCAATGAGTATACGTACGGCGAAATGGTTTATTTCTTCGAGAAAGCCTGCGGCATCAGCGGCTTGCTGCTTGGGGTTAACCCGTTCGATCAACCTGGCGTAGAGGCGTACAAAATCAATATGTTTGCACTGCTTGGCAAGCCTGGTTTTGAGGAGCAAAAAGCTGAGCTCTTAAAACGCTTATCTACAGCCGGACAGTAATGACAGGGAGGTAGCTACTTGTGAAAAAACAACAAATTGGCGTGGTCGGTTTGGCCGTCATGGGTAAAAACCTCGCCTTGAATATCGAAAGCAAGGGTTTCTCGGTTGCGGTGTATAACCGTTCAGCCGAGAAAACAAATGAACTATTGGCAGAAGCGCAAGGAAAAGATTTCGTTGGCACCTACAACGTAGAAGAATTCGTCCAGTCGCTGGAGAAACCGCGTAAAATCCTCATTATGGTCAAAGCGGGCCAACCTACTGACGATACTATTAATCAGCTGGTGCCATACCTGGATCAAGGAGATATTCTGATCGACGGCGGAAACGCATATTTCCCTGATACACAGCGCAGAAACAAGGATCTTCAGGCTCAAGGCTTCCGCTTCATCGGCGCAGGCGTTTCTGGAGGAGAAGAAGGCGCATTGAAAGGCCCAGCAATTATGCCTGGTGGGCAAAAAGATGCGTATGAGCTGGTTGAGCCGATCCTGACAGCCATTTCTGCCAAAGTGAATGGCGATCCTTGCTCGACTTATATTGGAGCAGATGGCGCAGGCCATTATGTCAAAATGGTACACAACGGCATCGAATACGGCGATATGCAGCTTATTGGCGAAGCCTATCATCTACTCAAGGATGTACTGAACTTGAGTACAAGCCAACTGCATGACATTTTCACAGAATGGAACAATGGCGAGCTGGATAGCTACTTGATCGAAATTACAGCCGATATTTTCAAGAAGGCAGATCCCGATACAGGCAAACCGATGGTGGATGTAATTCTTGATTCGGCAGGGCAAAAAGGAACAGGTAAATGGACTAGCCAAAGTGCATTGGATCTGGGCGTTCCATTGTCCATCATAACTGAATCCGTGTTCGCGCGGTTTATCTCCGCAATGAAAGAAGAACGCGTAGCCGCTAGCAAGCTGTTGAGTGGTCCTGCGGTATCCGGTTATGAAGGGGACCCTAATGAATTTATCGAAGCAGTTCGCAAAGCTTTGTATACTAGTAAAATAGCTTCCTATGCTCAGGGCTTTGCACAAATGAGAGCTGCTTCTGACGCATACAACTGGGATCTGAACTATGGCAGCATTGCGATGATATTCCGCGGTGGATGTATTATCCGTGCAAGATTCCTGCAAAATATTAAGGATGCCTATGACCGAAACCCCGCTTTAAGCAACCTGTTCTTGGACGAATACTTCAACGGTATCGTTGAAAACTATCAGGATGCTTGGAGAAAAGTCATAACGATTGCCGTAACCAGAGGAATTCCGGTTCCTGCTTTTGCTTCTGCTTTAGCTTATTATGACAGCTATCGATCGGAGAGGCTGCCAGCTAATTTACTGCAAGCACAAAGGGATTATTTCGGGGCTCATACGTTCCAACGTCTTGATAAAGAAGGAAGCTTCCATTTCCAATGGATGGACAATAACAAGTAAGTGCGATCCCTAAATTACGATCCATTCATTTAACAACAAAGGCACTCCTAGCGGCTGGTCATGAAATGTTGTATTTCATGACCAGCCAATATAGGAGTGCTTTTTAGTTAATGTGTCTCCTATACCGGGAAATCGTAGTTGACGGAAGGTAGCAACGGAGCTTCCAGCCTTGATAGTCCATCAACCATACCTAATTCCATAACATTAGTACTAGTCGACTATTGACTGACTGTCTGAGATATGGTTTAGATAAAAGAAAGTAGAACATGCAGGATTGGGGGTTGTCATTTTGACAGGTTGCCGTTTTCAATTATTAGGCAGTTTGAAAATCACCTTCGATGACGAGACCATACCAACAATTCCCGGCAAAAAGGTCGGGCTGCTGTTGGCGTACTTGATTCTGGCTTTTGACATACCCCAAAGCAGGAGACAGATTGCCTTTGACTTTTGGCCGGATTCCACCGAGAAACAAGCTCTTTCCAATCTGCGTAAACTCATTCATGATCTTCGAAAATGCTTCCCACAAATAAACCGCCATCTCCAAATTACTTCGTCTTACATGCATTGGAATAATGAACTGCCCTGCTATTCGGATGTGCACGAGTTTGAACAGGCGGCTCAAGGAAAAACTCTCTATGAGCTGCGTCAAGCGGAAGAACTGTACCGAGGCGAGCTACTCCCCGGATTTTATGAGGAATGGCTTAATGCAAAGCGGGAATTGTTGGCGCAAACGTATTTAGACGTGCTCGACAAACTCATTTCTATGATGGAAAGTCAGCGGGAATACTCCTCGGCCTTAATTTTCGCGAATAAACTGCTGGCCCAAAATAAATTAAGGGAGGAAACTTATCGTACGTTGATGCGGCTAAAAGCCTTGAACAAAGATATGGCCGGTGTTGTGCAAATTTATGAGCAATTGTGCTGCGTTTTTGAAGCCGAGCTTGGCATTGCTCCTGCGGGGGAGACTCAGCAGTTGTTTCAAAGACTCGCGCAGAGCGGAGGCGATAATTCGACTATCGCATACAGACAAACTCCGTTTATCGGCAGAATCGATGAATGGGGAAGTATGCTGAGTGTTTGGCAGCAGGCTAAGGCGGGCAGAACCTCCTTGCTTGTGCTGAAAGGAGAGTCGGGAATTGGAAAAACCAGAATGGCGATGGAATTTAAGGGTTGGCTAGAAAGCCAAGGGATACAAACGGCTTTTGCCGGATGCTATCCAACGGTAAGGTCGCTATCCTACACTCCGGTAACAAATTGGCTCAGAAGCATTCCGTTGCCACAGATGAGCCCGGTATGGCTGTCGGAGCTAGCTCGATTGCTGCCGGAATTGTATGAACGCTATCCGGACTTGCCGATGCCGAACCCGATTCAGGAAAATTGGCAGCTGAATAAGTGGTATGAAGCGATAGAACGGATGCTGCTTGATCAACAACCGCTGCTGCTCATCCTTGATGATATTCAATGGAGCGACAAGGAAACGCTCCAGCTTATTTCCTATCTCCTTCGCGGCGGCTCGAAAGCCAAACTCTTCGTGATCGCGACGATGAGAACAGATGAGTTGGCAGACGATGCAATAGGGCGTTTTTTCACAGGACTTCGGCTTGAACGGAACCTAACGGAAATCGAGCTTGCCCCTTTCAGCGAGGAGGATACGAAACGACTGATGGCCGCTATTGTGGGCAATTCGTTAGCGGACCTTAACTCATCCAGTTTATACACGGAAACGGGCGGAAATCCGCTATTCATTGTCGAGACGATGAGGGAATGGCAAACAAGCAGCAACAAGAGTGAATTGCGGCTTTCGCCTTTGGTGAAATCCGCTATAGAAAACCGCTTAAACAGGCTTTCAGAGGAATGCATACAGCTTATTTCAGCTGTAGCGGCTGTCGGAAGGCCGGTGTTTCCGGAATTTATGGCACTTGTTTTAGAGTCGAAAGAGAAAACTGTACTTGAAATTATGGTGCAGTTGGTGAAGCTGAAAGTTATGCATGAATTGGGGGACGGTCAGTACGATTTTACGCATGAACTCCTAAGGGGAGTCGCGTACACATTGAAGAACGACAGTATACTCCGCTATTATCATCAGCAGATTGCCAATGGCCTGATTGTTTTTCATCACAGACTGCCTGAGCCTCTTGCCGCGGAAATCGCCTTTCATTACGAACTCGCAGGAATGGGTAGTGAGGCGGTTCCTTATTATGAAATGGCTGCATCCGCTGAGGAGAAGATCTATGCCAATGAAACGAGAATCCAATATTACCGAAAGCTTTGCAAGCTGCTGCCATCGGAACAAATTTTACCCATTCTGATGAAATTAGGCGAAGCTTGTATCATGATGGGGGATTGGATCGAAGCGGAAAAGACATACAAACAATGGCTTGAGCGGTCAGGAAATTCCGCATCGCTCAGAGAACGATCCGTATGCGACGTAGCGCTCGGGAATTGTTTGCGGTTGCAAGGTAAATATGAAGAAGCGAGAGTTCATATGGAACGAGCGATGCGCAGCTTTGAGCTGTTGGAGGATCATTCCGGACTGATTTCCGTTTATGTGACGCTAGGCATTCTTCATTACTATAGGGGTAATTATGACAAGGTATTCTTTTATCTGAGGAAAAGAATGGGGTTGTCTCATGTCGAAAATCAATCCCACGAGGATTGCCGATTCTTTGGAATAATAGGACATCTGTTTTATGACCAATGCAAATACGACCAAGCGATTATTTGGATCAAGAAACAGATCCGGCTAGCAACTAAGAACCGGGATAAGTATTCCATCCAGCAAGCCATGGGCATCTTGGCCTTGGTGTATATGGATATGGATGAAATGGATCGGGCTTTTGACCTCATAGTGGATAAGATGGAAATCAGCAATTCGATAGGAGACCGTATGGGCTTCGCTAATGCTTTTGGAATGTTAGGGAAGTACTATTGGTATCTCGGACAACATGCGCAGGCGTCACCATGTATCGTCTTTTGTCTTGAAGAAGCCGTTGCGATCAAGGATTGGCGAGTCGTGGCCATCATGCTCAGTTTTGAAGGTCGCAACCTTTTGGCTCAGCATCGGCTGGAGGAGGCCGATCTTTTGCTCGGATGCTCGATACGGCTGTTCAAACAACTGCACACCCCGTATTTCAAATGCGAAACTCTCTATTTCATGAGCTTGCTGAGGCAGCGCCAGAATCAATATGAAAGTGCTGTGGAGGCAGCGGAAGAAGCTCTGCATATCGCAAATATGCTTAGGCGAAAAGATATGCGGATCAGCCTCCTTGTGCTGCTGTGGCAATTGAAGACAGGTTTAGGCTGGATAAGTCTCGACGAAGCAACAAACAGACTGGAGCGAATATTCGAGCAAAATTCCGGTCTAAAAGAACAGGCATCTATTCGCTACGCAATGTGGAAGCTGAATCCTGAATCGCTTGAACATCAGACCGCTGCGCACTTGTTGAATGAAGAGCTTTACCGAAAGTCGGGCAAACAACAATATTTTGACCATTGCCACGAGCTTAACGGGTTGTGCCGAGCTGTCACTGCACGTCAGATGCCGCAGCTTGCAGCCGAGGTCGCTCAATCCAAAAATATTTCCCGTAAAGTTTTGGACGAAATTGATCATTATTTGAATGAGGATCTACTTTCTCGATAATTCCGGTGATCATACACTACTGCTTCTGTGGGAGAAACGGTAGGGTCACGTCTTGATTGATACAATATGTATCGCGCAGAGGATAAAGCTATAAGACAAGTAGCTAACTATAACTGTTTATCTTGGTTCCGTTCTTATGCAAATGGAATAGATGGTTAGATGATGCTGCTGATTTGAAACGATTTAGAAGCGTTCCCTTCTTTAATATGTATTTGAAGGGGGATTCTCTTGCCCCGCGGCTCAATTATTGAAAGGGGTTTTGCCATGTTTAAAAGGAAAACGCTTTATGCTGGTCTCTTTTCTATGTTACTGCTACCCGCGGCGAGTCGATAACCGCCATAATGAATCTGCTGAAAGCTAAGAAGTGAACATAAATTCCCCATTTTGAAGCGCTTTTGAAGCGCTCCCTGCTTTAGAATGAATCTGAATATAAGACGAAAGGGTGAAAGTAATTGAATAAGAAAATGGTTATGATTCTAGTATTTATTACCGCTGTTATTTCCAGCTCTTTTGGATCTGCTTATGCGGCGGTCAATTTGGAGCCGATCAACGCATTTTTTAACCGCGGTGTGTCATTTGTGCTAAAAGGAGATTTATGGCAGCCCAAAGACGAATCCGGGAACCCGCTAACGGCGATTCATTATGAAGGAAGCAATTATTTGCCTGTCCGTGCCTTGGCTGAAGCGTTAAAAATACAAATTGATTATGATGCTGCGAGCCAAAAAATTTACATTGGAGGCAAGCCGGGAGAAAAAACGCCGATCTTTGCCATGCCGATGGAGATTGACAACATCTATGCCATTCTGTCCAAAGACCCGAAAGAAACGTTGGTGAAAAATAAAAAGTTTCAGGAAGTTTTAAAGATTGACCAGTACGGAGATGTTATTTTTACAATTGACCGAAAATATAAGCGCCTTGTCCTGGATGCTGCCGTCATAAGTCCCGGAGAACATGAGGTGGACTTTGCGCTCTATAACGCGAGTGATTCTGCAGGAAACGCAGCCCTCACTGTCCTCGATAAGCAAACCGTTAGTCCGGAGGACAATGTAAAGCGGCTGATTTATAATGTAGAAGGTCTTGAAAAAGTCAAAATTCATGTACAAAGCCCTAATTTAAACCCGTATATTTATGCGAGGCTTTTGGACACTTCTTTTTTTGATAATGGGGATCCAACCGCTAAGGATAGCTTGAATGAGACAAAAACCAAATAAGGAGAAGCTTGTTATTGATCAAAGACTTAAAACGTGAAAACAGCTATTGACGGCGTCATGTAGGGCATTGCTGTGAAATCGAATGAGCTGGAAAAGGAGTTGATCCGCATTTTAAACCTTAGATGGAAAATAGGGGTATTTGCCTTATCGGCTGTTGTGTCGGTTTCAGGACTGCTCCCCAGCTCTGCCGCAGCGATTGAAGGGCTCGATCCAAAACTTGATCCTAAGGGATATCCGACAGCAGTAGTACGTTGGGAGTTCAATAACATTGAGGCTAACATATCCACTTCCCCTGTGATTGTTTCAGATGGAACGATCTATGTGGGTGCGGACAATAAAAAGCTGTATGCGATTAACCCGGACGGAACGAAAAAGTGGGAGACTTTATTGGGGGCTGCACCCTATGGCACACCGGTTATTGGCTCAGATGGTACGATCTACGTAAATGTTATGGATAATTCTACCAGTACTCATAAATTGTATGCCATTGATCCGATCGGGAGAAAAGTGAAATGGGAGTTCATAAGGGGTGGGAATAGTATCAAGGCCCTTGAAGTGTTTTCTTCACCGGCCATTGGGGGAGATGGTACGATCTTCGCAGGAGGATCCGACAACCGAAGACTGTATGCCATTAATCCGGACGGGAAGCCCAAATGGGATTATATTACAGAAGGCGCCACCGTATTTTCTCCCGCCGTTGGATCGGATGGAACGATTTATGTCGGAGCAACCGGCGGCAACCTTTATGCGATCAAACCGAATGGAGTCAAGAAATGGACATTTAGTACGCAGCCGATAGTTGCTTCTCCTCTGATTGGAAGTGAGGGTAGCATTTATGCCGGATCCTATACAATCAATAAGGGAGCTGCATTTTATGCTATTAATCCGGATGGCACGAATAAATGGACGACGAATGATTTTCGATCCTTATCCGCGCCGGGTGCCGGAGCTGACGGGACTTATTATATCGCGTTTGATAAGAAACTGGTTGCCGAGAATCCGATTGGTACAAGGAAATGGTTTTTGGACATTGGCAATAATGTTAAGCTAATTAAAACTCCGGTGACAGCAGATGAAAATATGATCTATGCGGCATCAGATAACAATGTACTCTATGCGATTGACACAATTGGGAAAGTAAAATGGGGATATGTCGCCGATGGAATTGGAGATAAAATCCCTGCTGCCGGAAGCGATGGTACGGTCTATGTGGCAGGAAGGAAAATATTGTACGCGCTTGGCACTGTCGCCGCAAGCAGCGTCAGCTTGAATAAGAAAACATTGAACCTGCAAGCGGGAGACAGCGAAGCATTGACGGCATCGATTGTCCCTGAGAAAGCAACGAACAAACAGGTGAAATGGAGCAGCAGCGATAGTGCAGTGGCTGCGGTGGATAGTACGGGAAAAGTTACAGGGATCGCAGCGGGTACGGCAAAAATAACCGTGAAGGCGGAGGATGGGGGATTCATCGCAGATTGTACCGTAACCGTAAGTGGAATTCCAGGTAGCAAGCTTCCAGCTCGGGATACTAGCGTTACGTCAAACTTTTCCGATATCTCGGGACATTGGGCGAGCGTGGAGATCGCGAAAGCAGTGGATCTCGGATTCGTTAACGGTTACGCGGACGGCACCTTCAGGCCGAATGCGAGTGTAACACGCGCCGAGTTTACGGCCATGCTCATAAGAGGATTGAAACCGGTGGTGGAGGGTACTACGCTTGCTTTCGAGGATAAGGACGAAATCGGAGTTTGGGCCGTCCAACCGGTGGCACAGGCTGTACAGCTCCGAATAATAAGCGGTTATGAGGATGGCACATTTCGGCCGAATGCGAACATTACTCACGCTGAAATGATTGCTATGGTCATCCGTTCCTCCGGTCTCCCTGCTGGCAAAGCGAGTAAGACCAACTATGCCGACGAAGCGGATATTCCGGATTGGGCGAAAATCGCGGTATCCACAGCCGAGGAGACCGGGATCATCATTGTGGGGGGAATTACTGACAAGAAATTTGCTCCTCAGGTGCTATCCACCCGCGCTGAAGCTGCCTCGGCTATCGTCCGGATGTTAAAGGTCAGAAAATAGTACGTAGTGAAGGAATATTTTCATAAACAAAAACATCGCATCGAAAAAGATACGATGTTTTTGTATTTTTTAGTTATAAACGTACTCTACTACATCGGATATGGTAAACTATCGCTAATTATAGGAGGGAGTGCTCATACATGAAAATAGAATTATCTTTACTTCCATATGAAGATAAAACCATTCTGTATAATCTTATTCAGTTGTACCGTTATGACAGCAGTGAATTTGATGGACATGCTTTAAACAATCATGGATTCTACTTATACAAATACTTTGACCATCAATGGACAGATGAATATCGGCGCCCCTTTATAGTCAAAGTGGATGGGGAGATTGCGGGATTTGCTTTGGTGAGTCTCGATGTTCCTACAGAATACATGAAACTCAGTTCGGCAGAGGTGACAAACGTAATATCCGACTTCTTTATTATGCGGAAATACAGACGGAAGGGAGTGGGCAAAGAAGTTGCCCTTTTGTTATTTGAACAGTTTCATGGTACTTGGGAGATCAGGCAAACTTTGTCTAATAAAAATGCTTATGAGTTCTGGAGGAATGTGATTAAAGAATACAAGAGTGACGGTACATTCCAAGAGGAAATGATACAAAATAGTAGGTGGAATGGGCCTGTATTTGTGTTCCAAACTCAAAGGACATAGTTTAACCAATTAAAATGATGGAGAAATATAAGCGTCAAAGTCGCTCGCCAAGGACATTTGACGCTTACTTATATTACAGAGAATAGCCGATTATTAAGCTGGGAGTCTTCATCCATCAAGAGCCTGTCGAGCGGTAATGAGCCACCCCGATTTTCCACACATACAGGCAGGGCACAAGGAAGATAACTCCAGCCAACGGGATAAAAGCATACAGCGCATGTCTTTCACCATCACGGCCGAGAATGTATAACAGCGGTAAGTAGTTTACGCAACCGAATGGAATGACAAAGGTGAAAAAACGGCTTACCCATTTGTGGTAAATGTTCAATGGATATTGCGTCATCTCGCGTCCGCCGTCGGTGAATATGTTAGCTATTTCCAGCCCCTGTACCGTCCAGAAGCAGATAGAGGCAGCTAGAATGAAAATACCGGTAAATATAGCGACTCCCCCCGCAATCATCAATAGAAGTGCTATAAGTTTAAGCAGCGTCCAATCGATCTGGATATTGAAGGTAGCCCAGATTAAAACAATGAAACTCAGAAACAAACGTCCTACTCTAGCAAATTCGAAGCGGGAACCGAATACCTGAACGACGGTGCTCCTGGGCCGAACGAGCAGTCGATCAAAGTCACCGCTTATGACAAGACTGGAGAAAACGTCGAACCCCCGCGCAAAGCATTCCGTAATTGAAAAAGCCATATGCGTTACTGCGAAGCATAAAGCCACCTCATAGAACGTCCATCCTTCGATCTGTCCGAATCTTTCAAACATAAAGTACAGACCGGCAAACACTGTAAAAGGTGTCAGGCACTGCCCGAGTGTTAGCAGCAGGAATGAAGCTCGATACTGCAATTGCGATTTGAACAGGAGCAGCATGTACTGAAAATAAAGTTTCATTCGGATTACCCTCCCTGTACAACAACACGTTTAAGCGCTTTGCTCATAGCGAATTTACCGAAGGTAATTAGTGCGGCCAACCATACGATCTGAATGCCCAGCCCAGTCACAGCTTCGGATTTGGAAAGATTGCCTGTAAACACGCGAAATGGAAAATCAGCAGTCCAATGAAACGGGAGCAAATATACGATTTGCTGCATCCATCCTGGCATAAGAGGAACGGGAATAATGAGTCCGGCGAGAAATTCCCCGAACACACTAAACAGCAATAATGAGCCGGAAGGAGACATCGTTACAAATACAGAGATGTAAATCAGCATCGAGATGGCTATGATCATTAATAATCCGACGATAAGCACAGCGAGAAAAAGCAGGAACGAGATGAAATCAGGAGGTAATTGAAGTCCGTAGGGGGCTGGCAGGAAAAACACAACGATCAGGATCGGAAAACAGCGAAGCAGGGCGCTTGATAATCGCTGGGCAAGAAGCTTGGCATACCAGAAACCGTAGATGTCATTGGGTCTGCACAATTCATAGGCTATATTGCCGCTGGTTATAAGCTGGAACAACTCATTATCCCTAAGCCACAAGACGATAAAAACAAGGAATGCTTGCTTGAGCCACGTATAGGTTATGACTTGTGAAAGCGTCATAGGCGGCTCTTGAATAGCATGAGCGTAGAACGCTTCAAAGATCATTATAAACATGAAGCCAAAGAAAAATTGAGTGCCGATGCCTGCTAATGCTGCGGCACGGTATTGCAGCCCGTTGCTGATACGCAGCTTGAAAACGGATATGTACGCTTTCATCATAGCTGGTACTCCTTATACATTTGAACAATGATATCTTCTATCGGCTGTGTATCGATAGTGACATCCAGCAGCTCGACCTGCGAGGACAGCTTAGTGAGCGCCTCCGACATCATGACCTGATCTGTATCTACACTTAGAATCGCCCGGTCGGGTGTCCAGGACAGCAAGGATGCTCCTGGAATATTTATAGGTATGCTATTCTCGCGATAGTCAGCCGTTATCGTCCTTCGTGTTCCAAATCGGCTGCGCAAGCCCTGAACACTACCATCATAAAGCAGGTTTCCTTTTCCGATTAACAAAATCCGGTCGGCGAGCGCTTCGATATCGTTCATATCGTGGGTGGTGAGGATGACTGTGACGTGCTTTTCCTTATTGATCGTCTTAATAAAATGGCGAACAGCGATCTTGGAAACGGCATCGAGGCCAATAGTAGGTTCATCCAGAAACAGTATGCTGGGACTATGAAGGAGAGAGGCCGCGATTTCGCAGCGCATCCGTTGGCCGAGGCTCAGCTGCCGAACCGGCGTATGGATGATGCTGTTCAGATCTAAAGTTTCAATAAGCAGGGTGAGATTATCTTTGTATTCCTTATGTGGAATGTTATAGATATCCCGCAGCAGCTCGAATGAATCCATGACCGGCACATCCCACCATAGCTGAGTACGCTGTCCAAACACGACTCCGATGTTCTTTACATAAGGGACGCGATCAAGCCAAGGGGTGTAGCCCATGATCGTGCAAGTGCCCTGATCAGGGACGAGAATGCCGCTCATGATCTTAATGGTGGTCGATTTACCGGCGCCGTTAGGTCCGATGTAACCGACAATTTCACCGGGAGCGATGGAAAATGAAATGTCTTGAAGCGCTTCCACAACTGTGTATTCTCGGTGGAATAACGATTTCATAACATGCCTTAGACCCGATGGGCGCTTGGCTACCAGGTACGATTTTTTGATTCCATTTACTGTTATCACTAACATATACCTCCATTTCTATTTTGAAGTGACAGATTTAGAATGCTACCACTAAGAGTTGAAGGTGTCAATACAATTTTTTGTGATTTTTTTCTAGGAACCGGATAAGTCTCACTATTACTCGGATTGACTCATTTATAATTTGGAGTGGATGCTTTAAAATACTTCGACTGATCTTGACTGTATGGTATATTAAATCCAATTAAAGCTCCTGATGCTTACCCATGCGTTCGAATCCTGCATACGATTAGAGTTACGCTAAAGACTGATGCTCGCAACGCACGTTCTCGGTCTGCCATACAACGTCTTGGGGCAACTTTTGAAGGTGTCCGCAGGGCACATGTTCCTGCTAGTGATGGATCTATCCGGGATACAGCCTATTACTCCATTCTCGCCGAAGAATGGCCTGAATTGCGTACGAATCTAGAGAAGCGGCTTCAAAGAAGCTTGAACAAGGCAATTGAATAATAGTTGCGGTCTTTTAAAAAAGGTCATTGTGAGACTTAAGTCGTAGATGCTGATACTGCATTGTACTGACGTTTTCCTTAAGCAAATCCATTATGATGAGTAAACAAACCAATTGAGGTGATATCTAATGGACATTAGAGAAACGGGTATTATTCTGTTCTGTGAGGATTACGAAACCGCATTAAGCTTTTATTCTGTTCAACTTGGTATGAAAATCCGTCAACGTGGTGAGGACTTAGCCATATTGGATTTCGGCGGCAGTTATCTCATGCTTGAAGACAAGGGTGTGGCTTCTGATAAAGAAAAAACAAGATCACAAAATCCGATTGTAGTCCGATTCAACGTTAATAATTTTGACTTAGCCGTTTCAGAGATCGAAGCACGTGGAGTAAATGTTGAGGTAAAAAGTTTCAAATGGGGGACTATAGGAGTTATTATTGATCCTGAGGGAAATCGAATTGAAATCAAAGGTGACCCTCAATATTAGAGGGTCTCTAGGAGAATTCGTTGCCGCTGGTAGTCTAATCTACCAGCATCTTTTCTAGCCTCATTTTCGCTTCGGGCCAGTCTGATACTATAAAGCTATAGTAGACTGTGTCTCTGATGTAGCCATCATTCAAAATTCGATGACTTCGGTGTATTCCTTCCGAAATAGCGCCAATACGCTCAATTGCTCTTAATGAGCGGGTATTGCGTGAATCGGCTTTAAGCTGCACTCGGACCGTACCCAATGTCTCAAAACAGTGCTGCAGCAGTAAATATTTGCACTCGGTATTCACTCGTGTTCTCCAAACTTCTCGGGCAAGTGCTGTCCAACCGATTTCCAGATGTCGATGCTGGGCGGAAATGTCAGCAAATCTAGTCGTCCCTACCAGACGATCAGTTTCCAGGTCGCGAATGACAAAAGGCAGGGCATCCCCTCTAGCTCGTTCCTCTAAAGCAGTATCCACATAATTTTTCATATCGTCTATACTTCGCATACCGGGAGGGGAATACGTCCATATTTCCGGATCCTTCAGCGCTTCATAAAGCGGGTTAGTATGGGCAGATTCCATTGGAACAAGAATTACCCTTTCTCCTTGCAAAATTACGGGTTCAACTTTCATGGGCGTTGTCTCCTTTTTGTTATCCTTATACATGTAACTAGTAATTTAGGATACAAAGAATATTGGCAATATAAAAGTACCAATATTCCGATTTTTTGCTAGACCATTTTTCACTCCCAAAAAGAGTACTTCTAGGTTCCAGTACAGTAAAGGATGTTGTGGTGGCGAGGTACATAGAATTAATTTTAATGGCAGGTTTACGGATAAATAGAGGATAACTTCCCAAGTTAGGCGAAGTATAAAATTGAAATGGAGCGTCTTATTTTCAGAAATGGGTGAAATTAATGATTATTCATGTAAGATTGGCAACTATAAACGATGCGGATGTGCTCTCCAGCTTAAATTTTAAGTTTAATGGGGGAGACAAACGTCCTGTGACGGAGATAGTTGAGAGCTTGAAAAGTTGCAATGAGTTGGTTGCCGTGGCTACCCTATCGGACGAAGTAATTGGTTTTGCCTGTGCTCAAAGCTTCAAATCTTTTTGCTACAAGGATGCTTATGGTGAAATAACTGAAATGTATGTTGAGGAAGCTGCACGAAGGAAGGGCGTTGCTACATCCTTGCTTTCCTTTCTTGAAGAGCAGCTTTCTTTGCGTGGTGTCAAAACAATCAAGGTATTAACAGGCAGTGATAACGAGGCTGCAATTAATACATATGTACGAAGCAACTATATAGTAGATGATGAAGTTATGTTAAATAAGAAGTTGAAATAATTTCATTCATTGTTTTGATTGATCCTCTGATCTTAGTTGAATAACTTTAAGGAGGTACAATAATTGTTTATTCATTGGAATAACATCATATTATTTTTAGGGATTCCCGTTGTACTTATCGTTGGCCTAATAATGTTTAGGAGAAAAAAACATGATGAAAATCGCTGAAAAGTATAAGAAGACGAGGCGGAACTGAAAATTCCGTTATTTAATCTGCAGGCTTCAATGTAAGACAATAGCGGAAGTCGGGATTCCGCTATCTGAGCCGAATGATGAACACTATGCGACAAACAGAGAGAGAACGGAGCGAGGTCTTCCGTTATTTCTCTGTTTGTCGTGCTTTCCATGCCATAGGGGAACGAATACTTCCACTAATGCATGATTCATTCATTATGGGAAGAAGTAGCGCTTCCGTTAATACGCGAAGCATGTGATGGGGAGAGATCTCCGGAATATGGCCAGGGTATTCATAACTATGAATACTGTATTGATGACGCACTCATTTTGGTTAAATTTCCTTTTTCTGTCCCAACTCGACAATAAAAACAACAACTCACTAACTTTTTTTGGTAAAATAGAAAAGGAAGTGAAATCAAGAAGGGACTGGGTCACGGGTCTTAACCATTCGAGAAGCACTGGAAGTTGTTAGTTACGTAGTATACATAGGGGGTGTAATCATTAAGTACATAAAACTACTGGGACTAATTATCAGTGTGATCGTTATTAATATCATAGTCCTCTCACCTGGATTTCTTGGAGTAGAGCTAGGCGGAAGCCCTCTCCATACTGCAATTGGAGTAACTGTATTATTCGTAAGTGTGCTTTCTTTGCTCTATGGAAGCTACGTATGGTTATTTAGACCCCCTGTCGCGCTGCCCCTGAAACAGATCAAAACACAAGAGGATTATACGGAGGCTTTGTCTCAGTACAGGAAAGTAAAAGTGTTGGAGAAGGACATTGCTCTTGCTTTAAAGCAGCTGGAACGAATTGAAAAAAAGAAAGAAACCTTACTAGAGATCCTGAATCAGCGATTTGAGTCCACTGAACTAAGCTACATAAAGTTTATTTCCGTGACCCAAGAGGTAGAAAAGCTATTTTATCTCAATTTAAAAAGCATTCTGAACAGGCTCCTTGTTTTTGATGAATCAGAGTACGAAAGCGTCATCAGTCAAAAGCCAACCCAATTATCACCGAAGATTCTTCAAGAGAGAACTATGGTTTACAACGAGTTTATGGCTTTCATCCAATATTCCCTTGCGACGAACGAAGAAATCTTGTTAAAGCTAGACAAGTTAATATTGGAAATATCCCGCTTGGATAGCTTGGAGCCTGGAGACATTGAAGGAATGCCTTGCATTCAGGAGATCGACTCCTTAATTAAGCAAACCAAATATTACAAACAGTAAGAGGTGCTAGGAATGCCAAAAAAAAGTAAGTTTTTCCTGCTTTCAGGTATCATTGTGATATTCGTATTCGTCATGGTTTATGCAGGGGTAAGTTTAACTTCAAATTTCGGAAAATCCAAAACACAGATTACTTCCGAAGATGCAGCGAAACAACTGAAAAAGTTTTACTCCGATATCTCCGTTGCTACTGAAACACCGGTAAAGGGGCAAATAGACCTTAATCCAATTGATGTTGCCGCCTCCTTGCCTGATATCTCCAAGTTTCCTGTAACCGTGAACAATACGACGGAAAACTTCGTGGAAATTTTCTCCTCTACAGAGAAATCGGGGACCGGTGTTGACGGTTGGTTAGCTGAGACAGCTACTGAATTTAACAAAGCCAATATCATCGTAAATGGAAAACCCGCTTCCGTTAAAATTCGTAATATTGCCTCCGGAACTGCAGCTGATTACATTAAATTCGCTAAATATGTTCCAGACGCCTTTACCCCTTCAAATGAATTGTGGGGAGAAATGGTCAAGGCAAGCGGCGTAAAGACGCAGCTCGTTTCCAAACGTCTTGCCGGTAACGTCCCTGGAATTGTTATAGCAAAGCCGAAATATGATGCTATAGTGGGGAAATATGGTTCGGTGAACGTGAAAACCATCACGGATGCTATTGCCAATAACGAATTTGCCATGGGTTATACCGATCCATTTGCCAGTTCTACAGGGCTGAATTTTCTTGTGACAGCGCTAGGCACGTTCGATAGCTCGAATATATTGAGTGACAAGGCAGTTCAGGGTTTTGAAAAATTTCAATCCAATGTACCGTTTATTGCATCTACAACCATACAAATGCGTGACGCGGCTAAATCCGGAGCTCTTGACGGTTTTGTTCTGGAGTACCAAACCTATGTCAATACGGCCGACTTGAAAACGGGCTTTGTTTTTACCCCCTTCGGTGTAAGGCATGACAGTCCTTTATATGCATTGGGCGATCTTCCACAAAATAAAACGGAAATTCTTGCGAAGTTTTCGGAATTCGTGACGCAGGATAAATATCAGAAGACAGCACAGCAAAAAGGCTTTAACGGTCTTGAAGATTACAAATCCGAGCTCGCGGCAGTCGATGGAAGCCTTCTGTCTTCCGCGCAAAAGGTGTGGAAAGAGAAGAAAGACGGCAGCAAGCCCATTGCGGCGGTTTTTGTAACCGATGTTTCGGGCAGTATGGCAGGTGCGCCTATTAATCGATTGAAGGAGTCTTTGATAAAAGGCCAAAAATATTTAGGCAAAAGCAATAGCATCGGTCTTGTCTCTTATTCAAGTGGGGTGACCATAAAGCTCCCTATAGGGAAATACGATACATCTCAGCAATCCATGTTTGTTGGAGCTGTGAATAGTCTCCAGGCTGGCGGTGGAACGGCTACCTTTGATGCGATTATTGTAGCGTTGAAGATGCTTCAAGATGAAGCGGCTGTCAATCCCGGTGTTAAACCTATCATCTTCGTCCTGAGTGACGGTGAAACAAATGCGGGCCATTCATTAAATGACATTAAAGGGTTGATCGAGACGTTCAAGATTCCTATTTACACGGTCGGCTATAACGCGAACATCAAGGCACTTCAAAGTATTTCAAGCATCAATGAGGCGGCAAGTATTAATGCTGATACAGATGATGTGGTCTACAAGTTGGGTAATTTGTTTAATGTCCAAATGTAATGAAGTCAAAGGAGGATTTACATGTCATTTTCAATGGAAGTGGTAAGTCAGGAAGTCATTAAGGAAGCGATAGAGCAAGAGGTGAAGCCTGTACCTGAGGAGATAGCGAAGCTGAAAGAGGCAGCGGATGCGAATGTTGCCATCATTATGGAATTGGATCTTGATTCACTTGATAAGAAGAAAGAAATATTGAAATCCATCGATACCTACGGCTTAAATACAATGAGAGTGTCCTCGAAAAAAAATACAATGCTCCAGGTTACAGTAGGAAACCTTTCGAAATTAGGTGACGAGGGGGGACCAGTAGCCAAGGGTCTTGCTGAATTGCATACTCAGCTGAAAGATTTGGACCCTAGCGTGGTGGACTTTGCAAAGAGAGGCATTCTGGGGAAATTGTTCAACCCATTGCGTGCGTACTTTCTTAGATATGAAAAAGCGGATGTTGTGATTGCGGATATTGTCGTTTCTTTGGAAAAGGGGAAGTCGACCCTCAAAAATGATAATACTACGCTTGAAATCGAACAACAGGAAGTCAGGGAATTGACTAAAAAGCTTAGAAAAGAAATTCAGTTGGGGATGTTAATGGATGAGTCCATTGAAGCGCAAATAGAAGCAGCAAAATTGCGTAATGAGGACCCTGACAAAATCCGCTTTATCACGGAAGAAGTGTTATTTCCTTTGCGTCAGCGTTTGATGGATATGCAACAAATGTTGGCTGTGAATCAACAGGGCATTATGGCATTCGAGGTTATCATTCGCAACAATAAAGAGCTTATTCGTGGAGTAGACAGGGCGAATACGGTCACTATTTCTGCGCTGAGAATCGCTGTAACTGTGGCAAGCGCACTCTACAACCAAGGAATCGTTCTGAAAAAGATCGACCTTTTGAACCAAACGACGAACGATATTATCGCAGGTACATCAAGGATGTTGAAGGAGCAAGGGGTCGCCATTCAAAAACAGGCCATGCAATCGAGCGTATCGGTGGATACTTTGAAGCAAGCATTTACGGATGTATTGTCGGCTTTCGATTCGATAAGCATGTATAAGCAAGAAGCTCTACCAAAGATGCGTGAAACGATCGATCAGTTCCGGACATTAGCCGACGCTGGCGAAAAGCAGATCCTGCGTTTAGAAAAAGGAAATTTGTTGGGTCTTTAATCATGAAGATGCTGTATGAGGGAATATCAGAAAAGCTTGAGAAATCAAGCTTTTTTATTTTTTTTGAATTATTGTACAAACCATCTCCAAGCCGCGAAACATCACAATATTATTAAATGTCATAATCAAAGTTATTACTTGTCATTACCGTCTGCATGTCTGAAGTAGCTAGTTTAAACAGTATGGAATTGATAACATTATCAATGCAACAATTTACTAATATTCCTTAGCGGCCTAATTATTAAAGAACCAAGAACAGGTGCCGGCAATTTATTAAAGTTATGATGATACAATTTGTATCAATCGACGGAGGGTTAATTCATATGGAAACCGGACTTATTAAAAAAATGAAGAGTAAGCTGGCAGCAAGCTTAGCTGTATTCCTGTTAGCGGCTAACGTGGTGCCATCTGAGATGGGGGCAGTTGATAAAAATGCTGTCAGTCCACCAGCTTCTATATCAAAGGCAGTATACGGGGCAGTATACGGTACCGATGGGAAAGAGATTCCTGTCAAAGCCTCGCTCGCAGGTACGCCCTTGTCATGGAACTTGCTAACCAAATTGAACAATGGTTTTAGTACGATAATGCTTGCTCCCTACGACACTCCGGTCAGTAAGCTCAGCTCGGATGAAAGGTATATGGCCTTTATGACGCTTCCGCTGGACGATGAACAAGCTGCAGGACGGAAACTGTTGTATATCCAGGACCGCCATACAGGAGAATACCTTCGTGTTCGAACCCCGGATAATAGTGGATCGGTCATCCATTTTGACATGACTCCAGATGCTCGTTACTTCGCCTTTAGCTATGCGGATAACGTAATAAGTGCCAAAAGCAAAGTATATTTGTATGATAGAATATCTAATTCTTTGGAGACGGTTAACGGGATTAGCGGAACGAATGAGTTCAGGCTTGAGGAAGGAGATTATGTTTCTATTAGCGCGGATGCTCGTTATATCGTTTTTGATACTGAAGCCGATGGGCTTGTCCCAGATGATACTAACAAGGAACGTGATGTGTATCTATTCGATCGATTAGGGACAGGCAATAAGCTGCAACGAATCAGTATCCCCAAGGAACAAACCTGGAATAATGACAGCTGGGCTCCCACGATCAGCGCTGATGGAACTAAAATAGCCTTTGTCTCCAAAGCCAAGCTGACAGATCTTGAGGATTACATCGGTACGGATAGCTTGTATTTGTATGATCGCAATGCAACTGGAGGGCAAAGGGTTAAAAGAATCACAGAAGGAAACTTCCCTTCGATGAGCGGAGATGGACGATATATAGCTTTTACCACGGATAGAAATGATCTCGTACCCGGGGATAACAACAACAAGGACGATATTTATGTCTACGACAACAAGGAGAATACTTTTAAAAGAGTCTCCTATCGTGCGGACGGATTGGAGCATACGGGAGATAGTGGTAATCCTTTCATAAGCAGGAACGGTGCTTATGTTGCATACGAGGTTAAAACGAATGACACTCGGGATGAAACCGACATCTACGTGACGAATAACCAAGGCCTAACGTCATCAAAAATTGCAGTTTCAAGTACTTCCACAAGATTGTTGTCTCCAAGTAAAAAACCTACAGTTGGAGATACAGGCAATACGGTAACTTTCTTCTCCAACTACTTGGAAAAAATTGGTGGTACCGAGTTCAAGTTCTTTGATTATTTTGTTGCGACGAACGGAACAGCCCCGGTCTGGCCGGCAGGGAGTATGTTAACGGCATCCAATATAGGATCGGAGAAGATCACATTAAGTTGGCCGCAAGCAACGGATCAGGATGGCGTTACGGGATATACTCTTTACAAGAACGGGAATCCAGTTGCTTACATACCTGCAACCCAAGCTACAACCTATACGCTGACGGATCAAAAGAGGGAACCCGATACGGACTATTTGTTCAAAGTCGAGGCTATAGACAGCCGTTACCACAGAAGTATGAATGGCCCCACTTATACCTGGAAGAGCGATGATGGGGAAAATCCGCCACCGACAGGATCTCCTGCGGACATCATGTGGCTGGGTGAGCGGGGGAATAACTACGGCCCCCTTGTACAAGGCAGCCAAATCACCATTTATGTCCAGGGGGCGGCACACCGAGAGGCTAAGGTGGAATGGTCCTTTAAGAAATGGACTGGGGATAGCCAAACGTCCGATTCATCCTCCCTGATTCTAACGGAATCTGCGGCTATCCCGGGCTTTTATACGGGCAACTTTACTCTTGCGCAAAATGCTACCGAGTTGACGGCTTTAAAGCTAACACTTTCGGGTGAGGGTGAAGTGGAGGTGGTTGCGGCTGAAGATTTACCTGTCCCTGTAGGAGGGGGGCTTGGAATAGACTTTAACGGATCGACTTGGGAGGAGCTTAAAGGCTCGGTTTTGAGAATCTATAATCCGGAGAGTGGGGAGCAATCCATTATTCTTGAGAATACCAAACTCGAAACCATTATGGGCTTGTGGCCAAACGATGAGTACGAAATTACACTATTTACGCCGGATTACCGCTATGAGATGGGTAATCTAAACGGAGTTCGCATCCTGCCTGGGAGAATCAGCTCCATTTCACTCCCTGTCTCGCTGCCTGCCCAGGTCAGGGTCAAGGTCTTGGATATGGAAGGCAGGCCGGTGTCGGATGTTCCGGTCACTCTATGGGATGCCAACCATAACCTTTTAGCAATGAGAAGCACTACGGCCGATGGGATGACGGAGGAGCTTGATGGGCTGCTGCGCGATCAGATGATAACGGCTGAATTAGATTTGAAGAAGTTTGATTACGAGCTGGCGCCAGGCACTAATATGAACTTCACGCTCGACCACGGAAATAATGTATGGACGGTTCATCTCATTTCTCCTGATAGAGGGAATCTGAGGTTGACCGTGTTGACCCCTGAGAATAATCCCGTATTTAACGCTTACGTTACAGTCAGTCAAATGTACAAGGGCAGGCCTGTTGTCTTGAAAGCCCGCACCAGCCTGGATGGTAAGGTCAGGTTTGATCAGCTGTTGGCTGGGGAGGCTGTTATAGAAGCATCGGAGTCTTCCTATGGGTACAGCTCTGGTACCATCACGACGCAAGTTAAAAACCAAGAGACCACTTCGATGGATATTCCAGTTAAGCAGCCAGAGAAGGGCGTTATTAACCTGAAAGTATATAAAAAAGCACTCGATACCGAATGGCAGGGGCCGCTCAACATGGCAAACGAAAATTTCCTATCCCGTGTTCAATCCAAATATGGATGGATCAGCACTTACTTTTCCAATGCTGTTACATTGGGAGGAGGTCCGGGAACACCGGTTGATGTTTGCGTGTCGGGCTCAATATACGCTTTTGTGAGCTCCTGCAAGAACGTCATCTTGGATCAAAACTCGAATGCCACCGCGGAGATCCGGCTCGAAGAAAATGGTGCCCGCGTTCAGGGAACCGTCGAAATGAGCCGCAATATTTATTACAGTGCCACCATCTACAGGGTGAAGGAAAACGGGGGCAAGGAATATGCTGCCAGAGCTAATGATGAACAATTTCAATCCCATCCGTTTAATGTAAATGTTCCTGCAGGCGGTACTTACCGGATGGAAGTAATCAAAACGATCAAGGATCAGAGCTTAAGATACCGTTATGAGTATGCGACTATAGACTTTACATTACAGGAGAATCAAATCAAAAATCTGGGTACCCTTACGTTCAGTCCATCCAGCTATTTTACGAATAAATCGGGTAATGCTTTTTCAGCACAGCCATCCCAGGCTATTCCCGGCAGTACAATTTTATTAAGAGCATCTTACCGGAATAATAATGATCAAACAGCATCCAACGCTGCTTTGTTACTCGAGATCCCGGAAGGAATGACACTCGTTTCCGATTCCAATGGAAATAAGGCTGTCACCGGAGGTAAAGGCCCTGCTTCAGTAGAGGGGCACACGCTTCGAGTGCCTGTTGGTGACTTGGCCAAAGGCGACAACGGAACCGTTACGTATAAACTAGCCGTAGCCGCTTCGTTCAACAAAGCCAGTGTATCCGCGGCCGCAAGGATTAAGACTGAATTGGATGCCAATATAGTCGAGGAAACTATTGGTACGATGTACATGGATACATCCAAGGTTACATTGGATGCTCCTGAATGGCTTTCCAACGCCAATATGGAAACCGCATTGAGCGGTTATGCCCCTGCGGGAAGCGCGGTTAGCATTTATGATACCGATGTCCGAATAGGAGGTGCCGTTGCCAATACCTCCGGAATTTGGAAAGCCCTTGTTAGTCTTGCTGACTTGGGAAGTCCCAGTATGCACGCTTTGTGGGCAACTACAACCATGAATAATGTAAATCTGCAATCGGAGAAGGTTTATGTACAATACAACAAGGATGGACCTCAGTTGGCTCGTATGGCCTTCTCCCAAGCACCTGCTCAGAGATGGGTGGCGGTGGAAACCGGGAAGGAAGCCCCGAACTTCTCCTACACGGTAGTTCCGGGAAATCCGTTCCAATACGATTTCGAGTTCACGAATGCGGATCAGGTGGAGAATGTCCGTGTTTATATGGACGGACAAAAGGGGGAACCCATTCCTGCTATGAAGGAAGGCAATCTGTTCCGAGCTATTGTTCCGACTACTCATGATGCGTTAGGTGGTATATATGTTGATTATGATGTGAAGAAGACACAGAGGGTCTATGATGGCAGTCTACCTAATCTGGATCAGATTCGTGCAGCTTTTCCTCCTAAAATGCGGGACTTCGAGGTTATTTCAACGACGCCATTTGAGCTATCCAATGGTAAATATTCAGGGATTGTGAAGCTCAAGTTTCCACAGCTTGGAAATACGATGATAAGTGTTACGTTCACCGTTGATCCTGAATCTAAGTACGTTCCGACTGAGGAGGAAAGAGTACTCGCGGAACATTCCGGTGTGCCGGCTGTGCAGAAAAGCTTCGACATCGCTGAAACGAATGAATCCCTTACTATTACTACGGGGGGATATATGCCTCGGGATCTTCTCGCTGCCCAGCTTCAGTCCAAGGGAGGGAGAGTTATGGCTCAGGCATCAGCAAAACCGGGTGATTGGGGACATACAGCCGAATACTTCATGGAAATTAAGGCGGATGTGGATGGAGTAAAGGAACATATTTCGGGAGTTAAAGAGCAGTATGAAGGCTATAAGGGCTACGCTGAGAAAGTTAACAAGATCATGTACAATGTAGAAGCCGGTGGAATGGATTGCATAGATGAAATGCCAGCAACAGCCAAGCAGGCCGGTAAAGCGTTAGCGGCAGTAGTTATTGGCGAGGTTGCCAAAACGGCTTTGGGAGCATGGACTGGAGCCATGGCACTTTCAGGAGCAGGTGCATTCGTTGCAGGTGCTGCTACAGGGGTTATCGGAGATAAAATTGATAATTACGTAGACCAGCAGATTGATGCCGTTGGTACGGGCTACAATAAGTGTAATGATAATCCGGACAGAAAAAAGAAGAAGGGCCGCATGGTAGCGAATCCCAAGTGGATCTATGATCCGAGTGGTTACGTCTATGAAGCTGTGAAGAGCAACCCCATTGAGGGTGTGACGGCAACAGTTCTGTATCTGGATACGGACAACGGTACGTGGAAGGTATGGAATGCAGAGGAGTATGATCAGATTAATCCTCAATCAACGGATAGCAACGGTAAATATGGTTGGGATGTGCCTCCAGGCAAGTGGAAGGTCATTTGGAATAAAGGAGCATATGAGACCCAAACAAGTGATGAGCTGGATGTACCACCTCCGCATACGGAGGTCAATGCAGGCTTGATTTCCCGGACTCCTCCGGTGGTTTCAAATGTAACGGGAGTGACCTACACAGGCGGGAGCTATGTTGATATTACGTTTTCCAAGTATCTTAAAACATCCGGCCTCACAGAAGGCGCAGTTGTGGTTACCGATGCGAGCAATGCTGTGCTTGAGGGGACGTTTGCTTTTATTAAAAAAGAGGAGAGCGCAAAGGAGCCGGGAGTTATGCTTTCTCGGACGGTCCGCTTTATTCCGAAGACACCTCTCACGGCTGGCAGAGTCTACAACATGAAGCTGGTTCGGAGTTATTTTACCAGCTATGCAAATGCTTCTATGCTGGAGAAGGATGCGGGACCTCATCCGTTCACGGTGAAGGAGCTGGATGCGGCAGGCCCAGTGGTGGAATCCGTTAAGGTAGAAAGCGGAGGCAGGATTGTCCGAATCAAGTTTAATGAGCCTATTCAAATCGCGGCTGATGCAGCCAAGTTCCAATTGAACGGAATAGCCGATACAGTCGGCTCTGCCGTTGCTGTTATGAAACAAGGTACCGTCGAAACCCGTGAACTGTTGTTGACTCTAAGCGATTCCGTCATGGAGGCATCAAGCTTAAAGCTTTTGGAGGGAGCGGTGAAGGATATCGAAGGTAATGGGACAGCTGCCGCTGTCTTCTCATTACAGCCTGATCTTAATCCGAATTTAAACGGGTTGACCGTAAGCAATGGAGCTCTATCTCCTATATTTAATCCGTCTGTAACTTCATACAGCCTGCAGCTTCCTACAGGTACCAAGGAGGTTGCTTTAACGGCAACTGCAATGGATACGAACGCCACATTAAAAATAGGTACGGAATTAGCTGTAAGCGGGTTGAGCAAAATCGTGACCGTACCCGAGGACGGAATCATTACGGTTACGGTAAAGCTTGGCGGTGGAGTATTGGAGAAAACCTATCTCATACAGGTTGGCTATGTTCATAGCGCAGTTAACGATCTTAGAGCTTTATCGGTCAGCACCGGCATATTGACGCCGGAGTTTAACCCCGTAACGACTGAATACAGCGTGTTGGTCACACCTGGTACAACGGAGTTGGGGGTAACAGCAGAGGTGGCTGATACTAAAGCCAAGCTGCAAATTGGCGGAAAGGCTGTCGAAAACGGTGTTGCGAACAAGGTGGCAATACCAAGCGACAGAATCATCCGGGTAGTGGTCGAATCGGAATCGGGCCAGCAGAAATCTTATACAATTCAAGTCTTGTATAGGGATAACAATCCGAATTCCGGCAAATCATCGGGAGCTTCAGGACCTTCTGCCCCAAGTGTGGCAGTCGAGAATATGTTGAACTTAAGTGAGACGGCTGTTAGGGAGAAGATAACGGACTCTAATGGAAGAACTGCCCTAGTGGTGGAAATCCACCAGGCTGCGGTCACTGAAGCTTTAAAGGATGGTAAGAAACAGAAGGAGCTCTACGTTGAGGTAATGGAGCAGGTGGATGAGGTTATCCTTCAATTTCCAATCGAAGTGCTATACCAATTGGAGGATGCTCAAGCGCTACTGTTCATAAAGACGGAACGAATGAATCTGTGGTTGGATGCCTCGGCGCTTCAAATTAGAGGGTTGGCTGAAGGGACAAAGTTCCGTGTTGTAGTTGCCAAGGGGCAGGAAGAGCAGGAGAAAGCAGCCTTCGCAGCAGCGCAACGACAAAATGATGCTTTGCAAAAGATTACAGGGGCGGTAGCTGTTTTTGCGGAAACTGTATACGGCGATCAGCGTACCCTTCTCACGTTGCCAGCAAAAAATGCGCTGAAGGGGCAATTTTCTACAGTGAAGGAAGGGCTTCCTCAGGCGGTATATCATTACGATTCAGCTACCTCGTCATGGAGTTTTGTTCCGAATAAAAAAGAGAGTGGCAATGGGCTGTTATTTGGAATCAGAGCTTCTGGCCTGTATGCCGTATTGAGCTTATCTAGCCGGTTTGTGGATACGGAAGGACATTGGGCCAAGCAGGATATCGATTGGATGGAGCAGCGTCTATTGGTTAATGGAGTCTCGAAAACGGAGTTCAATCCGGAAGGTTCCGTAACTAGAGCTGAATTCGCCGCGATGCTTGTAAGGGCATTGGGTATCCAGGTACCTGTTAACAACCAAACGGATCTGTTCAGCGATGTGGATCGAGGAGCTTGGTACTACGAGGCTGTTGTGGCAGCCGCATCCCAAGGGCTCGTAAATGGCTTAAAGTCTGGAATTTTCTCACCTAACGAGACCATTACGCGCGAGCAGATGGCCGTAATGATCAGCCGGGCTTACTCACTTGCTGGCTTAAGCCGCAACTCGCCTGCCAAGCAAGCTGTATTAGAGGTATTTACGGACAGCAGCCAGATTAAGAGCTGGGCCAAAGCGGATGTAGAAATGGTGCTGCAGGAAGGTTTGATGCAGGGTGTTAAAGACGAGGCCTTCGAGCCTGAAGGTGTTACGACCCGCGCTCAAGCTGTGATTGTGATTGGAAGATTGCTGAAAAAGCACGAAGTTCAGGAAATTCAGAAGAAGCTTTAGCATTTCTCACTCGAAGAATTGACTATAAATTATAAATGGTCCATTCACAAATCAAGTTGGAGATTTTCAATCGGCTTTGATCTTAGGGATAGCTTGCTTTCCTTGAATTGAGAAAGCAGCTGTCGTAGAGGTTCCTCTGCGATGGCTGCTTTTCTATGTAAAAGAAAGTTTAAGTGCTTTGTTTTACAGTACTAAAGTGAAGTGTCCTTTCTAATATAAGTTTACCAAGGGTACCCTATTTATTTCGCAAGACAAGCTGCCTTTAAGATTGAAATGTCTCTTCAGTGAAAAATTTTGGATTTGGACCAGAAAGCTTTTTGAATGAATGAAGAGTGAGTGAGCCGTCTACCTTGCTTAGATTAGAGCTACATAAAGGCTTAAGACCTTTAAATGCTTCCCATGATCAAGGGGGATTTTTATAGGGATAACGGCGATGAGCTCTGGGAGGGTTATACGGAACTGAAAGTTCCGCTATTCCATCTGCCGCCTCCAATCCGGGGCGATAGCGGAAGCAGGAATTCCGTTATGTTGGCTGAATTGGAGCATTTATGCACAAAAACAGAGCAATAACGGAACTGGCTGTTCCCTTATCACTCTGATTTTTGGACTTTTCAAGTGATAGAGGAACAATTACTTCCGTATTGACCTTCACTTCCGTGGATGAAGTACTGGCGTGTTGTTTAAGGTTATGTGCAGATGATCTCTTCACTAAAAGTATAGTGAAGCTAACTGTACATGGAACATTGCTAGAGGAGTTCATGGCTATCAATAACGGCTCGTAGACCGGCTTAGGGGAGTAAGGAAGCGGCGCAAAGCACGAAGTAGAACATAAGAGGGAATGGTATGGGGTGGAGGATCATAAGCGTCCTCCCTGGTCGTCACCTCGGTGATAGCTCGGGTATGCAACCTACCATTGAAGCTTGTGTTCCTCCCGCTGCAAGCCTTCCGTTCAAGGGACACGACTTCAACTCAACAGCGGCGATAATCTCACAACCATCCCTCCAAAGCTCATGAACGTAGATCGTACACCAAGGATGCCGTAACGCATTTTTCTGTTATTGCATATGTGTTTCAAGCAACTTTAGAATGAACTGAAACTTTTACCCATCAATTCCTCCAGTTTGCCTAAAAGGGCTTTATCAGAGAATATTTTTTATTACTTGATAACAAAGAGACAGAGTGGGAAGTAATAGATATTGATACTCGATAGATTTTGTTGAACATTTTTCATGAATATTCCTTGACAGGTATATTCCTTATGGAGTATATTTAATTCAACAACAAGTTGACTATAGTGATGAAGGAGGATGGCTTGATAAGAAGACACTGATTACATGAGGTGAGCATCATGTCAGGTAAGAATCCGGGCATGAATATGACGACGCTGAGCGCTTTGGCCGAACCGAATCGTATGCATATTGTTGAACTCCTGCGCGAAGGTCCCCTGACCGTAGGGGAAATTGCTGACCGGCTGGGACTCCGTCAGCCCCAAGCCTCGAAGCATCTGAAGGTGCTTAGTGACAACGGGATTGTGGATGTTCAGGCCGAAGCCAACCGCCGAATTTACAGATTGAAGTCCGAGCCCTTCCAAGAGCTAGATTCTTGGGTGAAGTCCTTTCGACGCACCATGGAAGAAAGATTTGACAATCTGGACGACTACTTGCGGGAACTGCAAAACAAGAATCATTCATAGGATCATTCAAATTGATGAGGAGGAATTTCAATGTCTGACAACACAATGGTTTCGAGGGTAGAGAATGAACGGGTACTGGTGCTGGAGCGTGTCTTCAACGCACCGCGCGATCTCGTTTTCAAGATGTTTAAAGAGCCTGAGCATCTGAAGCACTGGTGGGGTCCGAGAGGCTGGGAGCTTCCAATTTGCAAGGTCGATTTCCGGGTGGGCGGAGTTTGGCACTTCTGTATGAAGTGTGTCGATGAGAACCAAGGTCAATTTTTCGGTATGGAATCTTGGGGTAAAGCGGTCTATAAGGAAATTGTTGAGCCGGAGAAAATCGTCTTGGTCGACTCCTTCTCGGATTCCGAAGGCAATACGAATGAATCTATGCCTTCGACGGAGGTCACATTGGAATTCATCGATTTGGGCGGCAAAACGAAGCTAGTTAATCGTGCTGAATATGTCTCGGCGGAAGCACTCAAGACGGTCATAGATATGGGCATGATGCAAGGCATCACCGAAACGTGGGATCGACTGGAAGAACGTCTGAACGAGGTCAAGTAAGGAACAAGAGGAATGGCTACCTGGCTTTGATAACCGGCGGTCGTTCCGACAGTAAGCTGTATGGCAGCGGGGAGGCTACCTCGAAGTAAAGCACAGAATACCCGCTTCATTTCGAGGCGACAGTATATTCTTTAATTCAGCCCTCATTCCTTTGGAGTAGAGGGCTTTTTTTGTTGCCCAAATTTTAATAGAGGCAATGCTGCAACCGAATAATGTAAAAATAATTACAAATAGGTCAAACGCACACATTATCTAACGTTAGTTCCCGCCCTATAATTAAATGTAACCCAAGTTGATCAATTATCGGTTTCAGTAATTATGGAAGGAGACTTTGTCGTGTGCGATTTTTATATTTAATAGAGTTAATTAAAGAGGCGAACAGCACGTGAAGGAGGTAAATGCGATTAAGATACATTCATCGCGAGGAGTCGTTGGATCGAAGGGGAAAGGAAGAATCCAATCCTCCTGGCATAGCCTAAGGCGGGACAATTATCTGTAGAGCAAGTGCGTGGGGGTCGAGAATCGAAAGGGGAGGATTTTTCATGATTCGATACGAACATTGGTTTCACAAAAACATAAAGCTTGGTACTGCTGTCTGTTTGATGGCATCACTGTTGACTGCCTGCGGCGGTGACAAAATAGACGGGGGGACAGCGGCGAAAACTGTAGTCAAGGAATTGCCTGCGGAAATCAGTATTCTTACCGAATTTAATACAACTGAGCCACCAGGTGATGATAATCCGGTGTTAAAGGAATTTGAGAAACGCACAAACACGAAGTTGAAGATTACATGGGTATCACCGAATAGTTACGTGGAAAAGCAAAATGCCGTGCTGGCTTCGGGAGAAATGCCGGATCTGATGAAAGTCAGCGATTTAATCAATCCGCTTATGCGTCAGATGGTCGATCAGGGGGCATTTTGGGATTTGACACCTTTTCTGAAGGATTATCCGCACTTGATGGAATATCCGAAGGAAGTATGGGAGAAAACGACAATCAATGGAAAGCATTTCATCATCCCATCGGTACGTCCACTCGAGGGTGGAAACACGCTGCCTTCCATACGCAAGGACTGGTTGGACAAGCTGAATTTGAAAATGCCGGAAACGTTGAATGAATTGTACGAGGTTCTGAAAGCCTTTACACTCAATGATCCGGATGGTGACGGCAAGCCCAACACGCTTGGCTATACGATGAATGAATATAATTTTGTGCAAAATGTGCTGAATGAGAGCAACGGCAAATGGAAGCTGCAGGATGGGAAGATGATCAACACTGAACTCGAACCGGGCACACACGACGCCTTGATCTGGTTGAACAGGTTGTACAAGGAGAAGTTGATACCCGAAGATTTCGCTGCAATGAAGGGTTCGCAAACGGAGGATATGGCAAAGGCAGGGAAGGCAGGATTACATATAGATACCGTGGAAGGCATCTGGCGTTCGACAGCCGAATTGGTTAAAACGAACCAGAAGGCGGATTTCCTTCCTTTGTCTTATTTAAAGGGCCCGTCTGGTAATGTCGCTTTCCAAACTTCGGGTTTTTCCGGGCTTTTCCTGATTCCCAAAAAGGTTCCCGAGGACAAGGTGAAAAAAATTCTCGCGCTGTTGGATTACGGAGCAACGGAGGAAGGGTTTATGTTGGCCTGCTATGGGTTCGAGGGTGTGCACTATAAGGTTCAGGACGGATTTAAAATAACGACTGAGCAAGCGTTGAAGGACAGTGTAGCGCAAAGCTCCTTTGGGAAAATTTTCGAACGGTACGACAAATATTTGTGGGCTTACCGGACGGGAATGCCTAAAGAATTATTCGAACGCAACAAAAAGATTATCGACGAGCGCTTAAAGGTGAGCATTGCGGATCCTTCGATCGGCCTTATTTCGGAAACGAATCAAAAGCTCGGAGCCGATTATTCGAAAAAAATTGCCGATTTTAAAGTAAAAGTGATCATGGGCAGAGAAACAATCGATGCCTGGGATAACTATGTAAAACTGTTGAAGGCAGATGCCAACTATATGAAGATTATTCAGGAATATAACAAAGCATATCAGGACCGTGTTAAAGCGAGCGGTAAATAGAATACCATACGGGAGGAGACAACAATTGTGAAACAACAAGAATGCAAGCTTGAAAAAGAAATTACGAAGCAAGTAAGTCTTGATTACCTGCTTTATTTGCCAACCGGATACGAAGAAGCCAACCGCAAATGGCCGCTCATTCTGTTCCTGCATGGACGTGGTGAGCGAGGCACCGATCTGAACCGTCTACTACAATACGGAATTCCGAAGCTCGTTGAGGAACAAGAGGATTTTCCATTTATCGTGGTATCGCCACAATGTCCCTCATACACAACTTGGGGTTTAGAAAACGATGCTTTACTTGCACTGCTTGATGATGTGTCTGCGCGTTACGCGGTTGATAGAGGGCGGATTTATTTGACGGGAATTAGCATGGGTGGCTTTGGAACGTGGAATTTGGCAGCGGAAGACCCGGATAGATTCGCTGCAATCGCCCCGATTTGTTCCACAGGTCCAACGGAAAAAGTCCATATGCTGAAGGATGTTCCGGTATGGGTGTTTCATGGTGCAAAAGATACAACTGTACCCGTATATCATGCAGAAGAAATGGTTGAGAAGCTGAAAGCATGCGGAGGCAATCCGCGTCTGACGATTTATCCGGAAGCCGACCATGCTGCTTTGACACCCGTTTTCTACAATATGGAGATTTACGATTGGTTCCTGCAGCACAGCAGGAGCCAGCCCCCCTCTGAATAATCATACAATGGAGGACGCTTTTACAACACATGCTGTACAAACGGAAAAGATTCCAATCCATCTTACGTCGAAGAGAGATTAACGTAGTACGAACATTACCATTACCATTTTTTACAGGTAGTGGTATATTTATTTAAGACTATCTGATTTCTTGAAAGACTTTTAAAAGATTGATAAACCCTTTAACTTAAGAGCGACAAAGACGATTTATGGCTCAAAACCGAAATCGGTGCTTGACGAAGTCATCCGTTTTCGTCTCCGTGCCTAGCCTAGCCCTAGACGGTAATGACAGTGTACACAACTTTATTCGAATTTTTTTCGACTCGAAGCCATCGCCTGCTCCCAAAAACCTGCATTTATACAGCCTTTGGCCGGTATACCCGAAGTCTTAATGAATTCATGCAAATGTGCATTTATTTTTTCATTCTTAGCTAAACCGGAGCGTTTTCCATGAAAATTGATGCACTTTTGCAGGTTTGTTCTCTCTACAGCAATTTCGGTAGGAAAATAACTGCGTTTTTGCAGGATTTTGTGAGGACTAGTGGTCGGAGGGGGAGTCAGACAGATACTGCATCGGCTTACCGTAGTCGCCGCCAGCCCTTCGGGCTTTATCTCGGTGAGGGCTTTTGGAATGGCGTAACAACCCACCGAAACGGCATTCGGGTATTGTGCTAAACCGATGTACAGGCAGAATGTGGCAATAGTAATAATGTATCCACATATTCATCAATCTGTTATAAAATGGATGGGTAGCAACATCTTATTCCTGTTAAATTGGGGGGCTTGCGATGCTTGGATTGCCTAAAGGAGAAGTGTTTTTAATTCCTTGGACTGTGGAGTGGGAAAAGGAGTTTTTGTTAGAAAAAGAGAGGATAGAAGAGGTAATAGGAAATAAGATTTTATCTGTCCATCATATTGGCAGTACCTCAATCAAAGATTTAAGTTCAAAGCCCATTATTGATATTGCTATTGTGATTCAGTCATTTCAAGATGGAACAGATTGTGTGGTTCCCCTAGAGAAGCTTAGTTATGCCTATAAAGGACCAGACCTCTTACCAGATAGACATTACTTTAACAAAGGTGAGCCAAGAACACACCAGATACATATGTATCAAAGTGATAATAGATATTTGCTGGAGCAATTAGCATTCAGAGATTATTTAAGAATTAACGATGAGGCAAGGGTTCAATACGAAAACCTTAAACAGGAGTTATCATTGGTAAATAGCAAAAATAAGCATAAATATGCAAATGATAAAACGGAATTTGTGAGATACATTTTAGATAAAATAAAGCTCCAAAGTAATTAGGGGTGCTGTAAAATGTAAGTGCTTTAGACGATTTCATTCTATTTGGTGGGTATTATTGGCGGGACAGGATCTGAAAGTAAGGAAATGGAGGTGCAGCAAACGTTGCGGACAAAAGTGATGCTAGCATTAATAATCACCTGTTTTTTGTGTATGAGTGGTGAATGGAAGATAAGCGCTGCTTATGCGGAATCTACCGTCTTAGCGCTTCCTCATCCAGGTGAGAATACGATTACTTTGCTGGAAGATACTGATTTGTATGATGATCAACGTAAAAAGGTCGGGATGTTGGGCCCACAGACGGTGAAAATTCTGAAGACGGGAGAGGTTCGCTGGGGACATGGCCAAGGATATTTGGTGCCGATTTACTTAATCTCCACATGGCTAGGCGATCTATCTATTGTGCCAAACAAGGCCTTACGGGGAAATCCGCAGCCGCTCGTGACTAAACTCGATCTTGGCCGGATTGAAACGCTATATAACGATCCGTTACTTTCAGAGCCGTCCGGTGGAAAATTAGCGCCTCAGATTGTAACGACAAAAGCAAAGTGGGATTCCCATTATTTGATCGAAACGAAGTCCGGAGACAAATGGATTCGGCCTACATTTCCTTTTTTGGATGGGGTAAAGGAAGTTCATAAGGAAGTGGAATTGTCGAATCTCACGCCACTGATGCGATATCCGGACGGCTTGGAAACAGGCTCAAGTCTATCTGCGCAAACCGTGGTGGTCAAAGAAGAATGGCAAAACTGGTATCGAATTGATTCTTGGCTAGGGACGGTTTGGTTTAAGTTATACAAAGCTGATACGGTGGATAATCAACGAGGAAACCATGATTAAAGGGATCATTTTTGATATGGATGGCGTCATTATCGATTCTCACTCGGTTGCTTATCAGCTTTTATGTGAGACAGCAAATACATTTGGTTGCAACTTAACCATTGAAGAGATCAAGACCTGGGGAAGTCTAAGTTCTACGCAATTTTGGACAAAGGTGAAAGAACAATTTATCCTGCCACATGAGATTTCTTTATTGATCAAGAGCTACAATCAAGACAGGGAAATTGAACTCTACAAATTTATGGAACCTGTTCCAGGAGTAAAAGAATTTCTATATGACATCAAAAGAAATCAAGTAAAGACTGCTTTAGCCACCAGCGCTTCTAAAAAAAGAATGGATGCTGTGATTAACCTGTTTGGGCTCCATACACTTTTTGATGTAATCGTCTGTGACGAAGATGTAGTAGCTTCCAAACCAGACCCGCAGATATTCCTGTTGGCGAGCGAAAAGCTTGCTGTTGAACCTGTCGAATGTTTGGTAATTGAAGACTCAGAAAATGGGAAAATTGCCGCTAAGAAAGCTAATATGAAGTGTCTTGGATTTAAGGGTTTAAGTCATGTGAAGGAAAATATGGACGGTTCTGACCTATTATTTTTTAGTTTCAATGAACTCAATATAAAGGAATTACAGAAACGATTTTAATCCTCGGTAGTTCTTTAACGGAAATTAAAGTGGAAGAGCTTGCTTCCGGCACAGAGCGCGGTAGTACTGAATCGGATGCTGTTAAAATGCACCCTTAGAATAGACATTGGAATAACCTTTGGGTTAAGGAGGGGGACGGAAAATGAAAATAACTAAGCTCATTGGGTTATCAGCTTCAGTTGGTTCGATGATCCTTTGGTTTATATTTACTTTTTACAATCCATACACTCATGAACGTGTTGAAAATGACGTACTAATTAATACATTATTTACACTTTTTGCTCCAGCATGTGTGGCGCTGTTTGGGTCCGTCATCAAAAATCCTTCCCTGATGTTTATTGCATTTGTCTGGTCACTTCCTATAAGCCTCTATACCGCCATGACTCCGAGTATTTTTAATTTGTTTGGAATGACTTCAGTTTTGTACCTTGTATCAGGTATTTTGTTCATTCGGGATAAAAGCCTTCGAAATAAGGGGCTGTAGTCAAGGTTGGATTGAAAACGCTTACTGCGATTGCCTGTCGCGAGTATTAATTTTGAAATAAGAGGAGAATTTTTGAATGACAATAAGGGTCCGGGTTGCATGTATCGCATTAAAAGATGAGAAAATTGTTCTTATGGAAAAATTAATTCCTAGTTACTTCAATTTCAAACAATTAACACCCCCAGGAGGTGGCGTTGAATTACATGAGACTTTGGAGGAAGCCTGTATTAGAGAAATGGACGAAGAAACCGGATTAACCATTGAAAATCCGATTTTAAAAGGTGTAGTTTCGTATATTAATCATGGGAATAACGGTCATTCGGTAACATTCTTCTATTCGTCAGATCATGTCCAAGGTACACTAATAACAAAAGAGCCTGAAAAACATATCCCTCGATGGGTTGAATTAAATAGCTTAAGTGATAATGAGTTGGTACCAAATTACTATAAAGAGTTCATACAGATAATTTTAATCGATCAAAAGTTTCTAAATGCAAGGCTTGAATGGAATAAACCAGATTCAATTGAAAAATTTACGGTGACTATTATTCCTTAGATTTTTTCTATTCGTGAAGCTGCTCCCTAAATGAGTTTTCCCCCCACTCAGGGAAGCGTCATTTAGTTATCAGCAAGTAAATATGTTAAATAAAGGAATTCAATCTTATAATGAATTATGATGTTGAATTGAAAATGTGCTAGGACAATCTACTTTGAAGAAATTGAATAGATGAGGGTGGATTATGTATAAAAAGCCACAATTCCCAAAGGATCCCGAGGTTCCAAATCTGACTCAGCAACAAATGAATGAATTAACAGAAATTGTTTTTCTCAAACAACAGGAGCCTGTTCCCTGTGATGCCATTTTTGTATTTGGTGGGACACATCCAGGTCATTGGGAAAAAACAATTGAGGCCTACCAGGCTGATCTTGGAAAAACCATTATTGTGTCAGGAGGAGTCAGTCCAACTGCCGTCAGACATCCTGAATGGGAAGAGGATTCTATACCGGAATCCCATGTGATCGTATCCAGAATCATTCAAGCTGGCATCCCGGAGAAGGATATAGTGTATGAGGATCGTTCAAGAAACACGCTTGAAAATGTAAAATTCGCAAAAGATGTGTTCGATTTTAACACTATAAAAAGCCTGCTGTTTATTTGCAAAGCACATGGGGCCGGCCGTCAATATCGTACTTTAGCCAAATATTTACCTCATGGTTTGGAGTTAGTACCGTATGTTTTTGATACGTCGTATAATAACGATTTGATAACAAGAAACAATTGGATGAACCTTGAAAAGGGCCGATCCCGTGTTTATGGAGAGTATTTAAGAATATGTAACTATGGTGATCGAGGGGATATACTAGCTCTAACTGAAAAAGTAGAAGGATTATAACCGGATATGGGTCAAGGGGGATTTTTAAAGGGATAGCGGCGATGAGCCTGGAGGATTTTGTACGGAACTGAGAGTTCCGCTATTCCGTCTGCCGCCTCTAATCTTAGGGTGATAGCGGAAGTGGGAATTCCGTTATGTTGGCCGAATGGAGCAATTATGAACAAAAACAGAGCAATAACGGAACTGGCTGTTCCCGTATCACTTGGATTTTTGGACTTTTCAGGCGATAAAGGAACAATTACTTCCGCATTGCCCTTCACTTACGTGAATGGAGTACTGGCGTGTTGTTTAATGTTATGTGTAGGTTATCTCTTCGCTAGAGTATAGTGAAGCTAACTGTACGTACATGGAACACTGTAGAGGAGTTCATGGCTTTCAATAACGGCTCGAAGACCGGTTTAGTGGAGTAAGGAAGCGGCGCAAAGCACGGAATAGAACGGTGTGGGGGGAGGAGCGTGAGCGTCCGCCCTGGTCGTCACCTCCGGTGACTGTTCGGGTATGCAACATACCTTTGAAGCGCGTGTTCCTCCCGCTTAAAGCATTCCATTCAAAAGAACACCACCAAGGATACCGTAAGGCATTTTTCTTAGCTAGACTCTAACAACAGTCTGAAGACCCGTTGACGGGTCTCTTTTTTTTGCCCATCATCCTGCACATAATGGCTGGACAAACGATTTTCGTCAAAGCTTCTGAATTAACATCATACCTTTAAACCTCTACAACAGACGGTAGTGTGATCCGGACCCTTACATTATATTAATATTCACTTTACACTGCATTAACCATTCTTACTTGGCACCAAGTTAGACTAGATCCATAGTTATAAAACCAAATAGACCATTACAGTGATATGAATAAAATTTAGGAGGTTCATCATGAAAGTTGAACTACATTGCCATACGAATTTATCCGATGGTTCTTTTACTTTTGATGAAATTATCCAATTGGCATTAAGAGAGAATGTTAGCCATCTAGCCATCACGAATCATGATACGACAAAGGATTTGGAAAATATGGTGATCACTGGCGGCAAATCCGGAGTGGAAATTATTCCCGGGATCGAAATTTCTGCCTATGATTTTAAAAGAAACACAAGAGTTCACATTCTAGGCTATTACATTGATCCGGGTAATCCGACAATTGAAGCCATATGCGGTCCGATCCTGGAGAGGCGACATCAAGGCTGCCTTACTATGGTGCATAAGCTGATAGAAGCCGGATATTCCATCACCTTAGAAGATGTGGAGAAGTTTGCCGTAGGGGGCACAGGTATTTACAAGCAGCACATTATGCATGCCCTGATCGAGCAAGGCTATACCACTACTATTTATGGAGATCTATATAAAAAGCTGTTTTCTAGAGGCCAAAACGGGGAGAATCCGGGAATTGCTTACATCCCAATGGAATATGTCGAAGCTAAGGCAGCCATTCATGCAGTTCTACAAGCAGGAGGAGTCCCGGTGCTCGCTCATCCAGGGCAATATGGGAATTTCGAAGCAGTACCGGAACTTGTGGAAAGCGGTCTTCAGGGAATCGAGGTATGGCATCCGCTGCATGAGCCAAAAGATGAAGCAATTGCACAGGAATACGCCTTGAAATATGACTTACTGATGACCGGAGGTTCCGATTTCCATGGCTTTTATGGAGAGAAAGAAGTTGAATTAGGCAGCAAGAGCCTAGGCTTAGAAATAGTGAAAGCCATTAAAGCACGGAAAGAAGCTATCGTTGGAAACTAATTACTTTTTTCTAAAAGGAGCTATTGGTCATGTACTCAATCCATCAGACTCACGCCAGCGTCAAACTTTCGGTTGAGCCGAGAATTCACGAAAGCAGTCACATTGAGAACAGCTTTGCCGGAGAATGGGCCTCTATCGGCCCGGGAAATTCGATAATCGAATCCCGAATCGGAAGCTACACGTACACGATGGATGAAGTGACGATCAACTATACGGAGGTGGGGAAGTTTACTTCCATTGCATCACATGTTTGCTTGAATCCTGTTAATCATCCGATGGACCGGGTGTCCCAGCATCACATGACATATCGCAGGACGATTTTCGGATTTGCCGATACTGATGATGATGATATTTTCAACTGGCGTCGCGAAAACCGTGTTACGGTCGGCCATGATGTCTGGATCGGGCACGGGGCTATCGTAATGAAAGGCGTCCGTATAGGAACAGGCGCTGTCATCGGCTCAGGTTCTGTTGTTACGAAGGATGTAGAACCCTACATGGTAGTCGCAGGGGTTCCTGCCAAACCGATCAAAACAAGGTTCCCCCGGGAGATTGTCGACAGCTTATTGCAAATGGCTTGGTGGGACTGGCCCCGCGAGCTGCTGGAGGAACGTTTCCTTGAATTAAACGATATCCAAAGCTTCATCAAAAAATATGGCTGATTCCAGAGTGGAGGCGGATCGAAATGTCGGAAGAGATCGATATCATGGATCACCTGATCGAAGAGATTCAACGGGGGAAGTATGACCCCGACGATAAATTGCCATCAGAAAATGAACTTGCCGACCTGTTCAGAGTCCCGCGGATGACTGCACGTAAAGCTTACGTAAGGCTTCAGGAGCTAGGTTACGTTTACTCCAAACAAGGAAAAGGCAGCTTTGTACAAGATAGACACCTACGTATTCCTTTGATCCTGTCCGGTCATGTGAGCTTCAGCCAAAAAATGATTGAACAGGGCTATGACTATCAATCAAAAAACATTTTTTGTGAACCTATCGATTATAATAACAAAATTTACCAATCCCTGGGAGCGGAAGAACAAGACAGAGTTTTTAAAGTGGGCAGATTGCGCATTATCGAAGGTCAAGCGATCGCCTTGCATATTTCTTATGTCGCAGAATCGATGTTCAGTGAAATAGAGCGGACCGGGAGAGGAATCACCTCGATGTTCGAGTTCTATAAGAGTCAAGGCTTTACCGAATTTCGATCCACACAAACGTTGTTAAGCGTGATATACCCTTCTAAATACGAAAGGGAGCTGCTTGCATGCTCCAGTCTGATTCCTCTGTTGGTCCTGGAGTCCGAATGTTTGGATAGTGCTTCAGGCAGGACACTGGAATACAGCAGGATTCTGTATCGAGCTGACTATTTCACCTATGTAATTTAACTTAATCTTAATATCCGCTGACTTGGCAACAAGGTAGAGTTGGTTTTGGGAATTGATCACTGGAGAAACGAGGCCCGGATATGAAGCGAAAACAAAGAACGGAAGTTTTGATTAACGGATCAAGTAAGATTGCTTCTGAGTTGTCTCAAGTCATAAAGAGTCAGTACGAAATCGAAATGATACAGGAGCCTAAGTACGGACTCGTGATGGTTCAAGTAAGAGAAACCGCGCAAAAAAGTCTGTTCTATCTGGGTGAGGTGCTAGTTACGGAATGTAAGGTCAAAATCGGGGGAGCTATGGGCGTCGGAATCATCAAAGGTGATGAACCGGATAGAGCTTACGACTTAGCCGTGGTCGATGCGGCGTATGGAGCCGATTTGAGTGAAACCGGGACATGGCAAGCCATCCTTCAATCAGAGGCCGACCGGATAGCTGCAGAGCGGAAAGCATTCCATCAGAAAGTATTGAGAACCAAAGTAAATTTTGAAACGATGGATACGGATTGAGAGGAGCGAACCTGATGAAGCTGGACCTGGTTCATGATATACAGACTGCTTATAGAAAATTGCTCGACTCGATGTCGAGACCGGGATGGATTACAGATCTTTCTGAGGAAGCGAACAACCTGGATACAGATACCATTTGTTTGCCGGCCAGCTTGCTGTTGGCTTTGATGCTGCTTGATACGGAAGTTAGCTTCAAGGTGGTTTCCGAACGTGAAGCGCAGGTGACCCATCTGTTCAACCAATTAACGTATGCCAAAACAGCGGAGACAGATCAGGCGGACTATATCTTTGTTCTAAGCGATTCAGCGCCCGGTGATTTAGCACATGCCCTGGAAACGGCGAAAATCGGAGACTTGATCGATCCTCATCACTCCGCAACACTTATCGTGGAGACGGATGGTATATCCAGTGATGCTGAGTTTAAATTAACCGGTCCGGGCATTAAGGATGCCGCCTTGGTTCAAGTGAAAACGAAGGATGATTGGATGGAGATTCGGGCCGAAAGAAACGCGGAGTATCCGTTAGGTCTGGATTTGATTTTCATCGATGCCGGTCATCGTCTCCTTTGTTTGCCGAGAACCACTCAGGTTAGAAAGGAGGAGCGGTAATGGGTTACGTAGCGGTAAAAGGCGGAACAACGGCTATTGAGGAATCGTTGAAACGAATTCAATACGAAAGAATAAAACAAAATACCGTGCTGGAAGTTAAAACGATTGAGGGTGGAATGAGAGGTCTTATCGACCAGGTCATGTCGGAGAGCAGCTTGTACAGCGAATCTCTCGCAGCTCTTGCCATCAAGCAGGCAGAGGGAAATCCGGAGGAAGCGGTCTTTTTGCTTAGAGCCTACAGATCCACGTTACCAAGAATGCACTATTCCAGAACCGTACATTCCGAGGAGATGCGGGTTGAACGAAGAATTTCTGCCAGCTTTAAAGATATACCTGGAGGACAAATTTTAGGTTCATCCAATGATTATTCCCATCGATTACTAGATTTTGACCTCATTGAAGAAACAGAAAAAGCGATAAGCGACTGGTTAAAGGCGTTTGAACTTGAGGATGAAGACGATCGGGATGCATCTAGTTCAGATGGCAATAACGATATTGATTTGGGCCGCTTGCCCAAGGTGCTGGATTACCTGAGGAATGAAGGACTCATCACCGATTGCCCTACGGACCCATCTGAGCCGGACGATGTCACCAGGAAGAGCTTGACTTTTCCCGCCAGCCGGAGCCAGAAGCTTCAAATTTTGACGAGAGGACAGACCGGAACTGTAACCTCCTTGGGTTATGCGGTCATTCGCGGTTACGGGATGGTTCATCCCACAGTAGGAGAGCTTCGTGTCGGCCAGATGCCAATCTATATCGACAACCCGTTATCACCCTCCGAGGACGGAGAGGATGCCTATTATATAGGTGAAATCAAAGTAACGGAAGTGGAAATGCTGGTCCCGGTAACCGTGGAAAAAGAAAAGGGCAGGGAAGAGCTTGAATTGGAATTCGGCTACGGGCTCTGCTACGGACAAAATGAAACCAAAGCCATTGCCATGAGCATTCTGGACAAAAGCTTGGAAAGAGGCGACAAATCCATTCCCACCCAAAATGAAGAATTCGTTCTCTATCATATCGACTCAGTAGAATCGACAGGGTTTATTTCTCACTTGAAAATGCCGCATTACGTCACCTTCCAATCGAAGCTGAACGATGTGCGCAAGACAAGGCAAGACCAACTCGAGGAAACTGAGGAGGAGTAACGCATATGCATATCCAATACAACTTTGCTTTTTTTGATGAAGGTTCCAAGAGGGAGATCCGCAGAGCGACGCTAAAAGCCATTTCCATTCCGGGATATCAAGTCCCGTTCGCATCCAGAGAGATGCCAATCGCCCGTGGATGGGGAACTGGTGGTCTTCAGCTCACCCTATCTTTGATCGGTAAAAAGGATAGGCTCAAAGTTATCGACCAAGGCTCGGATGAGTCGGTTAACGCAGTAAGCATCAAGAAGCTGATTCACAAAACAACGGATGTAGAAACCTTAGACGAAACGTCGGAAGCCACCCTCATTCAATCGAGACACCGTATACCTGAGGTTCCTCTGCAGCCTGGTCAAATTCTGGTACTACAGGTTCCGATGCCTGAGCCTTTGCGGATGTATGAATCGAGTGAGCTGGAAACCAAAAGGCTGCATGGAGAAAAAGATTACAGCGGTGCGTGGCTTATGCTGTTCGAACAAATTATGAAGTATCGCAATGTAGCGACCGGAGCCGACCATCCTGTAATGGTACATGAACGATATATCATGGCTCCAAGTCCCATACCCAAGTTCGATAATCCTAAGCTGGACAGCTCAGAGGCTTTGATTCTGTTAGGCGCCGGACGGGAGAAGAAAATTTATGCGGTGCCTCCTTACACCAAGGTCGTCTCCCTTTCATTTGATGATGTACCTTTTCAAGTCGAATCCTTCCCTAACCAAAAATGTAAACAATGCGGGGCACAGGATGTATTTATGGACGAGCTGTATGATCCGGAAGCCGAAGCCGCTTATTACCAGTGCAACGATACCAGCTACTGCTTGACCCGATTGAATCAGCAGTCTACCTAAGGGGGTGACATAAAGATGGGTGAATATTCAGCACCAATTCTGACCGTAAATAATTTGAATAAACACTTCGGAAGTGGCTGCGACCGATGCAGCAACGCGGAAGACCGTAAACTGGACAAAAACTACTGCCCTGCCTGCCACACCGTCTATTCATGTCAAAATATTAAGTTTGACCTGTATCCTGGAGAGGTGTTAGGAATCGTCGGTGAAAGCGGAAGCGGCAAATCCACTTTGATGCAATGCCTCTACTTTGATCAGGAAGTGAGCAGCGGCGAGGCCTACCTTCAACCCTATAAAGAGGGCGGAAGCAATTTGTTTGATGAATCCTCGCAACAAAAAAGATACATCCGGAATCACCTGATGGGCAAGGTGTATCAAAATCCGGTGCAGGGCCTAAGGATGAGGTTTTCCTCTATTGGCAACATTGCGGAGAAAATGATCGCAGCCGGGAACCGGAATGTAGGAGCGATGGAATCCAGAGCGAGTGAGCTGCTGAACCGGGTTCACATTCCCGTGTACCGAATGAAGGAAGCACCGAAGAATTTCTCCGGCGGCATGCAGCAGAGAGTCCAAATTGCCAAGGCGTTGTCCAACAATCCCCCGATTCTTTTACTGGATGAAGTGACTACGGGACTCGATTTATCGGTTCAAGCCAATGTACTCGATCTGATTAAGCATCTGCAGAAGGAATTGAAAATCAGCATGCTGTTAGTTTCTCATGATCTCGGTGTGATCCGTATGATGGCTGACCGGACGATGGTGATGCTGGATGGCCGAGTGGTAGAACATGGCTTGACCGATCAAATACTCGAGGATCCGCAGCATCGATATACACAGCAATTGGTTCATTCATTGCTCTAGAAGTACGGTGAACAATTGCCCGTTGCGATGGCGGATCATTCTTCCGATCACTGTTGTCCCCGAATTTCTTGAATGTATGACGCTTTAATGGTTGAAATTCGATGACAAAGGTGAACGCTGACGCTTCTCCAGAACGAGTCCGCCCTCTACACTACTTATTCACCGGAGTTCTAGTTCACTTATTCAATAGATGGAGGCTGTCCACATGTATCTAATAACCAATGGAATCATTATTACGGAAGAAACACTACTTGAAGGATTCGACCTCTTGGTGAAAGGGGACAGAATAGAGAAAATTGCCCGACGGGGTGAAATCATGCTGGATAGCAAGATGGAAGTGATCGATGCAGGCGGAGGGTACGTTTCCCCTGGATTCATCGATATTCATTCCGATTACATCGAGCATATGACTGCGCCGAGGCCAACCTCACTATTTGATTTTCGTCTCAGTCTGATTGAAACCGAGAAAGAACTGATTTCTCATGGTATCACGACTATGTTTCATTCATTGTCGATATTCAAGTCAGCCGACTATAAATACCGCCCTATCCGTGAACCGGAGAATGTTCAAAAATTAATTGATTTGATTGACCAAACCCATAAAAGCAAGCATTTGGTGCGGCACCGGTTTCACGCCAGATTTGAGATCGATAATCTCGATGAGACGGACAATTTGAAGCGCTATATTACAGAGGAAAAAGTCCACTTGATTTCATTCATGGATCACACACCAGGGCAAGGGCAATACAGGGATCTGGAGGTATACAAGAAGACAATCAGAGGCTATGACGATCTAACCGATGAAGGCATCGAACAGATTATCGCCAATCATCAAACGAAACCAATAATGACCATAGAGGGAATTAAGGAAATTGCGCAGATGGCCAAGGATCGAAACATTGCCATTGCTTCTCATGATGACGATTCGCTGGAAAAGCTGGATTTGGTTGAAAGCTTTGGTACAGCAATCAGTGAGTTCCCGATTACATTGGAAATTGCAAAGAAAGCAAAGGAGAAGGGATTATTCACCGTTGCCGGTGCGCCTAATGTAATTCTTGGCGGCTCACACAGCGGAAACCTCTCTGCAGCAGAAGCTGTTCAGCATGAATGCATTGATATTCTTTGCAGTGACTATTACCCGGCTGCAATGCTTCACGCGGTGTTTCAACTAGCAGGCCAGTGCGGGAAAAATCTGGCGGACATGTTCAAGCTGGTCACCCTTCATCCTGCGAAGGCGGTTAACATGGATGGAGAATTCGGCTCTATCAAGGAGGGGAAAAAGGCGGATATCCTCATTATTGAAAAGATTGAGCCGGATTTCCCTGTCATTACTGCAGTATGGGTAGATGGAAAGCTGATACAAAAAACGAATTACAGGATTTAATAAGGGGTGATTGCATGGAAAACATACTCTCAATAGAGCAATTAACCAAATCGTTTACATTGCACAATTTGAATAAACAGATCAGAGCCATCGATCAGGTAAACTTATTTCTTAAAGAAGGCGAATTCGTAGGAATTACCGGCAAAAGCGGCAGCGGTAAGTCTACCATATTGAAATGTATTTATCGCACTTACCTGCCGCAGTCCGGAAGTATCTGGTATAACTCTCAAAGATTCGGACGGATTGATCTGGCGACAGCTTCCGAGATAGCCATCATTGAATTACGCAAGTACGAAATCGGTTATGTGTCGCAGTTTTTGAACGTCATGCCTCGAACGACGGCCCGGGAACTGGTCAAAGAAGCTATCGAGGAGACAGGCCATGATTCGGAATCAGCCGATTTAAAAACAATCAGGATGCTGGAGCATTTTGAACTTGACAGCAGCTTGTGGGATAGCTACCCTGCTACCTTCTCAGGCGGTGAAAAGCTTCGCTTAAACATTGCAAGAGCGATGGTCAAGCGGCCAAGACTACTGCTATTGGATGAACCGACGGCGAGTCTGGATGAAGCTTCCAAGAGTAAGGTTAAGGTTCTGATCCAGCAGTTGATGAACGAAGGAACCACTATGCTGGGAATATTTCATGATCTTGAGTTCATGCAAAATTTATGCAACCGGGAATACAACATAAAGGATGGCAGCTTTTTATTGACTGAAAAACAAAAAAACCATACAAGAAATTAAAGCTGCATTAACAATCCGTTGATATATGGCATGTACACTAAGTAAGGTTATTGAATATTTTTGAAAATTCGGGAGGAGTTTGAAAATGAAAAAGTTAATGGCTCTTGCAATTTCCTTATCCCTCACAGCAGTAATGGCAGGTTGCGGTTCAAAAGCGGCGGATTCTCAGAACGCAGCTGCACCTGTAAAAACGAAGGACACTCTTACAATGGTATGGTACCCTAACGAATCGGGTGCGGATTTGAAAGATACGCGGGAAGAGCTGGCCAAAGTAATTGAAACGGCAACGGGAAAGAAAGTCCAGCATAAGACAACAACGGATTATATCATTGCTATCGAGGCTATTGCCAACGGCACTGCGGACGTAGCTTTTATGGGACCTCAAGGATATATTGAAGCGAATGCGAAGAATAAGAAGGTTCAACCGATGGTTGTGCCAAGTGGAGCCTCAGGTACACTGGACGACGCCGTCTATTTCAGCTGGTTAAACGTTAGAAAAGGGGAAGAGGAGCCTTATAAAAACGGAAGCGGTTTTGCTATTGACAATATTGCCGGCAAAAAATTCTCCTTCGTGTCCAACAGCTCCACTTCAGGATTTAAAGTGCCGTCTGCCGGAATTGTAAGTTATTTCAGCAAAAAGGATAAATACAAAAGCTTGACTGCCGATGATCTGCTTCAAGGCGGTAAGGACAAGTTCTTCAGCGAGGTTCTTTACGGAGGTTCACACCAAGGCTCCGGGGTTAACTTGCTGACGAATAAGGCGGACGTCGCAGCATTCTGCGACACTTGTGTAGCTAACTATGTTGAATTGTCGTCCGGTAGCGCAAACAAGCCAGGTGCGGTTTACAAAGTGAAACAGGGCGCTGCTGAGCCGTTTAATACATTGGTGGGCAAAGAATTCACCTTAATCTCCGTTACACCGGTTCTTAATTCTCCATTTGCAGTCAACACAGGTACGATTAGCGCCGAAGATCTGAAGAAGATGAAGGATGCCTTCCTTTCCGATGCAGTGACCAAAAATCCTAAGATTTTCTTGCCGAAGGATTCCAAGGATTCCGGTTTGTTCAAGTTAAGTACCGGCAAAGAACATTTCCTTGCAGTAGAAGATGCATGGTTCAACCCTGTTAGAGAATTGTCGAAATGATGCTCCAAGTCTTTTTCCACAAATTAAACTATGGGAGTTAACCATGACAACGTTATTGGAATTCAAGCAGGTATCGAAGCAATACGGTGCAGATACAAGAGCGTTATCAAATATTAACTTCGCTGTTAAAGAAGGGGAGTTCGTCTCGATCATCGGTCCTTCGGGAGCGGGGAAATCGACTCTCCTTCGCTGTATTAACCGTATGATTGACGCGAGCAGCGGAGAAATCTTTTTTGATGGCGCCAACGTTTTGGGGTATAGAAAAAAGGAATTAAAGAGGCTGAGAACTCGAATCGGCATGATTTTTCAACACTATAATCTGGTCAACCGCCTGAGCGTCATAGAGAATGTCCTTCATGGCCGGCTCGGCTACAAATCTACCGTTGCAGGTGTGTTAGGATTATACACGGAAGAAGAGAAGAGACAGGCTTATACCGTCTTGAAAACCCTTGGCTTGGAGGAACAAATGTACAAGCGTTGCGACCAGCTAAGCGGCGGACAAAAACAACGAGTAGGGATAGCCCGAGCCTTGGTTCAGGACCCCAAAATGCTGCTCTGCGATGAGCCGATCGCTTCTCTGGATCCGAACGCATCCAAAATCATTATGGATCACCTGAGAAATATTTCGTCCACGATGGGAATTACAGTTGTCATCAATCTGCATCAGGTGGATGTGGCGCTGAAATACGCCGATCGAATCATAGGTGTTAATAGTGGCAGTATTGTGTACGATGGTACCCCTGAAGGCATCCATTCAGAGCAGCTTCGCAAAATTTATGGCTCCGAACTGGATGAACTTTTAGTGGACCAGGGAGGGAAATATGCAGGTTAATTTCTTTGCCGTTAAAAGAAGAAATTCCTTCCTCTACTGTGCCTTATTGATCCTATTGACAATATCCGCAATCATCATTACGGAATATGACGTAGTTAAGGGCTTTACATCCATACCGAAAGCTATAGAATGGGCCTCTGCGAACTTTTATCCGAATGAAAAAGCCTTGAAAAAGCTTCCCGTTATCTTCGACACGCTGATTGAAACTGTATTGATATCGATTGCCGCAACCACCGTATCTGCCGTGTTTGCCTTATTGTTTGCTATCTTTGGTTCTAAAACGACAGGAGTCGGCGGAGTGCTGAGCCAATTAAGCAGAGCAATCGCTACTTTGTTTCGTAATATTGATGTTGCTGCATGGTCCATGATTCTGTTGTTCTCCTTCGGCCAAAGCGTTATGACAGGGTATTTCGCTCTCTTTTTTGGATCTTTTGGATTTCTTACACGTGCGTTTACGGAAGCAATCGATGAGGTGAGCAACAGCTCAGTGGAAGCACTAAGAGCGACAGGAGCCGGTTATTTCTCCATTATTTTTCAATCGGTGATCCCGTCGAGTATTCCTCAGCTTCTAAGCTGGATGCTGTTTATGGTGGAAACGAATATTCGTCATGCTACCATAGTAGGAATTTTGACTGGGACGGGAATTGGATTTTTGTTCAACCTGTATTATAAAAGTCTTAATTATAGCTCGGCGAGCTTGGTAGTGATCGTCATCGTTGCCGCTATTTTATTGATTGAATCTATTTCAAATTATGTTAGGAGAGTGATTTTGTAGATGGGACTTGATGAATCCGTCAGAGCGGTTTATGACAGAGCCGGCAACAAAATCGAACCGATTCCTGGCAAAATTAAGGCTAAGCCTTTCAATAAAGCGTCTTTCGTTATAAAGTTCACTTTATTCACACTTATGGCGTTGACTGTATACGGTTTCAGCACATTCGATTATAAGGGTATTCATGTATTCGAAGCGATCTATTCGACGGCCGTTTCTGTCAAAACCATGTTTTTTGAACCACATTTTCAACATTTTACATTTACCGAAGCACTTAAGCAGATAATAATAACACTCGGCCTTGCATTTTTAACTACTTTGTTCGGTGCGATCATCGCTTTGCTTCTAGGGTTGCTGGCGGCACGTAATCTGTCCACAAATTCCGTCTCCGCATTTATCAAAGGCGGATGTGCTTTTATCAGAGCGGTTCCTACAGTGTTATGGGTTTTAATATTTGCCGTATCTGCGGGTTTGGGAAGCGTAGCGGCTGTCATCGGCATGACGTTTCACTCGGTCAGTTACTTGGTTAAAGCTTACTCAGAATCATTTGAAGAACTGGATAAGGGTGTTATCGAAGCATTAAAGGCGAGCGGAGCTAATTGGTGGCAGATTGTGTTTCAGGCAGTTATCCCTTCCTCTATCACTTATCTGGTTTCATGGACTTTCATGAGGTTTGAGATCAATTTTGCCGTGGCGGTTGCCATGGGAGCAGCGGCCGGGGCAGGCGGGATTGGTTTTGATATGTTTATGGCAAGCGCATTTTATTACGATTTGAGGGAAATTGGGAGCATTACGTATTTCATCCTTGCGTTTGCCATTCTGTTAGAAATCTTGGCTACCCGTATTAAAAGAAAACTTAGAGTTAATGTGTAAGCAGGATGAACCGACCAATTGCTGGATTATGGATTCAACTATTGATAGGGCAGGCGAATGATTGTATTCGACCTGTTCTTTTCTATTTATGAGAAAAATGTCTTTTTATCTATGGGCAGGATTATTCGACTATAATAAAATATTCTCAGGTTATCTTTGAATATTTTGATATTTTCGATAGTGACAGGCATTTTGAATGGATTTGAGGGATAAAACCATGAGGGGTCGGAATGAAATCAAACTAACTGCCCATAAACTGATGGAACTCCATGTTGAGGCGCTGTTTACGCATGACCAGAATATGAGACTTCGTACGATAAACGAGCCTTGGCCGGGAAAGGACCCTGCTCCCCGATTTTTCTTGGGGCGGACTATAGAAGGAACGGCTTTCTGCCGGTTCCGGTATGATGTCCCGGAGATACTTATCGAAAAGCTGGAGAAATTAGGCGTCGATGAACCCATCGTTAGCGATTTTCAGACAAAACCAAAACATTTTGAAACCTATATGAAACTCCTCCAAGGGGAAAGGTTTACGATGGGACCTTGTTTTATTGTTCCTACAGAAGCAGCACAGACTATGAAGACAGTCAGCATCACGAGGGACAATATGACGGAATTTTTACGCAGGGGTTTGAATGGCTGACTTCAGAAATAGACTACGTCCAGCCCTGTATAGCGCTAGTGTGCGAAGGTCGAGCTGTCTCCATCTGCCGCAGTGTTCGTATTACATCCAGGGCACACGAAGCAGGGCTTGAGACCTTGGACATGTTTCGTGGGAAAGGGTATGCTGCAGCCGTTGTTGCCGGATGGGCAATGGCGGTACGTAAGCTGGAGTGTGTCCCGTTATACAGTACTTTGTGGGGAAATCTTACCTCCCAAAGTGTGGCGAGAAAATCAGCCTTATCCTTATACGGAGTGAATTTTACAGTGACTTGATCCACATTATGTGTAAATATACCAATAAATGTAATGATGAAAGTCGTTACTAAGTCATTAGCGTCTACATGCCTGCAGTAACTAGTTTAGAAATTATGGAATTGATAACATTATCAATGCAACAACCAATAACTGAAATGAAGGGAGGCAAATTGGAATGGAGCTGTTACGTAAACGTTTGATAATGGGAGTTTTGGCATTAACACTGGCAACCGGAGTAGGACTTTCCTCAGCCCCAAGCAAAGCAGATGCCATGTCAGCAATTTTTCCGCCATGTGATACTTTTATGGATTGTGTCTATACAGCAAGCTGGTACTATTTCTATCGGTAACTAAATCGCATTTATGTATAATTGTCAAAGAGTCTCGTATTCACGAGACTCTTTGTTTTGAACAATTTAATCAAAGCCATTTGCCAGTTCAGTCAAGATCCTTTTCCACTTCCATGTACTGTGCAATTGAGAAAATACATAAATATGAGGAAGAAGGTAGAGTACCCTAAGTAATAGGAAAAGGAGCAGATCAGGCATGAATGTGGTTATTGTCGATAATGAGGCTCTTAAAGAGAAGATAGAGGATCTATTGTACACTGAGATGTGGGAGCCATACGGAATGGGTAGAGATATGAGACAAGCTCTCGCCATGTCGGGAGAGGAAGTAAATTTCGCGTATCTGGAGGGTGAGGACGTCGTTGGAGCCATGGTTTTGATAGTGAACGGTACAACAGCGGAAATCCGATTTGCCGCGGTCGCTTCACATTTTCGGAAGCGGGGCATCGGACGCCGGCTATGGGAAGGAATTGTTACGTACATCACCCACCAAACGAATATTTCGACGGTTGAGCTGCATTCCAGGAATATAGCGATCCATTTTTGGAGCAGCCTCGGCTTTAAGGAAGATTCACCATGGTTGGATCATAAGCTGTATGAGCCGCATGGGATCCGTTTTAAAATAATGAAGTATAACTTCTCCATACAGGGTGAAAACATATAGAAACATTATTTCTTTTGAAATAACTGTAGATTAATGGTTAATGGAAAAAGTATGGAGAAGCTTGCTTCACTGCGGCTTCTTTTTTATTTTAATTGAAAAGTAGAATCACGTGGTGTTAGCATGTCTCTATTATTACATTGAATATCCATTATTAATCTCAGATGAATTATGAAGTGAAAGTGTGGAATTGAATTAATATCATTAATTATTAATGAGGCTAATTTAATATCCAAAGATCACTAAACTCCAACGGCATTCTTGAAAATAGAATCACCGCCGACATTAGACCATGGTAGGGGCAGGCGGATCTTCAAATTTGACCTTTTTCAAATGGGTTGATTAATGGATACCCTTTGCTCCATCTGTCTTCTTTGTCAAAAGTCCGAGTTGTAGACTGGAAAAAACAACCGCCACCCCTACCAGAAACGCTGTAAATCCTATAAGCAACGTCAGTCCCCCGTAAAAATAAAGCAAGCTTCCAAGCATTGGCGCTGTAGCCATACCCAAATAACGTACAAAATTGTAGACTCCAATAGCCGTAGCACGCTCCTTCACGAATTCTACCGCTAATAGTGTAGGCAGTGCTGACATCGTTAGTCCACAAAAGAAACCTATGATGCCAAGTGTGATCAGAAGTACAAGCAAGGACATCTGGACGGCAATAATGAACAAGATTAAGCTGACGATAACAAACGAAAAAGTCAGAATTAAACTTTTGGACGAACCGATCCTTGCCTGTAATTTTCCGCTGAGTTTACTGCCAACAAGGCTGAAAGCCATAAGCAGCATTGAAGCAAGACCAATCTGTGCGACTGATAAATGGTATCGGGCTTCGAGGATGACAGGTAGGAATACGATCAACGTATAAAAGACATCGTATAAAACAAAGCCCGTAAATAGCACAGCAGAGCCGGTTCTATTTTTGAAAATTCGTGCAAAAGACCCGAGATCGAGACGATTACTCTGCACGTTGACCGGTTGAGTCTCCGGCAAAACAAGAATGACTACCAACAGCATAATGAATGCCGTGACAGCCAGAAATCCAAATGCACCTGAATAACCGGCAACGCTACCAATCGCACCACCGATTAGCGGGCCAACAGCGGGTGCAATCCCCAATATCATCTGATATGTCGCCATTGCTTCGGCGCGTTCTTTTCCTTCAAATAAATCACCGATCATGGTTGCTGCTACCAGCGGAACTGCAGCTGCTCCAATGCCTTGAAACAATCGGAAAATTAAAAGCATTTCTATGGAAAAGGACAAACTGCAACCGAGTGTAGCCAAAACATAAATAATCATCCCGGGTAGGAGAATTTTTTTGCGCCCATTTCGGTCAATTAAGGGACCGTAAACAATCTGAAGGACTGCAAGAGCGACAGTGAAGAGGGTAACACTGAGATTTACCATATACAAGGACGTATGCAGGTCCTTTTGAATCTCCGGCATGAGTGGAACATACAGGTTTTGCGCAAAAGATACGATTGCTGCACAGAATCCCAGTGCATACAAAATTTTTCGATTATTCATAAAATCAGACTCCTTATTTTATTATTGACTTATTGTCAGTCAGTATATAAAATGAAGTATAATTTACTGACTACCTCTCAGTCAATAAATATATTATAATATAAGAAATGGAGTGAAAAATGGAGGAAAACAAATGCCACGAATCTCGAAAGATCCCGAAGTACGGAGAAATGAAATTTTGGATGTTGCGATGGAGCTATTTAAAATCAATGGGTTTGAGCATACGTCAGTTAGCGATATTGTGAAAAAAATGGGAGTTGCTCAAGGGACGTTTTATTATTACTTTAGTTCAAAAGAAGAGGTCGTCAACGCAGCTTGCGAGCGTACTTTATCCTCAAGGCTTGCCGATGTGAAGCATACAACAGAAAACGCTGGATTGACCGCGTTCGAAAAACTGAGCAAAGTAATTTGGGATGCTATACCCACGCCTCAAGAACAAACCGTATTAGATTATCTGCATGATGCGCGTAACATCACCTTGCATCAGAAGTGGAAAGTCGCCGAAATTACGGCACTGATTCCTTACGTGGCGGAAATCGTCAGACAAGGTGTAGATTCGGGTGTATTCTCTGTTAAGCAGCCTGAAGAAGCCGCTGAGTTTCTGCTTATCGGGTCTGCCTTCTGGCTAGATGACGGTGTGTTCAGATGGACCGAAGAAGAATTGGCGAAAAAAAAACATGCGCTACGTTGGATCTTTGACCGGCTATTAGGAGGAGAAAAAGGCTAATGTTGGTTGCTTGTAAACCATCAAACGAAAGAGGAGATATCCATGCACGATGTGAACAAACGGAAGGACTTTAACGAAATCGTTACCGGACGCCGAGCGATTGCCAATTACGATCCCAATGTAAAAATCAGCCGCGAAGAGATGAGGGAAATTCTTACGGAAGCTACGCTCGCCCCGTCCTCTTTTAACATGCAGCCGTGGCGCTTTCTTGTAATCGAGAGTCCAGAAGCTAAAGCAATTTTATTACAGCTTGCTCCTTATAATGCTGCACAGGTAAATACATCTTCGGCAGTTATCGCTGTTTTTGGAGATCTTCAGATCGTATCCAATGCGGAAGAAATCTACGGCAAAGCAGTAGAACTCGGTTTTATGCCTCAGGAAGTGAAAGACAAGAAATTGGCAATGTCAGTGCCTTATTTTCAGAATCTATCTGTCGAAGCGAAGAAGGAATCCGTATTAATCGACAGTGGTCTCGTCTCCATGCAACTGATGCTGTCTGCCCGTGCACACGGATACGAAACAAACCCTATGGCCGGATTTAATAAAGGCCGGATTGCTGAAGCTTTCGGTCTCGAAGCGGATCGTTTCATACCTGTTATGTTGATCTCAATAGGAAAAGCGGCCAACGCTGGACACGGATCAGTTCGACTGCCAATCGAAAAAGTTGCTCAGTGGAAGTAACCTTCTCTTGCTCGATTCTCAAGCAAGGATCCCGCATATTGGGGATTTCTCGTTTCGATTTGAGGCTGCCTTATTTAAAGGCAGCCTCATCTTGTTTATTTAAATCCGATGCCAACGGCATTGAATTTTGAGATGAAATGTGTCTCAACCATTCCTTTTCAGTAATATTCCTGTTATGGTATATTTACTAAGGCAATGCAAATAAACTACAAATACAAATACTAACCAAGGATGCCTACAATAATCAGCAAGAGAACGGATGATGACCATGAATACTAACGTCATGAGTGCATTGGCAGAGCCTAACCGCATGCAGATTGTTGAGCTTTTGCGCGAAACTCCGCTCACTGTAGGGGAAATCGCCGAACGGCTGCAACTGCGCCAGCCTCAAGCATCCAAGCATTTGCGTGTTCTAAGTGAGGCTGGAATCGTGGAAGCCAAGGTGGATGCGAATCGTCGGATCTACAGGCTGCTACCTGATCCCTTTCGGGAACTGGACGATTGGCTGGAGAGCTACCGCGTCATCTGGGAGAAGCGGTTCGACCGCCTGGATGACTATTTACAGAAGCTGCAGGACAAGGAAACACGGATGTGAACGCTGTGGTAGAACAGGAATGGAATGAAGCTTGAAAGGTAAGATTAGGTGCCATTGGGTGTCATATACTTTGACGATGGACAGGATTAAGAGCATCGGGTTTAGAATTTAATAATATAAGGAGTAGAAAAACATATGATTAGTAAAGTTGGTCAAATTATGTTGTATGTAAATAACCAAGATGAGGCAGTCGATTTTTGGACAGAAAAAGTAGGATTTAGTGTGATTTCTGAAGAAAATAACGGTCAAGGAATGAGATGGATTGAAATTGCACCAACAAAAGGAGCACAAACAAGTATCATCCTACACAATAAGGATTTCGTTGCTAAAATGTCACCGGGGCTAAATCTTGGTACACCTTCATTAATGTTTTTTTCGGAGAATATCGATGAATTACGTAGTGAGTTATCAAATAAAAGTATCAAAGTCGGAGAAATTGTAAATATACCTTCCGGTAGAGTATTTAACTTTGCAGATAATGAAGATAATTACTTTGCTGTAATGGAAAACAAATAAATAATTACTAAATAAAATAACGATCAGCCATTGCGCTTATCGTAGCATTTGTGAAATTGAGCACTGAACCAATATCTAGGCGGTTGACAGAAATTGTCGGCTGCCTTTTCACTATTTAAAAGGTCTTTCAATAAGAACTTATATTGGTTCCGATTTAATAAATACTATTGAAATCAATATATCAGGTGTGTTATGTCGGCGTAATGCCTTTTTTAATAGGTTAAATTAACAGGGGTGATCAGGATGTTAAAACATCATGAAAAATTTGTTGAAAATGTAATAAAGAACATACAAGATGATGAACGCTTTGTAGGTATACTTGCTGGGGGTTCAATGATAAATAACAGTATGGATCAGTTTAGTGATCTTGATTTGATTCTTGTTTATGAGCCAACATATAAAGAGGATATTATGATGAACAGACTACAAATTGCAAATAAATTTGGTCATCTTCTAGCAGGATTTACAGGAGAACATGTAGGTGAACCTCGAGTACTAATTTGCTTGTACAAAGCACCTCTTCATGTAGATTTAAAATTTTTAACCATTGAGGAGTTAAAGGTTGGTGTGGAAAAACCTCTTGTGATGTGGCAACGGGATTCATCCTTAAGTCAGCTGGTTAATGAAACGAATTATTCTTTCCCTTATCCTGATTTTCAATGGATTGAAGATCGATTTTGGGTATGGGTACATTACGGTGCTACTAAACTTGGCAGAGGAGAGCTTTTTGAATTAATCGATTTCCTTTCATTTGTTAGAGGTACTGTTATTGGTCCATTAGTGTTAATGAATAACAATTTACTACCAAGAGGTGTTCGTAAAATTGAAATGAATGCGCCTGATTTTATCGAAGCATTAGAAAAAACAGTAGCTATTCACGAAAAAGAAAGTTGTTATAACGCAATGAAATCTACAATATCACTATATTTAAATTTTAGACAAGGTTATGAAGGCGATATCCAAATAAAATCAGAAGCTCAACAAGAATCCATTAAGTATTTAGAAGACGTATATGGAGGAATGCAGAAGTCCATATTTTAAGAATTTGAGTAAGAGAATAGCAGTTTACAAAAAAGGGAATCATTTGATATTATATAGTCAATATTCAAACGCGATGATGAGAAGAGTAAGGGAAAATGTTCTTGCACAGAGAGCTCCGGAAGCTGAAAAGGAGCAAAGAGCTTTTCCACGAAACAAGCCTCTGAGCAGCATGTCGGAACCTTCATTGGTGATGGCATGACGGGAGCTCCCGTTATAGAGCTAGAGTATAAGCATTGCCTGCAATGCCGTACTTGAAGAGGTTAATATGGCGACATATTAATGAACCTGGGGTGGTACCACGAAAATTTCGTCCCCAAGACAGAAGGTCTTGGAGGTGAGGTTTTTTTTGTTTCTGGGTACAACTTTCGCATTCATTAGGAGGAGTCGACATTGGATAATAAGAAGGAGCATCCTACAGAAAACTTTTTGTTAAAGCTGATTAGTCAGGAACTTGAACAGAGTGCATTTGGCAGGGATATGTGCACACGATTTCCTCCCGAGCCTAACGGTTATCTTCATATCGGAAGCGCCTACGCCATTCACTCGAATTATACAATAGCCCAAAGGTTTAACGGAACGTTTCACTTACGTTTTGACGATACAAACCCTCTTAAAGAGGACATTGAGTATGTGCATGGGATCATTGAGGATATCAAATGGCTTGGCTACGATCCGGAGGAACATATCTACTACGGCTCAGACTACTCGAACGAAATATATAATGCTGCTGTCACCTTGATCAAGCATGGTAAGGCCTATGTATGTGATTTAACGCCAGAGGAAGTAACGGAGTATCGAGGGACTTTGACGGAACCAGGCAGGAACAGCCCTTATAGAAACCGATCAGTCGAGGAGAATCTGGAGCTTTTTACGAAAATGAAAAATGGCGACTACCCAGCATCCTCCAAGGTTGTTCGCACCAAAATCGATATGGGATCACCTAATTTAAATCTACGAGATCCTGTTATTTACCGAATTATCCATGCTGAGCATTACAGGAAGGGAAATGAATGGTGCATCTATCCGATGTACGATTTTGCTCATCCTATTCAAGATGCGATTGAAGGTATTACGTATTCTTTATGCTCTATTGAGTTTAAAGATCATCGGCCCTTGTACGAATGGGTCTTGAGGGAGCTTGAGATTCCTGAGCCTCCACGGCAAAGGGAGTTCGGTCGGCTGAACTTAACTGGGGTCGTGACAAGTAAACGGTTCTTAAGGCAGCTGGTAGAAGGGGGCCACGTAGACGGTTGGGATGATCCAAGACTTCCTACCATCCGAGGACTTAGAAGACGAGGCTACACGGCAGAAAGCATACGCAGCTTTATTGAGGAGATTGGCAGCATCCGAAACCAAAGCACGGTTGATATTTCGCTCTTGGATCATTGTCTCAGGCAAGATCTAAAAGCAAAAACGATTAGCGTCATGGCTGTTTTGCAGCCTTTAAGGGTCATCATTACTAACTACCCGGATAATGACACGGAACTGCTAATGATTGAAAATAACAGCGAGAACGAGGCGCTAGGGAGTAGAGAGGTTCCTTTTTCCAAAATCATCTATATTGAGCGGGACGATTTTATGGAGCAGCCGTCCAAGGGTTTTCACCGGCTTAGCCTGAATATCGAGGTAAGGCTGAAGGGGGCGTATTTCATCAGGTGCGAGGAAGTGATTAAGGACCGGGATACCGGTGAAATTACAGAGCTCCGCTGTACCTACGATCCACTCACGAAGAGTGGTACCGGGTTTGCCGGGCGTAAGGTAAAGGGGACGATCCATTGGGTCTCAGAGAGCCACGCGGTTAAGGCTGATATCCATCTATATGAGAAATTGTTGCTTGACCAGGAGAACCCGAAGGATAACGAAGATTGGACGACCAAGATAAATTCTGACTCAAAGGTTACCCTAAAGGACGTTTTAATGGAACCTTTCGTTGAACATGCCCACCGGGAACCGAATTTTCAATTCTTACGTCATGGCTATTTTTGCCTAGATAAGAAGTATACAACCGGTGAACGCCTTGTATTTAACCGTATCGTGTCGTTAAAGGATACTTGGAGTAAAAGATGAAGCTTTGAAAAAGCTAGTTTGAACATTATTTATTGAAAATATTGGTATTTATGTGTATGATTATTTATAACTTAATACTGTGTGTGACTGGCGTAAACATGGAGAACCATGAGGGAGTACACAGATAAATAGCCGTACGCCTGGGCAAAGTATTTGATCAATGATCAAATGCTTTTTTTGTTTTCATAATAGAAAGGTCAGGTGTTCCAAATGAAGATGGCTTTTATTCTGTTTGACCAAATGACAACGTTAGATTTCGTCGGGTTTTATGATGCCATAACACGTCTTAGGATCTTAAAACTTATGGAGGATGTGTCTTGGGATGTGTGTGCAACCCAATCGGAAGTTACAGATGAATTAGGCATCAAAATGAAAATAGAACATGTTTCTCCTGACTTATCTCAATATGATTTAATATTTGTTCCAGGTGGAATCGGGACAAGAAAACTTAAAGATGATGTACAATTTCTTAGATGGTTAAAGACAGCAAACAATGTTCAATATAAGGTTTCTGTTTGTACAGGAGCATTACTATTAGGGGCAGCTGGCTTTTTATCTGGAAGAAGGGCCACAACAAACCCTCAAGCTTACGATTTTCTCGAACCATATTGTGAAGAAGTAGTTAGAGCAAGAATTGTTAGGGACGGAAATGTTATTACGGGTGGCGGAGTTGCTACTTCGATTGACCTGGGTTTGTACCTACTTGAATACTTTACTGATGCAGAAACGGTACGAAAAATACAAAAATCTATGGACTATCCTTACTATCAGACAGGTAAACTCGATTCTGACTATATTTATTGAAGATACTTAATATCAGGGGGGTGCTCAGATGAACATTCGACTTATTACATGTAATGACACAGTGGATGTTATAAACATTATGATGGAACATCGCATACAATTTCCAAATTTCATAATAGAAAAATATCCGTCCAGATGGAATGAGTTCTTTAAGGATGAAGATGATAAAATTGGATTTTTTGTTGCATGTGACGACGGGGAGAGCAATGCAATCCATGGCCATGCAGGATATATATTTAACGATGAGGTAGGCTTTTATGAAATAGTGGGAGTAGCAGTAAAAAAAGACTTACAACGTCAAGGTATCGGTAAGGAGTTAATCAACACTATTTGTAACAGAATTAAAAAGATGCAGCAAAGTAAGATTATTCTTTACACATTAGGTCATGAGATGAATGAGACTACATTAACATTTTATCGAAATATAGGCTTCGACATGGTATCCGAGGATAAAGACTTTTTTAGAAGTGGTTACAGTAGAGTTACGTTTATTAAGGATCTTACCCATTAAGCTGATTGAACAGATGTATATTACTGTATTGCGAGGTTTCGTTATGATAGATTTTTTATGCCATTATTTTGATGAAGCTACAGGACCTTTTCGCAATTTATCGGATCTGGAACCAGCAGAAGCTGAACAAGTTCTTAACGAAATTCGTGTTCAGAGGAAGGGATTTGCGAGTAATAGATCAATGGACTATCTGACAATTCGTCGAAGTCTTGAAACGAAAGCAAGAGAATTATTTATTCTTAAAGGTGGAAAGCCTATTCGAAGATATCCTCATTACATGACTGTTGGAGAGTGTCCATGGCTCTTAGAGTGGTTTGAGAAGAGCAAGGAGCTTCGTATACCAGTTGCATTATTCGATCCTGATTCCATAAGCTTTACGTATGGGGATTTGTTTCCAACGATGAGATATATGGATGGAAAGAAGTACCGGGGACAGGTATATACATTAAATGAGATCAATCAAGTAATAAATGAATTCGGAATACCGCAAGAATGGAATCCTCAGGGTAATTATGGACCAGAAAGGTACATAGAAGTACAAGTTTGGGATGATGAACCATTAAGCGCTTGGCTTTTGAAATAACGGAGACTAAAGCTCAATTATTTGACTATTTACTTTCCAAAGAATGTAGCAAGTATCGTAATTCCGTTGTATCGCATACTTCTTTGTTTAACGTATGATTTTTTATATATTTTGTTCTCCTGCATAAAGGAATTTTATGGTACTTGTAGAATGTTAACCTCAATGGAAGCTGCGGCTAAGGTTTGATAATACCTAATAATCAGGCTTCGGTCCGTTAACATTCCAGATGGTAATAACTATAATATTTAGGAGGGTATCCAAATGAAGTTGAGTGTTACCGTTTTACTAGTCTTACTCCTGTCTTTCACAGGTGCCGGGACGCTATTCGCAGCAGATCAAAAGATGGCGAATGACCAGGCGACTGTCCAGGTGGACGGCCGCAATATTGTGTTTCCGGATGCTAAGCCATATTCGGTATCGGCAAGCGTTTACCTCCCAGTCAGGATCGTTGCTGAAAATATGGGGATTCCAGTTATTTGGGATGTGAATACTAAATCGGTACGTATCGGTGAGGGAGATACAGTTGTAACGTTTAAACCTGAAGCTACTATGAGCGGGAATAAGCCCTTTCTGAAGGATAATCGGGTCTATGTCGATCTTACTTTCATTCAAGACAAGCTGGGTGCTGGAGTTGTCTGGACTAAAGAGACAATGGCGGTTTCTATCAAGACCAAATCGAATGTGTTAAAGGGAGTTCAGTTGTACAAGCAGTCAATGGTGAAGCTAACCGGCGAGAAGGTGATCTACGTCGATCCTTATAAGGTGGATGGCGAGCCTATGGATGGAGACATTATTTTTATTACACATACGCATGGTGATCATTTCAACATCAATGATATTCAAAAGGTAGCTAAAAAAGATGCTACAATTGTATTTCCAACTAAAGAGCAGGACAAAGTGACAGCAGCCGGATTCGAAAAAGTGGTCGGTGCAGTTCCTAATGAAGAAGGGACTGTGGAGGGTATTTCTTATAAGGCTGTACCTGCGTATAATACTCAATCCAGTAATCATCCGAAAGATAAGGAATGGGTAGGGTATATTATTAAGGTGAACGGAGCGTCATACTACATGGCTGGGGATACGGATTTGATTCCGGAGATGAAGGACATCGATGCAGACGTTGCATTCCTTCCAATGGGTGGCACGTATACGATGGCTTACGAGGAAGCAGCTAAAGCAGCAAATATTATTCATCCGCGAATTGTTATCCCGTATCATTATGCCGATGTAGTCGGCACCCGAGACGATGCGGTAAAATTTATTGATTTGATTGAACCTGGAATAACAGCTATATTGATGAAAGAATAGTAGGAGTTCAATAACAAAGTGGATGGGGCTGCTGGTAACTACGGCAGCCTCATTGTGCTATATGGCAGGACAACTTGGTGACTATGCAGAATTATTGAAGCAAACAAAGGTTGCAAGATTTTTGAGGAGGGTATGAATATGAAAGTATGCCTAGTTGTTAGAGTAATTGACGAAAATGAGTATATGCTTGCTGGTTATATTAGAAGTATAGAGTTACCTTTTGTTCCAACCTTAGGTATGAAATTTAAACAAGGAAGTGGTACCACTATGTGGGAAACTGAACTTGGAGAGCTGAGTCCTGTGATAAAAGAAGTTGTTTATAATCTTGATGAAGAGACTGTTTATTGTTTGTTTGAGATAAATGAACCGCTACAATCGAGTTTTTGGACAGAAATTCCAACAGATGTTCTTGAAGACAGCTTTGAGCTAAATCAATTTGATACTATTCCCGATTAAAGACAATAAAAAATAATTTATGGGAGTGGTACGAATGAAAGAGAAGTTTACATTCTTTTGGAGGACGCAATCGCCTTTTTAAAGATCCAAGACAACAGAAAGCATTAGGTAGAGCTGTTAAAAATTTTGATAGAGTAGTCTGGGAAAGTAAATGCAGAGAGTATGTTTACTTGGCAAATAAGGCCAAATTTTTGCAGAATGACGTTATTCTAAGAGAGCTGCTTAAAACTGTTGGTACAACGATTGTTGAGGCAAGTCCCGATGACAACATTTGGGGAATAGGGTTATCAGCTGAGGATCCAATGGCTCAAAACAGATCTACTTGGAGGGGAACAAACTGGCTTGGTGAAGTTCTAACCAAGTTACGTGATGAGCTAGCAGTTCGACAAAACAACAATTTGGGATGATCCATTCCTCCGAAACCAAAGAGCAGTATGCCGCGGCAGCTGCTCCATGGTTTATTAAACCACTTGTTCGATATCGATTATAGATTCCTCTCCAACAACGTCCAAGTAGAGTCATTGATTTTCAAGCATCCAGCAAGAAGTCCATTGAGGAGACGGCGCATGGGCTTTTTATTATCACTTTTTATGGTTAATGAGAAATATTTTATACTTGGAAATGCAATGTGGGCAGTCCGTCGCTACGAAAAGGCAGGATAACATAATGGATAAAAGAGGTTAAATTGGATTTATAGAGAAATAACATATGTAGTTTAATTGATATATACGGAGGAGAAACAATCATGAATTTAAAGGTGGAGACATTCGACTTACAAATGGCAGACATCACTGCTTCTAAGCTACAGGATGTCAGAGCTGAGGAGCTTGATATCAATAATGTCAGCTTAGCAAAGACAAAAATTAATAACACGAACATGAGCAAAATGAATTTGAATGATGTAAACATGGGTGGAATGAAGATTTCAAATGCTAATTTATCTAGTGTAGAAATCAAGCATGCTAATTTTAGTCACGCTGTTCTTGATCATGTCCATTTATTTGGAACAGAATTTCACAATGTGGTCCTTCCTAAGGAAGAAGACGGAAACTATAATCCCGAAGGACAATATAAACCAATAAGTTTTCATAACTGTAATCTGTCAAATGGGCAGCTAAGAAACTGTGATTTATCAAATGTTGAGATCGTAGATTGTGACATTTCAGGATTAAAAATAAACGGTATCCTAATTTCGGATTTAATCAATAACAGAGCTTGATAATAAAATACTCGTGATCCACCCCCACTATCCCTAAGTAAGCAGTTCCCATAAATTGAAGCCTAACATCATCAACTGCTTACTCCCCTTTTAAGCCCCCTAGAAGGACTTGAACCGTACATCCCACATCCCATATTGCATTAATAAAAGTTTTGACAATGAAAGGAAGATTATATATAATTCAATTGAATTCTTGAATATAGGTGGCGATGAGATGGATGTACCCAACGGAAGACCTTTCAAAGATGCTATTTATAAACAATTTGCTCGGATCGGAAAATGTTTATCTAGCGAAAGGCGGCTTGAACTTCTCGACCTGCTATCTCAAGGCGAGAAGTCCGTCGAAAAGCTTGCTCAACAGACGAATATGACCATAGCCAACGTGTCTCAACATCTTCAAGTCCTCTCTGAAGCTTGTTTGGTGACATCTAGGAAGAAGGGAACATTTGTGTATTATGAGTTGGCGAACACGGCGGTCAATGAATTATTGCTGTCTTTATGGAGAGCAGGAGAGCACCAGCTATCAGACGTACAGAGGATAAAAGAACAATTTTTGAATCCTCGTGACAGCTTTCATAAAGTTACTTTAGATGAAGTATTGTCCAGACAGAAGCTGGGAGAAATCATACTAATTGATGTACGACCTATCGAAGAGTACGAATATGACCATGTTCCTGGAGCGCTTTCCATTCCGATGAATGAATTAGTAGAGCAAATGAATAAGCAGTCTAGTAATCTTGATATTGTAGTTTACTGCCGCGGTCCTTACTGCGCATACGCGGCACAAGCAGTAGAGGAGTTACGTAATAAAGGGTTCCAAGCATACCGGTTGGAAGAGGGGATAAATGAGTGGAAACAACACATGAAGTCCTTACGGTTTTCGGATGAAAGAATAATGAGGTGACATTATATCATGGAGCTCAAAGAGACCGCGGTCAAACGAAGAGAAATGCTGCTTATTACTGCTGTAGCTCTCGGCACCTTGCTAAACCCGCTCAATACCACGATGATTTCGGTTGCTTTGGCCCGGTTGCAAGAGGATTTCCAGCTTACATTTGCCGACGTATCCTGGCTTATCTCCACTTATTATTTGGCCAGTGCGATCGGACAGCCGCTCATGGGCAAGTGGAGCGATTTGTTCGGCCGCAAAAAGGTGTTTATGCTCGGGCTGCTGCTCGTGACCTTGTCGTCGAGCCTCGCTCCGCTGTCTCCTAGCTTCGGTTGGCTAATCGGGTTTAGGATCATCCAGGCTATGGGCAGTTCGGCTTTGTTTCCGTCCGGCATGGGAATAATCCGTAGTCAAATCACTTCCAATCAAGCGAAGGCGCTTGGCATCATATCGATATTTTCCAGCACATCGGCTGCATTCGGTCCCTCACTCGGAGGATTGTTACTGCACTACGGAGATTGGCCTCTGATTTTCATTTGCAACTTTCCGTTTATTATCGGTTCCTTTTTGCTAGCGTGGAAGGTATTTCCAAAAGATCCAAAAACGGCCGGACGTGCCGCCGATATGGATTGGCCGGGCGTCGCGTTATTTTCTGCTACCATTTTCATGTGGCTGCTGTTTTTCCTGTCGCTGGCTGATGGATTAAGCCTATGGAAGCTCATAGTCGGAGCGGGATTGTCGTTCTGGCTTTACCGATATGAGCTCAGACAAAGCAAGCCGTTTATCAATGTTGCATTTTTGCGGAAAAATATGAATGTAACCCGTATCTATGTGCAGTTTATTTTGACGAATATTGCGTTTTATTCTATCATGTTTGGCATTCCGTCTTACTTGCAGCGTGTGCAGATGATGGACCCGCAGAAGACAGGTCTTGTCATGTTGTCGATCGCCGGCTTTAGTGTATTGGTTACGCCGCTGGTCGGGCGCTGGATTGACCGGAGCGGATCAAAGCCGCCGCTGATTGCCGGTACGGCTTCGGTCGTTGGGGGAAGCTTGCTGCTGTTGCTCATTCAGGATCAGGCGAGCGCGGTGACGATATTCCTAGTGCTTTGCGTGCTCGGGATCGCCAACGGCTTTAACAATTTGGGCATGCAGACGGCACTTTACGATTTCGTAACGAAAGAAGAAACCGGTATTGCCTCCGGACTTTTCATGACTTCCCGGTTTATCGGAACGATTCTTTCTTCTAGCCTGCTTGTAGCGCTCTTCGGCAAAAACATCACCACCCCGCATCTGCACAGTATGGCGTGGATATGTGCGGGAATTGGTGTACTGATGCTTGCTTTGACCGTGAGGATGCCCAGAGGGAACATGCGAAAAGGTGTTGAATGACGAGTAGTCGGACGTTCAGAAAGTACAATAGCTGCATAGTTACGACATGGCCCATTATTATAATCATGGGGTGAGATATTGATAACGAATATTGAAAGTGCCTTGCTTGTAATTGATGTTCAAAATGGCATGTTTCATGAAGCCTATCCAGTATACGACGGTGAGGGTTTACTAGAGCGCATAAGTGGACTTATCCAAAAGGCTAGAGCATGCGGTACTCCCGTTTTATATATCCAACATAATGAAGATGAAGGTTTGGTAACCAATAGTCCAGATTGGAACATACACCCCATGATAGCTCCAGTTGGCGGAGACACCATTATCCAAAAGCATACAGCCGATTCGTTCCATGATACTAATCTCCATATGAAATTGGTAGAGCTCGGGATTAGAAAAGTTGTTTTGGTAGGAATTCAAACAGATATATGCATCGATGCAACATGCCGTCGAGCCAACGAATTAGGCTTTCAAGTAACTGTGGTCAAAGACTGTCATAGTACATGGAATCAAGGTGAGCAAAGCGCGACACAAATTATAGAGCATTACAACGATCAATTTCGATCTTTCGCGGAAATTCTTGAATTTTCGAACATTGAATTCTGTTAGCTAGGTGTAAAAGAATGGATCGAGCCCTCTTAGTGAGGGCTTTTATATTTCCAATACCTGTTAATCTGGAAATATCATTACTTAAATCGCCCTCATTCGATTGTTTCTTGGGTTGTGCTCGACTTCCGCAAGTCCCAATTCCTCCATCAATGGTGGGATATACATACCGAATCTGCCTCGAAAACCTTTTTTCAAGCCGTACCAGCCGCCAATGGGATTCTCGGGAGAACGTCCCCATGCTTCAACCGTCCCTTCTTTGGCCTGCTTTTGTTCATCGGCGCTACCGAGCTCTACCCAGTCACCGTGCTCTTTAAGCTTAGCATATAAATCATCAATACAGCGGTAGTCATAATGCAAAACGGTTTTGCCTACAGTGCAGACGAGGATTGTTTTGCCGTCTTTCTCTTCCTTATACATCTCAAATTCGGAGGATTGAGGAGGCGTCTTTAATTTCCATGGATGTTCTTTGGTTCCGGGTGTAGACATATATCATTACTCCTTATAGATTAGTTTGTTGTCTCCACGTCAGAATATATCAAAAGAGGTCGGTTTGCAAGCATCATGTTAAGTTGACACTTAATTAAGTGTATGCTAAATTAAAGGCATGATCGATAAAGCCATTCAAGCTATAACGGAGCCTCGGCGCAGAGATATATTACATCTCGTCCGTAAAGGGGAGCTGACCTCAAGCGCCATTGCGTCACATTTTGACGTTTCAGCACCTGCTATTTCGCAGCATCTTAAGATTCTGGAAGAGGCGGGACTCGTTGTTGTCAGACGGGCCGGCACCAAACGATTTTATGGCATAAGGAGGGAAGGGTTTGTCGAATTAATGCAGTATATTGAGAGCTTCTGGGACGACAGCTTGTTGCGTTTGAAGGAAGCTGCAGAAGAGGAGGAAAGGAAAAGACATGAATCCAATTAGTAGCGATGATATGATCAAGAAAGAGATTTTTATCGAATGTCGACCTGAGACGTTGTACTCTTTTTTTATTGACCCTGATAAATTAGTTCGTTGGATGGGACGCCAAGTCTTACTCGATCCGAGTATCGGTGGTAAATATCGTATTGATGTCAACGGAAGTGATATTGCGATGGGGGAATATAAGGAGCTAGTTCCAAACGAAAAAATCGTCATGACATGGGGCTGGGAGAAATCGAAGTTGGTACCGCCTGGAGCCAGTACGGTTGAATTCAAATTAACCCCCAAAGATAATGGGACACTTTTAGTGATGACTCATTACGAGCTGCCGGCAATAGAAGTTGCCTCACATGTACAAGGCTGGACGCATTATATGCTTCGACTGCAATCGATGGCTCAAGGCCAAGATCCAGGTGTCGATCCGTGGTCTGATAGTGCTGTGCATTAATTTTTTGTAATCGCAAACAATTCCCCATAAAGTACCTATATTTACATATCATATAACTTAATTGGATCAAGGTATGTTGTCAGCTCACGACACAACCTTGATCCAATTTTTGATACCAGTGTTGGAAACATTTCTAAGAGCTGAAAACGGCAGCTTGGAACAAAGATCGAAATCCATCAAGTTGGCTGCTGGGATATTGTCTATTCATCAGGATCTTCAACAATAATTAAATAGCTATTCGAGCGTACCTCACTTCTGTATGTTCTGCCATCCAGATCAAACCGATATTGAGCTACTGCATGCCCTCTAATTCTTGAAACTTCCATATATCCACTAATTCTAGCCAAATAAGTGATGTTGATTCTTGCTTTCGGTATTATATTGCCTACGTATAACAAACCTCCTGCAAAAAGTGAAGCTGCTGGCATCCCTTGAATCTGAATGCTTACATTTAATAATGTAGCTTCCATAGGAACCAGATCGGTCAGAATAACATCGGCAGTCCAATTCCCGGAGTTGGTTAATTCGAGTACAAATTCAACCGTTTCATCAGGTTCAATAACATCTGGCCGAACATCGACATTCAGCTGAATGATGGGCGAGAACAGCCCTGTGGATACAGTGTTGGACATAATCGTTTCCTGAACCAGCCGTCCGTCAGGGAGGCGAAAAGTGTAATAAACCTTCGCTTGATTAACCAATTCAGCTGTTGTCAATTCTCCAACCAATGTCGTGACATTTACCTGAAACGAAATGGTAGTTTGTGTATACGCCCGGAGTGTTCCGAGACGAATTTCTTCAGGTCGACCCCCATTAAATGATTGTCCATTTAGCTGCATGCTGTCCCATATGAAGAGAACTCCTTTGGGCAGCACATCCACAAGTACAGCATCTACGGCAATGGCGGCATCGTTGGTCACAACAAGTTCGTAGAATAGCTTATCACCATGCGTGGCTCGTAGCCAATTCACTTGTTTACTTAGGGAGATAGCTGGTTGAATAACGTTGATTGTCACAAAGTTGCTGTCTACCTCTTGATAAGAGTGATCTGCCTGATACCGGATAAAAGCCTGATTGGTAAATTGGGAATCCGCCGGTACCTGTGTAATTTGTACACGGAAGCTGATGTTAATGGAAGTGTCCCGTGCTATCGAGCCTGCCGGAATACCCAGATTGGGATTGGATGATGGCATATAAACCTCATTAACCATTACACTACCGGGTACGAACACGGCTCCTTCCAATACCCGGAAGGTAGCTACAGCATCATGAATCGTCTGGCTTCCTTGATTCATAACAGAAATTGAATAAGTTACTGTATCCCCGATAAAAGTCTGTTCGGTATTCGCCTTTAAGTGGGCGGTTACCTTAACGCCTTGAACCTGAAGAATGAAGGAGTTGGAAGAAACGGATCCTGTAACCTTTCGTCCCTCATCCGTTTGGAAGCTGAAATCAGCTAGACCCTGATTGACTAGCTGAAGGTCTTTTGGCAGGGCTATAAGAATAACCTGAAATACAATTCGAACCAGCGTTTGTACACTAACGATACCCAGTTGGATACCCGCAGACGGATGCGTACCAGGAAGAGGAACACCGTCCCTTAGTACGCTGTTGGATATAAAGGCTGTTCCTTCAGGGAGCCTATCATACAGGGTAACCAGAGCGTCTTTATTGCCAGTATTGTGCAGGGTCAGACTGTAGGTAATGGTCTGACCCAGAGTGACTTGAGTATGTTCCGCACTTTTCACCAGCTTGAGTATAGGTCCTACTAATGGTGTGCTCACCGTATTGGAGTATGCAACACTATCAATCCCAGCTGAGCTGAAAGTTACCCGGGATTGATTGAGAAGTAGTTGTTTGGATAGTGAATTGGACGTCATATCGTAATGACCTGTACCTGGAAGGACACCGTAGAAAACCCGCCTGCGGCAATAGAACCAATAGCAATACCTGTATTCGGGTTAGCGCTTGGTCGCGGTGTTCCGTCGATGGTAGTGCTGCCAGTCACAAAGCTGGTTCCAACTGGAATAGGATCAACGAGGATCACATTATTAACGGTTTCGATACCGTTATTGCTGACAACAATGGTATACGTGATTATATCGCCAACCACCGCATCTATTGCAGAGGTACTCTTAACCACGGATATATTTGGAGAGGAAACAGGAATAACCAATTGGTTGGATAGAACACTTCCTGAACGTTGGATTCCATCGGGCGGCGTGAAGGTGAAACTGGCTGAAGCCTGGTTTACAAGCTGTTGTGGTGAAGGCAGTGAGTCGACGGTTACCTGCAGAGTTACTGTGACGTTAATGGAATCACCCGGAGACACCGTGCCCACCGCTATACCTCCGACTGGATTTGCACCTGGCTGAGGCACTCCATTGATTAATACGCTGTTCGGAATAAATTCCGCACCAGTAGGGATGTTGTCTGTCAAAGTGACCTGTGCATCCAGATTTCCGCTGTTGGTCAGGTTAAATGAATACAAAATCGTATCTCCAACAGTAGCATTAGTTGTATTGGCACTCTTAGCGACTGCAATAATCGGCTGATAAACAGGAGTAATAACCGTATTGGAGAAGGAAGCTCCTGAAAAGGCTCCGGAAGTAAAGCTGACAGAAGCTCGGTTGGCAAGTTGTGCTGGATTCGGGAGTGAAGTGACCGTTATAGAGAAGGTCGCTATGACGGTAGCACCTGGTGCAATTGTACCAAGTGAAATGCCTGAGGATGGATTGGCTGCTGGCCGTGCGTTTCCATCTATGGTTACACTGCCCGAATTAAATACGGTTCCTGTTGGAACAGGGTCGGTCAGAATAACATTGCTAACATTGGAAATCCCATTGTTCGTTACGGCTATACTGTAAAGAACTGATTCGCCAACGACGACATCTGTAGAGAGTGTTGTTTTGAGCACATTCAAGTTTGGAGAGGATACAGGAATCATTACTGAATTGGAAACTATGGAGCCATTTAACGTGCGTCCATCGGGAAGCGTGAACGAATATGCGGCGGATGCCTGATTGCTAATTTGCTGATTGGTGGGCAAGGAAACAATAATAACCGAGAACATGACCTCGATATTGGTAGTAACGTTACCAAGCGGTATGCCTGCTGATGGATCGGTCCCAGCTGCCGGAAATCCGTTGATGAGGACGCTATTGGGAACAAATGATGTACCCGCAGGGATCGAATCGGTTAATGTGATAGAGGCTCCATAATTGCCCGAATTTGTTATATCTACAATATAGACGACAGTGTCCCCGACGGTAGCGTCTGTTGTATTGGCACTTTTGGTTGCGGCCAATATCGGCTGATATACAGGAGTGCTTACCGTATTGGAGAAGGTAACGGCAGCGATGGCCCCTGAAGTGAAGCTTACCGTAGATTGATTGTTCAGTACGCTCGGTGTGGGCAGCGAAGTGACAGTTACATTGAAAACTATGGTTACAGTAGTGCCTGCCGTTATGGTTCCAAGGGAAACGCCTGTGCTTGGGTTTGCACTAGGACGGGTTACACCATTTACGGTGACAGAGCCGGCTACCAGCGAGGTTCCTGCAGGGGTAGGATCTGTGAATACGACATTGCTGACACTTTCAATACCGGTATTAGTAAGCACTGTTGTGTAGGTGACGATATCCCCGATGGCTACGGATGTGGATGGCGTGCTTTTGACAACAGCTACATTGGGAGAGGATACAGGGATAATAACTGTGTTTGATGCCGCCGAACCATTAAGAATACGCCCGTCAGGCAGGGTAAATACGTAGGCTCCCAATGCCTGGTTAGTTAGTTGCTGTGGTGAAGGCAATGTAGTTAGGACGACAGAAAACATCACAACCGTGCTTGAAGCGGCATCGACCACACCAGCATCAATACCGGATGAGGGATCGGTTCCGGGATGCGGTATATTATTGACAAGTACGCTGTTAGGCAAAAAAGTGGTGCCGGCTGGAATATTATCAGTAAGCGTAACTTGGGCCGGATAGTTGCCGGTATTATTCACAACGACTGTATAATTAACGGTATCACCAACTGTTGCATTGATGGTATCCGCACTTTTCACGAGGGCGATGATAGGTTGAAAGACGGATGTGGTGACTGTATTGGAAAAGGTAGTCCCTGAGAAAGCACCGGATGTAAAGCTGACTGCCGCTTGATTATTCAATACAGCTGGATTGGGAATGGAATTAACGATAATGCTGTACACAATCGCTACAGAAGCAGAGGGAGCTAGGGTGCCTAGAGCAATACCAGCAGCTGGGACAGCAGTAGGTACGGATACCCCGTTAATAGTAACACTGCCAGCAACAAATGAAGCTCCTACGGGTGTAGGATCGTTAAATTGAACTTTGCTTATGGCTTCGATACCGTTGTTCGTAATTGTGATTGAGTAAGTAACTGTATCTCCGATGGCGACGGAGGTGGAAGATGTTGATTTGGTAACGGCTATATTCGGGGCGGATACGGGAAAAGTTACGGTATTGGATGTGGCTGAGCCATTCAACAACCTTCCGTCAGGAGGCATAAACGTATAGGTTGCCGAAGCAGTATTGCTCAGCTGTTGTGGTGAGGGCAGGGTGGTGACCACAATTTCAAAACTGGCGCTGACGCTCGTGCCGGCTTTGACCGTACCCAGACTGATCCCTGTTACAGGTGAGGCACCTGGTTGGGGGACACCGCCAACATTCACACTGTTCGGGGAAAAGACAGCTCCTGCAGGAATCGTATCGAACAGGGTAACCACTGCGTCCAAATTACCTGAATTGGTTGCAACGACTGTGTAAATGACCGCATCACCAACAGTCGCATTGTTCGAGCTGGAGCTCTTCACCAAAGAAATTTGCGGCTGAATGACCGGAGTTATCGTGACATTGGATGATGAAGAGCCTGAGAAGGTACCGGAAGTAAAGCTGACCGTAGACTGGTTGTTAATTTGTGAAGGAATCGGCATGGTTATCTTCTCCTCAAATGTTACGGTAACCGCAGCGCCTGGGGCCAAGGTACCGATTGGAATGCCGGATGACGGATTTGCGTTCGGCTGGGAAACACCGTTCACAAGTACGCTTCCGGATATGAATGATGTATTATTGGGTAGGATATCGCTTAGATTTACGTTATTGACATTAGCGATGCCTCTATTAGTTACAACTATTGTATAGGTGAGTGTATCACCAGTGACGACGAATGCAGGACTAGAGCTTTTAACCAAACTTACGTTAGGCACGGATACAGGAACTGTCAGCACATTGGAATTAGCTGTGCCAGGCAGTTGACGACCATCAGGCAGATTAAAGCTGTAAGAAGCTGCAGCCTGGTTCACAAGCTGTTGTGTGGAGGGAAGCGAAGTGATCGTCACTAAAAAGCTCACAGCAATGGAATCCCCAGGAGCTACCTGCCCAACCGGAATTCCTGTAATAGGGCTTACTCCTGGTGTGGGTACCCCCCCTATAATCACGCTGTTAATATCAAAGGTCGCTCCAATTGGAATATTATCGGTTACTGTCACATTGGCCGCGATATTTCCAGCATTGCTGACTTGGATCAAGTAATTAAAGGTATCTCCTACGGTTGCGTTCGTGGTGCTCGCACTTTTACTCAATGCTACAATTGGCTGATATACAGGTGTGACTACCGTATTCGAAACTGCGGTTCCGCTAAATGAACCAGACTTGTAGGCAACATTGGCCAAGTTGTTGAGCTGAGCAGGGCTCGGAAGTGATGTGACCTTGATTTGAAAGGTGACGGTTATAGCTGCCGACGGATTAATAGTGCCCACAGAGATACCTGAATCGGGTCTTGCGTTTACGGCTGTCGTTCCATTTATTATTACACTTCCTGTAATGAAGGCAGCCCCTGTCGGGATCGGATCGGATATCACCGCACTGGTAATGGCCTCTATTCCGGTGTTGCTGACAACGAGTGTATAGGTTAGCACATCGTTGACGGCTGCTGCCGTCAGATTGACGCTTTTGCTTATCGATACTTGAGGTGTGGACGCAGATAGACTCAAAGTATTTGAACTGCTAGAGCCAGAAAGGCTTCTACCGCTCGGAAGCTGATACGTATAACCGGCTATCCCCTGGTCGGTCAGTACCGGAGGAGAAGGAAGTGAATTCAGCAAAGTTTGGAATGTTACGGTTACTATGCTGCCTGGTGTTATGGCTCCTATCGGAATACCTGTATCAGGGGAGATTCCAGTTCGAATAACGCCATTCACGGTAATGCTGTTCGGTATAAAAATCGAGCCTGCAGGAATATTGTCGGTCAAGGTAACCTGCGCGGCAATATTGCCAGTATTGCGAACTATCAATGTGTACGTCACGTTGTCTCCAACGACAACATTAGAAAGACTGGAGCTTTTGCTGATCCCAATAATCGGCTGGTAAACCGGGGTAGTCGTGCTGTTAGATAATGATAGTCCGGTGAAGGTACCAGAGCTGTAGGATACGGTTGACTGGTTCACAAGCTGGGCAGGTGCGGGAAGCGAAGTGATCAGAAGCTGAAAGCTTATCGATACGGAGGTGCCTGCTGCAACCGTACCTATGGATATCCCGCTTGCTGGCACAGCGGTTGGCCTTGCCGTGCCACCTACGGTAACACTTCCTGCGACCAGAGCGGTTCCGGCTGGAAGAGGATCTGTAAATACGACATTGCTGACAGCTTCTACGCCGTTATTAGATACGACAGACGTATAATTAATCGTATCACCGACAGCTGCATCCGCCATACTAACGCTTTTGACGACTGTAACGTTAGGCAGCGAAACGGGAACGGATAAGGTGTTTGAAGAAGCAGAACCTGAAACTGTACGTCCATCCGGTGGTTGGAAGGTATAAGTTGAATTAGCTTGATCGACCAGTTGGGGAGGAGAAGGGAGAGTGTTAACGAGCACCTGGAAAGTTACAGTAGTCGTGGCCCCGGCTGCCACAGTACCAATAACCACACCGGTAGACGGGTTTGCACCAGTAACGACGACACCATTGATTCTAAAGCTGTTTGGCACAAAAGTGCTTCCTGCTGAGATATTATCGGTGATCGTCGTCAACGCTCCAATATTGCCTGAGTTCACAACCTGCAAGGTATAGGTGACCAGATTGCCTACCGTTGCGTTGGAGGTGCTTGCGGTTTTGGCAATCGTAAGGATAGGAGAATACACTGGAAGCGTCACACTATTGGAGGGAATAACACCGGTAATAATCGATCCTCCAGCAACGCTTTGAAAAGTAAAGGCAGCATTAGCCGTATTCACAAGCTGTTGTGGACTCGGTACAGACGTTACGTTAGCCCGGTATGTAACGGTAATCGAGCTGCCGAAGCTTAATGAGCCGAGCGGAGCTCCCGCTGTAATGTCATAGGTAGGCTTGACTACACCTGCAACGCTAACAGAGCCATTTACAAAAGAAGAGCCGGGAGGCAGAGCATCCGACAGAACGACACTTGCAGCGCTAGCCGTTCCTGTGTTGCTGACTGTTACCGTATAGGTCACGGAATCTCCATTGATGACGCCGGACACATTGGCACTTTTGACAACATTGATTTGGGGCGCATTAATATCTACCTGTATAGCGTTTCCATTAACGACGTAGGCGTCTCCGGAAGTAGTCAGGCTTAGAACCGCCGAAGATTGGTTATTTGCCAGCCTTGCAGAAATATCTACGTTGGTAATATCCCAACCTTGTCTTCCTCCAGTAATATTGGTTCCCGGAGCACCGTTGGTTTGGTTGCGGTTACCGAAGGTGCCTGTCGTGTTGATCAATCCTGCGTCGTTGTTAATTTGTGAAGCAAAGAAGTTGGCGGCGAAATTATTCGGCCCCGATAATGCTACCAAAGAGGTGGTTGTTGGTCCGAATAGCGCCTGATCTCCTGTTCGGTTCGCATCTCCTTCCTGGGCGCTGAAAAGGGCCCTGCCACCTAGAGCCCCTGTCACAGGTGTGGCAAAACCGGTAATCGTTGTGTTAACCGCCGACGATGTTGCTTGAACGAGAACCGCTCCGGCCCGGATTGACATATTGCGGAAGGGAAGGGAAGGGTTCTGGTAAATAACACCGAGTGTCCATCCCGCATGGTTTGCTGTTGAATCGCCTGGGATAACTATCGTTCCAACCACACCGCTTGTTATATAAGTACCAGCCATGCCTTGCTGTATAAGTGAGGTAACGTTAGCTGAACGAACATAAGCGAGGGCCCCATTTCCCAGATCGACCTGATTTGCTGTTGCGGAATCAGGCACGATGCTTGATGTTACTGCCGGTGTAGTAAATGTAACAGGGTTATTTATCGCCGATGTGAGATTGACCGTACCGTTAACATAAGTACCGCCCCAAATTAATTCTGCGTATAGCACAGTACTACCGGTTGGCAAGCTCAAAATCGCCGCCGAGCTGTTGCTCTGGTACAGACTTGTAGTGCCACTTGGATAAGTACCGTAAGTAGAACCGGTATTTGTTGTAATGAAAGCGCCGATACTGTCCTGCACGCCGGGTACACCTGCTGTATCAGATCGGCTTAATCCCAAAGTATTTCCTGTAAAGGTGATAGCGCCGGTTGCGTTGAACGTAGCTCGAACTATGAGAGGAATGTTTATCACCCCCTTGATCTCGATAAAGGAAGACCACTTTTGCAACTCTTGTTTCAAAATTCCCCAATTAAGTATATTAACTTCATCCCAAAACTTGTTTGTCCAAATATAAGAATTATTAATACTCAAAATTCTACCTTCCAGTCATGATAAGCCAGCAGCTGGAATAGTAAAGAAGAGGGCTTACGCCCTCCAATTAACTTTCATTTCTCCACCACTCGATTTCAACTGTCTTCAAGCTGCCTTTTCCTTCTGTACGCTTCCAATGAGCGGGGTTCAAGAAAAGTCTGCCGACTCATATGCTCAAGCTCATCATGCGAAATGTTAAGTTTGACGGCCACCAGATGATACATAATTTCGTGTACGACATTAACTTCTATATCCTGCAGTAATTCCAGCTCATCCGTCTCATAGAGCGGCGGAACATAGGGCGGTTTGTAAAATAGCTCCATGCGAAGCAGCCGGAAATCGAAATCTGGTTGCGGTTCAACGTAACCCGCAAGATCTGGACAGCGCGCTCCATGAGATGGCTGGTAAAAATCGGATGTCCAATATCGCGGGGTATACTGATCGAATTTTTGCTTGAGATAAGGATTGGACATGTGAACAAAGCTGTGGGCATAAGGGGACAATATACAGACGATCGCCTTATGAATGCACAGTCTGTATAGTTCCGACATCACTTTATGGAGGTCCTGAACATATGGCAGGGAGCGGCTGGCCATAACAAAATCAACCGAATTGTCTGGCAGCGGAATTGCTTCATTTAGATCCCAGACCAGGTCGACACCCGGCAATAACTGACGATCGATACCAAAAAAACCTGGAGCTTTATCCGACCCGCAGCCGATATCGATTCTCACGTATATCACTCCTTCCTGATCTCATTGTAATGGTTACCACCATTGTATTAAAAATCGCGGAAGTGGACTCGGCTATGTACCTATACGGCACAAGTTAATGCGTTCATTATATAGAGAGACAACACGGATTTTCTTGTTCAACGACTCAAATGTGCCTATGATAATTATTCCAATAAATTCCACTCGTAGGATGTGTACTTAAAATAAGCAAATCTATACAAGTTATTTTCTCTTTTTCCAAATCGATACACCTTTATTATGTAGTAGAAGATACAAGTACTCGTACTCAAATTGTAGGCTATTGATGAAACGTACGATAAATAAGGGCATGGGAGGAGGGAAAGATTATTGAGACCTATAATACAACTACTTCATTTTGGTTATCACCAGGCGATGAGCTGCATATTTCCTGTTGTTATCTTTGGAACTTTAGCTCTCTCTAGCATTATAAAGGTACCTTTCATTCATCGTTACGATACCATTCTAATTATATTGCTTGGGGTGCAATACCTCATGTACCGCAGCAGATTAGAGACACGTGATGAAATCAAAGTAATTTGTATATTTCACTTAATTGGTTTGGTGCTGGAGTTATATAAGGTATGGATGGGATCATGGTCATACCCTGAGCTTGGGTATACGAAGCTGCTCGGTGTCACGCTCTATAGCGGATTTATGTATGCAAGTGTAGCAAGCTATATGTGTCAGGTATGGCGGAGACTGCGGATGGACATGACCGGCTGGCCTGGGCTAACTTCTTCGGTACTGCTAGGTGGAGCTATTTATTTCAATTTTTTCACCCATCATTTTATGCCCGATTTTCGTTGGTGGCTGACGGCGCTTGTATTTATTGTTTTCCGGAAAACATGGATCATATATCGGGTTCGGACTGTAACTTACCGAATGCCCTTAACGCTCGCTTTTATCATTGTAGGTTTTTTCATCTGGTTAGCTGAGAATATTTCCACATTTTTGGGCGCTTGGAAATACCCTGACCAGCACCAAACCTGGCAACTAGTTAGTTTCAGTAAGATCAGCTCGTGGTTCCTTCTAGTAATTATTAGCGTCATTATCGTTGCTCAGCTTAAACATGTTAAAGCTAGTCGAGCAACGAACGTTTCAGGGTCCAGTTACACCTAGCTCTTGGATTAATTTTTTAAATGTATCGTATGCAGGTTTCGGAGAATAATCATCCCGCATAATACCATATTGATGGAAAAGATCTTCTTTGGAACTATCGGCATCCCGGAGTCCAAAGAGCTCGTAATGGGAAATATTAAGCTCAAGACGCAACTCATAGATCGTTCGGATAACCGTCTCAAGAACTTTCGCTTGTTGCTCATAAGTTCGATCCTGCAGCGGGGGGTTACCAAGTATTGACATTAGTTTGATGTCAAACTATAATGCAGTTATGGAAACTAGAGATGTCATTTCAATAATCTCCAAAATTAGAGAGAAAGTTAATAGGTTCATTTTAGCAGAGATGGTGAAGCAGGGGATAGAGGGTATTGGCACTTCGCATGGTGATATCATCTATGCGCTTTTTAAAAATTCCAGACTCACAATGGCGGACATTTCTAAACGAATAAATAAGGATAAATCTACGGTCACAGCACTTGTTGACAAGTTGGTCCGGCTCGGATATGTGACAAAGGAAAGGGACAGAGAGGACACGAGGATTGTTTATGTTGCTTTAACCCCTAAGGGGAGTGAACTGGAACCGATCTTTGAAGCAATATCTAAAGAATTGTTAGACCTGTTTTACTTAAACATCTCAGATAAAGAAAAAGAAGATTTACTTAATATTTTAAAAAAGATTTACAATAATTTTTAAAAATTTTTAATCAAATAGTTTGATATAAAACTAAATAACGAGGAGGAGAAAATCATGAGAGATTTCACGAAAGAATTGCCAGATCATAAGGAGAAATACATTGGGGAATACGATTTATTTCTAGAGATATTCGAGGGGGAGAACCTCCCAAAAGCAGCTAGCAATAGACCCCCTTTGCTTTTTGTACACGGTGCTTTCACAGGAAGTTGGATGTGGAGCAAATACATTCCTCACTTTATCGGTGAAGGGTGGAAATGTTATGTTATGAACTTGAGAAGCCACTACAAAAGCAGGCTGCTGGATATGACGAAGATAACTTTCGAAGATTACTTGGAAGATATGAAAGAGGTTATCGCAGAATGTGATATTCCGCCGATTCTTGTCGGATTTAGCATGGGGGGAATCTTGAGCCAAAAGTTGGCTGAAACCATCGAGATCTCCGGGTTGGTATTGATCGATTCGGTCATCAGCAGAGAAGTGTATGAAGTAGTACCATACAAGGAATTAGACCCGTCGACACCTGGTATCATAATGCCTGCACCAAACCGTGAAGAGCTTTCAAGTATAGATGAAACGGCAGAAGACATTGAATTTCAAAGAAAGTATCTGACAATGGAGTCCTCGAGGGCATTTAGCGCTTTTGTTTTTTCAATCGAAGCCAAGGGTATCTCTATTGACAGCCGTTCTTTTTCTTACCCTTGCTTAGTTGTCAAAGCAGTGAACTGTGACGATGACGATCGTCGGGGAAGAGTGACAGCGGAACACCTTCGTGCTGAATATAAGGGGCTGTGGAACACAACTCATACCGGTGTGCTTGTAGGGCAGAGATATATGGAATCCGTAGATACAATCATGGATTGGTTAAAAAGATTTTAAGATCCACAGAGGTTCTTGTCATTGCTCGATGATAAGAACCTTTTTATAATATCAGACGTTATAAGTTTTCAGCGGAGCTTAAGAAGTCTGATATTGCAAGAAAAGCTACAACTTAGACACGAATGTCTCTTCCTCGAAAGGGCTTCGATCAGAAGCTTTTCTTACATCCCTGAAAGCATACTGATTGCAGTGTATTCGTCTGCTTGAGCATAGATTGAATACGGCAGAGCTGTGATCTGAATAATTAACTGCTTGAAATGAGATAATGAATTCGTGGAATATAAAATCTGGAAAAAGAGTTGATTAGAAATGAATTCAGCTCCACCTATATGGAAAGATCTTAAAGAATCATTAGATTTTGTATGTTACGAACATCAAACGAAATCCGAACCTTATTATATTGGCTATTTCACTACGCTTGTTGATTCACAAGTATTGCACCGGGATATTCTTGGACGTCTCACCCAGGATTCGAATAGTTCATTGGATGATTTGTACAATCTGATTCCGATTGCGGAAAAAGAAATATCTTGTGACTCGAAAATAATTGAAAATAAATTGTTGCGGGGATACGTAGCTGTTCAACATGGTCTTCATAATCATCATACAATTTTGTTCAAAGCCGCTATATTCGAGGGTCGTAAGGTAACGGTACCTCAAGTCGAATTCACCGTAGAAGGAGCGAAAGATGCCTTTGTTGAATCACTGGACATCAATCTTAACTTGATACGCAAGCGGATTCCCTTGCCCGAATTACGTATAAAAGAGAGCACTCTAGGTAGTGTATCCAAGACGAAAGTGGCGATTTGTTACATAGAAGGAATAACGAACGAACAATATGTAAATACATGTATACAGCGTATAGAAGATGTAGAATTCGATATGATTCCGGATATTACTTTGCTTCAACAAATGATTGAAGATAATTCAAACTCCATTTTCCCGCAAACAGTTGGAACTGAAAGGCCGGATTATGTTTCCTGGGCTTTAGCATCAGGGCAGATTTGCGTCTTGATCGACGGGTCTCCGACCGCAGTCTTTGCGCCGGTCAATTTAGGAATATTTTTCACCTCTTATGAAGATTATTTTTTGCCTTGGATGATCGGCTCTATTTTAAGGGGAATCCGCATGTCTTCTGTTGTATTTTCCATTTTTGCCACACCATTGTATGTTGCTGTATTAACGTATCATGGTCAGGGAATTTCAAATATTTTTTTGCCCACGATCATTTCTTCCAGGCTATATGTACCTTTCCCTCCAGTAGTGGAAGTTCTCATTATGGAACTTGTCATAGAACTGTTACGGGAAGCTGGCGCCAGGCTGCCTAGTAAAATTGGTCAAACTATTGGAATTGTTGGAGGTATTGTACTCGGAACAGCCGCTGTTGAAGCTTCATTAACAAGCAACTTTTTATTGATGATTGTGGCGTTATCGGCTTTGGCTTCCTTCACAACACCCATTTTTCGAATGAGTGCTACGATACGGGTTCTTCGTTTTCCATTTATTTTCGCAGCACAGTTATGGGGGATATTAGGTGTTTTCATCTGTACCCTTGCTGTGGTTACCCATTTGTTGCGATTAACATCTCTCGGGATGCCTTACCTTGTTCCTTTCTACCCGTTTCGGATTACCAATATATATGATTCTATTGTACGATCTCCATATTCTCAATTTCATCATAGGTTTAGCTTTTTTAGATCACCAGCCCCCGTAAGATTTAATAAGAAAAACGCGAAATTAAAAAAAGACATCGACGAATGAAAGTCTGGGAGGGATATACAGTTGAAGCCATCGCCTAGTGAACGGGTAACCGTATCTCCGTATTTGGTTTTCATATTGATACATTCGATGCAGCTCGGACTAAGCTATCTCTCCATGACTATCAAACCGATTCAATGGGCTGGTCAAGATGCTTGGATATCTGTTCTCCTTTGTGGTCTCAGTATTCACGTCATTATTTGGATGATGTATGGAATTCTCAACCGAAATGAAACCGATCTTATTGAGATTCATCATCAGTTTTTTGGGAAATGGGCGGGCGGTGCTCTTAACTTTATTTTTGTCGTTTATTTCCTGCTTGGTTCCATTTATCAAATGCGTTTATTTATAGAAATTATACAAGTATGGATATTTCCTGATATTAGAACTTGGTCGTTGGCATTGGTTTTGCTTCTGCTTGTTTATTACATCGTTGCCGGTGGGTTCCGAGTTATTTTAGGCATATGTATGCTTAGCTTGTTACAACATTGTCTTAGTTTTTCCTTAGTTTTTGCAGCGGCTTTTTTTCATTTCAACAATTTATTTCCCATTCTGGATCATTCGATGAACAACATCCTCAAATCAGCGAAGGAAATGACATTTCCCTATTTTGGCGTGGAGATGCTTTTTTTCTGTTATATGTTCATCAAAAATCCGAAAAAGTCTCAGAAATGGGCTCATATAGGAAATGTTATCACAACAATGTTCTATCTAGTCATTATTCTTTCTATTTTGTTACTGTTCAAACCCGAACAATTATCAACAGAGATTTGGCCAGAACTATCCAACTATAAATTTGTTCGTTTTCCTTTTATTGAGCATATTGAATTTATCGGAGTATCTTCTTTGATATTTGCGTTATTTCCTGTCGTATGTTTATGTCTCTGGGCTTCAACCCGAATGATGAAACATATGTTCACCATCAAACAATTGGCAGTTCTGCCGATATTTTTAATTCTGGTCTTTATTGTGGTATGTCTCATTCCAGATCGTAACGGCGTTGAAGAAGTTAAATCATGGTTATCTAAAATCGGATTCTACATTATTTATATGTACATCCCATTTTTATATATTGTCGATATTGTCAGGATGAAGGTGAGAAGAGCGGTATGAACCGGTTATTTTTCTTGCTATTGGCCACCAGTTTCCTATTAACGGCATGTGTAAAGCAACAAATTATAGACAGAATTACCTTATTTATCGTCTGTGCTTTCGATGAGGCAACAAGCGATCAAATTGAATTTACGATAGCGGCTCCCAAGTTTCAATCCAAAAAGCCCGGTACCGTTTCAAACCAATTGCTCTCAAAGGTTGCCCATACAAGCGTGGACATTAAAGAATTAATGGACTTTCAATTAAGCCGACCCATTAATGAGGGAAGACTGTCGGTGATATTGTTTGGAAAAGACGTGGCTGCAAACGGGCTAGCCAGAGAGTTGGATGTGGCTTTACGGGACGCTAGAGCTTCACGAAAGATGTTCTTGGCCGTTGTCGATGGAAAAGCAAAGACTTTGCTGGATGCGAACTTTAGTTCTGATGAGGAAAAGGGATTATTTTTATTCAATCTGCTTGATTCGAACAGGCGGAATGGACGTCTTCCCCTACAAAACCTTCATGAATTCGAATACTCTAATATGGGCAAAGGAATGGATCCTTTTTTACCGCTCCTTAAATTGCAAAACGATCAAGTTGTAATTACCGGTTTAGCTTTATTTAAGGATGATAAATATGTAGAGTCCATTAACGAAAAACAGATGCGGCTCATGAAACTGCTTCTAAAAGATGCAGAGAATGGAGTTTGTGAGGTAAAGTTTGAGGATGGATCTTATGTTACAGTGAGAAACCTCGGTTCAAAAGTGCGTTATCGAATCAGTAAAGATACGAAAACTGCAAATCTATCGATTAACCTTGTACTTAAAGGTGAAATTATTGAATCAAGGGGCGTTCATTATCCAAAACAAGAGCTGGAAAAAATAAAAAAGAGTTTAGAAAATGAACTTACCACAACTGGAATGCAACTTATAGATTTATTCAAAACAGAAGGGATCGACCCGCTTGGATTGGGAGATTTTGCGAGAAGCAAAACCCGAAATTGGAACGAAGAGGAATGGAAAAAGGAATATCGAGCGTTAAACGTTCACTTGAATGTTAAGGTGACTCTTTCAGAAATAGGAATTAAGAAATAACTGTATATAAATGAAGGCTCAATTAGATAATAAAAAAGATAGTATAATCTAATCGGGGTACAAAGATGAACAATCAAAATAATAAAAGATATATCCAATTGATGAATAACGTTTCAACAAACACCAGTATCTTATATCCCATTAATCCTTGGATTCCACTTTGGTGGTCAGCCGCTTTTCCTGGTTATGGGCATTGTTTTATGAATAATTACTTGATTGGATATTCTCTTATTATTTTTGAGTTCACCATAAATAATCTCGCTAAAATAAATCAAGCGATTTATTTTTCTATGATCGGCGATTTTACAGGTGCAGCGAAGGTCATCGACCTTAGATTTTTTTATCTGTATATCGGCGTTTATATTTTCACAATGTTCGATTCTTACCGTAGAGCAGTAGATTTGAATAATACGTACATATTATCCTATCGAAAAACTGAAACGATCAATTCGACATCGGTTTCATCATTTAGTGTTAACGGATTGAATAAAGTAAGTCCGTCAATTGCCATGTTCTGGGAAATGATGATGCCAGGCTTAGGTTCTTTATATTTAAACCATATCGTTTCGTTCTTCTTCAGTGTGATTACATGGGTTTTAACTATTTATAGTTCCCGCTTTTACGTTGGTCTGTATTATTCCTTTATAGGAGAGTTTGAGAAAGCGAAGTCAGTTGTGGATCCTCAATGGTATTTATTCATACCCTCGATATACGCTGGATATATCCACTTTTCCTACTTGGAAGCCGTCAAGAACAACATACAATATAAACTTTCTCAATCTCAATTTCTTAAATCCCAGTATCAGAGCAGATCGTTTAAGTTACCATTCCTTATGAAAAAAGGGGAAACACCCATGTATATCGTAGCGTCTTTCGAACACTCGGTTTCTATAGAAATCGCCTTAACTGAGCTGGAACAACTAGGTATACAAAAGGCAGATATTTTAGCCTTACCATTGAATGTGCGAACCGAAAAAACTAAATTATTCGATAACGCGCATTATTCAGATGGGGTAAGCTTCGTTGATCTTGCCACCATTCTTGGTTCCATATTCATGCTATTAGGTGGCATATATGGCTTTGTTCTCAAGCACGGACCCGTTTTATGGGCATTAATTGGACTAGTCATAGGTGGTGTATTGGGTTTTATTATAAAGCTTATCGTCATAAAGAAGAAACCTACTCTTGATATATTTGGCAGAACAAGAGCAACTGAGGTTTTCATGATGGTCAAATGCAGCCAAGAACATGATCGGAGAGTAAAAGATATATTTTGGAGAAATAAAGCGTTGGGAATCGCGAATTACAATGAAGATCCTAACTGGTAATACCGATTATCGAGTGGGTCGCCAAGACTTCCAAGAAGAGGACATTATAAAAAACAGCCCTTTAACAAAAACTTGGGAGAGATAAATTGCTACCCCACTTGAGAATAATGTTAAAGAGGCTGTTTGATTGTTAGTATTTAACTATTGTTCAGAAAGAATTTTTATAATAAGTTGTCCTTGCTATTATGGTCAGAAATGCTAGTGACATAAAAATTATACCGCTCCATACAACATGCTGGGTTCCCATATTCGTAATAAATAATCCTCCTATAGATGTGCCAATTGTGACACCCAGATTCGCGAAGGCAACAAATAATCCATTTGCGAAATCAGGAGCTTCTGAGGCTGCTGAAGTAATCCAATATTGAGATATATTAAGACCAAGAGTGAAGAGGACACCCCACACCAAAATAATTATGGCCATTGGTAACGTGAGAGTTCCCATTACATTAACGAGAATATAGATAAATCCTAGAGTTAATGGAAACAAGAGGGCTGTTTTAGCTGCATGTTTACCAAGCCATTTCCCTGCCAGCATATTTCCCAAAATGCCTGTTGCACCAAACAGAACCAACATAATGCTAATACTTTTTCCAGACATATGGGTGACTTTATCCAAATATTCCGCAAAGAAGCTGTAGACAGCGTACATCCCTGACAAAACGAATACGGCAGTTGCCATACTTAACCAAAGGACAGGTTTTTTTAGGACACTCAACTGTGTACCATAAGATTCTTTTCCCTGCACTGGCATAGAGGGTACGAACAGTAGTACACCTATAAGCGCAATGGCATTGACTATTGCAAAGAATAAGAGGGCAGCCTGAAGAGAAATAATGTCTGCAATAAACGAAGTTATCGGTACGCCTAATACCATTCCGGCAGTAACGCCCATGAATACTTTGGATACAGCTTTGGCGCTTTGTTCTTTGCCGACGGTACTGGCAGCTGCTACAAAGGCAACTGAGAAATAAACGGGATGCAGGAATGCAGGTATCATTCGAGATATTAAGAGGACGGTAAAGTTAGGTGCAAATGCTGAAATCAGATTAGCAATGACGAAAATGCCGAGGACCCAAGCCATTGATTTCTTACGGTTAAATCTGGACAAAAGTAAAGGTAAAAAAAGACCTGATACAGCAATAACAAGCGCAAAAAGACTTACAAGCAAGCCAGCTTGAGATGCACTAATGTTAAACTTATCGGAAATTTGTGGCAAGATGCCGATGACACCCATTTCTGTATTAATAATGCCGAAAATCCCTAAAGAAAGTATAAAAATAAGCAAAGACTTTTTATTAGTCATATTAATAATTCATCTCCTATAATTATGAAATTCAAAGTAATATACAAGTTCGCTGTGCTGTTCACATACCTATTTCTCCACGAACAGAAAATTCAAATGTAATCCTATATTACAAGCCTAGACAGCTAACGCTGTGTAAACAGCAACAGCTTTAACATGTTGAGAAATCCTCCTCTTACTCAATAACAGTTAGACGCTTGTATAAGTATCACATTGAAAACCCCATCCGTCAAGTCTCCATTTTATTGATAAAGATAGTCTGTTTTAAATATAAAAAAAACACCCCTCGCGATGCGGGAAGGGTGTAAGGAACTATGCTTGTATTAAATTTCAGAGAGCTTATTCAGATAAGCTCGAAGAGTATCATGTTGAATGATGAGGCTCATGTTCTTTCCTTCACGGATGCAATGCACCAAGCCTGCTGTCTCCAATTCCTTAATATGATGTGAAATAGTTGGCGCACTCACTTGATGATGCAAAAGCAGCATGCTACAAGGCAACGGGTCTATCGATGCAGAAATTTCTTTAAGAATTTGATATCGACGTGGTTCGGCCAGTGCACGAGAGATTCTCGAAAACTGTTGGTCTGATATAGTTTCCATACGTTTATTTCCTTTCTTGTAGCAAAAGCTTGTTTAATATCGCAGTTTCTCATCTGGATGTTCCAATTATCATATCATATTCGGTTAACCTTTAGAAACGAATTGGTGGTATTTCTGGAACCAGATTGTCAACTGTTACTAAAATTCTGGATGAATCTGAGTAAAATTTTACCATTTTATCCGCTGGATAAGCTGGATTATCTCTTCTTGTTCCTCACTGTAAATCCTCCAAGTTCGAATTTCATTGATAATTTTCTCCATATTGGTATAACCTTTAGCCAGACCGTTTAGACGTGCAGCCAAGGTTGCGTTCGTTAGCGCTTCGTCGGATGGAAAGAGTGCTTTTAGCTTATCGATCGCATCTGGATATCGTTTTAAATAATATTTCTGATGCCTTTCCTTGGCAGGATAAAAGCTGGTATAGGGAGCAACCTCTGTGTCCGGCATTCCATTTCCTTGTTCCACGCTGTTTCTCATGACATCTTGGATTACACGGTGCTGTTCCTGGTCGCGAAACAATACTAAGGATCTGTACTGCCGTCCTTTGTAATCGTTAATATTAATTGGATTGTGACTGCTCCAGAACATATTCAAGATAGTCTCCAACCTTATGATACCGGAATCGAAATCCATTTCGACCGTCTCGGAATGATCTCCGAGTTGACGGTAAGTCGGGTTAGCTTTAGTCCCTCCGGCGAAACCTACACGCGTTCTGATGATACCGGTTAGTTGTCCGAACAAAGCGTCAGGGCTCCAGAAGCAACCCATACCAATTGTCACAGATTGGATGTTGTTATTACTCATTGCATTCACCTCTATATGATCATATCATTTAGGAGCGTATGAAGAAAAATAGCTGAATTTGAAACGACTGGTCAGCCAAATTTTTTAATGAAATATGACGATTGCCCCTGGTTAGGTGAAGAACGAAATATATGGCAAATATGCTAAAATGGATGTTATACAAGGCAGTAGGGCCAGTGTTAAACTTGCCACCTTACCTATAGATGGACCAACTGGGAAATTCTATCATCTATACGACGAACTGCCCTGGTAATAAAGTAAGAAAACTTAAGAAAAATTTTATTTTTAGCTCACTTCTTTTTTAAATAGTTTTCCTTATCCTAAATTGGATGAAAGATAAGGGGGAAACTAGAGATGAAGAAAATCTTTTTGTCGGTTATTATATTATTGCTGTTGGGCTATGGAGTGGCTCAATACAAAGCGACATCGGAGGAAAAGAAGCAGGTTCGAGATGTGACTCCTCAAAATAGCGAACTTACGATAAAAGTAACCAAAGAACAGATTTACAAAGGCAATTTGCTACTTGTCAATAAGGATCATCCGGTTCCTTCAGGAAATGGGGATTCCGAAGCGGTCAGTCTGTCAAAGCATAAGGAATTGATTAAAGGTTTTGGTTTGCTGGATAACTCAATCAAGCTGTCACAAAGTTTAGTGCAAAATTTTTCAACCATGATTGAAGCAGCAGATAAAGATGGAGTACGCCATTTTTTAATCAACAGCGGGTATCGAGACGCCAAAGAACAAAATGAACTCTATCAACAAATGGGTGCGGAATATGCGATGCCTGCAGGATATAGCGAACATAACCTAGGTTTATCGCTTGATATCGGATCTACACGAGGGGAAATGAGTCGAGCACCAGAAGGTAATTGGTTGAAAGAAAACGCATGGGATTACGGCTTTATTTTACGATACCAACAGGACAAAACAGCAATCACAGGAATTCTGTACGAGCCTTGGCATTTTCGTTATGTAGGTTTGCCGCATAGCACAATTATGCGCGATAAGAATTTTGCATTAGAAGAATACTTGGATTACTTGAAAGAAAAGAAAACAATAACAACAACGATAAATCATAAAACCTATGAAATCACTTACTATTCAGTCTCAAAAAACACTACCATCCATATTCCAGCGAATGGTCGATATGAGATCTCAGGCAACAATATGGATGGTATTATTGTGACCGTGGTATTTAACTAGGCTTATGAATCCTGATTTGAGGCGAATGGGGATTCTTTAAATTTAAGGAGACGGGAAATAATGAAGTCGATCACAATTCTGATAGCGGATGATGAGGCAGTGATTGCCGATTTGATTGAGTTGCATTTAGAAAAAGAGGGCTACCGCTGCATTAAAGTATATGATGGGCAGGAAGCTATTTCTGCTGTTCAGACGCATTCCATCGATTTGGCGATTTTAGATATTATGATGCCTAAACTGGATGGTTATGAAGTAACAAGGCAAATTCGAGAGCAGCATCACTTTCCTATCATTTTTTTAAGCGCTAAAGCGACCGACCTCGATAAGATTGCAGGACTAATAAGAGGAGCAGATGATTATGTAACCAAACCGTTCAACCCGATGGAATTGGTTGCTCGTGTGAATGCTCAGTTGAGGCGGTCCACCCAGTTTAATCAATCCACACAAGCCAACAAGCTTGCTTTGGAGGCAGGCGGATTGCTCATTCATCTCGAAGAGCGCACCGTATTCCTTTACGGCAAGCCTATTGAACTAACTCCAAAGGAGTTTGATATTTTGTATCTGCTAGCCAGTTATCCGAAAAAAGTTTTTAGCGCGGAAAACATCTTTCAACAGGTGTGGGGAGATGCCTACTATGAAGGGACCAACACGGTCATGGTACATATTCGTACCTTGAGGAAGAAGCTTGGAGAAGACATTCATAAAAACAAACTGATTAAAACAGTTTGGGGGGTGGGATATACATTCAATGGCTAAAGTAATCCGAAGCTTTCGATTTAAAATGATTCAGCTCTTTGGTTTAAGCATGCTTTTTTCTGCGGCCATTACCTACACGCTCTATAAAACCCTTCAGATTTATTATTATACGACAAAATTTGAAAATCCATTAACTCAAATCCGATATTTCATAAGAGATATTGGGGATATTAACTTCTTTTTGCTAATTTTCATACCACTCTCGATTATGTTTTTCTTTCTCCTCACCAAAAAATATGCGGCTTATTTTCAAGAAATATCTAGAGGAATTAATCAGCTTACGAATGGCAACTTCAAAAGTCGAATCGTTATTCCATCCCAGGATGAATTCGGAGATATTGCTAGAGACATCAATCTGGCGAGTGAAAAATTGCAGCAAGCTTTGGAGAGGGGAGATTTTGCAGAAAACAGCAAGGAACAATTGGTCTTGAATTTGGCTCATGATTTGCGTACGCCGTTGACTTCTGTTTTAGGGTATTTGGATTTCATTCTTCAGGATGATCAATTGACTGCTGAACAAATCAAGCACTATACGGGCATTGCTTATACGAAATCTCAACGTTTAGAAAAGCTCATTGACGAGCTATTCGAAATCACTCAAATGAACTATGGCAAGATTAGCATTGAAAAAAAACCAATTGATCTGAGCGAGCTTCTCATCCAGTTAAACGAAGAGTTATATCCTGCCTTTGAGAAAAATAACCTAGCTACCCGATTGAATGTGACCCCGGATTTGTTCGTTTGGGGTGACGGAGAGCTATTGGCACGCGTATTTGAAAATCTACTGACGAATGCCGTTCGCTATGGAAAGGATGGCCAATTTATTGATATTAATTGCAAACTAGATGCAGAAACTGTAGTGGTTCAAGTGATTAATTATGGAGATTGTATCCCACCGGAAGAGCTGCCTCATATCTTCGATATGTTTTTTACCGGCGATCAAGCGCGCGCTCATCGTGAGGGGAGCTCCGGCCTTGGCTTATCCATTGCAAAGAACATTGTAGCACAGCATCAAGGCACAATTTCGGTAGAGAGCAGTGTAATTTATACACTTTTTGAAGTCCGATTCCCGCAAAAACTAGCTTCTGAAGCACTAGATTAACTCTTGTGCCGACCATTTTATAAAAATTTTATATTTACCCTGCTTATTCTTTTAACAGTCTCCCCTATTCTAAATGTAGGAAGGGAAGGAGGAGACTGTGAATGAAGAAGTGGGGTTTTTGGCGTCGCTTCATCATAAAGAAAAAAATAAAGAAATGTATTCACACGGATTCAGCGGCTGCATGGATATTTCTGGTACCGAGCGTTTTGGGATTTGCGTTATTCTACCTGATTCCGTTTGCCATGGGAGTGTTCTATTCTTTTATGGATGGTACGGTAGATGGCCATTTTGTGGGATTGAATAATTACCATGAGCTGCTAGCGAGCGATTCCTTCCGAAAGGCTGCATCGAACACGTTTTATTTTAGCGCGGTAAGTGTTCCGCTTATACTCGCGCTGTCATTAGTATTAGCGTTGCTCTTGAATAGAAATATTTATTTGAGAAAATGGCTGCGAACTGCCTATGTGCTGCCGCTTGTTGTTCCCGTCGCCTCGATTATTCTGATCTGGCAGATGTTATTCGATTGGAACGGCTCCGTTAATGCCTGGCTGAGCTTTAACGGAATCGAACGTGTGGATTGGATGAAGACCGATACAGCTCGATACGTAATCATAATCGTATATTTATGGAAGAACATCGGCTATAACGTGATTTTGTTCTTGGCGGGACTGCAGCAGATCCCGAAGGATTATTACGAAACCGCTCAAATTGAAGGGGCAGGGTGTTTACGGCAGTTTGGCAGTATTACACTTGTTTATTTAACATCCACGATGTTCTTTGTAGTCATCATGTCGATTATTAACTCGTTTAAAGTGTTTCGGGAAACGTATTTGATCGCAGGTGAATATCCGCATGACAGTATATACATGATGCAGCACTATATGAACAACATGTTCACATCGCTGGATATTCAGAAGCTGACTGCCGCGGCGAGCTTGATGGTCGGTAGTATTCTTCTGATCGTCATGGGATTGTTTGCTCTTGAACGCCGATATAGGCAGTACATGGAATAGGGGGAAGGAGCCGTGCCGGTTTCCAAAGTATTGCAAAAAAGTGCGCTAACTGTCGTTATGGGCGTTATAGCAATCCTGTTAATATTCCCCATTGTGATCACTTTCACAAATTCGCTTATGACAGAACAAGAAATTGGCATCAATTATGGACCCATAGGGCAGATGAACAAGGCGGCTACAGGGAAATCAAACTCTTTTGTAAATGTAAAATTGCTGCCCGATCAATTGACCTTGGAGCAGTATGGCAAAGTGTTGGTGGGCAGCCCGAGATATTTGGCGATGTTCTGGAATTCAGTTTTTATGGTAGTACCGATCATCGCAGGTCAAACCTTCGTAGCAGCACTTGCCGGTTACGCGTTTTCCAAGCTGCAATTTCGCGGCCGGGAACACTTGTTTCTCGTTTATGTCTTGACTATGCTCATGCCATTCCAAGTGACGCTAGTGCCGAATTATATAATGGCGGATAAGCTTGGTCTGCTGAATAGTTCAAATGCCATTATATGGCCTGGAATATTCGAAGCTTTCGGTGTGTTCATGCTTAGGCAGTTCATGCTAAATATTCCCTATGCTTATATCGAAGCGGCCAAGATTGATGGTGCTGGACATTTACGAATTTTCTGCAAAATTATTATTCCGATGATCAAACCTGGTTTGGCTGCACTCGTTATTTTATTATTTGTCGATTATTGGAACATGGTGGAGCAGCCGCTTATTTTTCTGGACGATCCATTCAAGCAGCCGTTATCGGTTTATTTATCAAGGATCAATGGTGAGCAGGGGCTTGCTTTCGCTGCATCCATACTTTACATGGCTCCGATGGTGCTGCTGTTTTTGTATGCGGAAACGTATTTCATTGAAGGCATTCAATTATCTGGCATCAAGGGGTAGTTTTTGTAAGGCTGATACTTATCAAGCAAGTTTTGCTTAAGCAAAACTCAGACAATGCTTACGATGTGACCTTTCCTTTGGAAAGTTCTTAGGAGGAGAAAGACGGGATATGGAGCTAGACAAAGAGCCGGATGATCGTTGGCGCCGACGAAGCATTAAAGTCATGTTCATTGTTTTTATGGGCTTGTTAATATTTTTTACATTATACAGCAATACACTACAGTCGCTGTCCTTGCCGAAAGTGAGAACGGAAAAGCCGACTAAAGGAAGTCTTTTATTTACGATCGAAGGCAGCGGTAACCTGCAACCGTTAGCCGAAGCTAAACTGCTGAATGCGGCTGGCTGGAACGTATCTAAGATTCTCGTGAAAGAAGGAGATCGTGTGCAGAAGGGACAGATGCTAATTATCTATGACAGCAAATCTGCCGAACGAGAATTACAGAACGAATTGACCAACCAGGACAAGCAGAAAATCGAGCTGCAAAATGTTCAAGATCAGTTCATTGAGTCGACCTCAGAAGGGGACGAGCTAAAGATTCGGAAAGCAAGACGCAATATCGAAACATATAAACTTGATCTGGGCATGCAGGAACGTAAAATTAACGAATTGAGAGACCGGCTGACTAGCCAACAGGAAATGACCGCCCCGTTCGATGGTATTATAACGAAATTGAATGCCGTTGAAGGGTTATCATCTGCAGGAGAACCGGATGTAGTAATCTCGAACAGCAGTCTAGGATATCGATTGGATATTACGGCCGATTCAATGATCTTGTCGAGCATGGGGATTTCTAGCGGAGAGAGGATAGAGGTCGAGGTACATATTGTCGAAGTTCTACATTCCCGTATCTTCGAAGGCAAGATTGATGAAGTAGTGAATGCACAACCGCGTACAGAGAGCTCATCAAGTAAAGATGGGGGTAAGATTACAACGATCCCTCAGAAGGTACTTCGCATTAAGCTTGTTAATTCCGAGCTGAATGGAGGTGAGCAGGCAAGGGTCAAACTCAAGAAACGCTCCTACAATGAGGGGCTGGTCATCTCCAAAGAAGCGATTCATCAGGATCGTAACGGTATGTTTATTTATAAAATTGACGTGCAAAGAGGTGCGTTAAGCAATAACTTTATTGTTCGCAAAGTCCCCATTCATTCCAGTGAAACGAATGACAATGAAACGATGATTCAATCGGATAGTATCTATGAGGACGACCTGATTATTCTGGAAAGCAGTGAGCCTTTACAAGATGGAAACCGTGTTCGTCTGTAAATTTAAAATATGGATTTGATAAAATAATAGGAGGCATTCATTCGATGAAAAAGTGGCTGTATATGATTTTTATTGCTATTATAATGACTTCAATGACCGCATGCAGTTTTGGAGGCAGTGAGGAAATGGCAAATACGGAGAAAATGGTATCCAAAGGGAAGAAAACTGTCGTTACTTTGGCGCTGCAAGAATGGCCTTCCACGATGCAAAAATCGAGCGAATTTTTTCGAACGGTAGAGAAAAAGTTTGAAGAAAAGTATCCGGACATCGATCTGCAAATTCAGATTTCAGAAGACTATGAAAAATACAAAAAAACGACGAATGCAGCGTTGCTATCAGGGAAAGGCCCGGATATTTTCGAAATAAGCAGTTTGCCTATCGACGATTATGTGAGCAAAAAGCTTCTTCTGAACATGGATGAGTCCATGGGGCAAGACAAAACGCTGAATAAAAGCGATTTGCAAATGAATATTTTGGATGTAATGAAGCTTAATGGAGGTATGTATGCCATGCCTATAGGGTTCTCCCTTAGGGCTTTCGTAGGGGATGGGGACATTCTTAAAAACGCGAATGTCGACGATAAGAAATGGACCTGGAAGGAGTTTGAAGAGACTTCAAAGAAACTGGGGAAGAGTGGTACGGAACGCCGCTACGCTTTAGCAAATGACCCGCCGGAAGTCCTTCTTCAAGAAATGATTGTGGATAAATATTCAGAGTTCGTTGATCATACAGCGAAGAAGGCAAAGTTCGACGCTCCCTTATTCATAGAAGCGATGAAACAAATTAAAAAAATGTACGATGATAAAGTTATGACTTCGGAACCGGCGGATATAGGCAAGCAAATGTTCTGTTCCACCGTTTTGCAATCACCGGCAGACTTGGTTAATGGTCTGCATCAACTCTTCTCAAATCCAAAGCTGCTGCAAAAACCGGAACAAACAGGCGGGGCGAGGATTATCACCACATCAAGGTTCGCTATTCAAGCCAAATCATCGGTTAAAGAGGAAGCTTGGAAGGTTATTGCCTTCTTGTTATCTGAAGAAGGGCAATCCCTGCAAGAAAGACAAGGGTTTTCAATGCTTAAATCCGTGAATGAGACGCAGCTGAACGACATTCAGAAACAAGTCAATAGTGGAACGTATAAGCTTCCAGACGGGAGAGCACCCAAGGTATCGGACGAGGAATTTACACAGTTCAAACAATTCATTCGTACAGCGAATAACTTTACAAAGGTGGACGGAAGTGTGATTTCCATTGTTGGTGATGAGTCCAGATCATTTTTTAGTGAACAAAAGTCTCCGGAGGAAGTAGCCAAGCTGATCCAGAACAAAGCGACAACCTTTTTAAACGAATAGTGAAAATGCTTGCCTTTTAGAAAGAATGGAGTTATTATGGATTCACAAAGTCTTTAATGGAGGTATTGAATGAAATATTCTCAGGCGACCGACTATGCGCTTCATTCGATGCTCTATCTGGTAACAGCTTCGTCTGATAAGCCTGTTGGTGTGCAATTGCTGGCTGAGAAGCTGGGCGTTTCGCAGACCTATCTCTCCAAGATGATGACGAAACTTGTCAAGGCTGGATTGATTCAGTCCGCACCCGGCGCAAACGGTGGATACCGGCTCAGAAGGAAGCAGGAAGATATCTCCTTTCTCGATGTCATCCATGCGATAGAAGGGACTGCTTCCTTGTTCGAATGCAGCTTAAATCATGGAAGCGAATGTCTGATCCAGCAGGTTGTGATCGACGCCGAGCGGCAGATGGAGCAGTATCTGGAGAACAAGAAAATAGCAGATTTGGTGAAATTAATTAAGACGGAGTAAGATCCGTCCTTTTTTTGGGATTATTAAAGATATAATAAGTCTATTATATCTTTAATGAAATATTGAAAATGAAAGGAAGAATTTGGATGATTCACGATTGTGTTATTATTGGCGGAGGTCCGGCAGGTCTAAATGCTGCGCTTGTGCTAGGCAGGGCAAGAAAAAATGTGGTGGTTATTGATGAAGGGTGTCCACGTAATAGGGTTACTCGCGAAATTCACGGTTTTCTTACAAGAGATCAAATAAGTCCAAGCGAATTTAGGCGAATTGCGAAAGAACAGAATAGTTCCTATCCATCCATTCACTTTGTAGCGGACACTGCCGTAGAGATTACGGGTACCGATGTTTTTTTTCAAATTAAGACGGCACAGGAAAAGACCTATCGAAGCAAAAAGCTGCTCTTTGCTGTAGGAATGAAGGACCTCCCGGTAGACATTAAGGGGTTGGCAGAAGTATATGGTAAAAGCGCCTTTGTCTGCCCGTATTGTGATGGCTGGGAACTAAGAGAGCAGCCGCTTGTCTTAATTGTCAAGGGAGCGGATGCACTCCACTTGGCTAAAATGATATCTGGATGGACCAATCATTTTACAATCTGTACCAATGGACCTGATGAATTGACGGACGCACAACGTGAGGAACTAAGCCAGCATAACGTACCTGTATTTGACTCGCCGATCCAGATTGTCGAATCTAATGACGGTATGGTGCAGCAAGTTGTTCTGGAGGACGGTAAAAAAATCGCATGCACTGGGATATTTTTTAGACCGAAGCTTATTGCCGGATCAAACCTGCCGCAAGAAATAGGCTGCCAGATCACGGAAGCAGGAACTGTCATCGTCGATAATTTCGGTAAAACGAACGTTCCAGGCGTCTTTAGTGCCGGCGATGCAGCATCGCAACTTCATCAAGCCATTACAGCCGCTTCATTGGGCTCATTGGCCGCTGTAGGTATTAACAATGAGTTGAATGAAGAGGCTTGGAGTCGGGGGCATAACAATGAATGAAGATCTTACATTCAATTCCAAATTAGCTGAACTATACGATAAAAATACTCGAATCTCAATTCCCACATATGACTCGTTATTCGCTATGATTCAATCTTATTATCGAGTACAATTGGGCGAAAAAGCGGCATCTTTGCTCGTGATCGGTGCGGGCGGCGGCAATGAGCTTTCTGCTTGGGGACCATCAAACCCGAGATGGACATTTACTGGAGTTGATCCTTCGGAAGAGATGCTTAAAATCGCTAAACATAAAGCAACTGAACTGGGATTGAAAAGCCGCGTCAATCTTATCCAAGGAACGACTGATGATATTCCTCAGCCAGACTCGAAGTTTGATGCGGCAAGCTGTATTTTGGTTCTTCACTTCATTGACAATGTGCAAGAAAAGTTGAAGCTCCTTGTATCCATAAAGGATAAACTAAAGTCGGGAGCCCCTTTCGCTCTCGTAAGTGCGTACGGAAACCACGATGCTTCCGAACTTCAAGCCAGGTTAAATGTATGGAAAAGCTTCTGGATAGATGCCGGGCGCGAAACATCCAAGATTGACCAGATGGTAAACGACGCTATTACGAAGCTTTCTTTGCTTCCTGAAAAACAAATCGAAGAGCTGTTGGCGGAATCCGGTTTTACACAAATAACCCGGTTTTACTCTACAGGTATTATGGCAGGATGGATTTGCCATGCGGAATGATTTGCTTTAAAAGTTCAACTATACATTTATGTAGAGCCTAAGAATCGGACTTAATCAACAAAGAGCGCCTCGTTATGATGGATTTGTGGAGGGTAAGTATCCACACCATCACGACGGCGCTCTTTTTATGTAGTTTAAAAAACGGACGGGCTGCATTAGTACCACAGACATGACTTAGGTCATATAAGTTAGAAAAAAAGAGCCTTAAAGCATGCTACATAGATGAACTTGTTCATCTATGTTAAGTCATTTAGTTGATTTATACTAAGAAGGCAACAACAATATTTAATGTTTATATTATTGGCTCTAAGAAAGGGATGGAAAGGAACTATGATGAGGTATTGTATTTCGATTTTAATGGTATTTTTGCTTTTAATACAATTCATCCCTGCTACAACTGCTTCTGCCACTCCTCTTACCAATTTGGCATTAAACAAAACCGCTACGACAGGCACAGGCAGTTTCTGCAGTGGTAATGAGACGGCCGCAAAAGCAGTGGATGGCAATTCATCAACGAAATGGTGTCGTAACTCAGGAGCGGATTGGTTGCAGGTTGATCTTGGGGCCACTTATAATGTGAGCGAATTTATCCTCATGAATGCAGGCAATGAAATGGCATCATATATTACCAAAGCTTACACCATTCAAACTAGCACAGACGGCAGCATATGGACAACTGTTGTCAATGTAACAAACAATACAACGAATATTATTACGAACGATATCACCCCAGTCATGGCTCGATATGTTAGATTGAATGTGACTTCGCCTACCCAAAGTGGCGGTGGAGTAATACGCATATACGAGTTTGGAGTGAACGGAGATCCTACAGCGTTGGTGAACGCGGCAGTACCGATTATCGAATCGCAGCCAAAGGGTGCAACGGTGAACGAAGGCGACAGCAGCCCGACGTTGAGCGCAGCCGCAAGTGTGAGCGACGGTGGTACGCTAAGCTACCAGTGGTACAGCAATACGACAAACAGCAATAGCGGGGGCACTGCGATTGGTGGTGCAATGAGCGCATCGTACGTAGCGCCAACGAATGCGGCGGGTACGAAGTACTATTATGTCGTGGTGACCAACACGAACAATGGCGTCGACGGGGTGCGGGCGGTAACAGCAACAAGCAACGTCGTTGCGGTATCTGTGAATGCCCTGGTGAACGCAGCAGTACCGATTATCGAATCGCAGCCAAAGGGTGCAACGGTGAATGAAGGCGATAGCAGCCCGACGTTGAGCGCAGCCGCAAGTGTGAGCGACGGTGGAACGCTAGGCTACCAGTGGTACAGCAATACGACAAACAGCAATAGCGGGGGCACTGCGATTGGTGGTGCAACGAGCGCATCGTACGCAGCGCCGACGAATGCGGCGGGTACGAAGTACTATTATGTCGTGGTGACGAACACGAACAATGGTATCAATGGTGCGAAGACGGCAACGACACGGAGCAACGTGGCCAGTGTTAATGTGAACGTAGCCGCACCCTTAGCGCCGACGAATCTAACAGCTGCTGCTAGTGACGGACAGTTGACACTCCAATGGAACGGTGTTTCCAAGGCAGTAAACTATGACATCTTCGAAGGAACGGCTTCCGGTTCTTATGGCTCAATTCCCGTCGCGACAGTGACTGGTCTAACTTACAATTTCAATGTGACAGGTCTAACCAATGGTATTACCTATTACTTCGTGATCAAGGCCAGAAACGCAGGTGGTTATAGCGGCTACTCCAACGAAGTGAGTGCAACGCCCCTATCCATGAATGCAAATCTGAATGGCTTGATACTATCCAGCGGGACGCTTAACGTGCCGTTTGATGCCAATATGATAAGCTATTCAACGAGCGTGGCGAACAGCGTAAGTAGCTTAACTGTAACAGCAACAGTATACGACCCTACTGCCACGATGAAAGTGAACGGTACTCCTGTTACAAGTGGAACAGCGGTTGCGATCAGCCTAAACGAGGGGAGCAACATAATCACAGTAGTTGTTACGGCACAAAACGGAATGACGACACAGACATACAAGGTAACGGTGACGCGCGAATCCGATTTATTTGTGACATCCGCGCAGACGGACGTTTCAGGTCATACCATCCAACTAACTTTCAATCGGCCGCTTGCACCGCAATCGATAGCTCCCGATGCATTTTTGATACATGCTGGCAGCAAACCAATTGGAGTGACGCAAGTTGTCCAAAGCTCATCCCTAAGTAATACGGTATACCTTACAACAAATGAAAATCTGTTTAAATGGGACCGCCTAACCGTCGACATTCAAGGGGGAGTCATCCAGAGCGTATACGGATCCCAGCTTGCTCAGCTTGCTTTCTTAAAAGTGCAGAATGAATCCGCCGTCTTTAGTCCGGATTTTTCCGATCCCGATAATATTCGTATCGACAACATCGTCACATTTCTGAATAAGCGTAATTTCGATGTCGATGTGAACGGAGACGGGGTATTCGATTCCGCGGATATTAAAATGCTGCTGCTACAAATCCAAAGTGTGACCCATTAAGTCGCAGCAGTTCCCTCCTCTGAAGTAGTACCTCTATTGCGTAATATGAATTAAAGGTAATAGGGCTCTGCGTATAATAATGGACATTCGCCTAGATCGCTTTAGACATTAGCGGAATAATGTATTTATAGAAGCTAACGCGAGAGCGAGGTAAATTTGTGCAAATCCATGTGGTACAAAGAGGAGAAAATTTGTGGTTGATTTCCAATCGGTATGGTGTTCCTACCAATCGGATTATAGCAGTTAACGGGCTCGAAGATCCCAATCATTTAGTTATAGGTTTGGCGTTACTCATTCCGGAGCCATATCCCGAATATGTGGTGAGGTCAGGAGACACTCTGAGGACGATTGCTGACCGTTATGCCATCAGCGTAGAGGCTATTGCTCGGGCAAATTCAATCTCTGATGTCGGGCAACTTACACCGGGGCAAGTACTAGTGATCCCAGTTTTGTATCATACCGTACGGCCAGGCGAGTCACTATGGGCAATCGCTCAGCGCTACAGTGTTTCTATGCAGGCCATTTCACAAGCCAATGGAATTACGAATCATAACATTATTTACCCAGGTCAAACCTTAAAAATCCCGGAAAAGCAGAAGAAGACCATCGATGTCAATGCTTATACGAACGTCTTCGGTGAGACAGCTGCCAGGCAAGTTCGGCAGGACGGGGTGCATCTAACTTACCTTTGTCCCTTTGGATACCGTATGAAGGATGATGGGAGCCTGGAATCGGTAGATGATCAGGCGCTTATAGCAGCTGCTTACGATGAACATGTTGTACCCGTCATGTCGATCACCAACTTTTCCGCTACTGAAGCCGGCTCGAAGCTGGCCCATACCATTTTGTCGAGCCCTGAATTGCAAAATAAGCTGGTGACCAATATCTTAACGATCATGGAAACCAAAGGTTATCGCGGTTTAAATGTTGATTTTGAGAACGTGTATCCAAGCGATCGTGAGTCCTATAATCAATTTCTTCGACTGGCAGTTCGCAGGCTGCATGAAAGAGGATATTTCGTCTCATCCGCGCTTGCCCCCAAAACCAGTTCTGAGCAGAAGGGGCTGCTGTACGAAGCCCACGATTATGCTGCACATGGAGATATCGTTGACTTTGTCGTCCTCATGACATATGAGTGGGGATACCGGTTCGGTCCTCCACAGGCCATATCGCCTATCAACGAAATACGGCGCGTTCTTGACTATGCAGTCACGGTCATCCCGAGGAATAAAATATTTATGGGCTTCCAGCTTTACGCACGCGATTGGCTGCTTCCACATGTAAAAGGACAGCAGGCTGAAACGTTCAGTATGCAGGAAGCCGTGCGTCGCGCTACCATACATGGAGCCGAGATCAAGTACGATCCAGTGTCCCAGACTCCATTCTTTCGATATGTCGATGATAAGCAACGAACGCATGAAGTCTGGTTCGAGGATGCGAGAAGCGCTCAGGCCAAATTTGACCTCGTTAAGTCCTACAACTTGAGAGGAGTCAGTTATTGGGTGCTGGGTTATCCGTTCCCACAAAATTGGGCGTTGCTTGAAGATAATTTTCATGTTCGCAAGCTCATATGATGCATAGGCAAAAACAACCCTTATCCAATTTCCATGGAAGGGTTGTTTTGTTTGCTAATCCTTATTTGCGCAGTTCATCCGATTCATTTTAACCTAAGCTTCTTTAGAGGTTTCACTATATTTTTTAAAATTATCCAGAATCGCCTGAAAGCCAGCTTTTTGCATTTCAATGGAATTGATGGTTTCTGCTTCAAAAGTTTCAATTACCTTAGTGTTGTTTTCTTGGCTAATAAAGGTAATCGCAACTTTTCTTCCATCGGCAATAGTGTAAGAGATATACTCGTTAATTCTCACTTCATCATAAACACCACCAAAATCAAATCCAAAGCTACCATCCTTAGCTTCCATTCTTGTAAGAAATCTTCCGCCTACCTTTAAATCATTTTCAGCATTTGGCGCATGCCAGTCATTAGAAGCATAACACCATTTTGTTATATGCTGTGGCTCCGTCCAATATTTCCACACTTCTCCAACCGATTTATGAACTGTGGTTTCTACCGTTATTGCTTTATTACCCGTTTCCAATACAATTACCGCCTCTCTATTTTAAATTTAGATTCCATCATTAATTATACCATTAAAACATAATGTGATTTCTTATGAATTGCTGTTTGCTAACCTATCTGTTTTTTTGCCTCAGGCGCAGCTCTTTTTTTATTTAAAGTAACAGGCCGTTTAACGTGATAGAGGGGTTGTGTTATAATCGGTCGAATAAAGTAGAAAACGAAAAAAAGAGGGACAACTATGGACAAATACAAAGTAATTCTCTTTGACCTAGATGGTACATTAACCGACTCGAAGATTGGAATTACCAAATGTGTACAATATGCCTTGGAGAAGATGGGGATTTTGGTATCCGAACTAGATGAACTTGAACCCTTTATTGGTCCTCCACTTCAAGAATCATTTTCCAGCATCTATTCTTTCGATGAAGAACAATCAAAGTTGGCCATTGAGTATTACAGGGAAAGGTTTAAGGAAACAGGTATGTTTGAAAATGAATTGTATACAGGAATTGCCGAGCTTCTGGCACATCTTAAGGAGCATCAAAAGAATTTGGTGGTGGCAACATCTAAACCTACTGTTTTCGCCGAAAAAATACTGCAATACTTTAACATTGAAAAATATTTTGACCTTGTTGTAGGCAGTAATCTTGATGGAACAATGACGGCCAAGACAGAAATTATTCAGTATATAATGGATAAGTACAATGACTATGAAAAAGAAGAGTTTATTATGATTGGAGATAGAAAACATGACATAATTGGAGCAAATAATACTGGTATTTGTTCCATTGCAGTAACCTATGGATATGGGACACTCGAAGAAATAATCCAATCTAATCCAACTTTTATTGTTAATGATGTTAATGGAATTAGAGAAACATTAATGTGCTAAAGTAAGAAGAGAGCACAGTAAACAACCAGAACCAGGCTTCCGGCATGAATGGCATCATTTTTCACCTAAAGGCAGTTTAGTTCGAATTAATTAAAGGAAAAAATGGAGGCATTCCAAAAGTGAGGAAGAATATGAATATCGTTCTTATAGGTATGTCTGGAGCCGGCAAAAGCACTTTAGGTGGATTGCTTGCGAAAGCTTTAGGAATGGATTACGTGGATACAGATAATGTAATACAACAACATGAAGGCAGGTCGTTACAAGATATAATTGATAAAGATGGTATTGAAAAATTTATGGAAGTCGAAGAAAAAATTGTGTCTGGTTTGCAACTAAAAAATTGCATAATATCTACAGGTGGAAGTGTTATCTATTCAGAAAAAACTATGAATGTCCTTAAACAGGGTGGGCAGGTTATTTATTTACATGTCCCATATGAAGAAATTAAAAGGAGACTAATAAACATAACAACCAGAGGTATTGTAATAAAGAAAGGAAATAGCCTTGAGGACGTTTACGAGGAAAGAGTTCCCCTATACATGAAATATAGTGATACAATGCTTGATTGCTCAAATAAAGATATAGAACATTGCGTTAGTGAAATTATAGAGAAAATAAGATTACATAATGATCCATTGTAAAGTATGCATATTTATAACATATACTTACCAAAAGGAGAGTGTAACTTATGCGCGAAACCTGTGTTCCGAGTGGCGTGAAACTAAAAGAAACTGGCTTTGGATACACGTTGTCCTTAATAGGCGGTAAATATAAAATGATCATTATGTATTGGCTGTCTGAAAATAAGGTTATGCGATTTAATGAGCTGAAGCGATGTATTGGAAGCATTTCCTTTAAAACTCAGAGCATTATGTTAAAAGAACTGGAGGCAGATGGCCTTATCATACGCAAGGAATTTCCCCAAATACCACCCAAAGTTGAATATTCATTATCTGAACGTGGTCTTTCATTAATTCCATTGTTAAATATGATGTGCGAGTGGGGAGAGAAAAACAGTTCGTTAGCTCTGGAGGCTGTACAGCGGTAGGCAAAGTTAGTTTGTTTAAATCAAAAGAAGTATCTCCTGGTCAAGGAAATACTTCTTTTTTTAGCAGTCTTAATAAAGCTACCTATTATAGGTTGTCAACAAATTTCAAATAATTTAATGCACTTTTTTCCAATTCGCTTGCAGACAGCTCATTTTCTGTACCAGGCACATTTTCACCAGGCTCTTTTTCCATACCATAAAACGCAAAAAACGAACGATAATTTGCATTGCAGTACAGGAAGGTAGTTTCAAAAGGAGATAATAAATCATCAAGTGTATAGCGATATCTTCCTTCTTTACTGTAATCTTCTTTTCTAATTCCGACAGATACGGCTAGAGCAGCTTTGCGATTCTTTAATTTATCGCCTCCTTTTGAACCATAAGCCCACCCATAAGTCAAAACATCGTCAAGCCATTTTTTAAGGAGAGGCGGACAATTAAACCAATATATAGGGAACTGCAAAACAAGATTACCATGCGATTCAACCAATTTATGTTCTTTTCCCACGTCTATGTTTCCATCAGGGTAAGCCTTATGCAATTCGTGAACTGTATACTTTTCAGGGTATTGTTTCAGTTCTTCTACCCATCGCTTATTAATGACGGATGTTTCTATGCTTGGGTGTGTTACAATAACAAGAGTTTTCAAAGATTTGTCCTCCTTAGTGCTTATTTATTTCCTTTTTTGAGTATAAAGATTGCACTGAAAATATGTAAGTATGCACTTTTAGTACACGTACTGTTATAAAGGTTAGTGTCAATTGATGGAGGATAATGAATGAAACGGATAAACGTATATTAGGATTCAGCTCTTATACTTAATTGGTTGTCGGAATCCGTACAGTTGTGATAGGATATAAAACAGACTCTTTGCTTCGAGGCGTACAAGTCTTCTTCCGGATCTTGTGCAAATTCGAAAGCGACATATAGAGATTAAGAGTCTTGGATACGGAATGAAGAATAGGAGATTCTCTTTATTATGACCAACAAGAACAAACAGCATGTGTATAGACTAGCGTTGCTGCTCGGTTTATTTTCGACACTGGGGCCTTTTACTATCGATATGTATTTACCGGCGTTTCCGGAAATTGTGAAGCAATTCGATACTACAGCTTCGCTCGTGCAGCTCAGCCTGACCGCTTGCTTACTTGGACTCGGCATCGGCCAGCTCATCATGGGTTCGCTGAGCGACGTCTATGGTAGACGCAATCCACTGCTAATTTCCATGGCCGTTTATGTCGCCGCCTCGTTAGCTTGCGCATTCTCGCCAAATATCGGGCTATTGATCGCATTCCGGTTCGTGCAAGGTTTTGCTGCTTCGGCGGGCATTGTTATTTCCCGTGCGATTGCACGCGACATGTACAGCGGTCACGAACTAACAAAATTTTTCTCATTGCTCTTGCTTGTCGGTAATTTGGGTCCGCTCGTGGCACCGGTTAGCGGTAGTGGGATTCTTTCTTTCACTACTTGGACCGGCGTATTTATAGCACTGGCACTGCTCGGAGTCTACCTACTGACGATGACAAAATGGGGGCTTCAAGAGACTCTGCCACTTGATCGCCGCAGACCCAGCAATTTCATGCAGCAGCTGCGGAACTACGGATCGCTCTTGCGAGATCGCCAGTTTGTCGGTTACATGCTGGCACAGGGTATTATGATCGCTGGGGTCTTCGCGTATGTTTCGGGAACGCCCTTTATTTATCAAAATATTTACGGAGCTTCACCGACCGTATTCGCTGTTTTGTTCGGATCGAACGGCATCAGCCTGATCATCGGCTCTCAACTAGTCGGTCGGATGGCGCATCGCGTATCCGAACATACCTTTCTATTGTTCGGCCTATCGCTTGCCTGTTTGGCCAGTGTCACTGTCTTAGTGGTCGCCATCGTCCATGGACCGCTTTTTGCATTGGTGATTCCGCTATTTTTCTTCGTAGCGGCAATCGGCATTACATCTACGGCAGCATTTCCTCTTGCAATGGAGAGCCAGGGTCATATGGCGGGCAGCGCTGCTGCGCTACTTGGTGTCATTCCCTTCTTGCTCGGAGCAGTTGTCTCTCCGCTAGTCGGAATCGCGGGTGAAGACACTGCCGTTCCGCTGGGCGTAATTATTTTATTAACGAGCGCTGCCGCGATGCTAGCTTACTTCTTCCTCGTAAGAAGAAGCCCGAGTAGAGCAGTTTAAGTTAGCAACATGTGGTAAAATGGAACCAGTCTGGCACTGTAACTTAGTGAGGGATTGGTTTTTATTTTTTGAGAATACAATTATTTTCATAAATAATTTGCATCAGGCAAAATTAAAGTGTTTTTTTCAACACTGTACAACTTTGGCCGAATTGCAACGAGAAATTAATCGGGCTCAACCTCAAAATCACTACTTGCCCCTCCTCCGACCACTAGTCCTCATAAAATCCTGCAAACATGCAGTTATTTTCCTGCCAGAATTGCTGTAGAGAGAAAAAACCTGCAAAAGTACATCAATTTTCATGGAAACGCTCCGATTCAGCTAAGAATGTAAAGATAACTGCACATTTGCATGAATTCAATAAGACTTCGGATATACCGGCCAAAGGCTGTATAAATGCAGGCTTTTGGGAGCAGGCAATGGTTTCGAGTCGAATAAATTCGAATAAAGTCGTGTGCGCTGTCATTACCGTTCTTAAGTTTTTGTCTAGGGCTAGGCTGGGCACGGAGCCGAAATCGAATGACTTCGTCAAGCGATGATTTCGGTTTTGTATCTTTTTTTCTCCCTTACTTTTTATGATATTGGAATGCCCTAATCTGATCGCAATGAATATTTCCCTGAGGAGGTTAATTAAATGAATGTTGTGGTTACAGAATACAACGATAATTGGAGACAAAAGTTTAGCGAGGAATCTCAAAGAATAAAGGATATTTTTGTTGATGAGTTAATCGACATTCATCATATAGGCAGCACTTCAGTTCCAGGGTTAAAATCCAAACCAATCATTGATATCATGCCAGTAGTCAAAGATATTGAAAAAATAGATTCGTTTAATGGTCGAATGGAAGAATTAGGTTACGAATGTATGGGCGAGCTTGGCATGAATGGAAGAAGGTATTTCCGTAAAGGCGGAGATAATCGCACGCATCAAGTGCATGTGTTTCAAGGGGATAATAAGGAAGACATTACTCGCCATTTGGTTGTAAGGGATTACCTCCGATCGCATACCGATGAAGCAAATCGTTATGGAGTTTTAAAAGAAAGCCTCGTCAAACAGTTCCCAAGGGACATTGAGGCTTATATGGATGGTAAAGATGAGTTTGTTAAAGAGCTAGAAAGTAAAGCGCTAAGTTGGTACAAAATGAGTAAAGAACGTTAAGTACCACGAAAGAACGGAATAACTTTCATGCTCTGTGGTGCAGTCTAAGGAGCATGACAGCCTCATTACGAATGGGCAGTATAACGTGGTGGCTACTGAATTAATCGAATTTGAACTGCTCACAGATGCAATTAATGCTTTAGGCGCTACTTTTAATTTAAAGTATGCGCCCATTTTTATTACATATAAATCACGAACGAACATGCTAATGTACGAAATGTAGCAAATGAAGCATTGTTAGAGATATCAAGATATAATCGTGACTCTAATAAAGTTTTCGATAATATGTCATTCAGACTCAAGGAGGTTCAATTTGAACACAATACAAACGATTATAACAAGATTTAACCTTAATGTTATAAGTATAGATCATGTGCCTGAGTCATTTAGTTCAGAAGTATACAAGCTTAGTCTTATTAATGGAGAAAATGTATATGCTAAGATCCCTTATAATAAGGATAAACTTTTTCGTGAGTATCGTATGCTAGAAATGTTGAGCCAAGTATTACCGGTTCCAAAAGTTTTAGACTTCTGGAGTGGGGATGACTTAATATCGGGTGCTTTACTTTTAACTGAGATTCAAGGGTCACCTTGCACTGGTGTTGTTAACGATAAACTTGCATTTCAAATTGGGGTCTATCATGCAAAACTCCATGAAGTCAAAATGCCGGGATATGGTGTTGAAGTAAAAGACGGTTTTCAATATCTTGATCAGAACAATTGGAGACTTTACATAAAAAATAATTTCGAAAAATTGAAAGAACCCTGTAAAGAAATCATTGATAGAGATTTATTCGAAAAATGTATGAATCACTTTGATAGGACCTTCACAATTCTGCCTCATCCTGATGGACCGTGTGTTGTTCATATGGACTTTCGACCAGGTAATATATTAACAAATGATAATAGGGTCGTTGGTATTATTGATTTCGAGAGTGCACGAGGAGGGGCATCTGAAATAGATTTCACAAAAATAAATCGTTATATTTGGGAAGTAAATCCTCAAAGCAGAGTTAGGTATGAAGAAGGGTATTCCACAATTCGTCCCCTATTGGATTTGGATGCAATATTGCCGTTTTATGATTTTTATGATGCTTTTAGTGCTGTTGTCTGGTGTAAAAATAGAGGAATTGAAAAAAATAAAGCGTTCCTTAATGAAAATATATCTGTGTTGCAGAAATCGGTAGATTATTGAACTGACGAAAAACAAGAGTTGAATAGAACAAGAACTCCCGTTTTAATTATGTTAAAATATTTACGTGAAAACATTTGAGGTGACTATATGAGTGCTGGAGCTGTTTTCTGGTCCAGATTTTTATCTGCAACTAAAAAATGGAGATGAACTTTATTCGGTAATTAGAGTCTGATTTACTTCTTTAAAGGTAAACTAGTGGAGGGTAAATACATGAACGAGCAAAAGGTTATAGAACAGTTCAAACAGGCGATCATGAGCCATGATACGGTCGCGACGAGGCGATGCCTAAACGAGCATCCCTTTCTCGCCAAGCAAATTAACGAGCCGTGGTTTGCCTTCGATACGCCCGCGATTGTCGCAGCAGCGGCAAACGGGAACCGCGAAGTCGTGGATATTTTACTGGAGCACGGCGCTGATCTGCATGCAAAAAGCAGTTGGTGGGCCGGAGGATTCGGGGTTTTGCATCATGACCATCATGAGCTTTCCCGATATTTGATTGAACTAGGAGCCCCCGTCGATATACATGCGGCCTCAGCACTGGGTATGTTGGATACTGTGAAAGAACTGGTCGAGATGAATCCCGCAGCCGTCAATCAGCGCGGACCCGATGGGCAGGTTCCACTTCATTTTGCCACTGAACATGAAATCATTGATTTTCTGCTCGCTCACGGCGCCGATATTGATAAGCGTGATATCGATCATGGCAGCACGCCGGCTCAATGGGCGATCGATAACGAGGCTAAATGCAGGTTTCTTATTGAGCGTGGCTCGGCAGCAGATATTTTTATAGCGATCAATATCGGAGATACGGAGCTGGTTCGCTCTTTCATTCGTACCGACCCCGAGTGTCTTCAAGCTCAAGTTGGGCGGGGCAGCTTCACGTCCGGCGATTCGAATGGGGGACACATCTACGCGTACAAAATAGGCTCTAATACGCGACCGTTCTATCTTGCGGCACGCCGCAATCATCCCGAGATCGTGGATCTGATCGCGAAGCATAGTCCTTCAAATCAGCGGCTGCTGCTTGCTTGTATGCAGGCCGATTAGGCGGCGGTGCAAAATCTGCTTGAGCAGGATCCGAAGCTGGTACAGTCGCTCTCGCTAGAGGATCTTAGCTCAATTGCTGATGCCGCTTGGAACAATGAGGTTCAAGCCGTTCGTGTGATGCTCGAAGCCAGGTTCCCTGCGGATTCCCGCCGCGATTACAAAGATTTTACAGCTCTGCATAACGCGGCTATGCGTGGAAACGACGAAGTGGTACGATTGCTGATTGCGCACGGTGCATCCGTTCATCTAGCCCATGGGTACGGTGGCAATGCACTTAACAGCTGCATATGGGGAGCTGTTCACTTTCGAGATTCGGCCGGGGATTACCCCGCGGTGGTGGAGCACCTCATTCAAGCCGGCTCTCCATTGCCCAATCAAGCGTCAGGCAGCAAAGATGTAAATGAAGTACTTGCGCGTTACGGAGTCGTTAAAGGAACATAAAACGGTCTCCTGAAACCTCAGGTTAAATATGGCACGCCGTTTTCCAAGGTGATTATTCCTAATCTGTAAGTCCAGCAGAGAATGGGGAGCATCAGTATTTCAATCTTCGAATAAAAATATGTGCTGAGAGCAGCTCATAAAATCACCTTAAAAAAAGAAAGGGAGCCGCACCGCGGCCTAACGAGTTGAGTACCCGAATTATTTGTTACTCTCGCGAATGTTCAGGTGAAATCACTTCGAATTCGGCTGTCAAAGTCTCCTTAATATCGTGAATATCCATTATGGAAACTTCCTTTAAAATTCGGTATTTCCCCGGCTCCAAATCATTGATGGTCACCTTTTGTTCATATGTTTTACCCGGTTCCAATCCTATGCCCTCTAATGTGAAAGCTCTTTGGATAGGGGCGTTTTCCCATTCCGACTGATTATATTTTTGGATTTTATAGGGCTTACCAAACATTAATACGGAGGGGCCATAATTGCTAATGTTCAATCTAACAGTGTCTAACTTTGAATACTGCTTCTTATCCAAAGACATGGCTGATTTTATTTCCAAGATTGGAGCATAAACGACTGACAATAACGTATCTTCTACCTCGTTGGTTATGCCCAATACTTCTGCGCTTAGCAAATATAACGCATTCTGATCCTGTGGCAGTCGGTTTGAATAATCGGGCGAGGTGGCCGAGACCATTGAATCGATTTTTTCATCCAGGATTGATATGGGCTTGAAGCTTTTGTCCAGCTTGGACAATCGAAAGCGGATGTTCCTATCGTGGATAGGGGCCGCCAGTTTCACCGAAACATCGCTGCCCGCCTTCTTATAACCTCCTGAAATTGAGAAGCCGATCTGTCCACCTTTGTCACTCAAAAACCACTTGCCGGTCTTAGGTCCGTATCCCGTTTTAACATTCAGGTTTTCATTGTACGAATGAGGTAATATAAATGGTTGGGCCGCTGGCTGCTCAATCTTATGTTGTTCCGGGTGTATATTATCCGTGTTTATCCATAGAGAACAAAGTATTACTAGCAAAAGGGCGTGGTGCATAGTTCTCCTCCTCCTTCATACATACATAGTTAGACGAGGAAAACACGAAAAAGTTCCATAAAATAGATTTAAGAAGCAGCATACAAATGGAAAAGTGACAAAGGGGCTAAAGGGTATTTTAGTTGAATAACCGACGTGCAATTGTGAAAACCTAAAGATTGCAATTGAATTAAATATAGTTATGTTTAAAGGATTAAACCAATGAACAGAAAGAGGGGAGCGTATGAGCCAACAAACCGAGCATGTTCTGCAACAATTTAAAGAGTGCATCCCTTTGCTGGAAGTGTTGACTGATGAAAACCGTCAAGCCATTATTATGCTGCTGGCACAGTACAAATCAGGACTTAATGTCAATACGATATCGGACCATATAAATTTGTCCAGGCCGGCCGTCTCCCATCATTTGAAGGTGTTGAAACAATCTGGTTTTGTTAATTCCGAAAAGAAAAGCGTAGAAAATTACTATGTACTAACTGTTCGTAAACCTCTTGAACAACTCAAATTATTAATTACGGCCGTTGAAGCTGAATGCAACAAGTCTCAATGATATGTAAAAGTGGTAAACTTTTTAACATTGGTTTAATTGTTTAAACTAATAATCATAGTTGGAGTGATTTTAAATGAAGGCCATGATAATTGAGAAATACGGAAAAAATGCTCCATTAATTATGACAGAACGGCCAACGCCTGACATCGGAGAACATGATGTACTGGTGGAAATTCATGCAGCCAGCTTAAATCCTATCGACTTTAAAATAAAGGAAGGAAAAGTAAAATTCCTGCTAAAGTATAAGTTTCCTTTAATCTTAGGAAATGATTTCTCCGGAGTTGTTGCCAAGGTTGGCAACCGAGTGAATGCATTTAAACCCGGAGATGAAGTTTACGGGAGACCCCGCAAAAGCCGGATCGGCACATTAGCCGAATATATTGCTGTACATGAGGAAGATATTTCGCTGAAGCCGCAGAATCTAAACTTTGAAGAAGCGGCATCCATTCCGCTGGTCGGACTTACGACTTATCAAGCCTTTTCAGATATTTTGGATCTTCAAAAAGGTCAAAAAATTTTGATTCACGCAGGTTCAGGAGGTGTGGGCACCTTTGCTATCCAATTGGCCAAATTGATGGGGGCTTTTGTCGCTACAACAGCAAGCGATAAAGGTTATGAATTGGTCAAAGCGCTGGGTGCCGATCTAATCATTAATTATAAAAAAGAGAATTTTGAAGAACTGCTTACAGGATATGACGCCGTTTATGATACTTTAGGAGGAGCTGTCTTGGAAAAATCATTCCAGATACTGAAGCCAAACGGACAAATAGTATCAATCTCCGGCGTACCAAACGCAGCATTTGGAAAAGAAGCACAATTGGGTTGGATGAAAACAGCAGTTTTGTCCATCGTGAGCCGAAAGATCACAGCGCTTGAGAAGAAGAGCCAAACGAGATATCATTACCTTTTTATGAAACCGAACGGAGCGCAATTGAAGATTTTAAAAGAATTTATTGAGGGAGGTCACATTAAGCCCGTTATTGATAAGGTGTATAATTTGAGAGATGCCGGGCAAGCGTTTCATTACCTTGAAGGCGGAAGCGCCAAAGGAAAGGTCGTCATTAGAATAAAGTAATTTTCAAGGGGAAACATCCTATAGAACAACATTTTTTGATTTTGATTTTTAAGCTTGACGGGACATGAGAGTTAAAAAACAACAGATTGTAAAGGAGCTTGCCTCGCGGCAGCTCCTCTTTTGGTTTACTCAACTACAATGAAAGAACGGATTAACCTTCATGCTCTTGAAAATTTCAGCAGAGTACTTCCTAATTATGGTAATATAAGGTTGCATCTCAAATACAGCTAATTAGCCCTTAATAAAGAATCTCTGTTTGATTTTATCACCATAAACGAGGAGGGGGAAGATGAAACTACAGGTCGAAGGTGTTTCTGAATTAGTATTAGAGGTTCAATCAATGGAAAGAGCAGTAAGCTTCTGGTCTGAAAAATTGGGATTTCCCATTGTAGATCAGTGGGGTTATAACAATGGACAATTTGATACGAGCGGTACAGGAAGGATTTGGGCTACTTGGTTATACATCGGCGGAAATACTAGACTTGGATTATGGCTTCCAAGAAATTTTTCTGAAGAACAACTGCAAATAAAACAAACCTCTGTTAGTCAGTGGCGGAATGGATTGTATGATGAAGGTGGTATCCATGTTCATTTTGCATTATATATTAAACCAGAATTATTTGAAGATACCATTTCAATACTGAAATCAATGGATATTGATTTTTTAGCCTTTAGAAAAGAAAACCCAGAAACAAGTAATTTATATTTCAAAGATACAGAAGGCAATATTGTTGAACTTTATACAAAGAACATGAAAAAAGTATATGGAAAACTATAGTTGAAAAGCAGCTAAAAGAGCAGGTGCCACGGCAGTCTGCTTTTTTTGTTAAACTAAAGGCAGAATATTGAATATAACTATAAATTATCATGTTAATTAAATAATTATGATGTAAGTTAAAAGACATAATACCTTTTACAGATTCATCGAATCGATTATTAAAGGGATCATTAATAGATGTTAGAAAAAGTTGATATTAACAGCATCATCGATAATCTCCATAAAAAAGGCATAATTAATAACATTGAAATAGTGATGAATAATAAGACTGGAACTACTGAGGGGCTTGTTTATACTCTTTCAGAGCACAATGAAGTAAAATATGTTTTAAAGATAGATCATCCGCAAAGGAGGCGGCAGCATGAAATCCAATATGGGACTAAGAATTGCCTGGATAATTCCAAATGTCTTAATGTATATTTTTTTCGTGGGTCTTACTGTATTTGTGTTTGTTAATGCAGAAGGGTTAAATAAAATTAATCGGCTCGGTATATGGCTTATTGCCCTTTTGTTGTTGTTGTTTATTGCCCTATTCTGTTCTTATCGGATTTGGACTTGGATAAAGCAAGGCAAGCTGTAAATAATCGTCTAAGACGATAGCCACTATTTCACTTTCTCCCCATAAGTAGACCGGTCCTTTAGCAAGAAAGGATTTCGGTCTATTTTTATTGTATGACGTAACGAAAGTGGCGAATAACGTACATCTCGAGGTTGTTTAGGAAGAAGGAATAATAGGACTCAGGAAAAAATATACGAATTTCTATAGCAACATTATCGGAGAAGATTTATTATAGAACAAAATAAAGCAAAATTGGGTGATTGAATGCTAGGTTTTAAGAAACCTAAAATAAACTATAAAAATAAGTTAATTATTACTTTTGTGCTGGCCGCTTTTTTGCCATCCATTTTTATGCATTACATAACTTACTGGAATTCGACAAATGCAATGAAAACAAAAATAAATGAACTAGTCACCTATAATTTGATTCAAACGAACAAAAATCTCGACGCGAGCTTATCCGAATATGATGATACTTTATATCAATTAATTGTTGACAAAGATTTTATCAGACCGATCGAAAAACTGCTGCATGGCACGGATTTCGATAAACTTTTTTACTCAGAAGCACTTCAAAAGTTGTTCTCTGGTTATTCCAACTCTAAAGAGGGGATTCGAGGTATAACCTTTTTAGATAATAATGGAGATTCTTTAGTGTCTTATGATAAAATAATAGGTTCACCATGGAATTCAAAGAAGGATGCTGCACCGTATCTATTGAAGTTGAACAATTTGCAGCAGGGGCCTCTCATTACCGTAACAGAAAGAGTGAAAGTTGACGGTGGCAAAGATGATAATGTATTTCATATCGCTAGAAAGGTGTTCGGCATTTCGTCGGGTCAACTGGAAATAATGGGTTACCTCATAATGGATTTGGATGAGTCCATACTTTCCAAGGCATCGAGCATTTCGTTAATGGATAACCAAGCGGACGGAATTACCAGCGTCAACTTTTTAATAGATGCCACTAGAAATATTGTGTCTTTCCCGGAGAAAAAAAAGATCGGGACCAGCTTTCTCAACCTATTGAACACAAAAGTTCCATCTTCAGAAAATCTTCCCCAGCAGGCAGTAGTTATGGGACAGTCATCTATCATTAATTACTACCCGAATGAGCAGACAGGTTGGACTATTGTAAATGTAACAAGTGAAGATAAAATGTTTTCGGAGATATACTCCATGCAGAAAATTAATATTTGGACGGCTATTGCCGTGTTCTCATTTTCGATTCTACTCATTATTTATTTCTCAGGCCTACTCACCCAATCCATACGTAAAATTGTGAATGCGATGCAGCTAGCCGAACAAGGTAATCTGAACGTAAAGCTGGAGGATAATGCAGGCGATGAAATTTCAATTATAGCTTCAAGTTACAATAAGATGATGACGACTATTAATGAGTTAATGGAAGAGACGAAAATAGCCGTACAAAAACAAAAGGAATCGGAAATCCGATCTTTAGAAGCTCAGATCAACCCGCATTTTTTATATAATACATTGGATTCAATCAACTGGATGGCCATCGATAAAGATGAGCATGAAATCAGCCGGATGCTAAAGGGGCTTGCCCTTATTCTACGTTATAGCGTGAGCTACAGTAATCAAATGGTGTTACTGGCTCAAGAGCTCGAGTGGCTGGAGCAATATTTGTTTTTACAAAAAAACCGATTTAACGACGCGTTTCAATACTATATACATATCGATCCGGTACTAAAAGAGGCCAAAATTTATAAACTGCTGCTTCAGCCTTTCGTTGAAAATACGATCATACATGGCTTTGCAGGAATGAAAACCGGTGCCGAGCTGCACATTCACTTTTTTATTTTGAACGAAAGCTTCTTATGCGTGGAAATAGAAGATAACGGCTGCGGCATGGATGAAACCGTCCTAAAAGGCATGATGGAAAGCGAAACAAAGGGTACAGCTACAAGCTTCGGAATTGGAGTACGGAATGTGATGGAGAGATTGCAATTGTATTACGGAGATCAAGCTCATTGCTCAATTGAAAGCACTTGGGGTCAAGGCACCAAAGTTAGTATCATTGTACCACTGCTTAAGGGGGGAAATGCATGAGAATCGTAGTAGTTGAAGATGAAGAAAGAATCCGCAAAGGCATTGTTCGACTGATCCATAAATTAAGCGATTTGTACCAAGTTGTCGGCGAGTGTGAGAATGGCCTGGAAGGTATAGCCACCATTAAACAAATGAAGCCAGATCTGGTCATTACGGATATTAGAATGCCTTTTATGGGCGGGATTGAAATGCTGGAAGCTCTGAAGGAAGAGGGCATCACTCCGAGAACGGTCATTTTAAGCGGTTATTCCGAGTTTGAATTCGCCCGAAAAGCTTTGCAGATCGGTTTCGTCATGGAGTATTTATTGAAACCGATTACAGCAGATGATCTAAAACAAGTGCTCCTTAATGCGGAGAATGATAGGACGAACGAACAGCAGAATGGAATACCGGCCACGGATAGCAGCGAGGATCATGAGCAAATAATCAAACGCTTCCTTACACAATCCGACATTGAGGTTGAACGTATGTCTGAGCACGTCAAACAATGGATTGGAGAGGAACATGCTTCGAACCGCTTTATTGCATCCATCTATATCGGCAAATGTTACGAGGAATGTTCTCACAACGTAAAAAGCACGCTTCATCACACGTTAGGGCAGGACAGCAGGATCAATGATTTTACGTTAGTTGAATATCCGGACCTATACGAAATCGACATTGTACTCCATATGAAATCATCAAGTCCTTGTATGGGCAGCCTGTGGGAGCATTTGATTACCAAGCTTCAATCTCTGCCGTTGGACGATTTCGTCATTACCTGGGCGATCCTTCCTCATATCAAAAATTTAAAAATCGAAATGCTCAATATCAGGTCCATGCGTAAGTGGACTCTTGTTGTCGATACTGGTAAAGCTTTGGATAAACAATCGATTAGCAACGTGACAAGAGGAGCTTTTCATTACTCAACCGAGTGGGAGCAGAGAATTAAAGAAGCAGTATCAAACCATGATCAGGCAAGGCTTAGATCTGAAGCGGATCTCTTTGTACAGCATTGCATGAGAGAGGCTGCCGAGCCGCAGCATGTCATTGATGCTTGCATTCAGTTTACAGCTGCGATTCTTTACGTGGCAGGAGTTATCCTTGGGGAAGTCAAAATAGCCAAAGAACAGAAAGATATATATCATCGGATTTCGCTTGTGCAGACACCATATGAACTGAAGGAAGTATTCCGTGATATCACTGCAAAGATCGCCGAAAGCTTTATAACACTTCCTAAATCGCATAGTCTTGTAATTAATAAATCGGTGAAAATGATACAGGAAAAATATCAAAGCGGGATTTCACTGGAGGAGCTTGCAAACTTATTTTGCATAACGCCAGAATATTTAAGCTCTTTATTTCAAAAGGAGCTGGGCATTTCTTTCACTTCATTTGTCAAAGAAATGAGAGTTCGAAAGGCAAAGGAGCTGCTGATTTCAAATAAGTTGAAAGCGTTTGAAGTTGCAGAACAAGTGGGGTACTCGGATGCAAAATATTTTTCGCGTGTGTTTAAAGAGGCTACAGGTCATACGCCAGGAGAATTTCAAAGGCTTTACCGTTAGTAGGAAGGTTTATATCACCTATTGAAAGTTCAATCAGACTATACCTAGAAGACAATTAATATTAAAACTGTCCACTTTTCTTAAAATATTAGAATTATCACATTACGTACTAGAGTTTATGATGAATATGCTTTCAATTACAGGAGGTCAGGTCCAAAATTGAAGAAGGTTATAAGGAAATCATGTTTAATCGGCTCCGTATTATTGGTCTTGGCGGGATGTTTTGACGGGACAAATACGGAATCGATTAGGACTACGGAGGGCACTCCTCCTTCTGAAACTGTAGCCCAAACACCAGATAAGGAATTGTTCATCTTCACGGCGTGGCCTTCGTATTTCGCAAAGGAAGAAATTTTTGAACAGCAGATAGGTCAATTTATTAAAAAAAAGTTTCCGGATATTAAACTAAAGCATGTCGCTTGGGATAGTCCAGGCAAACGATATGAGGACTTAATTGCACTCGGGACCATTCCGGATATCGTTTTCGATGATGTTCGCCGTAATACGTACAGACAGGTACGAAGGTTCAAAATGGAATATGATATGACAGATCTGATCAAAAAGTATAATTTCGATACGAGTAAGTTGAATTCAGCTGATATGCAGCATTCCATTAACTCATCGGACGGTAAACTATACTCGTTGCCCTATAACTCTAACGAATATATCTTGGTTTACAATAAAGATATGTTTGATAAGTTAGATGTAGCTTATCCCAAAGACGGGATGACTTGGGATGATGCGTACGAGATTGCCAAAAAGTTAACCCTACAAGAGGGGGACATTCCATACAGAGGCTTCCAAATGAATCCAGCCATTTATTTGCGATTCAATCAGTTGTCGGAGCCAGGGCTTGATCCGAATGAAAATCAGGCTTCGATGGTTTCTGATAGATGGGTTAAAATTGTTGATAATCTTAGACGTTTCTACGAAATTCCAGGCAATCCCTTGGTTAATCCGAATGAATTTGCCAGAGGCCAAGTTGCAATGATCATAGATTCTATGGAAAATGTAACGAAATTTGTGGCAGCGAACAAAAACTTGAACTTCGACTTTGCTTCGGTTCCGATTTTCCCGGAGGCGCCGAAGTCCAAATTTCAGCCTAATAATTACGGCATGTTTATAACAAATCAATCCAACAAAAAGGATTTAGCATTCCAAGTTATCTCTTATCTGCTATCTCCAGAGGTTCAACTTGAGATAGCCAAGCAAGGAGTCATGGTTCCGCGCAGGGATGCTGCAGTTCAACAAGCTTTTGGCCAAGCCGTACCGCAATGGCAAGGAAAGCATATTCAATCATTATTTGCTTTGAATAGTGCTAAACCGCCTTCTCGTAAGCCAGGCCTTACCTTTATAAACGAAGATACGTATTTCATGTGGAGGCTAATTTCTACGGATCCTATTGATACCCTAGCAGCATTAAGGAAAACAAATGAATCCATGAATAAAGGCATTGAGGAGACGATAAAAATTCAGCAGGAAGGCGGGATTAGTGACTACGAGTAATTTTAATATCCTGAAAATCTCTAAAATGAACATAAAGGCCAGCAGGTTATTATAGAGAAACTTACTGGCCAGCTGTAAGAGGGTGAGGTGTGTAGAACTTGTTAGAAAAAATAGAGCATATGACTGAGGTTTCCTCCGCTGAAGGGGGACACATCACTATTAGTTTAAACAGTTATGAGAAAGCGTTTACATCCGTGCAGCAAATACTTGAATTTACTAGTATCAACTTGGTAGGGGAAGGGTCAGGTCATCTACATATTGAGGATCAAGTAATTCCTGTTAAGCATGGGGATATGTTTATCATTCCAAGTGGGATTCCGCACACGTATCTGCCTCTTTCCCGCAGGCAGGACCATACGCTCGTTATATACAAATGTCTATTCAACGTTGAAATTCTTCGTGATTGGAAAGCGCTTTTACCTATTGACTCTAAAATGTTTGAAATCGTTTACGAACCGGATAAATGCGTTGATCACTGGCTTCATTTTGAGGACAGGCACAATATTTTTTTTGAGATGATTCAGAAGATGTATTCGGAATATTTGAAGCGGTACACGGGTTATGAAGCTTTGCTTGTCTCGAGTCTCGTTCAAATACTAGTTATGCTTCAACGTGCTGCACTGAATTCAGATAATCCTACAACAATCAACAAGATGGAAGAAATTATTCAATTCATCAAGTGCAACTCTACCCAAAACATTACCGTACAGGACGTCGCCGAAAATTTCTATTTAAGCTCTAGTCATTTCCAACGGTTGTTCAAGAGAACGACAGATTCAACCTTTACCCAATATTTGCAAAATATAAGGGTTCAAAAGAGCTGCGAGCTTCTGATTTCTACGGATATACCGATTTATCAGGTTGCCAATCAAGTAGGCTACTTGGATATGAAATTTTTCCATGCTCTATTCCGTAAAAAAATGGGGATTACACCAAGCCAATATCGCAAAAACCAAAGTAGATAATAAATAATACACACCCTTCATTGGAGCCAAATAGCGAAATATCAGTAAGCATTAATTTCCAAGGATCAGGACATACTAACATTGTTTTATCAATATAAAAATTAGGAGGTATTATAGAATGGCTACTAGCAGGGGACATCAAGGCGCACATGGAATTGGACAGACAGAGGATCAGTTGAACAAACAAGCACAAGCCGCAGCTGAGATTCAAGGCTATAACGAACAGGATCAAGAAATACTTGCTGCAGCTAATCAACAAGAAACTGAGCTGGATGAAATTATCCAATCCAACCAAGAATAAACACAGTAATTCCTTAAGAACCTTGCAAGTTTGCCGATGCACAAGTAAACCTGTAAGGTACATTCTCGCCCTGATATAATCAGAAAGCAGCTGACCGCGTTGGGTCAAGCTGCTTTTTTGTATCTTTAGAATTTTCGTTCAACGAATGAGTTCGATCGAGGAACCCTTTGAGGTTTGGAGTAAAATCCCATCGTCGGATGTAAGTACGCGTGAGATCGGATCGGCCACGCTCAGCAGCCGGTGGGCTGAACCGTCCAGCATTACGATGCCGTAGTCTTCGTTACCACCAAGACGGCAGACGAGCTGATTGTTCAACACTTGTACTTCGGCGACTGGCGTAGTCCATACGCGTGGGTCTTCTCCGTTCGGATCGGCTTGGTATAGCTCGAATTGGTTCGCCTCCTTCTTGGTTGTGTAATAGACGTTGCCATCGATGCTGTCAAACCATGACACAGCATGGTCGGACTGTTTCAATTCGCCCGTCCCGTCTAACGCGGACGAATATAACGCATTATCCTCGTCTTTTACATAATACATCTTGTTATCTATAACTCGGAACCAGCTGACACTTGAGTTGACGATTTTATCGCTTTTATTCGTCTTCAGATTAATTTTGTAAATTTTATTTGCGTCAGAGTAGCTCATGCGTGAGGTAAGCACGTACACATCGTCTTGGATGACGGAGATATAGGAAGCAGCATCACGCCCGACTCCTACCGAGATGCCGCTGGATGTAACGGCATACATCAGATCCGGGTCGCCTATACTTTTGAGGTTTGTCTCTTCCTGACCCGATGGTGACAAATACAACTTGCCGCCTTCGAACGCCGAAGCGCCAAGTTTGACGATTAATGTTCCGTAAGACGTATTGCGGAAATCGAGATACCCTTTATGTAACAGCTCCGCTTTCCCGTCGTCACCAATTTTCACGAACTCGTCGTGACCCATAATATTTCCCCCGAGGTGATAGGTAAACCACAAAGTGTTGTCACGGATTTGAAAGGATAAATGCTTTTGCAGCCCTTGATAGGTTTCGATGTTATAGGAATAAATCTCTTCCTTGTCGGATGGTTGTTGCACGGGAGCCCGATATACATGGTTCATCTTGTTCGTCGTCTCGACGAAATAATAATACCCCTTAAACAGGGCGACGTCGTTCTCCCCGGCATATACAGGAAGGCCGACCGTTTGTAGCTGCGGGTTACGGGACGTGATGCTGAGGCCGCCGGTATCGCTCCACCGGTAATCCCATCCGAATTCGTCATGTACGAAGCGCCATGTCAGAGGGAAATAAGTGATATCCCGGAAGCTTAACAACGGATATTCTTCTTTAGTGTTGTCGATCGTCTTGCCGTTGATCGTAACGGCCGAGGCGGGAACCTCCGCCGTGTAGGCGGCCGCATTGCGACTCTCGGACTTGTATGGAATATACGAAGAGGTCACACGGCTTTGCTTAATATTCAAGCCGTCTTCCGGCGACCAATTCGCCTCCAACCCGAGCAGCCTGGTATCATTCCACGTCATCGGAAAATAGGTGATATCGTGATAAACTAACAGCGGGTATTCGCGGTACTGATTCTCCACCGAATGACCGTTCAGATTCACCGCAAAATCCGGGAGCTTAACCCTCACGCTTATATCCGCGGCTAGACTGTGTCCTGAAGGAGCTAAGAAGCTCATGCATAGTGATAAAACGACCGTATACATAACCCATTTTAATCTCATTATTGCGTCATCTCCTTTCCTTGATTTAAACGCGGGTTCATGGTAAAAAGTTACAGGTTGACTTCGCAAGCCAAATCTATTATAGGTTAAATTTCCGGATCGAAGTGATATAATACATTAAAAAGCGTTTGGAGGTTTTCTCATGCTGAAATCCTATCGGTTGAACAAAAAAGAAGAGATCGTGCTTCGCCGCTTTGATCCGAATGACAAAGGCGGCTTCAAGAGCAAGGAAGAGATTCATGAAGAGTTTGAACACATGGAGAAGAAACTTCTCGAGCTACAGGATAAGCTGTTCGCTTCCAAAACGAACGGCGTGCTCATTTTGTTTCAAGGCATGGACTGCAGCGGAAAAGACGGCGTTATCAAGAAAGTATTGTCCAACCTGAATCCACAAGGCTTTCGAGCGGAGAGCTTTAAGAAGCCGACCCCAGAGGAGTCTTCCCACGATTTTTTGTGGCGGACCCACAAGGTTGTCCCGGCCAAAGGTTACATCGCCGCCTTTAATCGGTCTTACTACGAGGATGTATTAATTACCCGGGTGCACGGCATGATTCAGGACGATGAAGCGGCGGTTCGCCTGAATCATATTCGAGATTTCGAGAAGCTGCTTACGGACAGCGGAGTGCTGCTGATCAAAATTTTCCTGCATATATCCCCCGAATTTCAACTAGAGAAAATCCGCCAACGGCTGGAAAACCCTGAGAAACTCTGGAAATTCGATCCGAGTGATCTAGAGGAGCGGCGCTATTGGGACCAATACACTGCCGCTTACGAAGATGTCTTCCGGCATACAGCAACTAAGCATTGCCCTTGGTATGTCGTCCCGGCCAATGAGCGCTGGTTCCGCGACTATTTGGTGCTCCGGATTATTCTTCGCTCCATGGAGAAGCTGGGCCTTTCTTATCCGATGGCGAATATCGAAGTGCAGACGCTTCTGAAACAGCATAACGAGGAAAGCAAAAAAAGCCTGTTGTAACCAACGGACGATAAGTTCAAGAGACGTAAAGTTAATAAGAATTTAAGTTTCATTTAACGTTAGGTTAATAGGAGAGGTATACTATTAACTCATACCCCTTAACATATAAATGAAATGCCCGCCACTCGGTTGCCATCGACGTAGGCGGGCATTTCTGCATATTTCAGAAAATTATTCCACCTGAAATAGCGTTGATAAGATGAAAGTTGTGTTATATTAAAAATTGTAGTGAACAACAAATATGAGGTGATTAAAATTGAGTTATGACCGAAGCGGTAATCCTGTTTTACAAGAAAATACTTTCAAACGGGCATCCGAATTTGGAGCCGACACCATGACGATTGGCGGGACAGTGAATAAAGCCTTTATTTCACTGGCCATATTACTTGGCTCTGCCTTTTATGTTTGGAATCTTTACTTCCAATCCCAAAACGTACAGCCTTTTTTGATCACCGGGATAATAGGGGCATTAATATTAAGCCTACTTATTTCTTTTGTTCCCAGGATTTCGCCCGTTGCGGTTCCTGTCTATGCATTACTGGAAGGGCTTGCTTTAGGCAGCATATCAGCGATCTATGAAGCTAAATATCATGGTATTGCGCTGCAGGCAGTCATGATCACCCTTGGAGTTTTTGTTGGATTATTGGTGGCTTACAAATTACATATAATTAGGGCAACTGAAACATTTAAGCGGGTTATCATTATCTCTACTATGGGAATAATGGTTGTTTACTTGGTAAGTTGGCTATTAGGTTTTTTTGGAGTCAGAATGCCGTATCTACATGACAATGGGATAATTGGAATTGGAATCTCGTTGTTCATCGTTATCATTGCCGCGCTGAATTTAATTTTGGATTTTGATTTTATAGAACGAGGTTCCCAAAACCGGGCTCCCAAATATATGGAGTGGTACGGGGCGTTTGGCCTGCTTATAACTGTAGTCTGGTTGTATATCGAAGTTCTTAGACTGCTTTCAAAGCTAAGAAAGTAAGTCATAAGTCATATTTCAAGGTTTAGTGTATGAGATTTTGAAGCTCCGTACAGGCGAATTACTGTGTGGAGTTTTTTTATACGTAAGTATTTTGTCTGTTTTCTTGACCAGAACCGAGGGACCGACCTATTAATCGAAATAATTGTCTCAAAATCGTCACTATATTCCATTAAATGCCATTAAATTCCATGGGATAATTAAGCTGAAAATATATACATAATCCTAGAAGGAGGCGAAAAAATGGCTCATAATCTCGCAGCTGGAATCGTGGTTTTAAAAGACGATGCGGTTCTATTAGTAAAAGATAAATCTGGCTGGAGTTTGCCGAAAGGTTCGACAGAATTCGGTGAAACTTTCTTACAAGCTGCAAAACGAGAATTGTATGAGGAAACGGGGATAAAAATAGCTTCTGAAGCTGTTGCTTTCGTTACGGAGTATTCTTCAGAAAAATATGGGCAGTATCTCCAAGTTTATTATGCAGGCAGCTTGCATTCAGAACAAAACGAAGTTGAAGAACCTGATCCAGATATTCTTGAGATGCAGTTTGTGAATAGAAGGGATTTGCGCAATTTTATCAAATTTCGCCCGTGGGTTATACCCTTGGAAATGTGGATTCAAAATAGGGAGTTGAAATACCATTCATTCGATTTAGATGTTGAAGGGTTTTACATTTCTTAAATTATCCGTCACGGAGGGACGGGACACGAGAGTGTAATCATATTCTAGGCTGCCAGCAAACTTGGCAGCCTATTTAAATAATGGGCAGTACTTTTCAATGTCCCTGCGAAACTTTTACCATGATCTGGAAGTATAAGGATGTGGGGTGAGGGAATTGAACATTAGACGATTTGTAATGACTCTGCTGGTTGGGCTACTTGTTTCGCTGTTAATGTCAGGAGCGACCTGCTATGCCTGCAGTTGTATACCGCTAACCTTCGAGCAAAAGATCGAGCATGCGGAGCAGATTTTTACTGGCAAGGTGGTGGGGATCTGGCACAATAAAAAGTTGAATCAAGCTAAAGTCGAGTTTGGGGTTTCGAGCGTTTATAAAGGGGATGTTCCTTCGGTAACGCATGTTCTTTCCAGTACCATCAGTTCGATGTGTGGTATTTCTTTTGAGTTTGGCAAATCGTATCTTGTATTCAAAAATTCGGATGGAACAACTTCAATCTGTTCGGGCACCGGAGCTATAAATGATGATGAGAAGCCGCTGGACGAACGTCTGGGTGTACCCCTACAGAGGTATGATAATGTGTCCACGTTGGCCGTCAATGACATCAAACTGCGTTATCACTACGAAGAAATGGGTTCTGTCCGTATCGATCCGAAAGACATGGCGCTAATGCCCCTTCAGGATCACTTGTTTAAGGAAATGGGGATAGAGCGGCTGAGTAATCCGGACGATCACGAGCAAATCCGTTTAGCCAAAGGAAATAAGGAGGTAACCGTCTATACGGGAAGCAACATCCTTATGCTGAAAAATGGACCCAAATATATGGATTCGATAAGCATTAAGGACAGTGGTATCGTTTACGCGCCACTTCGTGACCTTATGGAGGAATTGGATTTTAGCGTAGTCTGGAATGAACAGGATCGCTCCATTACACTCAGTGATAACAATGCCATTGTCAGCCTGCCATTTAAAAAAGAAAATTTCAGCAAGCTGGAAGCTTTCCAGAAAAATGTTAGCATGCATGAGCCTGATAACATACGCATTATTCGTTATTCAATAGATTCTGGCCCCATCTATATTGACTTGGACTATCGGGATGATAGCGATAGCATCTGGATGCAATTCGATCCCTCACGCGACAATATGACGGTTGAGAAAGCCTACAAGGTCTCCTGCAAATCCATGATATGGGAGGAAAGAACATGGTATGGAAAGCTGCTTTCTCTTGATGGATGCAGCGACGGCCAAAAACATTATTTACTCAGTGTCATCCCTGATTTTAAACCAACTGAAGAAACGTTAAAAGAAATTATTAAAGAATGAGGGGAATTATGGGCTCAAGAATAATGCATTTGATTATTGCTAATAAAATAGCAGAGTGTCTGTCGATTGAAGATAAAACATCATTTTTGATTGGAGGTGTTGCTCCCGATGCGGTTTCACCGAAAGAGTTATCACATTTCTTTAATGGTGAAGTACAAGACTATTCTAGACATATTGACTATAAAGGGTTTCTGGATAAATATAGTTCGCACGTAGAAAGTCATTATATATTGGGATATTTTACACATTTAATCGCTGATGATATATGGCTGAAGGGTTTTTATCTTCCTTGGTTGAGAAACAGAATGGAAGCTAATAAAGAAATTGCTAATTTATACCATAATGATTTCCGATTGTTGAATGGAAAATTATTAGAATACTATGGTTTTACAGATGATTTGAGAAAAATACTCAATTATTTACCTGCAATCTTTGATTTGCAAGAGGTTACATCCAAAGATGTTGGAGAATTGATTCCTTATGTATTAGGCGATATGGAGTATGATAAGAAAGTTATAAAAGAAAAACTTAATGTTTTTACGTTTGATCAGATAGTTGGTTATATAGAGACATCAGTTGATATAGGGTTATTGAATATAAAACCTTACTGTACATAAACATCATAATCCATTAATTAGGAGGTCCTACACATGATCATTACTGTGCAGATGGTGCTGAATCGCCTCATCGAACCGGTTGGCCCTTTGGAAACGACCGTCGATACGTTGAAGAGCGGACGCCTGAATGCAGAGGTCCGGAAAGTGGCTGTTGTGTTCATGACAACTTATGCTGCAATCAAGCAAGCAGTTGATTCGGGTGTCGATCTGATCATCACACACGAGCCTACTTACTACAACCACAAGGATGAAGTTGAGTGGCTAGCAGGGGACCCGGTATATGAAAGGAAGCGGATGCTTATCGAGGAGTCAGGTATTTCGATCTTCCGGCTGCATGATTATGTCCATAAATACAAGCCGGACGGCATTCTAATAGGCATGCTCAAGAAGCTGGAATGGGAAGCTTACGCAGATCCAGAGAGGTTGAACCTGCTTACGGTCCCCCATGATGAGCAGCATACCGTCCGCACCATAGTCACCCATCTGAAAGAGAAGCTCAATATCGATAGCATGCTGGTGGCCGGAGATCCGGAGATGTCAGTGAGGTGTTTCGGATTGATGCCGGGCGCGTCAGGCGGTCGTTCGCATATCAAATACTTTGAAAACGGAAATATCGATCTCCTAATCGTTGGCGAAACGAATGAATGGGAGACGAACGAATATGTGAGAGATGCCATGGATATGGGACTTCAAAAAGCGCTGATTATTACAGGGCATCAGAATAGCGAGGAGGCAGGGATGCTAACTGTCGTGGAGATGGTGCGCGAAGCGTTCCCTGAGCTTCAAGTGGATTTTATCGCAAGCCTTCTCGCGGTAAAGCGCATTTAAGTGTCGACGGTAGATAGGATTCGTGCGCGATAGAACTTAATCCGAATAAAGTCCGTGCAAATAGCGGGCTTTTTTAAATTCTAAGGGGAAACGAGAGTTCAAATAACGAGGCTAACGTGGAATCGATACGAACAACTCCTAATATGAAAGGGCTGGATACTTCAATAGAAATCATTTAAACAAGAACATATGTTTGTTAATATGGAAACAATAGGGACTCTAATTGTAAGAAAATAGGAGGGATTTAATACAGATGCCACATTTAGCATGTAATAACATGGAAATGTTTTATGAACAAATCGGTGTTGGTGACCCTGTGATATTTCTACATAGTGGGTTTTCGCGAGGGATATTAGCTTTTGCAAGTCAAATGCTTGACTTCCAAAGTAAGTACACATGTTTTTTTCCAGATTTCCGAGGACATGGTCGAACGAGGAGCAACAGCCTTGAATGGAGTACTCCGCAGCATTCTAAAGACATTTTTGCATTTATGGATCAACTACAGATTCCCAAGGCACATATCATCGGATATGGTATGGGAGGAGGTGTTGCACTACATTGTGCTGTCGCTCAACCTCATAGAATTGCATCCTTGACTTCAATTGGTCAAAGTGGCTTTGTAGCCTCTATGGGATCCGAGGAATTTGAACCGGAATGGCTTTTACAAAACGGTCGTTATGATTTTATCAATTTGATGAAAGAAAGGCATCTGGAGGCACATCGTGGAAATTGGCAAGAGTTCTTACGGCAAAAAGTATATGATTGGAGAAAGTTCCCACAACTAAGCAACGAAGAATTGCGCAGCATAAACTGCCCAACATTGTTTTTAGCTGGACAATATGACCCGTTTGCACCTGAAGAGGATTTAAAACGGGTTACTGACCTTATTCCTAACTCTAGCTATGTAATAGTACCTAATTGTAGCCATAGACCTCATATGATTAGAGAAAACCCCGTTTTTGTAAATGATACTATCTTACAATTCATTGATGAGGAACGGCTTCAAGTCTCATCCAACCGCCCAAAATAGATGTATAAATCAAGATTAGTCACCTGATCTTCAGGCTGGGAGCCCACATAGTAAAAGACCTTCAAGTTACACATTAGTGAAGGAGTTGCCACGAGGCAGCTCTTTTTTGTTTACTCAAGTAAAGGGCTGCATACTAATAAAACTTTGATATAGCTAATAACTATATCTAGATATAGTTTAATCCAGTTACACTATATCGGCTGATCTATGATATCTTTCTTTATAACAAATTGTAGAGGAGTTTTTATAGATGGCAGTAAGTAGTGTATTGGGTTATCCACGTATAGGTGCTGATAGAGAATGGAAGAAAGCGTTAGAAGCGTTCTGGTCAGGCAAGCTTGGAGAATCGGAGTTTCAACTTCAGCTCCAGGAGATCCGTCTTAATCATTTGCGCAAGCAGCAAGAGAAGGACATCGATCTTATACCAGTCAATGATTTCAGTTATTATGATCATATTCTTGATACAGCTGCGATGTTCGGTATAATACCAGAACGTTTTGCTTTTGAGGGAGGCGTCGTGCCCTTATCTGTCTATTACGGTGTCGCCAGAGGAACGAAGGATGCTGCCGCAAGCGAAATGACCAAGTGGTTTAACACCAATTATCACTATATTGTGCCTGAACTAGCCGGCGTAACACCGTCCATTACCGAGAACAAACCTCTTACAGCATATCGGGAAGCTAAAGAAAAGCTCGGGATCGAAGGAAAGCCAGTTATCGTCGGACCGTTGACCTTTCTAAAATTATCCAAAGGATACAGTGCATCAGAGACAGATGCTTGGTTGAGCCGACTGCTCCCACTTTATGTACAGATCCTTCAAGAGCTTGCAGAGGAAGGGGTTCAATGGGTACAAATTGATGAGCCAATTCTCGTAACGAAGCTAAGCGATGCTGACATTGAGAGATTAAAAATCATTTATACAACATTTGCGGCATCAGTGCCAACACTGAACATTATGCTGCAAACCTATTTTGAATCCGTAGAGCACTATTCTGACGTGGTTTCACTGCCTGTCAAAGGAATAGGACTGGATTTCGTTCATGGCCTCTCGGGTAATTTACAGTTGATTAAAGAACTCGGATTTCCTGCGGACAAGGTTTTGGGTGCCGGAGTGATCGATGGTCGCGGTATCTGGAAGGCGTCCCTTCGGGAGAAACTCGGACTGCTTGAAGAACTCACTGAACTAGTGACGGCCAAAAATCTAATTGTTCAATCATCATGCAGCTTGCTTCATGTTCCGGTAACTACAGAACGGGAGACTAAGCTTACATCTGAACTGAAAAATGCACTTGCCTATGCGGATGAAAAGCTCGATGAGCTTGTGCTTATTACGAAAGCAATAGCATCAGGCAGCGAGGGGATCATAGAGGAACTGGAAAAATGTGATCGTGACTTGCAGGCACTTCAGCAGTCGGAAGAGCGCAATCGCAGCAGTATCCAGCAAGCTGTCGCTTCACTTAGTAATCAGCAACCGGAACGTTCTCGTCCTTTTGCCGAGCGTTATGCCGCTCAACAATCCAAATGGGAATTGCCGCTTTTTCCTACAACGACCATCGGCAGCTTCCCGCAATCTGCAGAAGTTCGTAAGGCACGTCAATTGTGGCGCAAGGGCGAGTGGAACAATGAGCAGTATGCTGCGTTCATCCGGGAGCAAATCGATATCTGGATCAAGCTCCAGGAGGAAATCGGATTAGACGTTCTCGTTCATGGGGAATTTGAGCGAACCGATATGGTCGAGTTTTTTGGCGAGAAGCTCGCGGGTTTTGCATTCACACAAAACGGATGGGTGCAATCGTATGGTTCCCGTTGTGTGAAGCCTCCGGTTATATTCGGGGATGTAGCTTTTACAGGGGAAATGACTGTCGAAGAAACCAAGTATGCCCAATCTCGCACTAATCGTCCTGTCAAAGGCATGCTGACTGGACCGATTACTATTATGAACTGGTCGTTTGTCCGCGATGACATCCCTCGCGAGCAAATCGCCTACCAACTGGCCTATGCGTTAAGACAAGAAGTGGAGGCACTTGAGTCGGCAGGCATTGGTATGATCCAGGTAGATGAGCCTGCAGTTCGCGAAGGACTGCCGCTTAAGGAAGAGGAGCAAGCCGGTTATCTGGCATGGGCGGTCAAGGCTTTCCGCATCGCCACCTGCACCGTACGGGAAACAACACAAATTCATACGCATATGTGCTATTGCGAATTTCATGACATGATTGATTCGATCGAGGCGATGGATGCCGATGTTATTTCTATTGAAACATCCCGCAGCCATGGTGAATTGATTCATAGCTTCGAGTTGAATACCTACAAGCTGGGCATCGGTTTAGGCGTGTACGATATACACAGTCCACGCGTTCCGAGTGTGGAGGAGATGACGAGCATGATCGAACGCGCCTTGCGTGTGTTGGATCCCAAGCTTTTCTGGATTAATCCGGATTGCGGACTAAAAACACGCGGACTCGAAGAGACAGCTGCTTCTTTACGCAATATGGTGGAAGCGACAAAAATTGCTCGTTCAAAGCATGCTGCTTTAATATAGACCCAAAACTAACCAACCTATTCTAAGGAGAACGTTATTGTGGAGCAATTACGAAAACAAGATCCCAAAATTGTTGAGGCTATGAATCTGGAGATTGGCCGTCAACGCGACAAAATCGAATTGATCGCTTCTGAGAACTTCGTTAGCGAAGCTGTGCTACAAGCGATGGGAACGGTTCTAACCAATAAATATGCAGAAGGCTACCCAAGTAAACGTTACTATGGTGGTTGCGAGTACGTAGATATCGTAGAGGACATCGCGCGTGACCGTGCAAAAGAATTGTTTGGTGCTGAGCATGCTAACGTACAGCCCCATTCGGGCGCACAAGCCAACATGGCAGTATATCTTGCAGCGCTGCAAGCTGGAGATACGGTTCTAGGCATGAACCTGGCGCATGGCGGTCACTTGACTCATGGCAGCCCTGTTAATGCTTCTGGAATTTTGTACAACTTTGTTCCCTATGGCGTAAGAGAAAGCGATTCGCATATTGATTATAACGAGGTTCGCAAACTGGCTTTCAAGCATAAGCCTCGTATGATCGTGGCTGGTGCCAGTGCATATCCGCGCATCATCGATTTTGAAGCTTTGGCTGCTATCGCCAATGATGTAGGCGCATTGTTCTTTGTAGACATGGCTCATATCGCTGGGCTTGTTGCAGCAGGCTTGCACCCGAATCCAGTTCCACATGCGCATTTTGTAACAACAACTACTCATAAAACGCTTCGCGGTCCTCGCGGCGGTATGATCCTTTGCCGTAAGCCATGGGCAGCTGCGATAGATAAAGCAGTATTTCCTGGTACTCAAGGCGGGCCTTTAATGCATATCATTGCTGCTAAAGCTGTTGCTTTTGGCGAGGCGCTTCAACCGTCCTTTAAAACATATGCTCAAAACGTTGTTAATAACGCAAAAGTCTTGTCTGAAGCACTGCTGGCTGAAGGCGTCGATCTTGTATCTGGAGGCACAGATAACCATCTGATGCTGATTGACCTTCGCAGCCTCCAGATCAGCGGTAAAGATGCCGAACACTTGTTGGATGAAGTAGGGGTAACGGTGAACAAAAATGCAATTCCTTTTGACCCTGCTAAACCGATGATTACAAGCGGAGTTCGTATTGGTACAGCGGCTGCTACCGCCCGTGGAATGGATGAGGAAGCTATGAGAAGCATTGCGAAAATCGTCGCTTTGACATTAAAAAATCCATCGGACGAAGCCGTACATGAAAAAGTAAGAGGCATGGTAAAAGATTTAACAGCACAATTTCCGCTTTATCCGGGCTTAAGCTACTAAATCTCTAACACGTTTTCCTGGAAGCAAAGCGAGACCTTTAAATAAAATAATCCGATTCGGATAAATTTAATATGTGTAACTGGCGTAAACGTGGTGAACCACGAGGGAGCACATAATATATGGCCGTACGCCTGGGCAAAGTATTTGATCTCTGGATCAAATGCTTTTTTTATTTCTGGGAGGTATGTATACATGGACTATTTCAAAGATTTTTCTTCAGCTGTGAACTGGATTGAGGAAATCGTACCCTTTGGTATCAACCTTGGATTTTGCACAAAACAGACTCCTATAAAGGTTTATAAGACCAATTGAATAAGAGTGGAGTGAAGCGTGTGAAACACGAATCCAACATTATCATTGATTTTAATCAGAAGAGATTGAAATTTGAGAAACCTCTGCAGGTTTGGCAAACTCACAAATTGGAAAACGTTAAGGGGATATTCGAGAAGGTACAGGAAGCTATCGATGGGCAGTTCTATGTGGCTGGTTATGTTTCTTATGAATGCGCGCCCGCTTTCGAGAGAAATCTCAGTGTTTGTGAGTCTGCTGCAGAATTTCCTTTAGTGTGGTTTGGTGTCTACGAAAAACCAATAGAAGAAGATATAAATGAGAAGGGGTTGTATTTCGTATCAGATTGGTGTGAAAGCACTAGTCGTGTGGAATATGAAAACAACATTGAAACGATTCATGAGGCGATTGCTCGAGGAGAGACATATCAAGTCAACTATTCGACGCGACTGCATGCTAAATTTACTGGAGATGATTTTGCCTATTACGAAGATTTGCGAGATGTCCAGCAAACTAATTATTCCGCCTATTTAAATGTAGGGCGTTATCGGATCCTGTCTGTTTCACCCGAGCTTTTCTTTCATTGGGATAGGGATGTCATTCGTACAAAGCCTATGAAAGGTACTGTTCCCAAATCGGAGAGCAGAAAGGCTTTGTTCGAATCCGAGAAGAACCGGACAGAAAATGTGATGATCGTAGATCTCCTTCGAAATGATTTAGGCCGAATTGCTAAGACAGGCACTATAAAGGTTCCGAAGCTGTTTGAAATCGAGGAATACCCTACCCTGTTCCAAATGACCTCAACCGTAGAAGCGAATACAAAAGCTGGGAGCAGCTTATTCGATGTATTCCAGGCTATGTTCCCATGCGGATCTATAACCGGCGCCCCGAAAATATCTACTATGAAAATCATCTCATCCTTGGAAAAGGAGCCACGTCACATCTATTGCGGTGCTATTGGGCTTGCTGTACCAGGTGAAGGCATCACGTTTAACGTAGCAATTCGCACAGTTCTTGTGGATACGCATACGCAGCTGGCGGTCTACGGTGTAGGTGGAGGGGTTATTTGGGACTCAACCGCAGAGGGTGAATATGATGAGATGAGAACGAAATCCAGAGTGTTGACTTATCGTAATGAGCAGAATGGGAACGAACATATAAATAACGAAAAGCAAGTTGGTGGTAATAATGAATTATGAGTTTCCAGGTGCCTTGCCCGATCAAAATATAATCCTATCAAAGGAATCTCTAGTTGAAGAAGCTAATTGTGTGCTGACTTTCCCCTTCTACCGAGGTAAATTGGTTCTTGTTCGCCATCATTCTCGCGGTTGGGAATTACCTGGAGGGAAGAGGGAAGAAGGCGAGTCTATTATACAAGCTGCTATCAGGGAAATGTATGAAGAGACTGGAGGAGAACTCGATTCGATTGAAAGGATTGGCCAATATTTAATCTATGAAAAGACCCGTCTTGTATTTGTGAAAAATATATATATATCAAAGGTTCGTATTCTCAGGGAGTTACCGGATGGATTTGAAACCAATGCTGTTATGCTGGTAGATACGATTCCGAAGCAGCTAGAGATAATGAATGACCCAACATTTAGTCCATTTATGAAAGACCATGTATATTTGATTGCCTCTGAATGGATTAAGGATCATCGCTTTACTCATTGCTAAATATTTCGTATGAGAAGTCGAGGTCGTGACTTACTCCAAGCGAAGAATTTTGTTACACATCTCCAACCAACGCTCCCGTACATCAGGCTTCGTATAATCAAGGTAGCAAACGAATGTTTCGAAGTCTTCGGTATTTAAGCTTTGGATAATGGACGCCATGATTTGTTCGTCTTCCAGATGAGACAATAAATGAATCAGCTCATATCTCATTTTCAGCTCCCCTTTTTATGTAATTGTGTTTTAAAAAGGTGTCTTTTCCCCTATTTACAAAGGGAAAGACACCTTAATTTTTGAATGATGGGTCGTCTAACAACTTACGGTTTTTCTTTCAAGTTAAGCAGTTGCCTTCGACAACATTGGTTTAACTCCAATATCTTTGTTTCTAATATTATTTTAAAACCGCGGATTTAATGATAATAATAAATCTCCCTTGGTGAATTTAAAAAGTAATTGTTGACAAATTAAATAGTAAAAATTACTATTTAAACAAGATCTTTATCGTTTACCTGTATCCCAATCATGGACTACATGGTTGGCAGCCTCAGTCGCTGCAACGGTACTATTTTATAACAGGAGGAAAGAGATGAAAAGAAAATTAGGTTTAACAGCAGTTCTGGCGCTTGCGGTTCTTTCCGCTGGTTGCACAAATGTAACAGCCCCAATAAGGGAAGAGGCAACAAAGGCTGGTTCTTCCGACGAGATCGTGGTGTCAATCAAAGGGGAGCCGGCTAAAGGCTTTGATCCTGCTTTCGACTGGCCGGGAATGGGTGAGGCCTTGTTTCAAAGCAAGCTGGTTATGTTTGATAAAGATATGAACATTGTCAACGACTTGGCTACTAAAAGAACTATAAGTGCTGACGGAAAAAAACTAACGCTCAATCTACGGCAGGATGTCCTATATTCCGATGGTAAGAAGTTTACGGCAGGCGATGTGGTATTTACGTTTGAAAAGGTTAGAGAAACCACCTCATACATAGATCTCTCGAACATAGAGAAGGTAATAGCGGAAGACGACTATACGGTAACCTTCCAATTAAAGAATCCGGATTCTAATTTCGAGTACACATTAACGCGGATTGCAATAATTCCTAAGCACGTCTATAACGACAGTTATGGACAGCATCCAATAGGCTCCGGACCCTATAAGTTTGTTGAATGGCAAAAAGGACAAAAGCTGATTATCGAAGCCAATCCATCTTACTACGGAAAAAAGCCGAATATTAAAAAGGTGACATTTTTGTATTTGGATATGGATGCGAGCTTTGCGGGAGCCAAAAGAGGGGAAATTGACCTGGCACGTGTAAGTATGGATTATATCGGCAAACCCATCCCTGGATATAGCCAACGAAGTATCGAAACGATGGATATTGTATCAATTAGCCTACCTACTGTAAAAAGAGGTGCCTATGTGATGGATGGAATACCGATTGGCAATGATGTGACCTCCGACCCAGCGATTAGAAGAGCGTTATCCTATGGAATGGATCGGGCGGGTATTGCGGCAAATGCATTAAATGGTGGAGCACGCCCCGTTTACTCCCATAATCCGGGGATGCCATGGGACAATGAGGCGAATAATCTCAAGAATGCCGATGTAGATGCGGCCAAGAGAATTCTTAAGGAGGGCGGATGGGCCGATACAGATCAGGACGGTATTGTCGAGAAAAACGGTAAGAAGGCGGAGTTTACTCTGCTGTATACTCCGGGTGAAGTCGAGAGGCAGGCGGTTGTTTTGGGGGCACAGGAAAGCGCCAAGAAAATCGGCATTAAAATAAATCTGGAAGCCAAAGTTTGGGATGAAATCAGCAATCAAAAGCTGCTCTACAAGGAAGCTTATCTCTTCGGCAAAGGAGCGGACAGCCCGTTTGAAATCTATACCAATTTCAGTTCAGATCGAATTACAAAGGGCACAACAAATTCTCCAAGCTACAAAAATGAACAGGTCGATGAATATTTGAGAAAAGCAATTCAAACAACCAACCAGAAGGAAGCTATGGAATTATGGAAAAAAGCACAATGGGATGGAAAATATGGGGCAAATTCATTGGGGGATAGCCCATTCATTCCTATGGTCGCGTTTCATCATACCTTTTATATCAAAAACGACGTAGAAATCGGTGATTTCAGGCCTGCTCCGCATCGTGGCGCCTATTGGATAACGGTGGATAACATCAAAGACTGGGTGAAAAAGTAATATGTCAATAGTGCTTAGAAATGAAAGACTTAACCAACACACCAAGGCGGTACATATCATCACATTTTTGATAAAAAAGATAGTACGCTTACTCCTGCTTTTTTTTGCTGTTACGGTTATTTGCTTTATCTTAATGAAGTTTTCCCCGATTGATCCGATTGAAGCCTATATTGGTGGAGAGCATGCTTCACTACCGCAGGAGCAAATAAATAATTTGCGTGAATATTGGGGACTGAATGACAGCTTTACTGTGAGGTATATCAAATGGATAAAAGGGCTCCTTAGCGGCAACATGGGAACCAGCATCGTTTATAATCAACCGGTTAAGACTGTTATTGTGGAAAAATTCTCTGCATCTCTGCTTCTAATGGGAATCGCATGGGCATTATCCGGTGTTCTTGGTTTTGTGATGGGAATTATTAGTGCTGTGTACAAGGGCAAGCTTGTAGACAAGGTAATTAAACTTTATTGCTTGACTTTGGCGTCAGCACCCATCTTCTGGGTAGGGATTTTACTTCTGATAGTTTTCTCAGTTAAGCTGGGATGGTTTCCGATAGGACTGAGTGCTCCGATTCATGTGTATGCAGGTGATATAAGTTGGGGAGACAGGCTGTACCATCTCATTTTGCCTGCGCTGACCTTGAGCTTGACAGGGGTTGCGAGCATAGCTATGCATACAAGGCGCAAATTTATCGATGTATTGGATAGCGATTATACGCTCTTTGCTAAAGCAAGAGGAGAAAGCACATGGATGATTGTAAGAAGGCATGGTCTTCGAAATATTCTGTTACCGGCTATTACGTTACAATTTGCTTCAATCGCAGAATTGTTCGGGGGTTCTACTTTGGCGGAGGGAATCTTTTCTTATCCGGGGCTTGGCAATGCGGTTGTGCATGCCGGTATTAGAGGGGACCTTCCGCTTCTTGTAGGAATTAGCTTATTTGCAGCCGCATTTGTGTTCATTGGAAACTTTATAGCCAATATCCTGTATGCCTTGGTAGATCCACGCATAAGAGAGGGGAATCTACTCTGATAAAGCTGCAAACAAGCTTTTACGCAAAAGGCTTTTTAATAGGAGGCAGCAAACCTTACTTTATATCGCTCTCTGCGTAGTATTGCTAAGTACCATTCTCCTAACAGGGAATCTGATAACAGAAGAGACGCTTCGTGTAAGCTTTACTGAAAAAAATCTTCAACCATCACTCAGTCATATTTATGGAACCGATTGGTTTGGACGCGATATGTTCCTGCGAACGGTTAAAGGATTATCGCTTAGCATTATCATCGGAGTAGTAGCTACTGTAGCGAGCGGTATTATCGCTCTTATATTGGGAGTTGCAGCAGCGATAGGCGGTAAAAAGTTGGATACGTTCATCAATTGGCTTATCGATGTAGTCATGGGTTTGCCTCACTTGATTTTTCTTATCTTGATTTCTTTTGTACTGGGAAAGGGACCACAAGGTATCATTATTGGCATCATTCTAACCCACTGGACTTATATTGCACGTGTCATTCGTGCAGAGGTTTTGCAGCTAAAATCGAGTCAATATGTTCTGGCATCAAGAAGCTTTGGAAAAAGTAACTGGTATATCGCCAGACATCATATTTTGCCTCATGTGCTTCCGCAATTTTTGGTAGGACTGATTTTAATGTTTCCGCATGCGATACTTCATGAAGCCTCGCTTACCTTTTTAGGATTTGGGTTGTCCCCGCATCAGCCGGGAATCGGAGTTATCTTGTCGGAATCACTCAAATATTTGAGTACCGGACAATGGTGGATTGCTCTAATGCCAGGATTGTCTTTACTTATCATTGTTATTTTATTTGATCTGCTGGGCGAGAAGGTTGAAGCTCTAATTAATCCTTATAAGGCGCATGAATAGGAGACTGTTATGGAAATAAAGAAGCCATTATTGGAAGTACGGGATTTTGCGGTCAACTTTAAACAATACGGAAAAGGGCTGCACCACAAAGATGTTCAAGTGATATCGAACTTTACGCTTGATTTGTACCCTGGAGAAATATTAGCAATTGTGGGGGCTAGCGGTTCAGGAAAAAGTCTTCTTGCACATGCGATTCTGGGCATTCTTCCAGCAAATGCTTACACTAGCGGGAGTATCAAATACAAAGGTGAAGAACTTACGCCCAAGAAAAAAGAAGCACTTAGAGGAAGGGAAATATCCCTTATTCCTCAATCCATCAGCTATTTAGACCCACTTATGAAAACAGGACACCAGATCGGCAGCCCGCTGCTAACTGTCAAAAACACTGTAAAAAATATTATGAAAAGATTCCAGTTGGCCGAGTCCATTGAACATAAGTATCCTTTCCAGCTATCAGGAGGCATGGCTAGAAGGGTTCTCATAGGAACCGCTTTAACCTCTGGAGCACAGTTAATTATTGCAGATGAACCTACACCCGGATTGCACAAATCAATGGTTGAAGAAACGTTGAGTTCATTAAAAGAGTTGGCAAATAATGGTTGTGGAGTACTGATGATCACCCATGATATTGATTTGGCTTTTATTATTGCGGATAAGATTGCTGTCTTTAACAAGGGAGTATCAGTAGAAATTGCTGACGCCAGGTTATTTGAAGCTTCTCAAGACAATGTTGTGCACCCTTACAGTAAAGCTTTATGGCATGCCTTGCCACAAAACGGCTTTCATTCCATTCGAGGTAAGGACTATGGTAGTTACATCGATGGTGTGTAGCATATGGAGGATAGTGAGCGATGATATTAGAAGCAAAAAATATTTATTATAAATATGATGGCGGCAAAGACTGGGTACTTGAGAATATTTCGCTTGATATTAATGCGGGTGAGGTAGTAGGTCTCATTGGAAGCAGTGGACGTGGCAAAAGTACCTTGGGGAAAATCATGGCTGGGCAGATCCAAGCAGATAAGGGAGAAGTGCTTATAGACGGAGCACCTGTTTCCAAAGGCATCTATTCTCCGGTTCAGCTTATTTACCAGCATCCGGAACTTGCGGTAAATCCAAAATGGAAGCTAGGTAAAACGCTTAGTGAATCGGGTGACTACGACGATGATTTAAGGAAGGAAATGGGGATTCGTAAGGAGTTTCTAAACCGATGGCCTAATGAATTATCAGGCGGAGAGCTTCAAAGGATTTGTGTCATGAGAGTGCTCAAGCCACAAACCCGATTTATTATCGCAGATGAAATCAGTACTATGCTGGACGTTATCACTCAGTCGCAAATCTGGGATATTGTACTTGATTATGCTAAAAAAGAGCAGATAGGTATTCTGGCGATTACTCATAACGAGCATCTGGCAGAAGCCATTTGTACAAGAACTGTGCATTTGAAGTAGGAACACTATTTTGCTGTAAATTGCACTAGAATGAATAATTTTTCCAGCATAGTGGGAAAGTAGGTGTACATAGCGAAAAAACAAAAGGGATGAGCTTCCTTATGCAAGCATTTGAACTAAATACATTAATTCATAGTATGGTTCGAGCCGATGACCTAGAAATTAGAAAGCTCAATTTAAAAGACGCAACAGTTGACCTTGTTTATTTCTCAACCATGTGTGATAAAAAATATATACATACCGCGATCATTAAAAATTTTTTAGATAGAAGCAGCTTATCGGAGTTTGAATCAGCCTTAAAAATGCTGCCGGGATTTGAGATCATTCAGAGCGAAGATCAAATGATCGAGAAGCTAATTGGCGGCTATACATTGCTGTTTTTCCCACAGATGACCTGTGCAATTGAAGCAAAAAAAGACCCGACGTCTCAGCCTCAAGAAACATCAATTGAAAATATTCTTCAGGGGCCCCAATTTGCTTTTTCCGAAGATCTCGCAACGAATGTACAAATCCTACGAACACGATACCCCTCGCAGGATTTACATATCGAATTTATGAAAATAGGCAAACAAAGTCAAACTGAATTAGCGATCATTTACGATAAGACGAGAGTGGATGAGGACGTTCTTTTGCAGCTTGAAAATAAGCTTATGCAAATCGATGCGGAAGTCATCCAAGCTGCCAATCAGCTCCAAATGTTGCTCACGAAACGACATCAATTTTTTCCAACTTTAATGGTTACAGAAAGACCCGATAGAACCGTATTAAATCTAAGCCAAGGAAAAATCGCTTTACTCCTCAATGGAACTCCATTCTCGGTCAATTTACCAGCGGTATTTTTTGACTTCATGGCTTCAATGGATGATGTCTACGAGTTACCGTGGATTGTTAGACCGCTTCAGATATTGAGATTTATAGGCATGTTTATTACGACTACTTTACCCGCTTTATACGTAGCGACTGTTTCATATAATCCTGAATTTTTCAGATCTCAATTAGCTATTGAAATTGCAGGCAGCCGCTCGTCGGTACCTTATCCCTCTTTTTACGAAGTTTTTCTCATGCTTTTCTTAATTGAAGCGTTAACCGAGGCGAGTATTCGTCTTCCGAAGTTTATTGGAACTACAGCGACGACCGTAGGTGGTCTAATATTAGGGCAAGCGGCTCAACAGGCAGGGCTGGTCAGCAGTATTATGATTATTATCGCTTCGGCGGTAGCCATCTCCAATTTTGTGATTCCAATGAATACACTGAGTTTTTCTCTCAGGGTCATTAAATTTCCACTTGTTCTTCTAGCCATATTTTTTGGGCTGGTAGGTGTGCTAACAGGGATATTTTTCTTTATTGTATACACGACGAGTTTGCGAAGCTTTGGTCGACCCTATTTGAAGTTGTTTATAGGAGAGGACAAAAAAACCAGGTGAAATCATTGTCACGGTATTTTTTTTACGCTCTGATACTAACCATGATGATTAACTCCATTCTGTACGTTCCAAGAATTCTTATTAACGAGCGGTATGAAGGTGCACTCATGTCGCTAATTCTTGGAACCTTGATTGGGAGCATACTTTTGTACATTTTTACCGGCTCTCTATTAAAGTTTCCAGGGATGGGACTACCCGAAATCTTTAAGCTTTCTCTACACAAAAGCATCTATATTCCTTCATTGCTTATATTGGGTACAAGTGGTTTCATTGCCGGAGGGCTTGTACTAATCAACTTCACCTTCATCATATCCAGATATCTGAATCCGGAAACACCGTCGTATATTTTGCTATTGCTTTTTGTATTCGTAGTTGGTTTTGGCGCTATGCAATCCTCAAAAACAGTGTTATATTGTGCAGAAATTGTGCTCATTCTCAGTGTGCCTTTACTCTTGTTCCTGATCATAAAAGCGTTAACCAATAAGCATATGAGCTATGATGCAGTAAAAGTCATACTTGACTATACCTGGATGTTTGCAAGTTGGAAGAGTTTAACTGTCTCTACTTATGCATTCGTGGGTTACTTGACTTTGTCGATATTTAATCGAACATTTTCTAACTCAACAGACATTAAATACAGATGGCTGATTCCTATTTTCGGTTTTGGCATGTTATTGTCCACATTTATTATTCCAATTGGAACTTTAGGCACAGATGGTGTTAATGACTATATTTTCACTTGGGTTTCTACGGCAGAGGCGATTCAGATGAAATATGCATTTATAGATCATGTTGTTTATATTTTTTTACTCATTTTTTTAGCGATTACCTTTTTATATACGATGGTGACATGGCATATCGCTTCTGAAACCATTAGCAGCTGTTTTCCTCGAAGTAGCCCGAATACATCTTCTGTAACTACTGTACTTCCAAATGCGATAAGCTGTGGATTGATGGGTATTGCTACAATTGTAACTGGAAGTCTTTTAGGTGAAGATGATTTGTTCCGAGTGTCTTCCTTTTGGATGACGATTCGTTTACCCATAGACGTCTTCATTGTCTTAACTGTTTATGTCTTAAGTAAACGGAGGCCAATCTTATGAAAACGATGTTGTTATTCCTGTTAGTAGTTCCTTTGTTATCCAGTTGCGGTTTCAAAGATATGGATAAACGATTTATTGTTAAGGCTATTGGCATAGATAAGTCAAATGATAAAGATCTACCCCTGCATGTTTCTTTAAAACTCGCCATTCCATTCTCGCAAATCAAACCAGGTCAGACGAATACGTTTCAATTCGTTAGTGATGATGCCAAAACAATCGCGGAAGCTGTTCAACATCTCAAATCAAAAGTGGATAAAGAACTGGATTTTTCACAATCCAAAATCATCATTTTCGGAAAGGACTTGGCTGAAGAACGTCTGAATCGGGAATCGATCGACTGGTTTTTGCGGAGACGAGAAATCCAAGGGATGACATTCATGGCTTTAGGTGATCCATCGGCGGAGCAAGTGCTTAAAGTAAAACCCAAGTCAGAACGGTTACCTGGAGACAGTTTATTTTTGAGCTTTGATCAAGAAGGTACGGAGTCATCATTTATTGTGACCGAGTATTTGTTTGATTTTCATAGGAGGTTAAGCGAAAAAGGATTGGATCCCTATTTACCTGTCATAAAACCACTCAACGGAACGTACTTAATCGATCAAGTAGCCGTCTTTGATAAAGAGAAAATGAGAGAAGTGTTAAATCCAGAGGAGACTCGTGTTTTCAATGAATTATCCAAAAAAATTAGTAAATTCGATATAGAGACGCGAACAGATACCGTTCAATTTGCTGTGAGTGTTTCAAAATTCGGATATACCTACACTATAGATGAAGCAAAAGAATCAAAACCCGTGCTGACGATGAATGTTAAAATGACAGGACAAACTGCAGAGTCCAGCCAGTCGTTTGATTATTCAAAATGGAAACTTTACGAGCATGAGGCTGAAACAGAGGAAGCTAAACGATACGAAAAAGTACTTAGGAAATTGCAGTCTATTGGAGTGGATCCCATCGGTTTGGGCTTAAGGTACCGCGCAACACGTCATCACCGTGAGAAGGAATGGGGACGATGGTCATCGGTTTATCCTCAACTAGTCTTTCATGTCAATGTAAAAATTAACCTTTCAGGATCTGGGGGAATTAAATAGAAACTGCGTAATTATGCAATGGGTTAAACATCATGTTATACGATGCTGTAACAAGAAAAGGAGAGAGGACTGATTTGTCCTCTCTCTTATATGGGTTATATATATCTATTATTCGGCAAATCCTTTTACGGTTTTAACAGCGTTATTAATATATTCAGTAGCATCTGAGAGGCTAATTTCAGCTTTCGCATTGAATTTGCCTTCCTGATTTAATTTAACCACACCTAATGCAAGTGCTGTTTGAATGGCTCCTGAGTTCAAGGTATCGATTTGATCATTATCTTTAATCTCAATTGGTACTAACTTAATCATAGGTAGTTTCCCGCTTGTTTGAAGAGTATGAATGAGCAAATAAGTGAACGACTCTCTTGTCAACTTAGAGTTCGGGTCAATCTTGAATTTCAAGTCAGTATCGACCGTCCCAAGTACCTCTTGAATAAGTAGGACTCCTTGAGCCGTTGTCAAGGCTTCACTGCTGGAAGCTGGTGCTGTGTGAGCCTTCATGTACGCAACCGCATTGAATAATTCTTCAGCTGCGTCAGCACGTGTAATTTCATCATTCGGATTAAACTTACCTTCTGCACTCAGCTTAATCACACCATATTGAATTGCGCGTTGAATGGAACCAGAGTAATCGGGATTAATTTGGTCCTGATCTTTGATATCAACAACAACTGGTTTAATCATCGGCAGTTTCCCAGTTACTTCAATAGCACGAATAAGCTGATGTGTGAACTGTTCACGAGTTAACTTTTTATCTGGGTCAAGATCAGCCGGCAGCTCAACGCCGTTAACTGCAGCGATAATGAGTGCATTTGCATACCAAGCATCATTATTTGACTTTGCAAAATAGTTGTTAGCTTTTGGCTCCTTAAGAAATCTTACCAGATCAAGATTGAGTCCAAGCGCATTAACAATAAGTTGAACGCTTTGAGCCTCTGAAATCGTAGTTCGAGGAGCAAACAACTCGGGAGTGATCCCTGATACTATACCACTTTGTTGTAATGCAATAATTTTATCTTTGGCAACAATATTATCCAAATCTGTAAAAGTAGAAGCTGTAGAAGCTGCAAAGCTCTGGGTAGCAAGAGTAAAAGATAATAAAGCAGTTGTAGAAAGAGTGATTATTTTAAATGTTTTTTTCATAATTGTTCACCTCATGTTGTATTTTTGTGAATCGTTAACCTAGACGTATGTAAAACTATATATTGTTGCAGCTTTATTATTAATAATTTGTAAATTACATTTTGTTAGTAATAATCAAAAGTTGACTGACTGAGAGTTTACATGTGGAGTTTAAAAATATTGTTGACACGACATCAAATGGTGACCTATTATTAAAATGACACTAAATGGTGTCTGATTTTGAATTCTCAACTCGTAGGTGCTACTGCCTAAGAGCCGCATACTTTAAGGAGGCTGTGAATAATTAAACGGCAGTCCCTAGGTAATAATATTTAGGAGAGGGTGTTGTGAGCGAGAACAATCAGTTGCATGATGTGTATGACGCGATTGCAGATCCAACTAGGCGCCAACTGATTCGTCTGTTAGCAGAGGCAGAGGAGATACCTCTTCATGAGTTAACGGCACAGTTTCAGATGGGTCGGACAGCAGTATCTAAGCATTTGACAATCCTTAAAGATGCCGGACTGGTACTTGACCGAAAAGTCGGCAGAGAAACGCGATTTAGGCTAAACGCCTCTCCACTCCGAGAAATTCAAGAATGGGTGGCTTTCTACAGCAAATTCTGGAGTACGAATATGTTGCGCTTGAACCAACTATTAGAGGAGGAAGAAGAATGAGTTTAACATTATCTTTGGATTTTCAGTTCACGACATCAATCGAGAAGATTTGGTCCGCTTTAACCGATTCAAGCAAGCTTGCCAAGTGGGTTATGGAAAATGATTTTGAGCCTATCGTAGGACACCGTTTTCAATTTCGCACTCAGCCGACCGAATGGTGGAACGGAATTATTGACGGTGAAGTACTTATCGTAGACGCACCAAACCGATTGTCCTATACTATGGAAAGCGGAGAGAAGCACACTGTCACTTGGACGCTGCAAGATTTAGGGGACGGAAAGGTTAATCTACATCTCGAACAAACCGGAATCTCAAATGATCAAGCACTCGCAGGAGCTAAGTATGGCTGGGTTAAATGGGGCGGAGAGCTTGAAAAGTTGTTGGAACAATAAATGGGTACAATCGTGAAATAGCCCCGCATCATAAAACAGATTACTTCATGGTTTCTATTGCCCATCAAGTGATCTGTTTTTACACGTATGTCGGCTGTATCCGATGCATAAACCGTTCTCTTGCGGCGCTTCATCTGATAAGGATCTAAATACGAGTAAAGGAAGATGTCTTATGAACCAAGAATATATAGAAATCCGCGGCGCCCGGGAAAATAACCTTAAAGATGTATCTTTACGTATTCCCAAGCGCCAAATCACCATATTTACCGGCGTATCCGGTTCCGGCAAATCGTCGATCGTTTTCGATACCATCGCTTCTGAATCCCAGCGTCTGCTGAATGAAAACTTCAGTATGTTCGTCCGCAACTTTCTGCCGCGTATTCCGCAACCAGATGCAGACGCAATCGAAAATCTTAGCATGGCGGTTATCGTCGACCAAAAACGGTTAGGCGGAGGCGCTCACTCGACCATGGGCACCATTACCGATATTGCACCTATACTTCGGCTGTTATACTCACGTGTCGGACAACCTTATGCCGGTAAAGCCAATGCCTTTTCCTTCAACGATCAGCAAGGCATGTGCCCGGAATGCAACGGTATGGGCCGTAAGCTTGGAGTTGACATGGAGAAAGCATTGGACTTATCCAAATCACTCAAAGAAGGCGCTATTTTGCTTCCTGATTATGGTGTTGACAGCTGGGATTGGAACATTTGTACCCAGTCAGGTTTGTTTGATATCGATAAAAAGCTTGCCGATTATACCGAGGTAGAAATGGAACAGCTTCTGTACGGCAAACCGCATAAGGTTGAAATGCACGTCGGAGGGAAGCCTGTAAAATTTACTTTAGAGGGAATCATTGCAAAGTTCAGCGGCAAGTACATCAAGCAAGATGTCAAAACGAAGTCGGAGCGCACCCAGAAAATGGTGGCGCCGTTTATTACAGAAGGTCCATGCTACCTTTGCCGCGGCGCTCGTCTCAGCCAAGCGGCTCTCAGCTGTAAAATCAACGGCAGCAATATTGCCGAACTATCTTCCATGGAGGTAGGCCGGCTGATTGAGGTCATAAAGGAAATAAAAGATCCGATAGCGGCACCTATGGTTAAAGCATTAACGGAAAGACTGCAGCATCTGGTTGATATTGGCCTGGAATATCTCAGCCTCGACCGCGAAACCGACACTTTATCCGGTGGAGAATCACAGCGTGTCAAAATGGTAAAACATCTGAGCGGCAGCCTAGTGGATGTGGTATACATTTTTGATGAGCCGAGCGTTGGATTGCATCCCCGCGATGTACACCGGCTCAATGAATTGCTGCAAAAACTGCGCGATAAAGGCAATACTGTCATAGTTGTCGAACACGATCCCGATGTGATTCAAGTAGCCGATCATATTGTCGATGTCGGTCCTTTTGCCGGCAGCCGCGGCGGCACCATTGTTTACGAAGGCAGCTTTTCTGGCCTGCTACAGGTCGATACTCTGACGGGTAATCATATGAAACAGTCGATGCCGCTTAAGGACCATTTTCGTTCGGCAACGGGCAAACTATCCGTCAAAGACGCCAATCTGCACAACTTAAACAATGTTAACGTCGATATTCCAACGGGTGTATTAACCGTAGTGACAGGCGTTGCCGGTTCCGGCAAAAGCACATTGATCAACGAGGTGTTTTTGCAAGAGCATCCCGATGCGATAGTGATCGACCAGGCGGCTGTCGGTACCTCTACCCGTTCGAATCCGGCCACCTACACGGGCATCATGGACGATGTGCGCAAGGCCTTTGCATCGGCCAACAAAGTGAACCCAGGTTTATTCAGCTTTAATTCCAAGGGGGCCTGTGAAAACTGCCAAGGCCTTGGTGTCGTTTATACCGACTTGGCATTTTTGGACAGCGTTAAAACAACGTGCGAAATATGCGGCGGCAAACGGTTCAAAGAAGAGGTGCTGGCCTACAAACTGGGAGATAAATCGATCGCCGATGTGCTGGAGATGACCGTTGAACAAGCTCTATCTTTCTTTGATATCAAAGAAGTTGTGCGCAAGCTGCAGGCCATGAGTGACGTGGGACTGGATTATCTGAAACTCGGACAGCCGCTCAGCACACTGTCGGGCGGTGAGTGCCAACGCATCAAGCTGGCCAGCGAATTGCATAAGAAGGGAAGTATTTACGTTATGGACGAGCCTACGACCGGACTGCATATGTCGGATATCGCCCATTTACTGGCTATCATGAATCGTCTTGTAGATGCCGGAAATACTGTCATTGTGATCGAGCATAACCTTGATGTCATCAGAAACGCCGATTGGATCATAGATATGGGTCCGGAAGGCGGTATCAATGGCGGTAAAGTCATATTCGAAGGCACTCCAAAACAGCTTTTAAGTGCAAAACATTCACTTACAAGCAAGTATTTGAGCAGGTGATTGATATGGCATTCGTAGGAAGCAACCAGATGATACATCGCGTTTGGCAAGAAGCTGGCGACATTAAGCACCACCTACAAACGTCCTAACTCAATTACACATCGTGGCAACTCGGTTCATTGTTATAAGAGTATCTCTATGAAGCTGTCGGTTCGATCCGGCAGCTTTTTCAGCATGAAGAATCCGTTTGATTGAGACTCCTTCTCTTTCCAATATGTGGTATATTGGGTTTAATGGATTGCAATATCAAGGAGGGGTTATTGCTTGATTTATGTGGTACGGCACGGTCAAACCGATTTAAACAGAGAAGGGAAGCTTCAGGGGAGAATGGGTTTTCCCCTAAATGACTTTGGAATAGAACAGGCCAAGCTATTAAGGGATAGACTTAATAGTGTAGATTTTGACTATGTGTACACCTCACCTCAAGAAAGAGCCATTCAAACAGCAGAGATCGTAACAGGTATGAAAGCAATCATCGATGAAAGGCTCAATGTATTTGATCTAGGCGAAGCTGACTTATTAAAAAAAGGCGAAGTCAAAATGAATGGAGTAGTTCCAGATTCTAGGTTCTATCAAGGTGTTGAGGATGTACCTAATTTTATAAAAAGAGTCTTCTCCTTTATGCATGAACTTAAGGCCAAGCATGCTGATAACGAGGTCAATATCTTACTATCTGGACATAGATGCACGACAGGTTGTATTGGTGCCTATTTTGAAGGTGTAGCCAATGATGGTAACCTATTGAGATTCTCATCAGATAACGGTGAATATAAAGTATACTCATTCAAATAATTAATCTTCATAACAGCCGTGCACTCCGAATACTTGCTGAACAGCAATGAGACTGTTTGTGCTCGGTGGATCCTCCAATTTTTCATTGAGTTAACTTAAAACGATAGCTGGAAAGCAACCAAAAGAGCGGGTGCCACTGAAAGGAGAAGCATATATATGGATAGTCTGAAACTCATCGATCAATTCCAAAATCTTACACGCAATACGAAATGGGAGCAAAAAGCTAAGATTGATCTACAATTTAACAACTACCACTCACAAGGAATGGTTCGAATCGGGGATCTCTTTTATTTGTCCTCGGTTGAACTTATCGAAATGCCAGTAAAATATGACCAGCCCCAACACGGTTATGACCGTACTTCTGGAAAGGGAATCGGTCACTTATTTGTCTTTGATCAACAGGGGAAACTTATGAATGATGTGACTTTGGGCGAAGGGAACATCTATCACCCAGGCGGCATTGATTTTGATGGAAAAAATATTTGGGTACCTGTCGCCGAATATCGACCCAATAGTGAATCTATTGTTTACAAAGTTGATCCAAAGACTATGAAAGCAGAAGAATCGTTCCGAGTCCATGATCATATCGGAGGAGTGGTCCGTGAAGGTCAAAATGGAAAGCTAGTAGGTCATAGCTGGGGTTCACGCAAATTTTATGAATGGAACCCAATTGGGCAGATTCTGCTTGTGAAAGAAAACTCGAGTCATTATGTGGATTATCAAGATGGTCATTATGTAGGCGAAGGGAAAATGATTTTGAGTGGTATCTCTGAGCTGTCCAATCCTTCAAGCCTCAATTCCAAGCCGTACGAGCTAGGTGGAATAGCCCTGATAGACATGAAAACATTGGATATGCTTCATGAAGCACCTATCACTGAGTTTTCTCCTCAAGGACACGTGATTACCCGCAATCCTGTGTTCATTGAGAACGCCGGTCAAGAGCTGCGGCTTTATGCTGTACCGGATGACGATCACGGATCTATGTTGGTTTATGAAACAATCAATTTGTATAATTAACTATAATCTTGCAGCAGCATATCTCATAAACTCAGTCACGCAACAGAAAAAAATAACGCAGCCGTTAAGCTGTGTTATTTGCGTGTGAACGGAGCTTGCTCTCGATCAGAAAAGTCCGCTGAGGCTTTATATGGCAAAAGCGCCATCCCGCTTCACGGCTACGTCATTATATAAATGTGCGTTCTGGATTGTCAGCGTAATGTACAGACACGGAAGAATGGTGTTTTTTCCAAAGTGTATCGTAACAGTTGCATGAGTATTATATAATGAGCTTTAGAAAGCGAGGGCAGCGGAATGAAAAAATATTTGGGAATTCTCTCTGATTTTCAAAGAGTGGGCGTATGAGGAAACCAACGTACAAATTATATTTTCTGTTTCTAGCATTCCTATTATTTCTACTACTCCCCAGCGCATCTGCTTTAGGAAAAAGCACTCAGACTGAGGCAGTGAAAGGTATTCTCGATTTATCAGCGTGGAATTGGGAGCGAGATGGGTTGCAAAATCTGGATGGCGAATGGGAATTATATTGGAATCATTTGTTAACTCCCGATGATTTTACGATCGGTCTTAATAGCAATGCTCCCTCTTATGCCCTAGTGCCGAAGGTGTGGGAGGGACAGGAGTCGGGCGGACAAGCATTGTCGAATCAAGGCTATGCAACCTACCGGCTGCGGATTCATACAGCAGCTGCGGACAACGGTACCAATATGGCGCTCTATGTTCCAAGCATCGCGACAGCGTATCAATTATGGATCAACGGAGAGCTGGCTGCAGCGAATGGGAAGGTAGGAACGAGTAAAGAAACGATGATTCCGGCGAATTTCCCTAAACCTGTTTTTTTTCATTTACAGGGCACCCAGACCGAAATAGTCATTCAGGTGTCTAATTTCGTCCAACGTAAAGGCGGCTTGTGGGAATCTTTCCGCATAGGTGTTTCAAAAGATGTGATCATTAGCCGGGAAAAAGAGATAGCGTTTCAACTACTTATGATAGGCAGCTTGTTTACGATGGGGTTATATCATATCGGCCTCTTTCTGGCGCGTAGAAAGAATAGATCGCCGCTATTTTTCGGATGCTTCTCGTTGGCGATGGGACTTCGAGCGATAGTCACCGGGCCTACGTTAATCACTTATCTGTTTCCGCATATCGCTTGGGAATTTCAAGTTCATTTGGAATATTTGTCAGTCGTTGCTGCCCTATGGATGCTGATCCTGTTCTCCTACTCACGGTACCCTGGCGAAATGTATCGCAAAGTGAGAGATTTGTTTGTTATAGCAATTGTGGCCTACAGTTTTTTTATCCTCTTGACGCCAGCGTTGATATACACGTATAGTATGTTGGCTTTTCAAGCTGTTTCTGTGTTGATAATTTGTTATATCATCTATGTTTCTATTCGGGCTTTTCTGAGCAAAAGAGAAGGGGCTTCACTAAACATAGCGGCGGTACTCGTCCTCTTGGTATTAGTGCTCAATGATATTCTATTTTACAATCATTTTGTTGCAACCGGAGATTTGATGCAGCTTGGCATGCTGTTTTATGTATTTATGGAGTCCGTTAATTTGTCGCATCAATTTTCAAAATCTTTTGCTCGTGTTGAGAGCATGTCGGGGCAATTGCAAGAGTGGAACGAATTATTAGAACAAAAAGTACAAGAAAGAACCGAAGCGCTGGAATTATCCAATGTAAGCATTAAGAAGATCAATCAGGAATTGGTTAAAATGGAACTGTCACGTCGTCATCTCTTATCCAACATTTCGCATGAACTGGGCACACCGCTTACGCTCATTCAAGGTTATGTGAAGGCAGTTTTGGACCGAATGGATGAGGATAACCGTGATCGATATTTGCGGCTGACCTATGAAAAAACATTGATTTTGGATCGCATTATCAGCGACTTGTTCGAGTTGTCGAAGTTCGATACGGGGAAAGTTCGGTTTGATTACCAAGCGGTTGATTCAGTGGCGTTTTGTCGCTCGTTATTTGAAAAATTGGAGTTACCTATCAAGCAAGAAGGCCATAGCTTTGCGTTTATCGATAATACCGGTTCTCAAGCAGATAAACCACTGATCGTTTGGATAGACGTTGTGAGAATCGAGCAAGTTGTGATGAATCTGTTGTTCAACGCTCAAAAATTCACGCCCGCTAGCGGCTCCATTCATCTTATCGTCGAAAAGTACGGTTCTCTTGAGAAGGGCGACTTAGGTTTAAAGGTTAAAGTCCGGGATACAGGAAATGGCATTGACGATGAAGATATACCGTTTGTTTTTGACCGTTTCTATCGGGGAAGAGAGTCACACAAGAGCCGTTCAGCTGGAACAGGTCTCGGTCTGGCGATTTGCAAAGAAATTATTGAGCATCATGGGGGGACGATTGATGTGGAAAGTAAATCTGGCAAAGGAAGTACGTTTACCTTTACGCTTCCAGTTATGGTCGATATGGAGGAGGGGGAAGAAGACGTATGACAGAGGGCGCGAAAATATTAATCGTCGATGACGAAAAAGAAATTCGGGACCTGATCAGCCTCTACTTGCGAAATCACGGGTTGCAGGTAGTCATGGCGAAAGACGGGAGTCAGACGTTGGGGCTTTTGAAGCAGGAGAAGCCCGATCTGATGGTTCTCGATATTGTGCTTCCCGATATGGATGGCGTAGAGTTGTGCAGGCGCATTCGCGAGCACTCAGATATACCAATCGTTTTTCTAAGCTGTAAAAGGGAAGCGGATGATATCATCTGGGGACTAGATACCGGCGGGGATGATTACATGACCAAGCCATTCGATCCGATGGTGCTCGTCTCTCGAGTGAAAGCGAATCTCAGACGGGCCGCAGCCGTTCAAAAACGCGACAGAGAAAGTATGCTTATTACGTGCGGCGATTTGCAGGTAAATTTGCAAAGCTTGGAAGTTATGGTGAAGGGAGAGCTAATCGATTTGTTCGCCAAGGAGCGGCAGCTATTGCTTTTTCTGCTGAAAAATCCGAACCAGGTGTTTAGCGCGGAACAACTGCACAGACAGGTGTGGGGCTGGGACAGCTTCAGCGACGAGCGGACGGTTATGGTGCATATTAGCAATTTACGCAAGAAGATTGAAACTGATCAATCAGCGACCAAGTACTTTCATACAGTGAGGGGTTTCGGATATAAATTTTGCTGGGATAAATAAATTAGTTTAAAACAATGCGATTATTCCTTATGTGGAATGTCGCTTTTTTTTAACCGTTTTTTAACTTGGTCTGCTATAATCTATCGTAAATATGGAGATAGAAAGCAGAGGGCGCAGCCCCTTAACTGGAGGTATTGACATGTATCGAAAGCTATTAATAGCCGCCATTATTTTTTCAGGTTTAGGTTATCTTTGTGCCTTAGCAGGTGAAAATATGACGATGCGCTGGATTTTAAAGCCAGGAACTATCATTCTGATGATACTACTGGCAGCAACAACACGAAATGTTCCTAAGCCCTATAAAAATTTAATTATTACAGGGTTATTCCTCTCTGCCATTGGCGATAGTTTTTTATTGCTAGCAGGAAAGCAATGGTTTTTGTTTGGATTGGTCGCATTTTTATTCGCTCATATCGCATATGTCGTCGCTTTTGTGACTCGTTGGCGCTTTTCTCCCGTTCATTTACTTGTTATAATTCCGATTGCGGCATACTCCTTTTTACTCCTAGACAGACTCCATGCAAGCATTCTTGCAGGTGGAAATGCCGGATTATGGATTCCGGTATTGGTTTATGTCGTCGTGATTTCTATCATGATTTGGAGCGCTGTTATTAGTAGAAGCTGGATTGCCATAGCAGGGGCAATTTTGTTCTTCATGTCCGATTCACTGCTTGCCTGGAATATGTTTGTCATGCCGATTTCATGGGCGGGATACGGGGTGATGATCTCCTACTACCTTGCTCAATTTTTACTTGCTAGCAGCATTGTAAGATCAAAGGGGAGCGCGATCGCATATGCAAACCACAATTCATCCATATGAACAATCCGATAAGGCAGGAGTTTGTTAACTGCTCAATCTAACGCGTTCGATAGAGCTTGAGATCAAATTAACCGGTTTTCCTGACTTAAGGAAATCGGTTTTTGTCGTTTTCGTCTAAAAATGTTTTTTTATAAATGTTTTTTAACCAGTTTTTAACTTCTGCTGATAGATTGATAGAAAACAAAGAAAGAGATGAGGGAGAATACTTATGTTTTCAGTTTGTCTGCATCACAACAGGATGCGCTTTCGTCGCATCTCCATCATTTATATGCTTTTGTCTATACTGCTCATTCTGTCCTGGGGCGCGCCCATACAGGTGAAGGGAGCGGGTGCCGCATTCACGAATTTCAGTGTCGAGCCTGAAACAACGGTATTGTACAGCGGCTATTCGTCAGGCGGAACTTATACGAAGGAAACGCCGGCATATCATTTTAAGATGACGTCAACGGACGCCTTGCAGGAGGGAGATACGATTGAAATCCTTCTGCCGTATGGTTTTAATTTTGTTGGAAACCCGCATTTCTATGGGATGTGGACAACTGATGTCAGTGTGCCTTCGAACAGTTTCGAGGTCAGAGTGAACGGTTTAACGCTCACTCTATTCGATTCCGTTACAACGCAAAGATCGGATGATGGGCAGCCAATGGTATTCTTTCATATGAACCAGCCGATACCTGCCGGGGGGGACGTTGACATTAAGCTGACGAATTTCCTGATTACGCCGGATTATCATTATGTAGAACCAAAAGCTTCGCAATTTGCGGTTAGTACCCGTTCAAATTCGGTTCAACGTACTACGTTTAGCAATATTTACTTTCGCAGTATAGTGAACTTTCGTCCGGATATGAGCACGTATGCGGCTGCGGCGAATACGTCTTACCAATTCAAGTTTACGGTGATGCAGCAGATTAAGCCTATGGATTTGATCACCTTGAAATTCCCCGCGGGCATTACCTTACCTACTGCAATCGACGTCTCAAAGGTACAGATTGGCGGAGTACCTGTTACAATGGCGAATGTCGTTGGCGACAAGCTGCAGTTGCAACCTAGCCAGCTGCTCACAAGCTATTCGGCTGCGCTTATCACAATCGATGCTTCGGCCTTGATTGCCAATCCGGCTGTACACGGCTATTATACGTTTGAAATATCCACCAGCGTTGATCTAGAGGCTGCGTCAGGACGTTTCGGAATTATTCCGCAAGGAGGGGCTTCATTAGCCGATAACCCGTATTCGGATGAGGGCTACGTTGAGGTCAATAGCGACGGCAATTTGCGATTCCGGTTCACCAGCCCGACGATTCTGAAGGGGGGCGACACAGTTACGGTGACCAGTTCTGCGGGCACCGTATTAAGTGATACAGCCATCGCTGCCACTGATATTCATATCGAATCGGGCATGGGTCTGGAAATGGACGGTTATTCGCCGGCTTCTGTCACCCGTTTGGCAGGCAATAAGCTGCAATTCGTACTTCCTCCGGAATATTATTTGATTCCTGATTATTCTCTAGTGTTTTCCATGCCAAACCTGTTTGTTCAATATGGAGTATACGATATGCAGGTGACAACCTCCCAGACAGTGAAGCCAAACACAGTACCGCTCACTATCACTCCGGACACGGTACAGGAATTTACGGTCATACCTGCTATACCGTGGGCTAGTGAGACCAATGTGCCGTATACGTTCAGCCTGCAGCCGAACGAGCCGTTGGTTGCTGCCAATGACGATTTCATCACGCTGAGCCTTCCGCCACAGTTGAAGGTACCCGTTGTTCTGGATCCAATTACGAATTCGGGGGCGATCGATCCGAACTTGGTTCGGGTGAACGGAGTTCCAGCCAAGAAAGCGATCTATAGCAGCTATTTTGGCATGTCCATCTTAAAGGTAACCGTACCTCAAGATATCCCACTGCTCGGAAGGATGGAGATTGCTGTTAGCGGCAATGCTAGTTGGATGAATCCAGATGAGGGAACGTACGCATTCAGCGTTTATCCGAAATACTCCAGCTCCAGCTCGGCAACTTTATCGGTTCGGTATAATAAGATCACCGGAATCAGCGCTTCTCCCCAGACCGTACAGCTTCAGCTGGGTGGCAAAGTCAGTCAACAGTTGAAGGTAACGGCGCAGCAGTCCAACAACAGCGTGATGGATGTGACGAATGCTGTGTATGGGACGGCGTACCGGAGCAGCGACAGCACTGTGGCTACCGTTACAGCCGATGGATTTATTGAGGCCAAGCAGTCGGGCACTTCGGTCATCACGGTTACGAGCGGCGTATACAGCGATATGGTGAGCGTGACTGTAGTGAAAGCGGACGTGCTGCCGCCAGTGAACGAGATCACCGGAATCACGGCAGAACCGAGGACCGTGCAGCTTCAGCTGGGTGGAAAAGTCAGCCAACAGCTGAAAGTAACGGCGCAGCAGTCCAACAACAGCGTGATGGATGTGACAAATGCTGTGTATGGGACGGCTTACCGGAGCAGTAACAGCACTGTGGCTACCGTTACAGCCGATGGTTTAATTGAGGCCAAGCAGTCGGGCACGTCGATCATCACGGTTACGAGCGGCGTATACAGCGACACGGTGAGCGTGACTGTAGCGAAAGCGAACGTGCCGCCGCCAGTGAACGAGATCACAAGTATCATGGCAGCACCGAAGAACGTAGAGCTTCAGCTGGTCGGAAAAGTCAGCCAGCAGCTGAGTGTAACGGCGCAGCAGTCGAATAACAGCGTGTCGGATGTGACGAATGCTGTGTATGGGACGGCGTACCGGAGCAGTAACAGTACTGTGGCTACTGTTACTGCCGATGGTTTAATCGAGGCCAAGCAGGCAGGCACTGCAGTTATTACGGTGACAAAAAGCGTATATAGCGACACGGTTAATGTTACGGTTAATCCAGTCTATAGCAGACCGAGAACGTCGTCGTCTTCTTCCATTGAAACAACCTCTACAGCTACTGGTGCAGCTGAAGATCAGTTAAGTGTGGAGAAGGAGATCATTGCTGTGCTAGGAGGGGAGGTTACGCTTCCGAGCGCAGGTTCGGTCATGATTCCACCAGAAGCACTGCTGGTCAACGGTAAAGTTAAGGTCAGCGTCCAAGCTAATCCACCTCCTAACATAATGGGGCGAACGAATATCAGACGGATTGTAGATTTTACGAGCAGTACCGGAGCGAATTTGAACAAACCGATCCAGATCAGCTTGAAGTATGATGGCTCGTCAATTTCACCCGGATTAAAGCCTGCCGTATATGTCTTCAATCGGACGCAAGGCAAATGGTTATATGTCGGAGGCGTTGTTACCGGCAATGACACGGTGGCTATTGAAGTGAATTATTGGGGTACATTCGCGGTGTTCTCTGCGGAGGTGCACGTTTTCAACGATATGAATGGTCACTGGGCAGCACAATATGTAGATCGTTTAACTGGCAGAAATGTCGTTGACGGCTTCGAGGATAATACATTCCGGCCGGATCAGTCGGTGACCCGGGTGCAGCTGGTCAAAATGATTGCCGATGCGTTGGCATTTAAAGCCTCCGGAACATCGACCTATTTCGCCGACAGTGAACTTTTGCCGGACTGGGCCAAGGATGCCGTTGCTCAAACGGCCCAAGATGGTTTGATACAAGGCTACGAAGAGAAAGGGAGCGCATGGTTCAAGCCGAATCAGCCGCTGACGCGGGCTGAACTCGCAGTCATTCTCTCCAGAGTACTGGATCGCAATGCCGTCCATACTAATAAGGCAGTATCGGCATTCACGGATCAAAAGGACATTCCCGAATGGGCGCAACCAGCCGTGATGGCGGTCTCCGCTGCAAAGATCGTAAGCGGCTACCCTGATGGGGCTTTCCGCCATGGAAGTTATGTGACGAGAGCCGAAGCGGCAAAAATGATTTATATGCTGCTCGAGACGGTTCATATTTAGATACGATGCTCAAACAGTAAACTGGCGCGGAGATTAAGCTAACCATGTAGGGATAGTTACAACAAAAAATCAAGAAAAGTGTTGCTCCAGATGATTAGTTTGTGGTAACATTTCAACAATTACCAATAAATTCCTCTAAAATTTGCTTTTACATAGAGCCCTTCTATATGCTGACACTTCGAAACCCTTTGGGGAGTAGACTGTGACGGTTGCACCCGTTAAAGTGCAAGGGTATATGTGACATTCATTGTTAGCGCACGCAAAATGAGGTCAATGCGCTATGCACGGATGAACTTGGGTGGTAACACGGAGTATTTACTCTCGTCCCTTTTTAAGGGTCGGGAGTTTTATTTTTTCGGGGAGCTGATAGGAATGATTGTGATGCCAGCCAACTTGCTTTATTCACAAGGAACAGCTGTTTCGTATTCAAATATTGAATAGGGGTGTTGCAAATGGAACTGAAAAATACGTTTAACGAAGTTGCCGGTGAATATGACAAATACAGACCTAGCTACCCGTATCAGCTGTTTCACGATATTTTGGAATATGCGCAACTAAAGCCGTCCGATACCATACTCGAAATAGGTTGCGGCACAGGTCAGGCAACAAAAGGATTTGTGGACCTCGGGTACGATAATGTGACTTGCATTGAATTAGGACAAAAACTTGCAGAATTTACTAGTGAAAAATTCAAAAATAACACCAACGTCAGCATCATTAATTCATCCTTTGAAGAGTGGCAAAGCGGAAGGAGTATTTTCGATTTAGCAATATCCGCAACAGCATTTCATTTCATTCAACCGCAACAATTTGGGTACCGGAAGGCGTTTGACTTACTCCGTGACCGAGGATCAATTGCATTCTTTTGGACCGTTCACGTTCCATCATTTAATAACGTTTTTAAACTAATTCGAGAATGTTATAGAAAATATGCGCCAAATCTCGATGACGCAGATGCACCATCAGTTGAGAAAATCATTGACGAAAGGTCAGTTTTAACTATAAAGGACGGATTGTTTGAAGATTTAATAGTAAAGCAATACAGATGGAATGACACCTACACAACGGATGAATATATTTCATTATTAAATACGCACTCTCGACATAGAATACTTCCCGAAGATGTAAGAGTTAAGCTATTCGAAAACATCAAAAATGCAATTGATGAAAATGGCGGAACGATAATAAAACCTCAAGCTGTTGCCTTGTTCCTTGCGAAAAAGAAGCTTGTTGTGTAAGCGGTACACATAGCTGAGGGGCTTGCTTCGCGGTAACTCCTCTTTTGTAATAAAACTATAAAGGAGTCGAATTCAATATGATTCGTGAAGCTGAAATAACAGATAAAGATCAATTATTTGATCTCTATAGAATGTTAGTACCCAATAGTAAGAAAATGAATGTTCTTGAAGAACAAATTGATAAAATTAAAAGGGATCCTAACAATTTCTTGCTTGTATTTGATGAAAAGGGAAAAATATTAGGGACACTAACACTAAACATATGTTTACAAGCTCTGCATGGCTTGAGACCGTATGGAGTAGTAGAGAACATAATTGTCCATGAGAACCATCGAAGCAAGAATATTGGACGAAAACTTTTGCAATATGTTGAGGATTATTGTAAATCAATAGATTGTCATAGGATTATGCTTCTAAGTAATTCAACCCGTGAAAGAGCACATGAGTTCTTTGAAAGGGAAGGATTTAACGGATCAATAAGTAAGGGATTCAAAAAATATTTTTAAACGATTGCTCAGCTATCGGAGAACTAATGTCCATTGGAAATGCGAGGCGGTGAAACCATGTTTTGTTTAAAAAAGGTTGAGAAGTTTTCATCCGATATTACTTCCGTAATGGCACAATGCATTCATAACCCAGATACAGAGAAGATGAACAGAGTCTTGAAGACATATGAAGCAGATCCTTACCGTATTGTATATGCATACTATAAAGAATCGAAGGATGCAGCTGCCGCAGCAATTATTGGCTTAAAGCTAAACCCAGAACAAAAAAGCGCAGTAATCCTACATATCGCCGTGAATCATAGCCTTAGAGGAAATGGGATCGGACGTAATTTAGTTAATGAGGTTATATCATTACATGTTTTACCACAATCGAAGCCGAAACTGATAAAGACTCAGTTAATTTTTATAGGTCATGTGGTTTCATAAAAAGTTTAGGCGAGAAGTATCCAGGAGCAGAGCGTTTTTTATGCGTGAAAATGTGGTTTTTTAAGCTAACCTTATGATAAAGGGGGGTTATTCTTAGCGGGATATTGCTTTCTTCGAATATAAAATGAATGTTTTGTTGACTGTAGAATTTTTTTCTTAGCTGATGTTCTCTTGTTGTATAGCTTCTTATATTGTGATAAGTTTTTAGTGTTGGGATGGCATCCTTGATAGGAGCTCATACCTGGCTGCTTGTTAATTGTTTCACCATTACCTGTGCTCTGATTCCAAAGGCGAACAGAGACTAAGGAGGATTCACATGAAAAAGAATATGGACTATCTGCATTGGAAAAAACGGAATGATAAAAAGCTTACGATGCTAACTTGTTATGACTATCCCACAGCCATATTACAAGATAAAGCTGGGCTGGATGTGATTTTTGTAGGTGATTCATTAGGAACAAACGAATTGGGTTATGAACATGAAATTTCCGTCACTCTCGATGATATTATACACCATCTGAAAGCAGTGCGGCGGGGAGTGAAAGAAGCCTATTTGCTGGCAGATATGCCGTATAAAACGTACGAGGACCCAGAAATGGCACTGCTTACTGCTAAAGAACTAGTTCTTAACGGAGCAGATGGCGTTAAGTTAGAAGGAATGCGAGAAGATGTTATATCACATTTATATAGTAATGGCATAGAGGTCTGGGGTCACCTCGGATATACCCCTCAGCTCCATAATAAGGCAGTTGTACAAGGAAAGACATTTGATTCAGCTAAATTTCTGTTAAACGGTGCAATTGCTTTACAAACTGCTGGTGCAAGCATGATTGTATTGGAACTTATACCAGAAGAACTCGGAAAAGTAATTACAGAGAAGCTTAGTATTCCCACGATCGGAATTGGTGCTGGAAGATTTACAGATGGACAAGTACTCATAGTTCAAGATATGTTGGGTATTACTCCATTTGACCTTCGTCATTCAAAGAACTACGGTAATCTAGGTCAGATAATGCTTAAAGCATTTCAATCGTACTCAAATGAAGTTGAAAACGGCGAATTTCCACAAATAGGGAATGTTCGAAACATGAAAGATGAGGAACGTGACAAACTATTAAATTGTTGTTTATATACACATTCATCGAATGAGGAATAATGAAATAGATAATTTTTAAGGCGAGAAAACGAATATTTTCATCTAACGGAAACGATAGTTTAATAAATAACAAGTACGCGGCTGCCGGCACTATTGGGCAGCCGCGTTGTGCTAACCGCAGATGGTGTAAATATTGGTAAAATCTATGTAGAAATCTTAATTACCAAAAATTAGTAGGGTCGTACTTGAAAATAAGTAAAGGTATTTCAAAGGAGTAGCTATTATGTTCATTTCAATTAATCTTATGATCCGGTTCCTCCTAGAACTGATTCTTCTCGCTTCATTGGGCGTCTGGGGTTATCATTTTGCTGCTGGAACTTTTTCTAGAATCGTCCTCACCGCAGGGCTTCCGCTAACAGCCGCAATCATATGGGGACTTTTTATCTCCCCGAAAGCCAGGATCTCTCTACCAATAGCCGCAGTAGTCTTCATCGAGTTTTCGCTGGTCGGAATGGCAGCCTACGGTTTAATATGGTCAGGCTATCTTGTTACCGCCATCGTCTATACGATACTTCATATCGGAAATCGGCTTCTGCTGCTTTTCGTCAACGGGAAAAATGAGGATCTGCTAAAGCCTTTTATCCGGAAATGACATTGGCCTGCAGTATACACAACTAACGGAAAACGAAGTTATTTCAACAATAGAATTAATAAGAGAACGGATTGCTTTGGTTATCAATTGTAGTTTCGACACACCTATCGAGTTCATTTAAACCACTTTAAACGTAATTTATAAAGAAGACCTTATTGCACAATATTATTTACAGAATCTCGATGGTGAAGTAATTGTTGACGTACTGTCATTTGAAAAATAGTCTGTAATAGAAAAAAAGATTAAGCTTACGGAGAACGATAGCGCAGGAGCTGGCATAAAAGCCGCTCCTTTTTGATTTTCTGCAGTTTAAAATGACGGTTAATGAAATTGGAATATCCATATTTCAGATTGTTTCGTTTTGTATACGAAGTAATGGAGGGAGATGTGATCCATTTGAAGATCTTTTGTCTATTCATACGGGAACATGTATCACTTTCCGCAAATGAGAGTTGTTATCAAACGTTAACCTATGTCGGAGTTAATATTTTGTTAATAGTTTATTTATAGAGAATCAATAAGCTTGAATTAAAATAAAAGGTAAGATGTTTCCTCAATATATTCTAAATGTGAACAATGTACATAATAATAGATCCTTTAAAAAGGAGGAGATTATGGATACAGCTAAACGTGTAGCAATTTTAAAGAATTATGAAACAGAATGCTTTAGCCTTTGTATGTATATCCTTCGATGTGAATCAATGGCACTTCAAGCTTCCAAAGAGGTATTATTTTATCTTTTTAAGTGTCAAACCTTTTTCAATCAAACAGATGATGATCGGAATTATTATTTAAGAAAAGAATCAACAAGAATTGCTTTAAACATCTATAAGCAATCCTTAAACTAGTGTGATAAGTGTTAGTGTTTTCCTAATTTTATTCCTGAAGGCATAGCGGGGTCGAGAAGGTTGGGGCAAGATAAATGATTAAAGTTCATGGTTTATACATAAAAGTAGAGACGTTAAGCTAAACGGGACACTATAGCTCAATAAAGAATTAGAGAAGGCAGCTGATCCAATCTGGACAGCTGCCTTCTCGGCTAGACGGGCAGGATAGTTGAAGATTGAAATTACAAAAGAATGAAGGTGAAGAACAGGTGTTGCAAAGAAAAAAGAGATTAGTGAATTTGGAAAGTTTATTTTGGATTGAAGATCCTGAGGGTCGACTGGTCGAGCTTTGGGAGAAATAACGAGTTGTAATTTATTTGCTATTGAGCTAACTAGGAACGATAGCTGAGAAACAACGAAAGAGGCGGTGCTACGGCAGTGCTCATTTCATCGAACTAAAAGGCAGTAATGCATGGTAAAATGAAGAAAAGAAATACTTTTTATAATCTGCTGGAGGAAGGTATTATGGTTGATTTTGTTTACAATATGAATTTTGAACAAAGAGACAATCTATTAGGTATTTCCGGTGAATGGCCTGCTAAGTGAGGTGCTGGCAGTATTAGACAATTTGATTTTATTGATTTAACAGCTTAAAGGAACTAATCGTAAACAAATTCATTAACCCATTTGATAGTCAAAATAGATTACAGAGTGTCATTAGATACACTTTTTGTACCAAAAGAAGATGCAACGAGTAAGTTAAAAGAAGATATTATTTCGTTCTGCATAAAAACCGATGAACTGGGTATCGAAGATTATTTATACGCCTGGTGGGACTAAGCTAAACATTCCTGTTGAGCCTAAGAAATTGGCTTTGTAAAAAAAGGAGCGCCTAAGGTATGATGGGTTTGTCCACTAGACCATCAAGGAGGCGCTCTTACTATGAAGTTTAAACAAACCGACGGACAAAATCAACGAATTGAGGGAGAGCAAATGGAAAGGCGAGAAATATCTTTTGATATAGAAACGGTACCGAATGCCATAAAACAATACATAAAAAATTCCAATATATATGATAGCAGTTGTTCAAAAAATGCAAAAACGTTATTTGTGAAAGGAACGGATAACTCTTTTCTTAAGATTAGTAAAAAAGGCAGTTTAGAACGAGAATTTAGAATGACCTCATTCTTACATAGTCATAACGTTGCCCCAAAGGTTATTGCTTTTGAATCAGATCAGGATAATGATTATTTTTTAACCGAAGCAATAACAGGAGAAGATGGAGTATCAGGAGTTCATCTTGAGTACCCAAATAAAGTATCTAGTGTTTTTGGGGAATATTTGAGGATGTTACATTCAATCTCCACAGTCAATTGTCCTTATGATAATAGGACCTCAGAATTACTGGAAGAACAATCCGACATAAGCTATGATCTTAAAAAACGAATCACTTTTACTGCTGAAAATAATGTCATCATTCACGGGGACTATTGTTTGCCTAATATCATCATGGATAACTTTTCATTTAAAGGTTTTATTGATGTAGGATATGGTGGTGTCGGGGACAGACATTATGATATCTGTTGGGGAATTTGGACTCTTAATCACAATTTAAAGACAAATATTTATAGAGATTTATTTTTAGATGCATACGGGAGAGAAGATATAGATATCGAACGATTGACATATTTTACTCATTTGATTGGATAATGTAAATAACGTGGCTATGTCAAGAACTTGATCCGATTGCCAGGGCGCGTTAAGCTAACTGGCAGTTTTCTTCAATAGGGTGTGTTAAAATATGAATATTTTTATTTCATTTAAGGGAGGAAAGGTCTTGAAGCTCATTATGAATACTTCTCCATTCCGCTTGGAGCAAGGTTATGATTTGGGGTTTGGTCCAAGTGTTTATGATACAATGGCGGAAGTAATTATAACATTTCAAAACCCGAATGAGGATATTCTTTTTTCATATACAAATTGGGATATAGAATTGGATCCACATATAGACTACTTTATTGAACAATCAGCGTGCTTTTTCCACTCAGGAATAATCCATGACCCCGATCAATCAATAGCCCATAAGGTGAAGGAGGTACTCTTGCATCATTATGAGCCTAAGTGCGATCCGAAATCAATTATGGCTTTGCAGGATCAACTGATGACTCAGTTTAAAGAAAACCCTTTGAATGAGTTGGAAGAAGAGTTAATAAGAAAAATTGGTACTACCGTACACGAAATGCAAACGATTTACACCCTTAAGGATCGCGACAAGAAAACTCAATCGTTTGTGAATAACCGTTTAGTTGATACCACTTCCACCTGGCCACTCCCTTATGACACACCCGTTAATTTAAAAAACATATTGTGGTATCGAGCAAACTCGAAAGAAGACATTTTAAGGTCATTTGATCTAACTGATTGGTGGTTTACTTGTGTGATCATGAACAGGAACACGACTGTTGAAAATTATAACTACTTTCTCGATTATACCGAAGAACATCGTGAGGAATATGATGGTATGGTTCTCTATATTACGGCAAGTAAAAAGAGGCATTTTAAGGACACAGTTCTTCCACGACTGATCGATCTCTTAGGCGATAAACTCGAAGTCGTCGGTTAAAACAGGATCTTAATTTTCCTCACTTGTTCCAATAGTGAATTTACTTCTAAGATACTTCCAAAAATAACAGTTGTTGATTAAGCTCCCTCGAAATGATTCAGTTTCCTCACTCAGGCTCATGAATTCGCAGGATTTCACCCTGTAGTAAGTTGAAGAGAGGAAGAGAAGGAGGAGCTGGTTTCTGTTGAAAATAGAAAAGGGCGTGCGCAAACAAAGGTGAGGTATCCATCACCCATAATGTTCCAAATGTGCACGTCTCCACTGCGCCCTAGAGATTCTCGCTCCCATGTCTCAACGGGTCTCAGCCCTTTCATTCCTTCGTCACATCTAACTATGGGGGTGGAGGTCGGTTTTTCTAACGGAACGGGTCCGAGCCCTTTTGCGTAACGTCTCCCGATACTCCGTGCTTCTTTTCATCCTGCGAATTCTTGAACCGGTGAGGATTAACTGTTTTTAAGCTGCTTGTGGGAAAACTCGTGTTGAATCGTAATCCTCGTTGCTTTTAGCTAGACCAACTAACAGACGCGCTACTTTACCACATAATTGCATGATGGATTTCATCTTCTTTAGCTTTTTTTCCTCCACATTATAGCGATGTAAAGCCCGAACTTCTGGATTACTCATAACCATGCACATTGTCATGAGATAAAGAAAATGACGCAGACGTGGACGGCCCCGTTTACTGAGGACCATTGTTCCTCGCCACTTCCCAGAACTCGCCTCGGCTAGATTCAACCCGGCATGCCGAAGCAGCGCATTTCCATGCGTATACCCGCTTAAATCACCAGCCTCACCAAGTATTCCAGCTAGACTTGTGACGTTGATGCCTCGTATTTCAAGCATCTTCTGAGCATAAGGAATACGTTCAAGAATGAGATGGACCTCTTGCTCAATCTGTTCAAGCTGGCTCTGCGCCAAGTCATATTCTTGGAGTAATTGCCCAAGGTGAAGTTTGTAAGCATGTAGTGCTTGGGTGGTGCCAACACTGGATTTTGCTAGTGAAGTGAGCAAATTGGCGCGCTTAACGCCAGCATGACGCTTCACATATTGCTTCTAGCCGCCTAGAATCTGCTCCGTGTTCAAACGACTGATATCTCTCGGTAAAGGGAAGAGTCTGAGTGTTGCGATTGCACTGGTACAGGTAAGGATTTTAAAGACCAGACGCAGTTCAGGGAAGACAATGTCAACCCAGCGATGAAGCTGATTCACTGCACTGTTAAGACGTTTCGTTACGGTTTCACGGTTAGCCATGAGAATACGTAGTTCCTCGTAAGCTTCCGGGTGAAAACGAACAGGAGAGTAGTACCCGTTTTTGATTATATCTGCAATGACAAGCGCGTCCTTATGATCGCTTTTAGACGGTGTATTATCCCGGTTTTCTTTATTCTTTTTAACGAGATGAGGATTAACCAGAACGGCTTCAATATCTTGCTCGACAAGCCAACGTGCAAGGTTGAACCAGTAGTGACCGGTTGGTTCCATGCCAACCATAACATGGCTCAGTTTGTAGGATTTAAGCAGAGCCTGGATCCAGCGCTCGAATAACTTGAACCCCTCACGATGATTACCGAACTCAAGAGGAGATCCCAGAGCAATCCCTCGAAAGCTGACAGCGCGGGCGACGTGGACTTCCTGGGCGATGTCTACACCAACGACCAGATGATGAACGGTAATGTTTTCTATGAGTTGATTTTGTTTGTCCTGTGCCTTAAACTTCATGATAGAGCGACCTCCTAGATGGGCTTTTTGAGGCTATGACCTCGTGCGTAACCCCATCTTACTGAGGCGCTCGTTTTTATTCAAACGCCAAATTTTTCGTATTACAGGAATTCTAACGGATAACGATAGCACCAGGGATGGTTCCAATCCATAGCTATTTATTCAATGGCTCAACAATCGGACACCATACATGAAAGTGGTATTACGTGTTAATACGATGCCCGGATCTTATTGCGCCCGATTTCTCGTTGGTAAACTCAGCAGGAAATATATAACAATTGTCGAAACAATAGAGTATCCGATCGACAAGGAGGAGTAGCCATGATTCATCAGTTCGTACCTCAACTTTATTTTAACACGATAGGCAAGCATCCACCTATTTTGATGATTCGCGATGGGGATACGGTCATTACGACGACTGTTGATGCGAGAGGCTGGGACAAAAACGGCGAAAGCGCAGCTACTCGCGGGAATCCGATGACAGGGCCTTTCTATGTAGAAGGAGCGATGCCCGGCGATACACTAGCGGTTCGTTTCGAATCAATAACTCCGAACCGTGATTGGGCTTGGACAACCAACATGCTTGCCCCAGCAGTTATCGATCCATCTGTTGCCGCTACATTACCAGCATCGGACATCGTACGCTGGACGGTGGATGTACCACAGGGGGTTGCTTTTCTTGAGGACCCAACGCCGGGGCTGGCTGAATTGAAGCTTCCTTTGCGGCCATTTCTAGGTTGTTTTGGTGTAGCTCCTTCCAATGGGCAGTTCATCTCAACTGCAACGAGCGGTTCGTATGGAGGTAACATGGACTATAAGGGACTGGTCACAGGCACTACAGTCTATTTTCCGGTGTTGGTGATGGTCATGCCTTGCAAGGCGATGGAGAAATCATCGGTACAGGTCTCGAAATATCGATGGATGTTCGGTTTGCTGTTAGCGTTCAAAAAGGCAAAACGATAAACTGGCCTCGGGGTGAAACCGACACGCATTGGTTTTGTATCGGCAATGCCCGGCCGCTTGACCAGGCGCTTCAACATGCAACGACTGAGATGTTTCAGTTTCTACAGGAAGATTTCAGCTTAACGTCTTCGGAAGCCAGCTTGCTACTGGGTCAGGCAGTTGAATATGAAATTGCCAACATGTTCAATCCCGCCTACAGCGTAGTCTGCAAGCTGCCAAAATCGATTTTATCGTCAATGTTCACATAAAATAATTCTAGTTGTTGGTGCAAAGGGGGCTTGAATTGACATCTGTTTTTAATAAAAATGGCTGCGAATTTTTAGAGTGTATTTCATTAAATGAACATGCACTAATTAATTACAAGTCATTGGCGGGTTCATAAGCCGTTCGAAGCGATGAGTGTCGGGTGACAAGAACATTATCTCATTATTGGCCGCGTAAATCGCGGTTTTTGTATTTTATGGGATCTGGTCCAAGACTTTTTTGTGTAGCGGGCAGGTTAGCGCAATTGTTAAGTGTTAGGATCATTAGTAATATAGGAGAATATTTGTCATACTTAATACTAAAGTTACAGGTAGATTTATTACAAGGAGGGGTAACGTACTATGCATTATGATGTAATTGTAATTGGAGCAGGTTCGATGGGGATGGCGGCAGGTTATTTTTTATCAAATAGTGGAAAAAAAACGTTATTAGTAGACTCCTTTAACCCGCCCCATAACAAAGGGAGTCATCACGGAGACACGAGAATCATTCGGCATGCGTATGGTGAAGGTGAAAAATATGTTCCGTTGGCGCTCAAAGCTCAAGAATTATGGAACGACTTAGAGAAGGTGATGGGAAAACAATTATTTCTCCAAACCGGGGTTCTAAACGTGGGTTACGAAAAATCGGATTTTATCCAGAATATCATCTCAAGTTCAAAAACCTATTCATTGCCACTTGAGATTTTAAGTTCAATTGATGTGAATAAGCGTTGGCCGGGCATCATTTTACCGGACGAGTACATTGGTTGCTTCGAACCAACATCAGGAGTGCTGAAATGTGAGGAATGCATTGAAGCATATCGAGAGCTTGCAGAGCGAAAAGGAGCTACCATCATAACCAATAGTAAAGTGAAAGAAATAATGGTTCATGATAAAAGAGTTACCATCAAAACCGATGAGCATACTTTTAGTGCTAATGCGTTAGTGCTTTCAGCAGGAGCCTGGTCAGGAAGTCTCCTTTCTATGTTGGATTTAAATCTTCCTCTAAATCCAGTAAGAAAAACATTTGCTTGGTTTGATGTCAATGAAGATTTATATAATCATAACGGTTTTCCAGCCTTTTCGTTTGAGACATTTCAAGGACATTATTATGGTTTTCCAAACATCGATGGATCCGGATTAAAAGTAGGCCGACATGATGGAGGAGAAACAATCAATCCAGATGAAGCCATCCTGGGATTTGGTGAACTAGAGACAGACGCGGCAGATTTAAGACAATTTTTGCAACGCTATATGCCTTATACGCAACAATTGAAGTACGGTAAAACCTGTATGTATACACTGACTCCTGATGAAGATTTCATTATCGATTTGCATCCTACCTATTCAAACATTGCCATTGCATCAGGCTTCTCAGGACATGGCTTTAAATTTAGCAGTGTTGTTGGACAGATTTTAAGTGAATTGATTATTTCAGGGAAGACTGAACAAAACATTTCCGCTTTTTCAATCAATCGATTTGAATAAACAATTTTTAACTAAACGGTAAACGATTGCGGAGGGGCCTGCTTTGAGTTCCGAGACTCTGAAAAATGATATGATTATCTAATATTCAATTTGTATTGGGGTGATCTTACTGGGAATTGATGAAACAATTATAATTGTTGAATATAATGAATTGTGGCCAGATTTATACGAGCAAGAAGAAAACAAACTTTATAAGATGTTTGGAGATATGGCAATAGAAATACAGCATTTTGGTAGGACATCAGTACCAGGAATGATGGCCAAACCAATAATTGATATATTAGTCGGTGTCAAATAATATCCTAATCAGAGATTACTTAAGGCGGAATCCAGAAATTGCTGAAGAATACTCCATCAGAAAAATTAATGCAGTATCTAAAGGAATAACCACGTTACTGTCATATTCTGATGAAAAAGCACAATACGTTTACAGCTTACTTGAAAAAGCCAGACGCTCAACTAAACGGAACACGACTATTGAATAGCAACAAAACAGCAGGGGCCGCGGTTCCTGCTCTTTTTATTAAGCTAAGGGTAAGATATCGCAATTTAATCAGACTATTGTAAGTAACTTATCATTCACCTATTACTTTCATAGCAATAAATGTATGCTACAGTATGGGTATGGATTTACAAAACACGTTTCAAAAAAGAGGTGAATGAAGTGAGGATTAAATCAATAGGTATACAAATAGGGACCGTTTGTTTCATCTTGGTCGTTGGTATTATGATGAGAACAATTATAAACGACTCTAAAGCAGCTAAAACTTATTTGGATCAAATTCATACATATGCCCCTGACTATCCGAAGACTAAGAACGGACAAACATACGGTTCTCCCACAGATGCCACTTCCAATGAAACGCTACCTGACTTAATTCTTGTAGGAAGTGTGGACGGTACTGCAGGATATGTGCTGAAAAAAGATTTTATCGGTGAGCTTCCAAAAATACCCGAGAAAGGCATAACCATACAGAAGAGTAGCTCCCAAGGTGGTCGTAATGTCCAACTTTATGATGTTGATGGGAAAACCATTATTGGTTCTTTTCGTATTGGCGCTATGAATCAAAACCCTACAAAAGCTCCTAACTATCCTAAAAATGAAAACGGATGGACATACGGTTTTGCCGCAGACGCCACTTCCTATGAAATGATACCTGATTTAATTAGTGCAGTGGGTGTGGATGGCACTGCAGGGTATGTGCGGAAGAAAGATTTAGACGGGGAGCAGCCAAAAACTCCCGAGGAAGCACTTGCCATACAGAAGAATAGACCTGTGGGTGGTCGTGATATCCCATTATATGATGTTGACGGAAAGACCATAATTGGTGTTTTTCATATTGGATGACAATAAAAGGATAATAAACAACTCACATTATTTCCTTTAAATGTCAAGCTAACGAAGAATGGGACGAGGCTGCCGGTATGGGTCGCCGATCCTGTTTTTGATAACGGACAGAAAGGCAGATCGATACTTTTTTCATTGTTAACCGTTTTGATGTACAATGAAAGAAAAACGCATTATAAGGAGGAATTACCTATATGAACAAGAAGCAGATGGAACGAATTCACACTGGTAAAGGATTCATCGCAGCGCTGGACCAAAGCGGAGGGAGTACGCCGAAGGCGCTGCAGCAGTACGGGATCGAGCCGAGTCGCTATTCTGGCGACGAGGAGATGTATGCGCTGGTGCATGAAATGAGGACGCGCATCATCAAGAGCACTGCGTTTGACGCGGAATACATCCTGGGGGCCATCCTGTTCGAAAACACCATGGACCGGAAGATCGATGGGCTGTTTACGGCGGACTACTTGTGGGAGAAGAAAGGTATCGTTCCTTTTTTGAAGGTTGATAAGGGGCTGGCAGAGTCAGACGATGGCGTGCAGATGTTGAAGCCGATTCCCGATCTGGATGGCTTGCTTGAGCGGGCGGTCGAGCGCAACGTCTTCGGAACGAAGATGCGTTCGGTTATTCATGAGGCGAATCCGGAAGGGATTCGCAAGGTAGTGGAGCAGCAGTTCGAGCTCGGTAAGCAAATTTGGTCCGCAGGACTTGTCCCCATCATCGAGCCCGAAGTTGACATTAACAGCTCCGACAAGCGGGAATCGGAACGGATCTTGAAGGACGAAATCTTCAAGCAGTTGTCCGCTCTTGCGCCTGATGTCACCGTTATGCTGAAGCTTTCGATTCCAACCGAAGACGATTTCTACCGTGATCTGATGGACGAGCCACACGTCGCTCGAGTTGTCGCACTGTCTGGCGGGTATGACCGGGAGGAAGCCAACGAGCGGCTGGCTCGCCATCACGGCTTGATCGCCAGCTTCTCCCGCGCCTTGGCGGAAGGCTTGTCAGATGAACAGTCGGAGGAGCAGTTCAACGAGATGCTAACCCGTTCTATTCGCTCCATATATGAAGCGTCGATCAACTAACGGAAGCGATAGCGGAGCCTGTGCTTTTTATGAGCGCGGGCTTTTTTATGTGCCTCGTTGGCTTTCTTCTGCTGCACCTCCTTTCGTGTGAGAAAATAGGGGAGGACACTTGAAGAATAAGGATTTTATCGGCATTTTGGCTAAGTAATAATCCTCTACTTGTAAGAGCCATTAGTACGTTGGACGACGATTTGATGGTCGGGTTGAACATGCAGAGGAGGGGCTTTTGCATGGAAACGGCAAAAGGGCTGCTATTTAGCATATAGCGCTTGAACTATCGGAAAACGATAGCTGAATAAACAACCAAGACGAGGCTGCCGCCTTAGATCGGCAGCCTTGTTGGGGCGGGCAGGATAGTTGAGGAGTGAAGCGAATAAAACATTATGAGAAATAAATGCGGGCTTATGATCAAGAATGGAAGAGTATTTATTTTGTATGCAGGGGGTGTTGTATTATTTTTTTTGAAAAGTATCGTGATGAAACCTATATTAGTCAGTTAAAAGAGTTTATTGAAGCAAAATATGGATTGGGAATCCATAATATTGCCGCAGCAAAGCGTGGATACCATGGGGAGACGTGGAAGATCGATACAGAATGTGACACTTATTTTGCCAAACTCGTTTATTTGGGGCCACACAAGTCAAGATATATGAACAGCTTTGCAATAGTGGAACATATGAATCAGAATGGGATTGACTTTATTAGTAAGATTAAAAAGACGATAGATGAGCAATTGTACAGTATTTTTAATGATGGTGTGGTGGGCGTATTTCATTATGTCGAAGGTGAGCATACAGAGGATTATCCATTATCGGATTTGTTTCATAAATTGGCGCACATATACAAAGTTCCAGTTCAAAACGTTCAAATAATAGAGGAAAATTTTAACATCAACTACATGGATGAGTATTACAGGAATCTTACCAAGCTTAAAATTGCATCATCACCTTCTGTATTAGAAGCTGTGCGCTTGTTGGAAGGGAATAGCCGGATAATCGAACATTATGCTGACCGATTGATGCAATTTGCTGATAAAAACAAAAATGACTTAACCCATTTCCACATCACAAGCGGCGATGTCGGGGGGAACGTCATTATTCAAGGCGAACAATTTACAATTATCGATTGGGATCATCTGATGCTTGCGCCGATAGAACGGGATATATGGCCTTATCTTCATGATGAGAAGCAAATTATTTTGCTCAATGAAATATTGGAATTAGAGGGCCTTCATTATAAAGTAAGCCAGGATCGGCTGGCATTTTATTGTTATTTGAGCTTTTTCTATTATTTGCACGAATATATGAGCGGTTTGTTGGAGTTTGATGATGAGGCTGTTCGAGAAGCGATTGCGAATGATATAAAAAGCTATTTGAATGTTAATTGTTGGATTTATGGAAATCTTAATAAAGTGGATCAATATCGAAAGGAGGTCTGAACTAATGATAATTTATAAAAGCGATGAAACACCATCATTGAAGGAAGTCATAGCACTATACAACAAAGCTGCTTTAAGACGACCTAACGACGAGAGACGAATGGATTTGATGTTAAAGAATGCAAATATTAAAATATCCGCTTGGCATAATGGGAAGTTAGTAGGTTTCCTGAGAGCATTCACAGACTTTTGCTTTGATTGTTACATTAACGATATAGCTGTTGACCCTGAGTACCAGGGAATGGGAATCGGCAAGGGACTAGTCGAGCATTTAAAACCACAATTAGAAAAAGATACATTGATGTTCCTTATTTCCGCTCCTGAATCTAAAGGTTTTTATAAAAAAATCGGATTTAATAATTTCAAAGATTTCGAAGATACATGGCACCAAGCTATTGAATAACCCATTACATTTTTAAAGCGCACACGACTTTATTCGACTCGAAGCCATTGCTTGCTCAACGCGCGCGAATCTCAGGCGCGCGTTGCGGCATTGCATGGCGGTCGGTCGAACCCCACTCCCAAGAACCTGCATTTATACAGCCTTTGGCCGGTATATCTGAAGTCTTAATGAATTCATGCAAATGTGCATTTATTTTTCCATTCTTAGCTGAATCGGAGCGTTTTCCATGAAAATTGCTGTACTTTTGCAGGTTTGTTCTCTCTATAGCCATTCCGGTATGAAATTAACTGCGTTTTTGCAGGATTTTGTGAGGACTAGTGGTCGGATGAGGGTCAAGTACTGATTTTGAGGTTGAGCTGTTGAGCCCATTTATATAGAAGAAAGTGAGAGTGAAAATATGATTATTAGAGTAGCCAATGAATTAGACTACCCTGATTTAAGACTTATATATCTAGAATCTCGCCGTAAAAGTTTTCATTGGGCAGATACCGACGAAATGACTTTAGAAGACTTTGATAAGCATACTGCAGGAGAGTATATAATTTTGGCAGAGGAAGATACTCGTATCCTTGGATTTGCTTCTTTGTACCTGCCAGATGATTTTATTCATAATTTATTTGTTCACCCTGATTTCTCAGGTAAGGGTGTTGGTGGGCAATTGGTTAAAGCCTCCATAGAAAAAATGAATAAACCAGTAAAATTGAAATGTGTATCCGAAAATCAAAAAGCGATGAAGTTTTATGAGAATAATGGTTGGAAGAAAGTTGTTGAAGAAGGTAAACCAGAAGAAAGATATTGGGTTATGGTATATGAATAATTGGGGTAGATTGCCACGGCAGCTGCCCTCGTGGTTAAAATGGATATAACCTTCCCTCGAAACGCACCCCCACACGATAAAATAATAGATTTTTATTATAATATCAGCCGTTATAAGTGTTCAGCGGAGCTGAAGAAGTCTGATATTGCAAGAAAAGCTGCAACTTAGACACGAATGTCTCTTCCTCGAAAGGGCTTCGATCAGAAGCTTTTCTTCCCGATTTCCACTCCCCAATTGATCAATAGCAATGTATTGTTTTTCGTTTCTACATCTTGTATAATAAATAACAAGTTGTAGAAACGAAAAAGGAGAGATGTTGTTGCTATGCAAATTACCAAGGCAGAAATGGAGATTATGCAAGTGGTATGGGAGTGCGGAGAAAGGATGACGACCAAGGAGATAGCCGAAAAATTGCCCGACAAAAAAATTACGACGCTACTCACCCTAGCCGGCAGATTGATTGACAAAGGCGCTCTGCATTCCATCAAGCTCGGGCGCTCCCACGCTTATGAATATTGGGCGGCTATAAGCGAAAAGGAATATCAAAAAATGCAGACGCAGAGCTTCGTACGCGCCATTCATAACGGCTCTGCCAAAAGCCTGATCAGTGCCTTATTCAAGGATGAGAATCTCACCAAAAAGGATATTGACGAGCTCCGTGAATTTATTAACAGAGAGGCCGATTCTCATGATTAAATGGCTGCTTATGACCTCCCTCGCTGGCAGTATCGCAAGTTTGTGCCTCATTCTTTTTAAAACGAAGCTTGCTGCAAAATGCGGTGGCCGCTGGTATTATTACGTCTGTTTGTCAGCTTTGTTACTGTTTATAGTGCCGCTCAATTTCAAGGTGCCAGCCCTTTTTCCTCAGTTCCTGATTCCGGATACAAGTACAGCTTTACTTACCGGAAATTCGCTGACGGCCACAGAGACAAAAGCCTTGGAACCACTTATACCCTTTAGCGAAGGGATCCCGTCCGATACTACTAATAATTCTCCTGTTCTATCCACGGAAGCATGGATCCTTGGGATCTGGGTCAGCGGTTTTGCGATCATGCTGTGTCTCTATTTCTTGAATTACTTTCGATTCAAGCGCAAGGCGCTTCGAGGTGTCAGGATCGATAAGGTAGGGAACCTGAATGTGCTAGCCAGTTCAAACGTGCATTCGCCTATGTTAATCGGTTTCGTTAATCCTCAAATTGTATTTCCCAATACAAACATGAGTACGGAAGATTACCAGCTAGCATTAAATCATGAATTGATTCATTTTAAGCAAAAAGACGCCTGGATTAAACTTTTTGCAGTGATCGTGAACTGCCTGCACTGGTTTAATCCGGTTTCTTATCTGGCTTTGGCCAATATAACCGAAGCATGCGAATACTCTGTGGATGAAGCCCTATCCAAAACGATGAAGCCCATGGACAAGAAGCGCTATAGCGAAATGATTTTGCATTTTGCTTCTCAAGCGTCTCCTGCTTTAAATAGCGGCCTGGCACAGCCTAAAAAGCAGCTATACAGAAGATTTAAGCTGATTATGAACCGGAGTAAAGGAAGAGGCCAGACATTCTTTGGGATCGTATTCGCCGTTATGATAGCGGCCGTTTCTCTTTTCTCATCATCTATGGTATTTGCGAAAACATCCCAACCGATTACGGAGTATAGCGGAGGAATTAAGACCTATTACAATATAAACGATACATTAGAAGGAAATGTACAATCCACGCTGGGAAAATCTAAAATGCGCGTTTTTGCAACAAATCTGTATATCGATGCAAATGGGTTGAAACTCGATTCTTTTAACCGCACAGAGCCTTACTATAAGGTGGGCATCCTATGGAAAGACAAAGACGACTCCACGGTTGCCGACATGATCAAAAAAAATTTTTCCGTACAGGATCGAACCGTAACTGTCGCTTTTGCCGACAAGGCAGCAGCCTATAAAGAGGATAGCGTCATTAAAAAAATGATTATGAATCAAATTGCTTTTGAATTGAAGTACTCTAACAAGAAATATCAGTATGATCATACCGCGTTTATCGATCAGGTTCTCCAGCGCGGAGTGTATGTGATTTATGAAATCTTGGCCCCTAAAGAATTTACATTTGAATTATCCAAAACGAATAACGACGATATTACCGGGTACAAGCAGCTAACAGTCTATGACAATAAAGCTAAAATAACAGATATTTTCAATAGTAGCTCGAAGCTGCCTAGAACTATAAGTGACGAAAGTGCCGACGGTACTCAGGGTGCTCAGCTCGGAAAATCCTTTGTTATGAAAAGCGGAGAAACCTTAGCCATCGATGTCAAAGAAACGACGAACATTTCGCCATCTATTGGCTTGGCTGTCATTGATGAGGCAACAGGTACAGCGGTGTACTGGAATCCTGCAGTTCGAAGCGGTATTCGATCTATCTTTACACCTGGGGATAGTAACGTTAACCGCACATTCAAGATTGTGGCAAGCGGAGAAGAGGAAGATAAGGTGAAAGTAGAAATTTTCACTTATAAAAGCGGCGAAGAAGAAACTCAATGGCCACAATGGATTCCCGCTAGAAAACCCCAATTAGAATTAATAAAAGGGTCCTCTTGAATCGTCAAATAGGCTGTCTCAGAAGTCATTGCCCATGATTAACAGGATGCAAACTCACAATACAATAAAAAGGAAACTGGAGCTGATAGAATTGTTAAAATCTAAATGGAAGTACAGTACACTCGGGCTGCTATGTGCACTAGCGATTGGAAATACGGCGAATGCCGAAAGGGAATTCTTTTGGTCCGATGCAGTACCTCTACAATCATGTTACCAAAACAGGGATGGAATCCCTAAGAAGATGGGTATAGAAACAGATGGCAAGAGGATAGAAGTGGAACTGCCTTCGTGTGAGGAAGCAAAGAAGAATCAAGTTATGATCCTTGTGAACGGGAGATATCTGCATCTCATAGACAGTGGGGGAGTGCCATTTATCGAGAACGGACGAACCATGGTTCCGTTGCGAGCTATTGCGGACGGATTCGGGTTTGAAGTGAGTTGGGAACAAAGTCAAGAGAAGATTACGTTGACCAAGGACGGTAAGAGTATCATCATGCATATCGGAAAATCCGATATCTTAGTTGACGGTGAAAAGGTGCAATTGGAGGAAGTGGTACCCATGATTAAAAACAATGTGACATTTTTACCTGTGAGACAGCTTGCGGAAATACTAGGTATTCAAGTTGAGTGGGACGGAAATACAAGGACCGCAACGTTTAACTGAGGATCTATTTGGGGTATGATTATATAAAAATGGAAAAGAACGCAAGTGAAGCTGCTTAGTGATATTGGTTTTTACAAGTCAAAATCAAATTCATTTTGGAGGGATGGACATGAACCCAAACAACGCAACAAACAAAATCGCAACGCAAGTAGGTGACCGCGAGATTGTGATCACCCGCATATTTGATGCTCCACGCGATCTTGTGTTTGATGCTTGGACGAAAGAGGAGCACTTGTCGAAGTGGTGGGGACCTCGAGGTTTTACGACGACTTTTCAGCAGTTTGATATGCAACCGGGCGGTACATGGGAGTTTATCATGCACGGTCCTGATGGGGTTGATTATCCCAACACCAACATCTTTGTGGAGGTCGTTAAACCCGAGCGAATCGTCATCAAACATGCCGTATTTCCCCATTTTCTGGCGACAGCAATCTTTGAGGATCTGGAAGGTAAGACCAAACTCACTTATAGCACAGTTTTCGAAGAAAATGCCGCTGTATTCGATAAGGTGAAAACTTATGCCGTCCCGGGTGCCGAACAGACCATGGATCGTCTTGAGGAGCATCTGGCAAGTATGTCTTGACGGCTGACAGGGACCACACAAATCCATGGCGGAAGAAGCTTTATATCTGCAATAATGTACTATAGGGCATTTATTTTAGGGTGTAGTATTTGAGAATAACTTGAAAGGAGTTTTCTCATGGATACTACATCATTTTTAATTTACTGTATGATTGCTACTTTTACCCCAGGACCTACTAATATTATCATATTATCCACCGTGCATAATTCTGGGACCAAAAAGGCAATGAAATTTACCTATGGATCCACTACAGGTTTTGGTTTATTACTTGCTATTTCTGCTATATTGAACACGATGCTCATGCCGATAATACCGAAATTATTAATTATGATGCAGATAATCGGAAGCTGTTATATGTTCTATCTTGCTTATCAAATCTACAAAATGGATACATCAAGCCCAACTGTAAACCGAACGGCCACATTTATGTCAGGCTTTATAATGCAGTTTTTTAATCCAAAGGTAGTGCTGTTTACAATGACCGTTATCCCCACTTTTGTTATGCCCCACTATAACGCGATCTCTGCGGTGACGATAAGTATTTTATCCATAACGCTAATTGGATTTTTAGCATTTATGACGTGGGTTCTTTTCGGTTCGATCTTCAAGGAGTTTTTACAGAAGCGTAATAAGACTGTTAATATATGGATGGCCTTATCTCTCGCCTATGTTGCAATTATGATCTGGATGTAGGTAAGCTTATTTAGAGGTGAATGGAATGAACAAATTTATTTATAAAAAATCGGCAGGTATTACTGCGTTGTCAGCAAGTATGACTGATTTTACATATAAAAAGCACGCTCACCAGGAGTATGCAATAGGCGTAACATTGCGTGGGATTCAAGAGTATAATTTGGAGGGCAGTTTACAATTATCCTATCAAAATGGGATTATGCTTTTTAATCCAGAACAGGCGCATGACGGTATGGCCCATGATAAGACAGGCCTTGATTATGTCATGCTTTATATTAAACCAGAATTGCTTTTAGAGGTAATTGAGAAAAAAGATATCGTACGTTTTTCAACTCCAATTGTGTATGATCATAGACTTGAACAACGAATACTAAGTCTTTCTCATGCAATATTAAGCGAAAAAAATGAGGTTTTGTGCAGTGAATTGCTCTTATCGCTCACGGATAACTTAATTCAAACCAATCTTTCAATAGACGACAAGAAAGATAACGCTCTAATTAGAAAAGCGAAGGATATGCTTCATGCCAACTTAGAACATGTACTTAAGCTTGAGGAGATATGTAAAGAGCTTCATTTATCGAAATTTCAATTTATCCGATTATTCAAGGCTCATACCGGGATTTCACCCTACCAATACTTTCTTAACTGCAAGATCGAGCGTGCAAAGCAGTTAATCGAAAAAAATAGAGATATTTATTCAGCAGTAGCTGAATGTGGTTTTTTTGATTTAACCCATTTAAATAAACACTTTAAAAGCGTATATGGAACAACGGCATTTGAATATTTATCTATTATAAATTGAGGAATCTATCTTACCTGTCTAGAGGGAGCAATGGTAGTTGAACAAAACAAGGAGCAGTTTCTGCCGTCGCAGCTGTTCCTTGTTTTTATTAATGTATTGGGCAGCTTTTAATGAAGTTATCGAGGATGATATTTACATTCGACCATAAAGGGGAATAAATAATTAAGCTGGAATTATGGTGCTGTTTTCTCTTTATTAAGATTGAGCACTTATAATGAAAAGGAATACAAGGAGAGTGTAATAGATGAAAAAATGGCTTAAAAGATTATGGAAAACAGTTATTATCGGCTTGGTGGTTATTCTACTTTTACTGGGATCAGGTGCGATATATGAACAGGTGGGCGTCCGGAAGGATCTGAAATCATATACTCCCAGCGGCAAGCTATACAAAGTGGATGGGAAAAATATGCATTTATTTACTGGTGGTCAAGGGGATGTAACGGTTGTATTCGCTTCCGGTTTGGGCACGGCTAATCCGTATGTTGATTTTTCTCCGTTGTACGAACGGCTCGCGCCTTATGTGAAATTCGCAGTTTACGACCGGTTCGGCTATGGGTACAGTGATACGACGGATAAGAAGCGTAACATTGATACAATAACGAATGAAATACACGAGTTGCTGAAAGCATCCGGTCAAAAGCCGCCCTACCTGTTTGTGGGACATTCGCTAGGATCCCTCGAAACGCTCCGGTTTGCACAGAAGTATCCGGGCGAGGTAAAGGGTATTGTGATGGTGGATGGCGGAAGCCCGGAATATTATTACAATGATACGGATCCAGTAATTGACGGATTTAGCAAAAAGCTGCTCATAAAAACAGGCGTAATTCGGATGCTTTTTAGCTTTGACAGTGTTATTGAAAGTTCACGCTCAATCCGCAACGGCTTGAAGTTCGTGCCGGATGATCTGAAGAAAATTGACCTGACAGCCTCATTACTTAAGCTTGATAATGCCAATATAGAGGACGAGCTCCGCCAATTCAAGGTTAATGCAAAGGTCGTGTTGGATGACAAAAATGCCTTCCCTTTCCCGCTTACCGTGCTGACCTCCGATTACTTAGGGGTTAGCAATGACGTCTGGAACAAATACGAAGCGGAATTTACTTCATGGTCCTTGCAAGCGAAGCAATATGTGGTCAAGGATACCGAGCATTATATTCATCAATATCTCCCTGATCTCGTTTCTGATGAAATATTGGCATTAGCTAAGCGATAGATGTGATGAAATCCCTTCCTTTTGGAAAACTTATCAAAGGAGGGATCATCGTATGAGAAAAAAATGTATTATTATTTTGTTGATCATTGCTTTACTTGCTTCATGGCAGGGCTCTTATGTTACTGCTGCAAAGATAAAACCTGAAAAAGATTCTAGGGAACTGCAATTTCAAGATATGCTTTTACTGTTTTTGTTACCCTATATGAACGATAAGCTTGCAAAGGTATATTCCAAAGAATTAAAAGTTGCACCAGATCTATATCCATACTTTGTAGATGTAATACATGTAGAACGAGTAAATGGTTTTAGAGGGTTTGATTTTCTGATCATGCTTGATGCAACTCCAACCGTTGGGCCACACATTCCTGTGGGAAGGGATCTCTTTACATTTGAAATATCCTCGGGTGTACAAGTGAAGCTCAAAAATTATCAGCACTTAAAAGGACCCAATAAAAAGGATTTTCCGCCCAATTATCTAGATTTGCTGAGGTGAAACATTTTAAACCCAATTCAGTGTTTGATGTGCTTGGAGCAAAGATAGGAATGAATGCATAGAGTCCCATGACTCGCTAAGCTGACAGAAATCTATAGTTGAGGGGCTTGCTTCGCGGCAGCTCCTTTTTTTTGTTTCATATTATATAATCAAACAATATTTCTTTAGTTTCGTTCCATAAACGTTGCTGCATAGAAACATCTTTGCCGGGATAGATTGGATCAATTTTAGCACCAGTGCCAACATTAAAGTATCCACCTGTTACTCTATCGTATTCAGAATCAAGTGCTAATCGAACAATGATGTTTGCTCCTCTTCTCGGATCTCCGATATGAAGTAATTTAAAGATACTCCCGATTACAGTAGATATACGCAGTTCTCTTCCAAGTCCAGTATTATTAAAACCAGGATTCAGTGCATTGGCAGTGACTCCTGTTCCAGAGAATTGACGCGCCAACTCAAAAGTAAACATGATATTTAGAAGCTTGGTTTTTCCATAAATTTCAGATGAACCTCTTGCTGTGAATGAAGATGTGTCGGTCAAATCTTCTGGTATCTTTAGTTCTCCATGATTTCGGGAGGCCTCTGATGCAACATTAACAATTTTTGCGCATTCTGCTGCTACCAAAGAATCTTTTAACAAATTAGTTAGCAACCACGGCGTTAGATAGTTTACCGCAATCATCTCAGCAAACCCCTCGGTAGTAATGCGTTGCTCGAACCCATGAAGCCCAGCATTGTGGATGAGTACATCGATCTTTGAATAGTTTTCTTTTATTTCCTGTCCTATACGGTGCACATCCTTCATCAGCGACAGATCTCCAAAATAAAAATCAACCTCCGTTTCTGGTGAAGCTTTTTTAATTAGTTTTTCAGTTGCTTCAGCCCGTTTTTTGCTACGAGCAGTCAGCACCAGATGTGCACCACGTTTTGCGATTTCAATTGCAGCAAGTTGACCAATTCCACTGGTTGCACCTGTGATTACGATTATTGGATACTCAGACATTGTACATTCTCCTTGTCTAAACTTGACACTGTTTTAGCAAGTATATATATTTGACATATGTCTAATATATATACTTGATTGATATATGTCAAACATTTCGATGAGTTAGGATGATGAACTATGGATATTAAAAAATCTGATATGAGGGAACAGATGGAATTTACTCTTGGTGAACAGCTCAATGCGTTGATTAGTGAAGCACATGCACTTAATGTCAGAACTGCAGGTACATTTGATGCAACCCTGCAGCCTGCAGCCTTTTTGATTGTTCGCTGGCTTTTTTCACACGGTCCTACTAACGCTACTACTTTAGCAGAGTCAATCGCAATGGACCGTAGCTCTATCAGTAGACTTATTGGTCAATTGAAAGGTCTGGGGTATGTAAAAAGTGAGCCCCACCCTAAAGATCGTCGAGGAGTACTGTTGTCCTTAACTGAACTTGGTCATGAAAAGACAATAAAAGCACTAAAAGAAAAAGAAGCTATTTTCTACGAACGTATTTCACGTTTAACGGATTCAGAATTGAAAACATATATTGAAATGCTAAAATCTCTAGCTCAATAATCCAAACGAAAAGGCAGCCAACTAATGACTGCCTTTCCCCGTTAAAAAAGCCACCTTAAAGAGCTTGATACAAAGCAGTGCGAAGTCAAGGCGCAGTATGCTATGGTTACATCTACATAAAGGTTTTTGTACAATGTCCTTCTGAGCTTTGAGGGCGGGGAGGGGACACGATAACTGAGAGGCTTGCTATGCGCCAGGTCAGGGGACTCCTTTAAATTAATTGCTTCGTATACTTCCGCGCTAAATTAGGTTAGCTTCAGCTAATAATTTCTCCAGTATTTTCATTTGAAAGTTTATCCGGGTAGACATAGGCATGCTCCAGCACGTCTCTACCGTAACTGCTTTTGCTTTCAATAAGTGAAATGCGGCATGGCGTCCAGAACCCGCAGGCAAAGTCCGTAAGCGCATTGTAAAATGTCTTGATTTTTGAACAATAGAGCGATTCAAATGGTCAGCAATTCGTTTTATTGCAGGTATTGCTTTACTTTTGGGATGGGCGATCAGCGTCTGCCCCAGCACTCTAGGGTTTATTTTAGATAAGCCATTGGCTTCATGCAGATCAATGTACCATGATGGCCTGTATTTCTTCGCTAATCGAAATAATGCAGCTGACAGCGGGTGGCGAGCCTTATCCTTCCATTTTCGCGGAAACGTTCGGTTCAAATCCGGTATTCCCCTGATGCGCCGCTTGAAAGCCTTACGATTGACAACCGGAACAATGATCAATGTCCCGAATTCAATCCGGAGCTTGTTTTTCTTAAGCAATGCTACAAGTCTTTTGGCCGAGAGAATACTGGCAATTTCTTTCCCGTGCACTCCTGCAGTTATCATAACCGTTTTTCCTTTTGAGCTTCCATTTATGATGTAATAAGGGGTTTCGAACTTGGTGGCCTCAGCCAACAGATACTTTTTAATTTCCATGCCGCAACCACCTCCCGGATATTCTAAAGTATGATTCAACTTATAATTTGGCAACCAATATTAATCCAGTCTGGAAGGTTCCATGGAATACTATGATGAACCATCCTTTCGTGATATGGATTAGGCAGGGTCCTGAAATAAACAGGAAAATCTAGAAATTTGTCGAATTATAAAATGGATTAACGAGAATTTACATGCGGAGGAGTTTCTATGATTGTACGTACGAAGCTTCATATCCCTCATGTGCGTCGCGATTTGGTAGCTCGACCGAGGCTGGTTCATAAGCTCAATGAGGGAATGAAAGTCAAGCTGACGCATGTTTCAGCGCAGGCCGGTTACGGAAAAACAACAGCGCTAAGTGAATGGGCGAAACAATGCGGTGCGCTTGTTGCTTGGCTTTCGCTGGATATACGGGATAATGATTATATTCAATTTTGGAGTGGTGTAACTGCTTCTATTCAGGAGAGAATCCCAAGCTTTGGCGCGGAAGTCAGTTCTTTTCTTGAGAAAGGGCTCTGGGTTGCTTTGGAACATGCGCTTCCTGCGCTGCTGAATGACCTGAATCGGTTAACAAGCGAGCTGGCGATCGTTCTTGATGATTATCAGTTCATCGAGCATCCTTCTATACATGATTCTTTGATCTACTTTCTTGAGCGGCTGCCTTCTCACATTCATCTATATTTGGCGAGCCGCAGCGAATTGGCTATACCTACTGCCAAACTTCTGGTAAAAGGCGAATACAATCAAATCACGATGCAGGATTTGCGCTTCCTGTTGGATGAGGGGCTTATCTTTTTTCGGGATACGACGGATTTAAGGTTAACATCGGAGCAAGTGGCAGAGCTGCACCATCAAACAGAGGGCTGGATCAGCGGGCTGGAGCTGGCAGCGATCTCTCTTAAGCACAGTGTTAATATAGCCGAGTCCATTCATCAATTTAACGGCCAACATCATCATATATCCGAGTATTTGCTTGAAGAAGTTTTTCGCCATCAATCGGAGGGTATGCGCTCATTTTTAATGGCTACGTCTATTTTAAGCCGAATGAATCAGTCCCTGTGCCAAGCTGTAACAGGTCAATCGAACAGTCAACAATATTTGGAAAGTTTAGAGCAGCTAAATTTGTTTGTCATCCCTTTAGATGATCAGAGGAACTGGTATCGCTATCATCATTTGTTTTCAGAATTTTTACAGCGTATGGGGTCGAGAACACATCCAGACAAATGGGTGCAGGTACATAGGGAAGCTGCGATCTGGTTGGAAAGTCATGGACTGGACGACGATGCGATGGAGCATTATTTAGCAGGCAAACACTATGCAGATGCCGTGCGGTTGATCGAAAAAAATCTTCATACGCTAGTGCAATCGCATAGTGTCGTATTGATGAGATGGGTATCTGCGTTACCGGAAAACTCTTTTGCCGAAAAGCCCATGGTCGAACTGTTTTATATATCGGTATTGCTCGGAGTGGAGGAGTGGGAAGCGGCATTTACAAGAATAGAACGGGCTGAAGCCCGCTTTCAAACGCTGAAAGGCAGACTGTTTGATGTAGAGTGGAATAAGGTCATGGGCAATATTTATTTTTTCTGTGCGGTCTCCGCCTATCTGCAAAGAGACTTGGTAAAAACCTCTGAATACTACGAGCTGGTAGAACAATATATGCCGGAAGGCAGCTTCTTTCAAACGATGAGACGCAACCGATATCATGGCTATGATTCGTTTTGCGATCATTTGTCTTATATCAACGATCTTCATGCGGCGGCGGCTTTTTTATCCAAATGGGCTGTTGTACTGGGGAGGAAGACAAATTATCCTTTTGCAGGCGTCCTGCTTGCTTCTTACAGCAAATTGTTGTACGAGTGGAATCGGTTGGAGGAGGCTGAATTGTATGCCAGCCAGGCACTTGAACGAAGGGATATTAAACCCTTTGCGCGGGTTTTCATTCAAGTCGTCATTGGTGCTTCGCAGATTCAGCAAACCCTAGGAAATGCCAGCCGGGCATCAGAGCTGCTCGCAGAGTTGAAGTCGCAGATCGCCTCCCCTGATTCTCAATTATTTATGTTGAAAATCGAAGCCGAGCAAGCATGTCTTGCCTTGCGCCAAGGCGCAGTCGAAGAAGCACTTGATTGGATGCATGGATGCGGTCTGGTGCATACGGATGAAGTTTCACTCTTTCATGTTCTTGAGTATTTGGCTTTGGCCAGAGTACTTGTAGCAGGTGGACAATTGGAAGAAGCACTGGACTTATTGGGACGCCTGAACCAGCTATTGCACAAGGAAGACCGTCTTCGGGATCGAATCAAGGTGCTCATTTTGCAAAGTGTAACTCTTCAGCGCTTGGGTCGCACGGAGACTGCTCTCGCTCAGTTGGAGACCGCTTTGGAGTTGGCGGAGCCCGAAGGATATGTGCGAAGCTTCGTGGACGAAGGAGCGGAGATGGTCGAGCTGCTATCTGCTTATTTGAATACAGGGTCAAGCAATCCTGTTGGAAATACCCCCATGGTTTCTTTGGCCTATGTGAGGCAGTTGCTTCAAGCTTTGCAGGTCATCCCGGAAGAGTCTATGTCGCTCATTGAAATACTGACCGAGCAAGAAACGAATGTTCTACATTTGATCGCGGATGGATTGTCGAACAAAGATATCGCCCATCGCCTGATTATCGCGGGTGAAACCGTAAAGTCTCATATTAAAAATATTTACAGAAAGCTAAATGTAAACAATCGCGTTCGAGTGCTGCAGCGTGCCAGAGAATTAGGGATACTGGGTTGAGACTCACTATTTTTTCACATTACCTCAAGTAACCACTCACTAGAGTGGTTTTTCTTTTTTACGTTCAAAATACTTGCAAAATGCAATTAACTATTGTATAAATAAGGTATGGGGTGCAATCACAATGGAAAATGTTCGCGAACTATTTCAAATCATGACACGCCGTTTTGGTTTTCTGAACAAAAATTGTTGTTCTGCTGGAGGCTTCGATATTTCTTTAGTTCAAAGCCATATTCTATATGAGATAGAACATCAACATAAACCTTCTATCCAACAGGTAGCGGACGCACTAGGTACTGATATTACGACCTTTAGTCGGCAAGTTCAATCGTTGATCAAAATGAATTTAGTGAAAAAAGTTCCTGATCCTGACGACCGTAGGGTCTATATTCTTTCATTGACAACAGAAGGTAAATATGTGGCCGCAACGATTGACCAACAAATGAATGTTTATTTAAATGAAGTCTTTTCTCACATGAATGACTTCGAGAAAGAAACAGTTATTCGCTCTATTAAACTTTTGAATGAGGCTATGGCAAAATCCAGCCAATGTTGCACGACCCCTCCGGGGTAATTTCTCCTCTTTTAATACTTGCAAAATGCAAACAAAGTAGTAGAGGCAACCAATGAGGCAGGCGTCTCGGTGGGGCAGACGCACAGTTTATTATTAAAAAGTTTCGGATAAAATAGGAGGTTGTACCATGATGAAAAACATCGAAATCACTCAAACAGGATCTTGCTGTGCATCACCAATAGGAAAAGAAGAATCAGGAACCGATCAACAAACCTTGAATCATTTGCCCGTCGCCATTATTGGGGCTGGTCCAATCGGTTTAGCTGCAGCAGCTCATTTAGTGGAGCGAGGGGAGAAATTCATTCTACTAGAGGCTGGAGAACATGTTGGTCATAATATTTCAGAGTGGGGCCATGTTCGCTTATTCTCTCCATGGCAATTCAATGTTGATAAAGCGATTGAAAGATTATTATTATCCCAGGGTTGGGTAGCACCTGAACCTGATGAACTGCCTACAGGATATGAATTATTGGAGCGATATTTATTGCCATTTTCACAACTTCCATATATCCAATCTCGACTTATTCTAAACACGAAAGTAGTAGCAGTAAGTAGAAAAGATACGGATAAAATGAAATCTGCCAATCGCGAAAGTATTCCATTTGAGATCTATGCAAAAGTTAATGGAACACTTCAGGTTTATGAGGCTAAAGCAGTAATTGATGCTTCGGGAACCTGGGGTCATTCAAATCCACTTTATGCGAGTGGCGTTTGGACGCAAGAAGAACAATTACTTAGTAACAATATTTTCTATGGTATTCCTGACATAAAAGGGAAAGCAGGGGCTAAGTACATTGGCAAGCGTATTGCAGTTGTCGGTGGAGGCCATTCGGCTTTAAATACGCTCCTAGAGCTTGCGGAATTAAAGGAATCCTATCCAGAAACGGAAATTGTATGGCTTATGCGAAAAAATAAGGTGCAGGATGCATACGGCGGGGAAGAGAACGATCAGCTTGCAGCAAGAGGAGAGCTTGGCACGCGCATTCATCATCTGGTAGATTCGAAACAAATCAAAGTCATGACACCGTTCAAAATCCAACAAGTAAAATCCAAAGAAACAAAAATTACAATAAGTGGAATGCTTAATCAGACAGCTTTGGATATAACCGAAATGGACGAAATTATTGTAAATGCTGGAAGCCGGCCGGATTTCTCCTTCCTGAGGGAGCTGCGCTTAAACATTGATCAAGCTACGGAAAGTGTAGATACGTTAGCGCCACTTATCGATCCCAATGTTCATAGCTGCGGTACAGTGCGTCCACATGGTGAAAAAGAGCTGCGTCATGCAGAAAAGGGATTTTATATAGTTGGAATGAAAAGCTATGGTCGCGCACCAACCTTCCTAATGGCAACTGGTTATGAACAAGTTAGATCCATAGTAGCCTATTTGGCAGGTGACTATGAATCCGCTTTGAAGGTTGAACTGGATTTACCTGAAACAGGTGTATGTAGTATAAATAATTCACCTTTGAAGAGCCCCGAAAGTTGTTGCACAACCGAGATCTCTTAGAGAAAAAACAGAATAGTGATTTCATGTAGGGAGCTTCCTCGCGGCAGCTCCTTTTTTGTTCGTTTTTAAGTAAAGGGGCAGTTTACAAAAGCTGGATTAGTTGTTACGCTTGCATCAAGGGGGCGAAATAAGGATGAAGATGGTTCCTGCAACTGATTCAGACTATGGATACATACGAGAACATGACCATCACATTTTAGAAAACTTGATATTGCCAAAAATAAAGGGAAAAGAAATATACATACTAAAGAACCAAGATGAGAGTAGAATTGGATGGCTGAGATACGGATACTTCTGGGATAACACACCGTTCATGAATATGATATGGATCGACGAACAATATCGAGGCAAGGGAATAGGAAAGCAAAGTGTCCTCATATGGGAAGATGAAATGATACAAAATGGCTTTAAACTTGTTATGACGTCCACTCTGGCTAATGAAGAGTCACAACATTTCTACAGAAGTTTAGGATATCGGGATGCCGGATGTTTATTGCTCGAGAATGAGCCCATGGAAATCATTTTGACTAAAAAATTAATTTAAATGATGGCAATTACTCTAACGAAGAAGGTGATCTTGTTGAAAGACTGTTTGTTTGAAAATGAGATTTTACTATGGCCAGGAGCAGCACCAGGTTCTGAACATATTCAATTAAACCAAAGTTTTATCGAAAGAAGCATAAACCCGGAGATAAAGGACAGAGCTTTTATGGGAATCACCACCCCAAGCATTATTCCTTTTTTTCCGGAAGAGGGGAAAGGAAATAAAACAGCGGTTGTGATTGCTCCAGGCGGGGCTTATGAACGGGTGGTTTACGACAAAGAAGGTTACGATAGTGCCAAATGGTTCAACGCTTTGGGGGTTACAGCTTTTGTGCTGAAGTACAGGCTGCCTGGAGAAGGGCACGAGAAAGGATATTCGGTTCCCTTGCAGGACGCGCAAAGAGCAATGAGGCTCATTAAACGTAATGCAGACCAGTGGAATTTGGATCCGAACAAAGTGGGGATTATTGGTTTCTCCGCAGGTGGTCATTTGGCAGCAACTTTAGGAACCCAATATAGTTCTCGTGTATATCACCCTCTAGATGAGGCGGATGAGTTAGATGCTCGCCCAAGCTTCCTAATTCTTGGATATCCGGTGATCAATCTTGGGGATCGAGAGCCCAAACCGAACTTCGAGCCGTTGCGAATGTATCCCAATGATCAGCTTGTTGACGCAAATCATCCGCCGGCCTTCATCTTTCACGCCAATGATGATACTGCTGTTTCTAGTGCTCACAGCGTCAAGTACTACTCGGCATTAAAGAAAGCGAACGTGGAGACCGATTTGCATATTTTTAGAAAGGGCGGTCATGGTTTTGGTATTCGTTCTGGCAAGGGGCCTGTCGCTATGTGGCCGAAGTTGTGTGAGGAATGGTTGTCAGACAACAACTTTATCTAATTAACCGAGAAACTGACGAAAGTGGTCCAAGTTGATTTCTTACAGCCGCTGGATCCCAATTAACTGCATAGAAGAGTATAGGAAATTAAAGAAAAAAGCTCTCTCCTTGTGAAGGAGCTTTTTTTGCAATCCTGTCTTGAGACAGCAGGATAATACCATAAATAAGGGAAACGAGGGTGGTTATCCAAGTGTAAGTTTGAGCCATTTTGAAGAAACTATTTTTAGGGGAGGTGTAATTTTTGTTAAAGAAAAAAATCTACTTTAGGACGCTCCTGTTTTCAATCGTTTTCTTTATTTTTCTCTTTTTGCCCGCAGGATCTTTTAACTTTTGGGAGGCATGGATTTATTTTGTGATCTTTTTAGGTTCAACGTTCATTATCAATGGTTATTTTTTGAAGAGGGATCCTGAACTGATAGAGAGGAGAAGTAATGCTAAAGAAAAAGAAAAGGAACAAAAAATTTTCCAAACCATATCGGGAATTTCTTTTGTCGGATTGTTAGTCCTTCCTAGTTTAGACTATCGGTTTGGTTGGTCAAATGTTCCTTTATTTATTTTATTCGTTGCAGATGTTATCGTCTTACTTGGCTTTTCGATTGTTTTCTTTGTTTTTAAAGAGAATTCTTATACGTCTGCCATAATTGAAGTGAAAGAGAACCAGAAAGTTATCACTACAGGTCCATACGCGTTAGTTCGGCATCCAATGTATACCGGGGCTATATTTATTATACTTTTCACGCCTCTGGCATTAGGTTCAATTTGGGCAGTGATTCCCTCGATTACTATAATCATTTTTATCGTTCTAAGGCTGTTAAATGAAGAAAAAGTATTGTTAAAAGAGTTAAAAGGATATGAGGAATATTGTAAGAAAACACGTTATCATTTAATTCCCTTTATTTGGTAAAGTTTCAAAGCTATATTTGGTTTCTAGTGGCATTTAGTTACACCAACGGAAAACGATGCTAAAATAGAAGGTAACCAAAAAAAAGATAGAGAGGTTTACCTCATGTTGATAAGAGAGATAGAGGAACAAGATAATAAACAAGTAGAGTACCTTATTAGAACTTGTTTGGTGGAATTTGGGGCGAATAAACCTGGGACTGCTTGGTCTGATCCGAGTTTAGGGGATTTTTATAATCTGTATAAAAATGAGGGTTCTAAATATTGGGTTGTTGAGGAAAATAAAAAAATAGTAGCTGGTTGTGGTATAGGACCCGTGATGGGCTGGCCAGATATATGTGAATTGCAAAAGATGTATGCATTTAAAGAAACACGAGGCACAGGAATTTCAAGCGAGTTACTGCAGGTTGCCCTAGATTATGCAAAACAGTACTATGAAAAATGTTATCTTGAAACTCTTAGCAATATGGTTGCAGCCAATAAGTTTTACAAAAAGAATGGGTTCATTCAATTAGAAAAGCCATTAAATGCAACGGAACATTTTGCCTGTGATACATGGTATATTAAAACGCTAAAATGAAGTAATGCAATCATAGCCGGAATGAGTAGGTAAGCAACTAAAGGAGATCCATACGTAATGAAATCTGACCGTATAAAATTACCAATGGGATTTTGGACGGGATTACAACAATTAGGCATTGCCCCACACGATGTTGCTCGCAAAGCGCAGCTGCCGCTCACCATTATTACAGAACCAGCCGCAGTCACCGCCGCCCAATATTTCAGAATCTGGCAAGCATACTCCGATCTCGTTGGTGACACAGCCATCGGAATCATCAAGCTTGTAAGCGTCTTTGAAACGACACAATATCCACCGACCGTCTTAGCGACCTACCATGCTCGTGATTATCGCGATGGCCTTAACCGAATGGCCCGGTACAAACAACTATGCCCTCCGGAAAGCTTGTGTATAACCGAAGAGGGTGAACGCTGTACAATCGAATTGGACTGGATGCGCAGCGAGCAACCCGGACCGCCAATGTTGGTTGGCACCACGCTGGCCTTTCTTCTAGAGCTTGGGCGACGCGGCACCGGCCAGCATTTAACTGCAAGGTCCGTAGAATTTTCCCACTCGATGGGCGATGTAAAAGCCCTTGAAGCTTACTTCGGATGCCCTATCCGGATTGGAGCAGCCGAGAACCGATTGACGCTGCATCGAAGAGATCTGGACCGCCTCTTTATTTCGTATAACAAAGAGTTGCTGGAGATCCTGACTCCCGTCTTGGACCAATCGTTGGATGAACAGCGCAGTCGTTCAATCCCCGAGATGGTCAAGTGGATCTTGAAACGCAGCCTAACCGGAGGGCGCCTTGACATTCGGGCTGTGGCGAGTGAGTTGGGCATGAGCGATCGTACCCTGCAGCGCCGTCTTACTGACGAAGGGACAACTTTCAATCAGCTGTTGACACAGGCACGGCATGAACAGGCACGGGAATACTTGGCAGACCCTAAGCTTGACATAAAAGAAGTGGCATTCTTAATTGGGTATGAAGATCAGAACTCATTTTACCGCGCCTTTCGCCTTTGGGAAGGGGATACTCCTGCAAAATGGCGTTCTGAATATTTAGGGGCAAATCTGTCGTCATAGAATCACCAACCTAACGGTTCTACTCAAGGGTAGCACTTTCCGGGTTTCATTATTTGGCGGGTTAAACAAGAAATTTGGCGTTGTACGCTAGTTACCGAACGATCCAGACAAGGTAATATAATCTCTATCCGGAGCACAAGGATGTTTCAATAATAACTTCTAATCAGCTTACTGCGGATGACAACAAAGGAGATATATATTATGGATATGGGATTAAGGAACAAAACAGCTTTAGTAACTGGATCGACGAGGGGTATAGGGAAAGCAATTGCCATTGAACTTGCCAGAGAAGGTGTCAATGTCCTCGTTAATGGACGGAATAATGAAGTGGTAGAACGAACGGTAAATGAATTGAAGTCGGAGTTCCCATCTACCTCCCCTCGTAATGCTACAGCCGATATTGTGGATATGCAGCAAAGAGAAGCTTTATTTGAGAAATATCCCGATGTTGATATTCTGGTTAACAATATGGGTATTTATGAAATCATGTCATATGAGGACGTTGACGATGAAATATGGGAAAAATACTTTCGAACGAATGTCCTTGCCGCTAATGGTTTATCTAAATTTTATTTGCCTCAAATGTTGAAAAACAATTATGGACGAATACTTTTCATTGCAAGTGAAGAAGCGATTATGCCTTCAGGGCAAATGCCTCAGTATTGCATGACCAAATCTATGTTATTATCACTGTCAAAAAGCTTATCTAAACTAACGATAGGAACGGAAGTCACATCCAATACGATCATGCCAGGACCAACGCTTTCCGAAAATGTATATCAAATCATTGACAATTTGTTTCCGGATGATATGGCATTTTCGGAAAAAGAGAAAAAATTTATGGCTGCAAACCTGCCCCAATCCGAAATACAGCGGTTCATCAAGCCATTTGAAATCGGCAGGCTTGCTGCATTCGTATGCAGCCCTTATGCATCGGCATTTAAAGGTTCTCCAATCCGTATGGACGGAGGCATGGTGCCTACAGTTTTTTAAGCTAACCTATATACTACCGCAACATTATTAAGCTCTAACGAGTAACAAAAGTGGAGGAGCAGGCAGTGAGACAGCTCCTCTTTGCTTTCAGGAGACAAGAACATACATGCATACGACGCTGCTTATTTTGCGGCTTTTTTTATTTTACGATATCAGCTATAGCGGCAGCTGGCGAAGAGGAGGAGAGCAAATTGCTTGTTCTCCTCCATTTAGAGCGGCGCGGCTTTTTATCGGTGCAACATCCTCATTTGTCCAGAATGTCATTGTCTATATATTGGCAAAACGATCGTTGCGATGGTTCCATTTCCAATTTCAGATTTGTGCTCTATCCTTCCATTATGGCGTTCAATTAACTGTTTGCAAATAGATAAGCCTATGCCCGTCCCGGTTTCCTTAGTCGTAAAGAATGGATCGTAGATTCGATCCAGAGTTTCCTGAGACATGCCGGTCCCATTATCAGCGATTTTAATGAAAATGTTATTAGCAGCTGTTGCAGCCAAAATTTGTATCACACCATTCGTTTTCGAAATGGAATCGATAGCGTTTTTCAATATATTCAAGAACACTTGCTCAAGTTGAGAGGCGTCGCCATAGGTGAAAAGTTCTTGCTCGGAAATATTTGTTGTAAGATCAATCTCATCGCTTAATACGATCTGATCTACAATGCCGATAACTCTTTGTAAAACCCTTTTTACATCAACAACTGTCTCGTCATGATTTATGTTATCGCTTTTTCGTGCCAACAGCAGGAAGTCCGTAACTAACCTATTTAGGGAATTTATTTCATTAATACATAAATCAAGATAATGAGTCAGTTCGTCCGCCTTAATTACCGGCTGCAGAAGTTTGTGCTTAGCTAGTTGTGCGAAACCTTTGATTGACGCTAGTGGATTCCGTATTTCATGAGCCATACCTGCTGCCATTTGTCCCATTACTGATACCTTTTGCGAATGTAAATGATCAATCTGTTGTTCTTTACTTGCCAGATAGCCTTGAGCAAAGCCGGTAAAACGATTCCAATTACATTCCATTAAGCGGTTGACAAAAAACACACGGTCATTAGAATCATCCACATACTCTTCGATAATGTCAATCATGATGCCTTGGGAAGTTAAATTTAAGTTTTTGCTTATTTCCAGAACGATCTGATCGTGCTCACCTAAAGTGTTAGCTGTAAACTTTCCTTGCTCATATCCTTGTGCTTGCGATGAAATCAAATAGTCACTATATTTAGGTGATTTCATAAATAATGCATGGATCATATCTGTCTGAATCTCTGTGATACTCGCGATTAAAAAATCTTGCTGTGTCTGAACAAACATATCTGCTTCATGGCTTTGGTTACGGATAGCATCGAAATGCGTATCCAAAATTTTCGGGATTGAAGAAATTAATATCGAACGAAGGCTATCATGATTACACTGCATAATCATCCAACTTTCTGAGTTGATTTTCACTATTTCTCTATAAGTTTATGTATTCCTGCTATATACAAATTTTTACGCTCTCGGCAACTCGGTAGGTGCTAATTATAGTGAGCATTTATTAGATAGAATTTTAAAAAGGTTTTTATCTTGTCAGTTGAGCATTAACAGAAAAGTAGACCAAGACTGTATTTTTCAGTTTTGGTCTGTTTTTTGTTGATGCTTCCACCAAGACTTGCAGGTTAAAAAGAGACTATACACGTTAAGGGGACTATTTTTACTAAAGGAGTTAAATAAGAGCTATCGCTTGTAATGATATGTACCTCTACAATATAAATACCATTCATTAAGAAACCGTTTACAAGACCTTGTTTGTGATTTTCGGCCTATGGCAAGTCATTTCAAGTTAAAGAAAGGGTGCGGGACTGTGCCTAAGTTTCTGTTGCGGTTAATCGTATTCGGCATTGTATTGGGAGCCATTCCGGTGTTGTTCATCGGGGCAACCTCTTACTATATGGCTTCCGGGGATATAAAAGATAACGCCAATGAAAGCAATGCCCAGATCTTGCAGCAAACTCAAATTCGCGTAGAGCAGGTGCTGAAGACTCTTGAGCTTTCGGCCATACAATACATGAATTCAACGATCGTGATCAATTCGGCCATTCAGCCGCTTGATCCTTACGATTTCACCAGGATTCGGGACTTATCCAAAGGTTTATACAGCCTTCAGACGTTTGCCCGCGTAACCGACGCATCGCTGATTAACCTGTACGACGATTGGATTGTCAATTTCAGTTTATTCCGCAGCTTTAGCACCCATCCGTATCGGCAACAAATTATGGAATATACGAAGCATCGAAATAACATGTTCTGGGTATACCGCAAATATGTGAATCTGTCCTCAGAGAGCGAGGGAGATGCTGTGTCGGATACGAATGTGGTGAATTCCATCAGTCTGGTATGCAAAATTCCGGCAATCCCCAGCCCGAACACTCCCCGCGAATTGCTAATTATTGATATTGCTATGAAAGAATTCAAGGAGCTGCTTACTCAGAATAATCGTTTGGGTGAAAAATATATTTTGGACCGCGACGGCAACGACTTTCTATCTGTAACAAAAGGCAATTACTCCGAGATCAATACGGATATCGTTAATAAAGCAAAAGAAGCGAACGAGGAAGTCGGTTTTGTCAATGAGATTTTGAACGGTACTCCGGTGTTGGTTAATTACCGTGTATCGAACTATAACGGCTGGATTTACGTATCGGTCGTTTCACTTGAAGAAATCACGACAAAATCACGTAAAATCGGGGGGATTACGCTGGCCCTTTGCGTAGTCATCTTCGTCATCGTATTCCTGTTTGCTTGGCTAGGGAGCCGACGCATGTATACGCCGATCCGCCGGTTGTTCGAATATTCCAAGGAAGTTGGGGCATCGGAGCAGCCGGAATCGGGCTCGGATGAATTGTGGATTATCGAAGAAAGGTTTCGCACACTATCCAGCACCGGGAAGCAACTGCAGCAGCAAATTATCGGTCAATACGACCATCTGAAAGAGTTTTTCGTATTGAAGCTGTTTAGCGGATTGATCTCGGAAAGCGATTTCTTGTATCGAACGAAGATTTTCGATTTTCCGACGGAGTGGAATAAGCTCGTAGTCCTCACCATACAAATCGATACGATGCAATTTACCAAATACCGGGAACACGATAGAGAACTGCTTCTGTTTGCCATAAATAACATTGTCTGCGAACTGTTGCCGCAGGCTAACCGGTTTAGTCCGATCCTGATCGATCAGTCGCAAGTGTCTCTGTTGGCCTGTGAAGAAAACGATCATTTACTGCTGAAGCAGCAGTTGCATGATACGGCACAAATGTTGAAAGAGAGTATTCAGCAGTATCTGCAGGTTAAAATTAGTATCGGTATCAGCCGCCCATTCGATCAGCTTAGGGAGGCTGTGCGAGCATACAGTGAATGCTTGGAAGCGCTGCGTCGAAGAATCAGTCTCGGGCAGGAGCTGATTGTACACTTCGAGGATATCGACTCGACGCAAGGCAATAAGTCGGCCGTATATTCTCAGCTGAAGATTTTAGAGGACCAATTGGTAGGGGCTCTCAAGCTGGCCGACCAAGAGCGCGTCCATCTAGTCTTCCGGGAATACATGGAAGCTGTGATCCAGAAGGAGGCATACTCTCATGAGTTTTCGCCGTTGATGCTGCAATTGATTTCCCGAGTCTATCAACTGATTCAAGAGCTAGGCATTCCCATACGTAAGGTTCTTGGCGAACAAGCCACCATCGATTATTTTCAAAAGCTGAACGCGTTAGACGAAATAATGCAATGGTTCTGTGAATGTCTGTTTGATCCGGTTACATCCTATTTGACCAAGCAAGCAGAGACTCAATATGTCAATATCGCGAATCAAATGATGAGGCTCGTACATGAGCTGTACAATCAAAATATCTCTCTGGAATCCTGCGCGGAAAGCTTAAACTTCCATCCGGCTTACTTAAGTCGAGTATTCAAAAAAGAGCTGGGCATCAACTTTATCGATTATTTGGCGGAGTATCGGATGAATGTCGCCAAGCATTGGCTGCAGCACTCCACCTTGAAAATCTCCGAGGTTGCGGAGAAGGTCAATTATACGAACAGTACAGCCTTTATCCGAACGTTCCGTAAAGTCACGAGCATGACCCCCGGTCAATATCGGGAGCTGCATACCCATATTAAGAATTGAACATAGCACACAAAGAACCAGGCCCGACGGTTAATCCCGTCGGGTTTTTCCTTGCTGCTCAAGGGCTTCGCACCATAATCAAAAACGGACTATGCAAGTCAAAACCAGTCTATTTTCCCTCTGTGCAAGGCGGTAGATCCAGGTTTGAAGAGTTGTCAAAAACAGACTATTTATTGTTCCAGGAGGCTGATGCACAATCGAAGCATGAGCCAATATTGGTCATTCATAGTCGATTGGAAGGGGATGTTGCATGTCAGTAAAAGCAGATTTATCAACCGTAATACCTGCAAGAAAGTTACAAGTCACAAATAAGTTTATGCGCGAAATAATCCGGGACAAATGGTTGTACATTATGGCTCTACCGGGAATATTGTACTTCCTGATTTTCAGGTATGTGCCCATGTACGGCTTGGTCATCGCATTTCAAGACTTTAAACCGCATATCGGCATCTTTAACAGCCCTTTTGTCGGGTTGAAGCACTTTGAGCGATTTTTCGGCGAGCCGATTTTCTGGGAGCTGTTCCGAAACACAGTGTTACTTGCCGTTTACAACATGATATTCTTCTTTCCGATGCCAATTGTTTTGGCTCTGATGATGAATGAGGTGAGAAGAGAAAGATTCAAACGATTTGTTCAGACACTGATGTACATTCCCCACTTCGTATCATGGGTCGTAGTCGTCGGGATTTTCTACTTACTGTTAACCACGGAAGGAGGCGTATTGAATGAGCTGATTTACGCATTGACCGGCAAGAAAATTGCCTTCTTATTGGAAGCGGATTGGTTCCGAACGTTGATAGTCACGCAATCCATATGGAAAGAAGTCGGTTGGGGGACGATTATCTTCCTTGCCGCTTTATCGGGAGTGGATCTTCAATTATATGAAGCAGCCCGCATGGACGGAGCCAATCGTTGGAGACAACTTTGGCATATTACGCTTCCGGCGATCCGAAGCACCATTGTTATCCTTCTCATCCTGCGACTTGGATCGTTCCTGGACAGCGGCTTCGAGCATATCTTCCTGATGCTGTCTCCGACCAACCGGGACGTCGGGGAAGTTTTCGACACTTATGTGTTCTTAAAAGGACTTTCGCAAGGCCAGTATAGCTATAGTGCCACCGTCGGGATGTTTAAATCGGTAGTCGGCTTAGTATTAGTGTTAACGGCTAACTGGATGGCTAAAAGGTTTGGGGAAGAAGGAGTTTACTAATGTTACCATTCATTATTATAGGTAAGGGGGCGAACATCCGTGGTTCAAGACAAGACACTCGGAAACAAGCTTTTCGACGGAATCAATTATACGATATTGTTGCTGATCGGGTTAGTTACTGTACTTCCGTTTATCTACATATTGGCGGTTTCGTTCACCGATCCGCATGAGGTGGCCAAGGGGGGCATTATCCTGTTCCCCACTAAATTTTCTCTGGCGTCGTATGAATACATCTTCTCCACCAATACGCTCTTACGCAGCTTAGGAATATCCGTATATATCACGGTCCTTGGGACTCTAATCAATTTGGTATTTACCTCATTGCTGGCGTATCCGCTTTCTCGGCAAACGTTTCGCGGCCGAAATGTCATCATATTGGGTGTATTGTTTACGTTGTTGTTCAATGGTGGGCTGATTCCGACCTACTTCGTAGTTAAAGGCTTGGGATTGACCAATACGTTATGGTCATTGATGCTTCCAGTGGCCATCAACGGTTTCAACTTAATCGTCTTAAAAAACTTTTTTCAGCAAATTCCTGACGGGCTGGAGGACTCGGCTAAAATCGACGGCTGCAACGATCTGGGTGTGCTGCTTCAAATCGTAATTCCACTGTCTGCACCGGCGTTGGCGACCTTCGGTTTGTTCTACGCAGTCGGCCATTGGAACACATTCTTCAACGCAATCATGTACATTAACGACAACAAGAGTTGGCCTGTACAGGTGCTATTGCGGGAAATCGTCATCCTGGCGCAAACCCGGATCGGCGACACAAGCACAGATGAACAGCTCATTCAGCCGCTCACGATCCGGATGGCGGTCATCGTCTTCGCGACCATCCCGATTATGCTGATTTATCCTTTCTTGCAGAAGCATTTTGCAAAGGGTGTACTGTTAGGTTCGGTTAAGGGATGACTGGACATTACAATTGGTCCGTTATCATTTAATAAATCATTTTAATTTGAATTAGGGAGGGCTCAAAAAAAGCGTATACGGAAAAGTTAATCAATCAAGATTTGCCAAAGCGAAAAAATAAGGGGGATAAGAAAACATGAAAAAATGGGTTGCATTATGTAGTGCCATCATTATGGCGGCGGGTGTAGTGACAGGATGTGGACTGGATAAACCGGCAAGCACAGGCGAAACAAAAGGAGCTTCCAAAGTGGATGATACTCCATTGCAATTATCGATGGCGCTTCAACAGGTGGGAGAAATTCCATCCAAAGGCAATGAATTTGAGCAAGAACTGGAGAAATACACCAATACGAAGTTGGATATCCAATGGATTCCGAATGCGGCTTACGACGAGAAGATTAACGTTATGATCGCCTCCAACGAGCTTCCCAAGCTGGTAAGACTTAATTACGTTCCTACGACAATTAACGCGATGAAATCTGGATTATTTTGGGAAATCGGACCGATGCTTAAGGATTATAAGAATTTGGCTGCTCTAGATAAGCAATATTTCGAGAACGTCTCTGTGGAAGGTAAAATTTACGGCGTTCCCGTTCTTCGTCCAATTGGCCGGGCAGCCATCGTCTATCGAAAGGATTGGTTCGACAAGCTTGGGCTGAAAATACCGAAAACATTGGATGATTGGTACAAAGTGATGAAGGCCATCGCGACCGAGGATCCGGATGGCAATAACAAAGCGGATACTTACGGAACCCAGCTATACAAAAGATATAATGAAGGAACCCAGCCTCCTTTAACTCGGATTGCTGTTACTCAAGGCGCGCCGAACCGTTGGGCAGCAGAGAACGGTAAATTTACGCCGGAATTTATGACTAAGCCGTATGTAGATACCATGAAGCTGTTCAGAAAGCTATATGAAGAGAACCTGATCAACCAAGATTTCGCCGTATACGATTTAACCGAGCACGATAAAGCGATTGATAGCGAGCGGGTAGGTATAAAGCTCGGCGGAGTAGCCACCAATGGACGAAGCTTCCAAGACCGCATGGCCAAAGTGAATCCCAAAGGCGTGTTCGATATGGCCTTCTTTGAAGGACCGAACGGCATCAGGCAGACTGGAGAACCGGGTAACTTCGGAGTGATGGTTATTCCGAAATCGTCAGTGAAGACCGAGGCTGAATTGAAGCGCGTCCTAACGTTCCTGGATCAACTGCTCGATTCGAAGATGGCTACCTTGCAGCGTCGTGGTATTGATGGCAAGCACTACAAAGTATCGGCTGATGGCAAAAATACGGAAATCACCGACTTGAATTTATTCAACAAAGAAATCAAGCCATATCGCGATAACCTGATCAGCTTAGAGACCTTGAACGTGTTGCCACAGATTGATTCACCGATCGGGGTGAAAGGGAATCAAATGGAAGGTGAAGGCACCCAATATTCTGTGTCAAACCCGGCATTGACCCTAAACTCTGCGATTTACAGTGAACGTGGTAAGGAGCTGGACCAAATGATCTGGGACGCTCAGACCAAGTACATTATGGGCAGACTTGACGACGCAGGCTGGAAGGATGAGGTGGAAAAGTGGCGCAAAGCGGGCGGAGATCAACTAATTAAAGAATACGAGCAAGCTTACGCCAAAATGAAGAAGTAATCGAGGAAAGTATTACCGACGAAGAGCAGCAAAAAATAAAATAATCAGCAATAAACGGGGTCAGCCGATTAAGTTACCAGGGGCTGACCCCGTTTTGTCGTATTCGTGTTACGCTGAACTATACTTTTTAAACACTGGATGTAACCTTTTTATACCCTTTCCGTCTATAAGCTAGAAGCTTAAGGAGGTGTTTACTGTGAAAAAATATATCCTTTTTTTCATCTTGTTATCTCTATTATTTATCCTTGGATGCAAAGAGAAGAACCAGGATGCTATTTTGAGTATCGATGAGGTTTCAGTTAATCTGATATGTAAGCAGCAAGCTAATACAAATGAATGTACCAATCAGAAATTTAAGGATTTCCAATCTTTTCAAATATTCAAAACTGCTTTAGAAAGTGCAGTAAAAATGTCTGAAAAGATTGATTATGCAGCAGAATACAATTTGAGCATAACATTCCAGGATCAAACAACAAAAGATTTTCATCTTACTTTAGGTACAAATAGAGATATGAAGGGGTTATTGGTAGACCTTAAAAATACCAATCAAGGTTATGAAATTCCTATAGCACATGCAAACAAATTAAGGGATTTGATACGGGGTTAGTAAATTTTTTGGATTTATTGACTGGCAGGATCGTACAGCAAGCTATATGGAATGCAATTTCATCAATCGATAATATCTCAACTTGCATTATAAGTAACAATCGGATAGAATAAAATAACTAGCTTGCACTGCAAGTTAGTTATTTTATAGCTCAGTACCTTGTTGTGCAATATAGCTTGGAGGGCACTATTGGAGGAATGCTTATGTTCAGTCAAATGGTTAGAGGAGTGCTGGAGGGGTGCCTTCTTGCGGTTATTGATGAAGAGGAAACGTACGGATATGAAATTATGGAGAAGCTCGCTCGTAGTGGCTTCGTGTTCGCCAAGGAAGGAAGCATCTATCCGCTCTTGCTTCGTCTGGAGAAAGAAAATCTTATAGTAAGTACACAGCGACCCTCTGGTTCCGGGCCTAACCGCAAATACTATCGAATGACTCCTGAAGGAGAACAGCAGCTGCAATTATTCCGTAGCAAATGGTACGAACTAAGTATTGCGGTAAACCGTATAATAGCAAAGGATGATGTATAATGTTGAATGCAAAGAATAAAACCTTGTTAAATGAAATGAAATTCTACGTTCGGAGCAGTTCCGTATCGGATACCAAAGCTAGTGAGATCCTAATGGAGCTCGAAGACCATTTATTAACTGCTCAGCGGGAGGGGAAGTCATTCGAGCAAGTATTCGGCCAAGATCTTAAGTCCTATTCTGATGAGATCATTCAGGAACTCCCCAAATCCTCGAAATGGGAGCAATTAAAAACATTCGCACCCATAATACCATTGCTCCTTCTATGGCGTTTTCTGAACGGTTTCAGTGGAGACCTGACGATACCGCTATATGAGAATATCACCTATATAATGATCTCCGTTGCTTTGTGCTTTGGATTACTCACTATTCTTCGTGCGGGCTCTTTCTCCTCTAAGGGTAAATCCTTCTGGATGATGTACGGAGTAGGTATGGTCTTTTTGCTCATCTATGTTGGATTCTTTCTTGTTTCCAATCGTATATATCCCGCTGATCCCCAGCTCGTCCTTCATGGTGGTGCCGCTTATATTACTGCCACGGTCAGCCTCGTCATCATTCTCTTTTCGTTATTTGGCCCGATGTTGAAAAAGAAACGTTAATCTTTACATGGATTTATGAGCTTACCCAAACGCATCTCTAGCATGAACGTGGTGTTATCGAATGCCTGCGCCTTCTTCGATTCGATTAAGAAAATCAATGCTATTCTCCATGCAGTCCCTATATTCTTTAGGCTTATAGGATTTATAAAATGGATTCATAAACCCATGTTCAGCTTCAATAATATTTAATACCGTTTTATTCTTAGACTTTAGTTTTCTTTCTAAGTCGAGTACATTAAATGACTTTTCATTTTTTGAAAAGAATAATAGATTGGGACAACTAGGCTCTATATCTACATGATTTCTAATTCTCGATCCATAGAATCCAATTATTCCATCAACTTCATATTCACTACTCATCCATGCAATTGTTGCACCTATGCTAAATCCAATAATGTATATCTTATCGTACTTCTCTCTATTCACTTTTACTAGTTGCTTGACATCAAGCAATGATTTATTGAAACCAATTTCATTCGTAAAATATTGATATGCTTTTTCTTCTTGATCATAAGGAAATGATTCCCTGTGCAATAAATTAGGAGTAAGTACATCAAAACCTTCATTAATAATCTCGTGACTGAAAAAATTAATATGATCATTAACCCCATAAATTTCGTGAAGGATAATCACTAACGAATTTCTTGAGGATTCTGTGTTCATTGATTTTCACACCTTTCTTTCCAATATCCCATTCTTACAAATACTATCCTAAACTATACAATTTATAGTAGGCTAAGTCGATAGGATTATAATTCACGATTCACAGTATCTATCAGATATGAACCTCTCTCATCAACATTAACGAAAGTGTTGTGGTAACGGGCATATTAATTGATCTGTAGCAAGTTAAAACGAAATGAGTTGATTCTGATGTACGAATTTGTTGTTCGAGGTAAGCAAGGTTGTTTTATACTCATCACTTTAGACGATGTATTTGGGTTTCCGAATATGACCAGCCATTTTGGTGCCTATGATGTAAGAGGAACCGCAGAAATTCAGAGTGGAAACTACTACGTAAAGGTTACTTAAGAAAAAAGCGGAGCAATATATTTTCTAGCAAAAGGCAGATCAAAGAATCTTGAATCTTAATAGTTAATACCTATAAAGTTAATATTAAATATATGTTATACCAATAAAAAGTTAAATGATAAGATAGGTACCATCAAGTAAACGGAATAATTAAACAATATTATTAAGGGGTACCTTATGGACAAAAATATTGCCCAAAATCGGGCTGAATTATCAGGAAAGTTAACAAATGTATTAGATTCTCGATCGTTAACAAACTCTCATAAAAGGCTAGCAGATATACTCACTAAAGGCATGACGATTCTTGATGTTGGTTGCGGTACAGGAGCAATAACACGCGGAATAGCGGAAGCAGTAGGTCCAAACGGGCGTGTTATAGGAATTGATAGTAATCCAAGCTTAATCGAAAAAGCCCACCGGGCACATGGCGGAATACCAGGATTATCATTTGAAACAGGTGACATCTATAATCTTACCTATGACAAAGAATTTGATATTGTAACCTCCGCTCGTGTTTTAATATGGCTTTCGGATCCATTGAAAGCATTGAAAATGATGATATCGGCCACTAAAATTGGGGGGCGTGTTGTGATTTCAGATTATAATCATGTGAAGATATCATGGGAACCACTGCCTCCCCCAAGCATGCTCTCTTTTTATACAGCATATTTAAAATGGCGTTCCGATGCAGGTATGGATAACGAGATTGCCGATCATCTTCTTGAAATGTTTCAACAAAGCGGTATTGAAGAAATTACTATAACCCCCCAACATGAGGCAACGAAGCGAACAGATCAAGAGTTCCAAACTCGAATAGGATTATGGGCAGATACAGCTTCAAGCAGAGGAGTTCAAATGGAAAGAGATGGGTATATTACTGAAAAAGAATTTATGGCAGCAGAAAACGAATATCGGGAATGGATGATTCAAGAAGCCCAATCTTTGACGATGTATATGTTAACAGTTGAGGGTGTGAGAAAGTCCAATAAAGTAAAGGACTCTTTACAACGATGATCGCTGCTGCAGCAGCCTTTTGTCATGCTAACATATAACGATAGATCAATAGCAATTAGGACGGGGTTGTCGGCATAGATATCGGCAGCCTCGTTGGGCTAACTGGCAAGAAGAGCGTAAATTATGAGATTTATAAAAGGGAAAATATAGGTGGCGTCGAATAAGTATTTTGATCAATAAGAAAGCGGGAATCCTACTGGTTAAATCATTTTTTTGGAAATAAAGAACTTGAGTTTAGCGGAGGGTGTGAAGAATATGAAAGAGAAGGTTGTCGAAGTTTACGATAAACTTGCTAAAGACTACGAAATACATGTTGATACTCAGAGTGGGCATAACGCTTATTACGAACGGCCAGCCATGATGAAACTTATGCCAACTAATATGAATCAACTTGCAGTCCTAGATGCTGGTTGTGCCGCTGGGTGGTATACTGAACAATTTATAAAACTGGGTGCGCAGGTTACAGCTGTTGATTTAAGTCCTGCAATGGTAGAAGCATGTAAAAGGCGAGTCGGCAATGAAGCAGAAGTATTCACTTGTGATTTAACTGACACGCTTCCATTTAAAGACGAGACCTTCAACCTAATTGTAAGCTCATTAACTCTTCACTACATCGATGATTGGGTGCCAACCTTTCGTGAATTCCATCGTATCATGAAACCAGGTGGACATCTGATTTTCTCTGTACATCACCCTTTTATGGACTTTAAACACTTTGAAAGACCTGATTACTTCGCCCATGAATTACTGATGGAAATATGGAACAAAAAGGAGTCGGGTCCAGTGGAGGTCACATTTTATAGGAGACCTCTTCAAGAAATCATTAACGTTACATCAGCACAATTCGTAATTGACCAAATCGTTGAACCGCAACCAGATTTAGATTTGAAAGACAAACTCGAATCCATTGACTGGTATAACCAATGGTTTGATCGTCTTTCAACCAATCCACATTTTCTAGTTGTAAAAGCACAAAAATAGAATCATTAATCAGAAACTGCTCATTCTAGAGGCTGACATTTTAACTTTGCTGGAGAACCTGACAACAAGAGTTCGAATGTAGAGTGGTATCGATTTAAGGGGCCTGCATTAAATATACGAAGATTATTTAATTTGACTGCTGATATACAAAGCCCACTAGAAGAATTCCTCTAGTGGGCTTGTTATTTTTGTAACCATGAAGAGGAAAGTTAAGTTTGGGTCAGATAGTGAATGATCCAAGGTATGAATCAACAAAATTCGACGATTGTATAAGATTGGAGCATTTGATCCAATAATGATGAACATGGCTGCCATAAGAATGCGATAGATTGAAAGGATATGTGTAATGATCGACAGCCGTTTGTAAGGGAATCGTTGTGAACTATGAACTTGAGAAGGGATGTTCGGTATAATTCTGGTAGGGGGAATAAGTTATGAGCAGAGAAGATAAACAGTCAGCTTTTGCAATTTGGATCAGTTTAATCAGTAACATCGTTTTAACCTGCATCAAATTTTCTGTTGGTTTATTATTTAATAGTCCAGTATTGATTGCTGACGGCGTTCACAATGCGGGGGATGTGGTTGCTACCGGTGCGGCACTTAGCTCCATGCGTGTATCCAAGCAGCCTCCGGATGAAGATCATCCTTATGGACACGGAAAAGCAGAAGTTGTGGGTGCAGGTATTGTGGCCATTATTTTGGGGATGGCTGGAATCTATATGGGGTACCATTCTGTAAAGGTACTTTTTGAACCTCCCCATAATGCAAGCGTTATAGCTTTAGTCGCTGCAGCGTTTTCTTTGATTTTGAAGCAAGTGCTTTATGTATATACGATGTCTATCGGGAAAAAAATGAAAAGTAATGGTTTGATCGCAACGGCCTATGATCATCTTGCAGATGTATATGCTTCGATTGCAGCAGTAATCGGGATCGGTTTAGCTATGGTTGGGGATTACTATAATATTACTTTTTTGTCTTACGGAGATCCGATTGCTGGAATCGTAGTCGCTTTTTTTGTGCTAAAGTTGGCTGTTCATATGGGAAAGGCATCGGTTGGCGTTTTGATGGAAAAGAATGTCGATTCAGAGAAATTGAATGCATATATCAACTTGGTTCAATCGGTTCCGGAAGTAAAACGAATTGACCGAATTCGCGCAAGAGACCACGGACATTACATTATCATCGATGTGAGAGTCGGTATTCCGGCAGAATTAACCATTCAGAACGGACATGATATTTCCCGACACATTAAAGAAACGATCATGAATCAGCATCCCGATGTTGAAGAAGTATTAGTCCATTTAAACCCATGGTACAAAGAGAATGGTTAAGTATCTAAGGAGGCTTTCTTGAATCCAGTGCAATAGACGGCGCAATGAATGCAACCGTCTATCCAGAAGGAGCTATGAGAAATAATGGATCAGTTGGAGGATGACCCATATAATATCTTATGTAAATCTATCAAATTTGGAACGACACATTCCCCGTTGCAAGCGCCTATTTAGTTAAACAGTCCAATCTCTATTCCTCATTCGTTCATAAAATACAGAAGTTGTAAAGGAAGGAGGAAGACACTATGGGATTGGGAGTTGGAGGAGGCAGTTGTAGCTGTGCAGGTTTGTTTACTTCTACGGGTGTAATTCTCGTACTATTTATTTTGTTGGTTATTGTTTCTCGTTCATTTATCTAATAGATACAGATGCACTGCCCTCTTTCCTCCGGGATTGAGGGCTTTTTCCCATAACAACTTATTGACCCACCTTATAAAAAAAATTGTATTTCTCGGCAGATAATGTGTAATTAAATGGAATAAATGTCCCAGTGACATAAATATGCCTACATATGTTATTTTGTAAAAATTTGAGAAATCAGGATTTTGGCGGCCTACTTACCTCTGTAATATGGTCCCAACATCCTCAAAGTAAGATTGAACTGCTGGAATTCAAGTGGGCTAATATGCTAGTTCATTAGGTCATATCAAACCGTCATAGTTGTTTTGGTACAAAAGCCCATAAAATAGGCATTTGAATCAGTAACAAGTGCGGATGCTGCTCCATAGACTGTTATCATGTTCAATAAAGATCAATCTTTACTTGATGCCAATTTCAAAAAAAGTGGAGGTATTTACAATGAATAATTTCCAAAATGAGCTTCAACAGTTGAACGTTTCCCAATTTCAAGCCGGTGAGATGACACCTTGGAATCAACAAAGCCAGTACCCGACGGGTCAGTTTCCGATTGGCGTGAACCCGGCAGATCCTTCAAGGCTATGTGTTGGCTTCGGCGGGTTTGGTGGCCGCTGCGGTGGCTTCGGCGGCTGCGGAGGATTTTGTGCTGGAGTCTGTGGCGGATTCTGTGCTGGAGTCTGTGGTGGATTCTGTGCTGGAGTCTGTGGTGGTTTTTGCAACCAACGCTGCGGCGGATTTTGTCACCATCGCTGTCGTTAACCCTTAATCCCCATCATTACCAGTTTCTTAAGAGAACCGCATAGGCGTGAAGAAGCGAATGCCCCTGTACAGCGATAGGCTGTTAGGGGCATTTAATAATTACAGACAAAGGCATGTGGGACGAATAGGCTTACATATGATAATGAAGGATTGATGTTACAAATTGGCTATCTGCAACAGTTAGGAGGAGTAAAATGCCAAATTTGACCCCTGCTGCGCGTCTGAAAGTAAAGGCAGACACCTTCTTTCTCCCAGTTCCAAATGAGGGTGTATATTTCCGGAATAACTTAGGCACATTCCGTATGGAAGGCGAGATGATCGATCGGTGGATTGAAAAACTAATTCCGATGTTTAATGGAGAATACACATTGGAGGATTTGACGGACGGATTGTCAAGCTCACACCGGGACCGGGTGTATGAAATCGCGGACGTCCTACACCAAAAGGGATTTATTCGGGATGTGAGTCAAGATCGTTCTCATCAATTGACGAATGGGATTATCCAAAAGCACGCTGCTCAAATAGCCTTTTTAGACAGCTTCGGCGACTCTGGCGCATACCGGTTTCAATGTTACCGACAGGCTAGCGTTTTAGCGATCGGGTCAGGTCCGTTTTTCGTTGCGTTGGTTTCAGCCTTGATTGAGTCTGGACTGCCCAGGTTCCATATGCTGATAACGGAATCTGTGCCCACGAATCGGCAGCGGCTGATGGAATTGGCGGAGCACGCACGCCGAACGGATCCTGAGGTGCTTCTTGAGGAAATCACTCTGGGGATAGAAGGAGCTGACGGCTGGCGAGACGTCGTGCAGCCGTTCCAATCGATTCTGTATGTCTCTCAGGAGGGAGATGTTGAGGAGCTACGGCATCTCCATTCGATTTGCAAAACGGAGAATAAGATTTTTGTGCCGGCAATGTTCCTTCATCAGACAGGAATGGCGGGCCCGGTCGTACATCCAGCGTCAGAGGGATGTTGGGAATCCGCATGGCGTCGCTTACACGAGTCAGCTGTTTATAAGGATCCGGCGCTGCATGTCTTCTCATCCACTGCGGGAGCGATGCTTGCAAATGTGATCGTGTTCGAGCTATTTAAAACAGTGACCGGAGAATCAGAGTTAAGAAATTCGTTCTTTCTGCTTGATCTGGAAACATTGGAAGGAAGCTGGCATCCATTCATGCCGCATCCTATGATACATGGATTTGCGGCAGCCCAAAGAGTTCAAATATCGAATCTTTTGCTTGATAGAGGCTCGGACAAAAGTGCAACGAACCGTTTGCTGACATACTTTAACCATTTGACTTCGACACAAACGGGGATTCTCCATATTTGGGAAGAAGGGGCGCTAAGGCAGCTACCGCTCTCTCAATGTCGTGTTCAGGCGGTTGAACCGTTGTCAGAGGGACCTGCCAAGCTGCAGCCGGAGCTAGTCTGTGCAGGACTGACGCATGAGGAGGCGCGGAGGGAAGCGGGTTTGACCGGAATTGAAGCGTATGTATCACGATTGATCAGTATGGTCGTAAATACGAAAGAAATTGTCGGAATCGGAGTAGGGGAAACGGCTGCGGAAGGCGTTATCCGCGGTTTGCAAGCAAATTTAACCGAGCAGCTAGCCAGGCAACAGAAAGATCGGAAGCATCCTGTTATTCGGACTCAGTTAAGTAAGGTGGAGGATGAACGCTGCCGGTTTTATTTACAGGCTTTGACTGCGATGAGGGGAGCGCCGGTGATCGGCATCGGCGAGGAAGTGTTTGGATTCCCAACAATATGGGTCGGTACAGGTGATTTCTTGTATGGCAGTACTGGCTTGAATAGTACAATGGCGTTGCAGAATGCGCTCAAAGCTGCATTACATAGGGTGCAGAATAATTCCGCAGTCTGTGCGGCCCAAGTGCTTCAATCATCATCGGTGAATTTTGGAAAAGAATTAGCGGTTGATCTTGTGGTCCCATCAAGTGAAGAAGCAGCACAACCGAAAGTTTTGCAGGAAGCTTTACAAATTTTGAGAAAGAATGGTAAAGAGCTTTATGTTGTGGATCTGGCCGTGGAACCTTTTTTGAAAGAAGGACCTGAAGGAGTATTCGGTGTGTTGCTGCGAGAGGAGGAGTCCCGGTGAACACAGTGGTGGCTATTATCGGGGTAGGCGAGTTGGCGGACCTGGTATGCAGAGAGATGTCCGCCTTATGCCGGATTGTACGTTTGCACGATTTTAAGGCAGGAATACCAGAAGCGACGGATTTCGCCTTGGTGCTGCACGATGCTTGGCATCCTTCCGTTCATGAGGAGGCGGAGGAACTACTTCGGGCAGCAGGAATTCCATGGCTACGAGGCTTTATCGCATTTGGTGAGGGAGTGATAGGACCGCTGATTCGCCCAGGTTTGTCCGGGTGTTCGCAATGTGCCGATACCCGGCGTCTCTTGGCGGGACGTGACCGTAAAGAGATGTTGATGCTGCAGCAGCGTCTGACGGAGACTGGAGGAATACCGAGTGATGCGTGGGTATCCCGTACTGGACTATTACAGATGACATTCCTGCTCGTAGCGGAGTTGCAGAGGATCCTTCAGAGCGATCGGCCCCTTTCGGAAGAACGGATGTATTTCATAGACTTAAAAACACTGAAATGCACAAGCCACTTTTTTCTGCCAGATCCGTTATGTTCAGTTTGCGGTGGTTTGCTTGACGATACACCGACTACAGCCAGAATTTCACTGCAACCAAGTCCTAAGATCAATGAGAAAAGCTACCGCTGCCGTTCGTTGGAGGACATGAAGGGATTTCTGATTGAAGATTATCTGGATTATAAAACTGGCTTTTTGAATGGGAAAATGATCGATCTCTTATCTCCTTTTGCCGATGTGAGTGTAAATCTTCCGATGTTTAACCAAGACGAGGCAACGGCAGGTCGAACTCATTCCTATGCGGATAGCGAGTTGACTGCCATAATGGAGGGATTGGAGCGGTATTGTGGTATGGCGCCCCGCGGCAAAAGGACGATGATCAGAGACAGTTACCGCAATTTAGCGGATCATGCTCTGAATCCTGTCACGGTTGGCTTATACGCGACGGACCAGTATAACCTACCTGATTTTACTTTCAAGCCATTTACTCCAGACGAGCCAATCGATTGGGTTTGGGGCTATTCATTTGAGCGTCAAAGTCCGATAATGGTTCCACAGCAGCTCGCTTATTACAGTTCGAGCTGCGGACAAGGGTTTGTTTATGAAACATCCAACGGATGCGCCTTGGGAGGAACCTTGGAGGAGGCCATTTTCTACGGCATTATGGAAGTGGTAGAGCGAGATTCATTCTTGTTGACTTGGTACGCACAGCTGCCGCTTCCTCGGCTTGATCCTTTATCGGCAGGCGATCTAGAATTGGAACTCATGGTCAGCCGATTGCAAACGGTGGCGGGATTTGAATTGCATTTGTATAACGCCACTATGGAGAACGGAATCCCGAGCGTTTGGGCATTGGCGAAAAATACGAAAACTAAGGGAGTAAACTTGATTTGCGCGGCTGGAGCACATCCGGATCCAGTTCGTGCGGCCAAAAGTGCAATTCATGAATTATCAGGGATGATGCTGACTCTTGACGAAAAGTTCGAGGCTAACCGGGAGCGGTATGTGCAAATGTTCCATGACCCATCGCTAGTGCTCGGGATGGAGGACCATTCAATGCTGTACAGCTTGCCGCAAGCAGAGGAGCGCCTGAAATTTCTGCTGGAGGAAAACCGCCCTCTGCGAACATTTCAGGAGGAATTCAACCGGACACCGACGCATTCGGACCTGACCGATGACTTGAAGGATGTTCTTCTGATGTTCCGCCAGTTGAACCTCGATGTGATTGTGGTAGATCAGACAACTCCGGAATTGAAACGAAACGAATTGTACTGTGTGAAAGTACTGATTCCAGGAATGCTGCCGATGACGTTCGGATATCATCTCACCCGTGTGACTGAACTAGAGAGGGTGTTGAAAGTACCAGCGCTACTCGGTTATGTGAAGCAGCCGTTGCTTCTAGAACAACTCAATCCGCATCCGCATCCTTTTCCATGAAACGGCCTGAGGAGGGAGAAGGATGAGTCTGGACAAATTCCTGCAAAGTCTGCATGCGGATACCTCTGAGTCGAGTCAGCCGGATAAGGAAATTGATTGGGAGGACGCGCCACTTAGCTATAAGCTCTATCGCAACTTGCCGGTCATTCCTTTGTCCTCGGAAGTACCTCTAAAGCTTATTGGACATGAATCGCCCGCCAATCCTGATCTGATAACAATCGGTCATTTCCTCTGGCATGTATATGGCCTCACTCAACTAAGCCAATACCCTGTAGCAAATGCCATAAAAGAATCAGAGCGCCCGTTGCAGATATACCGACGTTTCATCCCATCAGGTGGCGGGTTGTACCCGAATGAACTGTATATATATTTGAAGACAAAGGATGTTCCTGTCGGAGTTTACCATTATGATGCGGCTCACCATCGTTTGGTATTACTTCGCAAAGGAAATTTCGATTCCTATATGAACCAGGCTCTCGGCAACCGATACGATGTGTCGGCTAGTTTTGGTATTGTATTTGTGTCGGTAATGTTTTGGAAAAATTTTTATAAATACAATAATTTTGCTTTTCGTCTGCAGGGTCTAGATACGGGTGTACTGATCGGGCAGTTACTTGAAGTAACGAAACGGTTCGGTTACGAATCAGATGTGTATTTCCAGTTTCTTGATCGTGCGGTCAACCATCTGCTCGGGGTATCCGATCGGGAGGAGAGTGTGTATGCGGTGATTCCGCTCTCGATGGAGCCCACAATCTGGAATAATAATGGAATTTATGGAGAAGAGGGTATTTCTGCGGATGATTTGTGCAGGGAACTACCAGTCATTCGGCATGAACATTATGTGCGGTCACAAAAAATCAAGGAGTTTCCGATGCTGACCAAGATGAACGAAGCATCCATGCAAAATTCAACTGGAGCTTTTCGTCACGTCAGGGCATTGAAGCATGTTGATAGAGGGATACAGGCGATATATATGCCCCGTGTTGAGCGGTTATCGTATGATCTGGCTTCGATTTGCCGAAAGCGGTATTCACCTGAGTCGGATTTCGTATTGAACAAGGTGACGCAAACGAATGTGGCCGCTTTGCTGCAAGAGACTGCGTCTTCCTTCTCATATCACAATGATTTGAAGGGACCTCTTGAAAATGTGTCTCGTATATTCCTGTACTGTTGTTTGAATAACGTTGAAGGCATACCGGACGGCGCTTACCGTTATGACAATTCAGCACATTTATTGCGCCGCGTACTTCCCGGAGATCATCGGATATGGTTGCAACAGGGAATGTCCATGGATAACGTTAATCTATTTCAAGTACCGTTATGTCTGCATGTGGTTGGTGACAAGGACCATCTCAAATCGTTGATAGGGTACCGAGGATACCGTATTCAACAGATGGAAGCGGGGATGCTTGTACATCGCTTACTCCTAACGGCATCTGCTGTCGGAATGGGAGGGCGGCCCCTGCTCGGATTTAATCCAAGTATTTGTGATGAAATTTATAATTTGGCTCCACAAGGAAAAACCTGTCTTATCCAAATCCCGATTGGTCACTATCGTCAGCGCCCTCGTCTGGAAGGGGGCTTGCATAGTTAGATGAAGGGAAGATCAGAGCAATGGTAATGGGTGTCCTTTAAGCTATGTGAGACTCAAAAAAGTATAAATTTACCAGCTAGCAGATGGAGAAAGCTGAAGAATCAATAGCTGTTTAAGCACTTCCTTATACACTTGGAAGTGCTTAAACAGCTATTGATGGTTTTTAAAGAATGCAATGGGTTATTCGGTTCAGTGTGGTATTCGACAATCAACCGACTTGAATAGACTCTTTGAGGCTACCGCGTGCAGCTTTTTGTGCTAGACGGGCAGTTATGCGAAAAAACATTGACAGTTTTTATAGTAAAATATTTTTTGAGGTTCTCTCGCCCTAACTGTTGCATTAGTCTATTGCTCCAATTTGATAAGTTCAGATGAAGTAGATATACTGCAAAATAAAGCTACGATCGGCGAGAAGAAAATCGTAATAGATTCGGACAGGGTCATTACCGAAGTCAGCACGAAAGACAAAGAAGTCAAGGTGGTGATGAGCAAACCCGGAGGTATCACCTACGACATTACTATGAACACACCACAGGGAGCGGATGTTTTATTCGTTAAACAAATCATTTCAAATACTCCAAATAAATAATAAAGAGGATATTCACCAGAAATCCCAAGAGGCAAACTCTAATAGGAACTATAGTTGAATAAGGTAACAGAGCAGGTACCGCGGCAGCCTGCTCCGAGCCTCTAATGATAATGAGAATTATTTTCAATTATGATATGATAGTTTTATAGATTGAAAGAAAGGAATGACCGATTTATGAGAATCAGCGACCATATCGTATTGTGGAATCATGCTATCATCAGAGTGATGGACGTTCGTCTCATGCTGCTGGAGCCTGGTGAAGTGATGCGCGGATATCGCGTGCCGACAAGCGCTTTCCTGTATGTCACTAGCGGTAGTGCCCAGTTGCACATAGACGGAATCGAAAGCCGCATGCAGCGATTTCATGTTCTACACGTGGGGAAGGGGCTTAGCCTTGATATTGCGGCTGTCGAGCAACTGCAATATTTTATGGTGCTATATAAGGCAACATTGCCGCTTCCGAGCCGATATGAGTTGGTCAATCTGATGGAGCGTGAGAATCCGTTCCAGTTGTGCTATAGTTTAGCGCCTAAGTTTCCAATATCTTGGCTGCAGAAGCTGGAGCATATGTATCAAATATGGCAGGCACCCAGTCAGCTCGATAAACTCAAAGTGAAAACGCTATTCTATCACTTGCTTTACGAACTGGTAGAGCAACTGCACGAACAAGGGGGCGACGTCATTCGTCCCGATCTCGTCAGCCAAGCTGTTTATTATATGGAGGAGCACTATCAGGAAACGTTGACGCTGGAAGTGTTGGCGGACACGCTGGAATGTACGTCCAGACAGCTGCTCCGTTTGTTTAAGAATCAAATGGATACAAGCCCGATCGTGTATTTGATTCAACTTCGGGTGAACAAGGCTAAGGCGCTTCTCGTCTATACGGATAAAACGCTAAAAGAGATCTCTGAAAGTGTCGGGTACGCGGATAGTTACTATTTCAGCCGGATTTTCAAGAAGCAGGAGGGCGTCTCTCCCAAAAGATTTAAAGAGTTATATGCCCGGGAATGGCGTCGAAATAATCCATTCCCGCTGTCGGAATATCCCATTGTGGCGAGTGGGCTTAGACGCTATAGTAATAATGGTTATGAGAACCATTATCACTACTTGGAAGAGGGAGATTCACAGATGTATAAGAAGTCAAGAGCCTGGATGACTGCGATGGTCGCCATCTGTTTCACATTATTGCTGAGCGCTTGTTCATCAGGGTCAACGGCAACGCCGACAATGACGAATGGAGTGACACCGATCCCGACCGTTAATGTATCTCCATCCTCTGCGAATAAGGAAGCCGATGCCCCGCGAGTCATTAAACACGCGATGGGCGAAACGACGATCAAGGGTACGCCATCCCGAGTCGTTATCTTGACCAATGAGGGGACGGAAGCGCTGCTCGCAGTCGGTGTTAAACCGTTGGGAGCCGTTATGTCCTGGATTGGCGAACCATGGTACGACCATATCAAGAACGATATGCAGAATGTAACTGTCGTCGGAGATGAATTGCAACCTAATCTTGAACTGATTGCCACCTTGAAACCGGACTTGATTATCGGGAACAAAGTGAGGCAGGAGAAAGTTTATGATCAACTGAAGCAAATTGCTCCTACGGTGTTCGCGGCTGACTTGGTTGGGGATTGGAAAGTCAATTTCAAGCTGTACTCAGAGGCGGTAAATAAGAAAGAGGAAGGCGAGAAAGTTATGGCTGCTTTCGACAAGCGTGTAGCCGAAGTAAAATCTAAGCTCGGCAGCAAGGCGGCAACGAAAGTTTCGCTGGTTCGTTTCTCGGCGGCGCAAGTGCGAATCTACCAGAAACAGACATTTGCCGGTGTGCTGCTGAGCCAACTGGGCATCGCACGTCCCGAGTCGCAGGATAAGGACTCTTTCATTGAAATTTTGAATAAAGAAAGTATCACTAAAATGGATGGAGATGTCCTGTTCTACTTCGTTTCGGAAACGAAAGGGAAGACGGATGCAGCAAAGGTGGTAAAAGAATGGTTGAATGATCCGTTATTTAAAAACTTAAACGTAACGAAAGCCAATAAAGTGATTAAGGTAGATGAAGGTATTTGGAACTCCGCCGGCGGGTACAAAGCGGCCAACTTGCTACTGGATGAATTGATGGAGTATTTCGATGTCAAATAACAATATGTCTAAAATCATCTTATTTAGGGGTAAATCTGGGACTGGTAAATCAACCTTGTCAAACGAGCTTGGTAAAAGACTCAAACTACCTGTATTACATAAGGACGATATTTACGATTCAGTTGCTGGTTTTGTTCCCGAGCATGATTTGAGAAACAAAATATGTTTCGAATTTCTGTATCGTTTCTTACAAACGGTTCTTGATTCTGGTGCCACTATTATACTTGATTTTGGGTTGAATAACACTGATGGCGTACGGAGTTTAAAGACCTGGGTTGAGGAAAGAGGCGGGGAATTAAAAACATTCCTATGTACATGTAGCAATGAGACAACTTGGTCTGAGAGACTAGCTGAACGAAGTGTAAATCCTCTACCTAATCAGTTGATTACTAGCTTATCCGAACTCAAAGAATATTATAAGAATTTAAAGACGGAGTATCTCGAAGGAGAATTGATTCTGGATACGGTTGAGGAAATAAAATCACTTGTTGATCAAGCCGAAGCTTTTATCTTGGAGCAAAATAATGGATTAATCTAATATAGTTGAGGAGTCTGCCTTAGTGGCAGCTCTTCTTTTTGTTTATTGGAGCCACGGATAGAATAATGCAAAATGAAACTGCTTACATGACCTACAGTATATACCGTATACTTAGTAATAGATATTTTTTTAGGAAAGGGTTGTTAACATGCCGAAATTATTATTCGACCCAATGAAACATCCTGATTGGATTCCGCCTCAGACTGCTGAGTGGCACGCGAATTTGGCCTCTGAAACCGGAAGGTACAAATATCCATGGAACTCGGTGTTCGATGAACCGCGAGCCGAAGTAATTTTTGCGGATAAAATTGCGGCCTACCTCAAGGAGAACGTACGGGTATTGGACGTTGGCTGCGGCCACGGTGAATTCACTAAGACGTTTGCTCACAAAGCAAAAGAAGTCATGGGGATTGACATCAATGAGGAATACATAGCCTCAGCAATAGAGGAAACAGGCGAATCCGTAACATTTTTTGTCGTTGATGCCGACAAACGGTTGCCGTTTCCCGACGACTCTTTTGACGTCGTTTACACGAAAAAGGGGCCGTGGCTATTCCACAAGGGAATTGAAGAAGGCCATAGGGTTATTAAACCCGGCGGCATAGTGCTGGGATTGTATCACTGTGGAACAGACGGTGGCCTTCGAAACCTTTTTCCAGGATTATATTATCCATTTCCGGACAGTTACCTAGAAGATATTAAAGCCAAGTTTGAACGCCAACTGTCCGAAAGCAATCTAGAAAAAATTGAATTACAGATATATGAAGAGATTGAATATTTGTCGAGACCTGAGGATGTCCTGATCAAGAAATGTTTTGGCCAGAAGGAAACATTAAAGAAAATTGTCTGGCAGGAATGCCTGAAACAGGTTGAGGAAATATTTCTTCAGTATACCACTCCAAGAGGCCTAATGATCGTCAACTATCATGCTTTAATGATCGGAAGGGCGAGGTAGCTTCAGTTTGCGAGTTTCGTTGAAGGGCAGGTTGTGAGAAAAGGTGTTGAAGAGGTGAGGTTCCAGGTTCAATCTGAGTCCGAAATAATGGATATTATTAAAGTTTTTTTAGAGCAGGACTTATCAACCCGTGCTAGTGTGGAAACCATTGTCCTTAGCGGTTCATATGCAACAGGAAAGGATAGCGATCATAGCGACATTGATCTTTGCTACATAGGTGAGTTTGTAAATTTTGGACGACAGAGCCTATTTTATAATGGTCGAGAATTTCAGCATAAATGGTGGGCAGTAAAAACGAAGTATATACTCGAAGAATTAAGAACGCGTGATACCACTATGGCAAATTTGGTTGAGAGATGTCTTAACTTACCTGGATTAGGTCCAGAATTGGAAATCGTTTGTACTTATGTACTTGAGCCTTTAGGTGGATGGATGAAAGAATCTTGGAAGTCATAGAATCAACTGAGGGACTGAACACTAAAGCTCAACAAACAACTTAGACGCGGTTGCTGGCATAAGATCGGCAGCTGCGTTGTGAGGGACGGGCAGTTATCCATAATTTTAACAATATTTAGTTCACTCGGTAACAAACCTCCACATTTTCACGTTTATTTTTTGGAGGTGACTATATGATTGCATGTAGTAAATCTTCACCATCTGAAAGGAGGTAAAATGAAACTAATAAATTGCTTAGATACTAGACTTTCAAGTCGATATGAGGAACTTGATCCAAATCAAGATGGAAACAAAAATACTTTATTCGCTGATATCATTATAGATGGTATTTCGTTATATAAAAGACTAATAAAATATGATATGGTCCCTGCCCTAGGTTGGGGTACTAATGAAAATCAAAGATTAATGATTGATTACTTTCTGCTTAGAAAGCCACACGAATATTTGTATTACCGTTATCTAATTTTAGTTTGTCCCTTGTGTGGAGATGAAGAATGTGGATTTATTTCAGTCAAAATTGACAAAGAAGAAGATATTATCATCTGGAAGGATTTTATATTAGAACGTGACAATAAAAAAATTGACATAGGGCCTTTTTATTTTAATTGGGATAACTATTCAAGTGTAATTAACAATACTAATGGTACTGCAGGAGTTTCAATAGAAAAACCATGCCTTTGTTGGGTGATTTCGCTAAGTGAACACGCCAGCTGATTAGCTACAAGACGGCTGCAATTGAAAGAATCGGCAGTTTCATTATCCTAAAGGGTAGAATGTAATTTACATAAAAGGATTCTGAAAAGATTTCTTGTATTAATAAACAGATTTAATGATTAAGGGAGTGAGAAGGTGAATATACGTATAGCCCGTCTTGATGACATTCCACAATTAATCAACATGCGTTGGCAATTTACTTTAGAACATGAGGATGTGCAACCTCAAGTGTATAAGGAATTTTTAGAAGTATATGGAGAGTTTTTAAAATCGGCATTAGATGACCCCCGGTGGACTATTTGGCTATCTGAAAGAGATGGTGAAATACTGTCTCATGTTTTTATTCAACAAGTGGATGTAGTTCCTCGACCCGGTAAAAAAATATCTCCTTTAGGATATGTTACAAACGTGTATACCCTTCCAGAGCATCGAAATAAAGGAATTTGTGGAGAGATTCTTGAAATGGCAAAATTGAATGCAAAAGATGAAAATTTTGAGCTACTTATTGTTTGGCCAAGTAATAAAAGCGTTAACTTTTATCAAAGACATGGCTTCTCACAAAATACTGAAAATATGGTAGCGGCTTTAAATGACTATTAAACATATATAATCTCTATGCTACGCGAAGGAATAGATTTATCAAGAACTACATAGCAATCGAGAAGAAATCACATCAACTATAGCATGATAAAATCAAAGAAGATTTGAAAATTCTTAATGTATTAAAAATAAATCCTTAAAAAAAGGGAGATGAGCACGATGGCAAATATCGAGCACATGCAGACTGTAAATGTTCCGGCTTCAACGGTATATGAAGCTTTAACCACTGCAAAAGGACTTTCAGAAGTATGGACAAATGAACTAGTAGTCAATGATCAGATCGGTTGTATAAATGAATTCTTTTTCGGCGGCAAAGGCTTAACAAAGATGCGAGTTGATGAGCTTGTTACTGATAAAAGGATCCTGTGGCAGTGTGTGGATTCAGATCCAGAATGGATAGGTACGACTATTTCTTTTGATTTGGAGGAAAAAAACGGGAAAACTTCAATCATTTTTCGTCAGATGAATTGGAAGGAAGTGTCCACATTTTATCGTATATGTAATTATAACTGGGCTATTTTTTTGTATAGTCTAAAACAGTATTGCGAAGAAGGGGAGGGTATTCCGTATCATAAACGAAAGTTTTAGAACCATCGAAAACACGAATGGGGCGACAACTGATATTGGAAGTATTGGGTAAGTACAACGAAGTAATCAACCCAATCTTTACAACCTTATCATCACGTTAAAAATTCCTGTATAGCCTAAGAAATGGGCTTTGCTTTAGTTGAGGATCTGCAGCTGTGCAGCTCCTCTTTTCTTTATTTAAGTAACGGGCAGCTTAATTAAATAGGTAAATATTTACATGCGAACAAATGTACTGTATTGTAAATAGGGAATGTACTTATTCTATAAAGGTGGCATCTCAAAGAGTAAACAAGAAATACCCTCTCGTTATCAGCATCAAAATTTAATAAAAAGACACCAATTTCACTTCGAAATTTCCAAAGGAGGATACTTAGTGAAACAAAACAAATTCTGGTTTTATATTGAAAAAGAACTACCTGAAATTACTGAAGATCTGAAAATAAGTTTATATTTACCTGACTACTATAGTGACTATGAAGATACATGGGAATGGTGTGAAGCTGTATCCAGAGATCTGAATGGAAGTAGTTATTTCAATATCTCAAGAGAACATAACTGGAAACATGGAAAATACGAATGTCCTGTATTATTGTTATTAAAAAACTTACCTTCAAATGTTGAAGAGCAAGGGGAGTTAATAACAAAGATGTTAAAGGTACCTGTATATTATGGCCATGTAACTTATGAGAATTTTTCAAAGTACACATATGCTGTTACCAAAAGTTGGGATTGTAAATAAGATTTTTATGGTATTCTTATGCAGAACGCAGGTTCGTATTTAGAAGGGGTGTAGTACACATGAATTATGAATTTAATCGTAACTGGTTAATTGCAAAATTTAGAGAACTTCAAGATAGTATGCTAAAAGTATTGGAACAACTTGACGATGAACATGTAAACTGGCGACCGAACAACTATAGTAATAGCATTTCAAACTTAATAATGCACATTAATGGTTACATAAAGGAACGTATCGAGAAAGGTATATTACATAGAACAATAAGTCGTAGTAGGGACGAAGAGTTGGGAGCAATTATAGTACCTAATGAGGAATTACAGCAACTCATCAAGGAGCGCTTTGACTTTGTCATTTCAACAATCGAATGCATAACTGAAGAACAACTCGATGCAATTCAAGTGGTGAGAGGTTCTGACAGAACCAATTTAGACATGTTGCATCAATGTGCGGCCCATTTTTCTGAACATGTAGGGCAGATTTTGTATATAGCTAAATTAAGATTAAGGGAACGATATAAAAGTCTTACCGGACCAATAAAACCCAAATTATAGGGCCTAGTACCAAAATATTTCCGTCGTATAGCACGCCCAGCCCGTTCATCAAATATGACATATCCAACTGTTACGATGAAAAACTCATCAGAGATTTCGAGGCAAAATCCGTTATAGCGTTTCAAAAATGCACCCTACGAGGGGAGCTTTTTTATGCTTTAGATTGGCAGCATGACTGTTATTTAGTGGATGCAAGACTGGAATTTCCAAGACACGTGCCATGGAGGGTGGATAATGGCGATTAGATAATTTCAATTTATCCAGACGGGGATTATCACTTCTTTCTTGCAAGGGATTTTTCATGGGGAATTATAGGTCACCCATGGGAAGAAACAATGACGATCTACGGAGAAGAGCTAATTAACTATTTGTTAAATGATAATCCACTTATGCTTCACAAAGAGTTGCTACGTGGTTGAGGGGCTTGCTTCGCGGCAGCTCTCTTTTTGTTTATTAAAGTGGGCAGGATAATTCAGCAAAGTTGCAGAAACAAATTTGAAAAAAATTTGAGGAGATGGGTTTAAGTGAATGAAATTATTATCCAAAAAGTTAATCATCTAGATACCCATAAATTAATACTGTTGGTTGAAGAAAGTGCAAGTGAAGGATTTCGTCATATCAAACGGTTAGTAAACGACTATGAAACTGGAGCAAATAAATTCGATAAAGAAGGGGAAGCACTCTTTATTGCTTATCAGAACAACGAAATTGTAGGAGTTTGTGGATTGAATCGAGATCCCTATGCTAAAAGCAAAGAAGTTGGTCGTGTTCGTCGGCTTTATATCTCACCAAGAGTACGTCGACTTGGGATTGGGCGAACATTAATGGATTCAGTTATTGCAGAAGCTAGAAAAAACTATAAAATGCTTGTATTAAGGACCGATAACCCTATTGCCGATGTATTTTATCTCTCTATAGGTTTTTCGGTTAAGCTCGATTCGGAAAATGACAGCCACCTTCTTCAGTTAGATGAAATTAATAACAACAGAGGAGGGACAATTTATGCCTAATAAGAAAAATGTTGGATCGATTATTGTGTTTCTGATAGTAGTTGTCGGGGCATTGTGGCTTCAAAACCATAAATGGTCACCTGATATTCAGCATAAGGGTGTTGTCATTAGCAGTTGGAATAGTGCAATGGGTGCAGTGGATGAGAATACAACAAATCTTTATAAGCAAAAGCTGTCTTTTACGGCAACTATTTGGAATGATAGTACAGAAAAAAACTATGTTAACGATGTAAAAATGAAACTGCCTGACTCGCTTCACTCGCACGTAATATCGGGTAATAGCGTCTTCCCCGTAAACCTGTTGTTAAGCCCCGCTGCTTACTATGAGGTAAAAGGAGAATTAATTCTCGATACTAAAGGAATGACGAAACAGGAAATTGTAAATCTAGGAAATATTCAGGGGTTTACTGTGGAAACTGAAAAAAAATAATTGCATTCAACTAACGAAACACGAAAGCTCAACGGATACTAAATCGGTGATTCGAGCCTCGCTGCCAAGGCGACGTTTGTTTTTAGAACGGAAGGGAGTGTACAATATTGGAAATTATTTTTATTCGCCATGGACAAGGAGTACATAACATAGATATCCCAAACAGACTAAATACCGAAAACCCTCGCTTGACTGAAAGAGGTCGTGATCAGGTGGCTAGTCTGAAGTCAGTATTCTCTTTTAGTGAGGATAGTGTGTATATTGCTAGCCCGACTATAAGAACAATTGAGACCACAAACATTATTACGAGTGACCTGCTGCTAACTAAAAAATATGTGAGCCCACTAGTTGGACCGCGAATGTTTCCAATACCACAAAACCCAGAAGCCTATGTATCTAAATGTGATATCAACTATTCCCTTGATAAAATAATAAGTGAACATAGTGACTTTATCGTACTAGATAAGGATAACCAGGAATTATGGAACACTGGAATTAATACCCTCACTGAATCAGCGTTTGAGCCGCTTGGATTGGGACTAATTAATTGGATCAAAACGTTGTGTACAAAGAAAGTTTTTATAATTGCTCATGATGGAACTATAACGAACTACCGTATCTTATTAGGTGAGAATGGGTTGTCGAGATCCGATTTCTTAGGAGAAGCCGGCTGGTATAAGTTGGAGATATAGCAGAATTCGTTTCGCTCCCGCGAATGATTTGTGATACTCACTCTAGCTCATGAATTCGCAGGATTTTATCTTAGAGGCGGCTAGTTGTATTAAATCTTGAAGGATTGAAAAAGCCAGATGTTACATTCTGGAGCGGGATCGATGGAAGCTTTCGAACCGGCAGTACTTGAACCTCCTCCGACCATAAGTCCTGACAAAATCCTGCAAAAACGCAGTTATTTCCCTACCGGAATTGCTGTAGAGAGAACAAACCTGCAAAAGTACATCCATTTTCATGGAAAACGCTCCGATTCAGCTAAAAATGAAAAAATAAATGCACATTTGCATGAATTCAATGAGACTTCGGATATATCGGCCAAAGACTGTATAAATGCAGGTTTTTGGGAGCAGGCAATGGTTTTGAGTCGAATAAATTCGAATAAAGTCGTGTGCGCTGTCATTAGCGCTCTCAAGTTTTTATAACCACTCAACATGCATGGAGGACAACAATTTATATGAAGCAAGTACAACAAACATTTACAGGCGATATTATATGGGAACCATTGTATCAGATAGAGACTCCTGTGGTACCTTTTGAAATAGAATTGTTCCAAAGTGCTACTTTGAGAAGGTTGAAACATTTGCATCATTTTGGTGCAGGCGCTTTAATCAGTCCCATAACTCACTCTCGCTTTGAACACACAGTAGGAGTCTGGTCGCTTACTAAGTTTTTTTTCCCAGAATGGCGTGAGTTGCATGCCGCAGCGATTTTACATGACATCGGGCATCTTCCCTTTTCTCATTCAGTAGAAAAGTCGTTAGGGAAAAACCATCATTTGCTCACGGAAGCTAACATTAGTTCTTTTCCAGTTCGCAACATATTAGAAAAGCATAGTTTAAACCCATCACAAATTATCGATTTGCTTAATCAAAATACTCCTTTAAGCAGTAAATCGGACGGAATAAGCATTGATCATTTTGACAGTTTCATGCGTGATACGTATGGAGCAGGGGAATATATCATTCATCCGGCAATCCTAATAAAAAAGATAAACTTTTATAACAACGTCATTGATACTGATGAGAATACAGCTATTCACATTTTGGATGCTGTAATAAAGGATAATCGAATATTTTTGAACCCGCATTTTTTAGCAATGGATGAGCTGCTATCCAGAGCGATCATTTTATTTAGTGAAGAAAATCCTGAAATCTATAAAACGATTGACCAAATGACCGATTATCAGCTGCTGTCTATGCTAGAAGGATCCGTTTCAGGGATTGTAAAAGAATTAATTAACGTTCTAGTAAATGAACCTCATAGAGTAACTATTTGTAAGAACAGTGATCAAGGTGAATTTAAAGCTGAAGTAAGAAAAGTGTATAATAAACAGCCATTTGTAAATGGTATCCCGATTGATAAAGTCTTGCCTGAGGTACGTCAGAAGATTCTGGAATTAGATGCATTATGTCAAACATATCGTTTCGACATTAAGAATTGACTGTAACAAAGCAATCTTAAGCAAACGATAGTGAAGAGGCTCGCTTCGCGGCAGCTATGGTAATCACGTGTTTGTTTTCAGGCCTTGAGACCAAAGCAGACACGGTATGAAGCCGTGATTGATCCCTTTTAGAACATAATACCCGATCATAATGAGATAAGTCTGATGCAAAATATAGACGGGAAAAGCAGCTGGGTTAAAGTAGGTCATAAAGGTTGACTTCCGGTTTAGATACTTTTTGCCATACCCGAGCATCGTAAGCAGAGTTACCCAATAAAGAAGCAGGTGGAGAGCGGTAAAAACAAAGCCAGACTGGCTTCCAATGGTGTAGATTTCCCAGAAAAGAAGGGCTGTTCCTATTAACGTCACCACTAGGTAGTGCCGACGATGTTGCTCAATCAGATCCATGATCGTATCACTGGTTACCATGCAGAATCCTAACATAAAGTACCCGGCGTAGAGAAAAATGTTCTTACCGCTCACATCCGGTAGGGAGGAAAGAACGGACAAGCCTGCAAATGGTAAGACAATGAAAAGGGGATGACGCATCCACGATGGTGAGTATTGCCTCCTGATTATCCGGAGCATCAGCGGCAAAAGACCGACCGAGATGAGAAAAAGAAATAGGATAAACCACAAATGAGCAGGGGAAATGCCGCCTGCATATTCGGACCAATCGGAAATATCGGTAAAATATCGCTTCAAAAATGCGAGGTAGCTTTCTTCCTCGTGCAGATGAAATCTTCTCGCATAATACCCCTGCGGAGGGACGATGATCAAAGCCCCAATAACGAGTGGGATCAGCAGCCGCAGAAATCGCTCCTTGATATAATGGGCTGCCGTTCTCCTCTGAAGCGCATAGAAGCTTGACATGCCGGCCAGAAGAAAGAGCAGCGGCATAAACCAGAAGGAGGAATGAATTACAAGAGATGAGAATACATTCGTTTCCCCTTTGATATAGAACGGATTGAGGTCATCAAATATTCTTGCAGTATGATAAAGGAACAAATACAGGATGCCTATATTTCTGAGCCAATCGATGTAATCCTTGCGCATAATTTTTCCTCTCCTTACTTTCTACTGGCGGACATATGGCCCGAGTCGGATTCCATAACAATTTTATTCGTGGAGGCTTCATCGCTTTTGAGCTTACTGTCCCATTTGCCCTTCCACTTGAGATTAAGCTTGATATCATTTTGAAATATATAGTTGATATTTCCCGAGGAGCTTGTGGAATTTGCAATTAATTTCTCCAACTTGTCGCTAAATACGATATGATTGCTGCCATTTTCCGTTTTTGTGTCCAGTTTTAATGTATTGACCCCGTCCAAACGAATGGCACCGGACGTGGAATGGGCCGAAAGCTCGTCGCTTGAGACTTCTTTCATATTGATCTCCCCGTTCTCGGATTGAACGACGATCGCTCGGCTGTTGAGATTTTCGATGGCTATCTTGCCGTTTTGACTGGAGACGGCAGTTCGATCCAACCGGTTTTTCGTCCCGTTCGTTTCGACTTTCACAAAAACATCCAAGCTATTGTTAAAGTTAACATTCAGCAGTTTGTGAGATCCGGTTTGCTCAATGACAAGAGCATTGTTTTTCGTTTCTATATGGATATGGCTGCTGTCATATTTGCCCTTGGCAACAACCTCAACCTCTGTTTTATTTTCCCGACCCTCCGTGGTATTAATATGGACTTTGACATTTTTGACGTCGACCTGAATGCTTTGTATGTCAGTTGCCGTATAACTCTTGCTGCTTGAGGGGGAAGTCAGCGATTTGATTATGACATATCCGAGACATACAAAGGCAATAACGATGAGAGGTAGGGTAATGGAAGCTTTTTTGTTTTTTGTCATTCTGTTTGATCGCTCCCTGAAGTCTGCATTTGTTGGATAACGGAATTCAGACCTGCGGAATAGATGATTAGCAACTGGTCTACAAGCTTGTTGTACGTATCCCCTTCCTCGTTATCCCTAAGAATAAGGCACAATCCTTCCACGAGTGAGGAGGATAACATTCGAGCAAGAGCCGTTTCATATTCATTCAGGAACTCATTTCTCTTGGCCTTCAGAATCATGCTCTCGATAACGGAAAAAGAAAGATGGATCAAGTCGTGCTTTGCATGCGCGTACTTAGTGCCTTCGCTACGGTTGAAGACAATGGTCATTTCAGCGGTGAAGGTCTTGAACAAATCAATCAGAGTCGCTTCGATTTTGCTATAATACTTGAGCACATCGGGGAGATCATTGCTGTAGCTCAAGTTGAGCTTTTGTCCCATTTCGGCCATGTTAGCCTCATAGCGCTCATAGACTGGTCGAATAAGCTCATCAAACAATTCATCCTTGTTCTTGTAATAACGATAAACATTGCCGATCGCCACGCCGGCGCTTCCGGCAATATTTCGCATAGAGGCCTTTAAATATCCCTCCCTGTTAAATTCCGCCAGCGCCGCATTTCAACCCATGCTTCAACTGCTCGCTTTCATCGGGGGGATAATCAGTATAGCATCGTTTATTATGCTTGCTTATTCCATCGGAGGTTTCAACAATAAGATCGGAAATGTCGTTATCATAGATATCATTGCTCTCGGTTGTCTGCTGTTGGCGATCATTTTGCGGTTGTACTCGAACCGCTAATGCAAAACGAGCGAAGCGGAGATGAGAAAGATTCATTCTAGAGAATTTTGATCCCAAAATTAGAATCCTCCGTTCCTCTAAGCGTTAATATTCATTTTTATTGAAATAATATATACAACATACTAGAATGATGGAGTAGAGTTGTAATAACTATTTTAGGAGGTAGGAGAAATGTACAGGGGCATCTTTGTCAAATTTATGGTTTGTATGCTGTGCGTATCACTTTTTGTACCCGCTTTCACAAATCAAGCCAAGGCAGGTGAAGCAGTAGATCTGAGTGATTTAATTGTCAAATGGGGCGGGATCGTTGAGACAGAGCCCAACTACTCGATGAAATCGAATGCCGGCAAGTTTGGACCGCAAGAATTGGAATACGGACTTTTTCTGAAACCTGAAATGAAATTCGGGTACGGCAATGTGAATGGGATGATGGCCCCTCTTCGAGATATGATCGAAGCACTGCCCGGTACCTTCACCTGGGACGGCAACTTAAATCCAGGCAAAATTACGATTAACCTGAATAAGGATGTACTGGTTTATACGCTCGGTTCCACATCAGCGACGTTAAATGGGAAAGCGCTTACAGTTCCGTCGTCCGAACTTGCTCCTTACGCAGTACAAGTAAAAGGAGAAGTATTTGAAAACGGAAGCGATTACTATGCATTCTATCTTCCTGTCAAATTTACCGCGGAAGCTTTAGGCGCACAGGTCATGTGGAATGAGCCGATGAGACGCGTCGAAATCGGTTGGGAGCTTTATTTTCAGCCGAAAGCCGTCGAGCCTACAATCACTACAACCCTACCCAACAGCAATTATACGACAGCCCTCCTGGAGGGGGGGAACGGTATTGTCACTGCGAATGTTTATGGAAGTGTTTATGGAAACACAGACACATTAACCAATGCCATTAAAGCAGCGCTTAATGTTGTCGGCTTTCAGAATACAGATGGTGGTTGGCAAAAAACGAATGCAGGTTACGATCTCCTGCAGGATGATTTTTTGGCCAAGCTTGCTCCGCATTATTCAACCATCGATAATGGGGCAACCTTTGGCGAAAACCGTTATTTAGCCAGAGTGTTGAAAGTGATGAAAGAAGCCGCTGAAAGCAACTCGCCTTTATACACCGGTCTTCAAGGGAAGATTGCTTCAACGCTGCAAGTTAGCATGCCGAAGACGCTTGCTAGACTTCAGGAACTGGGCCGCTTGGATAAAGACAACCTTACCTACGAGTCCATTATGGCATGCCTGGAAAAAAGCTTTTGGGATTCCATGCACTATTACTTAAATGCACAAGTGATGTTCTATAATAACAATAGCAAACCGAATACGCCAACAAGCGGCGGTTGGGCACAATATTATCCGTATTCCATCGGTTACTATAAAAATATTACATACAACGATAACGCCATGACCAGTGTGCTTGAAACGTTGATGGATGTCATCTACGACACAGATACTGGCTCGAACTTTTGGACAGATTTCTCGTGGGTTCGCGCTGAAGCGAACAAAACCGTTATTGAAAAAGGCGATATCCCGATTTCGGAATTTCAACGCGCCTTCGACCTCGGTGTTCGATACACGCTAGATGCACAAATTTACGTTAAAGGTTACGGTTTGACAGGTTGGGGGCAACAATACGACCGGTATACCGGAAAACCTACAATGGGACGTGCCTATGAGCATCCGTCGATTACAACGGGTGAAAGCGCACGCGTCATGCTATTCTTAACCAAAATTCGTGCATCTGAAATTGTACCGGATAGCTTGTTTAAGTTCGATGAGGTGGCTCAAGCCATTATTAGCCACTATCAATGGACGCAATTTATTCCGCAAATGGGATTGTCCACCTTTACAGTGACGGACAGAACCCGCGAAATAGCAGGCGATCGCTTTGTTTCGCCGCTTATATTAGCTAATAACAAACCAAGCAGCATGGAATTTTTCGGACGTTTTTACAGTCTGGAGCTGAACAAAGACGGCAAATTTGATATTTTGTTCTCGAACCGCGATTCGATTATCGTTTACGATCATAACCAAGTATTTCACGAGCGCAGAAGCGGTTATTCCTTCACGAACACGAATACCAAAAGCACGGCAGCCGGCTATTACAACAACTGGATTAAAGCAGGCGGTAATGGCTACGGATATGGAAAATAACGAACAGAAAAGGAGGACGACACAATGAATAAAAGAAAATATGTACACATGCTTTCACTGCTTCTTGTTTTCTGTATGCTATTTTCAGCGATGCCTGTTAGTGCGGCAAGCGTTGATAAAGACAACTTCCAATTTTCCGAAATGCTGTTAAAACGGGTGTGGTTCCAAAATTCGGACCCAATTTTCCTGGTTGATCATTACAACCCGGTTGAATTAGTCGAAGGCCTGAACGTTACAGGTATAGGCACACTGACCAATATTACGGAGGGTGCGGCGAGCGACGGATATTTAGCTCCTTTGAAAGAGTTCTTCCGTCAAGTTGGCGGCACCTATGAGGAACAAGGAGATACCGTTACGATGTCGCTGAATGGGGATACGCTTGTCATGACGGTAGGTTCCACAAATGTAACTTTGAAAGGGCAAAGCTTGCCCGCTTTGCCGGCAGCGAGCAAGCCGCAAAGAATCAACGTATCAAGCCATTCCAGCTTTGGGTCGGTCAATCCCTTGGTCGCCAGTGATGTGACAATCATTTATTTGCCTGTTCGCTACATCCTGAACGCTTTTGGGGCATCACTTTATTGGGATAGCGGTCAAGCATCCATCTATGCTGTAGTGAAAGTGTTGACAAACAAGTCGAACATGTCTTATCCAGACAAGCAAGGCTCGCGGCTTGATCAAATTTTTTCCCTAGATCCAGTCAAAAATAGCGAGAAGGCGCAAACTATTGCAGCTAATATTATCGCTCTGCAAAACGATGACGGTGGTTTTATGAAGCTTAGCGGCGATATCGACATGGCGCAAAGCAAGTTGGTTGGCAAAATAGGCACGAAAGGCAAATCTTCTATCGAAACGATAGCAGGAGAACAAGTATCGACGGTAACAGAGCTTCGTTATCTAGCCAAGATGATCACTGCTTTTCCTGGTCAAGCCTCTCAATATACGCCGGCTTTCTACAAAGGAATTCAATACTTGCTCGATGCGCAAATGGATAATGGCGGCTGGTCGATTCAAAAAAACGGCATCGGCTACAACAGCACAATCGCTTATGCGGACAATGCTATGATCAGTGTATTAACATTATTCAACGACGTTGCCCGTCTCAATGACCAGCAATTCGTTTTCGTAAGAAATAACAACCAATCGCTTGTTTCTCTAATGGATAAAGCACTCCAGAAGGGCATCGACTGTATCGTGAAAACCCAGATCCAAGTAAACGGTACACTAACTGGCTGGAGCTCGCATCATCATCCCGTTAATCTGAGTCCTGTGATCGGTAAAACTTACGAGCGTCCAGGCATTAATGCTACTGAAACGACGCGTATTGCACAATTTTTGATGAACGTCCGCAATCCTTCCAACGAAGTAAAGGCTGCGGCGGAAGCGGCTGTGAATTGGCTGACCAGCGTGAAAATTAACGACAAAATAATGATTACTGTATCAGATATAACAATGAATAACGGTATCGAACGGTATTTAGTCGACCAACCCGGCCATGTAACATGGGCGAGAAACTACAAAGTTTCGGGCTCAAGCTTCGTTCCATTTTTTTCGGATCGTCAAATTACTCGAGGCGACATTCCGCTGATGAACTTCAACCCGAACGATCCGAGGGAAGTGATCGGACAACCGGGGGCTTCTAGTTACTACAGCAACTACACCGTTGCGGCTAAAATTATGTTTTATGATACCCGCACTGCATATGAATGGTATGTGGAAACTCCAAAGAGATTGATTGAAACCGATTACGTGACATGGAAAAATCGTCTGGCAAACGGCTGGCCTGCACTTCCTGTAGATCCTTCGTATACAGTCCACAGGAAGTCCAGCACATCGTCGGTAGACCCGGTAAACCCGGTAGATCCTAGCGATCCGGTTAAAGCGGCCGATCTGGAAGTCCCGGTTCAATCTGCCGAGCCCACTAAACCGGGTACTGTACTGGAAAGTACAACAGGTGTCGTCTTATCGGCAGACCCTTCGGTCAAATACATCACCGGCTATAGCCAAGAGGGCGGTAAGCGGTTTGTGAATTCGGACGGTAATATTAAGAGAAGCGAAGTAGCGTATATTTTGTTTCAGCTAAGCGCCAACCTCGATAAGAAAGAACCGGCGAGCAAGTCTTCGTTCAAAGATGTTGCCTCCGAGCATTGGGCGTACGGGGCGATCCAGTATTTTGCCGCCAAAGGACTATTCAAAGGATATGAGGACGGTACATTCATGCCTGATAAAGGGCTGAGTCGTGCAGAAGTTGCCAGTATCTTATCTACGTTCTATCATGATAAGGGCACATTCAAAGCAGATCTCAAGGACATTCAAGGTCATTGGGCGCAGAGCAGCATTGAGCTCCTCGTTTCCAAGGGTATTATTCAAGGCTATTCCGACAGCACGTTTAAACCGGATGGCACGATTACGAGAGCGGAGCTCATTGCCTTAGTCAACCGCGTGTTAGGCAGAAGCCCGGCTAAAGGAACTTACTCCGCAGGAGACAATCCGTTTACTGACTTGGACAGCACGCACTGGGCATACGAAGAAATTATTTCAGCAGCCCAATAGGTAAACGTATGTAGGTAAGTGCATGCATAAAGCTGTGATGTTTGCTGTAGCAAACATCACGGCTTTATGTGCTTTAAGGGGGAAAGGTGGCTCGATTTGAAATGGATCGTCGATAGAGGAATGAGGATTGGGAAGAAACTTGAGTGTAAAGTAAACATATTTCATAAATCTGATGAATAAATCTAGATGTAGCTCAGATCTTTTAAGGTAAGTCAGTATAACCGTTAAGGGGATTCTGAAAAAAAGATTTACTAGCGACTATTCGGAGGTGGTAAATATGCAATTCTACTATCCTGTGTACCCCTTCATTGGTTATCAAACTAAGTTAGTACAGGAGCCTATAGCATTCCCACCCCAGCATCAGGATCAAGTCCCTGGTCTAGAGTATCTCATGACGCCACGTCCTATTTTTGATTACCCCGGTTATGTCGGTAGCTGCAAGCTGAAAGGGAAGGTTGCGATCATTACTGGAGGTGATAGTGGATTTGGACGTGCAATTGCAGCCGCTTATGCTAAAGAAGGAGCGGATCTGGTTATTGTATATTTAAATGAACATATTGATGCGGAAGAAACCAAAAAGTATGTTGAGCAATTCGGCACTCGCTGTCTGCTTCTGGCTCGAGATCTTCGCGATCCAGACAGTTCACCAGATATAATAGCTGAAACGCTCCGTCATTATAATAGACTAGACATCTTAATCAATAACGCTGCCGTTCAACCTTTTACGGGCAGTATAATGGACATTTCCAACGAACAACTCGAAAACACTTTTCGAACCAATATATTCCCCTTGTTTTATTTGACTAAAGCCGCTCTACCTTATTTGGACAAAGGCAGCGCCATCATCAATACAACTTCAAGGGTCGCATACGAAGGAGACAAGGATGTTATTGATTACTCTGCGACTAAAGGTGCAATAGTAAGTTTTACTCGCAGTATGGCACTGTCGTTGGCTGATAAATGGATCCGGGTTAATGCGGTCGCTCCAGGCCCTTCATGGACGCCGCTCAATGTGAGTACCTACTCCAAAGAACATGTAGCTACTCTAGGCACTAACAGCCCGATCGGACGTGCAGCACAACCTTTCGAGATAGCTCCCGCCTTCGTATACCTTGCAGCAAATGAATCCATGTACATCACTGGTCAAGTGATTCATGTAAATGGAGGTTTGATCCGTTACTCATGATTTTAGGCAAAATGAAAGCATCCCAAGCATTCTCTCAATCACAATACATGGTGTTCTCAAAATTAGAACTTCGTTCACAGATGTGAACGTTTTTTTGTTATTTCAGATTCGATTCATCAGTCTAACTGTTTTCATTAGAACGAATCCATATAAATTAAACTATTTTATTAATAGGATTTAAGTATTATTATAATATCATCCAAAATAATCCAGAGGGTGAGAAAAATGGGTAGTGGGTGGCACGATTCTTATATAGGTAATCTTCGCAAAGTCCTTGGCTCACAAAAGATAATCGTAAACTCAGTACGGGCAATCTTACTTGATGATGAAGGTCGTGCTTTGTTTATAAAACGTAGTGGTGATAAAAAGTGGGGCATGCCTGCAGGAGCCATGGAGCTAGACGAGTCAGTATTTGAAGCGATGAAGCGTGAAGTTAAAGAAGAAACAGGGCTTGATGTTCTTAAAGCAACATTAATTGCTATTTATTCATCTCCAACAACGCAAACATTCACGGACCGTTGGGGAAACGAGCATCATATAATAGAATATTTATTTAAAGTGGATGAGTGGACGGGAACACTTGAAAGAGAGACAAATGAAAGCGTGGATGCTAAGTTTTATCCGTTAGATAATCTACCAGAAGCTTCAAGTGAGCTTTTTGCAAAACATCACGAAAGAGTATTTAAAGACTTTAAAAAATTCGATGGAAAAATAATATTGGAATAGTAATCGGCAAGGGTTACGAGGGAGGATTGGATAACATTTGGCCAACGGAAGGGATAGAACTAAGGAAGTAAATTTAAACCCGGCAGGGGTTCGAATTCAGTTAGAAAAGAAATTTGCCGAGCTCGCGGAGGTTCGAACAACGGATTATCCTCTTCTGATTTCCCATTATAAGTACGCCCTCAGACACGCAAGAAGCGAAGCAACGCTCGTAGCAGACCCTGAGGGTCCTCCTCAGGAATAAGGTGACCGCAGGGTAGCGGATAACCGCTAATATCAGTTGCATGTTCTCGCCATAAGCCAAGAACGTCGAAGAGTTGTCCAACGGTTCCCTTTTGTCCCCAGAGCACTAGAAACGGCTGTGCAGCCTTGAGTCCATTTTGCTCATTCTCGATGGAGACGTCGATAGTGACCGAAGCACGGTAGTCCTCACAAACGGAATGAATGCAGGCGGGATTCCTATAGCAACGCAAATATTCTGCAAAGGCTTCAGGCGTTACCGCTCCAGGCGTTCTGCTTTGAGCAGATAAATGATTCGCCAAATAGAGCTCAGGCATCGCATCAATCATGCGTTCAGGCAGCGGTGCCGGTTGAATTTGAAAGAACCACCAGAAGTACTTAGTGGCAAATTCCTGGTTGGTATGAGCGTACATTTGAGTAGTTGGGGCAATATCCAGTACAACGCTTCTCTCCACAGCATAGGGGTGATCCAACATCATCTGAAAAAGAACCCGTCCTCCGCGGTCATGGCCTACCGCTTGAAATCGCCTAAAACCTAGCATGTTCATCACTTGGATTTGATCGAGTCCTATCTCTCTTTTGGAATAATGAATATGATTCGGACCGCCGTCCGGCTTACTGGAGTCGCCGTATCCCCGTAGATCCGTCATCACCACGGTAAAACTCTTTGCAAGCGTTCCTGCAACTTTGTGCCAAGCGACATGCGTTTCGGGATGTCCGTGCAGTAATAGCAATGGAGGTCCGCTGCCACCGACAAGCGTGTTTATAATTGCGCCGTTTGTACGGATGAAGCCTTGTCTGAAGCCGGGGAAAAATCTTGAATTTGCTTCTTGGCTTGGTGCAGCGGATTGTTCGGAGGCTTTTACGGCTGCGGCGAAGAAGGTTGAATCTTCAGCAAGAAACGGGAGAGTCATATTACCATCACCTCTTTCTTATTGATATTCCGTCTTCTTTGAATTAATACGGCTTAACTCAGTAACCAAAGAGCCAGGCATGCTGAACATTGATAGCACGGGAACCGGGGATACCCTGTGACTCTTTCATGAGCAAGTACCCGTTAGGAAAGATCATGAGAGTATGGCAAATAACGAAATAGTCTCTGATCAATTGAAAATATGCTAAAATAAGGATTATATGAAATTATACGGGAGACGATTAAATGAGAGAAGCACCTCAGATTAAAATTGACATCTATACCATTTGTATGGTTCAAGATAGGGACAAAGTATTATTAATAAATCGTCCAGATAGATTAGGCTTTCCTGGATTTATTGCTCCGGGGGGAAAGGTTGATTTTCCCGAAACCACAAGTGAGGGTGCAATTAGAGAAGTATGGGAAGAAACAGGTCTGCGTGTAATCGATATTGTTTATAAAGGTCTATATGAATTTGTTATCCCAGAAAAAAAATATCGTTATATGGTCTTTAACTATTTAGCAACCTCTTTCGAAGGAGAACTACTTCAGAACCCTCCAGAAGGTGAATTAGTTTGGGTTTCAATTAAGGAAGCTTTAAATTTACCGATGCAGTCTTGGTTTAAAAGGAGATTTCCTTTGTTTTTTGAGCCGGGGACCTTTGAACACCAAATCACAAGAGATGCTGAGAATAAGACAGTATTAGATCAAAAACTTAGGTTGTTTGGAACATAGAAGGTATGTACAAAAGGTATAGGTCGTTAGTATGCGAACGTTCATTGAGCTAGACGGGCATGTAAATACTCATTAGATCAAAAGATAGACCTAAAGATTTTATCCGTTTTTCAATCATTGTTGGCTGTTAAGTCCTAGTGAAAGTGCTAAACTATGTCCAGGGGAGTTGTGTCAGATGGGATCAATTTCTCTGTTTACGTCTATAGCTCACCCGGTGCCGTCCTTCAGGAGGAATTCATAATCAGATGATGCACAGCCATATACTTCAATATATTAATCAGCACTTTAAAGTGAAGTTAATTTTGTGCTTATCCGTCATCATTATCGTCTGTTCTTTGGTTACCGGCTACGCCTCCTACCGAATTAATTTGAATATGTTCGAAAGCGAAATCAGCAAGCAATATCTCAAAACCAGCGAACAAACAATTGAACAGATCGGCTTTAAGATTCAAGATGTTTACCGGATTACCGACTTTGTCTTTTTCCATCCGCTCGTGGAGCAAATCGTTCAAGGTACACATGCCCAACCGGCAGACGGTGTCAGTGAGGCCTACCGGGATTTTATGCTGGAGCGGAACCTCGCGGACATTCTCCTTCCTCTCAAAAATGAAACGCCACAAATTCGCGCGATATACATTGTGGATCTGCAGGGCCACAATATGTATTACAGTCAGTCGAACGCTTCCATTCAAGTGAGATTTCCTGAGTTCTACGAACAGGTAAAGAAGGGAATGCCGACAACCTCCGCGGAGATTGTGTGGCAAAGGATGAAGATCCCGGATTCCTCCGAGCCGTCAGGAGATAAAAGCAGTATCGTAGCGGCCAGGCTGTTAAAATCAACCAAGCAGCAAACCGCATACGGGATGATTATCTTGGTCATTGATGAGGCGTTTCTAGGAAACTCACTTGAACCGCTTATGGCCGGCCGGACGACGGGGGCTTATATTTACGATCAGTACAATCGTTTGCTTTACAGCCGGGAACCTCAAGACACGGCAGCCTTTGAGCCCAAGCTGGAGAAGCGGGAGGGATCGTTCATTCAGCATAACAACGGCGAAGATTACCTCTTCGTAAAAAGTGTGCATGAGCCCCGGTCTTTCACGCTCGTCAGCGGCATTTCCTTAACGGATATAAAAGCGAAGGGACGAAACATTTACCATCTGGCTTTAATCTCGGGCCTTGTGAGCGTTATTCTTATGGCGGTCAGTGTCTATATCTTCAGCGCTAAGCTGCTGCGGCCGCTGCAAGTGCTGGTCAAGGCGATGCAGCGGGTCCGCGAAGGGAATTTGCGCGTCATAATCCCGAAAACATCCAGTGACGAATTTGCTTTTTTGTCCGATAGCTTCAATACTATGATCGCCAATATCCAATCACTCATCCAAGAGGTTTACATAAGTAAGCTAAGCGAGAAGGAGGCGGAGCTGAAGGCGCTGCAGGCACAGCTTAATCCCCATTTCCTGCACAATGCGTTGAATTCGATTTATTGGAAAATTATGCTGCTGTACGATGATGTGGAAACCGCGTCCCTCGTTACCAGCTTGTCCGATTTATTGAAATATTCTTTAGCTCCCGTAACTACTCCAAGCACGCTGAAGGATGAGCTGGCACAAATCCGCAACTACATTACGATACAAGAAGCACGGCATGGCGATGAGCTGAATGTAAGTATCGAGTCGGACGAAGAGCTTGCGGACTGCCCGATGCAGAGGCTGCTGATGCAGCCTTTGGTAGAAAATGTGTTTGTTCACGCATTCCGGGACCAGACCACAGACAAACGGCTGTTGATTCGCGCTTACCGTCACGAAACCGACCTGCGTATTGAAATTCAGGATAACGGGTGCGGGATGGACTCAGGAATGATTCATAAAATTTTGGATGAACAGACTATGTATGACGAGCGAAGAGAGAGGGAAAGCATCGGTGTCCGCAATGTAGTTCGCCGCATTTATCTGGTCCACGGCGAGCCGTACGGGCTGGATATCCGAAGATTGCGTCCAGGAACATTAATCCGTTTAACTTTACCTTATGAAGCCTATTATGCGAAGGAAGGAGCGGCTGCTAGTGACACGAATTCTTCTGGTGGAGGATGAACCTTTATTCCGCAAAGGGCTGGCCAAAATGATTGCTGGCTCAGGGATGAGCTGGAATGTGTGCGGGGAAGCGGAGAACGGGCAAGAAGCGGAGCAGCTTATAGCCGAATGGCATCCGGATCTCGTAATTACGGATATCCGGATGCCATTGATGGATGGTTTGGAACTGCTGAAGCGCGCAAAGGCGGCTTCTCCGGACATCGAGTTTATCGTGATTACCGGGTTTCAGGATTTTCAGTATGCCCAGACCGCCCTCCGGCATGGTGCGCTTGACCTGCTCGTAAAGCCTTGCAGCAAGCAGGATATCGACACGGCGCTCGAGAAGGTAGAGACTATCGTTCAGGAAAAGCAGAAAAGACTTAGAAAACAGGCTAGTGAAAGGCAGCTGCAGCTGGAGAATACGCTCCGCTCCATCTTTTTGCGGTCTCCTTATTCGATAGAATCCGTTACGCAACTGGAGCACAGCCTATTCGGCAGTAGGCTTATTCTGTTTCAGATTACCGATTATTTTCCAGCTCACAGGCAGTATTCGAAGCGCGATGTGCCGCTGCTGCAGTTTGCCGTCCTGAATATTATTAGCGAATTGCTCGACGTGCATGATATGTCAGGTACGCTGCTGCTCGTAGAACCTGGCCGTTATGCGCTCTTCATAACCCAAGGATCGGAAGAGCAGTCTCTGTGTACTGAGGTGTGCGCCACCGTTATGCAGCTCTTGGGACTCACCGTAACCACGCATCAAGGGGGCTTAATTCAAAGTCTGCTGCAGCTAGCCGATCTATACGAGTCGATCATGACCCGTACGGATGCGGCTCCGGGAGGCAGTGTGGAAGATTTGTTCCCGCTGAACCGGGCTCAGCAGCTGCTGATCAGCTCGCAGATGGTGGCTTTTATATTGGGGGGCCAAACGAACAATCTGAAGGAGTATTTGGAGCAGCTCATGAAGGAAATATGCGCCATGCAGGGGGACAGCTGGAAGATTGATGCCTTATCGCTTAGCTTCGCGCTTCAGGATACGGCACGCAAGCAGTTCGAGTCGGAGCACGACCCGCAAGCCTTGACTCAGCGAATCAGCAGGCTCCACGAATGCCGCAGCACGGATGAAGCCTATGTTTGGATGATGGCGGAGACAGACGGGTTCCTCCATACGTATCATCAATGGCAAAGTAAGCACAGCGCTAACGCGATATCGAAGGCGATCCGCTACATGAAGGAGCACTATTCCGAGCCTCTCTCTTTGCAGCAGGTCGCCTCGCAGGTACATTTAAACACCACCTATTTTAGCCATCTATTCAAAAAGGAAACCGGCTGTAGCTTCGTCAATTTCTTGATCGATCTGCGGATGGAAAGGGCGAAGCAGCTGCTGTCCAACACCGATATGAATGTGACGGAGGTATCCGGCATGATTGGATATGATTTGCCGAATTATTTTGCAAAGCTGTTCAAGCAGTCAACGGGTCTCTCTCCGAAGGAGTTCCGCAAGCTCAGTCAAATTTAAATATGGGGGAGCCGTCATGGTAATTTCAAGGTTGCGGGTTTTCCTACCTATAGCAGTTATTACGATTCTTGTGTGTTCTGCAACTGGCTGCATATCCGTGGAAGAAAATACGACCCATGCGGTCAAGAAGTCCGAGAAGCGAGGGCATATTACGGCTACCATCTATGAACGGGGTACGATTCCATCCAGTCAAGGCTCAGTTGAAAATAACAAAATAACCAAATGGATTAATGAAACCGGACCGGTGGATATCAAGTTCGTACCTGTTCCCCGCTCACAGTCGGAGCAAAAGCTCAATACATTATTTGCAGCCGGAGAAGCGCCAGATTTGATTCAGGAGTATACCGCTCCGCTGAAGTATACACTGATGGATCAGAAGCTGCTGCTGCCGATTCATGACATGATAGAGAAGTACAGTACGAATTACAAGGAGCTGCTGAAAAAATATCCGGTGCTGGGTAAAGTGGGAAGGGCGGCGAATGGCGAATTGTTCCAGTTCGGCCGCATCAATGAAACGATCCCGCAGCGGGGGCTGTTTATTCGTACGGATTGGCTGAAAAAGCTGAACCTCGACACTCCGAAAACGACGGAGGAGCTTTACCAGGTGGCAAAAGCGTTCACAGAGCGCGATCCCGACGGCAACGGCAAGAACGATACCTACGGTATAGCCATGTCCTTAAACCCCGGAGCGGTTCTTGATGAAATATTCGGCGTCACGTATCCGGACTATGTTGTTCATAATAATGAGCTTGTTCATGGCTGGGATCATTTGGAAGCGGTTACTGCCTTTAAGAAAAAAATTTACACCGAAGGGCTGGTCGATAAGAACTACTTGAATGATAAGAATGGTTCGAAGGCGAAGCAGGATTTCCTAAACGGCAAAATCGGCATCTATATGGACCAATTTAATGTGCCTGTTACTTTTTATACGGACTTTTACTTGCCATTGAAGAGAAACGTTCCTCTTGCTGAGCTGACGGTCATTCCCTATCCGAAGACGCCGATCGGGCAGTTCAATCCGATCTTTGTGAATCCGATTCAAATGACGGCTGTAGTGAACGCGCAGGCTAAAGATTTGGAGTCCGTGATGAAGTATGTCGACTTTGCCACCTCGGAAACGTTTATGAAAACGATGTATTACGGATTCGAGGGGATCCACAGCAAGACGGAGTCGGGTAAATGTCCGCAGATGCTGGACCTGGACAAATGGAAGACGGAATTTAATTACGGCTCCGGGGATTTCGCCATACTGGCTTCACCGATTCTTTCGGGTAAATGCTACTACGGGACAGAGAAGTTGAGCAGCCAGGATCCACTGCAAAGGCAGGTGAAGCAGATGTTTGAGCTCAACTCGTCCTATGTGGACTTTAATCTGCAAGTGGCGGGTCCGACCCATTCGGAGCAAATGCCGCAGCTGCCTACGGAGCTGCAGCAGATTCTGACCGAAGCTTCGAGGCATGTCGGTTCCGGTGAAGGCGACATCTGGATCAAATCCATTCTTAACCCGGGCTACTCACCTGAGATGGCCCGGCAGGATGCGGAAGCAGTATGGGAGAAGGCTGGAGGTAAGAAGGTCGATGACTGGTACAGAAGCTTCTATGCCAACGACAGAGACAAGATTATTTTGACGAAGGATATTTACGATATATTTAGTCAGCAGCGCGCAGAGCAGCAGAAATAGTGTGGGAATCAGCAGAACGGATAGGTATCCGGGCTGCTGATTTTTTTGTGTCGATTGAAATAACGAGAGGCACGAGCACCAATAGTGCTTGGATATGCCGATGCTGCTTTAGGGATGAAACGATCATCGCAAACCTAAAAATTATATCCATTTTTCCATAGTTAATAGATGTTGCTCGAGGGCTGAAATTATACAATGGTCCTGTGAGATCCCCGCGACTCCGACAAATACAGATTAAACCGAGGTGAAAGTATTCGTGTCTACCAAAAGTGCGCTTCATTATTTGAATAAGAAGAAATACTTATATATCCTGCTTCTTCCCTGTGTCGTATATTTCTTTGTATTTAACTACATCCCGATGTATGGTGTACTGATTGCGTTCAAGGATTTCAACTTCGCCAAAGGCATTTTAGGCAGTCCCTGGATTGGCCTGGACAACTTCAAGTACATGTTTGGCTTGAGCGATTTCTACAAGGTGTTTTGGAATTCACTCTATCTTAGCCTACTGCAATTGGTATTCGGATTTCCCTTCCCAATCATCCTGGCGATTTTGCTCAACGAGCTGCGCAGCGCTGTTTACCAGCGGGTCGCCCAGACCTTGATTTACCTTCCTCACTTCATCTCCTGGGTAGTTATCGGAGGCATTCTGGTGAACTTCCTGTCGCCAACCTGGGGAATCGTCAACATTTTTCTCGGCAAATTCGGCACGGACCCGATCTTTTTTCTGGCTGATATAGACTATTTCCGACCCGTGGTCATCCTGAGCAGCATTTGGAAGGAATCCGGTTGGGGAAGCATCATCTACCTCGCCGCCATTGCTGGAATCAACTCGGAATTGTACGAAGCGGCTAGCATCGACGGGGCTAATCGGATTCAGAAAATAGTGTATATTACGCTTCCGGGAATCAAATCGACGATTGTCGTTCTGCTAATCCTTAGACTCGGACACATCATGGGTAATGGCTTTGAGCAAATCTTCGTCCTGCAGAACCCAATGAACTTGGAAGTGTCCGAAGTATTTGAGACCTATGCGTACAGAGTCGGTATTCTTGGCGGACGCTTCTCCTTCGGTACGACCGTCGGACTGTTTACCTCTGTGATTGGCTTAATCTTCCTGCTGATAAGCAATCAAATAGCCAAGCTAATGAAAGAAGAAGGGATTTGGTAATCGCATGAAAATTAGATCATTCGCAGATAAATCATTCGATTGGTTCAATTACTTCACCATCTCGTTATTCGCCCTGGTTTGCTTATTCCCATTCTTTTACGTCGCATCCTTCTCGGTAACGCCGTATTCCGAATATTTGGCCAACCCGCTGAAGCTGATCCCGAGCCAACTGGAGTTTGGAGCGTACAAGCAAATTTTTCAAATGAAGGTCATGTGGACCGGGTATAGAAATACGATCCTGATCACCGTAATCGGTGTGGCGCTTAACATCTCTCTGCTGCTCATCTCGGCGTACCCGCTATCCAAAACGGACCTTAAGGGACGTAATGTCATCCTGATTCTCATTACCTTTACGATGTTCTTCAATGGCGGCTTAATTCCAAACTTCTATTTGATTAAGACTCTGCACCTCTACAATACATTGTGGAGCATGATCCTGCCGGGGGTGCTTAGCGCTTACAACCTGATCCTGATGAAAAACTTTGTCAGCGCCATTCCTCCGAGTCTGGAAGAGTCGGCCTTCATCGATGGGGCCAATGAAATTACGGTGCTCAGCCGGATCATCATTCCGCTCTCCAAGCCGGCGATTGCAACTTTCGTTATTTTTCACGCAGTGACGCAATGGAATACGTTTTTCTCCGCTATCATTTATACGTCCAAAAGAGATCTATGGCCGCTCATGCTCATTCTGCGCGATCTGGTGGTCGACGACGGGGGCCTTGCAAAGGATGCAATGGATATGAACAGCACCGGGGTGACCGTCTTTACGATCAAGATGGCGATTATCATCTTTGCCTCGCTGCCGATTATTCTGGTGTATCCGTTCCTGCAGAAGTTCTTCATGAAGGGCATGCTTATCGGCTCCATCAAAGGCTGATTGACTTACGTTTATAGCTGCGTCATTGCAGTTGTAATATACATTCATAATTCAGGGAGTGTTGTACATGAAAAAGGCGGGTAAAAATATGGCAGGTTCGCTCCTCAGTCTGTCGCTGTTGGGTTCTGCTCTGGTAGGCTGCAGTCAAGGAGGCGAAAGCCCCAAGAATGAACAGGCAAGCGGAAGCGGCTCGGGTACAAGCACAAGCGCACCGGTCACCATTAAAATGTTCAACAGGGTGAACGCAGGGATTGTATTCGAGAACAACCCTGTTATCGCACAAGCGGAGAAATTGGCTAATGTGAAGCTATCCATTGAAGCTCCGCCGATTAACAACTACGTCGATAAGTTGCAGGTGCTGATGGCTTCGGGTGATTTGCCGGACCTCATCTATAACTGGGGCGGCGCGGACGCCAATATGGAAACGTGGGCTAAGAACGGCCTGCTTATGCCGCTCGACGATAAAATTTCCAAATACCCGAATCTGACCAAGAACATTACGAAGGAAATGTGGGACAGCGTCAAATCCGTTAACGACGGTAAAACATACTTAATTCCACGGCCGAATATCGTCAATCATTGGGGCTATATGATCAATCAGCAGTGGCTTGACAAGTTGAATTTAAAAGCGCCTACAACATTGGACGAGTTCACGAAAGTATGTCAAGCGTTCGCGAAGAACGATCCGGACGGCAATGGGAAGGCGGATACCTATTGCTTGAGCTTCTCCAATCCGTCCTTAGCCGCTAATACGATCTGGAACGCATCTAATTTCCTTGCCTCGGCCTTTGCCCTTCCGGTGGTGAATGGAGTGAAGGATACGGATGGAGCATATAAAATCCGGGAGAAAATGTCCGGTTACCTCCCGTACCTCACTTATCTGAAGCAATTGAACGATGAAAAGCTGATCGATCCGGAATTTTTGATCAACAAAATTTATGTCGACCAGGATAAACTGAATCAGAACAAGATTGGTATGATCTACGCGCATCAATACGCGGTGATGGCCAACCTGTCGAAGGAGAAGGAATCGGATAAAAAATATACGTACCACGGCGTATTAAAGGACAGTACCGGGGTTGCTTCGGATTGGGTGACTCCTGCTACGTGGGGCGGATGGATGATTTCCAAATCGTCCAAAAACGCGGATGCCGTACTGAAATTCCTGGATTGGGGCAATACAGTGGAAGCCAACACCCTATTCCAGCTTGGGGTAAAAGGGGTCACGTTCGACAGCTATGATCCGGCTACGAAAAACATTACGAGAACACCGGAGGAAGCCGCAAAGCTAGCTACTCTGACAAGCACTTACATGACCATTGCTAACGCAATTGATGGCAATGGCGCGATTATCGAGGGAGCCGATACTGCGGAGAAAGTAAATAAATTCAAGGAACAAACGGAAGCTGCCTTAAAAGGAATGAAAACGGTGAACGTCCCTGCGGTAAGATCTCCGAAGATTTTGAACTTGAACAGCAGCATTCCCGATATCGTTAAGAAGAAGGATGAGCAGGAGATGAAATACATTACGGGCGGAGTTACACAGCAGCAATTGAAAGATTTCCTGGAGAAGGAATGGTATCCGGCAACCGCTGATGCGGAGAAAGAATACGTCGACTTCATGAATAAAACGGCAAAGTAATGCGAACGGCTTTTTGTGGTTACTAGAACAAAAAAATCAGATGACTAAAGTGTAAACTATAGTTGAGGAGCTTTGCACGACAGAAGCTCTTCTTCTTTTATTTCCGGATTACTTCGACAAGAACTCTATAAACCTCCTGAAACGGGCAGATTTGTTCAGCCTATGGCCCATATTGTGGTAATATTGTTATTAAAACTTCTAACTATTACGTTGCAGTTTGGTTATCTTGTAGTTGATGACTCTTGACCCCGAGGAGGGAAACTTCGTATGCTCCTAGAACGGATAAGTAAATGGATGGAAGCATACGATCAAAACGGATACTTGAATGGATCCATATTAATAGCTTGTAACGAGAAAATCATTATGAGTAAAGGCTTTGGAATAGCGAATTGGGAACATAAGGTGCCAAATACATCTACTACTAAATTCCCAATTGGTTCTATTACTAAGGGCTTCACAGCTATGAGCATATTTCAATTACACGAGAAGAAAAATTTGAACATAAACGATTTTGTTGGCAAATATTTACCTTATTACCCGAACGGTGATCGGATTTCAATTTTTCATTGCTTAACGAATACATCTGGCATTCCCAATTATACAAGTTTTCCTGATTTTTGGTCTCATAAAATGAGACTTCCTTCGACCTTGGAAAAACTTATTAACTCATTCAAAGCAAGTGAATTGGACTTCGAGCCAGGAAGCAGGTTTGGGTATTCAAACTCTGGATATGCGTTGCTAACGGCAATTATTGAAACAGTCTCAGGGATGCCCTATTCCAGTTATATTAAGGATCAAATTTGTCTACCGTTGGGTATGTATAATACTGGCTGTGATGATGGTGTAAAGCTTGTTTCAGATATTGCTTCTGGCTATTCATTTTATGAAGAACCGATTCGCCCAGCATATACGGACATGTCATTTCCATTAGGAGCCTATGGTTTATACTCTACGACGGAAGATTTGTTTATCTGGGATAAGGCCTTAACAACATCCAGACTCCTTAATAATGAACTGATGGACAGAATGTTTACTCCATATCTCGGCTCGTATGCATGTGGATGGATGGTTTCAGAAGTATGGGACAGGAAATGCGTGAATCATTTTGGAGATATTAGCGGTTATTTTTGCGATTTCCTAAGATTTGTAGACGAACAAGTTACTGTAATCTTTTTGAGTAACATGAGTGTTGTTCCTGTAACTCATTTAAGCAGAGAAATTGCCAAGACTATTTTTGAGGGTAACGTTTCATTGCCACTTCCAGCTGAGCCAATCCAATTGAACAATAAAGATTCCAAAGTAGGTAAGTACATGATTGAAAATGGGACGAATAAAGTGTTAGACGTATCATTAAAAAATAACGAGCTGTATCTAACTGTCCCTAAAATGTACGATGTGTTATATAAATTCAAATTAGTTCCAGTAAGTCACAACTCAACCAAGACAACTTTTATAACTGAAATGATTAGTGAACAGCTTGTATTTCATTATGCAGCATCTAGAGAAATAGAGTATGTTGAATACACCGATTATTTGGGCAAAAGGCACACACTCTACAAGATCAGTCCATCGTAGAATTGACGGAACATGAGCCTATGACGCCGAGACAGGTGAGCAGATTTCCCTAACCAAATTAGAAACGTGGGGGGGGGAGGTTATTCCTTCGACTCCGAATATGGGATACAGTATTATTGATTTCATATACCTCCGCAACCAAGTCATAGGGATCGGATAACGTCCCTATGACTTGGTTGTGGAGATTTTTTTGCGCAAAATGAACTTTAATAACCTCTGCGATCTCTTATCTATGAAAAGGGGTGAGAATATGGATGTAAGCCGTCTTGTCAAACAAGCCCAAAAAGGCAACAAGGAAGCTTTATTACAACTAATCATAGCCGATCAGGACGCTTATTATCGTCTTGCCTACAGCTACATGAGAAATGAGCATGACGCGATGGATGCTATGGCCGATATGATTGTTACGCTTTATGAAAAATTGGATCAATTGCAAAAGAGTGAAGTCTTTTACAGCTGGAGCAAAACCATTCTCGTCAATCGTTGCAAAACCATCCTCAAGAAAAAGGAACGATTTCTTCCACTAGGAGACGAGCGAGAAGCATCACTTGCTGCATTAACTGCCAATAATCCATATCGATATACGGAGTCCGAGATGGACATGCAGGTGCTGCTCTCTAATCTGAATACACGGCAGCGGGAAGCGATCGAACTTCGTTTCGTACATGATCTTCCGTATCAGACGATTGCGGACATGACCGGTGCACCGGTTGGCACAATTAAATCAAGAATATCGAAAGGCATACAAAAACTGAAAGCCATGATTGGGGGTGATCGTTATGAAAACGGTCGAGGAGAGATTACAGGTGCACAAACAGACCATGAATATCGTACAGGCTCCGTCAGAACTTGAGGGCATACTTCGAATTGCACTTGAGCATGTCCCCACTAAGAAAAGAAACACGAATAGAGCAATGAAATGGGTTACATCATCAGTTGCAGCATTCCTTCTGATTGTAGGTACCTATCAATTTCCTGCATTTGCTTATTACGGAGGTAAGTTGTTTAATAAAATCGAGCTGAGCTCTCTGAGCTTTCCTGAAGTGGCGGAGCAAGGATACGGACAAACGATCAACAAAAGCAAAACACTTAATGACGGCACTATCATTACCATCAATGGGGTTATCGCGGACGATAACGCATTGTTAATGTATTACACCATTGATCGACTCACAGGCTCCGTATTTAGAGATAATGGTACATCTCGTTACGGCGTGGGTAAAATGCAAGGGTTCTTGACTGATTCAGATCCGAAAGAAGGAAATGGAAATTATAGCAAAGACGAGACCCACTACGAGGGAGTATATAAATTCAAGCCGGTTAGTCCATTCTCCAGAACATTAACCGTCACATTCAGTGAGCGGTTAGATAACGGGGAACAGGCGTCATATCCGATCTCTTTCAAGTTTGAAGCGAATAAAGCGATGAACAGTATGCTTAAAAAGGACATTTCAAAATCCATTCCTGTCGATCAGGGAACTGTGCACTATGACTCCATTACGGCTTCACCAACTTCAACCATCGTGAAGGGACACTATGAAATGGATTATGAGAAGTTCCCGAGATTTTCAGCTGAAACAAAGCTTTATGTGAATGGAACAGAATTGAAATCATGGGGAATGAGTTCGGATCGTCTCGGCGAAAAAGGCTTCCCGGGATTTGAACTTGAATATGATGTGCTTCCGACAGACAAGATTGAGACTGTTGAACTTGTACTTGAAAATTTCGCCGGCTATCAGAAAGTTGAAGAATCTATCTCACTAGCCTCACCATCGGACCAATCCATAAAAATTGGAAGTGAAAAGATATGGATTCGAAGCGTCACAAAAACCGATACAGGGTATGATATCGTAATCGCTAGACAACAATTTACAATCCTGGAAACGGGAAATTTATCTGTTCAAGCGGGTGGTATCGCAGTACCCGTATCATCCATTTCCTCTTCACGCCCGTGGGATCTTAAGAACGGTAATATCTTGTGGGAGCAGACGTATTCTTTTAATACATTTGACTCTCCAGAATACTTGCTGTTGAACGGATATCACTATATTAAAACCTACGACAAGACCATATCTATTCCTGTAGGGATCAAAAAATAGTTTTGTGTAAATCGAGCAAGCGAATATAATATTGACAACATGATGCTTGTGTTAAAATATGGATGCTGGAATTAATTTTTGAAGTATCTCAGTATCATATGAAGGAGTTGTAACTTATGAAATTAAACCATCTTAATCTCACGGTCAACGACGTTAAAGCGACTCGAGAGTTCTTGGAGAAATATTTCGAACTAAAAACCGGGAGCACGCGAGGTAATTCATTCGCTGTACTATCTGACAACCACGGATTAGTGCTTACCTTGATGAGCGGTGCTCAAGTCAGTTATCCTAAGACCTTTCATATCGGCTTCATTCAGGAGAGCGAAGAGCGGGTGAACGAGATCAATCAACGTCTGAAAGATGATGGGTTTGATGTGAAGCCACCACAAAGGTCGCATGGTTGGACATTCTATGTTCAATCCCCGGGTGGATTTATGGTCGAAGTTCTGGCTTGATTGAGTTTCACCCAATAAGGAGGTTGCGGTTCCACCATGAATGTGGCGGCCCAGTCATTTCCGCGTATTAAGCATGTTTAGCAGAGATATATCAAATTCTAATTTTATAAGTGGTATACTCTAGAGAAAATGGGTGATTTTTATTTTATTCTAGAGGGGCGTTTATGCGATGCTGAAGAGAAAGATAAATTCTAGCTTTGACAATCTGATGTCTTATGTTGAGCAAATTAGTAAATTGAATGCTGCCTCGGCATGTGCGCTATTTGCCATTCAAAATGACCATATCGTTGCTGAAATTTACAGCGGTACTCATTCCTTTGACGAGGCAGCACGCAAAACTGGAGCGGATTCGCAATTTAACGTTGCCTCTGTTCGAAAAAGTTACCTTGGACTTGCAGCGGCGTGGGCATTCTATCAGGGGAAAATCCATTCTTTCGACGATTATGTATTGAAATATTTACAGGTTAGTGATAGTGAAAGGGCTGCTTTAGAAGGCGTCACAATTAGAAACTTATTAACTTATACCCACGGGCTATCAGAAAAAGAGGGTCATATATCGAGAATTTTTAAACCAGGTACGGATTGGGATTATAACAGTGTGGGCATTAGATTACTGCAAACAATAATCAGTAATACTTTAGGAAAACCATATATTAATTTACTGCATGAAAAGATATTTGAACCATTAGGATGGACAGAAACAGGTTATCGTAGTGCTGTTTCAGAACAGCTCGTACCTATTATTAGTGGTGAAAGCGCTTATGTACGTGTTCGTTCTAACACTGACGGGAGTCAAGGGAATTTATTTGTTTCAGCAAGGGAACTAGCTTATTGGGGATATCTGCATTTGAAATTAGGTATCATCAACGGCAAATCCATTGTTCCTGAAATCATTATTAGGAACGCCATTGCTGTACAATCGCCAATTGAATTATCTGAGGGGCTTCCACGAAACGGCTGCCTGTGGTTCGTTAAGGATGGTGAATCATCACAATGTTCAATGGGGAAAAATGTACCACAAAATTCATATGAAATTGTGGGTTCATACGGTCCTCTAGTTTTAGTTGTTCCAGATTTAGATCTAGTAGTAGTACGTATGTCAAATCAGGAGAAAGGAAATTACGCAGATAACGAGCGCGACCACAACGATTTTTTACAAGAGTTTAGCAATTTAGCTGTTACTTCGGCGAGAAAAAATACAACGATGTAGAGAAAACGGTTGCTAAACTAAGAGGACACGTTAGCATTCCTGTAGAGCGTTATTTTTGAGCTTTGCAAAAAAACAAGCGCCTCGGTACGATGGGAGTACGCAACGGGTCAAAGCCCTTTAAATCCCATCATCCAGGAGGACGCTCTACTATGAA
>NZ_JANQBD010000029.1 GCF_024722015.1 Paenibacillus radicis (ex Xue et al. 2023) | reverse complement strand
AAGTTCGAGATATGACGGTTAAGTCCACTGCTCTTCGTCAGTTGCTAACTAATTTTTAAAAATTTTTATGGTTAGGTGTGTTTGAGTTACTCAAAAGTCAGTTTAAAGCTTATTGACATAGTACGCTGATATTATAAGAAAAGCTTCTGATCGAAGCCCTTTCGAGGAAGATACATTCGTGTCTAAGTTGTAGCTTTTCTTGCAATATCAGACTTCTTCAGCTCCGCTGAAAACTTATAAAGTCTGATATTATAAAATAACTGGTTAATAACAATATTTTAAGTCACGTTTATGTTATTTAATATAACATTAATTCTTATTATTAATAATTTACTTTAAATAAACGTATATTTCAATAGTTCATGTTATGTTTATTGACATTTTTCATATTATTTTTTAATAAATACGAACGTTTTCTAAAATAATTCATGTAATGTTCGCGTTAATCCAATAACAAAAACTTGCCCAATACTCCTCACGCCTCACATTGTTTAAACACAAAAACTCAAAGGTTTGACATCGCTTTTTCATGTATAATAAAGGAAGTCATTTGTAAGCGATTTCTACCAATTACTAAAGGAGTGGTGAATGATGATTTACCGCAGCTTCGGAAATACAGGATGGCAGGTTTCGTCTATAGGACTGGGTACTTGGAATATCGGGAATCAGTGGGGAGAGGTGGACGATGCAACCTCGTTTGCTACGATCCGTACTTCACTGGACCATGGCGTTAATTTGTTCGATACTGCTGAGTCTTATGGAATTCCAAACGGTTTATCCGAACAACGTCTCGGAAAAGGACTTGCGGGTGAACGGCACAAGGCTTATATCGTTTCCAAAATCGGAAATTTCGGCAAGCGTACCGGACAAGGAGTTCCTCTAACCACTCCCGATATGATCAGGCTTTGCGCACATGCTTCATTGCACCGTTTAAGAACCGACTGGGTGGATGTTATGCTCTGCCATATATCGAATATTGAGGATCCTTCTATATTTCTGGAGGGCTTCGAAATTTTGAAGCAAAATGGGGAAATTAGAGAATACGGCATATCTACAGATAGCCTGGAAGTGCTGAAGAAATTCAATGTTCATGGCAATTGTCGCGTCGTTGAAGTGGATTATTCCCTATTGAATAGGGCGGCCGAACAACAATTTCTGCCTTATTGCGAGGAACACGGCATTGGTGTCCTTGTGCGCGGTCCTTTATCCATGGGTTTATTATCCGGTAACTATTCGGCAGAAACTGTCTTTACCGATAGCGTACGTGTAAACTGGAACTCGGATGGCGCAGGGCGCCAGCAGTTCGAAAACCGCATCCACAAGCTGAACGCGGTCAAGCAGGTCCTGCACGATGGTGAAGATATGGCTACGGCAGCTCTGCGCTTCGTTATCTCTCACCCTGTGGCAGCCGTAGCTATCCCCGGTGCGAAGTCACCTAAGCAGGCTGCTGCAAACGCCCAGGCCGGCAATGAGCTATTCTCCAGGGAGCAGCTCGATAGATTCAATATGTAATATGTCAGCGCCATACGCTAGCTGATCCATGCTGGATTTATAATAAAATGCACAAAAACCACCTCAATGGCGTTGTTCAATCCATACACGCCTTGAGGTGGTTTTTAAGGCTTTTCCTTGAAGCTAATAATAATCAGGCTGCTGCTCATCTTCAGCAATACTTTGCAGATCGGAAGCCGTGATGCTAATAATACGGTAATTTTGCAGCTGAGCGAGCCTCGAAGCTTGCTCTTTAATAAACTTCGGCGAGCCCTCGTTATCCTCATCATATAACAGGATCATCCCATCGGAGTTGCGCAGCAGGAATTTATTTTTCTCTTTAAACTGCCAAGGCCCATCATACTTGCTCTTGGACACACTGTTTACATAATTGGCTTTTTGCATAATAGCTTCATAGATGCTTTTCTTCTCATCGCTCCACTTCTCTTCTTGCTCCAAGAAAGGCGTAATGACAGCCAATCTGAGATGGTTATACGACTCCTCCTGCTGCAATTCAAGCACAGCTTCCGCCGCCCACAGCTCCACTCCCCACTGTCCACTCACTATAACCCATTCCAAGCCTTCATCTATGAGGGCAATAATTTGCTTTTTGATGGCCTTCTTAATAATTTCAATTCCCTTATGCTTCAGCGAAAATATCCCCAGCTCAGAAGCCTTATATCCCATTACCAGAACTCTATTCACATGATTAACTCCTGTCCATTCAGATGCAATCCATGCTATAATACCCATGAATTTATTATAGTCATTTTTATCAGACAGGAGAATAGCTGTGATTTACTCCATGATGAACGCATCCAGATCTATCCTTTTCACCATGCTGGTCATTGCCTTTGTACTAGAGACTCTTACTGGATGGAGATGGCTGCAGGCAGTTGAAGGCACGCTCGCACTCCTCAGCTTGATTGTCTCCCTGCATGCCGCGAGAAGGATGTTTCAAATTGTTGCCGCTCTTTTTATCACTGCGGGTATTGCATGTATCGTGTGGGCGAATGTACCACTAACCGAGGTTCCTTTCTTAATGACGTCCAACGTCATGCTGATCTCCCTGTTGTATATGCTGCCGTTTGTAAACCGTGTCATTCGTATCGGGGGGTACGATCGGCATTTGAGCAGATGGCTCAATGTGCAGTCCGGTCACTTGGGGCATCTATATGTCCGTTCCTTGGCGGTCAGCTATTTGCTGAGCCTCTTTTTATTTTTTGCAGCCATTCCACTGCTTCACCGGGTGCTGAGCAAGCATCTTCAAGGGCAGGATTTAAGACTGACGAACCGCCTTATGAGCATGTCCATTCTTCGCGGATTCGGAATCGTATCTGTCTGGAGTCCTGTTGAGCCATTGGTTGCAACAGCCGTATTGATTACCGGGGTATCTTATTTATCCTTGCTGCCCTGGATGCTTGGACTGTCTGCCATTCTATTTATTGCAGGGGGATTATGGGGCTTGCAATTCCGTAAAATTCCACTGAAGCAAGAGACCGGCGTCACTCCATTAGCTCCCTCCTGGTCCAAAACAGGTGCTTTTCTGCTGGCTCTCGTGCTGTTAATCGCATCCGCTTTTGCGCTGCAGGCCGTGCTTGGCATTTCTTTTTTTGCGGCTATGACGTTCGCCCTGCTTCCCTTTTCCTTGCTGTGGTCCGTCATCTTGAGACGGTTTAAACGATTTGTGTCCACCAGCCGCAAACAGTGGAAGAACAGTGTGGACGGACTGCGTCATTTGCTTGTGCTGTTCTTATCATTCGGATTTTTCAACGGTGCGGTTTCCAAAACTCATTTGTTTCAGTTAATGGAAGAACCCGTCCAAGCCATGTCTCAGTGGCCCGTAGTGCTGTTTGTATTCATCTTTCTGGTCTGTTTGATTTTGCCGATAATCGGTGTGCATCCATTGGTAGTTATGAGCTTATTTGGAATCTTTTTGCAGCCCATCCTGCAAGTCATGAACCCGCTCAGCATCGCTATCGTTCTGGTTACCTCATGCTTATGCTCTTCTTTTATGGGGACCTTCAACACAACCGTCACAATAATGAGCGGACTCCTGCAAGTAAATCCTTACCGGATTACATTATGGAACTTTGTCTTCGGTCTTGTTTATGGAGTCATCGGCGTTATCGCCGCTCTTTGCTTGTTATAGTGAAGGGAAACACGGCGCTGACTCCATTAGAGGGAACCTACACATACCACCAACTCGTAACACTCCTTATTTCTCATAAGAAAAGCTTCTGATCGAAGCTCTTTCGAGGAAGATACATTCGTGTCTTAGCGGTAGCTTTTCTTGCAATATCAGACTTCTTCAGCTTCGCTGAAAACTTATAAAGTCTGTTATTATAAGAAAAATGCCTTACGGCGTCCTTGGCGTACGATCTACGTTTGTGCGCTTTGGAGGGATGGGTGTGGGATTATAGCCACTGGTGAAATCGTGTTCCTTTGAACGGAATGCTTTAAGTGAAAGGCAATGCGGAAGTAATTGTTCCTTTATCACCTGAAAAGTCCAAAAATCAGAGCGATACAGGAACAGCCAGTTCCGTTATTGCTCTATTTTTGTGCATACATGCTCCATTCGGCCTACATAACAGAATTCCTACTTCCGCTATCGATCCATATTGGGGGCGGCTGATGGAATAGCGGAACTCTCCGTTCCGTACAAAATCCTCCAGAGCTCATCGCCGCCGCTATCCCTATAAAAATCCCCCTTGATCAACTTATACTAGAAAGGGCATCTTACTTTAGCGCTGTAAAGCACTTAAACCTTCTTACATGGCAAGAAAAGACCTAGCCTATGCACTGCTGCATAATCCAGGTCTTTTTTATTTGTTCATATACAATCTCATATACTACTTATCTTTCTTAGCGTGTGAACCGTCACAGTTTCCTTCAGCATTCTTAGTGTTACCACAGGCACATTGTCCCATCGTATTCGCCTCCTTAGTTAAATTGGATAAGCCTATTGTACATTATACACTTACATAAGTAAAGCAATTTACTATTAATAAGTAAATGACAATGATTATCTTTCTCAAGCCATTGCCTAACTTACAAATAGGGTTGAACAATTGTGCGGATTCGCTCCAGTCCTTCCCACATGTCGCCCGGTCCATCATAAATAAGCACAACAGCACCCTTGTAATCAGCTGCCCTCAAAGTATCCAGACAGCTCACAAATTCTGTTTCATCCGGCATTCCCTTGTCATCATACTGCGCCTTGGCATGAACCGATACACTGTACGGCAGCGTCATAGCAAACTCTTCGTACTTAGATGGCAGCTTAAAATTGCCAAAATCGGTTATGAGCCCAACCTTATCACTGGCTTGCTCAAGAATCTTAAGGCAGCTCGCAGCTGTAGATGTAAGTGCCCGGAAATTTTCAGTAACGACCCGGACTCCCTGTATGGCTGCATAATCTGCAAGCTCCGTCAAAGCTTCAGCTGACTTGCGAATCGCCTCTTCATCGGAAGGCTCGGCGTCACCGGCAATTACACGGATTTGTTTAGCGCCAGCTGCTGCGGCAATATCGATCCAACTGCGGATCAGAGCATAATCAGCCTCGCGTCGAATGTCGTCCACTATAGTCAGATCGCCATAATCCAGCAGTAAAGTATCAAAGGAGATGCCTGCAGCAGCGAATTCTTCCCGCAGTTGTGCCAAATACGCAGCATCCGTGGATGGAAAATGAAAGTGGCACACCTCTATAGCCTTGTAGCCCCGCTTTGCGGCTTCCCCAGGCAGCTCCAACAGCGTCAGTACCTCCGGCTGCTCTTGTATACGAATTGAGTGTGTACTCGAATTGGCATCCCACTGAGTCCAGCGAAGCGGCCCTAACAGACGATGCAGGCTCCAGGTGCTTACGGATAAATAAGACATCGGTCATATCCTCCTAATATTTTTTAGAAATACTTATCAATTTTTACACAATTAGTATAAACGCTTTCATCATACCATAGCCTGTTGAAAATATGCGACTACATACTTGAGTAATATGCTTTATTTATTTAAAAAAAGCCTCCCGCTTCTACTTCAACAGCAGAAATGAGAGACTTCATTTTAAAAATATGGATTGCGAGTGGCAGCGGAGTCATTTCTCCAATTTTTGCAGCTTATTACGAACAGCCTCCAGACTCGGGTTACGTTCAAGCACCTGACGCAATATCGCGAGAGCATCTTGTTTTTTTCCTGAGATAAGAGCCAGATCTGCGATGGCCACATCGGTTTTCCACTGCGGAATTTGTGTATCGGCTGGCGTTGGACCACGGTAGGTTTGAAACTGCTCCTTAATACTGCGCAGCGATTTCTCGGAACTCTGAAGCAACTGAACTGCCTGCCTCATCTGAATTTGTGCAAGATAGTAGATTGCATCCGGAAAATTCGGTGCTTTGGAAAGTGCTCGCCTGCAAGCCTGTTCCGCCAAATCCAATTCTTTTCGCGACATGTAAATTTTCACGAGAAACATTTGGACATCCAGAGTACGTCCAAAGCGTGGATAGTCAGCAGCCTTTGCTTCAGCAGCCAAGAACAGCTCAATAGCCTTGTCTACGTTCCCGTAAGCCATACTTTCCCTGCCATAGTAGAGCAGCCAGCCTGGATTATCCGGTTCTTCGGCAACCATTTGCTCCAGTAGCCTGAGGTTGCGTTCAAGCTTTTTTTCATCTTTCACTATGGAAGGCTCGTAACCGTCGTGAAGCAGCCGTATTCGTACCGATTGACGGTAAGACTCTCCTTCAAACACACCTTGCCCCTCAAGAACAATTTGTTCATGAACACGCCCTCGGTAGAGCAAACCTCGCCTTGTCGGAAACATGCGCGTCTGTGTAAACTCATCCGAGAGCGTTCCGTCCATCTGATTAAGCTGCCAGATTAACAGCACAGGCGGAATCTCCAGCTCATCGAATATACCGGCTATATCGCGAACTGCATGCTTATCTTCAGCAACAAGATACTCATCGGAATCTACCCACAGTACCCAGTCACTTTCTACATGCTCAAGTCCACGATTTCTCTTCTCTGCAAAATCTTCACGCCACTCTACGTTAACAAGCTTAGCTTCAGGGAACTGTTTAACGATCTCTACGGTGCGATCTGTAGAATTAGAGTCTATTACTACGATCTCGTCTACCGCACCGATCAATTGGGTCAGACAACGTTCTATGGAACGTTCATTATTGTAGACCAGGATAGCTGCAGCAACGGTTACCTTTTTGACCTCAAGCAGCTCATTGATTGACGCTCTCTCCGGACCGTCAGAGACGTCCTTGACTGCTTTATGGACAGCATGTACCCAAGCCGACTGCGGGTCCAGCATCCATGCACGGTCAAATACCCGCCGCGCGGCCTTTCCATAGCCTTGATGCATCAAGGCTTCACCCAGATACACCCAGGCTTGCGCCAAGAGCCGATTGCTCCGCAGCACTTCGATGGACAGGGCTTCCGCTTCTTTGTAGCGTTTTGTTTTCAATGCGTCTATGATCGGTTGCAAGGGAATAGTTTGCAATGGTTTCACCTGTTTCCTCTTCCTCAAAATCGAATAATCTTTTTTTGATGTGCCAAATTAACGCCTTGCCTTGCCTTTTAGCATCCCTGTACTTCAAAAAGAAAGACCAACGGCGAGGTTGGCCTTTTTTTCATTTTTTCCATGAACCCAGCTTTTGATTTAAGGAAGGAGGTAATCGTAATAAAAATTAAACTTAATGGCTTTGGAAACCGTGTCTGGAGCATTGACATCAACGGTTATCGTAGTAGATCCGGTTAAAGGGAAGGGGCCCATTGAATCCTCATAGTATCTATCCAGAGTCAAATAATTTCCGTTTAAATTATAATTCAAAAAATAGTTTGTATAATTGGAGCCTGTATTAGGGATCGAAATAGCAGAGATAGGTAATGTACCAAATATATCACCCAAGTAAACATCGAACGACCCGAAAGCAGTAAGACTGTCATATACATAAACTTCATTAGGATCATAAACCTCAACATTAAATGAGTCTGCGACCGTATTTCCATGACCGTCATCGGCGGTTACTGTTATGGTGGATGTTCCCGCAGAGGCTCCTTGAATCATATACTTCCCAAATTCGGTGCTGCTTAAAGTTACTTTTGCTACTGCCCCATTATTGGATGTAACTGTATAGGATAATGGATCTCCGTCAGGGTCGATAAAATAAGAATTGGCTGTTCTGAAGACAAGACCGTTCCCCACGTTCAGTGCCCTGAGCGTAAATGGAATACCCTCGCCTTGTCTCAAAGTCGGTGGTGTACTCACATCAACGTCAAAGGTGCCGGTTACTTTACCCCCATGCTGATCATCTACAATTACAGTAACGGTTGTCGTGCCGGAATTCAAACCAGTCAGTTCTAGCGCTCCGCTGCTCGGATTGGCGCTAACAATACCTGTATTAAATCCGTAAACAGCAGTTATGGCCATATTGTCCTCATCCGCATCGTTAAAGATGTCACTGGCATACACGGTGACAGAGCCACCATTTGGCACATATTTGAGAACATCTGGTATGTGTTCAGGGATTCTGTTCACATTAACAATAAATGAATCGGTAACGCTGCCGCCATAATTGTCACTTGCTGTTAGTGTCACCACATTGGTACCAGCAGGCAGTCCCTCAATGTCCGCGTATATGTTGCCACTAGTTATCATTGTAACTGATAGATTCCCACCCAAATTCGATGCAGCGGAGTAATTAAGCGTGTCTCCATCTCCATCCCAGAATCGGCTGGAAACCACTACACGAGCCTTGCTGTTATGATTGATATTCATCTCAGGCGTAGGTGAACCAACCAGAATAGGCGCTTTGTTCAAAGTCATATCAAAGCTTGCTGTAGCAGCGCCTCCTTGGTGTCCGTCATTAGCCGTAACAGAGATAGTCGTCAATCCATGACCTGTAGGGGCGGGATATACCGTTAATTGCTTTCCAACAACTTCGACCGTTGCAAACTCAGTATTATCGCTTGCAGCACTATACATCAAGGTATCCTCACTGTCCTCATCAGTGAAGGCACCTGTTAAGTCAATTATTACAGGCTTGGCAAGAGACGGATCAACTATTAGGTTAGACAGGTAGCCAGCTGCGTACACCGGCGGGTTATTGGCTACATTCACGGTAAATTTATCCGTTACACTGCTGCCATAAGTGTCCGTTGCCCGAATCGTTACTATATTGGTGCCTATAGGCAGTCCACCTATAAAAGCATATGTACTGCCGCTGCTAAGTTGAGTTGTTACGTTCAAGATGCCACCCAAGTCTGATTCAGCGGAATAACTGAGCGTGTCTCCATCCGCATCCATAAATCGGGAAGAAACATTTACATTCACGATACTGTTATGTTTAATATTCTTCGTTGGAATAGCATCATTAATCAAAGCAGGCACTCTGTTCAGAGTCAGATTAAAGCTCGCTTGTGTCGCGCTATGGCCATCATTAGCACTCACTGTAACAGGAGTGCTTCCATGACTTGTCTGGGATGGGTATAAAGTTAAATTATTTCCGCTTACACCTGCCGTCGCCATCGCTAAATCGCTAATTATTGCATTGTATGTTAATAAATCGCTATCCGGATCGGTGAATGCTCCCGCCAAGTTAATCGTAACAGGACCGTTATCCGGACTGACCATCAGATCTGCTAAACTACCGGCAACATACACCGGAGCGTGATTCTCAGACACAACCTTCGTGTCAAAGCTGATCTGAGCTGTAGCGCCGCTATTATCCGTTGCTTTCAGCGTCACTGTCGTGGTGCCGATCGACCGGGGTACAAGGGATAATTGCCCGCTCACCAGGCTCGTATCTACTATACCTGCCGGAAAGGTTGATACGTTAAAGAACATGCTGTCCCCTTCATCAGGATCTGTAAAATGGCTGCGGGCATTGATCAGAACCGGAGGACCACCCATTGTTATCGTTTGGGGATCTATCGTTCCTGCTACCGGCGGATGATTAACAGGCGGTGCGCTCGCCACCGATACTACGAAGCTGCCCTGTGCCGACTCCCCCTTACTATCGTAAGCAGATGCCGTCACTGTCGAGGTACCTATTGCTGCACCATAAATTTTCAATAGCCCTTGAGTTTGTTCTACTTGAATGAAGTTAGGCGACGAAGGGCTAATGTAAACGGGATTAAATTGCATCGTATCCCCAGGGTCAATATCTGTAAATCCATTGTGTAAATCAATCGTGGCATAAGTCCCCTTGGTAACCGTTACAGCCGTAATTGAATTATTCCACACTGGAGCATGGTTAGCTCCATAAGTCGCATCTATTACGGACAATGGGTATGTATTGCTTGCTCTACCGCCGTGTCCGTCATTCACAGATACATTCAAGTCCAATAACCCCTGCTGCAGTCCGGTAACCGTGATACGATTGCCTGATAATGCGGTTGTTACGTTTCCTGATGTGCTAAGGCTGAAGGTTTCAATAGTAAGAGCATTGTTATCAATATCCTCGAACAATTGGTCAGGATTAATGATTAGAGATTCATTCTTATTAACAGAAAGTGATGTGCCCTTCGATTTTGGAGGGGTATTTGGAGTAAAGGGAGTCTGCGGCGCTATAAAATGAAGGATTTGATTCAAGCTTGTCCGGTCAACCGTATGGCTGCTTGCATAGGCTGCAATCTCACCAATATCAATAATGTTGTTATTATCTCGATCCATTGTATCCGGAATAACCGAAACATCGAACGTATCTGTCACTGTTCGCAAGCTGCCTGCCCTTCCGGTTATGCTTACCGTAGCTGTTCCCAGTCTGTCATTACTTAACGTAAGTAAATTACCGCTAATCGATGCACTAAAGCCCTGCAGATCGCTAACCGAGGATGAATATGCTGTAGCTCCATCAAAATACTGGCTTAAATCAAGCGTTATTGATTTTCCAACACCTGCCTTAATATCAGGCAGCGGACTTTTGACATAGGGAGCTATGAGAGGGGCTACTGGAGCAGAAAGCGCATGTACATAGGGTGTTGCGGATGGGAGCACATAAAACACGGGATTCATCACAAGTGATGCCGTTAATATCTTTGCTAATTTCTTGCCGGAACTTCGTTTGACGGCGTTTTTTTTCCTTTTCATCCATTCAATTCCCCTTAAAAAATCTATTATCCCGATTAAATCTATACCCTTTACTCTATCATAATTTCTACCAAAAAAGTGTGCATTTTAACACAGATTCATAGGTTTAAACAAAAATCGACATAATAATAATCGACAGCAGCTTCCTTTGGGGACCAGAACGCACACCCATTCCCTCTTTTGTTCTACTCTGTGCTTTGCGTTTCTTCTCTCACAAAAGAGGCTGCCCCAAAAGGGTATCAGTGAATGAATCAGTCCCAAATTATGAACAAATACGCCTCCAAAACCACTATGTAAGCGGAAATGGAAGCGCCTTTTTTGTAGGGAAATTCCCATCAGAGTGGGGGGGGGGGGAAAATCCAAAAATGAGTTCGGCCGCTTTTTGGATGTTGCTTAAGGGATGGGGCGAGAAGCGATGTTCAAAGGCTGCTTTCAATCTAGAGGAGGCCATGATTTGTCGGGGACGCTGCGGAAAGAAAAGAAATAGATGGAAATCCTCACGCTAATCCAGCGTGGATATCACCTTAAATCAATATAACTGGAAAAACTAACTCTAATAGAGGGGATATGGTGGATATCAGCCAAAATACGTAGAATTAGCATGAGAAATTCCAGCTATAAGGCTTGGAACGCTATTTTCGGAGTAACTAACTTGAGATTTTCCTGCTAATTGCACGGAGTGCGCCAGAATGCCATGCAATGCCGTAACCGAACCCCGAACCATGAACCACGAGCCATGAACCACGAGCCATGAACCACGAGCCACGAGCCATGAACCTGATACCCGCGATTAGCACGCGTTGGAAAGCTACCTCATCTTATGCGTCACTGAATACACAAGAATGTGTAAAAGAGCCTTCAATAATTAAAGTGGAATTGAGGGCTCTTTTACAACCATCTATTCAGAATAAAATGGTGGAGGGGCTGTCTCAAAATGTCTTTTGGGACAGCCCCTTTCATTGATCTCAATTTTCGGTTATTTAGCTTATCTGAATTCAGGCGGTATACGTCTTGCCACACCGGTTAATATTGCAGCTTCGATAGTAGCATGCCTTACTTTCGTAACGACCTGCTCGTTAAAAATACTAGGGATGATATACTGATCGTTCAGCTCCTTCTCGGAAACAACCGAAGCAATAGCGCGAGCCGCGGCAAGCTTCATAGGTTCATTGATGCGGCGGGCCCTGCAGTCCAATGCTCCTCTGAAAATACCAGGGAACACTAGCACGTTATTGATCTGATTCGGATAGTCGCTTCTCCCTGTGGCAAACACGCGAACATGCGGGAGAGCTTCCTCCGGGTCAATCTCCGGCTTAGGGTTAGCCATGGCGAACACAATGCTGTTCGGCGCCATTTTCTGAACGTCTTCCGCGCCCAAGAGCCCTCCCCTTGATACACCGATAAATACATCAGCACCCTTTATCACTTCCTTCAAGCTGCCCGATTCAGCTTCAACCTGAGGCTGCTCAGCCAGCCATTGCCACATGGGATAAGCATATTCGCCGCCTCGTACAATGGCTCCATCGCGGTCAACGGGAACCAGCCTCTTCACTCCTGCGGCTAGCAGCATTTTGCAAATGGACACACCTGCCGCACCAATCCCGTTTACAACTACCCGCACATGCTCCATACGTTTTCCTACTACCTTCAGGGCGTTCAACAGTCCCGCGATAACAACGATAGCCGTGCCGTGCTGATCATCATGAAAAACCGGCATATCCAGTTCCTCTGCCAAACGCGTTTCAATCTCGAAGCAGCGAGGAGAGCTGATATCCTCCAGATTGATCCCGCCAAATATGGGGCTGATCGCTTTGATCGTACGAATGATCTCCTCGGTATCCTTGGTGTCCAGGCAGATAGGGAAGGCATCCACACCGCCCAGCTGCTTAAACAGCATCGCCTTTCCTTCCATCACAGGCGCGGCTGCATGCGGCCCGATGTCTCCCAGCCCCAATACAGCCGTTCCATCGGTCACAACCGCCACCGTATTACGCTTGATTGTCAACGAATAAGCTTTCTGTGGATTTTCATGAATAGCGGTACAAACACGGGCCACACCCGGCGTATAAACTCTGGATAAATCGTCCCGGTTTTTAATAGGAAGATTCGGCTGAATGGATATTTTGCCTCCAAGATGCACCAGAAATGTACTATCGGATACATTGACAACTTGAATTCCATCCATCTGACGAAGTGACTCTACAATCAAGGCTTCCGCTTTATCCGCTATATGAACTGTGATGTCGCGAGTGGATGTTTCTTGTCCGGGACGGATAACATCAATAGAGGTAATATCCCCGCCCGCCTTACTAATGACCGATGCTACATCACCAAAATTGACTTTGGCATGATTTAATTCCAAACGCAGTATAATACTGTTGTACGCCATCCAATTCGCTCCTTTTCTTCTTTCCAAACCCAAATTATATGCCAATTACAAATGAAGAGCTCATATCCCGAAGCGTCTTAATTACACTCATCGCTACAATATATCCAGTTTTCGGATTTCGTGCGGATGGCGTGTTCTGAATTTGCAGCTTGATTTGTCCGAATTTGCCTCTGGCTTCTATCTCATGAATATTATGGCTAATATGTGGGTCTACGTATACTTTTACTTTCGTTTTATCAAAACCAATGCCAGCAAGACTCAACGCTGCTGATACATTCACACTTTCAGGAAATAATCGCGCCGAATCACGTGCAACTCCCTCGAATGCACAATACGGCTCACTTAATTCAGCCAAGTTGACTTGCTCTTCAATTAACGTTCCATACCAAGCCTTAGGCGGCTTTCTCGTAACCAGCGTTACTTCCTCCATCGGACCTACGCTTCCGGCTGCAATTCGATCCAATCCGCCTATCGCAGCAGAGGGAACTATGATTTTCCGCCCACTCTGTTCAGCTTTATCCCTGAGCAGCTTCTGCAACGATTCATCGGCAAAAGCTCCTATGCTGACCAATATAAGATCTGCGCCATGGTGCAATGCCCTTTCCCCATATTTCCTGACGGCTCCGTGACCGGCGCACTCTATAACGATGTCCAGATTTTGATTAAAAAACTCATCTTCATCTTCCGTAATTAAATATTCCGTCGAATTTGAATCCTCATATTTGGATTTATCCCTAACCAGGATCGCCTCCAGCTGCACCAAGCCAGCTCTTCCTTGATGCACCGCCTGGGCTACATCCTCTCCAATAGTTCCGTACCCGATAATCCCTACCTTTTTCATAAGCCCTCCTGCAAAAATTTCATAAAAAATAATTACCCTAAGTCTCTATTGGAATCTGCCTTGGCAAAACCAACTTCATAAACACATTCTTAAGTAAGCATAAGCTGAAATTTTTAATTTGGAACCACTTTTCTATCATATCAAAAATATCGCATTTGGTATACCATAAACCATATAGCTGTGTTATAATGGGCTTATACCGAAGGGGAGGGATACTTATGCCATCTGTGACTTTTCAAACATCAGGCAAAACTATCGAAGTGGATAAAGACGCGAATCTTCTTAGAACATCCATCAGATACGAGGGAGCCGTTCCCTTCAAATGCGGCGGAGGACTTTGCGGAACGTGTCGCGTACAGATCGTCGACGGAAACGAGCATCTCAGTAAAGTGATGAAGAAAGAAATCGATAGACTGGGAACCGAAAAGATTGAGCAAGGCTTCCGTCTCGCTTGTCAAACCTTCGTAACCGGAGACGTTACGGTCTTATGGGGCGAAGAGGATGTCGATCGTTTAAACAAAATCGCTCAAAGACGGATTAATGCAGCTCAATAAGAACTTATACTCATAATAGAATAAGCAAGAGCCCAGTTGAATTCCACTCGGGCTCCTTTTCATGTCCGGATACTTGTATTACAGATTTAGTTTCCAACCTTCTTATTGTTCAAAAACAAATTAACTTCGTCCGCAGACGGTATCGATTCTTGAGCTCCGGCCCGTGACACTGCAATAGCTGAAGCAGCGCTAGCCTGCTGCAGGGAATCGCTAATTGCCAAGCCTTGCTGCCTTGCCACAATAAAGGAGCCAATAAAGGTATCGCCCGCTGCAGTTGTATCCACGGTATTTACAGAAAAGGCAGGTGTGAAAATAGTTTCATCTTCCTTGTTCATATAGAACGAGCCTTTTTCACCCAATGTAACGATAACCTCCTTAACCCCTGACGCAAGAATCTGGGCTGCAGCTTGTTTAACGTTAGATAAATCTTCATCAAGCCGCACACTTGTAATGTATTCAACCTCAGATTCATTTAATATCATTACATCGATTAGAGGAAATACTTCCTCTGGTATAGCTAGAGCTGGAGCCGGATTTACATAAGTTTGTATGCCCTGTTGCCTAGCAGCTTCGAGAGCAAATTGCGTGCAGCTCCAAGGTATTTCATTCTGGACAAGCAAAACAGTCGACTCTTCAAACAGCCTCGGCAGCATTGCTAAATCCTCTACAGTCAAACAGCCGTTAGCCCCTTCGCTAAGGACAATACTGTTCTGACCTGATTCATCCACTGCAATAAAAGCTGTGCCAATGTCACTATCCTTCCTCAATATCCGGTCTATATTTACTTGGTAGCTTTTAAGGCCAGACACGATATCCCTGCTGTAGAAGTCGTTTCCAACGGCTCCGACTAAAGTTACCTTTCCACCCGCAAGCGCTGCTGCAACAGCCTGATTGGCTCCTTTGCCACCGGATTTCGTCTCCGTTTTATAGCTTTGAACCGTTTCTCCCGGCAGCGGAAGCTTGCGAATATAACAAACAAAATCCATGTTAATGCTGCCTACAACCACTATATTTCCCATTGAAACAACCTCCCTTTGTATAGGCCAAACGGATTTCTGTCTCTTCATCTTCATTTCAAGCAAAAATTCCATCAGTCGCTTCACGGCACTATTCTTTGGATCCTGTATTGGCGATACCGTTGACAAAATAACGCTGCAGCGGCAGTAAAACAAGGACGGGCACAATAACAGCTATGATGATACCAGCGAACATTTCATTCCAATAGGTTGCAAACTCGGTAACAAAATCGCTTAAAGCCACCTGTATAACCTTATACTCTTTCGAACGAGTTGCTATCAACGGCCACATGAAGGACTCCCACTGATGAATAAAAATTAACAATCCGGCACTTACCGTAACAGGCTTGCACAGCGGGAGGATGATGCCCGCATATATTTTGAACCATGAAGCTCCGTCAATCCGGGCCGATTCAATAAGCGCCTTCGGAAGATCAAGGAAAAATTGCCTGTAAAGAAAAATGACCAAACCATTGGCTAAACCCGGAACGATGATGCCTGAGTACGTGTCGATCCACCCCAAGCTGTCAACCAGGCCATACAAAGGGATTGCAATAACCTCAAACGGGATCATAAAAGTAAGAATAACGAGGAAAAACAATAAAGCTCTGCCTTTAAATTCAAAATATACAAAAGCAAAGGCAGCCATTGAAGCGATAACCAATCCCACCACAACATTGACAATAGAAACATAAAACGTGTTAAAGAAAATTCGGCCAAAGCCTCTATCTACAAATAAAGAGACATAAGCATCAAAAGTTATATGAGTCGGGATAAACGTCCTCCAGGAAACAGGGGACATGTAGCGAAAAATCTCATCCAGGGGCCGCAGCGAAGATACAAGTGCAAACGCCAAAGGAAGCAGAATGATTAACCCCAGAAGGATGTGAGCGATATACAGTAAAGGGACTGAGCCTTTATTACGTTTCATGGGATCTCCTCTCTAATGCTTTGCCTTCAGAAATTTGAATTGCAAGGCAACGATACTTAAAGTTAATAGCAGCAAAATAATAACGATCGCAGAGGCTCTGCCTGAATCGGAGTAAAGAAACGCGCTGTTGTAGCTCTCCAGCATCAGAACATTCGTGCTATGCTCCGGTCCGCCCTGAGTAAGAATATACATCGGGGAGAATAATAAGAAATTGGACACCGTCACCGATACTGCGACAAAGGTTATGGACCGTTTCATCATCGGAAAAGTGACCTGCTTAAACTGCTCCCAGCGGGATGCTCCATCCATAGATGACGCCTCGTATAAAGACACTGGAACCTCCTGCAAGCCCGCCAAGAAAAAGATAGCCCAATAGCCGATGCCTTTCCATGTTGCTATACCGATTATGGAAGCAAGGGCTTGTTTAGCTCCCGTTAGAAAAGGCTGCTGCTCCATGCCCAGACCGACAAGCATCGAATTGACGACTCCTTGCTCAGGGCTCAGCATGATGTTCCACAGGATACAAGCGGTAGAGACCGAAACGGCTACAGGAACAAAATGAATCCCTCTAAACCAACCGATATGTTTGAGCTTCGCATTAAGCAATAGCGCCAGCATAAAAGCAAGAATGACCTGAATCGGATTGACGAATACATTGAATAACAACGTAATTTTCAAAGAGCTCCAAAATACCGGATCGGTAAAAAGAAACCTATAATTCTGCAAACCGACAAACGCTTCGCTTGCATTTAAAAAGGACGGTGCATAGAAGCTGTCCTCCAAGCCTTTAAAAACGGGGTACAGCTTAAACATCAGCAAGCCTGCAATCGCCGGAAATAAAAATATATACGGGGTGATTCTCCCTGCTTTAATATCATTCACCTTCAATCATCTAAATTTCTAACAGCCCCAAAAAAGAAGGGACGGGGAACGGATTCCCCATCCCCAGCGCGGTTGTTTTACTTCACCACGGATTGATATTTCTTTAATTGGCTGTCTATTAAAGTCGCGGCATCATCCAATGCTTTCTTTGGATCCGTTCCATTCTTAATATCCTCGAATGCTTTGTTAACATTGTTTTCCCACTCCAGATAACCTGGCGTTTTCGGGCGTACAGCCGCTGTTTCACGCGCTTCGCCTGCGGCTAATTTCATAATGTTATTCGGGAAATCCTTATATTTGGGATCTTTATCGATTTGATCCAGCAGCTCCAGGCTGGCTGGCAGCGCACCATTTTCATTCAACCAAATTTGCGAGCCTTTGCCTAAAGTCAAATATTTGACGAACTTGGCTGCCGCTTCTTTTTTCGTTGAATATTTGGAAATACCCACGTGCCAGCTGCCTGTAGGAGTCGCAACCTTGCCTCCTGCGAAATATGGATGAGGCGCTATGCCAAAGTCCATGCCGGCATCTTTAATCCGCGGCATATTCTGGGTTGAAGCGAGGAACATCGCCACTTTACCGGAAATGAAGTAGTCCAGCGCTTCCTCACGTTTGATCTTTGGACTAACCTTCTCTTTATTGAACAGGTCCGAATAGAACTGAAAAGCGCTAACCATTTCCGGTGAATTCGTGTAGTCTTTGGCTGTTAGGCCGTTGTCGCTCAGCACCTTCGCATTTTTGCTTTGTCCAAGGGATATGAGCTGATAAGCCTTGCCTACCTGGTCGAAGCTGAAGCCAAATATATCATTTTGATTATCGCCGTTCGTATCTTTGGATAATTTCTTGGCGACTTCCAGTACGTTCTCCCAAGTCATGCGATATTGCAATTGATCCGATGGGAATGCAACGCCTGCTTTCTGGAATAAATCTTTATTATAAAACAGCACGACACTGGAGGTGTTCATCGGTGCAGCCATTAGTTGTCCTTGATAAGAGCCTGCGTCCGTTGCCGAAGAAATCCATTTTTGCTTGGCATCAGCGCCAATAAGAGCATCGAGCGGCTCCAAATATCCTTTTAACGAATAGCCCATGGTCAGCGGAACATCGACAGAGATAACATCCAGATCCTGCGCTTTGGAGGCCAGCTTGATCTCTATGGTTTCGGTCAGCTTGGTCGAAGGACTGAGCTGCAGATTAACCTTGATATTAGGGTTTTCCTTCTCAAACTCTTCGATAACCTTTTTGATAGGCTTTTCCCAGATCGAGTTAGCCAAATAAGAAATTTCAATCATGCCTGCTGCACTATCCGCTTGTTTGACCGGTTGAGCTTCTTTGCCCGGAGCACCGGAGCATCCTGCGGCAAGCAGCAGAGCAAGCGAGCAAACGATAGTGGTTTGTATTTTTTTCAAAGTAAAGCCCCCTTATTTAGATGAATGCGTGTTAGCAAAACACTCTTTCTTTTAACAGCTTAAGGAAGGTATCGCGGTCCACTTCAAGGCAAACCTCAACATTTCCCTCTTCATTCAGCTCCCCAACTGTAATGCCTGTCGGATGTCGATGATCGTAATCAACCTGAATGCTCATCCTTCTGGTCGTTACCAATTGGCGGTTTACTAACAGCGCAACAGCCAAAGGGTCGTGCATAAAGGTGAAATCTCTTTTCCGGTAATCCATATAGCCTTCGATTTGCTTGGTTAATGTAACGGCCAACGGAGTTCCCGAGGCTGCCAAATCGTCTTTGTCCTGTCTTGTAATGGAAACCTGCCTCGTAACATCAAGCCCAACCATGAGGATGGGAGCCCCGCTGGAAAATACAAGTGACGCTGCTTCAGGATCGCATTTCACATTATGCTCGATCGGTGGGAGCTCTACTGCGCTGCTGCCCAATCGTACGACTCCACCCATCATGACGATTTCCTTCACATTCTTCACTAGTCGCGGCTCCCGAATGATAGCTGCAGCAATATTCGTCAACGGCCCAATGGTCACCAAAGTTATCTCACCCGGGTTATTCATAACCGTTTCAATGATATAATCTACGGCGTGCTTGACGTCCTTCATGCTGTCATCCTCAATGTCCAGCCCTTCGCCTTCAATCCCGGCCCAGAATACCTCACGGTTATGCAGCAAGGTTTGTACCACTCCAGGATAAACGTTAACTTCGCTGTCGCCGGATAACGCCATTATTTTCTTGGCAATCTTAGCCCGGACATGCACGTTACCGTAAACCGTTGTCACTCCTTCTAGCTGGATCTCCGGTGATCTCAGTGCAAGCGATAATGCGACAGCATCATCTGAGTCCGTTCCGATATCTGTATCAAGTATTATGCGATTCATTACTGTATCCCCCTATAGGCTTTGAAAGTTGTTGCTGCTTCTTAACTAAAGTATAAGTTGTCCAGGGGGAGACGAATACGGATGATATTTTAAGATAATAGAGGACAATTTAAAGATAACACTTATTCCCGGTTGGACATACCGCGGTATTCTTGCGGCGATACATCGTAATAGCTTTTAAACAGCTTCGTAAAATAGGGGGTATACTGGTAGCCGAGCTGGGCTGCGATTTCATAGATTTTGGCTTTCGAATTTCTTAACAAATACGCGGCCTTCTCCATGCGGTAACGGTATATATATTCACTCAGATTCTCACCTGTTTCTTGCTTGTACGTAACCGACAAATAAGCAGGATGCAGATGCACGTGCTCGCTGATCGCCTGCAGGGTCACATCCTCGGACAGGTGACGTTCAATATACTGATGAATTTGCAAAACAAAGGAGCCCCTCGTCACTTTGCCGCCATCGGCTACACGCTCTTTAATCCGCTCCAGCACCTGCATCGCCCAGCCACGAAGCTGCTTCACCGTGCGAAACGTTGCGACATTATTCCCTGACATATAGGGCTCCTCTATCACATCCGCCATTTGCAGTCCGTTCATATGAATCACGTAGGTATAAGCATTCGATAATGCAAAGAACACTTCCGACAAATATTCCGCGGTATCCATACCATTGCTGCTTAGCTCTTCAAAAATATAATTCAATCTCTCCTGCGCATCCTGCCACCGGCCCGTTTCAATCAGCTGCAAAATGGTTGGAGGCTCATGCAAGCGTTGAAGGGGGCGCAATGGTGTTTGTGGCGGTTGATCCCACAGTCGAAGAAAGAGCTCCTGCTCGCTGCCAGGCAGCCTTCTGAATAACAGCAATGCTTTTTGATACACCTCGGCCATACCCGTTGGGAAAGCCTCGAAGTCACTGACGATTACAGAAATTTTCCCCTGCAAATACATCGTTATATAATGCTGCAATTGCGGAATCAGCTGCTCCAGAACCTTTTTTCTGGGTGTGTCCAACAAATCGCTGTTTTTCATTTTGATCAGGAAAGCCAGGTATTGACTGTCATCTTTGCAGGCCCAGACTTCAAAATGGTCGTTAAGCACTTCCTCGGTAATATTGACGACAGCAAATTCGAATAAGGAAATGCTGCGCTCGTCATATTCCAGAAAACGATTCTCAATTCTAAGCAGCATGATGGCTGCCCAATCACCTGCAGCGAAAGGAATATTCAACTTTTCCATTTCTTCGCTCAATTTCTCTGGAGTCAGCTTCTTCCCTTTGAGCAAATCGAGCAGCAAGGATGCTTGCAAGTGCACCAAATGAGAGCGAAGCGTCTCATGCGCCTTTTTGTTGGAGACTGCCGCTTCCCTCCTTTGCTGCAATACCTCCGCTGTTTGGAGAATGGTTTGCAGCAGCTCGTCCTTCTTCACAGGCTTCAGCAGGTACGCCGCTGCATTGGTTTTTAACGCTTGCTGCGCATATTCGAACTCAGCATAGCCCGATAAGAGTATACATTCGATATCCATCTGTTTTTGTTTGACATATTCGCAAAACTGAAGTCCTGACATCCCGGGCATGCGAATGTCTGTAACAACAATATCGATGGGGAATTGCTCTATTATTTCTACAGCCTCCTGTCCTGAAGCTGCCGTATATACTTGTTCAAAATGGGCTGTTTTATTGATAAAAAACGCCAGATCCTCCAAAATCATAGGTTCATCATCAACCAGAAGCAATCGAATCATGATCATAACCTTCTTTCCAATATATAGTTACACAAAGTCCTGATTGGGCTGCCGAGGATGTTATTTCCAGACCTGAGGATTCACCATACCAATACTTTAACCGCTGATGTATATTCCAGAGTCCGTATCCGATCGTCTCATCCATAGGTTGATTAAGCTGTTCCGTTAGCTGCTGCTGTCTGTCCGAGGAAAGTCCAACACCGCTGTCTTCAATCGTAATGCGGATATATTCGCCTATGACCTCTCCGCTGATAACGAGGGTTCCACCACCCATTTTGGGCTCCAGGCCATGTACAATAGCATTTTCCACAATCGGTTGTATGAGGAGCCTTGGCATCTGTATGTCCATCATTTCTTCAGGAACTTTAATTTCGTATTGGATTCGCTGCAGCCTTAGCGTGTGGATTTCCAAATAATTTTTCACTAATTTAAGTTCATCCCGCAAGCATGTGTTGGGATCATCAAGCCGGGTGATGTAACGATAGTAATCGCTTAGATTGTATGCCATGGCAATAACGGACTCATTACGGCCAAGACTTGCGGAGCTAATGATAAAATTAAGACAGTTGTACAAAAAATGCGGATTAATTTGCGCCTGCAGCTGCTTGAGCGTCGCCATCCGGGATCGGTTCTTCTCTTCGTACACATTTTCAATCAAGTGCTGAATTTGCCCGGCCATATCATTAAATCGAACGACGACAAAATCGAATTCACTATGAAACCATTTATGCAGCCTCACGCTAAAATCACCGTTTTGAAATCTTTTTAATACACCTGTGAGTGCGTGGAGCGGAGCCTGAACGTGTTTATACAGCAGGAAGGAAGCCATTACCCCCACTGCTAGCAATAGGATAATAAAGCCATAGAAAAAGTTGCGAATCTTAGTGATGGGAAATAGAATCTGCTCTAGCGGCGTGTAATCGACCACATAATACCCAAGTGCTTGCGAATAAACGTAGTTAACCAAATACGTCTTTTTGCCGATTTCCGAAACAAAGTCACCTTTTTCCTCCAGCGTTTTTTGAAAAAGAGCGTCAACAACAGCGCTTGTCGTTTGTTTATCGGAGCTGCGGTTGTAGCTGAGATGATTTTGTCGGTCAACCATGAAAGGGTCACCTTTACTGCCTGTCTTCAACTGATCCAGAAGAGAAGTAACATTGGACTCATAGAATGCCATTTCGGCAACAACCAGACTCTGATCAAGCTTCCCGTTTTCATTTATGGGCCCGCCTGCGTAATAAACAAATGATGACATATCCGGACGTTCAGGGTCAGGCCTATAGCTCCAACCGGGGACCCTCACACTTTTATCCAACTTGCGCTCATCGTAGGGAATTTGGCGAAATGAAGTCGACAACGTTCTTTGAACGGAAGGAAAGTACAAGGTGATATCGTTATTCCAACTGTTCGCGGAGCTCTGAAGGGTTAATTTCTCCTGAACGTTGGATTCGATTTGAATCAACTGTTGCTGTGGGCCTGATAACATTGCTCTTTCCATCCCCAGGACAGTTGTGTCTCTCGTAAGTGTGATCGCATTCATAGCCAGGCTTAGAGCTATCGCATCCAATTGCTTGCGGAAAAACTCCAGCTGATTGCTCTTTTCCTTCTGCAATAAACCCTCCACAACCTGGACGCTAACCTGATTCGATAAACCGTAAAGAAGTAAGATCGGGATTAGAAAAATAAAAATGACGGCATTGAGCTTAGTAAAAATATTTTTTTTAATTATCATAAGTATCCCCTTTGCGCTGCTGCTAACCTCTGATCCTTGAGATGCTTGCACAACTCGTGGCAATTATATGAGTTTATGCTGCGAAAAACAAGACAACTGCTATACCTCATTGTTCCCGCTTTCTGAAAAAAACAAAAGAAGATCAAGGCCTAAATGGCTTGATCTCTTAATTGAGAATATTTTCAGATATGGTAATTCATTCCCTGAATTGTTAACCTGACTCTGAAACAAATAGCCAGATACAATAGTCGAGGCTTTTTATGAAGGAGTATAAGATAAACTCGCGCTAAACGAAAGTTGGGTAATATCAGCTGCTGAGGGATCAGACGCTACATTCGTCCTTATACGAATACCAATACGATCACCCGCTGCGACTGTTAATGATCCGACATTTATATTGGTTGCTGCATAGAAGGTACCGGCATTAACCGTATTACCAGGACCTCCAAAAGTAAGCGAGCTAGTCAGCGGAGTTGTCACGTAAAGTGAGGCAAGATGACTAATCCCATTATTAGGAACTGAAGGTGCGACGAAAACTGTAAAATCATATACAAGAGCTGTCACATTTATAGAAACCACTGAAGCAACCAATAAATCTGCGCTTATTTGTAAATTTTGAACGGTTCCCGCAAAGGGAATTGGGAAAGCAAAACCACCTGCCTGTGGTGGCATAGTTGATTCTCCAGAACCGTTAATAATTTCAACCGTGTTATTACCAAAACCCATTAAAATTGGAGCAGCTGATACTACTGTAGCACCACTGATGATGATACCCGTTGAAAATGGAATTAATCCTCCAGCTCCCTGAGGTCCTTGAGCTCCTTGAACACCTTGCGGGCCTTGTGCTCCTTGGACTCCTGTAGTTCCTTGGGCTCCTTGCGGGCCTTGAGCTCCTTGCGCTCCTGTAGCTCCTTGCGGGCCTTGAGCTCCTTGCGCTCCTGTAGTTCCTTGCGGGCCTTGAGCTCCTTGCGTTCCTGTAGTTCCTTGGGCTCCTGTAGCTCCTTGCGGGCCTTGTGTTCCTTGTGGACCTGTAGTTCCTTGGGTTCCTGTAGCTCCTTGCGGGCCTTGAGCTCCTTGCGCTCCTGTAGTTCCTTGGATTCCTGTAGCTCCTTGCGGGCCTTGTGCTCCTTGGGCTCCTGTAGTTCCTTGGGTTCCTGTAGCTCCTTGCGGGCCTTGAGCTCCTTGCGCTCCTGTAGTTCCTTGGGTTCCTGTAGCTCCTTGCGGGCCTTGAGCTCCTTGCGCTCCTGTAGTTCCTTGGGTTCCTTGTGGGCCTTGAGTTCCTTGTGGACCTTGTACTCCTTGGGGCCCGCCCTGTGGACCTGCGGGGCCTTGGGTTCCCTGGGCTCCTGTAGTTCCTTGCGAGCCTTGTGTTCCTTGTGGACCTTGAGTTCCTTGAGCTCCTGTAGCTCCTTGCGGGCCTTGTGTTCCTTGTGGACCTTGAACTCCTTGGGCTCCTGTAGTTCCTTGAGTTCCTTGTGGGCCTTGAGTTCCTTGTGGACCTTGTACTCCTTGGGGCCCACCCTGTGGACCTGCTGGGCCTTGGGTTCCCTGGGCTCCTGTAGTTCCTTGCGAGCCTTGTGTTCCTTGTGGACCTTGTGTTCCTTGTGGACCTTGAGTTCCTTGAGCTCCTGTAGCTCCTTGCGGGCCTTGTGTTCCTTGTGCTCCTTGTGCTCCTTGTGCTCCTTGAGGGCCTTGTGCTCCTTGAGAACCTTGTGCTCCCTGTGCTCCTCTAGCTCCTTGCGGTCCTTGAGTTCCTTGTGGACCTTGTGTTCCTTGTGTTCCTTGAGTTCCTTGTGCTCCTTGTGCTCCTTGTGCTCCTTGAGGGCCTTGTGCTCCCTGTGCTCCTCTAGCTCCTTGCGGTCCTTGAGTTCCTTGTACCCCTTGTGTTCCTTGAGTTCCTTGTGTTCCTTGTGCGCCTTGTGCTCCTTGCGGGCCTTGAGCTCCTTGCGCTCCTTGTGCTCCTGTAGCTCCCTGTGCTCCTTGTGCTCCTGTAGCTCCTGTAGCTCCTGTAGCTCCTTGCGCTCCTTGTGCTCCTTGTGCTCCTTGGGGAATATTTACACTTACAATTTTCTTTCTGACGACAATTTTCTTACAACATTCTCTCTTCACAGGTTTTTTTCTCTTCGAAGGGCAGACAATAACCTGTTTCTTTATACAGCCCTTTTTTCGTTTCTCTAGGGGACAACCCAATCCAAACACCTCCAAATAGGTTTGATGTATCATACTCCATTCTTCTATTGGCGGCATGGACATTTGTCTTATAACTAATAGACAACGGTCTATTTATTACTAAAATAGGTTTTTGTATAGGGTTAATATACAGTTACAACTACTTTTTAGAAAACATAAGATATAAATGGACAACTCAATACAAGCACTAAGACCCTCCTATGAACACTATTAGAGAGGGTCCTTTTTAGTTTTCATATAAACTTAGTTCATCAATGACAGACGAAAAACAGATATCATGTATATTGCAAATGGTGGCGGTAGCCAAAACGCTGTTTAACAAGGCTTCAATTAAGAAAAAGGAAATGCTGGATTATAACACAAAAAAGGCGCAAGCTTCATCAAGCCCGCACCTTCTACTGCAACCAGTCTATATAACCTTAACGATCTTGCTGTCTTTATCCATATCCAACTCGTAGATTTCTTTCTCTATCTGTTCGGTTGTTTCAAACTTGGGAAATACCTTAATAGGAATACTGTTGTCCGGGAATACCTCGGATACGCCTTGAATTACGATTCTAGTAACCGGATTTTTAATTTTGCAAATGGAGAATGTAGTTTTTTTCTTACCAAAAAAGTGATATTCATATTCAGCTATTGTTTCCAAGTCAGGATTGTCAGTAACCGTCTTGTAACGCTCTGTTGTGGATACCATAATAAATTCGCTCATTTTCAAAACCTCCAGTTAATCTATTATTTAATGGCATAAACCAGTTCAATTCAGATTACATTGTTATTCATACCGGACAATTAGCTCCACTTCGACTGCGGCGCCACCAGGCAAGGCAGCAACACCAATGGCTGAACGGGCATGTGCGCCTTTTTCACCAAATGCTTCAACAAGCAGATCAGAAGCACCATTCAACACATAAGGCAGATCATAGAAATCAGAAGCAGCATGGATAAAGCCTTCCATCTTGACAATGTTCACCACTCGGTCCAAATCCCCCAGAATGGCCTTTAGTGTACCCAGTTGGTTAATTATACATTGCCGAGCCGCTTGATAGCCTTCTTCCTTCGTTAAATCCAACCCTACTTTGCCTTTATATTGGAGCACACCGTTTACTTTAGGAGTTACACCGCTCATATAAATCATCGGCTCTACTATCGTATAGGGAACATAATTACCACTCGGCTTAGGAAGTGACTCTAGTTGAATATTTAGCTCCTTAAGCTTCTCCTCGACCTGTATGCATTTTTCCATTGGAGCGCCCCCTCCAGGCTTGTCTGAAAGCCAAGGTATAAGCTCACGGCAGTGATTCCGAGAAGCTCAAGCTATTCTTGGCGGATCTCAATATCATCTGAAATATACAATTGGCATGCTAAACGGCAGCCATTATTTAATTTGTCGCCAAGCATTTTATTCTCTTTCCAGTTAGGCTCGGCAAGAGCCTCGCCGCCTGCAAGAACGGTGACCATACATTTGGTGCATTTACCCATGCCGCAGCCATACTTCAGATGAGGAAACTTCTTGATCCCGGCTAATACAACTAAATTGCTGTTTGCCGCCACTTCCTGCTCATATAGTTCTCCATTATGGTGTAATTTCACATTGGGCATAGCAAACCTCCTCTAAACAATTTAGCATCCTTCAACTACTCTTTTTCTAATGCTTCCATATAAGCCTGCTTGGAATTTTCCAAATGGATTTTCGTTAGCTGCTCCGCAAGATCTCCATAGCCGTTAAGGACTGCCAATGCCAGCTCCCGGTGCTCCTCTGCGGCTTTACGCATCCGTCCTGGAAGCTCATAACCAAGATGGGCAAAAGCACGGATATAATCCGACAGGCTATCCAGCATCTGTGTCAATCTTGGGCTCTGCGCAGCGCGGAAAATAATTTCGTTAATCGAAAAATGGAACATGCGATTTTTCAAATCAAACACCGGCTGTGCAAGTGCCTGATCAATTTCCTCAATGATGCGCTTCAATTCGTCACGGTGAGATTGCTCCGCTTTTTGTGCGGCCATCTTCATCGCCAAGCTTTCTAGCGCGGCAAGTATTGTAAATATTTCAACGATTTCTTCCGGCGACAGCTTGGACACAACCACGCCTTTACGCGGCATCGTTTTGACAAAGCCTTGGGATTCAAGCCGGAACAGCGCTTCTCTGATTGGGGTACGGCTTACATTTAGTTGATCCGCCAGCTCACGCTCGATAATGCGTTCACCCGATTTATACATTCCTTGAACAATGGCTTGTTTAATATACTGGTACACTTTATCTCGAATAGGGCTTAATTCTTCATCTTTCCATATGACTGGCATGTCTGGCATCTGGTATACCTCCGAATGTTGTTTCTTCTCAGTGTAATCGAAATGTCATATAGTGTAAAACAAATTCGAAGGTACTATTCAACTAAGAAAAAAAGCTCCGTAGACCATAGCAGAGGCTACCACCAAACCCGGATGAATTTTCAGCTTCTCCAAGGCTATTAAACTGACCGCTGTAAGCGCTGCTGTCTGCCATATCCCTGCGGACTGATAAGCACTAGCAAAAAACTGAAAGGCTAACGTTCCCAGCAAAACCGCTACGATCGGGCGTACGATCTGAGTCATAGCCGCAACCTGCGGAGCCGATTTAAAAAACTGCAGAAATTTGAACAAGATCACCATGGCGATGGCAGTTGGCGCTATAGTTGCAATCAAAGCCACCACCGCACCCGTAACGCCTCCTACCTGATAGCCGATGTATCCGGCAAGCTTGGTTGCAATCGGACTCGGCAGCGCATTTCCCAGCGCCAGCACATCACCGAATTGCTCCAAAGTCATCCACCCGTAATGATCAACAACCTCGGCTTGCAGTAAAGGGATGATCGGCGGCCCGCCGCCGTATCCCAAAATATTAGGAATGAAAAAGGCCCAAAATATGTGCAATAGTATCATGCTGAAAAACCCCTGTCAGAATCAGCCTGCTTTTTCTTCCTCTTTTTGAATAAATAGGTCGATTCGATAAATGCGTAAGCAAGAGCAATGCCTATGAGCAGTCCCGGGTTCAAATCCAGCAAAACCAAGACAACTAACGAGATGACCGTCCAGCCGATTGTTCTGCTCTTCGTCCAGCCTTTCCAGGATTTCAGGAAAAACTCATAAGCCATAACGGCCATCATCACACCGATTACCGGCTGAATACCGTGCGTCATACCGCCTACAATTCCGGAATCCTTCAGCTTATAAATGAGACCGAGCAGAAAAATCATCGCGGCTAGAACAGGGATGACCATGGCCAAGATCGCGATAAAGGCGCCTGCTGTCCCTTTCACCTTATAGCCAATGTACCCGGCCATTTTCGTGGCGATCGGTCCTGGCAAAGCATTCCCCATAGCCAGCACGTCCGTAAATTCCTCGTCTGTCATCCATTTATACTTCTGTACGGCTTCCGCATGAACAAGAGGAATCATGGTAGGTCCTCCGCCGTAACCCAAGACGCCGATCCGGAAAAATCCGAGGAACAAATTCCAATACTCCATCTTGCCTCTCCATCCTTATCTGTCACAAGTCTGCGAACAAGTCCAGCTGAACGGCCGAAGCATTCGGATTCGCAAACGCTTCACCAGAACGCCTTCGGCCGTTCCGCTCGTACTCTCCACACAATTACTTCTTAATATCCGCCTGTGTCATAACTTCGTATTCATTGCCCAAGTAATTTTGCAGCGCCTTCAGTGCAGCTGTCCCAACAGCTGTATCCTGCTCCCCATTGCCTCCGCTGACACCAACACCGCCGACGACTTCCCCGTTCACTACGATTGGGAAGCCCCCAACGAATATAGCGAACTTGCCAGGCAGCATGGCATGAATACCGAATGCTTCGCCGGTAGTTGAAGCCGGTCCGCCCGGTTGATTGAACAAATGGGTCGACCGCTTGTGTCCGCTTGCTGTAAACGCCTTAGCTATAGCAATCTCGGGGCCTGTGATGCGCCCGCCATTCATACGCTCCAGAGCTATGACATATCCGCCGTCATCGACAATACATATCGATTCCAGAGCTTTTACTTCCTCAGCAGCGATTCTTGCCGCCTCCAGCATGACTTTCGCTTCTTCCAATTCCAGCTTCAATACTGATTTCATAGGTTCGTAGCTCCTCCATTCCCAATAATTAAACCCATCAATTAATCGATGCTTTTTACCCCGTGGTATACACTTTTAATTTGCGTGTAGAATTCAAGCGCTCCGCGTCCCGACTCACGGTACGTAGCTGTGCTGGACATTTTCACGCCGCCAAACGGTGCGTTATAAGCATTTCCTGTTGTTGTCCGGTTAACCTTGACCACACCTGCTTGAATGTTATTAATAAAGTGCTGAATATGATTAGGGTCAAAAGTACAAATAGCTGCTGACAATCCGAATTCCACATCATTAGCAATGCGCATGGCTTCTTGGAAAGAGGTAACACGAATGATCGAAATGACCGGTCCGAATATTTCTTCCTGAGCAATTCTCATATTCGGCAGCACATTGGTGAAAATAGCCGGTCTGACATAATAGCCGCTTGCATACTCGCCCTCGGACAAATGCTCACCGCCATATACAAGCTCCGCACCTTCGGCTTTGCCGATCTCTACATATTCCAGCACATTCTTCAATTGGCTGGCATTCGCGAGCGGGCCAACTTCGATGCCCTTGGTTAGGCCACTGCCTACCGTCAATAGTTGAGTTTTGGCAATAAGCGCATTAACAAACTGATCATGAACGGAGTCCATTACGATGACGCGGCTGGTGCCTGTGCATGCCTGGCCAGTCAATTCGAAGCCGCCTTTAATAGCTAATTCAGCCGCTTGCTCCACGTCGGCGTCCTGCATGACGATAAGCGGGTTTTTGCCGCCAAGCTCCAGTTGAACGCGAGTGGACAAACGAACGGATTTATTAATTTTCTCACCTGCACCAGTTGAGCCCGTGAACGTCACAGCTTTGACTGCTGGATGAGTTACAAGCGGAGTACCTGTTCTTGACGCTGATCCGGTGACGAAGTTGATCACGCCAGCAGGCAATCCTGCATCATGCAATGCCTGAACCAGACGAAACGCAATTAAAGGCGTATCTGATGCCGGTTTGAAAACCACCGTGTTACCTGAAACCAAGGCAGGAGCAATCTTTCGAACAGGAATGGATAATGGAAAGTTCCATGGAGTGATGACTGTTATAACGCCTAATGGCTCTTTTTTTGTATAAACAAAGGTTGTAGGGTCGTCAGAAGGAAGTGTCTCGCCTGCTACATTCAAGCCTTCTGATGCATAGTAACGCAATGTTTGAGCTGAACGCTTAACTTCCATACGGCTGCTTGCCAGCGTTTTCCCTTCTTCCCGGGTCAATTCCTCCGCATACTGCTCCAGGCCAGCCTCCAACAAGTCGGCTGCTTTATATAAAATTTCAGCGCGCTTGGTTGGAGCTACATAACGCCAGGTTTGAAACGCACGGTCTGCGGATTCAATCGCCAGATTGACATCCTCTTCTACTGAGGCTTGGAAGCGTCCTACGATTTCAGCTGCATTCGCTGGATTCGTATTCTCGAATGTAGCTCCGCTTACCGAATCCACCCATTGTCCGTTAACCAGGTTTTTAAATGTTTGTACCGCTGTCTCGATTGCCATATAAATCCCCTTTCCTAAAGCTCGCACCAGATAGGGCTATTGTTAAACCAATTCCCGAGAAAGAGGGAATTCTCGGGAATTATTAACGTGCTATGAGTCTATCCGACGAAAGCAAGCTCGTGAGTATTTATCCATCCCAATGGTTATTACGGAAAAGGGATGGTACTCCACCGCTCTTGAAATTTAAGTTGTCTTTAATGTACCTTGCGGTAACAACTTAATTTCAAAGGCGGCCGTAAACTTTCCGTACCATTCCCTTATCCCTCCATAACCTTATGAATAAATACTCACGAAAACCTATCGTCGGACAGAATCCTATATCGTAAATAATAAGATGTACTATATAAGGGCTGTATTATTCTAAGCAGAACTCGCGAGAGATAGCTGCAATGTACATTCTGCGCATTTTGGTTGCTTCTTCAACGATTTCAATGCAACGCTGTTGATCTTCAGGCGTTCTAGCATATTCCAGAACGATTTGATAGCCGCGTTCGCCGTGAATTTCATCGGATACGATGTGAAGATCGAAGAATTCCACTTCTTCATCCGTGAAGCCGTATTTCTCACGAAGTGTAGGTGTTTGTCTGCGGTAAATAGCAGGCACTTGTGATTCAAGCCCTACAACCAGAGCCGCCGTAGCAAACAAGAAGTTCTCTTTGAATGCCATCCGGTAGCACCAGGATTGAAGACCGATTGTTTCAGGAAGCAAATGCTCCATCGATTCAACACGCTCACGGGTAGTGCCACAAGCCTCTCCGAAACGAATCAACAGATCAGTATGACGGTCGCCGCCAAGCTCTTCCTCCCACATGTTTTGCAGCAAGAAATCTCTTGCATCCTCATGCGGACAGTTAGCATATATATAAGCCAAATACTCTGCGAACGGGCCCACGTATGCGTAGTGCTGCTCAACCCAGCTGGCAAAATGCTCTTTCTTCAATTCACCGTTTGCCCACATAGTTGTAAAAGGCGCTTTAGCTACCGCATTTCCTTCAATGGCTTGCTCCAAAGCGTGGCGGAATTCCTCTTTGTTCATTAAGCGTGATTTAGTCAATGTCATTATAAAAGCACTCCTCTCAAATTTGAAAAAAAGTAGGATAAATTGCACTAGCTCATTTTCTGCAAAGCGGGCCTTTATTGATCCGAATTATTCATTTCATTCTTTCATTTGGTTTTTGGTATATTGTATACCAAAAATCTTATAACTGTATTATTACTTACCTGGGCTCATCTGTCAACCCACTTTTTTGAGGATTAGCAGAAGCAGCATCGCCATTAGTAAATACGCGGCCGTAAAAGGAATATTCCAATTGGAGACACGATATGAGCTCTGCCCTGAGAGTCCCGCCATCATCCCTGCCGTTGCATTATAAGGACCTACCATAAAAGCCGCAGCCGCTCCTGTAAGCATAGCAATTGCCGTAAGCTCGACAGAAAGTCCGAGTGCATTCGGATTAAGAGACTCAGCAGCAAGAGCCAAAGCAACAGCTGGGTGCAAGCCGGCAAAAGCCAGTACCAAAGGGATCAATGGAATGAATAATAGAAACAGATCCGCTCCAACCATATCTTTTACATCCATAATCCAACTATTAATAAGATGTCCCGCACCCGTAGTTTGAATGGCCGAAATCATAAAGCCCGCACTGAGAAAAACGAAGAACTGCTCTTTCATTCTCAACAGATGCTCCGGCAGCAGGCTCCGGCTCCTTTTAATAAACAGCTTGCCCTTGCCCAACAGCAGCGACCATAGAAATGCAAAAGGTATAACGGACACGGCAACCAGCAGCAAAAAGCTGAAATGAGAGTATTTCTCCAATAACGAAATCAAACTATTAAAAACAAGAATCGCAATAAGAATTTGTATGGGATGGCTTGCCTTAAGCCCTTCTGCCTGCCCTTGCCCGGAATACGGCAGTTCTTCCCTGGATGCGGCTATTTCATCAAGAATGGTTTGGCTTAGCAGCTTCTGCCTGCGATTAGCGATCCATCTCCCCATAAAGCCGTCCAAGGCAAGCCCAAGCAGGCTAAACGGTATAACGATGGGTAAAATAGAGCTCCAGGCGACCCCTGTCATCTCGACAATAATGCCAACAATCGGCGCTACTGGCGTCCAAACAATCGGCATACTATAGCCATGGGTTATCGCTCTGCTTATAAAGCGTTCCTTCTTTTCAATCGGAAATAAATCAAGCGAAGGACGAATGGTATGATACATCATCGGCAATGTGGCCAAATTCATAAAAGAGCTTAATATATACGACAATCCGGAAGTGATAGTATAGAGCAAACCGGAATGCTTGATTTTACTTTGAATGATTAACTGAATCCGGGATGCGTATTGCCCAAGCTCGATCGGCAAAGCAATTAGCGGGAGCAGGGCAAATAAGCTTAAAATATTCAGCATATTGCCAAAGCCCGATACAAAGCTTACCCATGATGCTCCGTTCACAATCAGAAGCATAATGCCTATGCCTAAGAATACAACGCCCATCCCTTGCACGAATCTTTTAACGGAAGGGAAAACAAAGATAACAATTAGCAAACATACTACAGAGATAACCCATTGAAATAGCTGGATAGGATAGAAGGCCGAGCAAAGATAAGCAGCTATCGCTATTATGAATAAAGTTTGCTTCATATTTTATATCACTTCTTTGACTGCCTTGGTTAAGCGCTCCAGAGCGGTTTCCACTATTTCCTTACCTATGTCTTCACTGGCTTTAGTAGCATCTCCAATACAGCCGTTACGCGTCATTTCATCATAATAATAAAATCCTTGCAACGGATTGCCCGGACGCAGCTTCTTCCACCGGCCTTCCTGATAATCGGCCGCTTCCAGCTTATCCTTCCGTACTATATGAGGAGCCAGATAGAGCGCTTCCGATACCTCGCGGTCACAGCTGTGGCCATACAGCTTCGATTCGATCCGTCTATCCATGACATCTTTAGCCGATGCGGTCGTTTTGGCATAGTAGATACGCACATCCAGCTCAGTGGTGAGCATATCGACGGCTACTCCAAGCGTAGCCTGATTGCCGCCATGGGAGTTGAGTATAAGAAATTGATGGATACCATGCTGCTTTAAAGACTTCATCATATCTCGTAGAATGGCAATCACAGTTGTCGGCTCCAAAGAGATCGTTCCTGGAAAATGAATATGATGCGGCGAAACCCCCATATTAATAGTTGGAGTTAAGACGGCCTCAGGGTGCAATCTCTCAGTCAACCGTTTACCCATCTCCTCTGCGAGAACTGCATCGCAGCTTTCTACCATATGAGGACCATGCTGCTCATGCGCCCCAAGTGGAATAATAGCAATCTTAACGGTTTGAAGCGCTTCTTTCACTTCAGGCCAAGTCATCTGTGTTAAAAAATACGGGTTCGGCATAATGGCATAATCTCCTTCCTTGCTATATAATATGGTGTATTGTATACCATTATTACGAGAAATGAATAAAACTTTTTCTCTCTTTAATGTTTATTGCACTATCCCTTATGGTTTACAATATAGTATAACGTCATATACGACTTGCAACCAATCAAAGATCAGCAAGAAAGCAGGCGATTCAACATGATGCATCACAAGCATTACCTGGATAAAAAATCAGCGCCTTATATTTCGGATTTATTAACCAAGCATTTTATGAAAAATCCGGACTTTACTGAAATAGTTATCATTTGCATAGGAACGAACCGCTACAACGGTGATTCCTTAGGCCCTCTGGTTGGCAGCCGTCTGACCGAACGACTCGAGGGGCATCCTCATGTTCATATTTACGGAACATTGGCCAAACCTGTACATGCTTTGAATATGCACAGAACGTTAGCCGACATCGCGAGCAAGCATAGCCGCGCTTACGTCATCGCCGTTGATGCTTGTCTCGGGCAATTTTATAAAATCGGTACGCTTCAGCTCGTGGAGGAGCCTCTTCTACCAGGAGTCAGTCTAAACAAGCAGCTGCCTCCCATTGGCCACATTCATATTAAGGGTATTATCAACAATCACGGTCCATTAAATCATAAAGTCTTGGAGCATACCAGCCTGACCTTCGTACAGGAAATGTCGGCCGTTATTAGCCGGATCCTGGTCAAATCGAGTCAAGATATCATTGCCAAGCTTGTACAAGACCAGCTCCCAATCGAGCCGTTATCGGATCAATTATCCTCGGGGAGATAATGTTCTCCAACGTTCTAGCAAGCTGAGCCTTACACATCTACCACAGCAGCATAGCAGCAATAGTCGATACGATTAATCCAATACAAACCGGCAGGAAGTTTTTACGTGCCAACTCAATAACGGATACTCCAGCAAACCCCGCTACAGCTACGAGTGATGACCAGGCAATAAGCGTTCCACCACCAGACCATACCGAACCCATTTGACCGATAGCCGCTAAAGTTGAAGGATCCATGCCTACTGTTGGTGCCAATGCACCCGAAAGGGAGCCCGTTAATGGCAAACCAGAGAATCCCGATCCTTCCAACCCTGCGATAATACCGATAAGCAAGATTCCGAATGCTGTGAAAAACTCATTGGTTGGAATGGCATATTGCACAGACATAACCAGATCATACAGAAAAGCGGGAGCCTGAACATTATCGGCTAACGACAAAACGCTTTTCGAAAAATCGGCATTACCCAAGAAGAAGAATCCTGCAATTGGAATAACCGGTCCCATCGCTTTAAAGGCAAATACAAAACCTTCTGTAAGGTGATCCCCAATCTTATCCAACGCACTGATTTTGGAGAACACGGTACAGGACAGAATAAGCAGTATTACTGCAACACCGCCGATAAAAGCCGCTCCGTCTCCACCTTCAAAGCCGCCCATGTTCGCACCGCCGAATTTACTTGCGGCCATAACAATCATGACTCCAAGCATAGATACCGGCACAAGTACGGAAAAGATTTTGGACCATCTAAGCACGGATGGCGAAAGGGATTCCGTTGCTGCTGCTGCCTCCGCATACTCAACTGTAGTTGCGGCTTTCAATTCTGTCACTGTCGCCTCTTGTTGAACAACCGGAGCATCCGATTTACTGCGGATCGCCTTGCGGTGCATCAAGTATGCGCCCATGATGGATACTACACCCGTGATCAGTGACAACACCATAGCCTTGTCCGCTACAAGCGCTGTTGAAACACCGGCTCCTTTGGCACTTAGCATGGGAGCAATTTGCATGACATAGTCGGAGGATAACGCCATCCCCTGACCCGCAAGAGCAACAGACATGGCCGCAGCCATCGGCGGAAGCCCCACACGAATTGCCGCAGGGAACAATAATGCTCCAATCAGAGGCACAGCCGGTGTCGGCCAGAAGAACAATGAAATAACATACGTAACCGCCGCAAGTACAAAGAATGCTACATGGCCATTAACGATTAGCTTCTGAATAGGCCGTATCATTCGGCGGTCCGCCCCGATATCTCGTAAGGATGCCAGCAAAGCCACCATAAACGTAATGATCAGGAAAATCGTGAAGAGTTCTTTTGCAGCGGTCAGATTCGCGTTATAAACCGCTTTGAAACCGCTAATCACATCACCCTTGTAAATCCATCCGACTAAAAAGGTCCCGATTAAAGTCGGAATAATAACACCACGTCTAAACAACATAACTACAATTACTGCCACTGTGATAAAAGCGTACATAAGATGTGATGATGTGATCATTCGATTCCCCTGCCTCTTCGATGTAATGTACTTCACAGTGATTGTAGCACATTTTTATTCGCTTAAATAGTCTTTTTTGGCATTTGGTATACAAAATTAATAGAATTTGAGTTTAGCTGTCCAGTATTTTCCTCGATATTGTTTTTTAGTGTTATATATGATGACACGAAAAAAGAAGCCTGCGGCATCAGCTTGTTTGGAACTATTTGCTTTATTTCCATATATTGTGTTAATTGTCGATTTCACACCCCCGTAGAACGTATTTCATTCTAAATTAATGAAAACGGTTAATGGAAGCGATTACATTTCTGACAAAATGTATTTTATCACACTTCCAAATAAATAACTAGGCATATTGCATATTGTATACAATAATTTTAGTGAAAACCCGCCGATCTCATCAATAAAACATGAATAGGGCAGGCTTTTCATCATTAACAATTCCATCATTTGCCTTAATCTTACAGGCATCAACCTTCAAAATGATACTTCTTCTTCGCAAACCGACCCACGGCATTAACCAAGCCATACAATATAATAGACAATACAGCCAACATGGCGATACTGACCATAACCATATTCATTTGAAACACTTGGCCGCCATAGATGATCAAGTAACCAAGTCCCGCCTTGGAGGATAAAAACTCGCCCATTATAACTCCGACCAGCGTCAAACCAACATTTACCTTCAACGTTGCAATAAAATTCGGAATACTTGCGGGCAGAAGCACCATCCTGAGCATTTGAGCTTTGGTAGCGCCGAACGACTCCATCAGCTTCAGCTTTGTTTTGCTAATTTCCTTGAATCCGCTCTCAATCATAATAATAGAAACAATAACGGATATAGCCATCGCCATCCCATAAATCGAATACTTATCACCCAGCCAAATGTAGAAAATAGGGCCAAGCGCAACTTTAGGAAGCGCGTTCAACACGACAACATAAGGCTCCAATACTTTGGAAGCAAACGTCGACCACCAGAACACAATGGCTATTAAGGTGCCTGCCGCCATGGAAACCACAATTCCAATCAAAGTCTCAAACGCCGTTGTCCACGTATGCTTGAACAGCTCCCCTTGAAATGCGAGCTCCTGAAAGGAGGTAACTAATTGTGACGGCTTGCTGGTCAGCATCGAATCGACCCATTTCATAGTAGCAGCCAATTCCCACAATCCGAGAAATCCGGCTAATAACAATAATTGGGTGATTCGCACCATCCACAGTTTGCGCTTTTGGACTCGAAGATATTCGGAATACAGCTGCGAGGCCTTATTCTCTACAACTAATGCTACCGACTGTTCCTTCCGCGATTCCTGACCGATAGTTGACTTTCTAACCGGTAGCGACGACATGTCCTTCCAGCTCCCTCCAAATTTGGTTAAAGTAATCATTGTAGCGACTCGCTTCCCGCTTCTTCCACGGAGAAAGCTCCTTACCCTCGCCCAACTCAATATTGTAAATCGAAGAAATCGTGCTCGGCCGCTTCGACATGACCATCACTCTGTCCCCCATGCTGATAGCCTCTGAAATATCATGCGTGACCAGCACCGCCGTCTTCCCTTGATCCTTAATGATCTTAAAGATTTCATCAGCAAGCGTTATTCTTGTCTGATAATCCAGAGCAGAGAACGGCTCATCCAGCAGCAGGATATCCGGCTCGGTCACTAGTGTGCGGATTAACGCCACCCGTTGTCGCATACCGCCGGAGAGCTGTGCCGGACTATGATGAGCAAAGCCCCCCAAGCCGTATCGTTCCATCAGCTCCATCGCCTTGCGCTCGGCTTTCCCCAAATCCATCCTGCGGATTTCCGCTCCAACCATCAAATTGCTCAAAATATCCCGCCATTCGAACAGATGATCATGCTGCAGCATATACCCTACCTTGGGGGAGGTGCCGGACACAACCTGCCCATTGATCATCACTTTGCCCTTCGTCGGCTTGTACATACCGGAAATCAGGGATAACATCGTACTTTTACCACAGCCGCTTGGTCCCACAATACTGATGAACTCACCAGCTTCAATGGACATATTGATGTCGCGTATAGCTTCTGTTTCTTGCTTCAATGTAAAGTAGCTTAAACAAACATCCTCCAATTGAATTTGCGCCATAGACTTATTTCCCCTTCCCGATATTTTTCACGAAGCTCATATCAATGACCGCATTCATGTCAGCCACCTTCTGCTCCGGCTTAAGAACACCGTTGTCGATCAGCACCTTTTGCAATGCTTCGAATTGCTCCGCATTCAGCTCAGGAACAGCAGGCCACGTATCCTGTTTCTTATAACGATCGATCGATTGAATAATAATCTCCTTAGGCGTTCCTTCAAAGAATGGCATTAACGCTGCTGAAATCTCATCAGGAGAAGCTGTGTTCAACCATTTCGTCCCTTTGGATACAGCGTTTACGAATTTCTGAATGATTTCAGGATTCTTTTTAATGTAATCAGACGTTGCCACATAGGAGGTTTCCGGAAAAGAGCCGAAGGCTTGTCCTACAGAAGCCGCATAAAAGGCTTTGCCCTCTTTCTCCAAAGTGGAGGCAATCGGCTCGAATACTTGAATATAGTCGCCTTTACCGCTCGTAAAAGCTCCCGCCATTGCCGTCGAAGCAATATTGGTCACAACATCGACCTTGTTCACTTTCTCCAGCAGCAGCTTATTATTTAGCACCATTTGGGGAGCACTTCCCGGTCTCCAGCCGATGACTGACTTCCCTTCCAGATCACTCCATTTAAAAGCATCCGCTTTGGTACGGGAGAGCAGGAATGAGCCATCCTTCATCGTCAGCTGGTGAAAGACTTTAAGCGTCTTGTCCCCTTTTTGATTATAAATATAAATGGCAGTTTCCGGTCCAACCAAAGAAATGTCTGCGACCCCTGCAATCAAAGCAGCCGCTCCCTTATCAGAGCCTTGTGCTGTGTTCATATCTACATTCAGGCCTTCTTCTTTAAAAAAACCTTTTTGCATGGCAATATAGTGGGGAGCGTAGAAGATAGAACGAATAACTTCCGAAAATTTGACTGTTTTTAACGCTTCCTCCTTCTTCCCTTCCGAAGCTGCGGCTGGTTTAGCATTCGATTGGACAGCAGGCGCAGAGCCGCATCCCGCGGCAAGGGCTAACAGCACGGCAGAAAGCAGTATACAGGCGGTTTTCTTCATTCTCATTTAAAGATCATCCTTTCAGAATATACTTTTACGATATCGAATAAGCTTCCTGAAAAACTTCGTGATCAAAAGGGGGCTTTTGGAACAACCTCTTATAGCAGTTGAACAGCCTGGGGCGGTTTGGACACCAGATGCATTTCTGCCATTTCTTTGCCGTATTTAACCATTTGAGAGTGACCGACATCTTTAAGCGCGACAGCCGTTATGCGTTCTCTTAACAGGAATACCTCAACCTGCGGAAGCAGCATTTCCAATGCATAGGCGAGCGGAAGCCCATTTTCCATAATCTCAACCGAATGTGAATTGCCTACTATGAAATTAAGCCCTCGATGTTTGGCTAACCGTACGAATTCATGATCCTCCCTCACCCTGCTGATACTGGCAATAATCGTATCCGTTTCCGGATACATTTGCAGCGCCGTTTCCAAATGCTTCATCGAAAATCCGGTATGCGGAAAAAAGTGAAGGAAGTGCTTGACCGGACTATCCGGTGTGCCGCTCAGCAGCTTGGCCGGATTCGAGATTGTCGCCTCCTGCAAGGTGGACTCTCCGCGGATTGCCCGCTCGGCCTCCAGCATATCCTGGTCGATTTCCCGACCCATGAAACGGTCTATTCTATCCAATACATCCCCCGCGGTATGAACCTCTGGCAGCGCAACACCCTTATGCAGCACATTGCCAGGGATACCGCCAAAAGCAATATCCGTTGTCAGCTTGGTATGTCCATGCAGCAGCGTAAGTCCCGGATGAAGCCCGTGGAAAGCTTCATGCATCTCGATCAGCGATAGATTATATAAGGGCAAATAATCTGCGAACGGTACACCTCCCGAGCTGGCTGCATCCGCTACAGGATGATGGACGATGATAAGATCAAGTCTCATAGCCGAAGCCAGCTCGATAACCGACTCGGTCAGGGTCATTCCAACACCTATTCGTGATACCGGCTTACGTTTATCGCCAAATATGAGCCCCGGAATTTCAATGACACTTTTCCCCGGGATATTCGAGGTTTTCGTAACCACATACGGATTAGTGCCGGAGGTTACCTCGTTCCAATCCATGACCATCCTTCCTTTGGATATTACATTAAGCGCTTCCAACACATTTCCCACATCCGTTTGAACCCTTGTTTCCTTCATACGCTTCCTCTCCCTTGCTGCATCTGTTTAAATTGATTTCATGTAATGGTTCAGTTGAGAAATAGAAAAAACCGCCACCATGAGCATACGGATTCCTTGCGGACCCGGATATGTCATAAAGTAGCGGTTGCAAGGCTCTCCGAAGAGTTCCTTATTACCTGCTTTAGGCATGGTCTTGTGAAAGAAGCAAAATGGAGTCTAATCTCTTTCAACTAAAAGGATTCGATCCTTAATGCTCTCAAATACCATACTTATCGTAAAAATCGACTGGTAAAGCTTGTTTTTGAAGCGCTTACACAGATAATAACATACTTCAGCGAATTGCGCTAGGCTTGTTGCACATTGTATACGAAATTTATTTCAACTATTTAGTTTATGAAATTAATTTAAGACCAGCAGCCGATACCAGTATGAGGCCAATGAAAAGAACACGCCTCCACTCCTTCTGTTCACCGAAGACAAGCATCCCAAGTATTGTGCTGCCCGCCGTACCAATACCCGTCCAGACCGCATAAGCAGTACCCATAGAAATTTGAGTCATAGAGAATGTTAACAGCGAGAAGCTCATCCCGAACGCAATGATAAGGAACAAGTAAGACCCCCAGCTGCGGTACTCGGTAACGCGTTTGATGGACAGAACGCCGAGCACTTCGCACAGACCCGCAGAGATAAGTGCAACCCATGCCATTAAGACTCACTCCCCTTAACATCCTTAGTTACGAGCTTCAGCCCCATCACCCCTACCGCTAACGCAGCAATGAACACCAGCTTCAATGGATGGACCGGCTCCCCGAAGAGGAGTGCTTCCGTGATTACAGTACCAGCGGTACCAAGTCCTGTAAATACAGCGTACACCGTACCCAGCGGCAGTACGGCGGCCGCATCGAGCAATACTTTAAAGCTGAACAAAATAGATGCGATTGTGATCAGCCACTCCCACCAAGTCGTCGAATGCTTCAGACCGGATACCCAGACGACCTCCATAGCACCAGCCAGCACCAAAAGCCTCCATTCTTTTTGCATAGTGATGTTCCCTCCGTTGTCTTGTTTGAACTATTATTTTTTTCTGCATATTTAATACTGGCAACTCATTGTTGTAAGCTGAATATCCTCATTGTAAACAATTATGCGCATATCGTATAATGATTGATATTGATATTCCCATCATTATTTTTGATATCTTAACGGAGGTATCGCCTTATGGAATTGACTGATCTCAAAGTTTTTATCACTATTGCCGAGGAAGGCAGTATATCCCGCGCAGCTGAGCGTATGGATTACGTGCAATCGAATGTGACCGCTCGGATACGGAAGCTGGAGTCGGAGTTGGGAATTCTCTTATTTCACAGAAATCCGAAAGGCGTCACCTTGACTGAAAAAGGAACGCTATTTCGCAACTACGCTATTTCGATCCTAAACATGGCTGAGGAAGCGATAAGAGAGGTACAAGAGACAGCTTATCCAAGCGGTCCCTTAGCTATCGGAATTGTAGAGACCGTGACCTGCGGCAATTTTATGAATAAACTGTCCGACTTTCAATCCCGGCATCCTGACGTCTCGTTGTCCATATCAACCGGATCTTCAGCGGAGCTTCTTTCTAAAGTGCTTAATCATCAGTTGGACGGAGCTTTCGTTACCGGAGACATGCGGTCGCCTCAATTGAATTTCGAATACATGATGCAAGATGAAATTGTATTGCTGACCCCTAAAGCCGGTGACGCTTACCCTGCCTTATCTGTTACGAAATGGGCCGTATTTCCGAAGGGATGTCCCTTCAGAGCTATATTGGAGGAGTGGCTTCACAGCGAAGGAATCCCTCTCGTCAATATCATAGAGATAAATTCATTGGAAACTCTGCTAAGCTGTGTGCGTTCCGGGCTCGCTTCCACACTGCTTCCCGATTCCGTATTAACCGGAGAGTACAAACTTCTCGGCTCCCACCCTGTTCCAGCAAAGTTCAGATTTACGACAACAAGTCTCGTGCGCCGCAATGACCGCTTTTCCAGCAAAGCACTTACTGCATTTGTGGAGATGGTTAAAGTAAACGGATTTTGACTTGTTAGATACAACAAACAAGCCGTTTCCACCAGGAGCCTCGCTCCAAGGAAACGGCTATTGTATACAAGCTTAATTTTCAAAGTGATATTTTTTCTTCGCAAAGCGACCCACCACATTAACCAAGCCATATAAAATAATAGACAATATAGCCAGCATCGCGATACTCACCATGACCATGTTCATTTGGAACACCTGGCCGCCGTAAATGATCAAGTAGCCAAGCCCTGCCTTAGAGGATAAAAATTCACCCATAATGACCCCAACCAGAGTCAAACCAACATTCACCTTCAAAGTTGCAATAAAATTCGGGATGCTAGCCGGCAGAAGAACCATCCGAAGCATTTGAGCCTTGGTAGCTCCGAACGACTCCATCAGCTTAAGCTTCGTTTGGCTAATCTCCTTAAATCCGCTCTCAACCATGATGATAGTAACAATTACCGATATCGCTATGGCCATGCCATATATCGAGTACTTGTCTCCCAGCCAAATATAAAAGATAGGGCCAAGCGCTACCTTCGGCAAAGCGTTCAGCACGACCATATACGGCTCCAGAACCTTCGAGGTAAAGGTAGACCACCAGAACACAACAGCAATCAGCGTTCCGAGCAGCATAGAAACAACAATACCAATCAGCGTCTCCATGCTTGTCGTCCAGGTATGCTTGAATAGCTCCCCTTTAAAAGCCAGCTCTTGAAAGGACATGAACAATTGCGACGGCTTGCTGGTCAGCATCGAATCGACCCATTTCATGTTAGCGGCGAGCTGCCACACCCCAAGGAATGCCACAAACAACAGCAGCTGGGACAAGCGAACCATCCACTGCTTACGCCTCTGAGTCTGCCTGTACTCGGCGTATTGCGGGGAAACGGATGGTTTACTTGCAAGCGCTGCACGGGTTTTCACCTCCTGAGTCTCCGCTACGACTGACGATTCACTAACCGGTAGAGACGACATGACCCTGCAGCTCCTTCCAAATGTCATTAAAGTAGTTGTTATATTTATCTGCTTCCCTTTTCTTCCAAGGAGTTAGCTCCTTGCCATTACCTAGTTGAATCGAATAAATTGTAGAAATCGTACTCGGCCTCTTGGACATAACCATAACCCGATCCCCCATGCTGATAGCCTCTGAAATATCGTGGGTGACCAAAACAGCCGTCTTCCCCTGATCCTTAATGATCTTAAATATTTCATCGGCGAGCGTTATTCTTGTCTGATAATCCAATGCCGAGAAGGGTTCATCCAGCAGCAGGATATCCGGTTCTGTCACCAGCGTACGGATTAACGCCACCCGTTGGCGCATGCCTCCGGATAGCTGCGAGGGACTATGATGCGCAAACCCGCCCAAGCCGTACCGTTCCATCAGTTCCATCGCCTTACGCTCGGCTTTTTTGCGGTCCATCTTGCGGATTTCCGCCCCAACCATCAGGTTGCTAAGAATATCCCTCCATTCAAACAAATGGTCGTGCTGCAGCATGTAGCCCACCTTTGGGGAGGTGCCTGACACCTCCTGCCCATCGATTAGCACTTTGCCTTGGGTCGGTTTGTACATACCCGAGATGAGAGAGAGCAGCGTGCTCTTCCCGCAGCCGCTCGGACCCACAATGCTAATAAATTCGCCCGCCTCAACCGACATATTAATGTCCCTCAGAGCTTCCGTTTCCTGCTTCATAGTAAAGTAGCTTAAGTTCACTTCGCTCAATTCAATCTGGGCCATAGGCTTACTTCGCCGCCTTCCCGATATTTTTGACAAAGCTCATATCTACGACGGCCCCCATGTCTGCGACCTTTTGCTCCGGCTTAAGCACACCGTTATCTATTAATACCTTTTGCAGCGTTTCAAATTGCTCGCTTGTCAATTCCGGTACGGCAGGCCATGTATCCTGCTTCTTGTAGCGCTCTATAGACTGAATGACAACATCCTTGGGAGTCCCTTCAAAAAAAGGCATCAGCACTTCAGCAATTTCATCCTGCGATGCGGTGTTCAGCCATTTGGTACCTTTGGCCACGGCATTCACGAATTTTTGCACGATTTCCGGGTTGCTTTTAATATAATCGGAGGTTGCTACATAAGAGGTTTCGGGAAAGGCGCCAAACATTTGCCCTACCGAAGCGGCGTAGTAGGCTTTCCCCTCTTTTTCCAATGTGGAAGCAATTGGCTCGAACACCTGGATGTAGTCACCTTTTCCGCTCGTAAAAGCACCGGCCATAGCAGGGGACGCAATATTCGTTACAACGTCGACCTTGTTTACTTTTTCCTGCAGCAGCTTGTTATTTAACACCATTTGAGGCGCACTGCCGGGTCTCCAGCCAATGACAGTCTTCCCTTCCAGGTCACTCCATTTAAAAGCATCCACTTTGTTGCGCGACAGCAGGAACGAACCATCCTTCATCGTTAGCTGGTGGAAAATTTTGAGCGTCTTCTCACCCTTCTGATTATAAATATAAATGGCGGTTTCAGGCCCCACTAACGAAATATCCGCAACACCTGCAATCAAAGCAGCCGCTCCTTTATCCGAGCCTTGCGCTGTGTTCATGTCTATAACCAAACCTTCTTCTTTGAAGAACCCCTTCTGCATGGCAACATAATGCGGCGCGTAAAAAATGGAGCGGATAACCTCGGAAAATTTAACGGTCTTCAGCGGCTGCTCTTTCTTAACTTCTGGAGTGGGTGCGGAAGCTTTTGTTTCAACAGCAGGAGTGGTACCGCAGCCCGCGGCAAGTGTCAGCAACACTACAGAGAGCAGCATACAGGCGGATTTCTTAATTTTTATCATGGTTTCTTCCTCCCGATTTATGTATTCAGTAATTTATTAATAAGTTTGTACCGCTCTAGCCGGCTTGGAAACCAGATGCATCTCAGCCATTTCCCTACCGTATTCAACCATTTGACGATGACCCACATCCTTCAGCGATACAGCTGTTATGCGCTCTCTTAGCAGAAATATCTCCAACTCCGGAAGCAGCAGCTCCAACGCATAGGCAAGCGGCAGTCCATTCTCCATAATTTCTACGGAGTGAGGGTTGCCTACGATAAAATTAAGCCCCCTCTCCTTGGCGAGCGTGACGAATGGATGATCCTCCCTGACTCTGCTGATACTAACGATAATTGTGTCCGTTTCGGGATACATCTCAAGAGCCTTCTCCAACTGCTCGACTGAAAATCCGGTATGAGGGAAAAAGTGCAGAATATGCTGTACCGGACTCGTCATAGCACCGCTCAGCAGCTTAGACGGATTGGAGAGAGTTGCCTCCTGCAGCGTTGGCTCCCCGCGGATTGCCCGCTCCGCCTCCAGCATATCCTGATCGATTTCCCGTCCCATAAACCGATCTATTCTTGCTAATATATCCCCCACCGTATGTACATCCGGAAGCGCAACTCCCTTATGAAGCACATTGCCAGGGATGCCGCCAAAAGCAATGTCCGTCTTCAGCTTGGTATGTCCGTGCAGCAGTGTAAGTCCGGGATGGAGCCCATGAAACGCCTCATGCATTTCGATTAACGCCAAGTCGTACAGAGGCAAATAATCGGCGAACGGCACTCCTCCCGAGCTTGCCGCATCGGCTACTGGATGGTGAACAATGATAAGATCAAGCTTCATGGCGGAAGCGAGCTCAATGACCGATTCTGTCAATGTCATTCCCACACCGACTCGCGATACCGGCTTATGCTTGTCACCGAAAATCAGGCCCGGGATTTCGATTACACTCTTACCTGGGATATTCGAGGTTTTCATAACCACATAAGGGTTAGCTCCAGAGGTTACTTCATTCCAATCCATCACCATCCTTCCTTTGGAAATTTTATTTAGAGCATCAAGTACACTTAGCACTTCTGTCCGCGCTCTTCCTGCCGTCATCTGCTTTCTCCTCTCTCGGTGCATTCGGTGAACACCCCCGCTGCGCGCCCAAAACATTCTTCCGATCACTGTTGTCCCCCGATTCCCCTATGAGATAAAACCTTAAGTTGACGAAATCAGAGGACAAAGGCGAACGCTCACGCTTCTCCAGGATACTTTTGGCCGCTCCGCTCCTTGTTCACCTCACTAGTTTAACTAGACAAAAAAACCGCCATCATGAGCATACTGAGACTGATAGAAACCAGACCCGGATACGTCACAATTAGCGGTTGTAAAGCTCTCCGTAAGGAGTTCCTCAGCACCTGCTGCATGTATGGATTTCGCTTGAACTACACAATGGAATCGAATCTCTCTTTTGCAAAAGGATGCGATACCTTAAATGTACACAAGCACAATGATTGTGTGAGCTATTGTATAAACAGCTAGAACAACTCACTAATATGTCAGTTAATATAACACTTAAATACAAGGAAATCAATATAAATTTATTGATATCGAGAAAATAATGAAAATTACGTTATTTACATGTCATATATATTAACATTTATTCTAATGGTTCTTTCAAAAGAATAACAGTCCCCGAAAATTCCGTTACCGGATCATAATCCTTGAGCACAAGCTTAACCTCTAGTCCCAATGTGCTCTCGATCTGCTCCTTGAGCATCCGTTTGTTGGCCTCCATTAACAAGATGTCTACACTGGCCGTCAAGCTGCGGTTGGATTCATCGAGTATTTTCAAGGCAGGTATACGCTTATGTGTCGCAAAAATAAACACTTTATCGCCGGAAATTTCAATTTTCTGTGATTTGATGCCTGTCCCAAATATTTCCTGATTAATTGAATTATAGATTTTTATAAATTCCTGCTTCAATACACCGGTCGAATATGGTTGCTTCATCCAGACTTCCCCCTTCGTAGACAGTAACATCTATGTTAATTTCTACGAATACGGGGAACAATCCTTTTGTGAGAGTTTAAATAGGTGATGAATTATTTGGCAGCTGACTGCGGCTTCAAACCGTTTCTGGTCTTTCTCCCCTTCGCAATCCAGTAGAACACATACACTATAAGAAACAGCAGCATAAATCCTGCCGAGTAACGATACATGACCGCATACCCGGTTAACGAAGATATAGCTCCCAGAATTAAGGCGCCAATTGCAACACCGAAGTCAGTGGAGTTATAAAACATACTGTTCGCTGTACCATGCTGGGCTTGCGGCGTCGACCGAAGCATCCAGGCTTGAATGGTCGGCTGAATAGAGCCGAAACCAAGTCCATACAGCAGAGCAGATACGATCAGCATCGGCATCGATGCGGTATAGGAGAGCAACACCATACTGGCCAGCACACAGATTGCCGCGGGAATGAGGACAGCTGCATGCCCTTTTTTGTCAAATATTTTGCCGGATATCGGCCTTATAATGATTATAGTGATTACATTAAACAGGAAAAATAAACCCACCTGCCCCAGATTCACGGATTCCCCGAATAAAGCAATAAAACTGAGAAGTCCGCTGTAGGTTACCGATAAAAACACATTCAGCAGAGCGGGAAATAATAATCCGGAACTCGACGACGGGTTCGCAGCGACTGCACTTGTGCTACGTCCTATTACGGGTTCCGGGGGAACGGAACGAGACAGCCATATGATTGGAAATATTAATAACACCGTGGCGGCACCCGTTACGGCAAGAGTTCCGAAGCCGTAATGGTTCATCATATTTAAACCGATCATCGGCCCCACGGACATAGCAAGGCTGGTCGAAAGGCCAAAATAACCTATTCCTTCGCCCATCCTTTTGCTAGGAATAATAGGTGATACCAATGTCGGTATTATCGTACTCGACATGCCAAATCCGATGCCATAGGCGACGCGCATAGCAAGCAGCGATCCAATGGAATCGGCCCACCCGTAAATAGCGGTGATGATGCCCGCCACAGCGATTCCGATAAACAAAATCACTTTACGCTGCATCCTCCGAATCAGCGCCGCGGTCAAGAATCGGGTAGCTATCGCCGAGATGGCAAACACACTCGTTACAAGGCTGACCGTCAAATCCCCAACCAGAAATTTATCCTTCACATAGGCGGGAAATGAAGAAAGCAGCATTTGCAAATTCAGAAATAACAAGAACGAGCAAATTGTTAAGCTAATAAAAGGTTTCGTCCATAATCTTGAAGATGGTTCATGAGTATTCATCGTGTCTTCTCCTACTCTATGTCTGTTAATTCACTCATGCGATTGTTGATTCGAAGCAGAAGCTCCAATAGCAATTCATATTCGTCAGCAGTCATCCACTCTTTAACCTCATTAATGACTTGCCGCTCGATGGGAAGCGTCTTTTCGATCAACAGCTTTCCTTTGTCCGTAATATGGACTAGGAACGAACGTCGGTCATTCTCCCCTGTTTTCTTATAAATGCAGCCCTTTCCCTCCAATTGATCCAGAATTCGGGTCGTCGTTGGTCTATCCTTACCTGCGCGATCCGCAATTTCCTTTTGAATCAAACCATCCGCCCTGGCTACCTGATAAAGAACGGACCACTGCTCCGGCGTAATATCGTATTCCTTCAGACGATATTGCAGGAGATTCGTCAGCTTGCGGTAGGTTACCCCCATATTAAAACCTATTGAATGTTCCATACCATTGCCGGTTGTCTTTTCCACTTGTCTTCACCTCTTCGATAATTAGTTGTTAAGACAACTATATCCTTGACAACTATATTTGTCAAGAAGGGATGACCGGCAGCTCCACCCTCAAGGTGAGTGCGTTCAATCCTGATTTTTAACTGGATGGTTAGCTGGTATAGTATAAATCGCAGGATTCGGGGTTCGTTTACAGCATGGCATGGCAGCCTAACTAACCCCACGCAATTATCAGGAAATTGTCATGTTATTTTCTCCGAAACATAGGGTTTCAAGTCCATTAACTGGAATTTCCCATGCTAATTCTAAGGATTTTGGCTGATATCACCCCGATCCCCTTTATTAGCAGGAGTTTTTCCAGTTAGCTTGCTTTCAAACGATATTCAGGCTGGATTAACGGGAGGATTTCCATCTATCTTCTTTCATTCAGCAGCCTAGGAGGTAAGATTATCCTACTCTCCTTTCAATGAAAGCAAAGCAACCTTTGGACATCTGTTCACGCGCCATCACTTGTGCAACATTAGAAAGCCCCAATTCCTGCTGAAATCTCACTCCCATTCGCTAGAGGAACGTGATCCCTCTATTTGTTAGGCTCCCCTCTAATTGAAAATTTCAAGGAACTTTAATACCTAGTTTCGTCTAAAACCTGTCGAATTGCTCCTCAGCTCGAGCAAATAAGTGATCGTACTTCCGTTTCACTTGAATGCTCACGTATGAATAGAAAAAAAGGGTATCCCTGTTCCTCATCTTGAAGATCGGTTGTTACCCGAGTGAGTGAATCCGTAAAATGTGCAAAAAACCTTCAATCCCCTATAAATATGGGAACAGAAGGTTCTTTTTCGACTATTTTTTTCATGAGAACAACATAAGAGTATTCCATTTAAGTGTTCTAGCTATATAAACCTGCGGATGATCTGGGACAACTCTTCAGCAACAGAATCTGCTCCTCTACGCAGGTCGGAGATACTAAAGTGACAACGGACAAAGCTCTCATCCGTATCCGTTGCTTCAGCAAACATCCCTAACAAACCACGTGCTTTGCGATCTATCTGCAGCAGCAGCTCCACGCCGTTTTCATCCGGTGAAAAGATAACCTCAAGCTCATCCAAATTACTACGAAAGTGTGTCGTTGGAACAAACTCGAATTCCTGAACAAATGGAAGATTTCTTCCAAGCTTCGGAGCGTATTCGCACGCAACCTCACGGCGTCGAAACCCAAGCTTCTCAATGGCATCCAGTACCGTCTGAGAATGTCGGTGAGGGATGACTTCCAGTCGATCCTCATCCTTCGGATCAACAGCCTCTTTAATATCAAGACCAGTCTGTATCCAGACAATAGTCCGTTTCACTGTTATGGGAGTTCCAGCCGGAAGCTGGAAAGAAACCGGAAATTCATAAGCTTGCTCAGCTTCTACTGTAAATTTACTTGCGAGCAAAAACTTGCCTACTGTTGTTTCCACCAAAGATTTCTGTTTGTCCTTTTCCTGCACATATTGCGTTTTCACGAATGCGTATACATCATCCACTTCTTGATTAACCCGCCCGCCTTGAATATAAACGACACCTGTTACCATATCACCAGCAGCTACCCGATCATTATCTATCTGTAAATCAACCTTCGCAGCACCTATTCCGACAGTGGCGAGCATTCTCTTAAACGTGGACATCCGTATTCCCCCTAAGGATTTTACTTTAGCAAAACCAACATGGTATGCAGTATTCGACTTCAGCTTCCCCATTATCTACGATGCAGAAAACAGTTGGTTTCTTTTAAATCCTTCTTGGGAGGGCGGTCACAGAAAGTTCACCCCAAACTCAGGTTGTTATAGTATATGCAGAGGATTCGGCAAATACAAATACAGCTCTAAAGTTTAATGGGAACGCTCTTTAACCCAATAAAATTTCATATCTTGACGCAGCTTACTTGCAATTTTAGACTCAGCCGCACTATATATAAGAAAAGCTTCTGATCGAAGCCCATTCGATGAAGATACATTCGTGTCTTAGCGGTAGCTTTTCTTGCGAGATAAGAAAGGTGAACCTCCCGTTCAAACTTATACTTTCTTATCTCTTAAGAAAAGCTTCTGATCGAAGCCCATTCGATGAAGATACATTCGTGTCTTAGCGGTAGCTTTTCTTGCGAGATAAGAAAGGTGAACCTCCGGTTCAAACTTATGCTTTCTTATCTCTTAAAAAAGAAAAGCATTGGCCGTGTATTCCAGACCAACGCTTTTCTATAAAATCATATGGTTTCAGTCTGCAGCTTGAGCCAGAGAGTCTTGTTACGAAACTCCTCTTCCTGCCCCAGCTCTCTTCCAAACCAATTCGGAACCGTGAATACCTCTGCTTCATGCAGATCGGGAAACTCGACTTCCACAACAATAAGATCGATTTGTTTGTATTCATCCACCTCAAGGATACGCCCTTCATGCTCTACCTTAGTTCGTATCTTCTCAAGCGGTTTAAGCTTCGTATTATTCAGCAGCTGCGTGTAAACTTCCTCAGAGATCGAGTATTCGATTTCTTCCCTTACTAAACCATGGCCTGATTTGAAAGTATGCGTATAGTGGGAAATTCCTTCATTGTTGACTAGCTTCCTCACTCTAATTTCTTGATCCTCTGAAAATGCCAAATAGGTTTGAAATATGTATTGCTTCGAAACTAACTCGATTGTATTATTCTCAAGCTCCTTCGCCGGGAAGACCGGCAATAGAAACTTTCTTTCGATTTCCTTACTCATAGCTAGAATATCCCCCTTCTAAAATCACAGCATCAACTTGTTGTCTTTCTTCGAATGGCTATCCTTGCCTATAATACGCTCCAACTGCTTTAATTTAAGGGAGCCCGGCAGGGCGGCAAATGCCCAATTTCTAATTCCGCATAGCCAAGGATGCGACCACTGGGAAACTTTCCCCATTCGGTACGACAAGTTCACCACTTTTCTTGTCTGTGAAATCCGTCCGGCTTCATAGCGTTGTAAAGCGGTATTCAAGTCAGGTCCGCGCTGGATCGATTCGGCCAAAGCCATGCTGTCTTCGATCGCCTGGCAGGCGCCTTGCCCAAGGTTAGGTGTCATCGCATGCGCCGCGTCGCCCAGCAGAGTCGCTCGCCCCTTCGTCCAATATGACAATTTCGGCAGGTCATAGATCAGGTGGCGCAGCATCTTCGATTCATCCGTGAGCTGTAAAATTTGCTCCACGGGTGGATGCCAGCCCGCAAATTCATGCAGCAGCCGCTGCTTTATCCCGTTGGGAGAAATAGAACTATCCGCCGCGCTGTTCAATGTGGCAAACCAGTAGATCCCTTTATGGCCGGTATGGAACAGGCCAAACCGTTTGCCTTCCCCCCATACTTCCATCCCAATCTGATGGGATAATATAGAGGAATGGTTGTCCACCATCCCTCTATAGGCAGCATACCCGCAAAAGCGCAGCGGCACTTCCCCGAATAAAGCATTTCTTACCTTAGAATGAATGCCATCCGCTCCGATCAATAAACAACCTTGCTCCAGATGTCCATCGGCAAATTTTACGGTAACCTGCTCATCATCCTGCTCGGCACTAACAAACTCCTGCCCCCACACAACAGCATCTCTCCCGAGCTGCTCCAGAAGGATATTCTGCAAATCTGCCCTTAATACAGTTATTACCGGATAGCCATATTCAGCCTCCATGTCGAGCGAAAGCTCGTACAGCGGTTGTCCCTTAGAAGTAAATACGCTCGTCTTCAGGTTGCGGACACCAAGCCTCAAGATTGCGTCGGCTGCACCAAGAGCTTGAAAGACACGCAAAGCATTAGGCCATAACACAAGTGTCGTCCCGTTGGACGAAGGCTCGGAGGAGCGCTCGTATACTACAGGCTCATAGCCTATTCGTTTTAGTGCAAGTGCTGTTGTCAAACCTCCGATTCCCGCTCCAATAACCAACACCTTTTTATTCATGGCTCAAGCCTCCACTAGCGGAACTTCATACCTCTAATTATCATACACCCCAACGAGATTCATGAATTCAAGGCAGGGGCAACGCAGCGCTCACTCCCTAACTCACAAACTCGCGAACTTATATGCTAAACCGTTGTCTGTACCCACATTTCCTGCATAATTCCTCAACGACTTCTCTTCTCGAAAATCCATCGAACAATCTGTTCGCTCTTTCGCCCTCTACGATTTCAGAGAAAGGGGTTTGGTTGATATTACCCAAGTTAATGACCCCTTCGCCATCAAGGCAGCACGGGACCACCGTTCCGTCCACTAATATAGCCGCCTGATTTCTAAGAGCATGGCAAAAACCTTTTCCCTCATCTTCTTTTTCGGTTAGCTTAGGCCATTTAAATTCGTGATCCTGATTCAAATAGATTTGGTCTGCAATTTTGAGCCCGCTGCCGCGAACGAATTTTTCTTCGATTTTGTAGTCCAGATTAAACTCTCTTTCAATCATCGCAAGGATTTCGCGATTTCTGTTTCTTTCCAGGTTGGTAGTATTATCGGTATCCAGATTCCATAATCTAAAGGATATCAATAGTGAGCTAGTAGCCACAGCTTCCTTCACAAAAGACAAAATGCTCATAATGTACTCTTCTTTATTCTTGGAGCCTTCATGCCCGTCAAAGCTATGCAACGAGAAGTTGATTTGTCTTAGAGCCGGCTTGTTCAAAAGCTTGTGCTTGTTCTTATTAATAAGCGTTCCATTAGAGGTAATATTAACCTTAAATCCTCTTTCGTGGCTCAAATCCAGCAGCTCATCTACTTTGGGATGCAGAAGAGGCTCACCTTTGACATGAAAATATATATAATCCGTATGAGGTTTTATTTCATCTAATATTTTAGTGAACGCATCTACCTTAATAAAATTAGCTTGCCTCTCCGTTGGCGGGCAGAAAGTACAGGCCAGATTGCACACGCTAGTGATTTCGACATAAAATTTCTTGAATTTTTTCATTATATGAGCTACTCCATTCAGTCTGCACTTAATAGTTACTTCACCTATTGTAACGTCAGTTGCCTGATGTGCATAGAAAAAGGTTCTTTCTATTATTTGTTAGGTATGAAATGAATAACCAGATTTCCTGCCAAAATAACTCCCGCCAAAAAGTAAAAAGCAACAGAGAAGCTGTAGGTTTGCGCCAGATAGGTACCGATGATCGGTGACGCAGCCCCCATGAGGGATTGCATGCTGAACAACAAGCTTGTCGCTGTCCCCGCTACTTTCGTATCCGTGCTTTCCATTGCCCACGCCTGCATCACGGGCCTTATCGCATACAAGAAAAATCCTAGAACGGCAATCGTACCAATAAGAATCCAGTCATTGCGAATGAACGATACTATTACAAGCATGATCGATGTAGCAACCATCAAGGTCGTCAATATTTTGCGCGGACCCGATTTATCCGACATTCTTCCTACAATAGGAGCCGCAATCAACCCGCCTGCCTGCAGCACTCCCAGTGTCATACCTACCCAAAAGGCGTTCAGACCCATTTGCATCGCTAAATATAAAGGAAGTAAAATCATAATACCGTTTTGTGCCATCGCACGAATTCCACTTAGAACAGCAATCAGCACCACCGTTTTATTGCGGAGCAATTCCTTTAACCCTGTTAAATAATCCTTTAACCCGCTCGCCGAGTCTGCATTGGCTTTGGTTAATCGGGATGGATCGACATTCATATTCCTTAAAGTGATCAAAATGAAAATGGCAAAAAACACACCCGGAACGAAATTCCAATAAATAATTTCCTGCCATGTATAGGTGACAATCAAAGCGCCTATAACGATAGGTGCCAGCATATCCCCAAGATTCGAGGCCATAGCGTGATAACCGAACGTCAGTCCCCGCTGTTCAGGAAATCTTTGCGACAAGGTTGTGTAGGAAGCCGGATGCCAGAACTCATTGCCCACACCCATCACAATAAAAAGCAGCGCAAACAACCAATATTCCTGAACGAATCCAATAAAGAGAAACGGCATTCCAACCAAAAATAATGAGGCTGCCAAAAACAGATGCTTCTTTCTGGACATATCGGTAAAAGCGCCTATAGGCATCGTCAGGAATGCAGTGATTAAAGATCTTAATGTTAGTAATAATCCAGCCTGTGTAATGGAGAAATTATAGGCAATAACAATATAAGGTAATAAAATATACATGGAAGACGGATACCAGTGCGTAAAAGCATGCCCGATACATATTCCCCAAAAAGGACCGTCTTTATATGGATTTCGTCTTGCAGTTGGTATCCTTACTTGCTGTGTTTCCGTAACTGCTGCTCCCTTCGACATAGATAAGCATCTCGCCCTTCTTATTCTAATGTTGGTTTTTGTATATGTTACCATATAAGCCTATTTGTTTACAGATTGATTTAGGCACCAATAATGGCTGCCGCTCATACATTACACTAGTCAAATGACTAGACCGCTTGACACAGACGTATAATTCTGATAATTAAGAGGTGAAATTATGGCTGTCGTGAAGGCAAGGGAGCAAGATATTGATCTCTTGGCAAGATTACTTAGAGCCGAAGCAGAGGGCGAAGGCGAGCAGGGGATGCTGCTTGTTGGAAATGTGGGCGTTAATCGAATCCGGGGGGATTGCTCTGATTTTAAAAATATCCGTACCATCGAGCAAATGATCTACCAGCCGCATGCTTTCGAAGCTGTTCAGCACGGATATTTTTATCAAAAATCAAGAGACCGCGATAAACGATTGGCTCGAAGGTCAGTCGATGGAGAAAGATTGTGGCCGGGCAAATTCAGCTTGTGGTATTTCAGACCCGAAGGAGACTGTCCTGACACTTGGTATAATCAGCCGCTCGTAGGACGTTACAAAAAGCACTGCTTCTACCAACCGACAGGAGAAGAGTGCGAAAATATTTACAACACTTATTGAGTAAGGAAAACCTGAGGCCGCGGGCTTGGCCTCAGGTTCTTTTGTGTGCATATGCATACATTGTAGAGTTGGGATGAGTAGCTTATGGACTTGCGACCGCTCTTATTGATTATTGGCCGCAGCACTTCTTGAATTTTTTGCCGCTGCCGCAAGGACATGGGTCGTTACGCCCCACTTTATTCCTCGTTACTATATCAATAACTTCAGCCTTGTGTGGAGCAGGCTGCACAATAATCGGTGTATTTCTAGAAGAAGATAAATCATCTGGAGAATAACCCTTGAGAAACCATTGTTTGGTAGAATTACTCAACTTAACAATATGATCCATAAAACCTTTTATCAATTCCATATTATCAATCACCAATTGGTATTGAAACATCTGGAGCAAGTTACCCGGTGCCTCTCCGTTCTGAACAGCATATACACAGTCTTTCACCAGACTATCTGCCTTGTCGCGGTCTATGGGGTAATAATCCATTATGAAACTGACAAAGGCTTGGTAGATTCGAGTTGAGTCCACAAAGTCCGGCTCACCTGCAGCAATCAGCTGAGCTTTTGTAAATGGATAGAACGACAAGTCAGGTCTCGCCTGATGCTCATCCTTCAATTCTCCCACGTTCAGAACCCTACTATTTGAAACCCCCTCGGTCCTAAATTGAATGTCCTTGTAGAACCTTGAAGCCTCCTCCAGAACCGGTAAATAATCACTCTGCATTTCATTCGTACCCGCATGAGAAGTCACCATGCTCCATAATTGCTCAAAGTCCATGAAACCATAGTAAAAAAGAATTCCTTGTGAAAGCCTCACCCATTCCGTGTTTCTTCTAACCGTTTCGCGAAAGGAATTCGTGTCCATCTTACTGAAGCACTGGAGAACTTCCTGCGGCATGACCAAAGTCTTCTTCCCATTATGAGTCCCTGAGAAGATCATTCCTCTAGCTTTAAAGTAATTAAGCTGATTCGTTTCCAACGGCAGGAAAGCATGTCCGCCGCCGCTTGCGATCTGCTTTATAATTTTATAGCGGGTATCGTCTATTTTATTTAAAAGATGAGGCAGCATAATCGGAAATTGCTGTTCCAATACCGTGATCAACTCTTGTTTTTTTAGCGAGCTTGCTCCGTAAACACCCAAATTTGTACGTATGTCCGATAAATCACTTTTCGTCAGACCGGTAAGGCAATCTCCGAGGGCAGCCGGCACTGAGATTGGGACCCAGCGCTTCTCCTCCTCTTTAATCTCCATTTGTCTCCCCGCCTCTTTTGCCCTTGCCAAAGCGGTCAATAGTGCTTTCTCATTCTTTTTACTTAGTGGCTTGTCCATTTTTCCATCCTTCTTTAGTAAGGTTAATAAATAAAATTATATTATAACACAAGCCTTCCATCCAATTGGATAACAAAAAAGGACGCTTCTGGGAGGCGCCCTACCTTTACGGCAATGTCGTTAAGAAATCATATCAATGGAATCAATTTTCCACTGCTCGAAGAATGACGTTCTTTTCATCTGAAACTGTAACGTAGCCCTTTCCTCGCCACGCCCTCCCCGAGTAATGCCAACCTCCACTGGAATTTCCAATGAGAGCAGCCCAGAAGTGTCTCTTGCCATCGTTTTTACCCTTTTACTTATCCCTGTAATTTGATCCTTATTTTTATATAACAATTCAAGCTGATGATGTTTGGCATTGGAGAAGCTCATTTTCAAAATTTGCGAATCACGAAAATTAAAGGCGTTGAAATAAGCATTCACTATCTCATATGGAGATGCCTGCATGAAGTACTCATCCAGCTTTCCGCCTGCTTTATACACCATTAACTGATGCTCGGGGTCAACGTTGCCCGAACCGTGAGTCGTGCTCCCCAGAAAGTGAATACAAAAATGGCCGGAAAAGTCATTGTCAGGGATTCCATCCCCTCCATGCGGCATGCCATGCATAGAAGCGGCGAGGAACTTATCCTCCGTTTGCACAATAATGGCTTTCCGCCTCCAGCTCCATTTACCATTATAAATTTGTTTCATGACTGCGGTATCTTCTTTGGTCAGAGGTTGTACATCTGCATGATGCGTGCCCGCTCTTCTTTGCACATTAAAGCTCAGTCCCGACTCTACATCGATGACTTTAAACTTCTTTTTCTTTGGAATGATCCCTTTCGCCTTATCCCACGGCAAAATTTTCCCATAATGCGCAGATCGTACACGCTGAACATATTTCGCAAGCTTCAGCTTTATTTTCGTATTCAATTGAATCATTTCGTTGGTTTCTATATGATACAAACCGCCTTTGCGGTCTACCGAATAAGTTACCGTAACTCCCTTATCTACAAGGGTCAGAGCGGTGTCTGTAACTGGAATAATAGAAGCGGTTGTACGCGTGCTGTTACGACTGATATGCTGGAGCCATTTATTGTCCAAGGTTAGCTGCGTTTGCATTTGTGCTTCCGTGGAAGCCTTCACTGTCAATATCGCTTTGGATTCAGGAGCCGCGAGAGCATGAGGATCAAAAAATATAAATAAGAATGCTATTGAGAAGAACATAACTGCATATTTATTGATAGTAACCATCCCTTATCCCCTGTTGATTTGATATGATTCATTTTCTGCTGAAAGCAGAAAAACCATTACAGGAAATATAAGGGGATTACGAAAAGGCAATCAATTGGAGCGCATCCGTCTTGAAGCTTGTATAACCCGCTGAAGCATACTATAGAGCTGAGCCGGTTCAAAGGGTTTGGTTATATATTCGTCCATCCCGGCTTTGAGCACCTGCTCCTTAACTCCAGTCATAGCATCCGCAGTCATAGCTATGATAGGCGTGTCTTTAGCATATTCGAGCTTCCGTATTATTCCGGCAGCTTCGTAGCCGTCCATAACAGGCATCTGCAAATCCATCAGAATCGCATTATACCGCTTGCCTTCAACACATTTCACCGCTTCCTCCCCATTTACCGCTACATCAACCCGAACTCCCATCTCTTTGAGAATTTCCTTGGCCACCAGTTGGTTGATTTCATTATCTTCCACTAATAAAACGTCTGCATGACGAAGTAAAGCATATCTGTCTGCTTGATCATTGAAAGGCAGGTCTATAGCAACCTTGGAAATTATCTGAGGGCTAATGCCGAACCGTGCGGTAAAATAAAAACAGCTGCCTTGGCCAAGCTCGCTCTCAACGCCGATGGCCCCGCCCATAAGCTCCACCAGATTTTTGCTAATGACAAGACCAAGCCCCGTTCCTCCATACTTCCGCGTTGTGGACATATCGGCCTGAATAAATTCCTGGAATAGCTGCTTTTGCTGTTCCCAGGTTAAGCCTATCCCCGTATCACGAACCGTAAAACGAAGCGTTACGCCATCTTCATGATGTGAAACCCTGTCTATCAAAATCGATATTTGGCCGGCATCCGTGAACTTTAGCGCATTATTAGTTAAATTTAAGAGCACCTGATTTAATCGGAACGGATCGCCAATAAGCTTCTGTGGAACGTTACGATGTACAGCGGTATGTAGAACCAATCCTTTATCATAAGCTTGCAAGCTGATCATATCGGTTAACGTATGAAGCACTTCAAACAAATCGAATTCGATTTGCTCCATGACGATTTTTTGGGCCTCAATTTTGGAGAAATCAAGGATGTCATTAATAATCGTCAGCAAGCCTTGAGCCGATCGCATGGATTTGTCTACATATTCCTTTTGATGCTCCGATAAGTCCGTCTGCTGAAGCAAGTAGTTAAGACCAATGACGGCATTGATTGGTGTGCGTATTTCGTGGCTCATTTGAGCTAGAAACCGACTTTTCGCCCAATTAGACTCATCGGCCTCTTTGCGCTTTTTCAAATCCGTAATGTCGTGAAATGTGCAGGTAATGCTTATTATTTCTTGATTCCCATCCATTATTGGCGACAACGAGACCGTGTAAATATGCTCACTCCCACCGGGCAGCTTCAAGGTCATTTCAAACTGCTGGGACGCTTGCCGATGCACAGCCTGTTGAAAATATCGCTGCCATTCCCCTACCTCGTTTATGCTAATGAGATCCGTCAAAGGCATCCCTGTGGTTGGCTTGCTATGCAGTTGATAAGCATGAATTAATTTTTGGTTCACGGAGGTCACATTGCCATGTATATCAAAGCCAAGGATATAATCCTGTGAATTTTCCACCAATCTGCGATATCGTTCCTCGCTTGCTTGTATGATTTTATCGGCTGCCTTGTTTTCGGAAATATCTATAGCGTTGCCTATAACATAGCTGACTTCCTTATTAATAAAGACGGGATTTAATGTTACCAGGATGCTGTATGAATCCAATTCCGCTTCAAAAACAACTCTTTCGCCCTTCCATGCCCGACCATAATGCTTATTCAACATTGCCACAAACTCATCGGAAAAAGCCTCAATTTCCTCAACCGCTCGGCCTGTTAAAAGACTCGCCTTCGCCCCCAGCCGCTTTAACAATTCTCCTTCTATTAATCCGTATACGAATTTGCCATCCTCTCTCTTATGAAACTTAAAAGTAAATCCCGGCTGCAGGCAGAGCATATGAATCATTTCCCGTTCGAGCTGCTTGGCTGTCTGTTGGAATTGGTGGGTATGAAGCAAATAGCGAAGAAAAAGGGCAACCATTAAGGCACCGCATGACTGATAAAGGATATAAGGCCAGACTTTATCCAGAGAAGCTTGGGCAACATACCATAGGCTGAAATAATAAAAGTTAAGCAAAAACAAGGTGCCGGCAGTCCACTTCAGTCCATAGGATTTGATTTGGCTAAATAAAATCCCTGTTCCAAAGGCTGCTGCAAAGCCTATTCCAGCCTGGATGATATTGAGATTACCTTCTGTTACCAGCCGCCCGATGATGACAAATAAGTAGGTGATAATGCTGCTAACGGGTCCGCCGAAGAAGGAGGATAGAAGAAAGGCAATCCCTCTAAAGTTAAGAACGGTAGACTCACTAGTCTTGATACTAAAAAACAACAAAACGACGCCGAGTCCTCCATGAGCAGCGCCAACATATAACCGGTATAACCAATTAGGCTTCGCCTCATTCTTCATTCTGAAAAATAAGGGTGCTGCCAAAAATACAAATATGCTAATGATCGCAAAATTCAGTATCAGGTCCCGCAGCAATAGACTCACCATCCCCAAGAGATCGTCTTTCTATGAACCCTATCGCCAAGAACCCGCCGTGAATTCCTGCAAATAGTCACTAGACATATTCCTCAATCCGACAGAAAACTCCTTTAATCGTCGACTAAACATAAAAATCCGCACAATTGAGACTTGTGCGGATTCCATATTACTTTATGGCGCGCTTGGCCCAACCTCTGCCGCTGTCAGCGGATGGTTCGGAAAGCTTGTAGCTCCGGAGCGTTCATCTGCTCCGGCATCGTTGATGGAGCGTGTTTCTCCATCCATATCCTCCGATACAAAAGGGTAGCTGCCCTTGGCATAGTTTATTGCCGGACTCGTAGCGGACAGCTTTTGCAATCCGTTAATAGTTGTAAATGCCGGATCTGAACCCAGTATCTCAGAAGCGGTTCTCGATGAGTTGCTTTTCAGAGTACCGCCGCTGCCCATGTTTCCTTCAAATACGGTATTGGTAGACACGATTTCATTATAAAGAATACCGCTGGAATTCTTGATTATATTGTTAGCAATTCTGCTGTCCTGCGTAGCATAGGTCTTGCCGGAACCGACAATAATTCCTGTTGTGCTGTTTACAATCGTATTGTTGACGACTTGGGCACGATAAATTTTCCACTGTGCTCTCAAATCATCGGCAGACGGATTCGCGGGATACCCGCTGGAACCGCCGTCATAATTGCCGTTATCGAGAATAATGGCATCCTTGGTCAAATTCTCCATGTAGTTGTTGTATATCTTATGGTCATTCCCATATATCCGAATCCCTGCCTCTTCCGATTCTACGCCATCGCCAAGAAAGAAGTTCCCATAGAAGCTGTTGCTATGGCCATGTCTGGAGGTTAATCCTCCCTTTGAAGTTTTGAAGGTGTTATAACGGACTGTGTTATTGCTGCTTTTCACAGAAACGATTTCCGGTTCACCATCGGTATTCTCAAATAAATTATGCTGGATCGTGTTATACCCATTGGACAATGAGATTCCCGACAGCCCGAGGCGGATCGTTTCCTTCCCATTATCAACCCAAGGTCCAACATCATGGAAGTAGTTATATTCTATAATATCGTATTGAGAGATGTTCCCATTACCGTCTCCTTCGTAGGCAATGAGCGGGTTGGTATCGCTCTTGTTACCGAAGTCATTATGGTCGATCCGATTGTGATGACTATTAGCTCCGCTGACCTGAAGCCAAATAAGGGCTCCGCCAGTTGCAGGCAAAGCAAATTTATTTCGGGTAACCTGGATGTTATTGGATCCGTTTAAGAGGAGGGCATTGTTTCCTGTGTTGGTAAACTTCAATCCCTGAATAATAACGTAGGACGAGTTATTCACTTCGATGAAGGCGCCACCGGAAATAATCGCCTGTCCCTGATTTGCCGCTTTAATCGTGATAGGGCTGCCGGCCGTTCCGGCTTTGTTATTTATTTTAAAAGCCCCACTTTGTGTGTAGGTACCGTTCGCGAGTACGATTGTCGTACCGGCACTGGCACTGCTTATGGCTGAAGCCAATTGCGCAGAGGTAGAAACAGAAACCTCATTGCCTGGATTGGAATTGGTATCCGTGCCGTAAATCTCTACCTCGGTGTAGCTATTCCATGCGTTCAAGGAGTTGCTATGACCGACGATCCGCACATATCGAGCCGAGCTCACATCCGGAAAATCAAAGGTTTGCAGGCTCGTATTCAAGCTGCTGGTCACGTTAGTCTGCACAGTAGTAAAATTCACATTGTTCGTAGAGGTCAGGATATCGAAGGTGGACGTTCTCGTATCTCCGCTTACAAAGGCTATCTTGATGTAGGCCACCTTTTTATTGGAGCCGAGATCATACTGGATCCACTGGCCGTCGCCCGACGCCGACCAGCGGGTTGTTAAATTCCCGTCAACTGTATTGGCGGGCACGTTCCCATCATTGGAGCTAGCCGTAACGGAAGTCCCGGGGACTGGAAATTTTGCATCTGTGGTAATAGCTGTATCCCCATAAATCTCAACCTCGGTGTAGCTATTCCATGCGTTGAGGGAGTTGCCGTGACCGAGGATTCGTACATATCGAGCCGAGCTCACATCCGGGAAATCAAAGGTTTGCAGGCTCGTATTCAAGCTGCTGGTTACATTAGTCTGTACAGTCGTAAAGTTCACGTTGTCCGTAGAGGTCTGGATATCAAAAGTGGATGTCCTCGTATCTCCGCTTACAAAAGCTATCTTGATGTAGGCCACCTTTTTATTGGAGCCGAGATCATACTGAATCCATTGTCCGTTACCTGATGCGGACCAGCGGGTTGTTAAATTCCCATCGACTGTATTGGCGGGTACGTTTCCATCGTCAGCGCTGGCTGTTACACCAGACGCCGGGACTGTTAATTTCGCATCAACCGCAAATACGGGCAGCGGAAGCATCGAGAGAAGCAAACACACACATAAAACGAAAGCGAAAGCCTTTTTACGTAATATCATCCATGCACATCCTTTTCAGCATGATTTTATGAATTTACCGACATTCCCTTCGACACCGAGCTATTAAAGCGTTTTCAAACAATAGAGTGCGCACTCTGATTACATTTATAACGTAAAAGCTTTAATAAAGAAATCATCAAAAACTAAAGAATCATTACAATTTCCAAACTGAATAGCCCTAATTTTAAAAAATGCAGCTTTACACTCACCATCATAAGAAAAACGCCTTGCGGCGTCCTTGGTGTACGATTTACGTTTGTGCGTGGGGAGGGAATCGGGTATGGGATTCCGGCCGCTGTTGAAGTCGTGTTCCTTTGAATGGAAGGTTGCAGCGGGAGGAACACAAGCTTCAAAGGTAGGTTGCATACCCGAGCAGTCACCGAAGGTGACGACCAGGGCGGACGCTATCGCTCCTCCATCCCACACCCGTTCCCTCTTTGTTCTACTCTGTGCTTTGCGTTGCTTTCTTACTTCCTAACCGCTCTCCGCATCGAAGGGAAGGACAACAGCGGAAGTAATTGTTCCTTTATCAACTGGAAAGCTCAAAAAAACAGAGAGATTACGGAAAAGCTAGTTCCGTTATCTCTCTGTTTTTGTGCATAATGCATACATTTGCCCAAAATAACGGAATTCCCACTTCCGCTATCACCTTAAATTGGGGGAGGATAGATGGAATAACGGAAATCTCTGTTCCGTTCAAATCCTTCACGGCTAATAGCAGCTATGCCGCTATCCATATCCCCCCGCAGGCCTGCTATAGTCTCGACTGAACTTAAAGAACAGCTCCTTCAAATCAGTTATAAATTACGCTATCCAATTACGTCCGTTGTATAGTTCCCCTTGCTACTTATCCCTTGATCGCCCCTATGAGCGCGCCCTTGACGAAATACTTTTGCAAGAACGGGTATACAAGCAGAATCGGCACCGTTGCCACGATAATCGTCGCATATTTCAATGTAACCGAAAGCATTGCAGCATCCCCGTCAGCCGCACCCAAGTTTGAGCTTGCTTCTCCTTGAAGCAACACTTCACGCAAAATAAGCTGCAGCGGGTACATCGACCGATCCTGTAAAAAAATCATCGCATGGAACCATGAATTCCAATGACTGACACCATAATATAACAGCATTACCGCAATTACCGGCATGGAAAGTGGCAGGATGATCCTGAACAAAATCACAAAATCATTGGCCCCATCCATCTTGGCCGACTCCTCTAACGCATCGGGAATAGCCTCGAACGCCGTTTTCATGAGAATTAGATTAAACGTATTGATCGCTTGCGGAATAATAAGCGCCCACAGCGTATTGGCCAGCCCAACCCCTTTGACCGTCAAATAAAATGGGATCAGCCCTCCGCTGAAAAACATCGTGAAAATAATAAACAGCATAAGCTGCTTGCGATATTGCAAGCTTTTCCGAGATAGGGCATAGGCACCAAATGCTGTAAGCAAAATATTGAACAGCAGACCCACCACAACTACAAAAAGTGTATTGCCGTATCCCTTCAGGATCATCGGGTTGCGAAACACATTCGTATACGCGTCGAGCGATAGCCCCAGTGGCCGCCACAATATCCCTTTATGCGCCATCAGATTCCCGGCATCACTCACTGAAGCGAATGCCACATACAGCAGCGGATACAGGGTAACTACCATGAGCAAGGTCAAAAAAATCATATTGATAAGGTCAAAGCCTTTTTCTGCAAATGTTGGCCGGTTTAGCATCCAAGCTTTCTCCTTTCTACCACAGGCTCGTCTCGTTAAATTTTCGGCTTAACCAGTTGGAACATAGGAGCAGGATAAAATTAACCAAGGAGTTAAACAAACCTACAGCTGAGCTAAAGCTATAATTAAAATCCTGCAGCCCGACCCGGTACACATAAGAAGATACGACATCGGCCGTTTCATAAGTGCTTGGGTTGTAGAGCAAAATGATTTTTTCGAACCCGACATTCATCATTCGTCCAATTTCCAAGATGAGCAGAATGATGATCGTCGGCATCAGCCCTGGAACCGTAATATGCACCATCTGCTTCCAACGCCCTGCCCCGTCAATTCGAGCCGCTTCATACTGCTCCGGATCAATTCCTGTCAAAGCTGCCAAATAGATGATCGTTCCCCAGCCGATATGCTGCCAAATGCCCGAAGAAATATAAATGGTACGGAAAAGGCCAGGTTCAAGCAAAAATGTGGAGCGTTCCCCGCCAAAAAAGGAAATCAGGTCGTTAATAACGCCTTCACTGGCCGTAAAATCTTTGACCATACCACAGATAACTACTAATGAAATAAAATGCGGCATATAAGTGACGGTCTGTACCGTCCGTTTAAATAAGGAATGCCTCAATTCATTAAGCAGCAGCGCCAACAAAATTGGAGCCGGAAAACCAAACAATAGCTCGTAAAAGCTCATCAAAACGGTATTTTTTATCGTCCTCCAAAAGTAGGGACCTGTAAAAAACGTTTGAAAATGCTCAAACCCTACCCAATCGCTCCCCCAAATACCAAGCCGTGGGGAGAAATCCTTGAACGCAATAATGGCGCCATACATCGGTGCATAGTGAAAGATCACGTAATACAGCAGCACGGGAAGCAGCATGACATATAACAGCTTATTTTTTCGGATATCCATCAAGATTCCCAGCTTACTCCGTTTTTTTGCAATAAAGGGAATCATCGTCTCTTGATTGATTGTGTTCATTCCTTCTCCCTTTCCCATCCTGTAACAGCTTCTTGAAGGGAAACTATAGACGGCGCATCTGGCCCGCTCCTGCTAACGTTCCCCTTTGTAAGACGCTGATGTTTTTATCGCTTATTGTAACGATCGAGCGCATCCTGATAAATTTTGGTCACCTTATCGATGCCCATTTCCTTAATACGATTGGAATACTCATCGAACTTCTCGATTGGTTCCTTGCCCATCACAAACTTCACGAACATTTCTTCCTTATAGCTTGTGATCGCCGTGTTCAATTTGGCTATTTCTTTGCTCTCTTCGACAGTCGGCGTAATGAACAGCGGCAAGACATGCTTCACAGCGTCCGTTTCGCTCCACACTTTTACCGCTTCGTCTTGCTCCTTGAAGGTATTGAAGCTTTTGGCGCTGTTTCCTAGAAACGGACCGTTCGGCTTGGTATATTGGGATACCATTTGCTGGAGATTGAACTTTTCATTTTTAGTAATTTTGTCGGTGAATTGAGGAATGCCATTATTGATCGTATAGCTTTCGCCTTCAATACCAAAGTTGAACAGCATGCTGCCCTTTTCACTGAAAGCGTAATCCATCCATTTGACAGCCAGCTCGGCGTTCTTGGTGCCTCCTGTGACCGCTTTACTGACGGCCGGGTTGTATTTAAAGTCACGTTGTCCGATGAAAGCACGTTCGCCTTTTTTCAAAGTTGGGTAAGGAATTCCGACGAGCTGGAACTGCGGATTTTTCTTTTTCCCTGTTTCCATCCATCTGCCCATACCTCCGCTTAGAAGGCCAACCGTTGCACCCGAGCTATCGCTCATCATTTTGTTGTCGAGTGCTTTAGAATCGGTGTTCAGTGCGAAATCTTTATCGATCAGTCCTTCTGCATACCATTTTCTCAAAAGAGCCAAAGCATCCTTGAACTGCGGATCGATCGGGCCATACTTCACCTTCCCCTGGTCGTCAATATAAAACCGATTTGCGGTTTTGTAGGCGCCGATGAAAGCATCCTGAATGTTCAGTTCGTTGCTGTACTGGGCGGTAAATGGCGCGGTGGCACCCTTTTGTTCTTTAAATGCTTTCAACACGGTGTACCATTCATCAATCGTAGTAGGTACCCCAAGCTTCAATTCATCCAGCCAGTCCTTGCGAATCATCGGTCCCCGAAATACCAATCCGTTATCAGGGCGGATCATCGGAAATACATAATATTTACCGCTGTCCGTTTTGAGCATCTTATCCAATTCCTTATCCTGCTGCAGCAATTTCTTCAAGTTGGGCGCATTCTTGTCAATCAAATCATTGAGCGGAAGAATGACCTTATCGGCGATCGCCTTCTCCGGCCCCCCTGGATAAGAGGTGTTCCAGTTGTATTCGATTACATCCGGCAAATTATTCGATGCGATCAACAGGTTGAATTGCTCTTTGGATTGTCCGTCGGCGGGATGCGTATATTTGACCTTGACACCCGTTTCCTTTTCCAGTTGTTTACCAAAAGGCGATTCGCTCAAATTGGTGAAGAATGCAGCCAGGTTCGTATCCATCTGCTCCCAGGATGTTAGCGTTTCCTGAGTGCTGATCGGGTATTTCCCTGCCTCCGACACCGGTGCAGCCGGAGATTTGGGCGCGTCCTTAGCCCCCGTGTTCTCCTTGGAGCATGCTGCGAGCAAGCTTGTTGATGCCAGTACAATAGATAATGCTATACTGAATGATTTTTTGTTAGAATGGTTTCCCATGCCAATCCCCCTATTCAAGTTCGGAATTATGAATTGTACATCCTACGTGTTGTACACCCTAGCGCTATTATGGAACGGATATTACAATTTTAAAATCTTCAAAACCGGGAAAACGTCATTAAAATCTATACTTAGTGTTCTATAAAATCGATATTCGGTATGCAAAAACCGAAAAAGCCGCTCTAGGCGGCCTTTTCGAATAATCCATATATTATGTTATGCCTTTATATTTACCCGGAGTAATTCCTTCGAATTTTTTGAATATACGGTTAAAGGTATTAATGTCCGAATATCCAACCTTTTTGGAAATTTCTACAATGGAGTAGGTTTGCATGGAAAGAAGCTTTTTCGCTTCCTCAAGACGTTTCTTGTTAATGAAGTCCAGAAGGGCCTCACCCGTCTGAGCCTTAAACTGCTTCGATAAATAGGATGGGGTTAATCCGAACACCTCACCGATCATGCTAATGTTCAGGTTTTCCGAGCTGTAATGCTGCTTTACGTATTCTATCACCTGCTGACTTAGCTGGTTATGCTCCTGCCCGCGGTTCTCCTGAATGGATCGGCAAACTTGACTGAGCACCTCACTAATCTGCACTTTCATTTCTTTAATCGTTTCACAGCCAATTAACCGGTCTATCGGGTTCTCTCGCTGGGTGAACTCCCGTTTGTTGTTTATGCCGATTTCATCCATTGTTTTCAGCATCGTGCTAATCAAATCAAACATCAGACATTTGGCAAGCGGCGCGGAGAGCGATGCATCGGCCAAATTAATCTCAATGATTTCTTCAATCAGTGCATTGGATTTCTCATAATCGCCTGTCTTGACGAAATTAATCAGCTGCTGCTCCACCTGCAGCGGAAAATAATAGTTCGTAGATTCTTGAGCCGCTTCGGTATTTGGCAGGTCACCGTACCTGATAATTTCCCCGCTCCCCATAACCAGACGGTACTCCAGCGCTGCCAGCGTTTCCTGATACGCCAGGGAGATTCCGTACAGATCCTGATGAATGCCGCTGATCGCAACCGTTAAATGAACATGGAAATGGTCGAGCAAAAACGATCTCACCTGCACCGAAATTCGGTTCAGCTCCTCCGCTTCGGGTTCGGCACTGAAATTTATGATGCATACCTGCATGTCGTCCATTTCTGTTGTGAAAGCGCAATGCTGCTCGGTAGCCAGCTCTTCCACCACATTCATAATGATAAACTGCACAAGCTTCATTTTCTGAGGATCAACATACCCGTCAGACTCGAACTTGCCATAGTGATCAATATGGAACAACAGGACAGCAAAATGCGATGACACGAGCCGTATATCGTGGGCCGCGAGCGATTCATGAATGGGAACGTTCTGCTCTAATCGTCCCTTCAGCAATCCCTGCAGAAAATGAGAACGGATCGCATCGCGGTTCTGTTGCAATCTTTGGTCGATTTTTTCCTTTTCAGCAAATGTGTTGTTTAACGCTTCCTGCAAATAACCATATTCGTTTGACCCCTCGTCGAAGGAAATGCCTGATTTCAAAGACAAGCTGCGGATTAACAAGCTGATCGGATTATAGTTTTTCCTCAAAAATAAGAATGTAACAATCCCTCCGCTAAGAAGGCTCAGAAATAAGCTGACATAGATCAGCGTTTTTATATATTTCATTTTCTCATCAAACAGTTCGGCCGGAATCATCGATACGTATTTCCAACCCGTACTGCTGCTCGATGTGGTATAGGAAACAGCCAGCTTTTCTCCGGAAAATTGGTCGTAAAACATCCCTTTATTTCCCGATAATCTTTCGTAAGTCAGAAAATCGGGACTATGCTCGAAGCCGGTGGAAGCGATAAGACGATTTTCCTTGTCCAATACCGCGACAGCCGCTTTGTTAGCGGGCGTTATATTTTGCAGCAGCTTCGAATCTTTAATGACAAACAGGATGACTGCACCCGGAAGATCCAGATTATCCAAAATAATGGATTTTGCATACATGACCGCTTTAACTGATTTTCCGTCCTCGCGAATCGTTATGGGTGCGTATTCCTGAATATACCGCTTGTCGAAGAACGCCTTCCATTCCTCATAGCTCGTCTCTTCCTTCTCGCGTATCGTTTCATATAACGTATGGGTGTTGATGTGATCCCGTGTCGATATTACGGTATCGCTGTTTTTATAATAAATATAGATCTGCTCAATAAAATCGTTAGCTACTTTGTAAACCCGCAGGTTGTCCGCGATGCTGACCAATTCATAGTAGTCATTGTCCGTGAGAGGTTTAGCGGCGTTAATGAAGGCGGCCAGCCGTTTGCTGAGGGTCATTTCAACGCTTAAACGCTCGATACCTCCAAGGTTATTGTCTATTGCCTGTTCCATCTGCTGAAGAAGCGATTCGTTGGCGCGATTAACCTCCGATTCCACCACATGCCAGGTAGCAACATAAATAATCCCGCTGATCATTATAGGAACGAGGAGCACGGAGATATAAGAAATGAGCCAGGTGACGATCACGCTGCGTTTGTTAAAACCGATTCTTTTAAGACCCATACAAAATTACCCCTCAGGACCGTGTTGAAATTGTTGATAAAATAACAAGGCCGACCGTCCTTCCAGACAAGTCGGCCCCGTTATTTCGTTACGTTACCGCTCTATCATACGAATTAACACTATCACAGCTTCAGCTCTGGTTGCAAGATGGCTTGGTTCAAAGCGGTTATTCTCCCGCCCTTGCACAACGCCTAACGCCATCGCTTGTGATATAAAAGGCAGAGACCACTGAGGGATCTCATTGCCATCACTAAAGGCCGCCGCATTCGAAGTCCCCACATTTTGTTGGAACGCCCGCAAGAGCATGGTGACCATTTCCGCCCGATTTATCGGTCTGTTAGGACGCAATGTATGATCTTCATATCCCTGAATAATTCCAGCTTGAGTCGCTGCTGAAATTTCCCTCGAAGCCCATTCCGGAATTTCCGATTGGTCTGCGAATACTGCCGCCTGCTCCTTGGCTTTCAGCTTTAACGCACGTACAAGCATTGCGGCAAACTGCAGTCTTGTTATTGGTTCCTCCGGCTTAAAGCTGCCATCCGGGTATCCGGCCACGATGCCCCTTTCTATGGCTTTGGCAATCACATCCCCTGCCCAATGCGATTTAACGTCGGTCAATGACGGGGATTGTGATGTTGGGGCCGGATCCGGTGTCGATGCCGATGGGCTCACTGGTGTAGTGGCCGTTGACTCCGGTGATGCAGTCGGAGCCTGTGTTGACGGTGCAGCCGCTGATGATGAGCCGCCGTGTCTGCCACCGCCCACAATAACATCGGTATATACGCTCACGGCCGCTGTTGCAAAATGTCCTTTATAGGTGGCAACGACTACTGTCTCGCCTAGTGTTTTTCCCCGCAATACGCCGCGTTCATCCACTGTCGCTACAGCAGGGTTCGTTGTATAGACGCTTGCTCCTGTCAATGATTCTGTGTGGTCTTGAAACACCACGCTAAGGGCTGTCGCTTTGGTTTCGTCAACCTTCATTCGGTACGCAGCAGAATCGAATTGGATTTTGTCCAATTGGATTTCGCTTGGCGGAACTACTTTCTGACGGTGTACGACAATCGTATAGACTTTGTTCTTGCCAGAGGGATTCGCTACTTCAATCACAATAATGCTGCCATCTTGGGCAATTTCTAACGCTTGACTCTCTTGACCGCTTATAACCGTCTGACGATTCTTCCCATCTACGGATACAGTTATTTGTGAGCCTGTGCCATTCAATGCCTTCGGAACAATTGTCAGGCTACTAACATTAGACTGAATGGCTACCGTATAGTAGGCTTCATTAGTGCTAAACCCCGGGACAAGCTCGCTGTCAGACCGCAGCACCAGACTGCTCAAACCCGGATCGCCTTCTTGAACAGGGGGAGACTGGCCCGCATTAGGCCCGACATCCGTTACGGTTAGAGCTCTTCTGGTTGGTGCAACTCCAGGCATGTATTCATCTGCCCCTGCATCGGGGGTATTATAACGGATTTGTCCATCCATATCGTCCAAAGTAATGTAAGGAGCCTTGGAAGCATCAATAGCAGGGCTCTGGGCTGACAATCGGATCATCCCGTCGGCGCTTCGAACTAGCTTAAGCTCCTTCTTTTCAAAACCGCCGTTGATGTTTCTAGTGATATTGGTCAAATTAGCCGTTCCTTCTACGAGGTTCCCCGCATAAACCGCACGCTCGCTTGCCTGGACGTTCTGTGCGGCACTAATTTCATTAAACACCGTTCCCGCATTACTGAATACTACATTGTTGTATACTTGGGTTGCCACCGGTTGATAGTTTCTACCGCCAAAAGAGAAAGCAGCCGCTTTATTACCGACATTAACTATCGTATTATTATAGACTTGAACATTATACTGCCGCCAATGTCCACGAAGGATTTCAACCCTTAACGGATTATCAATAGCAAGACTTCCAAGCGAAACGGTTTGTTCAGAAGTACCCGAACCGCCCCATTTAACCGTTGGACTGCTCCCACCGTCAGGACCTCCGTCATGAGTGCCCCCATCAAGCTCGATCACTTTATCCGTTAGGCCTTCCATGTAATTGTTATAAATTTTATGCTCGTTACCGTAAATACGGAAACCGCCCATTCCGGCTTTTTTCCCGTCTCCAATAATGAAATTTCCATAAAAGCTGTTGCGGTGTCCATGACGTGCTACAATGCCGCCATAAGAATTGCGAATCGTATTATAACGAATAATGTTATCGCTGCTTTTGACTGAAATAATCTCATCTTCAGCATTCAGTCCATCAAATAAATTATTTTGGATCGTCACATGACCCGAAGCAAGCGATAAACCGGATAATCCCAGTCGTATAGCTTCCAATCCATTAGAAACTCGCGGGCCTATGTCGTGGAAATAGTTATACTCAATCAGATCGTATTCCGATACATTTTTTCCCGCTTCTCCGTCGTATATGACTACTGCACCGAAGCCCTTCTTGGGACCAATATCATTGTAAGCAATCCGATTATGGCTGCTTACTCCTTCAACCCGTATATAATGACGATTGGTTCCGTTGTCAGTCATCAGGGTCGAATTGGTATGAGGAGTATCCCCCATGTACACGGCTCCACCAGAACTATAAGTGTCACCCGTTCCATATCGGCAGCTGCCCTCAACCGCGGTTAAACACCAGACCTTACCACTAGCAGAGTCGAACCTGAACGGCTGTCCCGTCTCATCCAGTGCGAATGTATTACGAAGGATCGATACATTGCTTGAGCTTCTGAGCTCCAAGCCTGGATGTACCTCCTTCATTATGGATCCCTCCAGCCCTCTGTCCTTCAGAGTCCGGTCTGCATTCTCTTCCGCCGTACCAATCCCATTGCGGAATACAAGCCCCGATACCTCAATATACTGTGAATTTTCAATGTGCATATAGCTGTTTCCGGTAATGACGGCCTTCCCCTTCTCGGCAGCTGTGATCCGGATCGGAAGCGCGACGGTACCAGTCTTATCTTTAACAACAAACGGGCCATTCTGTTCATAGTTCCCATTTTGAAGCTCAATATTCGTCCCTTGCACAGCCTGATCCAAAGCATTCTGCAATTGCTCCGCTGAGCTTACCTTCACTTTCGTCAGTTCCGGTGTCGGTACTTCGGGGTTCTCCCCGGCCTCCGGAGGTCCGCTTGGGTCCTTAGGCTCTTCGATTATTGGAGCTGTACCCGTGTAGACCCCAACTTCCATTATACTGTTCCAGTTGCCAGAGCTTCCGCTTGCACTATTGCCATACCCGACAAGCCGCAAATAACGCGCATTGGATGGGTTTGTCAGAACATAGCTCTGCATCACACTATCCGTAGCCTTGAGACTTCGACTATTCCTTTTAGGCAATAAGATCGTGCTGGTTGTAAACTCTGGATCGTTCGAACCCAATATTTCAAAACTGGATGACCGATCTCTTGCGTTTAAAAATGCGATATCCAAGTAAGTGGCCTTCTCAGACTGTCCCAAATCGAATTGCAACCATTGTCCTTGTCCCGAAGCCGACCAGCGGCTATCTTGGCTTGCCGTATCCTCACCCCAAACACCATCCACCACATTGGCCGGGATATAATTCGTATTCGGTTGATAAGAACTGGCTGTTACTGATCCTGCGTTAAGCCCAATCTTTCCTTTCTCTCCCTTAGACAGTTTTCGGATAATATCTATCTGGTACGAATTATCCGCACTACCGCTAGATAAATTAACTTTCAATTTATTAACGCCCGGAACCAAAGAGATATGTCCAGGATCCAGTATGGGTACTGGAATGTTTCCGGTAATATAATTACTCAAAGTCATCGATGTGACAGCTCCGCTAGTCGCTGCCGCCTCCACACGGACGCTCCCTGTATCCTGCGAAACAATCGCCTCATACCCTTTAGTCTTGCTTGGCGCAAATGCCTCATTTAATGATACAGGAGTTGCTCCATCCCACACCTCAAAACTATTCAAAAGAACCAGTGGCAGTTTCTCGGCAAATGTGAAATAAGAGCCGTTTTCAAGTGTTACATCAGCGGCATAATACTCCACCCCTTGAATGGTCTTCAAAGATAGCGGATATGCGGCTTCATTCCCGAAACTGCTGCCGCTGCTTGTCAGAAGCACTCCTCCAAGAGGAATTACGCTTTTGGGAATCGCTATTTGCACGGCACCCACATTGCCTGTATTTTGCGCCTTCCAGCTTCGAGTCAACCGCTTGTACTCCGCCCCATAAGGCAACGAGCCTGTACTTCCATTATCACCCCACAGCAAGTACTGCTTATCTAATAACGGCTGTTTGGCGCTGATTACCACTTGGTCTGTTGGAATATCTGCACTCCGGCTCTGCTGCTGATCCAGTGCCCCCAACAGATCCTTTCCAATCCCTGCTATACTGCTACGATAATCAGCATTAGCCGCGGCATTCCAAACAACCTGCGGAGAAGAACCTGCGGACAAATAATCACCTTCCTGCAGGCCAATACCGAACTTGATGGCCAGATAGGTTTCCACTTGGCGCTTCTGCGTCGCTGTCAGCCGGTCGGTGAATAGGATGAACTCCCCGATATTGCCGTTATAGCCTGAGCCTCCACCTGCAGCCGCGCCTAAAGACATGGCGCCGTTTGCTTTTCCAACGAAGGGAAGACGAGCCTGTTTGGATTGACCTTCGGACTTACCGTCACGAGTAACAGACTGATAGACGTCTGTCCCGACTGTCATCGGACTCGCATCAAAATGCAATCCCCACAGGTTATATTTAGACGGATTAACTTGATTCGTGACCGTCATACGAGGAGTTCCCGTTCCAGACGTTAATGCTCCAGAATCCCATAGGACGGACCCTACCCCAGGTGTCGCTGCATTAGTATAGGGAATATGGGCAACAAGACTGCCTGTTGCTAGCTCCTGATTGAATATCATGGAGTTATCAATCGACGGAACGCCCCCGGTAACAGCGAACACACTTGTTTGGCTAATGGATTTGCCCACTCCAAATAAGCCGTTAATATCCTGCAAAATGCTTCCGCTGCTGCTTCTGGAAAATCCAACGGACGGTTGAAAATTCAATCCGCTATTTGCCGGCTGGTATTTCGGTTTCGGACGGGAACTGATTGCAGCAATCGAACCGTCATTAACAAAATGGTTTCCATTCGGACTGCTGTCCCGCCACACCGTGACATTACTCGTTGCGTTAAGCGTCACATTCTCCGGATCTGCTTTCAGCCACAATCTAAGTGCACCAGCATCCACTCCGCCCGGTGTCCCTGAAACAGCATCAGCGGCCGAGGGGCTCGCCGGTAACCATACACTTCCCATAATCAATGTAAATACCAGAATGATTTGAATCGTCCGAAACCTTACATTCCTGCTTCTACCCATCTTATTCAACCCTTCTCCACCTCTTTCTCATATAAAGCGTTTTCAAATGCAATCAAGCATGTGCTCCTATAACCCTTTATATAGAAAAGCTTCGATAAAATATATCAACAAAAGATGAAACCAACATTGAAATTACTTACTATACATCTGCAATTTCTAAAGTGGATCATCAAATTTTAGAATGCTGCTCTCCAAATCCAGTACAGGAATAAGCGCAAAATATCGTCTATAGTGTGAATATAATTGTATAATTGTTAACTACCGCGAAAAGAGGTGCCAGTTCATGCAGATAGACCGCATCGACCATCTTGTTCTCACCGTAAAAAATATAGAAGCTACCTGTGAATTCTATTCGGAGGTTCTAGGAATGGAAATCGTGGCATTCGGAGGCGGTCGCAAAGCACTGCAATTTGGAATGCAAAAACTAAATTTGCATGAATACGGCAATGAATTTGAACCAAAAGCGAGTAACCCAACTCCAGGTTCAATCGATTTGTGCTTCATCACACAACTGCCATTGGACGATGTCATGGCTCATTTGCATAAGCACCATGTGGCTATCGAGGAGGGTCCTGTTGCCAGAACCGGAGCGATGGGGCCTATTCGATCGGTTTATTTCCGCGATCCGGACTTAAACTTGATTGAGATTTCCAACTATGTGAGCATCTAAATGTGAGAAAACCGTACAGAAAGATTCACCGTACGGTCTACTCAGAGGCTTGGGCCGTTCCCCACAAGTAAGCGGCAGTGGTTATTTCTGGGGGGGGTGTCCCACATCCATGCAACTCCCGGCGCGCGCCCTGGATTCGCACGCGTTGCGGAGCTGCGCTTTACGTGACTTGAACAATTAGCAATACTTAGCGAGTGCGGTGCACAACCAACCTGCCAATTGGGCAGGGACTAATGAAGCTGTTCCTAGGCTTTTTAAAAGAAATGAATTTACTTAATCATTAAATTAAAATATGATGTATTTATACTTTAATTTTGGAGGGATTCTATGTACACTGGACCTTCTAGTGGAGACAACCGATTTGCTCCCATCGACCTATCAGCGGCCTATAACCGAATCATTGCAAAACTGGATACACAGGATGGCTCCGACCGGCTGGTAGCTAACAAACATTTGCTGCTAACCGGCAATCACGAGCTGTGGGGGCTCCCTTTTGTTTTTGGCCCCAACGATGGAAACGCTAACATTATAGTATTAAAAGAGGGGCCTGTTACTATTAACTTCCCTCAGCCTCTGCACGACCGCCAGCTTGTTTTCGTTCATGCGGCCGACTTCAAAGTGAACAGCGCAGCAGAGGACGGGATTATTCGACCTATGCCGGGAACCCCGCGATTGGGCGAAACCGTATGTGAATATAAGCTGCATTATGACGATAATACCACCGCTACATTCCCAATCCGCAGGCGCTATCAAATCAGCGAGTTTCAGGTAAAATGGGGGGAAAACAGCTTCGAGGCCGTTAAGCATATCAAACCGCGGACTATGCAAGCCAATAGCGATATCCCCCGTGGCATATCCCCTTCGATTCCATGGGGACAAAGTCAGCTTCGCACCACATTCCAGGGATTCGGCGCTGTGATGCACCATTGGCTGTACGCTCTCAACAATCCGCATCCAGAGAAAAACCTGGTTGGATTGACCATGCAGCCTATCGATGGAACTGCACTCATATTCGGTATTACACGATCGGATCTGTCCAGCAACCCATTTAACTGGGAGCCCCGTAAAAAAGTGAGATATCAATCCGAGAGTGAAAAACCGGCATTAAATCCTTATGGGGACAATCCGAATATCCGCATCGATTTGGGTGAAGTGATCTCCGTATCACCTGCGCTTCACTACAATCATGCGACATGGCTCGATAATGCCAATCCTTCGCTGCCACATCCAGCACGAAATGAATGGATCATCGAATACACCGCCCATCCAGAAGCTCGCTTGATCCTTGAGGACGGTCCTGTACGCGCTATTGAGCTGCACGAGCTGGAGGCACTGCCGGAATTTGAGTCGCTGGAGCCTGCCACCCGCAGGGTCACCCTGCGGATCGTAGACTTGAAAAGCGGCAGTACTGTAGCCGCCAAACTTCACGTACACGGGGAGTCCGGCGAATATATAGCTCCCATCAACGGCCACCGTTTGCCCAATCCGCATTGGTTTGAAGATTACGGCGCCGAACATGTGCAGGGCCACCACTTCAGTGCATACGTCCCGGGAGCTGCCGAATTCAAGCTGCCGCTCGGCGATATTTATGTAGAGGTTACGAAAGGATTCGAAACCCGTCCGGTCCGCCGACGCTTCACCGTGACGGATACCACCGATACAATCGAAATCGGACTGGATCGCGTATTGCCCTGGAGGCAGCGCGGTTGGGTTACTGCCGATACGCATGTTCATTTCCTGTCTCCCCTGACAGCGCTTCTGGAAGGCGAAGCGGAAGATGTCAACGTCATCAACTTGCTGACCAGTCAATGGGGAGAAATGTTCAGCAATCTTGGCGATTTTGACGGCAAAACGACAATAGGAAGCACCGAAAACGGAGGCAACGGAGAGTATTTGGTTCGAGTGGGGACCGAGAATCGCCAGCATATTCTAGGTCATATTTCTTTGCTCGGCTATGAGGGCAGCATGATACTGCCGCTCTGTACAGGCGGCCCGGATGAATCGCCGCTCGGTGATGCTCTGGAGGCCACTGTGACACAGTGGGCCCGGCAATGCCGTGAGCAAAACGGCTTAGCCGTGCTGCCTCATCTGCCGAATCCACGTGCAGAAGGAGCCGCCGCCATTGTTCTTGGAGAGATCGATGCCGTAGAGATGTGTTCCTTCGAGAACAAAGGGATCGATCCCTATTCGCTCTCAGACTGGTACCGTTACTTGAATTGCGGCTACCATGCGCCTGCGGTTGGTGGAACAGACAAGATGTCCCAGTCGACTGCAGTCGGGACGATCCGCACTTATGCTTTAATTAAGGATGCCCCTTTCACTTATGAAGCGTGGATGAAAGCAGTACGTCAAGGTGTTACGTTCGCTACCTACGGTCCGCTGCTCGAGTTTAGGATCAACGGATATGAGATGGGCTCCATGATCCAGCTGACCGATTCAGGTGGAATGCTTGACGTGGTTTGGGAAGTTTCTTCAGTTACCGTTCCTGTAACCAGGATTGAACTGGTCTGTAACGGCGAGCTGAAGGAAGTACATGCTGTCGATCCCAAAAAAGGATCCTATGCGGGACATTGGTCGGTTCCTGTCAAGCAAAGCTGCTGGATCGCACTGCGTATAAGGGGGATGGATGCTGAGCACGGGGAAATCATCGCAGCCCATTCCAGTGCTGCGACTATTATCGTGGGTGGAAAAAAATGCTTTGATGCAAACGATGCCGTTACCATTCTGGAGCAGATCGAAGGCTCTACCGCTTATGTCAAGTCTCTGGCAACGAAAGCGGATGATCGAACCTTCAAGCATTTGCTCATGACGCTCACTTCCGCTCACCGTGCACTGCACAACCGAATGCATCAGCATGGTGTCATGCATCTTCACACACCGGCAGATGACCATCACCGGGAGCATCCCGGCCATGGTCATGATCACGGCGGCCATAGCCATCGCCACTAACTCATAGGCTTATGGCAATGGCCAGGCAGAGTGCCGGGTTATTCCTCCCGGGCACTCAATATGCCCTCAGTTGGCCCGATGAAACGAACCTTGGTCCGTTCTTCGGTCACACTTACCCAATAAATGCTGCCGTTGCTTTGCTCAAAATATACCGGGCTGTCATGGGGCAGCCCGAGTATGGCAAGCAGCAGATGGTGGTTAAATCCACCATGGGCAAACAATGCCACGCGCTGGCCCATGAAACGCTCCAATAGCTCCTGCCATATGTCTGAGGCTCTCGCATGGCCTTTTTGAGAATTCTCATCGCCACTGCAATACCAGCCTTCCGCCTCTACATCATCGCGAAACTGTGTTTCCGGGTACAGCCGGTTCAACTCCGCCGCCGTAGGTCCCCGGTATACTCCTTTGTTTCTTACTTCGAACGTGTTTTTCCATATCTGGATCGGCAGCTTCAATGCTCTTGCCAGCGGTTGTGCCGTTTCGATCGCCCTGACCAAGGGACTGCTAATAAGCTGGTCAAATTTCCGGTCGGCCAAACATCCGGCCACTCTGGCAGCCTGGATGATGCCAAGCTCCGTCAATTCCCCATCCGGCACATCATGCGGTACGGTGTTTCCTATTGATTGGCCGTGTCGTATAATAAACAATTCCATTTCAGATCACTCCCGTTTATGAATTTACCTAGCCAAACAAGAACGTTACTTGATCCCTGAAAAGACGATACCCTGAATAAACACTTTTTGTTGCCATTCAGCTCCATATTGGGTTTTGAAGGATTGCTAACCAATCATGATCGTATACTGCGACTCCTCCGACAAGTAAATTAATGACCCTTGAAGTCAGCCCAGCTGTGCATAAATTGAAATAAAGCTATCGTAAGCAGTGCCAGCTTCGTTAACGGAGCATGAACGAATATTTGAGTCTATATTATTTTATTCATTAAGTTAATTATACTTGAATACTATTCTGTTGTATACGTTTTCATTTTTGCATTTTACATTAGTTCAGCTAGCTCTGAACTCCGGTGTTTCTAATATCACAACGGTATCCTATTTTGTTCCGGTGTGATTTGTATCACATCCAATTAAATGGACTCCAGCTACAATAGCCTTATCCGATATATTCCATTGTTGCTATGTTTTATATTATAAGGAGGCTCATGCGATGCAAATTGAAAAATTAAATCACCAGATCATTCCTGAAAACCCCGTTTCCAAGTTTTTATTCAACAGCACCCAAGCGGGCTGGATATGGCTAATCGTTCGTCTATATGTCGGTTATGCCTGGGTTACTTCCGGTTGGAAGAAGGTAACGAGCGATGCATGGACAGGCGACAAAGCGGGCACCGCTCTCCAAAGCTTCATAAAGGGTGCACTCGCTAAAGCAGAGGCTGGCAAAGATGTTACAGACTGGTATGCGGGCTTCCTTGAAAGTGTGGTGCTTCCTAATGCCAAGGTATTCGGATTTATGGTTGCTTTTGGCGAATTACTGGTTGGGCTTGGGCTCATCTTAGGACTACTAACTGGAATTGCCGCTTTCTTCGGCGGATTTATGAATGCCAGCTTTTTGTTTGCAGGAACCTTAAGTACAAATCCGATCCTGTTCATCCTCGCTACTTGGCTTGTGCTTGCATGGAAAAATGCCGGCTGGTATGGTTTGGACAGATGGGCGCTGCCTATTCTCGGGACCCCTTGGGGGCGAAAATCTCCGACGGATGATATAAAAACCAAACAGTTTTAATGGAAGAGGGGCTTCTGATCGAAGTTTATCAGGAAAATGTCCCGTTAGTTACACCGTTGAATGGCATATTGGACCCTTTAACTGGAAATTCTCAAGCTAATTTCACCTATTTGGTCAAATATGCCAAGTACCAGATGGATTAGAGGGAGGTTTTCCAGTTAGATGGATTCCTAGCGATATCCAAGACAGATTAGCGGGAGAATTTCCATCTATCCTATTTATTCCACCTGTAGTCTTAAATTCCAGCCTCTCAGGAATAAGGCAGACTCCCCCGATAAGGGGCTGTACTTCCTCTTCTACCTCCCTCGCCGTTTCGGTGGTACTCAGCCCTGGAGATAGCACACATAAACGGCTATCCTCTACGAGTAGCCCTCACCTTCATGAGTGGAGCCCATATATGTGCAAAAGAACCTTCAGCACTCCAACTATAACAGTTGGAACTGAAGGTTCTTTTCTATCGCAACTTAATCCGAAAGGATTATTTAGCTGCTTTCATCCATTCCGGTTTAGAGAAACCTTTGAACTGCTCGTCAATAATTTTTTCGAACTCTTTGGATTGAACGGTTTCTTTCAAATCCTTACCAAGCTGAGCATCCACATCTTTCGTGTTTACAACCAGCACGTTGCGGTAATTTTCTGCCATGTTCTCCAGCTTCAAAGCGGAGGTTAAATCCATCTTAGCAGCAAGAGCGAAGTTTCCTGGCACTAAAGCCAGATCAGAGCTGTCCACTGTTCTTGGAAGCTGAGCGGCCTCAAGTGGTTTAATATTAAGCTTCTTCGGATTTTCGTCAATATCTTTCTCAGATGCTTTAGCCGGATCAATATCCTTTTTAATTTTTACAAGACCGATATCCTGAAGCAGAACTAATGAACGAGCCAGGTTAGACGGATCATTCGAAATCGTTAAAGTGCTGCCTTCTTTGATCTCATCCAAGGATTTGAATTTTTTGGAATACAAGCCCATTGGCGCTGTCGGTACGCTGATAACTTCCTTTAGATCCAGGCTGTTGTCTGCAGCGAATTTCTTCAAATAAAGTACATGCTGGAACAGGTTAGCATTCAAGGAGCCGTTCGCAAGCGCTTTGTTAGGCTGAACGTAATCGTTGAACTCAACAACTTCGATAGTATAGCCTTTCTTCTCCATGATCGGCTTAACAGCTTTAGTTATCATATCGCTATAAGGACCTGCGGTTGCACCGATTTTCAACGCTTTTTTAGGCTCTTCTTTCGTTGGCGCCGTATTTCCTGCAGCGTTATTCGTTGTACCTGCTCCTGATTTGGTGCCGCATCCGGCTACAAATAATGAAAAGGCCAGTGTCAAAGCCATAATAATAAAAATGTTCTTTCTCATGATTTCAGACTCCCTCTTGATGTGTTTTTATTTGATCAACGTTTATCCACTTTACGCGCAGCCCAATCACCAAGAAGCTGGATGATTTGGACTAGAACGATCAGTAAAATAACCGTTGTAAATAATACTTGATTGTCATAACGGTAATACCCAAAACGGATAGCTAAATCGCCAATGCCCCCACCGCCAACCGTACCGGCCATAGCCGAGAAGCCCAGCAAGCTGACAGCTGTAATCGTCAACCCGGAGATGATACCAGACTTGGCTTCAGGCAGCAGCACCTCGCGGATAATCAGCCATGGCTTAGCTCCCGCAGCGACTGCCGCTTCTATGACACCCTTGCTGACTTCCCTCAAGGAAGCTTCTACAAGCCGCGCGTAGAAAGGAATTGCGGCCACGGATAACGGCACCGCCGCGGCAGATGGACCGATGGTCGTTCCGAGAATCCATTGAGTGAACGGCAGCAGCAGTACCAATAAGATAAGGAACGGAATCGACCGGATTATGTTCGACAACACGCCTAACACCATGTTAACGAATCTATTTTCCGCAAATAAGCCCCTGTCGCTGATGAACAGCAATATTCCCAGAGGAATACCTATCACAATCGCCAGAATGAGCGACACACCGCACATGTATAAGGTTTCATAGAACGCCTTAAGCATGTCCGGAAGCAATTTAATCAAAGCATTGTCACTCATTGGTTACGATCTCCTCCACACCGCAGGACTGGTCCACTAGAAACTTCAGCGCGTGCTCAATCTCTTGGATACTGCCCGTGACTTCCATAATAAACATCCCAAGGGGCTTGTCCCCGATATAATCGATTTTGCCATGGATGATGTTGGCCTTCACAGGAATAGCTTTAAGCATTTCATAAATAATAGCCTGTTCTGCTGCCTCATTCTTGAACAATATCTTCACAATTTTGCCGTTCGGATCCCGTTTATCCCACAGCTTCTGGGGCAGCTTGAACTCCAGCGAGTTCTGAACAAATTCTTTGGTAAGCGGCTGCACCGGATTAGCAAAAATATCGTAAACCGATCCCTCTTCGATGATTCTTCCGTTATTCATGATAGCAACGTGATGGCATAAGTCCTTCACAACATCCATCTCATGAGTAATGAGGACAATGGTTAACCCTAGCGTTTGGTTGATCTCCCGAAGCAGCGTCAGTATCGATTGCGTTGTCATTGGATCGAGTGCAGAGGTCGGTTCATCACAGAGCAGTACCCGCGGATCATTCGCCAATGCCCGTGCAATCCCGACCCTCTGCTTCTGACCTCCACTCAGCTGAGCGGGGTAATTGTCAGCTTTGTCCGATAGCCCAACGAGTTGCAGCAGCTCTTGAACCCTCTTACCAATGACGGAGGCCGGCTTACCGGCCGCTTTCAATGCAAAGGCTACATTATCGAACACGGTCTTGCTGCTGATAAGATGGAAATGCTGAAAAATCATCCCGATCTTCTGCCTCGCGAGCCTAAGATCACCCGTGGAAAGAGACATCAAATTCACACCATCCACCAGCACCTCGCCGGAAGTAGGCCTCTCAAGCAAATTGATACAACGGAGCACCGAGCTCTTGCCCGCTCCACTGTACCCAACGATACCGTAAATTTCTCCTTTACGGACCGTCAAATTCACATTATCAACACCTATAACCGTTCCTTTTTTCGTTCTGTACTCTTTATGTAAATGTTTCAGGTTGATCATGCATGTCCCTCCAAGATGATAAAAACGCCTTTTCCATTAGAAAAGGCATCACCTTCGTAGCTTACTTATTGTTTATACAGAGAACTATATAATTACATATATCCCAGTCAGAAGCTTTAGTAATTGCAATAAATTCCAATTAATGGTTATCTAAACAAGAAAAATTCAAGCATTGAAGTACTGACAACACAACAAATCGTACTATTATAGTCGGTTATTGTCAATGCAGCAAATGTATCCATTTATTGAACAATGGTAATTTTATGTATCTTAATCTAGTATTTATATAATCTCCATATCCATGTATTGGGTCGCCTCTGCAAGTTCAACCACTGAACCCATCGCATTAAGAGGATGCAGCTTTCCTTGATATGCAAAGGATGCATTTCCGGTTTCTTCCGAAACGATGAGCACCAGCGCATCTGTCCTCTCCGTTAAACCTATCGCGGCCCGATGTCGGGTCCCCATTTTTTTATCCTCTTCCACTAATAAAGCTGAAACCGGCAGGATATTAGCCGCTGAAATTATCCGGTCCGACTTGATCCATACAGCCCCGTCATGCAGCCGATTTCCAGGATAAAAGATAGATTCCAACAGCGAATGACTCAAGGTCCCTTCTATTGAAATGCCGGAGTGGATGAAGGCGTTCAGATTATCTTTTCTCTGAATGACGATTAGCGCACCATGCCGACGCTCGGATAAATGCCGAATACTTATGGCGAGCTCTGAATAGCTGCTTGTAAAAGACGATAGGTAGCATTGCAGATAGAACGAAGCCGCTAAAGACTCCACTGTATTGAAGGCTTCCCTGACTTTTTCAAATTCGTTCAAAAGACAATGAGCCTCGGCATCCAATAGCTGTAAGCTATGCTCTATTTCAGCTGCAATATAGTTCAAATGCTGTTTTAGCTGGTCTTTCATAGGAGATACATCACAATTTGTGGATTGCATCCATAGCACCTCAACCTCTTCAGAATTCATAAAAATTACCTATAGCCATAATATGTACATCTATCCAAAATTGTATGAAAAAAGATAAAGCAGCCTGCGCTATGCTACAACTAATTACGTTAAAAGTTAACTGGATTTATATTTAATGCTTACGGTCAGGAATAGCAAACTTAAAGATGACTTCATGACCAAAACAAATAGGACACCTCATTGAATGGGTGTCCCTACTATAGTACAGCACAGTGACGGTCTCACTTCTGCTTACTTAATCTTCTTTCAATTGCTTGGTCGAAGCGATTCCATCGATACCTTTTTCCACATCAACAATCTTGGCATCAATCTCGATTATTTCCTGATCTCCACGATCGAGTTTACCGAACCACTCTTCCATTTTGTTAAGCGCCTTTTGCTTCACATCTTTATCCAGATGGGTTGCAATCGTACCGAGCACAAAGAGCAATGCTGCCAAATCATCTCCATAACCGACAACCGGAATAAAGTCGGGAACCAGGTCAAAGGGAAGTATCAAGTACCCAAGTGCCCCGTATATTTTCATTTTGTCTTTTCGAGGCACATTAGGATTTTCAATCGCATAAAAGGCAAGAAGAGCACTATATACAACCTTTTTCCCCGCTTCAACAGCATGCTTCTTTAGCTTCTCCCAGAAAGAATTCTCGGAATAGTTGTTCTCGTAGTTACTCATGTCCGCATCACTCCTTTTCATCGGTTATAAATAAAAAACTCAGCACCCTACCCTTACTTTAGACTCCACCTTCTAGCTAGTAATGCAAATTCCAACAACCAATCCAATTACGGACTTCAATCCGGGTCCATATCCATGATTTTAAAGCTTCACTTATTAACTCCTTCGACAATTTTTTCTATACTCCTCCTTATACTAGAAACAATGACGTACCACTCTAGAACGGACCATAAAGCCGCTGGTCATAGACCAGCGGCTGGAAGTAACCCTATAACGAAGATTAATAAATTAATATTTGCGTAAATAAATTAGTACAGGGTTAACGATGATTGGTGATACCGAGTCCCCCATCATCAAGCCATCAATACTGATATCGTAATCGTGACCTGACTGAAAAAATTCCAGCGTTTTGATTATTAAGGAAGATCCACTGACACTTTTGTATACGGCCCCTGTTATCGTCCCATTTGGAGAATAATCCGCTGTTGTTACATATAGTTTCGGTTGAAAAGAGTTTAGTTGGATATTGAAGTCAATAATCAGATAAGGACCTGCCTGTTTCAGAATATATGGATTATCTAGTCCATTAATCCTCAATGAATCATCCAGAAATGCTTGATACACTGCTCCTTGGACCGATGCTGTACTCGACATGCTGACTTTATACACGTTAAGTGTAACCGAAGGTGTAGCAAGTACCGTCACCACCCTCGGTAAACTCCACCTTTTCCCTGATGCTTGTGCTTTTATTTGGATGAGTGTTCCAGGCTTCAATTCCATATAGCTATTTAGCGACAAAGAATATTGACCCTTCCAATCGCTGTACGCCCCCAACACTCCATAACTCGGTATATCTATTAAGATATAGGCATTAGGCTCGCTGACCCCCTGCAGCAAGCTACTTGACGTGTATACACTGCCTGTGACGGTTGGGATCGTTGTCTCCGGTATGGCTGTAACTATTAATTCCAAACCATTACTCTTCATCTTGCCATAAGCATCCGCTGTAAGTATCACGTATTGATTTGGCATTACCCGTGAAGGTAAATAAAAGCTAAAAGCATAACTCCCCTGAGCATCCGCATCTGTTCTTGCAATCAAATCTTGATTGTCTTTTGTCCTTAGCTCTACTATGGAATAAGGCTCCGCTCGTCCAGACAACGAACTATTCGTCTGTTCGTAAACGACTCCCTTCACCGTAGGAGTTGAGGTTGTTCCTTCTACCGGGAGCACTGGCACTAGGATGGGATCACTAGGCTTGTAGTACGTCTCATAGGCTGTCAAGTTCAATATTTGTCCAGAAGTAAGCCAGTTCGACGAGAAAATGAACGTGAAGCTTCCGTTCACACTTCGTGAAGCAATGTAGCCTCCGCTTGCATCAGTTAGACGCAATTCAGCCGGGACACTCATATAACCGCGTATCACGCCGCCATCTGCATATACATTAGATATTACACCAGTCGGCTTGGGCAGTTGTGGCTTGCCCAACACTATCAAATGAATAGGGCTGCTTACAGCTTTCCCGGCAGCATCAGCTGTCAGAGTCAGCCTCTCGCCTTCACGTAAACTATACGAATCTGTGTATAAAGAGAAAGATCCGTTACTGTTAGCATACGTAGAAGAGCTTGTTCCACCATTTTCTTTTTTGAGAACTACCAAAGCCCTGGGCTCTGCCGAACCATAAAGATAGCTTGAAATTTCCGCGTATACAGTCCCATTAACGCTAGGTGTTGCTGTTGTCCCTCGCACCGGCAATACAGTCAGGTACACTGGATTGCTAAAGCTTTTGTTGTCTTCTCTGGCAGCTAGCTGGAGAACCTCTCCTTCTACAAAAGTATGGGTCATCAGGTTCATCGAATACTGATAGCTATTAGACCCTGTAACATTATCATACACCCAGGAGCTGTAGCCCCATGCAACTTCAGTACCGTCATTTCTTTTCAACAGAAGGGTTGCATACCCCTCCGTCTTTCCTTCCAGCCAGCCACCATCTGTATACACATTTGATGTAACGGTAGGCGCAGTTGCTTGCGGCGCACGAGCAACTGTAATATAAACGGGGTCGCTTTCGGCCTTTCCATATACTTTTGCGGTTAAATTTATAATCTCCCCGGCCACCAAGTTTCCGTATACATAATAAGAAAAGTATCCGTCATAGGATGCTGTAGTTGAAAGAATCACTGTGCCATTGGCACGTTTTATTTCAATCTTGGCATTAGATTCCCCATAACCATAGATATAGCCAGTAACTGTATCATATATTTTACCATTCATAGTCGGCGTACCGGTTTTACCTTGAAGCGGAAGAACCGTAAAATAGAATGGATCGCTCTCTTTTTTCCCGGCCTCAGTCGCGGTTAGAGTAAGCTGTTCGCCACCAACAAGTTTGGTTACATCAAGGTAAAAAGAAATATTACCTGCCCAATTATCCCATAAGATCGTTCCATTCGCTTTTTTCACCGTAATTTTCGAATAATTCTCTACCCTGACACTCAACAGACCTTGATCGATATAAACCGACGAGGCCACGCTTGGCTTCGCTGTCTTTACTGCGGCTTGAACCTGAATAAGCTTGGGTTCGCTTTTTGCCATACCAGGTGCATCAGAAATTAAGCGCAAAGTTTCTCCCGCAACCAGAGACTTTTGAATAGTCATGGTGTATATGCCTCGTTCATCCGCATTCCCGGTGCCCATACTTTCCCCATTACTACGAGTCAGGATTAGTACAGAATAAGGCAATGTCTGACCAGATAAGGTGCTGCTGCCTGGAGGAAGATCATACAAAGTACTGCTCACCGAAGGTACAGGTGTTTGTCCCGAAATCGGGAGTACTTGCAGATAGACTGGATCGCTTTCCCTCATTCCTACCGATTGAACAGTAACCTTCAAAATTTCCCCGGCTATAAATTCTGCGGTAAAGCTTAATTTCAGAGATCCCCCTATGTCAGACAGAAAGAAAATCGTGCCATCCTCTCTTGTGAGACGTAAAGTGCCGTATGTATAAACATTGTAAATACTTAGCCCCACGCCATCGGCATATACAGAGCCTGTAACCTTAGGTGTCGGAGTCTGTCCCATAGATGATAATACGATTACAGGAACCGCGTCACTGATTTGTTTTCCAAACGCTTCCAAAGCCACCTGAAGGACTTCTCCAGCCTTGAACGACTGTTTATAAAAATACGTTTCGGACAAGCCCTTTAACGTCGCGCCTCGACTCACTACTGTACCGTCAGATCTGGTTATTACGATAAAACCATCCTCAGCATTGTTGATTTTGATGGAATTAGAACCCTCGTAAAATGGACTTACCAAAGGCCTAGGGCTCTTCCCTTGAACGGGCTGCACCTTGAATACAACCTTCTCACTTTCCGCCTTCCCTGGCGCTATCGCACTCACCATTACACTCTCACCGGTGCTAAAGCCACTGACGCTTGTAATAACGGCGCTAAAATCGATCTTATTATTATGAGATTGCATGAAGATTCCCGAACCTCTACGGAAATAAATGTCCGAACGCTCATCCGCCTCCCCTGACAAAACTCCCCCATTAGTGTAAACCGCTCCGCTAACATTGGGCGCTTTAGTTAGACCGGTTAACGCACTAACCGTGACAGACGTTTGCTCGCTTTCCGTCTTCCCGTAGGCATCTGCCGTAAAAATCAACTTTTCTCCAGCTTTGACGTTCGTAGTATCAGGGTGCCAATTAAACATTCCGCTCCGCGATGAAGTGGCTTGTGCAACCAGTAACCCATTCTGCTTACGAATCTTCACTTTAGAGTAAGGCTCTGTATAACCGGATAAATAATTAGTGTTCTCATAAACTACTGTAGCAACAACTGGAGCTGTAGTTTTTCCGTTAACAGGCTGGACTGTAAGTACTAGCGGTTCACTTGGCGCTTTCCCTGGTTGGCGAACATAGAGATTAATCTTTTTATTTGCCATGAACTCTTGATCGAGGGAAAAATATAGAGCACCCGTTTTCAATTCATTCCAATTGACGGTTTGCCCGCTTTCGTTCTGCATCAGCATAATGCTTCCCAAAGGGCCTGCTATTTCGAACGCGCCGCCATCGGTATAAAGCTCTCCTGTCAGTGTTGGCTGCGGGGTTTGGACTGATGAGGCCGCCACTGCGATAGGCAACGGGTTACTTTCCGGAAGATCCGGAAGTTTGGCTGTAATCGAGATGCTTTCATTGGATTTCAACCACAGTTCTTTCTGTAAGTTCAATGTAAAATGACCTTCTCCATCCGCATCTGCCGCTGCTAATATCTCAGATTGGCCATTTCGCGCAACAACATGAGCACCAGGAGAAGAATTGCCCTTTATCGGCATACCATCATTCAACACACTGCCCACAATACTTGGAGAATCCGTGAGATTTGTCGGCTTTGCAGGCTCCCTGATAAGGATTTGTCCTACAGATATAGATTGCTCTTTAGTCCCGGCTGCAGCGACAACCTCAAAACTCCAATTCCCGGATTCCATTCCCGTTTCAGTTTGCAGAGTGAAGGTTCCGTCTGAGGCCATCACAATGCCGGCATCGCGCGAATAATTCCTCTTCAAGCCTGATGGCGAGACAAGCCTTACATGAATGTTATCCGCGAAGCTGGAATTCCCGTTCATATAGATACTTTTATTACCCAACGAACCATATTCCTTAATGTCCACATAGACTACTGTTATTTGCACTATATTCGTGACCACAAGTCCCTGCGGATCACTTACTTTAGCCGTGACGCTTGCTGTCCCTCCCTTAACAGGGTGAAGATAAAGCATCCTGCCTGTTACCGTAGCTTTCACAATGTCTTCATGATCCGAGCTAGCCGCAATAACCGACAAGGAGCCCTGCTCCGGGTCAGTAGCAAGCTGATTTCCTTCCAAAACCATATCTGCCTGACTGTTAAAAATGTATTGACGTTCCAGCGCTTTAGCTATTGGAGCTTGATTGAGTGAAATTACAATTAAATGGAACTGTTTGACTGTAGTTAGATCCTTCTTTACTATAGTCGCAGTCAGCGTAACCTTCTGGTTAGACTGATCAGCTGCTGGCCGATGAACGACTCCAATTGGACTAAGAACTGCTTCATCATTGGAACTCCAGCTAATCGTTGTTCCGGCTGCCCCCATTAACGGAAGCTTGAGAGTTTCTATCACATATTCCGCAGAATCAGCTCCCGCAAAACCAACAGAAAGCTGTTCAGTTGCATATTTCAAAGCTGCCTGCTTAATCATAGTCTCAGCTCGAACTAACCTGTCAGTAGGTACCTCAAGTTCCGTTCCTCCCAGGGAAACAACGGTATTCACCAATCTGCGTGCAGCTTCAATCTCTTCTTCAATCGCTGCGGAATAATCCGTTGCTAGCTTCAAAGCCTGGATTGCAGTCCGGGCTCTTTCTAAAGCCTTGGCACGAAGCTTAGCCAATACATCAACGGGTGCATCAATTTTCACACCGCTCGCCGACTCCAAAGGTACAGAAGCTATTGCATCCCAGTCCCCTGCAAGCTTTATATCTGCATTCAACATAATTTTACTAGCCTTAGTCCCAGCGTTTAAGGATAGCTGGATTCCTTGGGCTCCTCGAGAAACGATAACCTGCTCGAATTCACCCGTCAACTCGACTTGTTGGTCCGGCATGGTCGTCTCAACTTCAATCGTCCCAAGACTCCCCGTTCCTTGAATTGCTTCTAATTTAACTTTCGTGCCAATCTTTGTTTTCTTTACTTGGGTACTGCCATTCGTCGTAATTCTAACGGGTTCCGATTGATTAGCCGTATTAACCGTCATTTCTTCTGTAACATTTACTTTATCCAGCTTCACCGTATGAGAGGCTCCGGACTTCACTGCCAGATTGGTTGCTTGAATGTTACGGAGGGTTACACTGCCTGTGGCGCCCGGATCCAGAGTAAGCGTTCCTTCAACGATTGCTTGTCCAGACTCTGGACCAAAAGTAACACCATTATTCTGAATAATATCCTGTGCATTAATTTGGAGATCTCCCTTATAGGAGCCTGCATGATTTAATACATCCGATGCCAGGGATTTGCCAGTAAAGCTTTTACCTGTTTGAATTCCATTATAAGACAGCTTATAGACTTGCCCTGCTGTTTGCGTGCTGGTGGTTAGTACCACGATGTTGCCCGGATTTATTTTCAATTGAGCTGAGCTTACGATTAGTTGATTATCCAATGTAAACTGCTCACTCGACACAGACGTTACTGCCATATTAAAGGTTACTTCCACGGTAGAGCTTGAGATTGCGTTCACAGATGCAACTACTGGTGCTGTGATGGTCCCGGTTGTATTTCCACCACCGCCACCGCCTCCACCGCCGCCTCCTGCTCCACCTGTTAATACAGGCGTTGGCTCATTTGGTTTCTCTGGTGGCAGTGCTGCTAAGATTTGGACTCTATTCTTATACACATCTTTATTTTCAATAAACTCATAAGCTAGACGAGCCAATGCCTGTCGATCCGCTCTGGCCTTGGGCGCAAAAAGCAGCTTCCCCCCAGCAGCTTCTACACCATTAATGAAGCCGATCTTGAAGCCAAGCGCAACATGGGGATGAGCCCAAGCCGCTATGTCTTCTGCATCAGCAAACGGAATGTCCAGCGCGAGCTTCTTCGCCGTCTCTTCCATTTGAAACGCTCGAATGAAGAAGACGACCAGCTCTTGCCGTGTCACTTCTTGGTCCGGTGCAAAGCTTGAAGCAGATATCCCTTGAGTGATTCCCGCTTTAACCAAGGCACCGATATAGCCCTTATGCCATGCATTAGACGGCACATCGATAAATGCATCCGCAGCTGCCGGCTCTTCCTTTAGATTAAGAGCCATGGCGACAATTTTAGCAAGCTCGGCTCTTGTCATTTCCTTCTGTGGAGCAAAGGTTCCGTCTCCATAACCTGAAACGATTCCTGACTTGGTCAGCGCTTCAATTTCTTTCGCCGCATATGAGGCCCCTATATCCGTAAGTCCGGGCGCAGAGTCTGCATACACTTCTTGTGCCCCTCCCCATATACCGCCCCATCCGCCAAATATAGCAGAAAAGAGCATGGTAAAAACCAACAGCTTGGACACCTCCGGAACGACTCGCTTCCATTGTGCCAAGAAGTTTGCTGCCTTTAATTTAATGGACACTCTCTTGCCTCCCGATACCATAATTTACAAATAAAAGCAGTCTCCATTATACAGCATTTTCTTTACTAATTGTTACATTTTTCCTATTTTTATGGCATTTTTGGTGCTTTCGACATAGAAAAAACGAAGGTGTTTGGGGAGGTTACGAATATTCAGTCTGAGAACACAAAAAAATCCGTGAATCATCACGGATTTTTTCTGATTTCTATTAAGCAGATGATGGGAATCGAACCCACGCCACCAGCTTGGGAAGCTGAAGTTCTGCCATTGAACTACATCTGCAAAAAATGGTCGGGACGACACGATTTGAACATGCGACCCCCTGGTCCCAAACCAGGTGCTCTACCAAGCTGAGCTACGTCCCGTAATTCTATGTGCAGGGGACATCAACTCCCCACGGTTGACCACTAGTCCTAAGATTGGAGGAGCTAGAAAGTATTTCCGTTCCGCTAAATCAGCGGCAAATACCAATATATCAGGCTTCTTTATGAAATGCAAATGTTTTTCATGAAGTATTGCGGGCCATTGTATCCACAGTCTATTAAATTCGTAAAACCATAGATTACAATGGCCACAATCCTGCTTTACCGCTTCATCCCTGAACCTCTGATCCTGTAAACTTCAGGGTTTACAAGATTTCTTATCCTCTCGCCACTTAATCCCGTTAGGATATGGTGAGCAGTCAATTCGGCCATTTCCATCCTGGTAGCTACGGTAGCGCTTCCTATATGCGGCAGCAGCACTACATTATCAAGACCGATCAAAGGATGGTCCGCACGAATCGGCTCGACTTCAAACACATCCAAGCCGGCTCCCCAAATTTGGCGTTCTTTTAATGCAGTTATAAGGGCGGCTTCATCAACGTTGCTTCCTCTGGAGGTATTAATCAAAATAGCGGTTGGTTTCATTAGCGAAAGCTCTCTTTTGCCTATCATCTTACGCGTTTCCTGAGTGGCTGGAGCCAGCATCACTACAAAATCCGAAGCTTGAAGCAAGCTATCCAGCGAGCTGTATTCGACACCCAGCTCCCGCTCCATATCTTCTCTTCGTCTCCTGTTATGATATAAAATTCGCATACCGAAGCCGGCAGCCCTTCTGGCTACTCCTTTTCCAATTCCACCCATGCCGATAATGCCGATTGTGGAGTTGTAAACATTTTGCCCGGTCAAAAGCATGGGCCCCCAGCCTCTCCAGCTGTCTTTCTTGATGAAGCTCATGGCCTCCACTACTTTTCGTGCAGTTGAAAGCAAGAGCGCAAACGTCAAATCTGCCACTGCTTCCGACAGAACATCGGGTGTATGCCCTACAAGTATCCCTCTTGCGGTTGCTTCCTCAATATCTATGTTGTCGTAACCAACCGCCATCGTGCTGACAACCTTCAGCTTGGTAGCCGCTTGAAATACATGTTTATCTATCCGATCCGATACATTGGTGAACAAAGCGTCGGCATCCTTTACTTGTTCCAGCAGCAGCTCATATGGAATCGGCACATTTTCTTCTGGCCACATATAGGTGGTGTAATTCGCGTCCAGCTTTTGCTTAACGCTTTCCGGAATACGTCTCGTTATGACAACCTTCATGAAATCCTCTCCCGAAAATTAGTAGGCCTTTTCAAGCAAATCAATGAAGCCTCCTACAGTTGCTGCGCGCGGGTTGTTTCGAATTAACCGTTCGATTTGTATCGCTTTTTCCGCGATTTCAGGCAGCTGCTCCCTCGTAATCCCAATCGAATGAAGTCGAGTCGGCAATCCAATCTGCTGCAAAATATCGATGATATGGGAGACGACCAACTGAATCTTGTCCGATGCCGGTTGGAGATTATAAGCAGGAATATGCATGGCTTGAGCCAGCTTATCGATTTTCTCCCCCGTAGTACGGGCATTGTAGCTGATGACATACGGCAGCAGAAGGCCTGTTACTTCTCCATGAGGTGATTTGGATAATCCGCCTATCGGGTAGGCCAACGCATGAGCCGCAGCCGTACCCGCATTGGAAAAAGCCAATCCGGCTAGCAAGCTGCCCAAAAGCATGTTAGAGCGTGCTTCCAGGTTAGTCCCTTGTTGGACAGCAGTTACCAGATTTTTGGAAATGAGATCAATCGCTTGCAAAGCTAAGGTGTCGCTTATCGGAGCCGAGCCTTGAAATAAAATGTCGCCTTCTGCCTGGATATATTTAAAATCCTTGGCCAGGTAAGCTTCAATCGCATGAGCCAAAGCATCAATGCCCGAGCACGCAGTTACATAGGGAGGCAGCTGCATGGTCAGCTCAGGATCCAATAAAGCAACCGCCGGTCTCAAATAATTGTTGGAAATCCCAACTTTAATGTTATTGACCGTATCCGTTACGACAGCTACCGATGTCACTTCAGAACCCGTGCCTGCCGTTGTAGGTATAGCTATCAAGGGAGCAATCGCAGATGGAATAGCGTTCTCGCCAAAATAATCCTGCGGCTGTCCGCCATGCGCTACCAGGAGGGCAACGACTTTGGCCAAATCAATGCTGCTTCCTCCACCCAGCCCGATGATGACATCCGCATTAATTTCCTTTTTGGCATATTCATAGCATTCCAGCACTTTCGAAACCGGAGGTTCCGGAGTCGTCCCGTCAAACACTTTAACCTGGAATTTGTCTTTCTCCAAAATATTTAAAACCGTATGCAGTATGCCGGATTGAACGATTCCCTTATCGGTAATGAGGAATATATTACGGGCATTCATGTTTTTCAAAAGCTCGCCTAATTTATGAATGGCACCATTGCCGAATATAATTTTCCCTGATGGGAAATAAGACCATGTATCCCTCATATGCTGATCATCTCTCTTCGACTAAATATCAAAAACAACTAATTTTTCATTCGTCATTTCTTGAATGGCATACTTCGGACCTTCTTTTCCATATCCGCTATCCTTTACACCGCCATAGGGCATTATATCGGCTCGAAACGTCGACACATCATTGATAATAACGCCACCGAACTCCAATTCCTTGGCCGCCTTAAAGGCCATTTGAAGATCCGATGTAAAAATACCAGCCTGCAGTCCGTAATTGGAATCATTCGCTGCATTCAGAGCTTCACTAATGTCGCTATAAGGAGTAATGCAAACTACGGGTGCAAAAACCTCCTGGCACATCACCTTCATCGAAGCCAGTGTATTGGTCATAATGGTTGGGTATAGAATGGCGCCCTCCCGATGGCCCCCGTAAGCGATCGTCGCCCCCTGTTGAACAGCTTCTTGAATCCACAGCTCGGCTCGCGCTGCTTCTTTCTCGGAAATCATCGGGCCAATATCGGTTTCATCAAGCTCGGGGTCGCCCACTCTTAGCTTCGATGCGGCTTCAATTGACTTTTCAACAAAAGCTGCATATATGTCTTGATGCACATAAATCCTCTGTACGGAAATGCATGCTTGCCCTGCGTTAGTAAAGCCCTTACTCACACATAATTGGGCAGCTCTAGCTAAATCCGGCGCATCTTTGTGAACTATATTCGGCGAGTTGCTGCCAAGCTCCAAGGTCACCTTGCGGATACCGGAGGATGCTTTAATCTGCTTGCCAACCTCCGTACTACCGGTAAAGGTATACATCGCTATGCGGGCATCCTCTAATAAATATTGCCCAATCTCTCTTCCAGGACCGTTTACGATATTTAAAAAACCTGGCGGAAGGCCTGCCTCCAACAATATGGCTGCCATTTGGGCGGCAATCTGCGGTGTTACGCCTGCCGGCTTCAATATAACCGTATTGCCTGCAGCAAGTGCAGGCGCAACTTTATGAGCTACTAAATTAAAAGGGAAATTGAACGGCGTTATTGCGCATAGGACACCTACAGGTACACGTAAAGTAAAGGCGATTTTGTTGTCGCTGCCTGGCTGCCCTTGAACAGGAACTTCATGCCCTTGCAGTCTCTTCGCCTCCTCAGCAGAAGCGATGAACGTCTGAATCCCCCGCTCAATCTCCATGCTGGCGTCTTTTAGCACCTTGCCGCCTTCCCGAACAATCGTCAGGGCAAGCTCTTTTTTCCGCTGTTTAAACAGTTCGGCTGCTTTCATTAAAATCTCATACCTTTGATAAGGTGTCAGCTTCGTTGTTTTGAACGTTTCCAAAGCATTGCCAATCGCATGACTAACATCCTCACGGGATGACTTGGTCACTTTAACAATCACATCTCCGGTATATTTATTGAGAACATCAAACGTTTCTGAGCCGATTATCCATTGCCCGTTAACCAAATTTCCTAACGCTTCCACTGTATGTTTAGACATTCTCCAGCTCCTCCCCCATGTAAAGGAACACCCCGGTTACCCGCCGAGGTATTCTTCTCTCCAACCTTCTAATCCACCCGATATTTCTCAACGTACTCTTCATCTACTTCCGTTCCCATTCCCGGTACATCCGGAAGCAGTACTTCCCCGTCCACCATGGTTAGCCGAGTTTTCAGCAGGCCATCCTCTTTTTTCAGGCTGCCGCTTTCCAGGAAGATCGCGTTAGGCAGAACGCACAGCATATTCACATTTGCCGGTCCGCCGCCATGGCTTGCGATATGATGTCCAGCCACATCGGTAATAGCTCCAATTTCCAGCCATTCCGTAGGTCCTCCGGCTCTCCGGTTATCCGGTTGGTAGATCGAGGCAGCTCCGGCTTGAACCGCATCGTAGAATTGGAATTTGGAATAAAAGTTTTCTCCAATGGCTATCGGGATATCCAACGCGTGGGCCAATCTTGCAGAGCTTTCCTTATGTTGTGGAATCAACGGCTCCTCAAACCATCGGACACCTAGCTGCTCATAAGCTCTCCCCCGACGAAGCGCTTCTTTCTCATCAAATCCCTGATTCGCATCAACCATAATTTTAATGTCAGGTCCTACTTCTCTTTGCGCTAATTTGATCCGTTCGATATCATTCTCCAAAGAATATTTACCTACTTTAAGTTTAATGGCCTTAAATCCTTCTTCCACGGTTTCGATACATTTTGCGACATATTCCTTTTCTGTATCGACATACCATCCAGCCATGCAATAAGCAGGAATACGGTCACGAACAGCGCCTAAAACCTTCGCAGTCGGCAGATTGGCTTTTTTTCCAATAATATCCCACAGCGCAATATCTATTGCTGAAATAGCGAAATGCGAGAAGCCTTCTGCACCGTGGTAGTCAGCGATACTCCACAGCTTCTTGCGGATTTGACGAGTAAAATGGGGATCTTCCCCAATGAGATGCGGTCCCAGCTCTGATTCCAGCATCAGCTTCAATATCGCTCCGCTTGCTTTTCCTCTACCGAAAAAACTCGATCCATACCCTATAATCCCTTCGTCCGTATGGATCTTGGTTACTACTCGAGTGCCTGCATCATAAGTGTGCAGCGCGTCCTTCATCGGATTTTTAACTTCCGTTACAATAATTACAGCTTCCAGCTTCGTGATTTTCATGCATAAAACCTCCAATGAATTTAGTTTCATTACTAGCCTTTGATCCCTGAAGTGGCGATGCCTTCAATAATGTACCGTTGACAAAAGACATAAAACAATAAAACGGGCAATTCAGCTATAAAGGCTCCTGCCATCATAAGATGCCAGTGAGTAGTAAACTCTCCTTGGAACGTACGCAAACCAACTTGAATCGGCTGTAGATCTACAGAATCGATAACAATGAGCGGCCATAGAAATGAATTCCATTCGCCCAGGAAAAGAAATATGCCCAAAGTTACAAATGCAGGCTTAGCCAACGGAATCATAATGTTCCAGTAAATTCTGAACCGGCTGCACCCATCAATTCTTGCCGCTTCCTCAAGCTCAACAGGGATCGAGAGGAAAAATTGCCTTAACATAAACACCCCGAAAGCCGTAAATAATTGGGGAAAAATCAATGCGTTATACGTATTCAACCAACCGAATTCCTTCATAATCAAAAAGTTGGGAATCATCGTTACCTGCTGCGGTATCATCATTGTTGTCAAGAAGCATAGAAAGAGAGTGCTTTTCCCTTTAAAATTCAGTCGTGCAAACGCATAAGCTGCCAGGGAAGAAACCAATATCGCCAATATCGTTACTGAAATAGCAACAAAAAAGGAATTTAAAATAAATCGTCCCATCGGAATGCTTTGAAAAACTTCCACATAATTGCTAAATCGGAATGTCTCAGGAATCCAACGAATCGGAATTTCGCTTACTTCGTCCAAATTTTTCAAAGAAGAGGATACCATCCAAATAAAAGGGAGGATCATTATTCCGGAAAAAGTAATTAGAATCGCGTACGTTATCAAATCGGTAATCCGCTGCAGGGTCGACCTTTTCAGGGCGATGGACGCTTTTGCCGTAGATTGGACAGTTTCCATGGATTATGCGGCCTCCCTTCGGTGATTGACATAGGATTGAATCATAGTAACGATTAAAAGAATAAGGAATAAAACCCAAGCAATTGCCGAAGCATAGCCCATATTGAAATATTTGAATCCCTGCTGATAGATGTATAAAACCAACGTGTTTGTCGAAGCGCCGGGACCGCCTTCCGTCATGATCAGCGCATATCCAAACACTTGAAAAGAGTGGATAATCGAAATCACCGTTATAAAAAAGGTAGTAGGCCGCAACAAAGGAAGCGTAATTTTCCAAAACATATTCCACTTGCTCGATCCGTCAATTTCAGCTGCTTCATATAATTCCTTGGGAACATTTTGCAAGCCTGCCAGGAAAATAACCATATTGTAGCCAATCGTTTTCCAAATCGTTACAATGATGATCGAAGGTAAAGCCCAAGTGGTGCTGGTTAGCCATGTAGGAGGATTCTGAACGCCCATTTCCCTCAATAACACATTAATTAAACCGACATCAGGGTTATACAGCCACTTCCAGACCAGCGAAATAGCTACTGTCGAAGTCATTACAGGGAGGAAATACACCGTTCTCCACAGGGCAATCCCGAGTATTTTTTGATTTAACAATAAGGCGGCTGCCAATCCCAGTGCGATGCTTAACGGAACAACTCCGACCGCATACCAGAATGTATTTTCCAGAGCAATCCAAAATATTTTATCCTCTGTAAAAATTTTGATAAAGTTTCCAAAACCAATAAACTTCGGACTCGACAAGGTGTTCCATTCATAGAAGGAAATAACAAGGGATGTCACCAACGGAACTGCGGTGAAAATACCGAATCCAATTATGGCGGGCAACAAAAAGTAATAAGCTACCATCGTGTCATTTAACAAAAATTTCCTCGACATGCTGCATTCCCCTCAATATTTATTTATGAAACCGGACAAGAAGGGGCTTCAATCCTCATCCGGTCACCCTACGTCTTTTCTTAGATCCCTAACACTGAACATGGCTTCAAAAAAACTACTTAGGCATTATTGCGTTAACTTCATTCTCAATGAGCTTCAACGATTCATCGATCTTACCGTTCTTATCAAGGTAATAAAGACCCAAATATTTTTTAATAATAGTATCGGTTTGCGTCCATACCGGATTGGTAGGCTTTACACCGGAATGATCCGTATAGCTTTCCAATGCGACTTTACGGTCCACTTTAAATTTATCGCCTGGCAAATACTTTTTCTCATCGTTCAGTATGGACTTTCTGACAGGTGCGGAGAACCCGGTGCTGATCAGAATTTCCTGACCTTTTGGCCCGTTAATAAACTTGGCTAGTTCCCAGGCCGCTTCTTTGTTTTTGCTCGCCTTCGGTATGGCTAAGCTTGTAGGAGACAAAGCTCCTAGACGATTTTTGGGTCCCATCGGGAACAAAGCAAGGTTCCATTCGAACTTAGCCTTTTGCATAGTTGCAATAAAGGATCCCGCATCAAAATGCATGGCTATTTTTTCATTCATAAATAAGGACTGCGGAGTTCCATTCGTATAAACGCTCGGGTTTGGCGCAATTTGATGAACATAGATAAGGTCGTGTAAATACTGGAGTGCCTTTCTGCTTTCAGGCGAGTTAAAAATAAATTTTTTCCCGTCCTGGCTGAAATAATCGCCGCCCGCTTGCCAAATGTAACTTGCGCTTATGTCTGATATTTCCCCTTGAAAGCCAATCGCGTATACTTTCTTGTTCGGATCGGTGCTATTATTCGTCAGCTTCTTTCCTTGCTCAATTAATGTATCCCATGTCCAGGTACTATCCGGGTATTTCACGCCGGCCTCGTCAAAAATCCGCTTATTGTAAAAGATCGTTCTGCCCGCTGAGTTCCGAGGCAAAGCCCATATCTCCCCGTTATATTCCATCGCTTTCATCAATCTCTCAAAGTTGTCGCCGAAATTTTCCTTATCCCATTCACCTTTAATCCATTTGGTTTGCGGCTCCAATACTCCGGCTGCAGCAAAAGAAATTAAGTCGTTAGCCGTGAAATTGATGAGATCCGGTTGGGTTCCGCCGGTGAATGTAGTTTGAATTTTGGTTAAATACTCCGCCGGAATGTACACAGGCTCAACCGTAACATTCGGGTACTCTTTCATGAACGCGTCGACTACGGCGACATGCAAAGCTTTTGTATCTGTATCGCCCCAGAAAGAATATTTAATGCTTACTTTTTTATTAGGATCGAATTTGGGTACTGTAGTTGTTGGTGCCGATGTGCCTGGAGCTGGCGTACTTGCAACTGGCGCTGGACTGGTTGAACTGCAAGCACTTAAAGCAACGGCTGACATGGCGATCAGAGCTATAGCTTTGGTATTCTTCATTTCTTAACCCCTCCTGATTTTTGCTAATACATCGTTTACCATTTTGCCCCGCAACTCATGTGAATTCCCGTATCACCTCCAGCTAATAATCAATCCAATTATAAGATAGCGCTTACAAAACTGTATGTATCGTGCACATGCTGCCGGTTTTGCCAAACTTTTCATAAAAAGTTTCATAAAGAGAGAGCAAATCCTTGGGGTATCCACACTGAATCCAAGATGATTTAGCTCCCTTCTAAGAAAATCAAAGCTTCTTTAAATCCTTATCCCTTTTTTGCAACAAACGATTTTTCGCATCCCAGATGTGGTTAGTAACAGCTTCCTCAGCACGATATATATCACGGGATCGAATGGCCTCTACAATTTCCTCATGCTCAGCTGAAGCCTCATATTGATCCACCTCACCTCTTACATGATAAAAACGAGCGATGTGCAGATGACAATGCATCCCTCCATACGCATCGGTAAGAAATGAATTTTCCGTTGCCTTAACCATAGTTAAGTGAAACAGATGATCCAATTGATTGAATTCAAGAACTTCCTTATAAGATGAACCCATCTTAATCGATGCGATTTGCTCCATTAAGCGGGTCATTCCATCCAAAATATGCAGACGATTATAACGGATTATATTGCGAATCGCATGCGTCTCAATTAAAATTCGAGCTTCCAGCATATCCGTCATACTTTGATCATCCAAAATCCCGCTGACCCGATACCCCTTATAAGGCTCTAGTATGACCAGCTTCTCGGAATGAAAACGGGAAAGAACTTCTCTTAAAGGGATTGGGCTAATATTTAACTCCTTCGACAGGTGATCAATATTAATCTTTTGTCCGGGAGATAATTTCCACTCAAAAATCTGCTCCTTTAACAAATTATAAATATACTCCGTAGTGACTCCTTTTTCTTTCTCCTTCATTCACTTCCGCCTTTCCTTTGTTGAAAGAAATCTTATAGTTCTCATTAACAAAATGATAATATAGCAATAATATATAATCGTATATTATTTGTCAATGAATTATTTGAAAATTATGTGTATTAGGCGATATTCTCAGTTTATTGAGTAATTAATTAAAATAATCATATATTATGCTACCATCAAGTAATTAATATAATATATGATTATCATATGATAATCCTCTGCACTAAAGCTGCTGCCAGGTAAATGTTGCAATAATAGACCACGGTGGCCTTCGACTTTCCAACCAATTGAAAGCTCAAAAAAGACTCCAGAACCACACATTAGTAGTGGTTTTAGAGTCTTACTCTTTTTTAAGCTTAGGGTCGTGTTATACTACCGACGATCTCGAAGATGCTTCATTCCAACCCTTCGTCAAATGCCACTAATCGGAATGATTATTCGCCCGCGCCAGCTTGCTGCGAAGTACCATTTGCAATACTCCGCCATGGCGGTAATAATCGATCTCCGCTTCGCTATCGAATCTCACCAATGCCTCGAATCGCTTTTGGTTTCCCTTCTCATCCACCGCGGATACAGTTACTATTTGTCGCGGCCTGATACTTTCATCGATTTCAATTTCAAAAACCTCCGTGCCAGTAAGACCTATCGAATCGGCATTTTCTCCTTCCTTGAACTGAAGAGGAAGAACTCCCATCAAGGCAAGATTGCTTCTATGAATACGTTCAAAGCCTTGTGCAATAACCGCTTTAACACCAAGAAGATAAGTAGCTTTCGCCGCCCAATCGCGTGAACTACCCATACCGTAATCATTTCCGGAAATAATGATCAATCCTGTGCCGTCCTGTCGATACTTCATGGCTGCATCGTAGATCGGCATAACCGCCCCGCTTGGAAAATACGTCGTCAAGCCTCCCTCAGTGCCCGCTGCTACCTGGTTGCGAAGCCTGATATTGGCAAACCCCCCGCGCATCATGACATGATGATTCCCCCGTCTGGCTCCGTAAGAGCTCAGGTCTCCTGTTGGGACACCATGGTCCATCAAATATTTCCCAGCGACACTATTAGGCGGGATCGTGCCGCCTGCCGGGGAAATATGATCCGTAGTAATCGAATCTCCCAGCTTGGCCAACACCCGTAACCCTTGAAGCTGGCGGATTCCCCTAGGGTCCAGAGACATGTTTTCAAAAAAGGGCGGGTTTTGCAAATACGTTGACTGCTCATCCCATTCATACAGCAAACCTTCGGCGGTTTCCAGATGATTCCAATCCCTATTTCCCGTAAAGATCCGCTCGTTGCGATATTTAAACAGCTCTGGAGTTACGGACTCGGCGATTATCTTTTGAACCTCCGCTTCAGATGGCCATAGATCTGCCAAATATACATTCTTCCCTTCCTGGTCCTTGCCTATCGGTTCGTTACGAAGATTTATATCTACCGTACCCGCAATAGCGTAGGCAACTACAAGCGGCGGGGAAGCAAGGAAATTGGCTTTAATAAGAGGATGAATACGTCCTTCAAAGTTACGATTCCCGGAAAGAACGCCGCATACGATCATATCATTATGAGTAATCGCGTCTGCAATTTCTTCCGGAAGAGGTCCGGAATTGCCCACACAAGTCGTACAGCCGTAACCTACGAGATAGAATCCGAGCTGTTCCAAGAACAGCAGCAAGCCTGCTTTCCGCAAGTAATCGGTAACTACTTTTGATCCCGGTGAAAGGCTGGTTTTCACATAAGGGGGAACGGTCAACCCTTTCTCCACTGCCTTTTTGGCAAGAAGTCCTGCGCCGATCATCACATTCGGGTTCGATGTGTTGGTGCAGCTCGTTATGGCCGCAAGCACGATAGAACCTGTTTGGAGCTTCGACGTCGCTCCGCCGGAGTGGCGAATTAGCACTTCTTTGTCAGTCTCGTCTTTGGGCAGACCATACCCGTTATTCCCCGCTTCGTGGGTCAATGCTTTTGTAAACGTCTCCTTCACTTCCGAGAGTCGGATGATGTCTTGCGGCCGTTTCGGACCGGCCAGGCTTGTTTCAATCACTGAAAGGTCAAGATCAATAATTTCTGTATAGACGGCTTCTTCAGATTCAGGCGTGTAAAACAAACCGTTGGCTTTACAGTAAGCTTCGACAAGCTGAACCTGCTCCTCCTCACGTCCCGATAAACGCATGTAATTCAATGTCTCCTGATCGACTGGAAACATCGTCATCGTAGCTCCATTCTCCGGAGACATGTTCGAAACCGTCGCTCTATCGGCCAAGGATAAGTGAGCAACTCCTTCACCGCAAAACTCGACAAATTTGCCGACTACTTTTTTCTTGCGCAGAAGATTCGTTACGTACAAAGCCAAATCTGTTCCCGTGGTACCGGAAGGCAGCTTACCGCTCAAGCGGATTCCTATCACTTCGGGAGCCGGAAAGCACGAGGGCTGACCGAGCATGCCGGCTTCAGCTTCAATGCCGCCGACTCCCCAGCCAACCACACCGATGCCATTGATCATGGGTGTATGGGAATCCGTACCGAAACAGGTATCGGGGTAAGCAAGATATTCACCGTTTTCTTCTTCGACGCTATAAACGACAGGAGTCAAATATTCAAGATTCGCTTGGTGGATAATGGCCGTTGAAGGCGGCACAGCACGGAATTTGTCGATGGAATTCGTTGCCCATTTGAAAAACTTATACCGCTCATAATTCAGCTCAAAGCCCCGGTCCACATTATATTGAAGCGCATCCGGCGTACCGAATTGATCCACTTGCTCCGCGTGGTCGATAACAAGGTCGACAGGAATTTCAGGGTTAATCAGCGCCGGGTCCCCTCCCATATCGCTCATTGCTGTTCTCAAAGAAGCCAGGTCCACGACGACAGGGATTCCGGTAAAATCCTGCAGTACAATTCGCGCAGGCTTGAAGGGAACATCAACGTTTTCCTTCATCTGCGCTGTCCCCCATTGAGCAAGGTTTTCAATATGCTCTATAGTAATCGTCTTCCCGTCATATTGGCGCAGAACGGATTCCAATATGATTTTAATAGAGTAAGGAAGCCTGGAAATAGCGCCTGCACCCGCTTCCTCCAAAGCCTGCAGACGGTAGTAATAATAGGTTTTCCCGTTTAATGTGAAATTGGAACGGGCTGCATAAATATCATTTCGTGTTGCTGTCATGGTTGGCTTCCTCCGTCTCTTAATGCCTTAATGTTTATTCAGGAATGTACAGGTCACCCTTCATAATTCTCCTTGCCGTTCGGTCAAGCCCAACGGAGGCAACATCCTTGCCATCCTCTGTCAATGAAACACGAACCTCCGCAATCCCCTCCGGATGACCGATTCGAATGATTTGGCCCTGAACCCCGTCCTTCGCAACTGCAAAACGATTGGGTATGGTCCCCTGCAGCAAGGCGGCAGCCGCAAGATTATAAAGCCCGCTCCCGGCGAAAGTTCGATGGAATTTCCCCATCGAGAGCATTCTGGCTACAATATCGACTTCTTCTTTCCTGATCAGCTTGCCGCCAGAAGTGACATAGTCCTGCGGCTCCGCTACCAACGTGATTTTGGGAACAGAGCCTGCGACTTCTTCCAGGGACTTGGCCATTCCCGCATGAATCGCCATCCGACTGCGGATGGCTTCGATTTCTGCCAGCAGCCCTTCGTTCATCGCCAGCTCGCTGCTCGGCTCCGTTCCTTTTACCCCCAAATCGTTAGCCGCTACATACACAAAAGGATTAACCACATCGACGAATGATACTTCATAAGCTCTTCTGTCCGTCTCCATGCTGAATAGAACATCGATCGGCAAAGTCTTTCCCGTTTTTGCACCGCCAGGGTTCAAAATATCGACGGTAAATTGGGCTCCGGTACCCGATACCCCAGGCATGACATAGTCGCCTGACACTCTCGCTTTGCCATTCACAACCGGCACCTTCAGCTGAAGCTTTTTCTTGATATTGGTGTTAAATACCGACACGTTCACATAGTCAATGGATGGTTTCGCTATAACTAATCCTTCATCTACAGCAAAAGCGCCGACGGCAGCCATCAAATTACCACATGTCCCCTTGTCGTCTATTATTTCTTCACCGATTCCGATTTGATAAAACGTATAATCCACATCCACTCCGTCCAAAAGCGACTGGGAGATGACACATACTTTACTGGTGTGCGAGGTCCCGCTGCCTAGCCCATTAATTTGATTAACGTTATAAGCGTCGATCCCATGAAGAAAAATCTTTTTCTGCAATTGTGCATCCTCGGGCAAGCTGCTTTTCACAAAAAATATTCCTCGGCTAGTACCGCCTCTATAAACTGCGCATGGAATGGAAAATTGGGACATATCAACGACCTCCAGATAGTTATTGAAAGCTCAAGCTGGTTTCAGTTTAGAGCAAGCCGCAGAGAAAAAATAATACTTATTCTTTATTGCTGGCCATCAAGATTTTGAATTTCATTTAATCGGAGACAAAATATATAGTTATATAGTGGCTTAAAAATCAAAGGGAGAGTTTATTCTATGGAGGGGATTACTTTGAAACACAACATCATTGATCAATTTCAACAAATTCCGACAACCTGTATTTCCGATGCTATGCAGGGAATGAATAATTTGGATCCCCGAATTAAACCTTTAACGGAGGAATACCGGATTGCCGGCAGAGCCTTGACCGTACAAATGCCTGTTGGGGATAACATGGCGGTGCTGAGAGCGATCAGGGAAGCCAAGCCCGGGGACATTCTGGTTGTGGATGCCAAAGGGGATGAATACCGCGCCATTGCAGGGGATTTTGTTGTCGGGATGGCCCAATCGTTAGGAATTAAAGGCATTATCGTTGACGGGACCATTAGGGATATTCTAGGCATTAAGAAGCTCCATTTCCCCGTTTTCTCCAGAGGAACTACTGCTGCTGCCAGCGGCAAGGCTGGTGGAGGAGAAATTAACGTTCCGATTTCATGCGGCGGCGCTCCCGTACATCCGGGCGATATCGTCGTCGGTGACGCCGATGGAGTAGTTGTCGTGCCCCAGGCGCTGGAACAGGAGGTACTTAGAAATGCGCTGGCCAAGCTGGACAAAGACAACATGCGTGCGGCGCAATATTCGGGGAACCCGGAGAAAATCATTCTGTATCTCGATGAGATTATTGGCACAGCCCAATCATAAGTGTGGCATAAGCAAAGCCACAAGCACGGCATTAGCATGGCTCAGCCAACCTAGAGGCTTGCCACAAGCAATGCATTAGCATGGCTCAGCCATAAATTCGCGCTGCTTTAGGCTTGTCGTATTGGGGAGCATCTCACATCAACATCAGAGCTCAATGAAAGTAAACAGCCCTCTACCCTTTATAATTAATGGAAAAACTCCTGTTAATTATAGGCCACAGAGTCATTTTTACATAAATAGAGGGAAAAACACCTGTTAATTCCATACTCTTTTTCGATTCACACCAATAATTGCTATATTAAATGGACATTTTCCAGTTATTCTCCTCATCGAGCCCAAAAAGGGAGAATTAACTCCAGAAATTCCAGCTAAACGCTACGTACGGCTACGTACGGTATCGACCGCCAATCCCTGGTTCGACTTTTGAACTTTATGATGTCTAGAGTAACCAGCTTAGTAAGCTTCTAGGACGAGCAGGTTCCGATCGTTGCATGGTGGTCGGTCGAACTCCACACGGCTTACTCGACAAAGACACATTTAGATCTAGAATAAAAAGTGGACACCTCATAAGAGAATGCAGATAATTAAATTACAAAGAGGAAGAGGTGTCCGGTGTGGGTGAGATGAGACAGAGGTTCAGTGATGAGTTTAAAGAAAAGACAGTAAAGTACATTCAAGAACAGACAAAGAGCGTTCCGCAGATTGCAGAAGAGTTAAACATCCCAGCAGGAACGTTAC
>NZ_JANQBD010000028.1 GCF_024722015.1 Paenibacillus radicis (ex Xue et al. 2023) | reverse complement strand
CTAACTGTCTACGCTTAGCACCTAACATTACTATTAGTAGCCCAAGACTCGCTATTGGCGATGCGGCTGTACATCTTACCAAGCAGGGGTTCCACCTGCTAAATTACACGACCTTGCCCGGTCGCTCACGGAATTCTCACTTCCGCTATCGCCTTGAATTGGAGGTGGTTGATAGAATAACGGAACTCTCTGTTCCGTTCAAATCCTCCAGAGGCCATCACAGCGTAGCTTCTCCGCATAAAAATCCCCCTAGATTATGAAGTGCGTTAGGGTTACGCACTTAACTAACTCTGCGGCTTTTGGCATAATAATCATTATGATCTAATCTAAGTAAGGTTCGTTGGTTGGTTGGTTGATTCGTTGGTTCGTCATTGATCGGTAGGTTGGTCATTTGATCATTTGGTCAGTAGGTTCGTTCTTTGGTTCTTCGGTTGGCTGGTCATTTGATCATTTGGTCGGTAGGTTCGTTCTTTGGTTGGTTTGTCATTTTGATCATTTGGTCAGTTGGTTCTTCGGTCATTTCGTCATTTCGTCATTTGATCATTTGATCATTCGGTCAGTAGGTTCGTTCTTTGGTACTTTGGTTCATTGGTTTCTAGCTCATTCTTCATTCTTTTGAAGCTTCTAATAGAAGTCCTTTCGCCAAAGATACATTCGTGGATATTCATAGCTATACATCCCTTTGAAGTACTTGGAAACTACCGTAAATTTATACTCTTATCTATTAAAAAAAACCGACCCCAAGGCATCTCTATACTTATGCATAGACGCTACCTATTGATCAGTTCATTTACTTTCTTTAATGAGAAACCTGTTTGCTTCACAAGATCCATCACATTTGCACCCGGATTAGCCTGAATAAAAGCCCTAACCGCACGAGCATCCGCAATGTGGGATTTCAAGCAATCCGCACACATCGTATCTACGGCTTGCATATGCAATTTCCCACAGCCTCTACAATTAGAAACGTTCATTACTCCACCCGCCAATCGAATGTGTCGCAACCTGGAACTCTTTACCAAACGATTCGAAGAGGCGGGCCATTATTCGGGGGTCTTTTATATTATTTCATTAGTTTGCTCATTGTTTTTAAAAGCTCGTCAATTACCTCTTTATCTCCTTGTGTCAAACGCTCTACAACACAGCTTTTCATGTGGCCCTCCAGGAGTACTTTGCCAACACCGTTCAGCGCTGATTGAATAGCTGCGATCTGGTTGAGAACATCGTCACAATACGTATCTCTTTCGATCATGCCCTTTACTCCGCGAATTTGTCCCTCAATCCGGTTAAGGCGTGAAACCAAATTGTCTTTAACTTTAGCCGAGTGATGGCTGTGACGCTCACCGTCGGTACTACAGCAGGCTTCATCGGCTTCACTCGGAACATTGCTTCCCAATGGAGCAACTTCCAAGTTGTTTATTTGTTCATCAGATGCTTTGGCGCTCATGAGCAGTCACATCGCTTTCCTGGGTTTGGAGCCGCTTTCGCTTCGCCCCTGCAATTGTTATTTATTATACATGACTGCGCAGCAGTTTCAACTGATCGCTAGCTCTTGTTTATTTAACCTCGACTACGATGCTGCCCACCGATTTCCCATCAACAACCGCCTCCAGCTTCCACAGCCCTTTGGTAGGTAGTGAAAAGGTGGAAAAGGCCCGGGCTGCACGGCTCACACCGCCGATATTGCGATTCGGTACTCCGATAGCCCCTTCATAGAGCAGGTAACTTTTTCCCGACTTCCAATTAATGCCGTTCACTTGAAATGGTTTTCCGAACAAGGATTGCGGATCTTTCCAAAAAAACCACGAATACCGCTCCTTCTGCTTTACGTTAAATGGGGCATCGACAATAGCCAGTTGCCCTTCCTCACCACGCAGCGTCATGGAGAAATAGGAAAATGCGGGGCTGGCTTCCCAATAGCTGCCTCGGGTTTGCGACAGCTGATGTTCGCTATACCACAGCCCGATTGATAGTAAAATGATAAGTCCGCCAAAAGCCGCCAATTTCTTGATCATCTCGTGCTTCCTCCATATCCACTAGTGCTCTATCCAGCAGATCCCGCTATAGCTTAACTATACCATGAACCCTTTCCGGCTGTCCTTGTGAAAATACAGTGCAAGCTTAAAAAAAGACAGGCGTCCCCCACCTTTGGAAAAAATCGGTTCAGGAGGTAGCTCTGCCTTTATATGAATGGCTGTCTCTATCGGGTCAAAGCAGCAAGCTCGATCTTTCGACCTTCTTTGGCGCTCTGAAGTGCTCCGTACACCATAGCCATGCTCTTGAGGTTATCCGTGCAGTAGGTTTCGGGCTTGCGGCCTTCTACCAGAGCGGCGAACATCTCATCCAAGCAGCCTGCGTGTCCGCTTTGGCCGTTCCATGTCAATTCGGCCTCCGCTCGGCGGAAGCGGTCTGCAAAAGCTTTTTCCTGCGGATTCGCCACGATTTCAGCAAATGGTGTCGTTGCTCCATCCCACAAGGCCGTTCCCTTGCTACCGTTAACGCGCCATTGCGCCTCCCACGAGGTCGGGCTTCCTTCAGCGCACCAAGAGCCGCGGTAGCAAAACACGCCTCCATCAGCATATTCAAAAATACAGATGGCTGCAGCGTTCCCCTCATACCACGAACCAGCAGGATTAAACTCATGGCAATACACGGACACCGGATCCTTGCCAGTGATCAAACGCGCCTGATCAAACGTATGGATTGCCATATCAAGCAGCAGCGGGCTCTCCATAACATCACGAAATCCCCCAAAATGCGGCCCAAGAAAGAAATCCGCATTCACAAAACCAACCGTACCGATCTCGCCGTTCACAACCAAATCGCGGAAGGCCCGAATTTGAGGAAGATAGCGGCGATTTTGCATAATGGCGTAGGTTCTCCCCAGCTTTTCCGCCAGTTCTACAAGGCGGCTTGCTTCCGACATAGATGTAGCCATCGGCTTCTCCGCCAGCACATTGCAGCCCAGCTCCATCGCCGCTGTTGCAACTGCCGCATGGCTTTCCGGAATCGTCACATCAAACACTAAGTTAGCTCCTGAGGTAAGAATAGCCTCGCTCACATCGGTATAAATTCCGCAAGCAAGGCCATGCCTCTCGGCAGCTGCCGCGGCATACTCTTCCTTGATATCGACCAGCGCAACGATCTCAGCATCCTCGCGTTTTAAAGCGTATTCAATCCACGCTTTGGACATACCTCCGCAGCCGATCTGGGCAATTCGAAACTTCTTCATATTAGCAGCCTCCTGAACCTCGATCCGGGAATGATTTCAATCCCAAGCCGGATTGTTTAGATTCCTATACAGCTATCATACCGAAAGGCAAACATTCTGTCTTTATTCCATCTTGCGTTTTTTCTGCTTGATTATGTCATTTCAGCTATGTATTTCAACTTATTAAGATTCATTAGACGGATGCAGTAGAAGGCAGCAAGCCATATACCCAGCCGCACCATTCCAGCTCTGCTTGAGAATTGCTTACCGCTCTTTGTAACAGAATATAATTGCCGAAGCCGGGCGATGTGAAGCTGAGCTCACCGTCCAGCTCTTTTTTCAGTTCCGCAAGCATTTGTGAATATTTCTCAAGCTTGCTTTCGAATAGTGCTATACGGGCCTGTATCAGGCTCTTGGCAGCGGCTGGATCTGTGAGCGAAACGCAGTATGCTTTTAGCAGCAGTTCATCGCGTTTGACCGGCTCACTGGTCGTATTGGGAATCCATTGGCGCAGCTGCGCAATGCCTTGCTCTGTTATCGAATATATTTTTTTATCCGGCTTTTCCTTCTGTGCTACAGGTACGAACCGAACATAACCTGACTGCTCTAACTTGGCTAGAAGCGGATAGATTTGACTATGCTTAGCCCTCCAAAGAGGCTGAATTTGCTGCATTAACTCATAGCCGGTACGCGGACCTCCAGTTAACATAGCGAGCAATCCATAGGAAAGAGTGTTCATTGTGCCTCCAGTATGCCTTTAGTTGACATATGATTTGAACCATAGTACTATTTTGTCGAACCTATTATATGTAAAAATGTACATATAAGCAACTCAAAAAGCATTCATCGCTGATTATCCGCAAATGAATGCATGCCTGAACTTGCGGCGCTTTCTTCAGGGATTAGTACTAACTTAAGAAACGAGCTTTCTACGAAAACTTGTGCTTTTCGATGCTAAAGAAGTTTACTTTTTTGAACACTCACAATTAGGGAGACGGACATCATGCCTTATTTGCGCTTCAAAGGCTTCACCAGCGATTTTCTCAGATCCATTGCCCCACGAGTGGTTGATGAATTCGCTCAACTAGTTAATATTGCCAAGGAAAAGGTCAAGATTGAACTGCTTCTGACCGAGACCATTACACAGGTTCCGCTAAGTGTCGAGATTCTGATGTTTCCACGCAAGCAAGAAATTCACGATGCTGCAGCCGCCTCACTTAACCGGATTTTGCGCGAGTCGGGCTACGAGCAGGTTCATATATTTTATATTCTGTTAAGCCCTTCGCTCTATTATAAAAATGGAGAACCGTTAACGGCTGCACCTGTATCAAGTCCTGTTGAGGGTGCAACTTAAGCGAGTCTGGATGATAGATATAGACCTGATCACATACAATATCTTTGTAGACAACTAAAGAGGATAAGCTTCTTTCACCCAAACCCGGATTATCAGGAAAATGTCCAGTTAGTTGCTGGTTTAAATCCATTCCTAGTTGGTATAGCTGGAAAACCTCCCGCTATTTTCATCCATTTGGGCCCTTACCTCAAATATACCCTGAATTAATTGGAGCTTTTCCAGTTAGACTGCTCAGAAATGATATTTGGGTTAAATTAGCAGGAGCTTTTCCCTGTATTGCATTTCTTAGTGCATTTCTTATTGCATTCCTTACTGCATTCCTTACTGCATTCCTTACTGCAGCCGCCTGAAATCCTGGGCTCCTTTGATGGAAATAAATCTGGTTTACTCCAAACATATAAATTCAAAAATACCTGCAAAAAACTGCCCCTCGTTCATCTGACGAGGCGGGCTTGCAGGTTTTTTCAGGTTCATTCTTTAGCTTCAAGCTTCTCAAGCCAGTTAACCAGCAAGCTGACCGTGATCGAACGCTGCTTTTCGGGCGCGATTAACGGGGGATTGTCACCTTTTTGCTTACCATAGTTGCCGAACCCGGCGTGATTGCCACCGGTAATCTCAGCATACTCCGTTTGCTCGGGCAAGAAATCCTTCCCGCGCTCAAATACCTGCCGGTTCAGGACGCCGTCTTCAGTACCGACAAGGGACAAAGCCGATAAGGGCGCAGATCGAAGGCTTCCTCTCTTATCCGCATAGGCGGCCAAAAAGAAAACTCCCTTCACGCGTTCGGCGTTGCCGGAAGCATATCGCGCCGCCATCACACCTCCCAAGGAATGTCCGCCTATCACATAGGTTTGCTTGGGCAAAAGCTCAATTACCTTATCTGCCCTATTAATTCCGAGTACAGCTAAATTCAATGGCATTTTGATAATCCATGTCCGATAGCCTTCTTGAGCAAGCGATAGCGCTAAAGGCGCATAGCTTTCAGGCCGCACCAAACCGCCGGGATAGAATAGCACATCCGGCCGTTTCCCATTTCTCGGCTCAAATACAATCCATTCCTTACTTTCCGTAACCGATACTCCACTCCCGCCCCTCATTGCTTCAAGCGCTTCAGCATCAGGAGAATAAGGCTGCATCAAAGCTCTAACTGCTGCAAAAACCCCCACCACTGCCAGCAGCAGCAATAAACGGATCAAATTCCGTCTTGTCCACAAGGTGACTCCTCCTAAGCGTTTCTCTTTAGCAAAACGGCTTCATAATCTATTAAGAAAAGCTTTTATTCGAAGCCCTCTCGATGAAGATACATTCGTGTCTATGCGGTAGCTTTTCTTGCAATAACAGACTTCTTCAGCTCCGCTGAAAACTTATAAGTCTGTGAAGGGAATGCGAAATTCGATACCGGGTATGCTATCCGGGGAAACTTCGTAATCCTAAGGAATCTTTTGAAAAAACTCAATTATTACAGTATACCTTTTTTAAACGCCAAAAAAACCCTCTGCCCTGTCATTAAAGCGGCTAAGAGGATTATCTCGAATCGGTAAAGCGCGAGAGCTGCTGCAAGCTATATTATAGTCCCAGCACTTTGTTAACAGACTCCATCACGCGTTCTTTTTGAAATGGCTTAACTACAAAATCCTTTGCTCCTGCGGTAATGGCATCTACAACCATCGCTTTTTGCCCCATCGCTGAACACATAATGATTCGGGCAGACGGATCGGCCTTGCGAATTTCCTTAACTGCGCCTACTCCATCCAATTCGGGCATCGTAATATCCATTGTAACTAAATCGGGCTTTGACGATAAATAGGTACTGACAGCTTCAAGACCATTCGCCGCCTCAGCAATAATCTCATGACCTTCTTCTATTAACATAGTCCGCAGCATCATTCGCATAAAAGCCGCATCATCCACTATCATTATTTTAGCCATCATTCTTCCCCCATTCCCAACTATCGAAACCTATAACCTTATTATGGCAAAGGGGCATTAGATTAATTTTAGTTTACTTCGATGAACCTATTTAGTTTCCTGACATTTTCCTAACAAAACATAGGATACTCTCTTTATGATCGCAAACTATTAGGGAAGACCCTGAATATCCTCACATTAGTTAGCTGCTGCATCGAAAAAGAACAGCCATCCTTCATCCGTCTCCTGAAGTTCAGGACTAACGTTAGAGGCTGGCTGCTCATATCCCACACACAGAGCTAACGCATTAATGCGTCAATGCCTTAAACTTCTTCACCTGCTCAGTGATGGCAATTTCCGTAGGCAGCCGTTCCATGCTGGAAGCCCCAAAAAAACCGGCTACGCCTTGAGTCCGGCCAAGCACATATTGGGCATCCTCCGGCTCCGAGATCGGACCTCCGTGACAAATGACAAGGATGTCCGGATTGACACTTTTGCCCGCATTATAGATTCGCTGAACGAGGTCAGCCGATTCATCGAGCGTCAGAGCTGTCTTGGCTCCGATGCTGCCCTTGGTGGTCAAGCCAACATGTGCGACCAGCACATCCGCTCCGGCCTCGGCCATAGCAATCGCATCCTCCTCATTGAATACATAAGGAGTTGTTAATAAATCCAGCTCATGAGCCTTTCGTATCATTTCCACCTCCAGGCTGTAGCCCATTCCGGTCTCCTCTAGGTTTTGCCGAAAGGTACCGTCGATAAGCCCAACTGTGGGGAAATTCTGCACCCCTGAGAAGCCCTGCTCCTTCAGCTGCTTCAAAAAAACATCCATCATTCGGAATGGATCTGTGCCACAAACACCTGCCAACACAGGAGTGTCGCGAACAATCGGGAGCACTTCCCCTCCCATATCCACTACGATTTGATTCGCGTCTCCATATGGCATTAATCCGGCTAATGAGCCTCTTCCCGCCATCCGATACCTTCCGGAATTATAGATGATGATCATATCGACGCCGCCCGCTTCCGCGCATTTCGCCGATAAACCCGTTCCGGCCCCGGCCCCTACGATAAAGCGACCTTGTTCCACTTGAGAACGCAGTCGGCTAAGTATTTCTTGTCTAGCAATAGCCATGATCTGTACTCCTTCCATAAGGTTATTTATATAGCCTGCGTGGATTAAGTTAGTTATATTAAACCTTCGTGGCACTAACCATTAGCCGCAGCAAATAATCTGCAATCACATCAGCTACTGCAGGATCATTAATATCCTGTTCCAGCTCAATCATTGGGATATCCGATCTTAGATGCTGCTTGATTCCATCATATAAAGCCTGGCGCTCTTTCTTGCCGTCGAAAGGCTTGGAATCCATGTCCAATAAAGAAACTCCGGCTTTCGGGAACACAACGACTGTCGGGGCTTGGCTTACATTAAGCTTCTCTGCAAGTATACGGCCAAGCTCGCTATTTTCCGCTATTGTCGTTCTCATCAAAGTGGTGGTTGGATTATGCTGATAAAACTTACGATCCTTGAATTGAATCGGGACGGTTTCCGGGGGGCCAAAGTTGACCATGTCCAGCGCACCTACTGAGACAACCTGTGGAATCCCCGCTACACCTGCTGCCTCCAGTCGGTTAGGGCCTGCGGTAAAAATACCGCCTACCAGCTCATCAGCAAGCTCTGTCGTTGTAATATCGGCTACGCCCTTGATATAGCCGGCTTTGATCAGCTCCTCCATCGCCATGCCGCCTGTTCCTGTCGCATGAAATACGAGCAGATCATAGCCTTCCTCCTCCAGCTTCTCCCGAACTCGGGTAGCGCAAGGAGTTGTTACACCGAACATCGTGATGCCTAATGTTACTTTATCATCAACTAGTTCCTGTTCCCGCTCCTGCTGCTGGATCGTTCCGGCCAACGCATAGGCTGCATTGCTCAATATGCGCCGGGACAGTCGGTTAATACCGGCGATGTCAACAACGGAGTACATCATCATAATATCCTTAACGCCTACATAAGGCCTTGTATTACCCGATGCAACGGTGGACACCAGCAGCTTCGGTACCCCGATAGGCAGCGCCTGCATGGCTGAAGCCGCTACCGTCGTACCAGCTGTTCCTCCCATGCCGAACACGCCGCCCACGACACCGCTCCGTTCCAGCTCCGCGATAATATGCGCCGCACCGCGTGTCATAACGGCAACGGCCGTACCGCGATCACTCACCCTTCGCAGCTCGTCTATACTGGAGCCGCCTGCTCTCGCTACTTCGTCCGCTGATATATCCGGTTGAAATAGCGGCTCCGCCAGCACTCCGGTATCAATAACGAACGTTTCTACGCCGCATGCTTCCAGCGTATGCTTAACGAACAAATACTCCTGCCCTTTCGTATCCATGGCTCCGATCAAAACAGCCTTTCTCCCCATAACACCAGCTCCTTCAAGGATCGGTTTCTCAACTCAGCCAATTTCGTTCATTCAACTCATGTCCATACCCATAAAATACAATCTACTTCAACATAGGTGATTCTCTTATTCAAAACGATAGACCGGGGAGCCATTAGCAAGTACAAGCGGAACGACGATACGCTATTTTTGGTTTTTGGCATTGAAACGTACCCTTAGCGGAACAACAATACCTTATTTCAGCAAATCAGAGTCTATATGGCCGAAAATAACAAAATAAGGCATCGTCGTTCCGCAGTTGCTTCGATGGTGGCTCTTTTCGAACAAATAAGGCATTCACGTTCCGCTTTCATTGCTCTCAACTGTAACCAGCGGATTTGGCTGCCTGGGAGATAACGAAGTTAAATTCCACTACTTATAACCGAATTCGATTGTTTTTCTAACTTGCATCACTCATATCGCCAATAATTGTCTCCATAAATTGGGGGCAATGCGGGTCAAGCGCAGCCTCTATCGTTGGGCTCTGAATCAGGTAGAATAGTGCCTCCAACTGCAACTGTGGGCATTGGCTTGCTAATGACAGAACTACGCAAGAGTAGCTTACTGAGGTCTGACTTCCCTCCGGTGCTCAGCTTCGCTGAACGCATTCACTTCAAGCCGTCACGCATATAAGCATAGCAGGCTTTCATACCTTCGAGCACTGCGCCACCACTTTCCTCATCTGCCGAAACCCAACCGTTATAGCCAATCTCCTTAATTGCTCCAAAAATGGAGCTGAAGTCGATAGCACCCTCACCGAGCACCCTCCAATCGCCCTGCTCAAAATCTTTAAGGTGAAAGTTATCGATCACATGGCCGAAGCTGCGTATAACCTCTGCAACATCGCTAATGCCTGATTTCACCAAATGCGCGGTATCCACCGTCAAGCCGACAGACTCTCCCTTGACCCGATCGAAGAATAGATCAAAATCATCACGGTACATAACAGGATTGTTATGATGATGGTGCAGGGACAGCTTCACACCGTATTTTTGCTGCGCCTCTGAACCAAGCTCTGACAGAATGTCCGCGTACCGGCGAATGTCATCAGCTGTAACCTCTGCTCTCGGAATTCCATGGCAGTAGACAATGAGATCCGTGCCAACAGTTGAAGCAAGCCGGAATACGTTACGGAGCTGCTCTATGCTGGCATCATCCAGTCTGCCGCCCGTTATTAAAGCGGAGCCTAAGCCCGGGGCATCGCCCCATACTTCCTTGAACCTTCCCGGCTCAGCAAGAAACGGGGCATATTGTGCACCTTTAAGCTGCAGTCCATCATAACCAACGGCTCCATACTGTTGAAATAGCATGGTCTGCTCCTCAGCTGTAGCAGTCGGTCTTGAAAAAGCCAGTTGAATGCTCATTTCCAACCTCCCTTTATCCATTAATAGGACCCGAAGGAATCGGTTCATCCCTCCGGGTATGGTTATTATTTATTCACCAAATCGGTTCATTCTTCCGGATACAGCATATTATTTATTCGCCAATAGTCTGGCGATCCGGTGCTGAGTAGGTGATAATCATACGGCATGGCTCCCAGCTGGTAGTAGTCGCATTATGGGGTACGTTGCGCGGGATACGCAGCATCATCCCCGGCTCCAAATGAAAGGTTTCGTCACCCAAGGTATGATCGCATTCACCGGAAAGGACAAAGATAATTTCCTCACAATTCGGGTGTACATGTCTTGGATTGGCTTGACCTGCGTTGATATACACCATGCCGAAGGTCATTTCGCTGGCCGGATCAATATCCTGACCGCACAGCCATTGGATTTTCCCCCAGTTTTCATTCAGTATGCGTCCCGTATCTTGCATTCTTAGATCTGTGATGGTAGCCATACACTCATTCTCCTTTTATGTTTACTTCGCTGCTAAACGCTCTTTATAGGCGGCATTCATTTCTTGTATTATTTTCTGATAGTTGGCATCCTGCTTAAGATCCGCAACCATCTTATCCCAATCAGCTATAGTGGACTTGCCCATAACAACCTGCGTTTTCATATCGCCAATCTTCTTGTTGTAATCGGCTCCGAGTTTATTATTTGTTTCCGAAACCAGCCCGATTTCGGGTCTTGGCACACTGATCTTTGCTTTAGCGTCAATAATTTTTTTGTTCTTCTCGAATATTTCCTTAGGCATCCCCGGTGCAAAAGCATACATATACGGGTCATGCTTCATGAACAGCTTGCCGAATGATCCGGTTCCCAGATTGTCTTTAACCGCCTGCTCATTTGTTATAAAGAAGCCGTCTTCCTTCTTATAATGCATGCCTTCGATCCCATATTGCGATAAAGTGCTGCCTTCTGTTGAAGCACCGTAATCGAGAAGGGATAAGATTTTGCGCATTTTCGCTTCCGGAACACTCTTTGGAATAGCAGCGACTCCTATAAATCCGCTATTCTGCTGTTGGAACGGTCCCGCACCTGCGGATAAGGACACGATGGGCTCCCAATTCACCTTCGGATCTCTCTTCCATTGATCATAGGTCCAACGCCACATCGCCTCGATAGTTTCAGTCGTAACCCCTACTCTTCCGCTTGTCGCCATGTCCACCCAATCATCGTTCTTCATAACTGAGTAATCCGGCGGGACGAGCTGTTCATCATACAGTTTCTTCTTATACAGCAATGCCGCTCTCATTTCAGGCTCTAAATTAATGTCTATAAGGCCGCCATCCCTAACCTTCCATTTGGCCCCGGCACCTGCATAAATAAATTCGATTTGATCGTTTGTGCGCATGGTATAGCCATAGGTGCCTTTTTTCCCATCCGGTTCCTTTTCTTTAAACACTTTCATTACTTGATACAATTCATCGAGTGTCGTAGGCATCTGCAGGCCAAGCTTATCCAGCCAATCCTTGCGGATAAAAAAAGTCGTTCCACCCTCGAGAGGACGTACTATAGGCACAACGTAATTTTTACCATTAACCTTTGTGTTATCCCACATACTTTTTGGCGAATCCATTAAGTTCTTATAATCCTTCAAATAAGGCGTAAGATCCCAAAACGCCCCTTGCTTAACCATCGTTAGAAACTGGGGTACGGTCGTGTCCGGCAGTTTAATTACATCAGGAAGATCGCCAGAGGCTAATAATACATTTAACTTATCATTGAAAACAGTGTCTGAAACCCATGTGATATTCAGCTTCGTATTCGTCCGCTTTTCAAATTCCTTCGTAACCGGATTATCCGGCGATGGCGGCTGGGCAATCGAGAAGTTGCTGAAAATATTGAGGGCAGTAACCGCCTCCTTCTTGCCATCCTCCGATTTTGTTGTCGTCCCTGCTGGATTGCTGCCAGAGCATGCTGCCGTCAACACTGCCATAACCGACAGCATGGCAACGAGTGCATGCTTGTTCGAAACCTTTTTCATACTTAGACCCCCTCATTAATATGGGCTGCGGTCAGCCTTTGACCGAACCGAGCATAACGCCTTTGGCGAAGTGCTTTTGCAAAAAAGGATAAACTGCCAGAATAGGAAGCGTAGCAATGACAACGGCTGCCATTTTAATAGTTTGTTTAGGCAGTTGATTTTCCGACACCATCTCAGCTGCCGACGCCCCTCCTGTTGAGGTTTCCGAATCGATCAGCATAGTCCTCAATAAAACTTGTAAAGGCACTTTCGTATAATCATTAATGAACAAAATAGCATTGAAGAAGGTATTCCAATAACCGACCGCATAAAACAATCCGAATGCAGCCAGAGCAGGAGCCGACAGCGGAAGCACAATGCGGAAGAACGTTCCTATATCATTACAGCCGTCAATCATGGCAGCGTCCTCAAGCTCCGCCGGAATGCTGTCAAAGAAGCTTTTCATTAGAATGACATTCCATCCGCTGATCAATACCGGAATAATTAACGCCCATATGCTGTTGATCATTCCCAAGTCACGGACAATAATGTAATTCGGAATAATCCCCGCGTTGAACAAAATCGTCAATAAGACCATCAGCATCAAAAGCTTTCTGCCTCTTAATCTTTTTCGGGACATACCAAACGCCATGGCAGATGTAAAAACCAAGCTTAAACCCGTTCCCACAGTTGCAAGGAATGTGCTGACCAATGTAGCGTTTTTAAAAGCATCCGTATCTAATAAATAACGGTAAGATCCAAGCGACCAGTTCTGAGGAAATAAAACAAAGCCGCTTTTCTGCAAATATTCCTGGGGATCGGTGAAAGAAACGATAAATACGTAGTACAAGGGAAATAAGGTGATTAATCCAATAACAATCAATACAAACGTATTCACACTATTAAATAGTCGTCCTCCAAAGCTTTCCTTCATTAGTAGACTCCTTCCTCGCCAATCCGTTTGGCCAGCTTATTCGCCAAAACAACGAGCACAAGTCCTACCACTGATTTGAACAAGCCGACTGCTGTACTGTAGCTGAATTGTCCGCTCTGAATACCGTTACGGTACACATAGGTTTCAAAAACATCCGCATATTGGGCTACAGCTCCGTTATTCATCAGGAATACCTGCTCGAATCCGACATCCATTATATGTCCGAGCCTTAAGATGAGTAGAACCAGAATTACGCTTCGAATTCCCGGCAATGTCACATGCCAAGCCTGTAGCCACCGGTTGGCTCCGTCCATCTTGGCCGCTTCGTATAATTGGGGGTCAACAGCCGTGATAGCCGCCAGTATGATGATTGTTCCCCAACCGGTTTCCTTCCATATATTTTGTGCAACGAGCATGCCCCAGAAAGTGTCCGTATTCGTGAGAAAATCGTATTTGGGAAATCCCAGCGATACCATCATCATGTTGACGACTCCTGAGGACTGGGACAAGAGCAGGAAGGATATCCCTACAATAATGACCCAGGACAAGAAATGCGGCAGGTAAACAATCGATTGCAGGATGCTTTTGAAAAACTGGTTATTCACTTCATTCAACAGCAGGGACAGGATGATCGGCAGCGGGAAAAAGAAAACCAGATTCAACAAACTGATCACCATCGTATTGCGGAAGATTAGCAGGAAATCGGGATTAGAAAAAAAACGGATGAAGTGCTCCAACCCTACCCAATCGCTATTCCAAACCCCCGCATATGGGGAATATTCCTGGAAGGCTATAATGATTCCCCACATAGGGACGTATTTAAAAAGAATAAAGAAAAGCACGCCAGGTAAAACCAGCATATAAAGGTACTTGTCACGTCTTAAATCAGAGAAGAGAGTTCGTCGTTTCATCTTCTTATCCAGAGTGACGGACGATTGCAAAGCAGCCGAATGTGTATCCATATGCACTACCTTCCACTTCAATCATATTTAAGTATCGTTCACTGCATCAAACCACGACACCGTGCTTCAACTGAACAATACGCTGCTCGTTCGCAGAAACATAGGCTGCATCGAGAATGGAGATGGTGTTCAGGTTATCTCTTGAGCTATTAGGCGCTTCAACTCCAGTCTCCAGGGAAGTCAGCAAATGATTTAATCCTTCATAAGTAGCTACTTCTCTGGAAACTTGATTATCCCAGGTTTCTGACGGAGCTTTCTCCCCTTTACGATACAGGTCCACTTTGTTGTAAAGCGTTACAATTGTACCTGTCTCGCCGATTACGATCATTTCCGTCCGGTTGATGGTGGAAGAAAAGCTTTGAACATACGTCGCTACAGCATTATTTTCAAATACGACCTGAACGGTAGCATCCGTCTCTCCTACACAATGGATAGCAGATGAGGAACGATTCTGGCATACGACAGACACAGCCTCGGAGCCAAGAATTTGTCTGAACCCGTCGAACCAGTGAATGCCCATTACCGACAGCGCATTGCGCTCGCATTCCAGCCGCCAGCCTACATCCTGCCTGAAGAAGAGGTTTGTGAACAAAATGGAGGTTACCTTACCGATGATTCCTTCTGCAATCTTGTTCTTGATGAGCTCGAATGGGAAATGCCGTCTGAAGTTCTGGTTTATGGAAATCGGTACGCCAAGCTGCTGCGCCTTCTCTGTAATTTCTGTCGCTTCCGCCAGTGTGTCGGAAAAAGGCTTTTCAACGAATACAGGCAAGCCCGCTTCCAGCAATGGGAACACAATTTGTTTACGGATGGAGGTCGGCGTACACACCACAGCCACATCAATACCGCTGTTTTGAATAAAATCCTGCAAGTCTGTAAACCGCTGAGGAACCCCATACTTATCAGCTTTGGCATGCAATGCTTCAGGGTTCGGGTCGCAAAGTGCCGTTATCTCGATCCGTTCCGGATGCTCCTTATACCCCACGAAATGCAATTCAGTAACGCCACCAGCGCCCACAATACCTACTTTGTACTTTTTCATTTTCGTTAGTCCACTCCTCGTTATTAATAAAAAAATAAAATGTAAGCGTTATCAAAATAATCCTAGCTCCTGTACTCCAATATCCTCACGAAGTTAATACTGCGCCCCACTCTACGTTTTCCAACATGTCTGATTCGAAAGTAGTTGCAAATCCCCTCCTCGGTAGACTATCGTAATCTACAAATTCAGATCTTCTTCAACAATATTTATAATTGTTTAACATTGTTGTATTTAATTCAACTTAGTTGACTTGAGGTTATTGTACAATACTTTTTTTGGTAATGCAATCGCTTTCTTGAAATAAAATATCCCCACAAAGTGGGGTCTTGCTTCGAAGTTGATTCAGATACTTTGCGGGGAGCCCCAGAACATATAAATTCTATATATGCAAAAAAAAGGATAAACAGTAGGTTCTGTTTTACCCTTGAATAAACGAGCCTGCTGTGGGGCTGCCCTATGATGTCAGTATCTCTATAAGTCGTACACGCTGCCCTAGCTGTCGCTCGGCTTGGATTGGGTAAACACAGCCACGTATTTCACCTCATCGGTAATAGGGCTTAGCGTATGCTTTTCAATGGAATCAAAGTACAGGCTATCGCCCGGCTTCAACGTATACTCCACGCTGCCAACCTTGTACCGCATCTCGCCTTCCAGAATAAATATAAATTCTTCTCCATTATGGCTGTAAATATTTTTACTATCATGCTCTTCCTTCCGTGAAACAAAAAGAAACGGCTGCATCAGCTTCTCGCTTCGTTCAACAGCAAATGTGAAAAAGGAGTAGCCTTTATCGGTTTTGACCATCTTGGAGTGGCTCATCTCTTTGGTTGTATAGATGGTTCCAGACCGCTGCTGGTCATCCAACAAAATAGAAACCTTCGTACCCAATGCATCTGCAATCTTCATCAAGGTTGAAATGGGGGGCACTGTTTTCCCATTCTCGATCTTGGATAACAGGCTTTTCGAAAATCCGCATGCATTCGCTATATCAAGCAAATTCCGGTTTTGCTCGGTTCGCAGCTTTTTAATTTTATTCCCCAAATCCATCATAGTTTTATCTCCCAATTTAATTTTGTTCAACTATGTTTATCTTAACTATACACAGTAGAATTAGTCAAGGAGAATGTATGCTAATAGCCTTTCTCAAAAGAGCCTTTAATTGCTTCTACATCCTTAAACATACTCAGGTAGTCTGCCATTGACTTTTCATCGGCTGGATCGTATTGAACGTCAGTTGGCGTATGAAACACGTATACTTGGTCGCCTTTTTCTCCGATTTTCGTTGCACGAATTTGCCCGTTAATTTCTTCCTTGTTTTCTTCCCAAAACTTTTTAGACCATACAGAGATCGTGAATAGGATTCCATATTTAGTTGATTTATTAATAAAGTCTATATTATGTCCTGCTGAGGTAGGTGCGGTATCTGTTATATCATATTTGCCTTCCCAGCTTTTGGGGATTTTAAGAGAGAAACCGTATTGAGTATTTTCATAAATCTCACTTGGAGCTTGACCCTTCGGATCAGAATAAAGTTGCTGATTTGAAATTTTCATGGATGTATCTATTAATGCGGCAGCTTGTTCTCGGCTCAATGCATCCTGCAACGTACCTGATGAAAAGGGAATACCAAATAAGTTTTTGGCCAAACATTGGGTAACGCCTTCTCTCGCCCAATCCTCTAAAGGAACCGCTGATGCAAAATTTTGCTCGGATGGTTTTACCCCCTTCTGTTGAAGCAGCCTCCAAATAATGACGGCAGCCTCGTCACGTCTAATGAAAGCATCTGGAGTGAACCTATACTCAGCCGTTCCTTCAATAATTCCATGGTTCCAAGCTGTTTGTACGTACTGCGCTGCCCAATGCCCATCCAGGTCGAAAAAATGAAAATGTCCTCTATCCAGTGACAATTGAAAGCCAACCACAATCATCTTTAGAAACTCTGCACGTGTTATTGCATCGCGAGGTGCAAACGTTCCAGCCTCTTTTCCATCGATTACCCCTTTTTGCATAAGGCTTTGGATGTATGAATCATAGCTGTTTGAACTGTTCACATCCACAAAGGATGTCCGTTCTGCAGATGCTGTTATTGGAGACGCTAATGTAGTGATTGTGGTCATGATGATCAAACACTTTTTGAATACGGTTAATTCCATGCCAGATACCCTCCGTTCCTTTTCATTGTAGACGCAGAAGTTTGTCGATTAGTTCCAATAAAAGTTGGAAATCCCCCATTGAATACGGAAAAACTTTCCACTCGTCCGAGTTTGTAGTATGCTAGCCACATAAGGGAGGAGAGGAATCTATGACCAAACAACTGATCATCGGCGACGCCATGCACGAGCTGACCACTACGCGCCGCATCCTCGAGCGCTTGCCCGAGGAGCATATGGCGTGGAAGCCGCACGAGAAATCGATGACGCTGGGCGGGCTCGCCACGCACCTGATCAACCTGCTGAACTGGCAAATCGCTATTTTTCAGTATCCGGAGTTCGATCTTTCGACCGTACCGCTGCGACGGGAGGCTTTGGAACGACGTGCGGACGTGCTGGAGGAGTTCGACGCGAACATCAGCAAGCTGGAGAAGCTGATCGCCGAATGCGACGAGAAATCGCTCGGCGAGGAATGGACGTTGCGCCATGGCGACCATATCATTCTCCGTCAACCGCGTGCGATCGCGTTTCGCACTTTCGGATTGAGCCATATGGTCCATCATCGGGCTCAGCTCGGGGTTTATTTGCGGCTGCTCGATGTTCCGGTGCCGGGCCTCTACGGTCCTACGGCCGACGAGCAATTCTAATGAACTAACGTTCTCGATCCTATACGCATCATAAAGTCGCAGGGTATCGGTATAACCGCCGGTTCTCTGCGACTAAACGTTTGCATCCGGGCATAGCGCAGATGATTTGAACGTCTACTGAAAATCAAAAGCCATTAGCATACGAACCAATTGGGACCGGTTTCTGCATCCCGATTTGCTTAGCAGCTGGGACACGTATTTTTTCACGGTTACCTCGCTGACGAACAATTGTTTGGCCATTTCAGGATTCGTATAGCCTTGGAAGAGCAGGCGGGCGATGTCGGTTTCCCTGCCCGTAAGCCGAAACGGAAGAGACTGCGGAACTGCGATGGCTTGGCCATTCTGGGAGGATATACGGGTGAGCCAACGCCACCAGCCCTCCCCGCTAAGATCGAGCAGAAATGTCGGTGCCAGGCGATTATCTCCATAGTCGTGATGCGCGGCGCCGGGTACCTCCTCAAAACCCAGCCTTCGCAGATACTCCTGGTAAAACGGCACGTATGTGGATAGCAGTACTTTGCCACCGAATGCGAAATAACCGAGCGCCGCGTTCATCAGCTCCGACCGGGCAATAGCATCCGCCGGATCGGCTACGTCCAGCATGCGGACGTACCACCCCGCAGGATTTTCACGCGGTACAGATAACGCCAAGCGCTCTTCCACAGATAAAGTCTGAAAGTACGCTCTCGTGACAACACTTTCGCTTAAATAATCGAGCGTTTGCCGATGAATCGGAATGACAGCCAATAAGCCTATCATAGAGCCGCTTGGGCTCCGCAGCAGCTTAACCGAGTCCAATCCAAGCGCCAGCCAGTCTGCCGGATCGACCAAGCTCGCCCGCAGGGCATCCTCCTCATGCGACATTTCCAATGTGTAGATTGCATCACTCTCGTGGTCGAAGTAGCGGTTCTCCTTCTTGGCCGGAGCTACTCTACGCCGTTCCAGAAAAGCGCATACTTCGTGAAAGTTGCTTGCGCTCAACGTTTCCAACACATTGCAAGAAGAGATATCCTTCATAGCGATGGAGCGGATCATAGAATCGGATAAATGGAAGATTAGCTCCTGCAGCATCCAACCTGCGTTCTCTCGCGTCCTCTTTTTCACCAGCTCCAAATAATACTCCATACACCGTCTGCGGCATTCCGCGTATGTGTCCGGTTTGCTTTTGCGAAACGATGCCTGAACGGCCGGCCTCCCGAATGCCTTCCTGTACGTACCAGCCTCTTTGGGAATCGGATATGAATGACAACCGGGTTAACGCTTCGAACTCTTCTTCCGATGGAGCGCTGCCGCTAATCCGCCCCAGCATCTCCTGATTGAAAATCCGCGTAACTGAGGCGTATTCCGTCCACCGGCGAAGCGACCCGTCCATCGTTTCCCACAGCCATTGGCCGGATAAACGACCCAAATCCGGCCAGGCTTCCCGTGGTTCCGTCGGCGGCAAAAGGCTCAAAGCGGGTGGCAAGCCTTTGGACCATGCCGCTACCTTCGATAAGTACACCTCATCAGTCATCCCATGCTTGCCAAGAAACTGCCGAACCTCCAGGTCTGTAAACCCTCTAAGGGGCTGCGTCTCAATGCGCTGACGCCAGAACGATGACCTCAACCATTCTCCATCCAACGGATAGCGCCCGGAAATAACTATGACAATTCCCTTGGCGAGCTGAGAAATGAACGATTCGCGTAACCATTGATCCAATGCAGCCGCTCTCTCATATGAGTCCAAAGCGAGCACAACCTTGCTCTTGGCGGCTATCTCGTTCATCACATTTACCGGATTGCGGTCGCTTTCTCCCAGCTCGCCTTTCAGAAACGCTTCGAAGTCCTCTGGCGCTGACGCCACATTACGAAAGTCGGCAAGTACAAAAACCGCGCCTTCCCCCCGAGCCAGACAGCCGTATTGACGAACCAACCGACTTTTCCCTACGCCGCCGGTTCCATATATGTTCAACAGCGGAGCGGCTTGTTCCCCACTCTTAAGATATTTCAGCATTTTTGCTTGCTCCGACTCTCTCCCGATGAATGTTGAAGCTTCCAGCTTCTCTGCTTCCGTCCCCCAGCTATCCATCATTCATCCCTCCTCGCTCATAAATCGCCTTCACTCCTTATACGATCGTATACTATCCAAAACGAATTTGCGATGCTACTTTATTATCAGTACTGCAAAACATAATGAGAGGAAGTTTTCGATGCTGGTTGCGGAAAAACAAGACCGTTTCGTCCTCACGACGAACGACGATCATGCCAATCTAGCTGGACAAATGGCGCTGCATCTGAGGGATAGCGTATTTCCGGAAGATACTCGGCGCGAGGAATTCAATTACGCGGTAAAAGAACATGACCGAGCTTGGATCGATTTGGACGAGGTGCCGATCTGGAACGATGGAAGGGGCCGCCCATTCTCTGTCGCCGATTATCCATTGATGATAAGGCTGCCGCATTATACAAGAGGGCTTGCGGAGATAGAAGAACATAGCGAATACGCGGCGATGCTCTGCAGCATGCATTATACTTCTTTTCGGCCAGAGACGGTTTCGAATCTGGTGGGTGGCGTTTCTCCCAAGGCCCAAGTTTTCATCCTGGCCGAGAAGGAGCGGTCGAAGCGGCTCACCGACAAACTCGGTTGCCATTCCGGACAGTCCCTCGCACTGCTTCATCTCCACTTGAAGTGGCTGCAAGCGATGGATGAGCTCTCCCTCTGGCTTTGCATTACGGATGGAGCGAGTCGCACGAATAGCCTGCAGGCTGCATACCGGACGACCATGCGCGCGGATTCTCCCAATAAAGGGACAGAGTCCGATGAGCCTCTGCAGCCGTCTTGGATATCCGCAGATTCGGTCCGCATTTCTCCTTTCCCGTTCACGAATCCATTTGAGATGATGTGGAAGCGCAGGGAGGTGCCCAAAGAGCTGATCAATCAAGAGGGCCTGTATGCAGCTTATAGTCAAACACCGGTTATCGAGTCTGCGATTATGATTGTGCCATAAGAGAGAAGGAGATAAGCACCATGTTCGAGATTTCAGTAACAATTGTCCGAATTCTGCTTGGTATGATCTTCATCGCAGGAGCCGTCAACGGCTTCCTGATCCAGGCCGGCAAACAGCCCTTTATGCCTGTGAACCAGAAAGCAACTGGATTTCTTATCGACACGGGCTACCTGTATCCATTGGTTAAGGCAACCGAAATGACAGCGGGAGTACTCCTGCTCTTCGGTTGGTTCGTTCCTGCCGCCATCCTGCTTATTGGCCCCGTTGTCGTCAACATTTTCTGGATGCATCTGCTCCATGATAAGCCGTTGATCTGGGTCGGCGCCCTACTGCTTGCCCTTGTACTTTACTTGGCATTCGCGTACCGTTATTCTTTCCTGCCCTTGTTTTATGCAAATATGCCTAATGACCATAGCTATGTGATCTCTCAGCCAAATACTGAAGGATCCCAACAACAATAAGAAAAATCGTCATGACAATGAGTGCATATCCTGTCCATCGCGCTAGTCTACTATTCAGGCTGCGCGGCTGACGGGATTTTGTCCGTCCAATAAACAGCAAGCCGATCCCTATCAGTAGCGCCATCACAACACCAGATTGTGCATAAGCGGCCATCATGTCACTCCTTCCTTACCTGATTTCCACTTCAAGAGCCGAGCTTGTGCTCAGAGCTCACTCGCGAATCAATCGAATATTGTCTCCGCGGCCGACTCACGAACGCGCTTGAACAGCATGCGCATTTGCGACTCCGTCACTCGATCGACTGACAATGGTGGAAGCTCATCCTCACCGAAAAAGCCGATTTCACTCGTCTCAACACTCGCCTGTGGTTCCCCGCCGATCAGTTCACACTGAATGAACAGCTTGTACACGTGATAAGCAAGCGGCGTATGCGCGTGCAGATTGCGGTCAAGCGCCGCCAACAGTCTGACAGGCGTAACCTCGTAGCCTGACTCTTCCTTTATTTCTTTAACTACATTCTCCCGAGGCGACAATCCAATATCCGCCCAACCGCCGGGAAGAGACCAGCAGCCATCATTCACTTCTTTAACCAACAGCACCCGGCCATCTTGGATTACCACGCCCCTTACATCAACCTTCGGAGTAGCATAACCGATCTCGTTGGCAAAAAGTCCTGCCACCCGCTCTATTTCCAAGCCTGAATAAGCCGCCATCATTTCTACGCTAAGTGCCCTCAACTGCTCATATCGTTCCACATCATAAACATTTTGAGTATAGGTTAAGCCCGCTTGGGCTATAGCCTGAATTTTCTTTGCCCATTCGATACCCCGTGTATCCTCTGCCATATGATTATCCTCCCTTAACTACTTATGTTGTAAGGCTAGTCCAGATACTAATGTTGCCTGGTATTTATTGTAATTTCACAATCAACCAGCGTCAACACTTCTGAACAAAAATAGAGTAATGCTGCTTGTTGGCGCATTCGTTTCCTGCTATTCTTTTAGATGTAAAATGTCAGATTCTATGGAGCGACATAACTATGAATAAAGATACATTAATATTATGGGGTACGGGTGATTCCATGGGGGTTCCAAGGGTGTATTGCTCTTGCGAAGTATGCTCGGAGGCTAGAACGACCGGCTTGAACCGCCGATTTCGGTCGTCTGCGATGCTGGAAGCAGCTGAGGGTGAGCTCCTAATCGATTGCGGACCGGAATGGAGAACTCAGATGGAGCTTTTGGATAAAAGATTCATCGGACATGTGCTGATTACACACGCCCATTTCGACCATATTGCCGGACTCCCTGAATGGGCCGATGCCTGCCGCTGGCTGAGAAAGAAAGGACATGTATATGCACCTGCTGATGTGCTGCAAACGCTCCGCAAACAGTTTCCGTGGCTGGAAAATCAATTGATTTTCCACGATTGCAGCGCTGGAATGGATTGGGGAAACTGGCGCATTCAGCCGTGGAAAGTATGCCATGGGAAAAATGGCTATTCCTATGCTTATCGATTCGATAGGACGAAACCATCTTCTTACAGTTGGGCCTACTGCCCGGATTCAATTAATCTGAATGCCGAAGAAAAAGCCCCTATGTTCGGGCTGCAGCTGCTTATACTAGGGACCAATTATTATAAGGAGCCTGTCGATCTGGCAACCCGTTCCGTGTATGATATGGTCGAAGCCCTGGAACTACTCGAGGAGACCAACCCGGATCGCGCCTTGTTCACGCATATGTCTCACGGTGTAGATTTCCGAACCGACTATAAGCTGCCTGCAAGAGTCACATTAGCCGTAACCGGGATGAAATTAGATTTGAACTAGCAGATGTGACGGTAACTGAACAACTGAGTGGGGCTTCAGACAGATGTGGTATGATAATGAAAATACACTAAGTAAGAGGTGAAAATCACATGTACCTGCATCCGCTGCTGCAGCAAATGAAAAGCTCTATGACTTTCTCCGGAGATTTGGAGGAGGATGTCAGCAGCTTTCTAAGACTACATAATCACCCGCATACGGCTGAACACTGTTTAAAGGTTGGATATGAAGCAGGACGTCTGGCCGCACGCTTTGGATGTGATGCAGATCAAGCGCGCGCGGCAGGCTTTTTGCATGATATTAGCGCCATTATACCTAATAATCAAAGAATCGATGCAGCTCGGGAATGGAACCTCGACATTTTACCTGAAGAAGAGAGTTTCCCGATGATCATCCATCAGAAGCTTTCGCGGGTCATTGCTGAGCAAGTATTCGGCGTTGAGCTTACTCCGGTACTTGAAGCCATCGAATGCCACACAACCTTGAAAGCCCCAAGCACCTTGCTGGATAAAATTGTTTTTATTGCGGATAAAATTGAATGGGATCAATCCGGCCAGCCGCCTTACTTGGCAGAGCTGCTAAGTCAGCTGGATATCAGCTTGGAGCATGGGGTTTATGTCTATATCGAATATTTGTGGAGTCGCAGAGAGCATTTGAAGGTAGTCCATCCTTGGCTTATCGATGCTCATACAGATCTCGTGACATCTTTACGCTTAAGGAGGGATTAAAGTTAGAGGTGTGCAAGGGTGTGAACAACAAGGAGCTTAGGCTAGTTCCCATAATCGGCGTACCTCAATCAATTGATCCCTGTTGTCAAACTGCAGCTTATATATATCCGGCTTGCTCGTCTGCTTCCAAAATTCCAACCCATAGCTGCTGTCAAAATAGTTCATCATCACCGTCATAATATTTCCGTGGGTGCCGACAGCTATGTTTTTGCCCTTATGCCTCTTCATTACCTGCTGCAAAGCGGAAATACTTCTTTTCTGAGAAGCTTCATTCGATTCGCCGCCGGGCATGGCAAAGCTCGGTTCTTTGAACACCCTCTCTATCGTCGGCATGAAATCCTGATCCTCCATTGGATAATAGCTATCAGCAAGAAGCCTCTCCCTTAAATCCTCTTCGATCTCAATCTCAAGCCCTAATTGTTTGGCCAGCCCTTCAACGGTTTGGATAGCTCTTCTATAAGGACTCGATACGATAGCTTGTATATTTTGCTGAAGCATAATATTGGTTACAGCCTCAGCATCCGCCCGGCCTTTGGGAGATAATTCACGAACCCTTTCATTTTCGATCGAAAATGGCGACTCTGCATGCCTGACCATATAAATAGTGGTACCCATATGTGTAGACCCTCCTTCACCCATTTACTGCTGCATACTTTTACTGATCCAGGCCGTCAAACTGGCTGCTTAAAGCAGTCCGTTAGACCTGGCCAGAACCAAACCGAAGCCGAGCCTCGTATCCTGCCACTTCCCGCTGGCAACATGGGCAAACGCCTCCGCGACATCTATAAACAGAACATGGATGTCCTCGTCCTTATCGAGCTGTTGATTCTGTAATTCAACGATATCGTTTGTGAAAAACAGCGTAATGACTACCGGACTTTTGGGAATGCTGAACGTTCCCAGTTCTATTAAGCTGCCTGCAACCAAGCCCGTCTCCTCGCTTAATTCCCTGCGCGCTCCTTCTTTTAAATCCTCGTTATTTTCTATTCTCCCTCCGGGAAGCTCATAAGTGAATCTCTTCTTCCCTTCCCTAAACTGCTTAACAATAACCAGTTTGTTTTTATACAAGGCTACAACCTTTACTCCGTATACTTTCATTTCCGCTCTCCTTAGAGCTTTCCATATGGAAAGCTTGCATCGTAAGCTTTCGCTTGGTCCAAATACGCAGATGCAAGTACATTTATAAAATGATGACACATCCCATGCCCGCCAAACCTGCAATCCATTTATATTTCTGCATGGACTTGCTGGAAACCTTTATTCCTTTCCTTGACTTAGCAGCTCATACCGATTTGCTCATCGTATACCAGCTGTCTTCGCCGTTCGGATAGCTCTGCTCACTAATAATCTGATATTGAAGCTTCTTATAATAATCGACATTTTCAGGCAATGATAACCGTACCTCTACTCGGGTCTCCGAATAATATGGTTCTTCACCCCACTATGATATGCTGCTTGTCCATTTTTCGAGGTCATAAGTTACCCATATAATACCATAATAATTGACTAGGTTAAAAATTTTCTCCTGCTCCCTATCTCATTACCACTCCGCTGCCCCCTTAATGATATGGATATTTTGTAAAGGGAAAGCCCTTACTCCATGATAACTTCACATCCCCTTAACTCTTGGTTTACATATGTCCGTTATACTGACTAAGTCAACCCCTGCAATCATGGGGGCCAAACAAACATCCGGTATTTACACCATGAGCCAAGTGAAAACCGTAAGGAGTGAACACGCAATGAGTCTGTTAAAACAAGACCTCGGGTTGCCGTCACCCACAGAAGCAAATGCGCGGCAGCACCTGACCAAGGCTCAAAGCCTCCGCAATTTGCGGTTCAGAGAGAATCTGCTCGCCTGCTTGTTTCTCGCCCCGTCTCTTCTGCTGTTCGGCATCTTTCTTTTTTATCCATTGGTTAAATCCGTATATTTAAGTCTGCATTTGACTGACCCGCGAGGACGTATTGCCGCTTACGTAGGGCTCGAAAACTTTCAGGAATTATTTCTATCTGAGAAGTTCTATCAAAGCTTGAAAGTGACTTTATCCTTCACTCTGCTGACTGTGCCTACCTGCATCCTCATAGCACTATTGCTGGCTGCCTTGACCCATAACAAGCTTCGTGGCATGCGCGCTTTTCAATTCATTTTCTCCTTGCCCATTGCCATTTCCGTTGGAACCGGCTCCGTCATCTGGATGATGCTGTATCACCCGAGTGTAGGAATTTTAAATTATTTTCTAAGCCTCGTCGGTATCCAGCCTATCGGATGGTTGACGGACCCTGCATGGGCGTTGGTCTCCATATCCATCATGACCGTCTGGATGAATCTCGGCTTCAATTACATTGTGCTGCTGAGCGGACTTCAGGGGGTGTCTGAAGATATCTATGATAGTGCCAAAATCGACGGATCCGGTCCTGTACGCACCTTCGTCCAGCTGACACTGCCCCTGGTATCGCCAACACTATTCTTTGTTTTCATTGTATCGGTGATCGGTGCATTCCAATCATTCGGGCAAATCCACATCTTGACGCGAGGCGGCCCCATGAATACGACGGATGTAGTCGTGTACAACATTTATCAGGATGCATTCATTAACTTCCGCTTCGGTATCGGGAGCGCTCAGGCGCTCGTGCTGTTCGCAATCATCCTGGTTCTGACCCTTCTTCAGTTCAAAGTTTTTGAAAAGAAGGTGCATTATCAATGACCTCACGTTTGCAAAATACGACCATTTACATCGTTCTCGGGATTGCCGCTGCGCTGATGCTGTATCCCATATTATTTACCTTCTCCGCTACCTTCATGACGCAGGCCGAATCATCATCCTATCCTCCTAAGCTGATTCCTGGAGGGCTGTATTGGGAGAACCTTCTGCAGGTGGCGAAGCTTGTCCCGATCTTCAAATTCATTACGAACAGCTTCATGATCTCGACTGCCATTATGATAGGACAAATATTAACGGCAAGCTTGGCCGCTTATGCGTTTGCTTTTTTAAGATTCACTGGTAAAACGGTACTGTTCGCCCTGTTCCTCTCCACCATGATGATCCCTTGGGAAGTCACTATGATTCCGAACTATTTAACCATTAAAAGCTGGGGTTGGCTGGATAGCTACGAAGGACTGATCATCCCTTTCCTTGCTTCCGCTTTTGGAACCTTCCTGCTTCGCCAATTCTTCCTTCAATTACCGAGTGAATTGTTCGAGGCAGCGAAAATAGATGGATGCGGACATATTCGGAGCTTTTTCCGACTGGTGCTGCCATTGTCCCGACCGGCTTTAGCCACACTTGGGGTGTATTCCTTCCTGACTCATTGGAATATGTACCTGTGGCCATTGCTCATCACTAATGGAGAAAAGATGCGCACCGTACAGATCGGCATCAGCATGCTGCAATTCGAGGAAATGACCTCGTGGAATCTCGTACTGGCTGGAGTTACTTTAGTGCTGCTGCCCTCCTTACTGCTGCTCGCGCTTGGAATCAAGCAGCTTGTCCGCGGCATTACTGCGGGTGCAGTCAAAGGCTGACCGGCTGCACTGAGATTATTATGCGCCGGTAGGCTTAGGCGCTCTATATAGATTTACTCAACTACAAATTAAAGGGAGCGAACCTTACAAATGAAAAGCACCACTTTGAAAAGAATCAATATCAAGAGCCTGATCACGTTGTGTATGGCGGTTATGATGGTGCTTTTGGCAGCATGCGGCAATACCGGAAACCAGCCTGCAGCGAGCAGTGGAAACAAAGATGCAGCAGCACCTGCACCAACAACTAGCAGTAAGGGGCCGGTAAAGGTCATTTGGTGGCATTCGATGAGCGGTGAGCTCGGCAAAGCAATCGACAAGCTGGTTACCGACTATAACGCATCCCAGAAAAATGTTATTGTAGAAGCGGTTTTCCAAGGAACCTACGATGAAAGCTTGAACAAAATGAAGGCATCCATGGATTCCAAAAGCGGCCCTGCGCTCATTCAAGTATTCGAAATCGGCAGCCGTTTCATGATCGATTCCAAGGCAATTACTCCTATGCAAAAATTTATTGACCAAGATAAATACGATCTGACCCAGCTTGAAGAAAACATTCTTAACTACTATAGAATTGACGGCAAGCTGAACGCGATGCCTTTCAATACGTCCAATCCAATCCTTTATTACAACAAAGATATGTTTAAAGCAGCAGGCCTTGATCCGGAAAAACCTCCAGCAACCTACGAAGAAGTTGCCAAAGCAGCTAAAGCATTGACCAAAGACGGTAAATCCGGCGCTTCCTTCGCCATTTACGGCTGGTTTATGGAGCAGTTCTTCGCTAACCAAGGTGCAGAATTACTGAATAACGGCAACGGCCGCAAAGGTCTGGCTACCGAGTCCATGATTAACAGCGATGCAGGCGTGAAAACTCTTGCTTGGTGGAAGCAAATGGTTGATGATAAATCCGCATTGAACCTGGGACGCAAAACTGATGATACAAAAAAAGCATTTATCGCAGGCCAAGTTGCTATGACGCTTGATTCCACGGGTTCCCTTCGCGGTATCGTAGACGGCGCGCAAGGTAAATTCCAAGTAGGTACCGGCTTCCTTCCGAAGCCATCCGATGCTAAAGACGGCGGCGTTATTGTCGGCGGCGCAAGCTTGTACATCTTGAACAACCGTACCGATGATGAGCAAAAAGCGGCTTGGGACTTCATTAAATTCCTGGGAGAACCTAAGCAGCAAGCTTACTGGCACGTAAATACCGGCTACTTCCCGATTACGAAAAAAGCGTATGACGAGCAAACCGTAAAAGACAACCTGCTTAAATATCCGCAATTGAAAACAGCTGTTGATCAACTGCATTCTACAAAAGCTAACACGGCTACCCAAGGCGCAGTAATGGGCGTATTCCCTGAGGCACGCCAGCTGACCGAAGGTGCAATTGAAGAAGTGCTGAACGGTAAAAAGCAGCCGAAAGAAGCTTTGGACGCTGCCGCAAAAGAAATTTCCGGCAAATTGGGCACTTACAACAAGACGGTAAAATAAGTCGGTCTTGTCGACCAGCCTGACTGAAGAAGCCTCCAAATCCACGGTAGAGTGGAAGCTGGAGGCTTCTTTTATTACCTATAAACCAGAAAAAAGGCCGGCACAGGAGTACCCATGCCGGCCCCGACAGGAAACGGGGATTCACAATTTTTCACATAAGTCCGTATGACGTTAACTGTTACAGCGTATAACCGAATAATCGTAATCCGTCTCGCAAGGGATTCATTATCCAATAAGTGTATTTGTTTGTATCCGACAAACAACAAACGGTTTCCCCACTTTCCCGCCGCCGGATTCTCACCGGCTTCCTACCTGCAAACAGAACGATTGCAGACACGAAGCCAGGGAGAATTATCCTGACTATCGTACCGCTATCCCATATAAGCAGAAGCGTCAAAATCTATGTAATGCAGATGGTTGGATTGCTCAATTAAAGAGGACAGCTTCGTCACTTCACGTTCCTTCTTCAAGGACTCGTTGCGGTATGATTCCGGATCATATAGGGCTACTGTGAATAAGCTTGTAGCACCCTCGCCAAATCCTGAACGCTGCGTTTGACGCTCTAGTTTTTTACGGTTGCCTAACGACCCCAGCTACTGAATTTCTATTCGCGTTTGCTTGGCTAATTCGATGGCTTCCAATATAGTAATCGGCTGACCATCCCAAACAATAGTGCGTTCAATGTTGGCCTTAGCCAGCAATACATCAATTTTACGGAAATCGGCGTTAACGGCTTCAATCTCGCGGGTGAGAACATCCACGGACCGTGCCGGTATCTCAGCTGTCTCTCCTTTTTCTATGATCGATGTACTGTTCATATTTCTTTCGTGAAACAGCTGGTGTAATTTCCGGCCAATAGCTGCCCTTACGGATAAAGCCTCAGCCATCGTGATTTGTACTGTACTCATTGAAATGTAACCTCCTTTGTCATGCCATGTTATTAGACGCGGCTGGAAAGAAAAGGTTGCACTTAGGAATGTTGCTGAATTAACTGACTATCCAAATTCACTGGTTTGTCAATTTAATTACGTCTAGCAAGCTGATCTTGTGTTTCGTCTTCTCGTGATAGAGCCATTGATCTTGAGCATGATCGATAAACAGTACGCCGTTTAAATGGTCGATTTCATGCTGGATACATCTTGCAAGAAATCCGTTCCCCTCCATCTCAAAGGACTCGCCTTGTCTATTAAGGCTTGTTATTTTGACGTAGTCGGCCCTCATCACATTCCCATAATACCCCGGATAGGACAAGCAAGCCTCAGGTCCGAGCTGCTCCCCGCTAGCTGCAATAATCTGAGGATTAATTAACTCAATTAAACCATCACCACAATCCATAACGATAATTCTTCTAAGGATTCCAACTTGAGGCGCTGCAAGTCCGGCACGTCCGTCTGTCGCGTACAACGTTTCGGTCATATCCTCCAGCAGTTTGATTGTCTTCGAAGTAATGACATCAACGGGCTTAGCCGTTTTACGTAATATCGGCTCACCAAACGGAACGATATCTTTGACACTCATAGTTATGCACCCTCCGCTTCCTTCGGTGATGTGTATACCCATAGCTCGCCTGGAGAACAATTTAATGCTGTACATAATGCATCCAATGTATCTGCCTTCATCTGCTTCGGCTGGCTGGTTAACAATGCGCTAATTGATGGAGCGGATAGTCTATAATCGGCCCTTTCCTTAAGTAGACGAGCCAGAGCCGCGCCTGACCATATTCCTCTCTCCGCCATCACTTTTCTTAACATCCATTCAAGCAATTTTCACAACTCCTTACCTCAAAAAATATTAGTTATTACCTAATTTTATTAGGTATTTCCTTAATTTATTAGTTAATACCAAATATATCATAGAAGCTGAATCGACTCAATTGGTGGTGACAAACGATAATGAAGTCTTGGGCATACATGTCACCGTTTATCATTTTATGCTATAATTCGCTGATATAACTCTTATTGGAGGATCTTGAATATGAAAATATATGTCGTAATAGCACTTAGGGGAGAACAGATGGACAATGTTTTTGTCAGTACAGAGGAAGAAAAGGTGCTGGCATTAACGCCCTCAGACTTTGATGAATGTGATGCGCTCTTTCTGGAAGTGTGGGAAGACGATGCCAAGATTGACGATTATAGGCTCCAGTAAGCTGGAAAGCTAAGGATACTTCCTTCTCAGGCTCGACCTACGAATAGAGTGGGTACAAATGCAAAGACCGTCACGAAACTCGTGACGGTCTTTGTGGCAGACGGATCAACACACTACAATAAGCTTATTCTTGGCTGCTACAGAACCTTCAGCTCTCTAGCCCGCTGCAGCACCTGTAATCTGCTGTTGACGTCAAGCTTTTTATAAATATTTTTCATATGCATCTTGATTGTATTAGGTTTCACATTAAGCAGCTCAGCCATTTGCTTATTTACCCATCCTTGCTCAACCATTTTCAAAATTCTCGTTTCCTGCTCAGTCAATAGAACCATGGGCATCATTGTATCATCTGCATGAATATTTACCATTTGCAGCAGCCTCTTAATATAAATAAGCGATACCGTAGTCGAATTACGGATAAAGCTATGCTGCCGCATATGCAAGTATTGAGATAGCAGCTTGGCAATCACCGCCCCCTCGTCAATAAAGCTGCGCAGATATCCTTGTGGCTCTGCCAGAAGCAGAGCTGCCTCCAGCTTCAACAGCGAAGCTGGCGTATCCCCCTGTTTGTAAAGCACTACGCTTTGTACGATCAGCACCCGGATTTTATCATGAAGCCGCTCTCCATCCACTAAGCGGTACAGCCGGTCGAGCAGCCCCAAAGCTTCAGAACCCTGACTGTTTGCCGCGAGTGCCTTACTCAAATGAATATACATACTGATTTGATTCATTGGTATAGGATCCGTGCTCTTCAATCCGCAGGTATGCATCCAAGCCAAAGTATTATTTGTAAATCCTTCCAGTAGCGATAGTGAAGCCTTTTCTGAATCCAGCATCATCATAAAAGCCTGCTTATCCGGTGAGTTAATCCTGAGCTTCGCTTGTTCTAACAGCTCGAACGCTCTGATCGTATTGCCTTTAGCACGGCTAATCCTTGCTGCGGTAATGGAAGCCTGAACCAATATTCGTCCGTAGGGCTCCATCTGCTTTTGCTTAAGTACCCGCTCTACATATATTTCTGCTTCCTCCAACCGGTTCCACTCATACATCACCTCACCATATGCTCGATAGAAGTACCCGACGAATGGATAATGTTTCTTTTGCTCCCACACCTTGATCCACTTCAGAAAATAAGTAGCCCCTTCATGAAGATCTTCAATAAAAGCTAACAGAGTTTCATAGTCGGTGTCTTGGAACGTATTGCCTGAAATCATTTGCAAATAGCTGCCATTGGGCGCACGACGCTCGAACTCCTCAAGACATTCCGATGCTCGCTTGATATCTTTATGATACATAGCAATTTCACTTGTTATAAGCAAAAGGGAATCCGCCCACGGTTGCCACACAGGGTCAGTTAACTTATTTTGCAGCGCTAGCAGCTTGGCTTCAGCCAAGTCCAACTCCCCTGTATCCGCCAATATTTTAATATTGAAGCATTGAATACCGGGCATCATCTCCAGGTGAGCCTCAGGCAGCATATTTACCCATCGGAGCAGCAGCGCCCTCTTCAATCGAAGATCAAATAAGCTCCTCTCAATCAAGGATGCGGCTTCATCGTAATGATGGCCCGCAAGATAGTGCTCTACAGCCTCTTCCATTAACCCGTTCTCTTTCAGCCACCTGGCCGCATTCGCGTGTACCTCTGCCCACCGCTCCGGAAACTTGTGACGCAGCTGCTGCTGCAAGAAATCAGCAAATAAATGGTGATATCGATACCACTCCCTCCGCTCATCCAAAGGAATGACGAACAATTGCAGTCTCTCCATCCTGTCCAATCGTTCCTGACCATTTCCCAAACCTGTAACCGTTTCACATAATGAATGATTCATCCGGTTCAATATTGAGGTAGTTAATAAAAAGCTTTGGATCTCTTCGGGCTGCTGCTCAAAGAGCTCTTCTAGCAGATAAGTGGAAATATCCCGATGCCGCCCGCTAAATTCTTTAATAATCATCGAGGGATCTTCACTGCTTTTCACAGAAAGCGCTGCCAGATGCAGTCCGCTGATCCAGCCTTCCGTGCAACGAACGAGCTCGAATATCTCTTCCTCGGACAACAACAGCCCCATACAATTATGAAGGTAGCGCGCACCCTCATCCAATCGAAATTTCAAATTCTGAACGGCAATTTTTTTAAGCTCGCCTTTGGCCCGCAATCTTGCTACAGGAAAAGGAAGCTCAGAACGACTCGCTATATAAAGATGGATATTTGAGGGCAAATGCTCAAGCAAATACTCCAGTGAGGTATGAATAGAGGCAAGCTCGATCAGATGGAAATCATCAAGGATAAGTACCATATCGTCGGAAATATGGGCAAATCCATTCTGAAGCTCCACCAGGAAAGGCCCAAACACCCCTGAGATCAGCCCATCCAAATGCGAAGCCAGCTTGCCGCTTAAATTTGAATATACACGCTCGACAGCTGCAAGCACATAGCTCCAAAATTGAACAAGATCGTTATCATGGCGATCCAAGGAAACCCATACGGCAGGACATCCGCATTGCTGCACCCACTCGACCAAAGCTGTTGTTTTGCCATAACCTGCCGGAGCCGTCAGAACGGTCAGCTTGGCTTTTAATCCCTCATTAAGAGACTTAATGAGTAAAGGACGTTCAATAAGTAATTCATTTCTTGTATGAGGAATATGCAACTTTGTACCGAGAATCGACATTTAACACCTCTGCCCAAAAACGTATTATTATAACCAATTTCCTAATATGTATAACTCATCGGTACTATCATGCAAGTATTAAATAGGCTGGATTCTTTCGCCCTATTTTCGCGAAGATCCAGCCTATTTCCTCGTTATCTATTTATTTATAAATTGCAAATATTGAAGCATTCTTTCTAGCATCAAGGTTGCTTGAGCACGAGTAGCATTTTCATGCGGAGCAAATGTCGTATCTGTCATCCCCTGAATAACGCCGGCTGCGATTGATTTGGCAACTGCATCCTTCGACCAATCAGAAATATCGGCTCGATCCGTAAACTTATTGATAACTGTACTATCCGATGATACTTCTTTACCGGCAAATTGGAATGCTCTTATAATCATGGTTACCATTTGTTCACGTGTAATCTTGGCATTAGGTTGGAAGGTTCCATCCTCAAAACCGGCAATCAATTGGGCCGCTTTAGCAGCTCCTACCGCGCCAGAAAACCAATTCGCTGCGGTAACATCAGTAAAGCCGGTCGCCTTTACTTCTTCTACAGCCAATGAGCGTACGAGCAGCGCAGCAAATTCAGCTCGAGTGATATTATTATCAGGAGCAAACTTATCGTTCTCTATACCGTTAACAATAAGCTTGCTTGCCAGCAATTCGATATCATTCTTGGCCCAGTGACCGCTAATATCGGAAAATGTTTTTGGATTGTCAATAATGGTATAAATACTGTTTCCTTTGCGGAATAACGTTGCATTCACCCCAGTAAATAACGTCGGCACAGGACTGAAAGTACCATTTGCCTCGTTGTACATAACTCCTGTCGCAGTTTTTGCATTAACAGTTGATTGCACAGGGATCGAACGTTCTACATAACGGGTAAAGGAATTGATTGGTTTGCTTGTGCCGTCACTTGCAACAATGGAAACTGTAAAGTCCACAGGCACGCTCAATACTTGCCAGCCTTGCTTTGAAGCCGTTGAATTAACAGCAGCAGCTTTGTCAGCTTGGAGCTTATCCATTGAGATAGCAATCTTTACATCGCTCGCCGAAACGCCTTGCTCTCGAGCTATAGAGGCAACATCCAGCTGTTTGATAGGTAGGTTGTATGCACCAATACTTGTCTGTACTTGCAGCACTACATCCTCATTTTTAGAAGCAAGCAAACTCAACACCTGCGTAGTTAATTCCGTTTTCACTGTATTACCAGTTTCTTTTACATCCAGTACTAACACTTTCGATGCTGAGGTAGCCGAAGATGACATAAGCTCCGTCAGCTTCGAAGAATCAAAGGTTACCGTTACAACCCCATTCGATAATGACTCTTTGATCGCAGCGGTCAAATTTACGGTTCCGGCCGAATTATCTGTTGGTTGGCTTGTAGTCGGGGGGATGTAGACTCCGCCGCCACCGCCGCCACCACGGCTGCCTCCGGTTTCATTTGAACTCGGATTGTTAACGGTTATATTCTTAAGTGCAAACTCCCCGCTCGCTCCTCCATACCCTGCGATGATTGTCATTGTCCCCGTTTTATTGGAGGGTAATGTAAAATCAAAGCTGTATTGTCCATTATTGTCTTTGCCATATATCGCGTCCACATGAATAACATAACCGGTGCTATCCACCATTTTGAACGTAATGTCTTTGCCCGCAGGTGAGCTTCCTGTAATATGCAGCTGGCTTCCAACAACATAAGATGTATTGGTGGTGGAAATGGTAACTGGTGTAGTTGCTGCATAGGCAGAAGCTATGAATGCAGTTGGTGCGATTGGAGTTAGGCTTGCAGCTAGTAGTCCCAGAATGACTCCGGGTATAAGCGATTTTTTCATCACTTGAATGATCATCCCTTCTTATTTGGAAATTGAGGATGATGGAAGAATCCCCTCCATCATCCTCACTCCATTATTCAATCTTCATTGAAACCATTTGACTCAGCAGCTGTGAGCCGGTTGTACCGGTAATGTTATCGAAGAGATACGCCTTCACTGTATAATCCGTCAGAGAACCTGTAATGTTATCGAATGATTGGTTAACCACTGTATTGCCGACTATGTCCTGCTGGGATGCTATCAGTTGTACCGGCACTTGTGAATTGCCCGTTCCCTTTAAAAGCTCGAATATAATGACTTCGGTCCCTGCATGATCTTTTACCGGCTGTATCGTGATACTTACAGTAAGGTTTCCAATTCCACCGGAGCTCATTTTGCTGGAAGCTATTGCGAAATGCCTTCCATCAAAAATACCGCTAAGTGCCAAGGTGTCCATACTTTCGATAGAGGTGCCTAACGCATTTTTCAAGCCGGATACGGTAATGCTATCCCCTATTTGAATGGTTGAACCTGTGACATCCGTTACCGTGATGGTAAGAGTCTTGCCATTGTCGCTCCATTTGCCGTTGTAGGCAGCCCCCAAAACCTTCGGATTTGCCGTTGTTCCGAATTTGACGAATTGATTCACCGCTTCAGCATTTAACAGCTCTCCGCTTTGGTTCGTAGGCATATCAAACGTGATGGTCAGAATATCGTTCTTACTGATTGCCGATGTAGTTTTACTTATGTCAGCGCTTGATGCCACAATACTAAACACCTTTGGAATGTTCGCTTGTCCGAAAGAGCCTCCGATTACGTACGTGCCGGTTACTTTGACCGTCATCGTTACATCGGTAATGTTTAAGGAATCTAATGTAATGGTGCCATTATCCTTCAATATAGGGTTAAGACCCAGTTTCCCTAATGTGATTTCCAATGTTCTTGGATTTAACCATTTCCCAACTGCGTTCGCTCCCAAGATGCTGGACAAGCTCGAAACATCCAGAATACCTCCGCTTACCCCGTTCGTATTCGAAGCAAACGTAATCGTGATCTTATCTCCTTCTCCAGCTCCTGGATTAGCTCCATCGTTGGAGGCATTCACGCTGATAACAGCAGGAGCTGCCGTGGTTCCAAACGTACCCATCGGTATGAGAGATACGGTTGCCAGCTCCTTGAAGCCGGAAATATCCTTGATTCCGCTGCCTGCTGCAATAGTGACGGTATCTCCGTCTTTAATGGTAGCACCGGCACCAAGAGTTATAGTCAACTCGGAGTTATTGGAGTTCCAATTTATTTTAGAACTATCCAAGGCCCCTAAAGAATGACCGTTGCTTACACTAATTTTCGTATAATCAAACGCAGTATGATTCACCGCCGTACTGAATCTGAAAATTAGTTTATCACCTTCCACTTTGGCCGTACCGTCATCAATGATATCGATTCGACTCAATACCGGTTCCACAATCGTACCGAAGGTACCCGTCAAGGTTTGAATGGCCGCTGCTCCGGTCAGATATGCAATATGATTGCTGTCCATCAGGTTAAGCTTCGATAGATCTATTGTATCTCCGGTCTGTACGGTTGCGTCTGAGTATATGGTTATCGTGAGCACAGTTCCGGAACTCCATGCAGCTTCTGCCTTTGCACCGAGTGTATGGTTATTGGAAACGATAATTTTAGATACATCGACTGGGTTGATTTTATCCATTTCAGTACCAAATAATAATTCGATAGTTCCCAATATGTTGGCTGCAGAATCTCGTTTGTTACTTGTAGCCAAAGCATTGTTATATTTCGGAAGGATAGCAGGCATGAAGCTTCCGCCAAGTGTAATACTCGCAGGATTCAAAGGTGCCGTATCTGTTGCATCCTTGATTCCAAGGTTAGTTAGATTAAGGATATTTCCGATTTGCAGGTTCGCATACACAGCTCCGGATACGGACCCCGAGTAGGTTGCTAGGGAAACCGTCAATACCCGATTATTATTCGACCATTGGAAGGTGGCATAATCCCCTATAGTACTATAGGTACTGCCGGTAACAGTAATCAAATTTTTCGTGTTTGTTGTCCCTGAAAGTGGTAACTTTCCATTAGTAGGAGAATTGAATGTAATTATGATGTCATCGCCTGCTACAGTATTCAAATGATTACGATCTACGGCTATCGCAGACACGACTTCCGGTGCTACCGCTGTACCGAAGCTACCTTTGAGAGCTGGTAATGAAAGGCCATTCGCCAACAGTTGAGTTCCGCTTGCTGCATCATAAATACCGCCAACAATTGAAATTGAACTGGAGTTCGAAATTCCAATTCCCGTTCCACCCAAGGTAATAGTCAGAATAGTTTTATTTGTCTGATCTAAAACATAGGATGCGTTGCTACCGAATTTCCCTGTTGCACTATCCACCAATATGTTGTTTAAAGTAAAGTTCTTTAATTGCACTGGTGTATCGAAAATGATCTGCAGCTTGTCTCCTGGTGCAACTAGAGCCGTACCATCGCTATCAATTGCGTTAATAGCAGCAACATTCGGAGCAGTCGCTACCCCAAAATCTCCGGTTATAGAAATATTGGATTGAGCCGCCAAAGGAGCTTGATTCGTTGCATCAGAGATTCCGCTCACTGCTAACACACTGATCTTATCACTGACAGTTATTGTTGGATTATTACCCAATACAATTATTAGATGTGTATTGTTAGCACTCCATGAAAACGTTGGAGTTGTACCTAAATCATGGGAGTTGCCTACGATTACTTTGGACCAATCGATATTGCCACCATTCGTTGGTGTGTCAAAAATGATCTGCAGCTGATCCCCTGCTCCTACAGTCGGTTTTCCGTCTCCATTGATTGCATTGATCGCCTTAATGACCGGTGCTACCGCTATACCGAAGCTGCCTCCGATTAAGCTAGTCTGCGCAACCAGCTCTTTCGTGCTTGTTGCTTCATCTTTAATGCCACTGCCTGCTGCAATAGTTACTGTATCCGTCGACGCGATATTTGCTCCAGTACCGAGTGTAATCGTCAAGCGCAGTTTATCGCTGCTCCAGCTTTGTAATACCCCGCTCGTACCCAACGTATGGCCGCCGGTAAAGCTCAGCTTGGTCAAGTCTACGACTGCTCCATTTGACGGTGAATCCAAAGTAAGAACTAATTTGTCTCCAGCTCCTACCGTTGGTAGACCATCACCGTTCAACGCCGTAATTTTCGTTACTATCGGCGCAACCGCAACGCCGAAGCTGCCTCCAATGGTAAGTGCCGGTGTTCCAGACATAGCCACTTGGTTCGTTGCATCGAAGATGCCACTTCCGCTTCCAATTGTCAGTTTATCCATAGTTGTAACGACCGCATTAGCACCCAAGGTAATAGTCAGACGATACTTGTCTGTGCTCCAGCTTGATGTTGATGAAGTACCCAGCGTATGACCATTGTCAAGCACGAACTTCGTCAAATCTGCCATTCCCCCGTTGGTCGGTGTATCGAATACAACCACCAACTGGTCTCCAGCTCCTACTGTAGGGTTGCCATCACCATTTGCTGCGTACACACTTGTTACATTCGGGGCTACTGCAACACCGAAGCTGCCTAAGATGCTAATTCCGCTTATTGCAGCTACTTCCTTTGTGCCTGATGCCCCGTCTACAATACCACTGCCTGCTGCAATAGTTACTTTATCCGTCGTCACCATATTTGTTCCTGTACCGAGCGTAATCGTCAAGCGCAGTTTATCGCTGCTCCAGCTTTGGGTCACACCGCTCGTACCCAAAATATGTCCACCAGTAAAGCTTAGTTTGGTCAAATCTACGACTGCCCCATTCGATGGTGAATCCAGTGTCAGAACTAATTGATCGCCAGGACCAACCGTCGGCTTGCCATCTCCATTCAATGCCGTAATGTTCGTGATTATTGGCGCAACAGCTACACCAAAGCTTCCAGTGATGGCAATATCATTGCGCGCAACCAACTCAACCTGATTCGTTGCATCCTTGATCAGGCTTGATGCCAGCACACTAATCGAATCATTCGTTGTTATGGTAGGATTGTTGCCTAATACGATGGTCAAATGAGTATTATTAGCACTCCATGAATGCGTTGGAGTTAAACCAAAATTATTAGAGTTGCCTACGATGATTTTGGACCAATCGATATTGCCACCATTCGTCGGCGTATCAAAGATGATCTGCAGCTGATCCCCTGCTCCTACAGTCGGTTTTCCATCTCCATTAATCGCATTGATCGCCGTTATCACCGGTGCGACCGCTGTACCGAAGCTGCCTCCGATAATACTGTTCTGTGTAACCAACTCTTTCGTGCCTGTTGCTTCATCTTTAATGCCGCTTCCTGCCGCAATAGTTACCGTATCTGTCGTCGCGATATTTGCTCCAATACCGAGCGTAATGGTCAAACGCAAGTTATCAAGGCTCCAGGCTGAAGTTGCCCCAGTTCCTAACGTATGGCCGCCAGTAAAGCTCAATGCAGACAAATTAACAGAAGCTCCATTCGATGGAGAATCCAATGTAAGAACTAATTTGTCACCCACTCCTACGGTCGGCAGACCATCACCGTTCGTTGCTGTAATATTCGTCACTATCGGTGCAACCGCTACGCCAAAGCTGCCGCCGATGCTCAATGCCGCTGTTCCAGGCAGCGCCGCTTGATTTGTTGCATCGAAAATTCCGCTCTCGCTACCAATTGTCAGTTTATCCGCGGTTGTGATGGTAGCTCCAGCTCCCAACGTAATTGTCAGGCGAAGCTTATCCGCACTCCAGCTTGATGTTGGTAAGGTTAGTAAATCACCCAGAATATGGCCATTGTTGATGGAAAATTTCGTTAAATCTACAGAACCCCCATTGGTCGGTGTATCGAATACAACCACCAGCTGATCTCCAGCTCCTACCGTCGGTTTGCCATCACCATTCGCTGCGTACACGTTTGTTACATTTGGTGCCACCGCTACGCCAAAGCTGATGCCGATTGCCTGATTGGAGACAGGTGAAATTTCGATCGTCCCTGTTACATCAAAAATTTTATTGGATGCAGCTATGTTTACTTTATCCGTCATTTGAATAGTTGGGTTATTGCCAAACACAATTTGCAAACGAGTATCAAATCCATTAATTGGGTCTAACCAATGAAAAGTCGGTGAAGCTCCAAAAGGATTCGTACGTGTTATAGCTCCCGTACTATCTGTTATCAAAATTTTCGTAGGATCGAACGTTGAATGGTCAACCGGTACATTAAATACAAATTCAAGCGTATCGCCAGCAGCTATATTTGCAGTTCCATCGCCATTCGTAGCAAACACATTACTTAATTGAGGCTGAACGATTTGCCCAAATGTCCCTGTAATGGTGCTAGAACCGCTCATGCTTGCAAGCTCACCGCTGACATCCTTAATTGCTGCGCCAGCACCAATCGTTATTGTATCTCCAACAACAATGGTTGCTCCAGTTCCTAGTGTAATGATCAAGGACTGCCCGTCTAAGCTCCACGCAGCGGTTGCACCTGTTCCGAACGTGTGCCCTGCGCTTAAACTGATATTACTCAGAATGCTTGTTGTCGAAGGCTTGTCCGTTACAGCCGTAAAGTAAACGGTAACCTTATCCCCCTGATTAGCACCGCCGTTACCTGTATCATTGGTTGCAACGATACTATCAATAGCAGGGAGAACTCCAAATCCGAAAGTACCGCCAATTACTGCGGTAATCTGCGGGATGCCCCCTTCGCTACCCACATTCTTTAATGCATTAGCTGCGATAACCACGCTATCGCCTTTCTTCACATCAATGCCTGTTCCAGCCAGATGAATCGTCATTTCTTTTCCGGTATTATCCCAGCTTACGGTTGCCGTTGAACCAAAGCTTCCAGTTCCTCCCGCAGCTTTGCTCAAACTTACCGTCGATCCCAAATTAGCTGTCCCAATGGCTTGGTTCGTAGGCGTGTCGAAATAAACCGTAATCGTATCTGTGGCCTCTGCTGCTATACCGCCTGCGACATTCGCTGCATCAACACCTGTTGCTGCAAGGCCTCCCCCTGCATTAATAGCTGGAACTTTGCTACCAAAGCTGCTTGCAATCACTGTATCTAATGGTCCGCTTAACGCCACACTCTCTAACGATGGGTCCTGTATGCCTTCGCCCGTTGTGTCATACGTAATGGTATCGTTTTGGACAATGGTCGCATCAGTACCTAATGTTACACGCAATTTCCCATTCGCTTGCCATACCGCGCTCGCACCTGCCGCAGCCGTGCCAATTGTATGCCCATTATTCAACGTAATTTTGGCAAGTGTGGCAGTGCCGCTCTTTTTGTTGATTGGCTGGTTGAAGGTAAGGTCAACGCTTTGACCGCCTTGTCGATATGTCGTATTGTCATATGTCGTAATAGTCATAGCCGTAATAGCCGTTGGCAGTGTCCCTTGACCGAAGGATGGTGCGATTGCCATCGGAGTGCTCGATCCGATTGCTGCGCCTTCTCCGCCAATGTTCTTCAATGTCAATTGCGAGTAGTCAATCGTCACTTGATAATCTGACGTTGCATACACATCGGCCGTTGTTCCCAATTTAATTTCCAAGGTTTTGTCGTCCGTCCAACTCACCGTGGAGTTACCCCAAGTTCCATGGCTTAATCCAAATGCACCTAATGGCGGAGTTGCTTTATCAGTTGGGATATCAAAGACAATTCGTACAGTATCATTCTCATGAGGCCCCACATCGCTCGCTGTATTATCTGCGGTTATGCTGGACACAATTGGAACTTGCGAGCCAAAGCTACCTGTTATGGTTTGCTGAATCGATGCAGGGGCAGCTGTTTCCCCGGAATAATCCGTTAAATTTTCACCTGTTGTATCATAGGTAATCACCTTACCCACAACAACTGTCGCATTTGTACCTAGTGTTACACGAAGTGTTGATGAATTCTGCCAAACAGCACTTCCGCCTGTACCCAGAGTAGCGCCGTTCACCGATAAGTTGCTGAACTCAGCCAAGTCTCCATTCTTTTTATTCGTTGGAGCATTGAAGACCACATCAAAGTACTTTCCATCGTGACGGTACGTTGTATTATTATAGGCCGGTACAGCCGAAGTCATCGCCAAAGTTGTGGTTCCAAATGAACCGCTGTCTATCAGATGAGAGGTCGAACTAATGGCACTTGCATTCGCAGCGTCTCTGAGACCCGCGCCCGCTGCAATAGTTACCAAATCACCCTTAAACAACACAGCATCAGCATCCAACGTTACGACTAATGTGCTGCTGTCAGTCCATGAAACAGTCGGGGCGGTTCCAAATGTTCTACCAGTTGGGAGCTCCACGAAGGTCGACACATTGCTGTCAGTGATTATCTTATTCGTTGCTGTATCAAACACAATCGTAAGAGTATCCCCTGACCCAGCACCATTCTCAATATCCACTCCGTCTTCAGCGGCCGTAATACTTGAAATTGCCGGAATGCGTAAATTTGCATACGAATTTGTTACCGTTTGGGGGTTACCACCCACGTTCTTAGCATCCTCATAATCCACAGTCATGTTGACGTTATAGGCAGAAACAAACAATTCAGGCAGTGCTGCAGCCCCATTTGTTGCCGTTCGAACTGGCTTGAATTTCCCTTTAAATACACCCGTATTTACATCTGTTTCAGTTACAGTCAAATTAAAGCCTATTGGATCGCTAGCGGAGTAAACATGAAGCTCCGCCGTCTCCATCGCCAGTGCATCTGTATTCAAATCCGTATCATTCAAGGTTACTTCGATGATCTCTTGACCACCTGTATTAGTTCGATCAATCGTCACAACTCCCGTCATCGTATCCTTACGCTGCAAGGAAGCTGTCACAGGTTGGTTAGTTGAATTATTCGCCGTGATCGCATCCGTATAGGTAACCGCAACCGTAGCTCCGTTAACAGCATCTATAAGACCTCCGGAGCTTGTACCTATGCTGAATGTACCCGTGAACACACCCGTATCGGCCGCTTCGGTCAGATTCAAATTGACTCCTGTCGGATTGATAGGCGATGTGACTAGGACCGTGATCGTTTCCCCTAAAGCGAGGTTGTCCTTAAAATCAGCATCATCAACCGTAACTGTAATCGTTTCTCCAACAGCAGCCACGCTCTTATCCACCGAAACCGTACCGCTGACATGATCTTTGCGAGTAGTCGACTGAGTCAATAAAGCGACAGCGCCCGTTCCATCTCTAAGATCATTGTAAGTAACCACGGCCGCATTTGCGTTCGTAACCTTAATTTTGGAAAGTCCTGCATCTGTTGCATCCTGCATAGTAAAGGTACCGCTGAATACGCCACTATTGATTCCTGTTTCTGTAAGCGTCAGATCAAATCCTGCCGTGTCATCAGGGGAGCTGACCTTCACCTTCGCTATCTCAGTAGCATTAGCATCGAGATTCAAATCATTATCCGTTAAGGTCACAGTTACAGCTTCATTGTATGCAGCTTTTGCCGGAGTGATCGTCAGTGTTGAGGATGAGAATTCTTTGCGAACTAACCGTTTAGTTATTAGACCTGGAAAGTTGTCTGCTTTCTTATCGTCCATATATTCGATATAGATCGGTGCGTTGTTAAGAGGACTAATATCCTGTCCTACCTTGAAAGTGCCTATGAACACGTTAGAGTTCAAGCCATTTTCAGTCAAAGCAATCGTCTGGCCCGATGTGCCTGCGTTCAGAGTCAAGTTAACTGTTTTCGTCTGGCTCGATGCTTTATCTGTATTCAGGTCATCATCCGTTAATTCAACTCTTACTACCTGACCATCATATACAACATCACCGATTGGAGCCTGCGATGAATTATCGAAGGTTTGAAACACGCCTGTTACATGATCACGTCGCTCGATAATTTGTAAGGCCGGACTCAGCAGATCAGCCCCAAAGACACCCGGATCGAGGACTGTAACTGTCCCGCCCACTGCCACTTTAATTTCATTAGGCCCACTTGGAATGGCAGCTGGGTCTATTAATTTCAGACTAGTTTCGAAAATTCCTGAATTAGCCGTTGTTTCAGTCAAAGTCACATAAATCGGATTGCCTGTGTCATCATTGGATACTACCGCCAGCTGTGTTGTCTCTATACTGCCGGCGTTCTTATTGAAGTAGGTTCCGGCATCCGTAACTGTAATTTTCACGGATTCTCCTGCAGCTGCAAAATGCTTGTCCACTGCCAAAGTCCCTGTCGTTGCCGCATAAGCCGTCTGAGTTTGCATCATTGGCAGAATGGATCCCAACAATACCGCAGAACTGGTTATAACACTGGCTGCCTTTTTCTTCTTATCAATGCTCGTTTCCCGTCTTTGTTTAATATCCTTTAAGCGAGATTGATTCATATCTTCTTGATCATTCACAAATTGATCTTTATCCGACATAGCAGTTAGTTCCTCCTAAAAAATATTAAATAATTTATAAGCTAAAAAAGGTTAATCCATACTATTCCAAATGATTCGCAGTGCGTCTTGCTCAATAGAATGGATAAGCTTGTCAAACATTTGAAAGGTCTCTCTCTCAAACTCGGCAAACGGATCCAGCTGGGCATAATTCCTTAATTCAATCCCATTCTTGACTTCCTCAACAGACTCCAAATAATGGATCCAATTCCTGTCAATAGAATAAATGAAGGCTTGCCGCTTCAGTTCCAATCCATCTCCTGCACATGCTTCTTCTTTATCCTGGTAATATTCCATAAGCTGTTCTGTGAACATACCGCTCAGTTCATCCAGCTCCAATTCTTGCAATCGCTCCAACCTAAGGGGCCTCTTATATGGGAATACTGTGCCCAAGCTCATCGTTAATCCGATCATATCCCAATCCTCAGGAAGTGTCCCGTTACAGAACTCAGCAACCTTTTGTTGAATGGTTTTCTGGATCATGTTCTGAACCTTGAAAGTCAAATCAGCCGCTTCCAGCATCTCGTTTCTCATAGAGTAAATAATTCTGCGCTGCAGATCGAGAACCTGATCGTAAACCATTACACGCTGCCTAACCGTCTGCATCTCGCCCTCAACATGTGCTTGCGCATCCCGAATACCGCGAGCATATCGAGGATTGTTTATGAGTGAATAATCACTTGTATTGAGGCTAAGAAGTTCGTCCATCAGATGGTCGGGATAATAGTTCATTAACAAATCATCCTCAAAGCAAATAAAGAATTGTGAGCTCCCACAATCTCCTTGTCTGCCGCTTCTGCCCCGCAATTGATTGTCGATTCTCAGAGAATCATGTCTTATCGTCCCTATGACCATAAGACCTCCCAGCTCCTCTACTCCCTCGCCAAGCCGGATATCCACACCTCGCCCCGCCATGTTCGTTGAGATAGTCACAGCCCCATGCTGTCCAGCTAGACGAATTACATCCGCTTCCTCCTCATAATTTTTCGCATTCAATACTTTATGAGGTATATTTTGCTCCAGCAGCATAGCGCTCAGCCGTTCTGATTTCTCAATCGAAGCGGTACCTACCAATACGGGCTGCCCTCTAGCGTTTACACCAATGATTTCCTGTACGACTCTATTAAACTTTTCTTCTTCGGTAATGAATAGCTGGTCCGGATGATCAATACGATTAATAGGCTTATTTGTAGGGATAGCTATAACATCAGTACCATATGTTTTCATGAATTCATCTTTAACCTCGGTCGCAGTACCGGTCATACCGCTAAGCTTGTCATACATTCGAAAATAGTTTTGCAAGGTAATAGTCGATAATGTTGCTGGCTGTCCCATCACTATAATACGTTCCTTGGCTTCGATAGCTTGATGCAGGCCTTCAACGAAACGGCGTCCAAACAACAGTCTTCCTGTATTTTGATCGACAATAACCGCCTCAGTCTTCGCCTGTTCATTCTTTACAAGGACATAGTCCACATCTTTCTTCAAAATAAAATGGGCTCGCAGCGACTGCAAAATTTTATTGTAAAGATCAGCATTGTCTATGTGCATCATATTGGTGAGGCCCAATGCCATTTCGCATCTATCAACCCCCTTCTCAGTGAGCATGATCTGTTTGGTTTGTTCAAAAATCTCATAATCCTCGCTGGTCAAGTCCTTAACAATATTATCTATGTAATAAAAATACTCAGTACCTTTTCCAGGCTCGTCAGAGATTAACAAAGGTGTACGAGCCTCATCAATCAAGATGCTGTCCACTTCATCGATGATGACATAGTTCAGCTTGCGCTGGACACGATTAGCCATGTCATAAACCATATGATCGCGCAAATAGTCAAAACCGAGCTCATAATGAGTTGCGTAGGTGACATCACATTGATATTGAGCTTGCTTTTGGGAAATCGACATATTGCTTTCGATACAACCCACAGTAAGACCCAGAAACCGAAAAACCTTCCCCATCTCCGTGCTGTCTCGCTCGGCCAAATAGGGATTGACGGTAACCACATGTACCCCTTCACCTGACAAAGCGTTTAAATAAGCGGGGAAAACAGCAACGGCCGTTTTACCTTCTCCTGTTTTCATTTCTGCAATATTTCCTTCGTGTAGAACAATCGCTCCCATTAATTGAACATCATGAATCCTATATCCAAATACTCGGAAGAACGCTTCCTTCACTAGGGCGTAAGCCTCTGGTAATTGATCTGAGAGGGACATGCCGTTCGCAATATTTTGCTGCATGACTTGGGTATGCAATAAAAGCTCATCATTCGAATTATTTTCAAAAGCTCTATGTAATAGATTTATTCTGGCTATAAGAGGCTTATATTTGGATAGATTGCGATCCACAGAGGTCTTGCGATAGTAATCACGTAATAATCCGATCATATTAGCTTTACTACCTCCATTCCTTACCCGTACCTTTCATTTAACAAAAAACTGGGTATTTAAGACTATAAAATAAGATATTTCCCAAATACTAGTAGTTACTTAGACCTTCATCCCTATATAAATAATCAATATTTCAACAAGATATTGGGCCTTATGCAACAGTATCCTAATTTTCGACAAAAATAAATCCCCCAAACGGGGGGTTAGGGGTGTAAGAAGTAGGAGTTACCAGGAGGTTATTCCTATTAACATATCTCCCCCTTTTTCCAGCTGCAAAGCCTGCAATCTGCTTCAAGACCAAGGAGGATAGGGATTAATTGGTTATAATACTAAATTAGGACATTGCAAAATTGGAAAAAAGAGAGGAGTTGGGAGGGGAAGCGAGGGGTGGGGGTGAGTATTTAAATAATCGTCTGAAACATGATTCCATCAACTCTGCTTGCTGATTTATATTTATTTTCTCTTGTCGTCCTTGTCATCAATCTCCATATATTCTTCTAATTCCTTCTCAATCTGTTTATTCCGCTCAATTAACTCAGCATGATCTTTCTCATTTAATTGCTCGGTTTCCAATTCCTTTTCAATCTCATCATTACTCATGTTAAGATCATCTTTATCTGCTATACCCAGCTTCTCCTTTATCCTCTGTAAGTCGGAGTGAATTTCTTTGTTTCTTATATGTGTGCTTAAAACTAATCCAAATATTACTGCTATAAGCGCCAATATTCCATACGGGCCAAGGAAAAGCGAGATTATAATGGCTGCTACTATGGCGGTTATTGTACCAAATATGGTCATGTTTTCTTTTCCTCTCTTTTTTGAATTTCACTAAATTTGGCAATCAGCCAGCTAAGGTTAAACTCATCATTCATTGTCATTTTATCCCTCTATTCATGGTTTTTCTCCCCAGACTGATATTCCAATAATACCACATTATGGAAAAACAAAGCCCAAAAACCCCTAAAAAATGTTAATTTTAGAGGTCATTTATCAGTAAAACTTTTCAACCAAAGGGGTCAGTCCGCTTTCCGGGATCTATGGTTAACTCCCCAATCGTACATAATTTCAAAAATAGGCTCCAGAGTCTTTCCGTACTCACTCATTTCGTATTCAACCCGCGGTGGCATTTCCGGAAATACTTTGCGGCTAATTAATCCATCCTGTTCCAGCTCCTTAAGATGCTGAGTGAGCACCTTCTGCGAAATGCCGGGAATTAAGCGACGGAGCTCATTATATCGTCTTCCGCCTTCGTTAACATGCCAAAGTATAAGCATTTTCCATTTGCCGCCTATCGCTTGAATCGTTGTCCAAACATGAATATAGCAGTCGATATCCTCTTCGTTGTACCCTGACTGAGACCTCAAAAAATCTAAATCCATTGATTTCCCTCCCCTATTTCAAAAAATCGTTATACTGGCAAATTTGCATTCTATCCTATTTACCCGATTAAAAAAATCCTTTATATCTCATTTTTATTAAGCCAACCGATCATTGAGTCGCACCATTCTATACTGCAGCTCTCGAATCTAATTCCCATCTCAATAACGGCCACAGATGAAAACAACGGATGATCACTGGTTAATCGCTCATTCTGCTCACGGATTGAAGCAACTTTGCCCTTATATTGCTCCATGCGCTGCTCATGCTCCCGCTTTTTCTCCTCTAGAATCGGAATCAAAATTCCCGGCTCCACCAGCCACGAGCTGTATTGCTTAAGCAGAAATTCCTCCCAATCGCCCGGCTCACCTGGCTCCATAACCCATTTCTTCAAGCATTCAATTCCCGTGTCCGTAATTTTATATACTTTCTTAGCAGGCCTATATGATTCTCGTTCATACGCTTGCAGCTGTACTAACCCTTCTGCTTCTAGCTTGGAAAGTACGGGATAGAGCTGGTTATTGTTAATTTTATGGAAGAAATTGACTCTTCCCTTCATCTGCTGCTTCATATCATAGCCACTTAATGGCTCACGCGCCAATAAACTAAGCAATACAAATTGAATCGAACTCACTTGTAATCCACCCCTAAAAAATAAGTTAATTTTAACATAAGTTATTATTGACATATATTCTTCAATGTTATAAGTTAATATTAACCTATTAAGTGGTCAACTACAACCAAAAATAAGGAGCGATTACGATGAATCTTGTGTTTAAGGATCAAACTTTTTCTTTTGAACTACTGCGTACCCTCAGCTATACACCCTATGGAGGGGCTGATATTGGCGAATGTTTATCGACCGCATATCGGATCGAGGAGGGCAGCTTTGAAAGCTGGTATACCGAATGGTACAAAACAGCAGAACGAATCCACGCGCTGGCTCAGGATAGCATGGAGCAAGGCAATCGGATCAGTGCCCGAGAGTTCTATATGCGGGCCTCCAATTATTACCGTACAGCGGAATTTTTCCTGCATGGCGTTCCAAGCGATCCACGGATATTGGAGACATGGGGAAAAAGCCGTACTACATTCCGCCAAGCTATTCGATTGATGGATACTTTAGTGGAGCAAGTAGAAATTGTTTATGAAGGGGGATATTTGCCAGCCTATTTCTATCGTGTGGATGATTTGCAACGGCCTACATTACTGGTTCACGGGGGCTTTGATTCTACTGGGGAGGAGTTGTATTTAGAAGTAGCAGCGGCGGCATTGCAGCGTGGATACAACTGCATTACCTTCGAAGGTCCCGGGCAAGGCGCGGTCATCCGGGAGCAGCAAATCCCGTTCCGCAACGATTGGGAGAAGGTTGTCACGCCCGTAGTTGATTACTTGCTGACCCGGCCTGAGGTTGATCCGCAGCGGATCGCCCTCGTAGGTATTAGTCTTGGGGGCTATTTGGCGCCACGCGCCGCAGCCTTTGAGCATCGTCTGGCCGCTTGTATCGCTAACGATGGACTGTTCTCCAATCAATTCGGTGAGATGGGCCGCAAGCTTCACCAAGGATTTACTGGAGATTTGAATGATCCGAGCTATATGAAGGAATTCATATCCCTATTAATGGACAAAAGCACCAATGTTCGTTGGGCTATCGAGAACGGAATGTTTACTTTCAAAGCTGACTCCATTAACGAACTCATGGAAAAAACGGAGCCCTTCACATTAGAAGGCGTAGCCGATAAAATCAAGTGCCCCACACTTGTATGCGAAGCAGAGGATGACCATTTCTTCGCCGGTCAACCCCAGCAGCTCTATGATGCGCTCACTTGTCCGAAAACCTTTATGAAGTTCACCGCGGAAGAGGGGGCTGAGGAGCATTGTCATTTCGGAGCGCTGCTGCTGCTCAATCATCGCCTTTTCGATTGGCTGGATCAAACGCTGCATGTAAAAGAAGAGAATCCTTTTAATGAGACTGCAGTTGTGTAAATGCGAAAAAGAAGGGGCAGTCCCGAAAGTCATTTTGGGACGCCCATCCACCACTTTATCCTGAATATAGGGTTGCAAAAGAATCCTCAATTTCAACTTTAATTTATGAACCCTGTTCTTCTCTTGTGTCACATTTTGAATGAGCTTTCGACGATACCATGTCAGCAGCCTAACGAACCTCAGACAAATATCAGGAAATTGTCAGGCTAAATTGCTCCGAAAATAGCATTCCTAGCCTTATAACTGGAATTTCTCATGCTAATTCTACGTATTTAAGCTGATACTATCCATATCACCTATATTAGAGTTAGTTTTTCCAGTTAGATTGTTTTCAAACGATATCCAGGCTGGATTAACATGAGAATTTCCCTCTATTACTCGTCCATCAGTAGCCGTCTGAAAATTTTAGTCTCCTCTAGAATACGTATTCGCGAATAAATAGCACATCAGCCTCAAAGCCAAATGTCATACGCATCATTTCCATCCAATCCGGCTTTCTGGCATGTCATTTCCCCCTTCTACAGCAACATATTACAATTGTAAGAAATATTCCAAAGCGTGTAAATCAATGAAATTTACAAAGCACTTGGAAAGATCGAAAGCCGCATCTTATCCATTTCTAACTTAAGAGTAACTATCAGATAATAAAGTGCCTTCTTGCGTGCTGCAAGTTGAAGCTTTACATTATAAGCAAAGGAGCGTGTGTAACCATGTCAAATAAATGGGATGGAAAAGTAGTTATAGTTACTGGGGCTTCCAGAGGGATTGGGCAGGAAATTGCTGAGCAATTCGCCATAAACGGAGCAAAAGTTGTAGTGAATTATGCCAATCGTGCAGATAAAGCCAATTCAGTCGTCGAAGGCATCCAAAAAAATGGAGGAGAAGCCATAGCCATTCAAGCCGATATTAGCCGTGTTGCGGAAGTGGCACTGCTGTTTCAAAAAACTATCGAAGCCTTCGGACAAGTCGATATTCTCGTAAACAATGCGGGGTTGATGGTGACTAAGCCGATCCAGGATGTAACAGAAGAAGATTATGATCGATTATTTGCTACAAATGTGAAAGGCACCTATTTTGCTTGCCAGCAAGCAGCCAAACATATGAGAGAAAACGGACGAATCATTAACTTCTCTACCTCCGTCACCGGGGCCATGTTTCCTGCTTACAGTGTATACGCTGGTACTAAAGGTGCTGTTGAACAGTTTACCCGTCAGCTTGCCAAAGAGTTCGGACCCAAGGGAATCACGATCAATGCGATTGCTCCTGGACCCATCCATACCGAATTATTTACAAACGGCAAGACCGAAGCGCAAATTGAAGGCATTATCCGAATGAATTCATTCGGCCGCTTGGGTGAAATGGATGATATCTCGGGTACCGTCCTCTTCTTGGCAAGTGATGAAGCCCGCTGGATTACAGGTCAAACTATTAAAGTTAACGGAGGATTTGTATAAGATTAAGAGTTCAAAGAGTCAATCATAGCTCTTCAACTTGCCATTGATTGTGTAATCTTCTATGTTATGAGATACATTTATACGAAATTGAAGCTCTATATTGGGGTTATTGAATTTAATTGTGTAGGTAACCACGTATGGAGTCTCAATATAGAATAAAGTAAGCTTCAGCGTATTGTTATCCGGCCATTCAGCGTAAGCAACAGCCTCTTGCTGGTGAAGAGACAAGTCTTTAGTAAAGATATCTTCTATAGTTACGGGCTTTGTAAAATCAAACGATAAGACTTTATTATTCCTATCTTCATAAATAAGCTGAACCTCCAATTTCTCTTCCGTTTTGAACAGATTCAGCTCTTGGAGATGGCGGGAATTTTTGTCCATGATGTAGCATTGATGACTCCTGTTCGGTACAACGTCTGAAATTGGCTTAAGCAGCGGAACAGGGTAGGACATATTAGCAAGATGCTGTTGCAGCTCATCATTATCATCAAGTGATGGACGACTATCCGGATCTAACGGGTCCATAATATGTTCAAATATTAAATCTAAAAGCGTTTGGAGCGGCTTCATGCTTGCAAAGCTGGATGTGGCGGCAATAACTATACGCTCATTCGGTGCAACAAAACATAATTGTCCAAAAGCACCATCGCCCCTGAAGCAGCCTCGGCGACATAGAATAAATTGATATCCATAGCCTTGAGAGGTATCCATCCTGGTTTCACCTCTACGATTGTCACTTTGCTCCCGGGTAGCTAAATCTATATACGATTCCGAAACAATTCTCTGACCCTCGTACATGCCCTTATCCAAAAGCATTTGACCAAATTTGGCTATGCTTTCGGTAGTTAGGCTTAATCCCATCCCCCCTGCAGTTATTCCCATTGGACAGGTTTCCCACGAGGGCCTTGGTATCCCCAAAGGCTCAAACAACCGTGGCATCAAAAAATCAACCAAGCTTTCACCCGTTACCTTTTCAATAATGGCCGATAACATATAAGTAGCAGGAGTACTGTAACGGTAGTAACTGCCAGGCTTGTGCTGCACTTCCAACGATAAGAATGCTTTTACCCAGTCCTGCTCATTTACCACATAACTATAAATATTTTCGTGATGGCCCGTATTCATGGATAATAGATGGTGGACGGTCATTTGCGTTAAATTTACGGATAGTTGAGCTGGTAGCTTGTCCGGGAAAAAAGAGATTACTTTATCCTGCAGGTCCAAATATCCATGGTCACAGGCAATACCTGCAGCTATCGAGGTAAAGCTTTTGCTAAGTGAAAACAATAATTGCTGAGCATCCTTGCGATAAGGCTTGCGCCAAAACTGGGCCGTAGACTGTCCATCCTGCAACAATATAAAGCTATTCAGCTGCAGATTCAATTCTTCAACCCGAGTAAAAAAACGCAATAAATGCTTGGATGAAAGCCCATGGTTTTCTGGCAAATCACGCCTTATTTCTGCTCTCAATTTAAGTCCTCCTATTTAAGAGACGAGATGCACTTACATACTAAATCTCCAAAACTTTGGATGTCTTTAATATAATCAAACTCCAAAGGATTAGGCTCAGTTTGATTTAACATTCTTACCGCCACAGCATTATACTCAGGTATGACCAGCACTGTATTACCATATAAACCAAGCGATTGATAAGAGCCCTTGGGCAGCTGGCTTCCTAACTCCGAAGCAGGTCGTGGTTGATCCTGTACCCACCAGAAGAATCCATTCCGGGGTAAACTCTCGTCAAGGCCTGGGGGAGTAAGGATTGAAACCGATTGCTCCCATATGGAGCCAGGAATAATTGATTCCCCCGTAGACTGGCCTCTCGTTAAATGCAAATATCCCCAATAAGCTAATTCACGTGTGCTTACAAATAGATTGGCTTCATCGCCTTGATCTCCTATATAGGCATCGTTAAGCCACACCAGCTTCTCATTGTTCTCTTTTCTCCAGCCTGTTTCTGTAAATCCATAAGGTACGAAAAATCTTTCCTCCATTACATCAGCAAGCGGTTGATCAAATACAACTTGAATCATTCGAATAAGCAAATTTACCCCTGCGTTATTATATTTCCAATCCGTTCCCGGCGGAAAAATTCTTTTATTCGGGCCCAGCAGGCCATGCGTGTGGGTCAGCAAATGTCTTATAGTCGTTGAACCCAATACATTTTCGTCCAGGTCATCCAAATAGTCCGTAACATAATCATCGAGACCTCTTATTTTACCTTCGTGGAGGGCAAGACTAACAGCGAGACCCAAGTAAGTTTTACGGATCGATCCGATATTGAACTGGGATTCCGCGTCTACCCGTCGACCGATTCCTGTATTATCATGATGACCAGCATACCACTCGTTAACGATACAATCATTCTGAATAACGAAAGTCGAGGCAGCGGAAGCTGAGATCAGGTTCTTTGTCCCTAAAACATATTGATTAAGCTCATTAAAAGAATCGTTCAATTGGCTTTCCAAGCGCACCTTGTGTTCTCCTGTTCCAAGTAAATTTGGCTATACGGCCGATTTGTTGAAGGAATAAGTAAATACGGCCTTTCTAACCGCCTGTTCAAAAAGCTCTGTATCCGGCATAGACCGGTCTTTGGCTATTCGAATTACTTTCTCAATATCATAACTAACTCTACGAATCTGCGTCGATATGTTCTTCCCGTGAATGTCAATAATAGAATAGCTTGCACGGTTATCTCCATCGAAGGGAAGACCAATACTGCCACAATTTACAATTAACCTGCCCTTTGCATTTCGAGTAAAAGCATGATGAATATGACCAAATAGCACCATCTGGGTCGAATCCTCTTTGTGTAAGGAGTCGAGCTCATCCTCTGTCGCCCATGGCCAAATAATAGTTCCGAGTGAATGAGGCGAAGCATGGTACAATTCAGCTTGAAAATCCTCGATATTAAAAACATACTCTGTCGGTAAGTGGCCTATCCAATGTTGTTCGTCAGCTGAAAGAAGCTTTTTATTATACATAAATTGTCTCAGGTTCATGGCATCTTTATCATTCTTGGGCAGCCAATCAGAACCGTCACGGTACCGGGAAAAATAATTATCATGGTTTCCTCTAACGGAAACAAGCGGATCCAGTGAGTGCAATAAATCCAAACATTCCACAGGTTGAGGACCGCGCATGACCAAGTCTCCCAAAAACACTATCGCATCGGGGCTTTGTTGACGTAAATCACTAACTACTGCTTCAAAAGCTATTGCATTGCCATGTGTATCTGAGATTACAGCAAGCCGCATGGTTTAATACACCCTTTGCTTTTAGTAGTATAAGTACATTAATTTACCAATCTAAATATAACGAATGTGTGTTCGTAAAACAAGTGTTTCTCTTTTACTTGTATAAATCGACAGCTCGCCAAGTAAATACCTTCAGCGGTCAAAAACAGCCTACTTTTATTTGGTACCGTGTAAATAAATAAAAGCCGGATTCCATATGGAGCCCAGCCTTTATCTATTTACCCATGGTTATAATCGACCACTAATCAACTATGAATAATTATGTGAGGTCTCTACCGTACCGTCTTTACGATGAATAATTGCACATTTGTTAGCGTCAGATGCCCATTCCCGGGCTTTGTCTACGGCTTCCGCCTTCGTATCTGTACTTAACCGTGCATAATCAGAGCCCTCCTCCTTCACGGCCCATCCATCCCCATGAGGGACGACATGGTAATTGAAGGGACTCCCCTTATACCGCATAGGACCGGAGTTATCGTGTCCACTATAGCTATGCAGCGGATGGTCGTCATTCCATTCCTTTGCTTTAGCCATTGCAATCGCAATAGCTCTTCCTTCCTGATAGCCCTCGTCCAACAGAGCATTAGCAATTTCGATCGCTTTGCTTCTCACGCGCGACTCCAGGTTTTTCATGGAAACAGGGTAATCGTTCTTTTTCCAAGGCATGAATAAAACCCTCCTCTCGGGATTGTCTTACGCTAATACTTAGCCATTTGATCCTGAATCGAAACAATCCTTATCGCGGCGGTCAATCATTCTAATCATCATTCCATCCGAATACAATACCTTGTACAAGTACTCACCGGAGGGCGAAGATGATGAATACTTTTATATCCTATATCATTTTAGGCTTATCGCTGTCTGCTCCAATCGGGCCGGTTAACGCAGCACAGCTGGACAAAGGGATCAAACACGGCTTTCTTCACGCATGGCTCGTAGGGTTAGGCGCTATGGCAGCAGATGTTATCTACATGCTGTTCATTTATTTGGGTCTCGCTCATTTTCTCCATACACCTTTCATGAAAACATTCCTTTGGGCCTTTGGTTTCTTTGTTCTTGTATATACGGGAATCGAAAGCTTGCTGCAAATCAACAAAGGACACGCCACCCGAACCACTAAAGAAGAATCTACCGGCAAATCCTTTATCTCCGGTTTTCTGCTGGCACTGTCCAATCCGCTTAATATTTTATTTTGGCTCGGTATTTACGGATCTATCCTGGCACAAACCGTCGAGTCCTACGGCATGCGTTATGTATTCATCTATAGCTTGGGTATATTTATGGGGATTTTCCTGTGGGATATTATTATGGCAGCTATCGCGAGCACGCTGTATAAATATGGAAGCGGTCAAATCATAAAGCTTATCTCAGCATTAGCCGGAGTATCGCTGATCGGTTTTGGGTTTTATTTTGGTTATCAAGCCTTTAAGGCATTATTTTTGTAAAAAAGATTTTCCAGCGGCATGTCACAAATAACGGAATGACATTCCGCTGGTTATGAACGCATACTTTTAGCCCCCGACTTTACCGATCAGCACACCTCATTCTGCTTTATTTTTAGGCCCCCGTAACCGTGCAGTATAAGAAAAGCTTCTATTCGAAGCCCTTTCGATGAAGAGACATTCGTGTCTTAGCGGTAGCTTTTCTTGCAATATCAGAATTGTTCAGCTCCACTGAAAACATATAAGTTCTGATATTTTAAGAAAAGCGCCTTGTGGCGTCCTCGGTGAACAATTTTCGTTTGTCCACTTTGGAGAGATGGTGTGGGATTACAGTCGCTGTTGAAGTCGTGTTCCTTGAATGAAATGCTTGCGGTGGGAAGAACACGAGCTTCGAAGGTAGGTTACGTACCCGAGCATTCACCGGAGACCAGGGCGGACGCTCACACTCCTCAATCCCACACCCATGCCCTCTTCTGTTCTACTCCCCGCTTTGCGCTGCTTCCTCACTTCCCTAACCCGGTCTTCGAGCCGCTACTCATAGCCATGGATGTACATGTACATCCAGCCCCATCTCCATTTAAGAAGAGACATCTGCACTTACCCTAAACAACCCGCCAGTACTGAATCCACGAAAGTGAAGGTCATTTCGGAAGTAATAGTTCCTTTATCAGCTGGAAAGCCCAAAAAACAGAGTGATAACGGAACCGCCAGTTCCGTTATCACTCTGTTTTTATGCATACATGCTCAATTCGGCCAGCTTAACGGAATTCCCACTTCCGCTATCTCCTTAGATTAGAGTTGACTGATGGAATAACGGAACTCTTAGCTCCGTACAAAATCCTTCAGGGCTATCGGCAAGCTCCGGTTCAAACTTATACTTCCTTATCACTTAGAAAGGATATCCCCACTTTAGCTGTATAGAACAATCCAGCGTGTTAAATAAGGGGTAAGCTTCGCTCACCCCAAACATATAAATTCTTATCTGTCAAAAAGGACCATTGCCAGTCAGTTGGCAATGGTCCTTTTTCTTCTTAACGTATGGATAAACCTACTTATTAATCAAATTTGCTTGCTGCAGCAATCTTCTTAGCATTGCTGCCGTTTGAGCACGTGTAACATTGTCGTCTGCGGAAATTTGTCCGTTATCACCTTGCAAAATATTATTCTTCACAGCAACTGCAAGATCTTTTTTAGCCCAGGCTGGAATCTTGGAGCCATCTGTAAAAAATTCCAATTGCTTAGTTACTTCTTCTTCAGACAATCCATTGTTCAGCTTGACAAGAGTCAATGCACGTGCAACGATAGCCGCCGCCTCTTTTCTCGTAATCGTCAGGTTAGGACGGAAGGTCCCATCCTCATAACCGCTGATTAATTTGTAAGACACGCCCGTTTGTACGACACCAGCAAACCAATCGGATGCTTGAATATCCTTTGGAGCATTGTCCCCTACACCCGGCTTCAATCCAAGAGCTCTAACCATAATAGCTACAAACTCTGCACGAGTGATCGCTTTGTCCGGTTGGAAAGATTGATCGGTTACACCCTGAACAATTTGTCTGGACGCCATATCATTCACGTCTTGTTGACTCCAGCTAGTTTCTACATCTGCAAATTTTTTAGGACTAAATACAACTGCGTAGCTGCTGTTGGTTAAGCTGTTAATGACCGCAATCGTTTTGCCATCGATCGTCACCAGCTTGGTTGGCACATGGGTTAGAGTTCCATCTGTATTCAGTACAACAGCTGTTGTTGCCTGGGAAGCACCGGTTCCAGCCGGTAGAGTAATCTGACGTTCAACATAGCTCTGAAATTGGTTAACCGTTACCGATTTACCCTCCCATGTCGCTGTAACCTCAAATTCAATAGGCTTACCCACTAGTGTCATATTTCCACCGGCAGCTGATTTTTCTATAGTTGCAGCTATCGTCGGCAGAGACGAACCTATTTTAATACTGATCTTGATATCTTCCAGCTTTACATTACTGCCCAACTGAGCGGAAATACTGCTGACATTAATTTGCGAGGCCGGAAGTGTGTAGGTTGCACGATCTGTTTTGACCTCAATCACAGCCTGTTTGCCTTCCATTGCTTTCACCAGCTTGCCGTTCAATTCACCGATAACTACATCTGCGTTACCTGTAACCGGAATCGACAGCAGCTTATTCGCTTCTTTCTCCAGTTGAGCGATCACTTTGTCATTGTCCACGGAAATGATTGTTACACTTTGATCCCCTATTTTGTCATTCTTTGCTGTAGCTGATTGATCTTGTACGACACCATCTACAACAATTTGCACACCGTTCGACTGAGATACCGAACTCCCGCCACTGGATGTTGTCGAATGCTGAGGTAACCGATTTACGTTGATCGTGTATGTTTTTAATGTCGTGCCATCCTGTGCAGTAACTTCAACGGTCACCACGTTTGCTCCAATATTCAGTGGAAGCTCCGACGAAGCCGCTCCACCTGCCGTCACAACACCATTGACACGAATAGTTGCCGCCGGGTCGTACACGGCTCCAGTGACTGTCAAGCTGTGCGTACTGTTGGGCACAGTTGCTGTATACGCAGTTGTATTGGATACGAACGCTGGATCTAAGCTTCCTGCACTTATTGTCAATGCTTTTAAGTCTGCATTGTTAGAAGGTAACCGATTCATGTTGATTGTGTATGTTTTTAATGTCGTACCATCCTGTGCAGTAACTTCAACGGTCACCACGTTTGCTCCAATATTCAGTGGGAGCTCTGACGAAGCCGCTCCACCTGCCGTCACAACACCATTGACACGAATAGTTGCCGCCGGGTCGTACACGGCTCCAGTAACTGTCAAGCTGCGCGTACTGTTGGGCACAGTTGCCGTATACGTGGTTGTATTGGATACAAACGCTGGATTTAAGCTTCCTGCACTTATTGTCATTGCTTTTAAGTCTGCGTTACTAGAAGGTAACCGATTTACGTTGATTGTGTATGTTTTTAATGTCGTGCCATCCTGTGCAGTAACTCCAACTGTTACCACGTTAGCTCCAATATTCAGTGGAAGCTCCGACGAAGCCGCTCCACTTGCCGTCACAACACCATTGACACGAATAGTTGCCGCCGGGTCGTACACGGCTCCAGTAACTGTCAAGCTGCGCGTACTGTTGGGCACAGTTGCTGCATACACGGTTGTATTGGATACAAACGCTGGACTTAAGCTTCCTGCACTTATTGCCATTGCTTTTAAGTCTGCGTTGCTTGATGCCACTACCGTAACCTGAAATCCTGTACTTGCCGATAAACCGTTAGCATCGGTTACAGTCAACCAAATAGACGTTGTTCCCGTTTGGCCTTGGGCCGGTGTAAGAGTTACCGTACGATTCCCGCCGCTGCCACCCAAACTAATATTTCCCAGGGGTATGAGTGTTGAGTTGTACGTAGCTGCTGTAACCGTCAAGCTTCCTGCACTCGTTTCCGCATCGGATACGGTGAACGCCAGGGGGCCAAGGACTCCGTTTACTTTAACGCTTTGATATACAATGCTGCTTACTGTTGGAGGGGTATTTACATTAACCGTGTAGCTTGCGCTCATTATCGAGCTATCGGTCATTCCTGATTTCACAGCAATTGCCTTAATCGTTGTCGTACTCGTCACGCTGATTGGCGTACTATACAACGTACTGCCGACGGTCGGCGTGGTTCCGTCAATCGTGTAGTAAATCTCCGCATCCGGGGTCGGCGTGGATAAGACTACTGTCGTGCCTGCTGCCACCATACCGGAGGCTGGGCTCGCTGTTGGAGCAACCACTTGCTGTTGAGCCGGGTTAGTGGCCACAGCCGTAGAAACCATGAAGGTGCCCACCATAAAGGGACCAGGGCTTAAAGCTATTGTCTGAATTACCGTGTTATCGGAAGTTCTGATTACGCTCATATTGTTACTAGTATAATTGACCGTAAAGGCTCGTGTGCCATCTGCAGATATACCAATGACGTAGGGGTTAGTGCCTACGGAGATGGTACTTACCACTGTATTATTAGTAGTATTAATAACAGAAGCCGTGCTAGAACCGCTATTCGCCACATAAACCCGGCTCCCGTCGGGAGAGACCTCAGTAGCAGTAGGTAATGTGCCGACTGTTATAGTTGCTTCCACAGTGTTGTCTGCGACTTTGATTACTGAAACTGAATTTCCTGACTGATTGGCTACGTAAATCTTGGTACCATTGGGATTGACCGAAAGGCCATACGGTCCAACACCTACCGTAATCTGACTAGAAACGGTATCGTTTGTAAGATCAATGACTGCTACTTGGTTGGCGGTTTGCTGTGTCAGAAACAGCTTCTGGCCTACTGTTACCATTGCTATAGGATTTGCTAATACAGTTATTGTACCAGTAACAGCAAGCGTTGCAGTATTGATTACTGAGAGAGTATTGCCATTCCTGTTAGCTACATAAGCTTTGCTGCCATCCGAGTTAAAAGCTACCCCGTGAGGCTGTGCACCCACTGTTATTGTACGGATCACCGTATCGGTAGCCGGATCTATAACCGATACAGTGCCACTGGACCGATTGGTTACAAAAACCTGAGTGCCATTCGGGTTGAACGCTGCACTATTGGGTTGAACCCCCACCGTAATTTTGCCCAACTCCACCGTACCGTTTTCCAGATCTACCACATCAACCTTGCCGGTACTATAGCTTGTAATGTAGGCTTTCTTTAATATATTGGTAGTGGCCGCAGAAGCGACCTTAAAATCACCAAATAAGGTTGATATCATACATAATATAAGGACAATTGCTGCAAGTTTAACTCTCTCATTTCTAAACATGTTTACCTCCAATAAATATGTATTAGCTCTCGGTGTTTATCAAAGCACACCAAAACAAGGGCTTCCATGTACCATCTGAAGCTCTTTCCTTTCCTCTACTTGCATTATTCGGCAAATTACGAATCCTCCTTTGGATTGCCACGGAATGAAATTTTGCAGCCAAGATAACATGGCACTTAAGACCTATGATTTCTGTGCTTCAAAAAGGCACTAATATCCTTCAGTCATTCAAGCAGCAGGAGCGGTCTTACAGCCATTATAAAGACTTTGCACTAAACAAAGACTAAACAAAGACTAACAAATATACATCTTAAGCATAAATTTACTCTATTTTCGACTTTTTGTTCAACAAAAAAACTGTATATTCGACAGATTTTATAAATATTTAACATATAAGGACAATCTAGTTGTAAATAATTACCAATATTGCAAATCCCGGATGCGCGTTTCGGCATTGCATGGCGGTCGATCCAACCTCATCCAGACATATAAAAACCGCATCCAAAGACCTATACAATCAGATATGACCCTCTAAGAACGACAATGGCAGCAAGCACAAGATATCATTCGATTCGAAGCCGTTGCCTACCCAAAAACCTGCAATTATACATTCTTTTAGCCGGTTAATCGTAGTATCCTTGAATTCATGCAAATGTACATCTTTTTTTCCATTCTTAGCTAATACCGGACCGAATCACATGAAAATTGATGTACTTTTGCAGTTTTGTTCTCTCTACAGCAGTTTCGGTAGGAAAATAACTGCATATTCGCAGGATTGTATGCGGAGTGATGGTCGGAGAAGGGACAAGCACTGATTTTGAGGTTGAGCCCTTATAAATATTCAAAATTAATGTAATTTCCCAAACTCAACACACGCTCATATTCAGAATAATATATAAACAAGGACATTCACCTAGTACTCCTCCTCTTCATACAGTATCACGAACTGATGAAGGAGGATCTATCACATGTCTGAGCTGTACACAAAAAGCTGGTTGGATGAGCGATTATTTGAGCTCGCGAATTGGCAGCAGGATGCATTTCAGCAATTCCAGGCGATGATTACCGATACTCATAATGAATACCCCTGTATCCCCGGGAGACAAGGCTTTATTTCCGATCATCTGCGATTCGGCTTTGTCGGAGATCCCAGGTCGCACACCTCTCCTCAAGCTCTCGCTTCCTTATTGAAGCAATACGGACAATGCTCTAGAGCGACTGGCAAGTATGCTTCACTGGTCGTATTTTTCAACACACCCACTACTTTATCCACTAATTATTCGGTTCAAAATTACGAGGAATTATTCTGGTCGCTGCTCAGTCAGTTAAGCCAATACGATGAAAAAGAATGGCCGAAGGAGGTTTCGACCGATCCCTCCCACCATTCTTGGGAATTCTGCTTTGATGGGAATGCTTATTTTGCCTTTTGTGCGACACCCGCCCATACCATTCGCAAGAGCAGGCATTTCCCTTATTTTATGCTCGCTTTTCAGCCGCGATGGGTGTTCGAGGAGCTTAATAAATCCAAATCAATCAGTCACAAATTAAAAGATGCTATCAGAAGCCGTTTGGCCAACTACGATGGAATACCCGCGCATCCTTCCTTAAAAGGGTATGGTCAGGAGGATAATCTGGAATGGCAGCAATATTTCCTGCATGATGATAATCACATTCCCTCCAAGTGTCCCTTCACAAGAATGAAGCAAGCTATTAAAAAATTACACTTCTAAAGCGTGCTCCTCCATCTTGCTCTCATAAACCAGGTCACCGCAGCTATAATGACAACCAGGAGCAAACTCACTCCAAATCCAGGTCTGCTCGACGCTTCCAGCCATGTTCCCGAGACAGCCGCACCGATTAATCCGAGAGCAATAAATCCCTTTATTTTAGCTCCAATGGATAGCTTCACCACTTTGGGGGCTGAGAGCAATATGATGGACCAGGTATACAAGAGCACTAATCCGGCCGCAGTTGCGATATGCTCGAATATATGTTTAGGTAACCATGCAACTAATAGGATGGATATAACTATTCCCATTAAAGTTAAACCCAGCGCAGGATAGGGGGTTCGGCGCTCCCCTATTTTGATGGAAAAGCAATTGGGGGCATCCCCGTCCTCTGCAAGTGTAACCAGCATTAACGTTACCGCATATTGAGACGCAACCATTGTAGAAAACCCGGCTATAATAAGAACGGCATTGAACACATGCTCAAGGGCAGGTAAGCCTAAGCTTCTCAAGCCTAAGACAAACGGACTTTCCTCTTGCTTCAGCTGGTCCAAGGGGACAAGAACGAGCAGCAATCCTATAGATGCAATATAAAGAAAGGCTACTAGAGCAAGCATCAGCTTGCCGGACTTCGTCACTTCCTTAAGCTTACTTAAATCAGCTGCCATCAGCCCCATCACTTCAATTCCTCCAAAAGCAAAAAATACATAGATAAGGCCCGTCCACATTCCTCTCCAATCAGGAGATAAAAACTTGGAAAAACTTATCGAAGACTCCGTTCTCGATAGTCCCCAATCGAACCAACCCAGCCAAATAGCCAGAGCAACTAAAATAAACATGACAATGGCGGCCACTTTGATAATGGACAGGATATCCTCCGTTTTCTCCAAGCCCTTGGTTCCCAGAATGATGACCGTAAGGCCAAGCGCGGCATAGATGGAGGTAAATATCCAGAGAGAAACCTGCGGAAACCAAAATTGCGAGAAAATGGAGAGAGCTGTTAGTGAGCTGCCTGATATTAGCATTTCGGAAGTCCAGTAGAGCCAGCCGCTGCTGAATCCGGCCCACTGACCATAGGCTTGTTTGGCATAGGTACGAAATGAACCCTTCTCCGGCTGAGCAGCCGTCATTGCAGCCAGAGCTTCAAAAACAAAATAACTGCCTAATGCCGCAAGTACAAACAAGACCATCACGCCAAAGCCGCTTTTATGTATGGCAATACTTGAACCTAAGAAAAAACCGGTCCCAATGGTACACGCTACACCAAGCAACGATAAATGCCACCATTGGAGATGTCCTTGATGTGTTTTCATGCTTCTCCCTCCTCGTATCCAAATGGCTCCAAATACTTGAAGAACCTTACAAGCTTTCTTGTAAGGTTCCCCGGGTATAAGAAGTTCAGAGTTATACGAGATATGGCGAAGGAGCATAGCTGTTCCGCATCTGCTGCATATCCTGTTGAGCCAGCTGAGGAACCTGATAATAATGTCTTTTATTTTGATACAAAAACAGCTCGTAGCCCATTTCAATAAAATTAGGCACACTATCCGCCATCATTCTCCGAAGCACAGGATTCGTAATTTCTAATGACGTCATCGCAAGCAGGGAAGCTGTTGATTTAATAAGCCCCAGCATGTAAGCGGAAATCCCCTGTCCATTGATTTCTTGAATAGACATCATCGGTTTCTTGGGTGCTGTTTGCTGCATTCCGTAGATCACTTGATTATTTTGGTTCATCTTATACGAATGTGTAGGATGCGACGGGTCTCTGCCTGTGGAGAAAGCGTCAACTGTAATGTTGTACAAATCGGTAATAAACCGATGCTGCCGATAAAGAATCTGCTTCAACTCCTCGTCTTGTATGAATTGCTCGAACATGACGTATTGATCCAACAAACTAATGAAGCTTGATAAAATTTCATGAGAATCAAACATTTCATGACCGCCATGATTCATCATGGAAGGCATTTGGCCTGTAGAAACTTGATTTGAATAGGAAGTTTGCATGCTGTTTAATCATTCCCCTCTAATGTTTTACTACTCCCATATAATTCATTGTTTTCGGCTAAATTATTCACCGAGGCAGGTAAGCCATCTGGATAAGTTCACCTAAGGTTAGCCAAAATAAACTGTTAGGATGATCAGCTATAGGAGGGGTATCAAGTATCATGACTCAACAGCAAACAGTTCACGAATGGCTTATTCCTTCCAAGGAAGGGCGCAGCTTTCAGCTGGCAAAGGGCCAAACCCTGAAAGTGATTGACGTAAACGGTCAGCAGGTGGCTGATTTCGTCGCATATCGGGAAAGTGATTCCAAGGAACGATTGGACCCTAGTGTGACCATGGATGCGCTGCGTACTATGAGTATCAAGCCAGGCGACCTTTTATATTCTAATTTGTATACACCGATGCTCACTCTGCTGGAGGACACCGTTGGTAAACATGATTTCATTAATTCCGCTTGCCGCCCTGAAATGTATGAGTTTTTATATAATAAGCCTAATCACCAGAGCTGTTATCATAATTTGAATACCGCTCTTTCCGAGTTCGGTATCCCGCAGCCGGATCAGCATTATCCGTTTAATATTTTCATGAATACAGTGATTGACGGTCGTGGAGATATTCAAATCGAAGCCCCCCTGTCCGCTGCTGGTGACTATATTACATTAAGAGCCGAAATGGATGTCATTATAGCTATTTCCGCATGTCCATGTGAGGAGAGCGTCTGCAACGGCTATCAATGTACGCCCATTAGAGTGGAAATTACGTAGTTTTCCAAGGTTGCACCAAAAAGTTTAATTTCCAACTACGATCAAGGAAGAAAAATAAATAGAGGTTCACCAGATGTTTTCCGGTGAACCTCATTAAGAAACTATTCAGGCAAATTATCCTTACAAAAAGCGCTTAGTAGAGCTTCTTCATCTTCTTCCAAGTCGAAATCCAAATACTTTGCCGTATTTCTCTCGTAAATCTCGTATCTTAGAATTCCACTGAGACCTTCCTCCACACGGTAAATAACCCTTATATACAACCCGCTTTCAGAGTACAGCTCATCATCCTCAGGCACTTCAATATCCAGTATAAACTCATAGCGCTCCCCAGTTAAAATTTTAAAAGGATCCTTAACCTGTTCCACGCTAAAAGCAGTAATTGTTATTTCACTCATGCTATCATTCCTCTCTCGACCTTAACCCTCTTTGCCAAAACTAACTGTCTCTAAGACATTATACAGTAATCTGCAAGGAAGGAAAGGAGCGGCGGGACAAGCGGCTTACCTCCGCTTGCGGTTTTTGGCGGCGAGCAGACGGTTCATCGTCTGCTCCCCAGGCGCCGGAGCCTGCGCTTGCGGGCCGCTGGCCGCGCGCGGAGGCGCATTCGATGCCGCGCTTGGCGGCATCGGCGGTGCTCCGCCAGCGCCTGCGGGCGCGCTGGCGCGAGCTGCCGCATCGGCGGCCTCGGCCGATGCGCCGCGTTCGAGCAGCGTCGCCCCGTCGCTGCTCGCGGCTCTTGCCGGGCGAGCGAGCCCGGCGAGGCGCTTGCGCTGCTGCAGCCGCTCGAGCCCGGCTGCGGCAGCCGCCGGCTCGGGCTGGAGCCGGCGGCGGGAGCGCGCCGTCCACAGGACGGCCACGCGCTCCCACGGGATCGACAGCCGGCGCACCGCGATGTCGAGCAGCCAGAGGAGAAGCGCGACAATCAGCAGCGGCATCGAAATGTCATGCGACTGCCGCTTAGGCTTCACTTCTCCTTGGAACACCTCCTCCGGCCGCTCCAGGGAAAGCAGTCTCCCTCCCGTCAGCTCCGCCAGCTGCTTCAGCTTGCCTGCCGGGTCAGCCGGATTGATCTTATACTCCGGAGAATAAGGTATAACGAATCCGGTGGTGAAGCTGCCTAAGCTTTTTTCCTTATCGGATGCATCCTTCAGATCAATTTTCGCTAAATACACTCCCGGCTTCTGCACAGCCAGCTTCGATTCATATTCACCAGGAGCCGTTGGAGACAAAGAAAGCTCGGTCTTCCCCAGCGTGTCATCCGTTATCGATGCCTGAGCATCGCCTTGAACGCCGGACAAACTGCTCTTAATGGCCAGCGTTGCCTCGTTACCGTTCAAATGGGAGGAAAGAGTAAACGGAGACGCTTGAAACTGCGGAAATGTCCACTTGATAATCTGACTGAATACATTGGAGAAACGGTCCCATGCAATCCAATCGGCTGACCACTTTCCGGTAATATCACTGGTCCAAGCAACGCTTCTTCCCGAGCCGTATTGCCATCTGGCAAGCAGCGGGTCCGGTTCAGGGCTCATAAGAGCTACCTCAGCCGTCTCCTTCGGGGTCACTGCCACATAAGCATTTATCTTCGGCACACCGTCTCCGAACAGCCCCTTCCACTCCCCAGTCTGTCCCAAAGCCGGTACAAAAGGTTGGTCCACAATATAGGTCCTCGCCATCATAACAGCTTCGCGGCTAAATATCGCCGGCAAAGTCGATTGGTCGTTCGTATAGTAGAACCGCCCTTTGGCCATCTTCGCAATGGACTCCAGCAGCTGCACATCCGACCCTTCGCCTACGGCAACCGAGGACAGGGTCATATTATTTTTCAGCATATTTTCCGTTAACTGCTCGTAGCTTTGATTCGTGGCCGATTGGCCGTCCGTCAGCAGAATAATATGCTTGCGCTGCGCCTCCACCTTCAGCATCCGCTGATAAGCTTCGTCCACCGCGGTATAAATTTCCGTGCCTCCGGCAGGTTGAATAGATTGGATCTGCTCCAGCACCTTTTTGCGATCGGTCAGCTTTTGCGGCTCGACAACCCACCACGGCGTCGAATCGAACGCCACAACACCAACGCTATCCTTCTTCCGCATCAGCTCCACCGTGCGCATCGCCGCTTCCTTCGCAAGCTCCAGCTTGCCGCCTGCCATACTTCCGGAACGATCAATCACAAGAATCAGACCAAGCGAGGGGATCTCCCTTTTGCCCTGTAAATCCATGTAGACCGGGAGCGCTTTTTCAATCGGTGTTTTAAAATAACCTCCCATGCCGTAGCTGTCTTCCCCACCCAGCATCATTAGCCCTATCCCGTAGCTGCTGACAGCCGTTTCGATCATTTCCATTTGTGGTCCTGAGATCCTGGTTGCGGATACGTTGTTTAAAATAATGCTGTCATAACCGGCATAATTGGCCATCTCGCGCGAAAGCATTTCCGGTGGAATAACCTCATAGCCGATAAAGCTCGACTTCAATACGGACTCAATGTTGCCGGAGCTGCCTGTCACACCTTCAACAACAAGTACTTTGGGCGGCCCCGTCACCCTGCTAAAGGCGTACCCTATATTGTTCTCAGCCTGCTCATCCTCGGCAAAATACAGCTCAGCACGGTAACGGTGAAATCCGGCTTCCTTCGCAAGACTCTGCAAAACAAACCGGTTATCCCCCCGTTCAACCGTGACCGATTGCTTCGATATTTCCTGATTTTCTTCATAAATCCGCAGCTCTCCCGAACCGGCAAAAGTGCTGGCAATGGCAATTTCCAATGTATATTTCTCACCTTGGTACAGCTTCTCAGGCAGCTTCAGGCTGTCGATGGAAACGTCTTTTTTCGCGGATTTAGGCAAAGGCAGAACATCTACCGGAATTCCTTTGTCCTTCAGCAGCTTTCCCTGCCTCAGCAGGTCTCCGACATTCTCATTGCCGTCCGTCAGCAGCACGACCCGTGGCGTGGACAGATCAGGCAGCATGGAGCCAGCCAACTGCAGCCCTTGAGCCAGGTTGCTGAACTGCCTGTTGACTTGGCCTGTAAAACTGAACTCGTTTAAGCTTTGGGAAGTCAGACTCCGCTCCACAATTGCATCCAGGCCTGTAGAAATGACGCCGATCTGATCGTCCTTTGCTTTGGCATCCGCGGATGCCTTCAGCCACTGCTCGTAAGCTTTGCTTGTCTGCATGCTGTCCGAGCGGTCGATCACATAATAGACAGCCTTCTGCTCCAAAGTCGCAAACCATTGAATGCCGCTAAGCGATAAAATCAACAGCAACAAAATCATCGTCCGCAAGCCGACAGCTAACGCTTTGCGTGTGCCGAGCAGCTGCAGCTTGGTTCGCCACATCCATATGGCAAATCCAATCAGCGGGAGCAACAGCAGCAGAAACCACGGCTCATTAAATTGAAGTCCCACGCCGGTACACCCCCCATTCCACAAGCATCAGGATTGTTACCAGCAGCACAGCCCAACGGACCAACGAGTAGAGTGATTGTCCGTTATGGTCATTGGTGCCGGCATTGGCAGCTTTCCCTTGGCTGCCAACTTCGTCTCCAGCTGATGAAGGCTGTGTTGACTGATCGCTAGCAGCATTGGACCCACCGTTAGTCTGAGGTTGTATTTGTGTGCCTCCATTTGCAGCCGCGGAGCCCTGTGCAGCAAAAACAGGCTCCTGCTGGGGCATAACAGCCGTTTCCCTCGGATCAGCCGTGACCTCAAGATAAGTTTTGCGGTCAGCCGAGCTGCTGCCTGCCCCAGCTCCCGCAGCCGCATGCTCCACAAATTGATACAGCCCCGGCCGGTTCGGCACGGTCTGACTGCTGGTTACGGAGCCTTCCGCCTTCTCAGCCGCAATAACCGGCAGCGGATCGCCGACGATATCGAGCGGCAGCCATTCCGCTGAGGTCGTCTTGCCGGAGAGCGGAATGTCTATGCGCTCACCGGCAACAGCTCTGCCTAAACTGAAAGCTTGGCGGCTGCCGAGCCATTCAACGGCGTTCTGTACCAATACAGGGAATTCTGAGCGCAGCGGCAGATCCGATTGATGCAGGTCAAATGCAAACAGCAGTCTGGGCTGTCCTTTATCCGATCCTGCGTAGACGATAGGCTGTGATCCCAGTGAGATAACCGCTTTTCCCCAAGAGACAGCTTCCTGCTTCTGAAGCTTGGCAATATGCGTATCCTGCAGCCGGATATACTGGGTTACAGGATGATCAATAATCTGATACTCAGCCGCAGGCGCATTCACTTCTGCCATTTGTGCCGGTGTGTGAATATACCAGACCGGCTTTTGCTCCAGCAGCTCCTGCCATGCTTTATCAGCAATGTCCGCCGCCTTCACCGAATCAAGTACGACCAGATCAACCCCGCTGCGAGGCGGTGTTAAGGGTCCAGCCCCGCCTGTCTGCACCTTGGTCACTTCCGCATGTGATAGCTGAAGCGCCTTCTCCAGAAAAACGTTGCCTTCCGTCACAAGCAGCACCTTTTTGGTCCGCTCCCCCGGTAAAAAGGCGAAAGCTTGATTATCAGCCGCCAACGCATCCTTTATATTAACCGTCAGCTTGTAATAATCGGCTGATTGAAGCTTGTCGAAGTAGAAGGTTTTCTGCTCCCCGGGCTGCAAGGATTCATGACGGACATCCCCTAAGCTGCTGCCGCTATAAAGCTCAATATCGAACTCCTGCTTGTTTGATCCTTCGTTTTTCAGCATAGCCACAGCATGGATCAGTTCTACGCCATTAGTGCTTGATGTGCTTGCATTTGATGCTCCTCCAGTTGAACCGTTTGTACTTGTCGATGTAGGCGAGCCCTCTGTACCAGGCGAGCCATTTGAGATTGCCGATGTACCCATTACACCTGAAGGCTTGACGCCGAACTGAACAACACGCACATTTTCAACGCTTTCCCCCGCTTGTCCAGCACGTATCACCTTTACCGGAACACGAAAGGACAGCCCAGCTGTCGAATCCGTCCATTGACCGTCTGTATACACGCGGATTTCTGAATCCTTATCATCCTGAGTGAGCGCTGCTGCTAAAGATAGGGTCTCTTTATAGGCTGTTTTCCCATAATATGGAGTGACTTCATTTAATGCAGCCTGAATGGCATCCCTCTTTATCTCACGAGATACCAACACATCCGGCTGGCCCCCCATCGTAATCAATGTGATTGCGCTGCTGGAGGCGTCCTTTTTCACAAGTTGAGCTATGTCCTGCTTCGCCTGCTCCAGCCTGCTAAGCAGCTGTCCGTTCTCACCCTTGGCTGAGGTTAATGTCTCCATGCTAAAAGAGCGGTCAAGCACGACCACAACATGGTTTTTGGCCCCTCCGGAGCTCCATATAAAGGGCTGCATCAAAGCTAACACCAGTAAAGCAGCGATCAGCAGCTGGAGAAGGAGCAGTAAATTGTTGCGCAGCTTTTGCCAGGGGGTATTCGCCTCCAGATTGCGAAGCACTCGATTCCACAGCAGATGGCTGGGCACGATGGTGTCGATATATTTGCGTTTTAAAATATACATAAGAACGATCACAGGCAGCGTCAACCCGAACCACAGGCTGAGGAGCGACTGGAATTGCATGGTTGTCACCTCTTACTTTTATGTCCAAATTCGCTACAGCAACACACCGCTCTGCCGAAAAGCACGTTGAACCGTATCCAGAAGAGGCGTATCCGTTACCGTTAAGACGTAAGTCATATTACGTTCATGGCAAAAGCGCTGCAGACCTCGCGTGTACTGCCCAACTGCCTCCTGGTAGGCCTTGATGATTCGGCCGGTAACCGCGACCTCCTTGCCCGAGAGGGATTCACTATCGATGAGTCGCAGGTCACCGGCTAAATCAGGATGCATCTCCTTCGGGGAGAGTACCTGCACAATTACAACCTCCTGACGGGCGGCAAGCAGATAGGAGAGCGACTCCTCGACCCCTGATTCATATAGAAAATCAGAAAAAAGCCATGTCACACCTGGCTGCCTGGGAAGCTGGGCAGGCTGCATCATGGCGGCTGCCATGTCGCCTGACGACTCGACAGCTGCCTGCTCCAAAAACTGCACAAGCCGGTGCATCGATCCCTTGCCCCGCAGCATAGGCAGCTGCCGATCGATCTGGTCGCTGAACAGCCGTGTGCTGACTCGATCATAGCCGGCAAGCGCGATATACCCTATGCACGCAGCCAACTGACGAGCATACAAAAATTTGTTCGCTGCACCCTCGCCGAAATCCATAGACTGTGAACAGTCGATATATAAGTTCACTTGCAGCTCCTGCTCATCCATGAACTGCTTAATAAAGGGCTTGCCGGTTCGACCGAATACATTCCAGTCAAACTGGCGTGTATCATCGCCCGGGGTGTACAAGCGGTAATCTGCAAACTCCTGCGAGGAGCCAAGCTGTCGAGACCTTCGTTTGCCCTGCATCGTACCGCGAACCCGGTTCTTGGTGGAAAGCTGCAAAGCATCCAGACGCAGCATCAGATTGGAATCCAGCAGCAAGCCCGACTCGTTCATCGGCTTCTCTCCAAGGAGGCGATAATATCTTGAACAAGCGTATCCGTAGATACGCCCATGGCTTGACCCTCAAAATTCAGGAAAATCCGGTGGCGCAGGGCGGGTACGGCAACCTTTTGAATATCGTTCACGGAAACATGCAGCCTCCCCATGCTCAATGCACGCACCTTGCTGACAGAGATGATAGCTTGCAAACCACGTGGACCGGAGCCATACCGGACGTATTTCCGAACCGAATCCGGCGCTTGGGCTTCAGTAGAATGAGTCATCATAAGCAGCTGCAAAGCGTAATCCAACACATCGTCAGCTACCAGAATATCCTTCGCACCACGCTGGATTTCTTCCAATAAAGCACCGTTCGCTGCTGTATCAACTGTGGTTTCGTAAGCTGATGTAGTCCGGATAATAATTTCCTTAAGCTCTTCTCTCGTCGGGAAAGTGACGTTGATCTTCAATAAAAACCGATCCAGCTGGGCTTCTGGCAGCGGGTAGGTGCCTTCGTTCTCCAACGGATTTTGCGTTGCCAGTACAAAGAAAGGACGAGGAAGCTGATGCGTTGTAGTGCCGATTGTCACCGTCTTCTCCTGCATAGCTTCAAGCAAAGCGCTTTGCGTCTTAGGTGTCGCACGATTAATCTCATCGGCCAAAATCAGATTGCCAAAGATAGGGCCTGATTGGAATTGGTAGGAGGTCTCTCCCTTGGTGCCAAACTGAATGATATTGGTTCCGGTAATATCCGCAGGCATTAAATCAGGAGTAAATTGGATACGGGAAAAATGGAGGTCAAGCGTATCGGCAATGGTACGGACCAGCATCGTTTTGCCAAGTCCCGGGATTCCTTCTAGCAGCGCATGTCCTCCGGTAAAAATGCACCAAAGAATTTGCTCGACTACCTCCTGCTGACCGACAATAACCTTGCCGATCTGCTCCTTCACTGCCGCGAAGGTTCCCATCCATTGTTCCACTTGCGCTTTCGTCTCTATCATGGCTTCACCTTCACCTCTGCATGGTTCATTGTCATTTATCGATTCGGTTGGATTTCCGTAAAATAATCACGTACCAGATTCTGTACATTTTGCGGCAGCTGGCTGCGGTTTAACGAGCTTTTGGCCTCATTGGCGTATTCGGTGAACACTTCCTCATACGGCCTCGTCGCTCCGTCCATCATTGGCGAGGAGCCGCCCTTCTGTACCTCGCCCCCGGAGCCGTTAACCGCCCCTTGATCGGACTGCACGTTGCCAGAGCCTTGCAGATTACGCGGCGTCGTTACCAGGCTCCTCGGCCCGTTGCCGACTCCCGCTCCGTTGCCTCCCGCACCTGCCCCTGCACCCGCTCCGGTACCTGCCCCTGCACCCGCTCCGGTACCTGCCCCTGCACCCGCTCCGGCTCCTGCTCCGGCACCCGCTCCGGCACCAGTGCCCGGCTGTGCTCCTGCGCCTGGCGGCGCGCCAGAGCTCGGCGTGCCGCCGGGGCCTGCAGGCATCGCAGCCGTGGCCAGCGCATTCGCGAGGCCGCTCGGGCCCCACGCGGCTGAGAGCGCTGCGCCCTGTGCCGCCAGTTGGCCTGCCATCGGCAGCCCAGCCTGCGCGATCTGCGCGGCCTGCTGCATCGCCAGCGCTTGCTGCTGCGCGTTCAGCTGCTGCTGCTGGAGCGCCTCAGCGAGCCGCGCTTCCAGCTCCTTCAGCTGCGCTTCGAGCTGCGCCGGATCGGCCGATGCGTCGCTGGCCTGCTTTTGCAGCTCCTTCGCAGCAGCCTCCATCGCTTTGCGCAGCCGCTCCGCCTGCTCCGATGAAGCATCCGGCATCGCTGCTGCGAGCTTCTCCAGCTCCTTCGCGAGTGCTTCCTTCTGCTCCTTCGTCAGCTTCAGCACCTGCTCGCGCAATTGCTCGGCGCTTTGGCGCAGCATTGAAGCGTCCTGCTGCTTCAGGCTTTGCCCTAGCTGCTTGAGCATCGGCTGCCGCTGCATTTGATCAGCCCACTGCTCCGCTTCAGCCTGTCGCTTGGCTAACGGCTCCGCCTGCTTTTGCAGCTCCTTCATCGACTTCTCCATTTCATCAAGCGCCGTCTTAACGTCCCGACTCTGCTCAAGTCCTTCCTGCAATTGCAGGAGCGTTTGCTCGGTTGGCTTTTTGACAATGGGATCGAGCTTTTCAGCCTTCAGCTTCTCTGCCATACTTTCCACATTCTGCTTTTGCTCTTCCACCCATGAAGCTTCCGCTTGCTTTCGTGCCAAAATTCCATCCATCTGATTAGGTAGAATAAGCGTGACCGCCAGCATGCAGGAGCAGATGCCAATAACCCATAGCCGCCTTTTAAATCCGCTCAGCATAACTACCTTCGGAAGATTTCGCACTGCCGCTTCGGTAAAAGCAATCGCCGATTCACGCTGCATACGGATAATAGGTGTGTCTTGATGCAAATATTGAAGCGCCGTAAGTACAGTTTCCTCGGCACCCGCTTTATCCAGTACTTTAGCAGCCGCCTCTGGCGTTATCCTTCTTATCAAAGGGTACAGCACACCAATCATTCCCCCAAGGAGCACCAGCAGCACAGCCTCCAACCGATAATAAGGAATCGGAAAGAAATGCCCGGCGAGCATCCATAGGAAAGCAGCAATCAATCCCGCCACCAGACCCAGTGCACCCAGCTCCGTCATGCGGATTCCAAGCATTCTGCGTCGGACCGGCCGAAGCAGCTCCAGCAAACGCTGCGACTCCACATTCAGCATAGCTATAACGACTCCTTTCATCTCTTATTCCATTACGCCGACTCCAGTCACTCCAGTCACTCCATAGCGGTGTTGAATACTTGGTGCAATAAAGGGAGTTTCCCCATAGATTCGGAGCTCCTTCATCCTTTTATCAATAGGGCTGCTATCTATGAGAAGCCCCCACTCTCACGGAACATCATTCCGTTATTTGTCTTGCATCTCATCATATTCATGAAGTTGCGGAAATACGATGCGCTATTTCATCTCCAACCTGCCGAAATGCCCACATTTCCAACAAATAAGACATCCTAGTTCCGTTTCATTTGATTTATGACGTGTGAACAACCAAATAGCGCATCCCAGTTCCTCTACCTGCCATCTAGAAGCAAATAAGATGCTCTCGGTTAACCTCATCTCATAGGTCCAACATCCGATTAACTCGCTACTCGTTATTTAGAAATCCACCCTATTCCATCAACAAATCTAACCCCGCTTCTTCAATCTCGGGCGAATGTATCGAATACTTAGCAGCAGCGCTCCAACAGCCAACACTGCATATACAAGAACAAATTCCTGCCACAGCTCAATAGGTGGGGGCGTCGGTGTGCCGCTAGGCGTCATTCTATTGCCGAACGCTTCACGATTGAGGCTCGGCTCGAAAATACTGAGCAGCGCAGCAACCGGGTTAAGTCCGAGCACATAGCCAACCCAACTGTAAGATGGAGGATTGACCCCTTGATTGTATTGACGCAGCACACCCTGTAAAAAGATATATAACAGTCCCGTTCCGGCAAATACAGCCAGAGTAAAGCCATAGGTCACGACAACTGAGATCATCGTCCGCTTAAATATGGTTGAAAACAGTACACCGAACGCACCCAGCACGAACATTGCAAAAATATAAAACAAGAACACCAAAGACAGCTGCTTAGGAGAAATGCCGCCGAACAGGAACACGATGCTGTATACCGGCAGCGTAGCGATAATAACCAACAGCATAAAGCTTAATGAAGAAACCAGCTTGCTCAAAATAATCGTTGTCGAGCTCTGCTGTGTCGTCAGCAGTATGTTCAGCGTCTGCTTCTCCCGCTCCCCGCTAATGACGCCGGCCGTCAGGCCAGGTGTCATAAAAGCAACCAGCACCAGCTGGGCAATGCTCAGGAAATAAAACAGCTCCCGGCTTTCCTGTGGGCGGAAGCTCGCTGCTCCGCCGCGAATTCCGCCTGTATTTAAGTATATAAAACCCATTGCTAACAGCCCAATAGCAAGCAAATAGAACAACAATGACAGAGACGAGCGCGCCGTCCGCATGCGCAGCCGGAACTCTTTGTCCAATACAGGATTAATTAATGTTTGGCGCCAACCGAGCCCATTCCTCACAGCGTATCGCCTCCTTTCGTAATCTCCAAGAACACATCCTCCAGATTCGTTTGCGCTTCACTGTACGTTATGATCCGGTAGCCCTTGCCAATCAGCTCCATGAGCAAGTTGGACTGATCCTCATCCTGTCCCCCGAAATGCACATGGATACCCTGCTCATCATGCAGCACCATGGAAACATGTGGCTGATCCTGCAGAAATGCCGCCGCCTCCTGCTCCCGCTCCAGCACACGTATGTGCAATACCCGTTTGACCCGCATCCGGTTCTGGATATCCTGCACCTTGCCTTTGGCAATTAGCTGTCCATGTTCAATGACGCCGATCTCATCCACCATTTCCGCCAGCTCCGGCAAAATATGCGAGGAGATCAAGATGGTTTTACCCATCGACTTAAGCTCCTTCAATATCTCACGCATTTCAATCCGGGCTCTCGGATCAAGCCCTGACGCCGGCTCATCCAAAATCAGCAGCTCTGGATCATGCACCAAGCACCGTGCCAAGCATAGCCGCTGCTTCATCCCCCTCGATAAGGAATCGACATAGAAATCCGCTTTATCCGTTAAGTTAACCAGCTCCAGCAGCTGAGGAATGAGCTTCTCCCGATCAGCTCGTGGAATTCCATAGCTGGCTCCATAGAAATGAAGATACTCTGTTGTTTTGAACTGATCGTACACACCGAAGAAATCCGGCATGTAGCCGATTAGCTTGCGCACTTCCTTCGGATACTCTGTTACTTCGAAGCCGCCAACCTTGGCCGAGCCCGAGGTCGGTGCGAGCAGCGTCGCCAGAATCGACATCGTAGTTGACTTACCGGCTCCGTTGGGTCCGACGAATCCAAACACGGAGCCCTTGGCAATATCCATACTCATCGATTTCAACGCAGTAAAGCTGCCGTAGGTTTTCGTTAAATCCTTAATTTCTATCATCGGCTTAGGCAAATTCTGATTATCACCCGCCGGTCTCTCCATTTCTCGACCCGCACTCACCGCTGTGCCAATCTCCCCGTTCTCATTCAACGGCTCTGCTACCTCTGTACTTCCCATCTTCAGCTTGCTCACTTCCTGATCGTTGCTCATTGGCGCACCGTCCCTTCCAAGGCTACCTCAGGGAACTGGAAGCCGAACTGTTGTGTGGTCGTAGCCTTCATTCGTATTGTAGTCCCACCGTCTATGATATAAGCTGACAGCCTATCCTTTTTTTCTACCGGGGTGCGCAGGTCAAGCGGCTCCCAATCTTGCTTTTCCCCATTCCACAGCTCTAATGTCAGAAACTGCGGAACGCCTGCTCCACCTGGCATACGCATATCCAGCTTCGTATAGGAAGCACCCTGAATTCTCGGAAGAGCGTATTCGAACGTCACAGAACCATTGCCGATCACTACCATTCCGTTTGGCTCCATAAATAATTGATTCGTATTGTTAGCAGCAATAACAGGGCTTATATAGCCTGCAGGAATCGATATCTTATCCCCTTGAACAACTTGGAAATCAACCGCCTGCACCCACAGGTTCAATTGATCGGAGTTAGCCTCCTTGCCGTTCACCTTGAATAACGATTGCTTATCCTTACTCCAGCCGATGACTACGGGTTTCCCCTGATTCATCCCTTTGCTGCTATTGTTCATGTACGAATTGATCATTTGGCGTTCACGTTCATGGGTATCCATGTTTCCATTGCCGTTTCTGTATATCATGCCGCCATTCATTCCGTTCGGGTTATTAAACAAAAGATAGCCGTAATCGAAATTACCATTATTAATATTTGTAGGAGAAGTTAACGCAATCGGCTTTTTCTCCCCAACCTTTAATTCTCCTACGTTGTACACGCTCCGGTTGATAATAATATTAATATCGTTCAGGTCACTTTTCGTTGCATTGGCGATTTCACCTTTAAGTCCAGTGGAATCCAACGTCATGTTCACCTCGAACTTACCTAACTGCTCGACTTCATCGTTTTGAACCCATGCTTTGCGCACAGACCAATAAGGTACATCCGACCAACCAATTCGCGTTTTTTCCGCATCCAGACGAATGTGTTGATCGGAAATCCCGGTCAGCTGACCATTAGAACCAAAGCCCTGATTCGTGTTAGCCAAAACTGTGCGTGCAGCCTTAGGAACCTCAAGCTCATAATTCCCACCGCGAGGAACAAACACAGCTGTAGCACTTGTCCGCTGCCCTTGACCGCTGCCGTTAAGCTCCAGAGTGTTGAGTGTATGTATTAATGTTGAGCTTTTGTCCGAAGATCCGATCATAAAAATAACGGCGCTCGACAGAATAGAAAAGGCTGGGATGATAATCCAGGCCCACTCTCTTTTATCCATTTTTTTCAGCAGCAGATATAAAAACGGAGCTACAAGAATGACATAAATCAGAAACACGATCAGCAGCAGGAAGAAGGACGGCGACACTAACGAAGGGAAAAAATCGAGCGCATACTGCACTTCCATAAATTGATTCATGAAGGAATAGCCCGGTCTTCCACGCTTCATATTGGTTGGTCCTGAGTGGCCTTGGATTACTTTCTCCCATAGTTCGGGATTTCCGTTCCACGAGGCGACCGGATTGAGCGCGAGGTCATAGGCCACGTACCATACTTCTCCACTTCCTGTGTTTTTTCTGGCAAAAAGGGGCAGCTGCTTCTCCTGGGTAATGATCTCACCTGATCTCAGCCCTGATGTTGAAACCGTAAAAGGCTCGCCAAGCTTAAGCTCCTTACCCGATGCTTGCTCGAGTGACGACAGACCGGATAAAGAGGTTGTTCCTGTGTAAGTTACCGGTGACAGACTCTCGAAAGCTTTAGCCGTCTTAGGGTACCCGGCGCCACCAGCCAACACCAGCGTACCGCCACGATTTACCCATGACGTAATTGCTGTAACCTGATCTTCCTTCAATTGGTCGGAGGCAAAATCATTCAGGGCGAGCACATCGAGACTTTCAAGCATAACCGATTCGCCTGGAAGCTGCTCCGGCTTCAAATGAATGACGCTGACCGCTATATTTTTTGACTGCAGAAGCGATAAAAAGTTAAGTGTATCCGGGTCCCGCGCCAGCACCCCTACTTGAACCGACTGAGTAGGCGTTGCCGCTATGTAATCATTGCCTTTGGTAATGGGGACGATCTCCCCTTTACTTAAATCACCTTTATAAAATTTAATAACATTATTTTTGCTGTTGTACGACATGCCCGGCAGAGACATCCACACAACCTTCGTCGTCTGCTTAGGCAAGTCAATGTGCTTGATGTAAGTGGCGTCGCTGCCTCCCATTGGATTGACCATCTGCACAACCAGATCGCCGCTTACATCTTCAGACGGATTGGTCACGGTAAATTTAACCGGAAACCACTGTCCATCTTTTATTTTACCATCATAGCCCGCTTCCATCTGGAGCTCTATCGAACCCGCAGCTGCCGCAGGCCGAATCCACAGTAAGGAACACACACACAGAACAACAACCATGATCCCCATCCATAAGGTGAGCCGTTTCTTCTCTCTGTCTAGTACCACCGTATTTCTCCTCTCCATTCATGGGAAATTGTTCTAAATCCCGTTTCTCTATTGACGCTTATGCATAAAGAAAAGTTGCTTGAATAGTAAATATTTGGGTCTTATGATGCAGACTATCCTAGCTAATGAATTGCGTAAAAACAACTGGAATCCAGTTCGCGCTGCTGCCAAACCTTAGAGATTGCTTTTCGAGTTAAAGATCGAGAACTGACTTTGGTGAACATACTGCTGTAAATACGGATAAAACCGTCCAGATGTGGGCGGTTTTATTCATACTCTTCATTCTATTTTAATCACAGTACTATTTTCTTCCAGCTACACAATTTGTCATCGCTTGACACTATTAATTAATTAATTAATTAATTAATTAGTCCTCTTGCTTTTAAGTCTTCTTTGTTGAGTAAAATCCCCGCTTTGGAGTTCATGGCACGTATGATCCCTTGTTCGGTGTATAGAAACACTGGCTTCAATTTCCCTACGCCATTAAGTAAACTGAAATCAAATTTTGTAGAAGTTTTCGTTAAATCCGCTGCCGGCATCCATTCATCTTCAATAGGAAAACCTAAATCTTTAATGTTGGACTTTTTGACGTGGATATTGTTTTTGTAAACTAACATAGAGAGCTTCCCCTTGTATTTCTGGTATAACTTAGGGACATCCCCCTGCTTGTACTGATCTTCGAATGAAAAAGGGAAGCCAATTCCAAAAGCACCTATATTTAGATTTGTAACGGAGTTATCACCAGATAAAGAGGCTTTAATATCATTTCCCTCATAAAATCGAATCAAATCAAGAACATTGATCCATTCTGATAAGTCTGGAGCTTCGGTCAACTCTTGATACGGATTGCTCTTATCCTGCTTTTGCTCGAAACTGATTGTTCCCGTTGTATCTTCATAACCAAGCTCGTATCCGAGCAGGTCAGCAACCTCTCGTACAGGTAAATATGAAGTTCCATCCACTACTAAAGGGCTGTACTTTAATTCCTTCTCTACACCATTCACTTTAAATACAAACTTGGCAACGGTCGCCTGCACAGCTTCAGCGGAAGCGGCAACTGCCGTCGCAGTTGACCCGATTATCAGGATAATAGAAAGAACAATAATAGTTTTCCTCATAAAATCTCGAACTCCTTTTTCTTCCAATATACCATAAAATGTTATATCTGCTGCAACCTTTAACTAATTCCTCTGCATGGCCGCTTGGATACTATTTACCTTCGCCCCAGATTCCTTTGATCTCCCTTCTTGTAACAATTTCTATTTTCATCCTCTTTTGGTGTAACTATAGCAACTGATTTCACGTTAAAAGATTAAGAAATAACTATTCGTTTTTTAAAAGGAGTGCTCTATGCTTAATAAAATAAACCTCAGCCTCATCACGCTGTTAATCAGCTTGTCATTAGCTTGGCATATTCCTGTTTCACAGGCAGCAGCTCCACTTGATGTTCAAGTGAGCTTTCCCCAATTTCCCGTTACTGTGAACGGCACTGTTATGGATTTGCGGCACAGTGAGTACCCCCTTTTGATCTACAAAGACGTCACTTATTTCCCTATGACATGGAACAATACCTCCGCACTTGGTTTATCGCTCCATTGGGACGCAGCCAACGGACTATCGCTGAAAAAGAATGTTGCCTGCGTACCGCTTAAGCAAGATTTAATTCCGCAGATCCAATCGAATGACAACAGCCAATCAGCTGTTCTCGTTCCATTCCATGTCCAAGTGAACGGAAAAGCAATTATTAACGCAGAAGAACCTTATCCATTGCTGTTGTATCGGAGTATAACTTATTTTCCAATGAGCTGGAAATTTACAAACGACGAATTCGGCTGGAAAACAAGCTGGGGGAACATGGATCGCGGATTCGGAATCGAGTCGTGCGGCGGAATGTCGAACAACCAAACGAAGCAGACTGACGTTTTGAATGTCGCCAATTCTGGTCAGCTTGCGGTTCAAGGCGATTGGATTTATATGAATCCAGAAGGGAGTTATGAAGGGCCTAATCGGCTTGTGAAGGTGAAAAAGGACGGTACCGGAGAAGTGAAGCTATCTGACGACAATGCAAGATTCATCAACATCGTGGGTGATTGGCTGTACTATACGAATAAAATGGACGGTATATACAAAATAAAGACCGACGGAACCCAACGCTCACAGGTATCCGCTGTGTCCACTGCACAAATATGGGTGCAGGGCGATTGGATTTATTATATCCGCAGCAATCAAACGAAGGAAACCATCCATAAAATGAACATCGATGGGTCGGACGATCAAGAGCTTGTCAGCGGGATAAGGATGTATCCCTTCTTCATAAATGCCGGGCAGATCTATTTTCTGATGCAGGAAAGTGACGATGAACCCTCTAACCTATACCGAATGAACCTCGATGGTTATGAGCAAAGCAAGCTTCAATACAATGTAACCAGAGCAATTGCTATCGATGATTGGATCTACTATGTCGGTGATTACGGAAAACAGTTAAATAAAATGAGCGCAGATGGTTCTGTAATCATTCCCCTTTATACTTCGGATCATTGGATAACAACTCTGCACTACCGCCAAGGCTGGATTTATATGATGAACGGAACCTTTGGCATTCATAGCTCGGCCTATATGGATAAGCTGCGAATAGATGGAACCGGACTTTCAGGATTGGGGGAAGCGCGTTCAGCGGCGCTTTATTTCGTTGATCAATCATTATATATATCTCAAAATTCTTGGCAGAGCAGCAATACTCTAGTTCATATGGATGTCGATTGATGTGACCGCTTGGTCAGGGGAGATATCGTTGGTTACAAAGTGACAAGGCAGTTGGACTTTCTAGTGGAACGGATGTACAGCTCCCTTCACCGAACCTGCGAGGGGAGCTGTACATCCGTTCCATTTCTACCCATAAAAGCGTTAATCTATTAGCTTAATAATCTTCATGCTTCTCGTGCTGATCTGGTTGTTGCTCCGATAGTTCTGCAATTTGCGCTTCCAGAGCCTTAGTGAATTCTTTATCCGCAAAGTGCGCTATTTGCTCATTGTGATTCCCATATTCATTCTCAAGATCGTATTGACTCTCAAGCTCATTGTCGTTCACATGCTCATGCGTAAGCACCTGTCTATGCTTGGACTCACGCCAGCGTTCATCTTCTGCAAGCTCAATCCACGAGCGAATCATCCCGGAGAGCTCCACCCCATTCTTAATGGGCAGCTGATGATTGGCGTTAGCGATAAATTGCAAGGTACTTTGTGCCAAATTACGCTTCAGCATATGGGCATATCGGTGGAATCTCCTATCCTTTTGCCCATAGATCAGCTGTATCGGGGAGTCAATTTCATGGAGCCGCTTCGTGCAATTGAAACTCAGGCTGTATTCGAAATATTGTTGACTGTTGCGGATATGCCCTTGTATAGCTTGTCTATACAAACGTTGGAACGTCTGCATCTTATCCGCATTCCCCGCCGACATCACAGCCGCCATTAGATGCTTGCCTTTAAGCCGAGATACTTGAATCGCCGCCCATATCCAGGCCCGATTGTACCAATCGCTCATTTCCGGCATCGAGCTGAGCAGAATCCCCCCGAGAAAACGATCCGGGTAAGTTAGCATCGCTTGCAAAGCGACTGACCCGCCGGTAGAATATCCGCACAGGTAAGCCGAAGGTAAGTGAAGGGCATCCAGCAGCTGCCTGATGTCCCCGACAATAAGCGGATAGGTTACCTTTCGTTCGGACGGCTCGCTTGCTCCATGTCCTCGAATATCGAATGTAATGATCTGAAAAGTATCGGCCAGTTGCTGACGCAAGTAGGTAAAGCAGTTACTGGAAATCATCGGAGGATGGATGCAAACAATCGGCACCCCGTTCCCCTCTGTTTGATAATGAATCTGTGTTCCGTTCAATTCGACCATTGGCATGAAAGAGCACCCCGCATATTGTCATTCCTAATAGTTCTAGATTTCCCAATGCTCTCTCTTCCATGCACTTTTTTTCCTAAGCCTCAGCATATTTGTTGGTTCATTCGCAGTGTCCTGTGTGATATATTGACAATTAGGTGCTGGCCGCAGCGCTCTGCCTTTTTTGGATGGCATGAACTCCCATAACAACCAGGATAAGCTCTTCTATGGGCAGGGCGGAAAGATTCCTCAAAGCAAAGGCGCCTGAAGAGAACATTCCATCCGTTCTAGCGAATTCTGCTACTACTTCACCACTGACTGTCGTAACCGTATATTCCTTGGAGAAAGCAGGAGCCTCAATCCGAAGCTCTCCGTGATGACCGACATACGCATAATGCTTTTTGAAAAAAGCCATCTTTGCTTTAAGAGCACCGATCTCATCACCGTCTCGGTCCAGTACTAACCATGTATTGGAGAAAAAGCGGAATTTACCGCTATAAGTCATACGCCCCCGATCATCGAGTACATGAATACCCGAAGAGAACATGCTTTGCAGATCAAGCTCGCCCATTTTGTTGTTGTGCTCATCACGAATATCTGTCAACCCGGTCGAGAAAAATCGGTCGGAGAAATATACCGTGCGTACCTCCATAAAGATCCCCCTTTTCAATTTAATAGGATGCTTTCTTTTCTATAACGAGAGCAACAGGGAAATAGTTACAGTCCAGGCTTGAAGAAATCGGAGCTTAATAAAGCTATTAGAATAGGAGAAGTCCGCGATGGACAAGCACCCGATAGAAGATTTCCCGCTTCTCAACGCGAGCTTTGAACGCAGCTCCAATGCGGGCAAGGCTCGCTGTGAGCCAGCATGGCATTGGCGACCCCACCAGCCGCTACAGGATTACGATCTATGGTATGCCGTTGCTGGCAAGGGAACTATGACAATAAATGGAGTCTCGTATCCGATCCAAAAAGGCAGCTGTTTTCTTATTCGTCCAGGCGATATAACAGAGGCAACACAGGATTTAAACGATCGGCTGACCGTTATTTTCATCCATTTTAATCTGACGGATTTGATTTCAAAAAAGCCCTTTGATGCCTCGCTGCTTCCTGATCGCCATACATTAGTAAGTGATACGTTGTTTATAGAAATGCTGTTAAACCGATTGCTGCAAGTCGTATACAACAATGGCGCTTGGTCGGATATCGAGTATAACCTGATGCTCAAACAAATTATGCTGTATCTGTACCGTCGGCAGCAGGAGGAGCAAACCTCATCGGCCGGCAAGCAAAAGCAAGTGATCGCACGCGTGATCGGTTATATCCGTGAGGACGTTGGAAGAAGAATGTCGCATCAGGAAATTGCGGATCATGTTCAGCTTTCTGCAGAATATTTAAGCATTTTGTTCAAGAAGTACACCGGTACCTCCATCAAGCAATACATCACCGATGTTCGTTTGGAAAGAGCTGTGCATCTGCTTATGGAAACTCCCATGAACGTATCTCAGGTTGCAGAGTCTTTGGGTTATGCCAACGTTTATTTATTCAGCAAGCAATTCAAGGAACATTATGGAGCTCCGCCATCCAAGTACAAGTGGGGAACAGAGCCCTCCCGCGCTCACGGCAGTGTCAATCACAACGATGAGGACAATGACAACGAAAATTAACTGATATCGGTTTAAGTATAAAAAAACGTATTCTGCCTTCATTTCTATGCCCCCTTCTGCTTGGTATGATAAATTCAAGCAGAAGATGAAGGAGGCCGTAACAAAATGAACGAAGCCAAGGAGCCAAGAACCTTATACTCTTACGAAAATCAAGATGAGCAGCAATTAGCCCAAGACATCGCCGAGAAGCTGTACCGCTACGATTCTATTGAATCGGACCGCATCCGAACGATACAAGACTTTACCGAACAGCATGTGAGACAATTTTGGGAACGCGGTTATTTAGTTATTGATGAAGTATTGGATGAAAAGGAAATTAAGGACTCGTTAGAAGCCTTAATGGATATCCTCTATGAGCGTTCATTAGGCTCCAAGGTGCAGTACGTCAAGCCAAAATCCCAGCTTCATTCTGATGAAGAAAGAGAGCTTGCAGCCCGCAAAATATATGATTATATTGACCATGAGCCGCGGCTCAGACATGTGGCCTTTCAAGACGGTATCATGGGAGTCATGGCACAGTTGTTCGGTGAAGAAGCTAAGGTCGCGCAGGATCAAGCCATTTTGAAACCGCCTACAGGCGGTGCCGAGAAGCCATGGCATCAGGATATGGCCTACGGCCCACTCGCTTTCGACAAATCCGTAATCGGTATATGGATTGCACTCGATCCAGCTGAGTTGGACAACGGCTGTATGCACGTCATTCCATACTCCCATCGGGATGGTGCCGTTCCTCATTATGCTGTCCGTGATTGGCAGCTATGTGACCTGAGCGTGCAGGTCGAGCGTGATGTCGCTGTTCCATTAAAGCCGGGCGGTGCGCTTTTATTCTCAGGCCTCCTGCATCATGGGACACCACCGAATTTTTCGGTGAAAAGACGTCGGGCGATGCAGATCCACTATGCAGCGGAATCAGCCAAGAAGCTGACGCCGCTTGAGTATAAGAAAATGTTCACCAATGAAATGACTGGGGCGGAATGCTGATCGGTGAAGCCCAGCACCCATTGAGCCTCACCACCCTCAGTCAAACCTGCTGCTGCATGGTTTCCACAATTAAAATTGAGCGGCCGTAAGGGCAGCAAAGCGGAAGAAGGCCTCAGAACCATTATTCAATGTGGGACTGAGGCTTCTTTTTTATGATGAATGAAGGCTAAGAGCTATAATTCAACTACAATTCGTCCTCTGACACGTCCGGCCAATATCTCCTCCGCCGCATGAGGCACATCCTGCAAGCGGATCGTACGGCTGCCGATCCTCTCCAGCTGCCCGTCGGATTTCAGTTCAGCGGCCATCCGTTCCCACAAAGCGCTGCGGCGCTCTATAGGGTATTGGACGGAGTCGATACCGAGCAGATTGACGCCGCGCAGGATGAACGGATGTACCGTTGTCGGAACGGTACCGCCGCCAGTGAGGCCGCTGACCGCTACGGAGCCGCCGTAGCGGATGGAAGCCAGCAGGAATGCCAGCCCGCTGCCCCCGACAGGGTCAACGGCGCCGGCCCACTGCTGCTTCTCCAGCGGCTTCGCCGGGACCACGGCCCCTGCCGCTGCGGCGCTCAAGCGCCCAACAATGTCGCGGGCACCCAGAGCCCGCAAGTAATCATGCTCCTCCGCTTTGCCGGTGCTCGCAGCAACCTCGTAGCCCCTCGCAGCCAGCAGCGCGACGGCAACACTGCCAACCCCGCCGGTGGCTCCAGTCACCAGCACAGGGCCTTGCGCGGGATGGAGCCCGTTATGCTCCATCCGCTCAATCGAGATCGCTGCCGTTAACCCGGCTGTACCTATCGCCATTGCTTCGCGCGGCTCCAAGCCTGCCGGCAGCGGCACAACCCAATCGGCGGGAACACGCGCCATGGCGCTGAATCCGCCGAAGTGCGAGACGCCCAGCCCGAAGCCGGTCACTATGACCTTCTGGCCCGGATGAAACCGTGCGTCTGCCGAGGTGCATACCTCCCCGGCCAGATCGATGCCGGGGATATGCGGATACGATCGGACTATACCGCCATCCAATCGGCAAGCGAGTGCGTCCTTATAGTTCACTCCCGAATAGTGAACACGAATAAGCACCTCGCCCGCAGGCAAATCCTCGACCTGCAGCTCCTGCAAACTTATAGCAAGCTGATCATCTTGCTTATTTACCATTAGTGCCTCAAACGATCTCCGTTCCAAATGATATACCTCCCTAAAGTTCCGCCAAGTCGAAACTAATTTCGTAAGCATCCAGAAATATCTACTCACCTAACATTAAGGGGCTTTAATAATCAAACACCTTAACCATTATTCCTCTAAATAATTATTCCTGCGAACCGACACAGCTTCTGCTATTACCTAATTCGGCTGCCCGCTATCAGCCCTATTCATTCATCATCTTCGGCAAACAGCTCCCGAAATATAGCTCCGCGATTTTCCAAAAACCGGCGTGTCAGCTGATAATGCGACGTCTCTTCATAAGCAATCTCATGTATAGGACCCTCGTCAAACGAATAGATCTGCGCCCCCGGGAATCCCAGCAAAATGGGGGAATGCGTCGCAACAATAAATTGAGAGTCCGGACTTAAACGGTGAAATACGGATAATAAGCTTAATTGACGGGCTGGGGATAACGCAGCTTCCGGCTCGTCCAATAAATAAATGGCCCTTCTCCCAAATCGATTGCGGAACAACGATAGAAAAGATTCCCCATGCGACTGTTCATGCAGCGATTTGCCTCCGTACGGGGCATAAAATTCATGTCGGTATTGCGGCTGCTCCCGCACCATCTGATCCAAATAATTAGCGAAATTAAAAAACGATTCTGCTCGAAGAAAAAAGCCGCTCGTCACCTTGCGATTCCAGGTTAACCGGATGTAAGGCCCGAAATCAGCCTCAGTCCCATCCAGCTCATAGGTCTGATTAGCGCTGCCTCCGGCTGTATGGAAACCACATTGCCAGGCTATAGCCTCCAGCATGGTTGATTTCCCCGATCCGTTCTCCCCTACGAAAAAAGTAACCGGCCCACCGAAAGGAAGCCCTTTAGTCTGCGCCAATGCAGGCACTGTAAATGGATACTGGCCGCCAGCAGGAAACTTGTCACGCAGAATGGTAGCTTCACGCAAAAACATGTTCATCCCCTCCTGAGAGATTTCCTATCCTAAGCACATTCCCATCATATCGAAAAGCTCTCTCCGGGTCGAGCCTCACGTTGGCTCCCCAACTGTCAATCCAGCATTGCTCATTTCCCGACTGAAACGGAACCTGGTTCCTCTATTTCCACTCGCACACGTTAACATTATAATCAAACGGAACGTCAATCACTTATTCCCCCGAAAATCCATCTGATTGGCCTTCCAGTAGTCAAATAGCTGATCGTAGTTCCGCCCCCTCCAGTATAGAGCCGCTTTCGCCAAAATAGCGCACCTACGTTCCGCCAATCGCCAATCGGGTTAATTGCACGATTAGTGATTAGCCTCTCGCCATCTTACTCGCCCTAAATTGGAGCACTCGACCTTGAAAGCACTGATAAGCCTGCCTTCCTGCTCCACTATGATAAGTGTCCCTTCATCTCAGGCGCCGCTCGCATCAGCTTCTTAAAAATATTAAAGGGTAGGCCTCCTGATCGGAGCCTACCCTCATTAGCTTGCTACTATTCAAACAGCAATGATTTATGAATTTTGATGACGACTTTGCGGATTGGCTGATCTTCTGAGACACTGCAGCAAGGACGATGAATATCACCTGGGTAGAACACGGTAAAGGAGCCCGGGCTTAGTTGAATCGCGTTTTCCTCAGCTATTTTGCTGTAGAATGCAATATCCCTCGCCGCAAAATTTTCTTCGCTAATTACTGCATCCTCAGTTAATGGTGCAACCCGGATGACCTCTTCACCTGCCAGCAAAAACTGAATATCCGTATAGGTTTGGTGCGACTCGGGCCGCTGCTTCTCCCAAGACAAGGTTGTCGGCTCCTGCAGCAGAGCAAACATAAGATCTCCTTCAATATCGTACCTGCCAGGTTTCAATGAACTAAAATCAGTACTTTGAATATACTCCAGCCCTCTATTAACCGCTTTAGGATAAACCTGCTTTTCCCGTTCCCAATTCTTAATATCGCTAATGATCATTTGTAGTCCGCCTCCTGCAAGATATAGTCCGTATTCGTTACCCTTTCCCAGTATAAACCTGTTGACTTGTTATGAAAAGACTAACTAATGAGTTAAACTTCTCTGAGGCGGAGTTTTCCGTAATCTTATATAATTCGATTGGTTGGTTTTACAGTTAGACATTCCGGCTAGAGACCCATATAGTAGAAAGTGTACGAATTTTATTCCATCTGCATCTTTTGACGTATTAAAAAAAGATGCGCTTTGAATTTAGGAGGTTTAAATAATGAACACAAAGCTATCAGCTCGCTTATTACCCCTTGCCATCGCTATCTTCTTATCACCATTATCGTCATTCCTTCCATCGCAGCATCCAGTATATGCAGCCGATGCACCTGGTTTTACTGATACAGCCCGCCACTGGGGGGCTACAGCAATCTCATGGGCCGTTCAAAATAATATCGTCAACGGTTACGAAGACGGAAGCTTCCGACCGGATCAATCGGTATCCGAGCCGGAGTTTCTGGCGATGCTGCTGCGGGCTTACCCCGAGGTTAAGCTTGCTGCTTCAGCTTCCGGATCCGCCTGGTACAAGCCGTATTACGATGTAGCAGACAGCCGCAAATGGCCTGTACTGCATAATACGGATGCAACCAAGTTTAACCGCGGACTTGTCGCTCAAATTATTACAGCTTCGCAAAAAGGAACACAAAGCCTAAACGATTCTATCCGCTACCTGCTCGACCAAGGCTTGTCTGAGGGGAAAACAGCGGCAACCGTTGCCGGCTATCAAGCTGCCGATCGCTTATCGAGAGCCGAAGCGGTGCAATTTATCCGCAACGTGAAGCAAAAGCAATTCCAGCTCATCCTGGAAAATGGAGCCTCTTCTGCAGCCGCATCATCTTCTCCTGAAAGTCCGGCTAATCCAGCGACGCCTCAGTCATCAGCCTCGGCCAACACGGTCACAGTAAAAGGCATCCATATCGGGGATGCGGCGGAAGATGTGATCGCCAAGCTCGGAGAGCCAGCGCGTAAGGATTTAAGCGAATATGGCTTCCAGTGGTTCATATACAACCAGGATTACAGCAGCTACGCACAGATTGGGATTAGCGGGGGCAGGGTTGTCGGTCTATATTCCACCTCCGCCAATTGGGAGTACAACGGTTTGTCCGATGGGAGCGCCAAAAGCGCAGTACTGAACCTGTACGGTCAACCCCTAGCCTCGATTACCAAGGGCAACACCCGCTTTAATATGAACTACGGCAAGGGTGAATACGGCACTTATGAGACATCGGATTCTTATGTCACCTTCTTTTATGACCTTCATCGCAACAACGTTGTTACAAGCATCCAGACAATCGCCAAGCCAACGGAACTCGCTTTGGCTGCCTTTTATCCGGAAGCCAGCGATTCGCTGATCACAGCTTACGAGCGGCAAATCTTCGACTTGGCTAACGCAGCCCGCGTCAAGCTAGGTAAGCCTGCTTTCATCTGGGACGATAAAATAGCCGGCACAGCGCGCAAACACAGTGCGGACATGGCCGCTAACAACTATTTCGCGCATGAAAGCAAGAACGGAGCCTCTCCGTTCGATCGGATGAAGTCGGATGGCATCGCTATGCAGGGTGCCGCAGAAAACATCGCCGCCGGCCAGACCAGCGCCATCTATGCCCACGAGGGCTGGATGAACTCGGAGGGCCACCGCAAGAACCTGCTCAGCGACATCCAGCGTCTCGGCGTTGGTGTAGCGTTCGGCGGCAAGATGACGATCTATTACACGCAAAACTTTTATACACCAAGTAAGTAGCATACTGAAGAAAGCCCGCTCCCCTAATTCTAGGAAGACCGGGCTATTCTTGTGCAAGCTGCCTATTTGTGTTACTGACACTTCAAATACAGTTGTACGTGTACGCTTGCTCTATACTGCACGTCCCTCGGCGCTGAAGCTGCCGTAACGGATAACCGTCCATCCATCCCGATTTTGTCACATTCGCGATGGCATCCTTCTCCCAATGCGAATTGCATCGACGTCTGTGTACGACTTGCCCGCTTGCTTCTCTGCTTGTTCCGATCAGCTCGCTTATTGCCCCTCGCCATCGCTATGTTCTTATCAAAGTGATGATAATCCAAAAGGGCAGTAAACCGCTTGATGAAATCATCATAATATATGTGGCTACCCGGATGAGCCTTAGGAGTGCCTCAGGCTCATTGTCAGTGCAGAAGAATGGTGGAACGCAGTCGGCGTATTTGACAGATGATTGATTCGATTGATTCGTATAGAAAAAAATAACTTCACCAATGTCCAACTTCTAGAAATGTGAATTGACAAATGGGTAATATTCACTTACAATTTTGGTAACGTTTCCGGTAACGTTACCAAAATATAAAAGGATGTGATACTTTAAATGAGACCGCAAGAAAATCTACACTTGTAATCCTCCAACAAAGGCATTTAACAACAGCTTACTACTTACTACAGACGTTCTACATATGTTGCTACACTGCAACCGCACATCTCCTGAGCTTTATCGGGAGCTTATTTTTATCCAACAAGGAAAGCGCTTACTCTCTTTAGCTTGTTTAAGCCACCAAGAAGGAGCCGATAACATCTTAGGATGAACATCCACTTCTATAGATCAACAGTTGTAAGCACTTTCCTGCATTGAAATTAAGGAGATCGAGCCACCGTAAAAGATTCGTAAACGCTATTTAAACATAAATTATAAAGCGCTTACACAACTCCATTATTGAGAGGGGAAATTCAATATGAAATTACTGAAATCCATATCTGCATTGGCTATTTTGTCTACCACTTTGTTTTATTCCACTGCTTTTGCAGCAGACTATGAGCCTTTACGGGAAATATTGCAGAGCAACGGGGCTTCTGTTGTGTGGGATGCCAATACAAATTCAGTACTGTTTAAATTGCGGAATGGTAAGGCCGGTTCTATCACAATAGGGAGCGATGAATACACCATCGGTTCGAAAACTGGGAAGATGCAGGCCAAGGCAGCGCTTATTAAAGGCGTCGCAAATGTTTCCCCTGACCTTGTGAAAATATTAAAGCTGGAAAATGCCGGGGGAGTCAAGCTGGACTTAGCCAAGCAAAGCGATGAAAAATTGTTTACGGTAACAGCCGATGTCGAAACGGATGCGGTAGATACCGGAAAGGATGCAGCCGATGATCCTTCCATTTGGGTTAATCCAACCGATCCTGCTAAGAGCAGAATTATCGCAACGAATAAAGGTGGCGGCGTACTGGTATACGACCTGAGCGGCAAACAGTTGTATTCCTATCCGGTTGGCAAGGTTAATAATATTGATGTACGTTATGATTTCCCTCTAGCCGGTAAAAAAATAGATATTACAGCAACGACAAACCGTAGCAGCAATACAGTTGACATATTTGCTATTAATCCTGAAACTGGCGAATTAACCAACATTGTTGGAGATAAAATCAAGTCGAAAATGCCTGAGGTGTATGGCTTTTCACTTTATCACAGTCTGAAAAGCGGCAAGTTTTATGCGTTGGTTTTGGGACACGACGGTGAATTTGAGCAATGGGAGCTTGCTGATAACGGTTCCGGTAAAATCAATGGGAAATTGGTGCGGGAGTTAAGCTTGGGTACTATTTCCGAAGGGCTGGTCGCGGACGATGAATACGGTTATATGTATTTCTCGGAAGAAAACATAGCGATCTGGAAATTTGATGCGGAACCAACGGGCGGTTTGCTGCCGGTCGGTCGAGTTGATGTTGCTGACGGAGCGCGATTGACTACCGATATTGAGGGTCTAACGATATACTATGCTAATGACGGTAAAGGTTATTTGATTGCCTCCAGTCAAGGGAGTGACCGCTATGTGTTGTACTCACGTGAAGGCAACAACAGCTATGTAGCATCATTCCAGGTTGGGGACGGCAAATATGATGGGACGTCTGAAACCGACGGAATCGATGTACTAAGCTTTGGTTTAGGTAAACAATTCCCCAACGGCATTTTCATCACACAAGACGACGAGAATATAACGGATGGCAAAACTTACAACCAAAATTTTAAAATTGTTCCGTGGGATAAAATTGCTGATGGTGCCCCAACTCCTTTATTAAAGGATAATAAAGTTGATCCACGCAGCTTGGTACCGCGCAGCCGCTAAGGTTGGAAGCAACCCAGTCAGATCCGTCTGACGGCCGTAAATAAGTTTCAAGTGATCGCACCAGATTTTATGGATGAAGAGGCCTTAGAGCTGGTGCAGTTGCCTCTAAATCCCCAATTGCGCTCCTCCTTGTACGGCCAAATTCGGGCACGCGCAGACCCTTAATGGTCACGCATGCCCATTGAAGTACGGTACAGGAGGACGCAATGGTCTGGAGGAATATCCGATTCCCCACTAAGGCAAACGATACCAAGCAAACGGCTTTCCGTAACGGTAAGCCTCGCTCAGCCGCTCCAGTTCATCCAACGTATCGGCTCCAAGCTCAAGCGACACACTCTTCAAGTTATCCTCCAGCTGCTGCACTCCTGTGGCTCCAACTATTACACTTGAGACCGTCGGCTGCTGCATAAGCCAGGCGAGTGACAGAGCGCTTGGTGTGCAGCCTAATTCGTCAGCCAGCTTATTCACACTTCGGCCGAGCTCCATTCTGCCTTCATCAAGGAATTTGCCGAAATTAGGATCGGTATCGGCACGCGATCCTTGCGGAGGCTTGTCCGCTGATGTGTATTTCCCTGTCAGAATTCCGCCCGCCAGTGGGAAATACGGGATGATACCTACCCCTTGGTCCAAACAAACCGGAACAAGCTCCTGCTCGGGAGTGCGATCGGCGAGCGAATAGCTGACTTGGGTGGAAACGAACCGGTTTAGCCCCAATCTATCACTGATGCCCAAAGCCTTCATCAGCTCCCAAGCTGCATAATTCGATGCTCCGATATAACGTACTTTTCCAGCCCGAACCATGTCGTCCAATGCTCTTAAAGTTTCCTCAAGCGGTGTTTGTGGATCAAACGTATGAATCTGGTACAAGTCCACGTAGTCCGTTTGCAGTCTTTTCAAGCTGTTATCCAGCTCCTGTTGTAAATGATACCTGGAGGAGCCTCTTTCGTTAGGTCCTGCACCCTTGACCAGACCCGCTTTTGTTGCCAGAACAGCCTCATGGCGTCGGCCTGCCAAAGCCAATCCAATGATTCGCTCCGATTCAGAGCCGGTATAAATATTAGCCGTATCAACAAAATTAATTCCCTGATCCAAAGCTTGATGTATAATCCGAATCGAGGTTTCCTGATCAGCACGTTTTCCAAATGCGTTAGTTCCCAAACCTAATGCTGACACCTTAAGCCCACTACTGCCAAGACGATGAAATTTCATAAAGCGGTCCAGCTCCTTTTCATTGATATATACCCTTATTATACCATTAAGCGGGACAAGGATCACAGAAAGAACCCCACATACCGTAACGGCTGCGGGGTTAAGGTTATATATTAAAAAAGGGGGTCATCTATTATTATAAGCGTTAATCATTAATACTAGATGAAGCCCATATTTCATTTGTGTTACAAATTGGGCCAGGCCGATGCCTTATAGCGCTACTTATTATTAAATTTTCAACGCTTCAATCTGATTACCCCATTGGGCATGCAGCTCGGTCAGGCGGTCTTCCATTAAATCCTTCTCGGTATCCACTGCCATAGCTTCATTTTCGTACCAATCCAGCATCATTCGAAGCCCATCATTCAAGGAGATTGTCGCTTCAAAGCCGGGAATATCCTGTTTGATCTTCGAGTTATCCATTAGGCCGGAATAGCTTTTTTCGTAATACAGATGACCAAACAATCCGGGATTACCACGCATCAAAAGCTCGGAAGGCATGTGCACAATTTTCGGCTCGATACCAAGGATTTTGCCAAATTCCATATACAAGTCGTTCCAAATACTCACTTCTTCGTTAGTTGCGTGATAAGTCTTGCCGAAGGTCCGTTTATTACCCGCAGCGCCGACAAAAGCTTTAGCCAAATCAGGGGCAAACGTGAAGCTCCAAGGTGTCGTTCCATCTCCAAACATCACAAGAGGCTTACCGTTGCGGATGCGGTGAACGATGTTGTAATTTTGACGCAGCACACCCAGATTGGCAGCTCCAACTCCGTAGGTCAATGATGGTCGGATGATCGTAATCGGCAGTTGGCCTTCGCTGATGACCCCCTGCAGATAACGTTCCATCTCAGCTTTTTGAAACGCATAGCCGAATTCAGGATTATCGAACAGCTCCTCTGCATCCTCTCGGATGGGGTTTGATTTGAGCGGTCTTTTATAAACGGCAACACTGGAGCAAAAGATGATTTGACCCGCAGTATTGCTAAACGTCTCAACCGTAAACCGCGCATCCGCTGCATTAAAGCTGATCATATCGATAACGGCATCGAATTGACGGCCCTCCATCAGCTTCTTGAAGCCCTCTTGATCGGACTTATCGCCATGGATCCATTCCAAGTCTTTGCCAAAAGCAAGCCGTTTGGTGCCTCGGTTAAAGATAACTACTTCCTGTCCGGCTATCAGCAATTGCTCCACAATCTGCCTGCTGATGACACCGGTTCCTCCTAATATTAAAACCTTCAATTTCTCCACCTCTTCTACCAAATTAGCACGATGCTACTATCCACTCCTTATTTTAACAGATATTTGCTCTATTTTATAAGAGCCTATTTTGAAACGCGCCCAATTGCCGTCAGATCAACGTCATCTCGGAGGCGATGCTCTACTTTAATCCTGTCATGGCTACACCTTCGATAAACTTTTTCTGCGCGAAGAAAAATACCGTAAGCAGCGGAACCGTAGCTACAACGGAAGCTGCCATTACCAAATGCCACTCTGTCCCACTGTCCGAGGTGAATAAAGACAGAGCAAGCGGGATCGTGTACAGCTTACTGGAATTCAGATATACCAACGGTTCAAAAAATTCATTCCAGCTGTGCAGAAACGTTAAAATCGACAAGGTAGCCATCGCCGGTGTCGCTAGCGGCAGCATAATCCTCCAAAAAGTTTTCCATGGCGTACAACCATCGATTTTAGCCGCTTCATCCAGATCATTAGGAATCGTAATAAAAAACTGCCGATACAAAAAGACGCCGAACATCCCGCCTGCCCCAAGCATCGGAGGTACAATGAGCGGAAAATGAGTATCTACCAAACCAACCTTGGATAACCATATAAACAATGGAATCGTAGTGATTTCCGTAGGGATCATCATGCTGCTCAGCAAAATCAGAAAAAGTGTGTTTTTCCATGGAAAGGATATTTTCGCGAAAGCATACCCGGCCAGCGCCGCGAAGAGGCAGGTTCCAACCGTGACCAAGGCGGCAATATATAGGCTGTTGAATAAATACAAATGAAAGGGCTGCTTGGCGAACAGGTCGATGTAATTGTCCCATTTAATCGGACTCGGAATCCACTGCGGCGGGAACGATAAAGCCTGCTGAAAATCCTTCAGGGAGGTACTGACCATCCAATAAAAAGGGATCAGAATAAAGAACGTAATGGCAAATAAAATGGCATATTTAGGTATGGTTTTGGCAGCTTCCGCCCATCTTTTATTGTTCATGATGCACCCACTTTCTTCTAATGCCCCACTGCATAACCGTCAGAACGAAAATAATAAAAAACAAGATAAATGCTACGGCCGAAGCATACCCGAATTCGTACATTTTGAACGCCTGCTCATAGATGTAGTAGACGAACACATAGGTGCTTGTACCTGGACCGCCCCCGGTTAAAACGTATATTTGCCCAAAAACCTTAAGAGATCCGATCATCGTAATGACAAGGACCATGAATACGGAAGGAGTTATCAACGGAAGCGTTACGTTAAAAAATGTTTTCCACCTGCCGGCCCCGTCAATTTTGGCTGCTTCATAGTACATAGGGGGGACATCGTTCAGCGCAGCAAGGAAGATCACCATATTGATCCCCAATCCTTTTAACAAGGTGATGATAATAACCGTTGGCATAGCCAAGGAAAGATCGTACAGCCAGGCCGGTCCGGTAAGTCCGAATATGCGTAGAATCGAGTTCACGAGTCCGTTATCTGTTTGGAAAATATATTTCCAGACCGTAGCCCACACGACAATAGATGTAACTACCGGAGTAAAAATAGCTGTTCTGAAAAAGCCGACGCCAAGGATTCGCTCCTTTAACAGCAGGGCCAGCGCCAAAGTCAGCACGATATTCAACGGAACGAAAACAATGGAAAAATAAAAGGAGTTCCAGACCGTAGCCCAAAATACGGAATCTCCTGTGAAGGCTTTGGTGTAATTCGCCAGTCCAACAAACTCTTCTTCTTTAATCAACGACCAATTGGTAAAGCTCATCATAAATGCGGCGATAATCGGCCCCAACAAAAAAAGGACATAACCTATGACCATCGGAGAGATGAACATATAGCCGTACCATTTTTCACGCTGCATTAATTTTCCTGTTTGGGTATTCACTGTAAGGTCCCTTCCTCCACTTCACTTTTGTTTCAGAAATATCGCCAAGCTTTCGCTTGGCGAATCGAAACATCTATACTTAAACCCTTAAGCTTATTCTTCTGTAATCATTTATTTCATGAGAGGCGTTACCTCGTCTTCCATTTTCTTAAGCACCTCTTTTACCGGGTAGGTCTTCGTATACAGCATGTCGATAACGGTCTGAACCTTCACATCGATTTGCTGCCAGTTCTTATGTGCGTTTTGCGCTCTAAGCTTGCCGTTCATCGGATCGATCAGAGATGCTTTAATGGCTTCTTTCGTCGGAGATTCGAAGCCCTTGGTCAATGCATCAGATGCCAGTACAGAGCTGCGGTTAGGCACATACATGAAGGCAAACTCGGTCATCGCTTCTTTACTTGTCATAAACTTCAACAAATCCTGCGCTTCCTTCTTATATTTGGAATCCTGCATGACGGAATAGGCGGCCAGTCCGGTTGCAGCAGGCGCATCCTTGTTAGGTCCTTTCGGCATCGGCGCAATATCCCATTCAAAGCCCTTGATGCTTCTGGCTGTATTGACGTACGCATAGTTTTGCCGGGACATGCCGATTTTTCCGCCTTCAAATGTGATTTGATCCCCCGGCTTCGGATGGATTTGATCCTTAAAGATCATATCCGATATCAGTTGAAGCGCCTTCTCACCCTCAGGAGTGTTAAGTGTAAATTTGGTGCTCTCCTCATTCATAAAATCCGCTCCAAAGGCCCAGAACGTATCCAGATAGGCATCCTCCCAAGCCTTCCAGCCATTGGCGGTAATTAAGAAGCTGCCATAAATGCCTTTGGATGAATCGGTAATAGCTTTAGCTGACTTTAGGTATTCGTCGTACGTCCAATTTCCTTCCTTGTACTGCTCGAGTGGGGTTTTTAGTCCTTTTTCCTTAAATAACGTCTTATTAAAAAAGATAACTTTAGGCGGATTTAGAAAAGGTACACCATACAGCTTGCCGTCCTTTTTCAGGCGTTGAAAGCTTGACGGTATGTTGTCGTTAAAATCATATGCCTTGTCGTTCTGAATGTCGGAAATATCGGCCAATTGCTTCGCTTCGATAAACTGCGGTATCATTTTATCCGACATCCATACCAGATCAGGCGCGGTTTTGGAAGCAACCATAATCGACAGCTTTTGCTGATAATCGGCAAATGGAACCAGCATAAACTCGACTTTTATATGAGGATTTTGGGCAGTAAACTTCTTGACATACTCCTCCAATATTTTCTTACGCGTATCGTTTTCTCCCCACATACCGACTTTGAGCACAATGTCTTCTTTAACCGCTGGCTTGGGAGACGCTGCCGTTTCCTTGGGTGTGTCCTTTGTGGCCGAGCACCCGATTATTAAGCTTACTGCCGATACGAAAAGCACGGCCATAGACAACATTTTCTTCATACCTGATTCCCCTTCGTTTCTCATTTGATAAGCGCTTACATATGTAATGATAGAGAAAAATATCCATTCGAGAAATCCAAATGAATCGAGTTATGGTTCAAAAAATCGAGGTCTTTCCGTTCGCTAACGAACCTGGTTTTCGCGGAAATCGGAGGGGGTTACGCCTACAAACTGTTTGAACACGGTCATAAAATATTTGGCATTCTCGTACCCGGATAGCTTGGCGACCTCGTAAATCTTTAAATTCGTCTCCTGCAAAAGCTGCTTGGCCCGCTCCATTCTGCATTGAATTACATAATCCACGAAGTTCTGGCCTGTTTCCAGCTTGAATAATGAGGATAAGTATTGATGGTTCATATGAACCTTGTTGGCAATGAATTGGAGGGAGATATCCTGATCCAGGTTGGAATGGATGATTTCTCTGACTGTGCGAATAATTTTCTTTTCATTCTCCTCCACACTATTCCCGGCTGTATGGGATTGGCTTTGAAGCGCACTCATTTTGCGGCTGTCCAATCTTCCTTTAAGACCGGTTAAATATTGGGTTAGCTCCACTCTATCGACAGGCTTCAACAAATAATCCTCAACTTTGAAGCGAAGCGCTTTTTTCACATATTCGAAATCTCCGTAACCGCTGATTACCAAAATCGGAGTATCGGGGAAATTATGCCGCACCTGCTCGATCATCTCGATGCCGTTCATTTCCTTCATCCGTATGTCTGTAATAATTAAGTCGGGCAGGATGCTTTTCATCGATTCAAGAGCTTGGCGGCCGTTTTTCTCCTCTTTTACCACGATGAATCCGCCGATTACTTCTTCAATCAGCTTCTTTAAGCCCTGTCTGATCAGATCCTCATCCTCGACAAGTATAACTTTGTACATGGTTATTCCTCCCATTGGAATGGCAATCGAATAAAAACGGTCATTCCTTTATGTGCATTTTTCTTTAGCAAAATTCCATAAGGCTCACCATACAATAGCCGTATTCGCTGGTGTACGTTACGCAGCGCGTAGCCGCTGCTTTTTTGACCGAATTCCTGCTTCACCGGATGCTCTTCCCCTGCATAATCAATACGCCGCAGCACCTGCTCCATCGTTTGCACATCAATCCCCAAGCCATCGTCCTCAACCGAGAGGATCAAATCGTCGTTTTCCGTTGCCGCCCTTATTCGGATCGTAACCGGATCGCTGCCCATCCCATGCTCGATGACGTTCTCCACAAGCGGCTGCAAAATGAGTTTCAGAACGAGCACGTATTGCAGCGACGGATCGATAAAGATCTCCATTCGCAAGCTGTCCCCACATCGCAATGCCTGAATTTGCAAGTAGGATTCAACAAATCTTACCTCATCGCGCAGATAGACGGCGGATTGATTTTTGTCCACCGTATATCTCAGCAATTTGCCGAGATTGGTGACCACATTCGAAAGAGCCAGATGATTGTGCTGCACAGCCATCATATTGATCGATTCCAACGTATTGTAGAGGAAATGGGGATTCATCTGGCTCTGCAGTGCTGATATTTCCGCATCGCGCTCACGTAATTTCGTTTCGTATACTTCACGAACAAGACGGTCGATCTCCCCCACCATCCGGTTAAAAACCTCGGTCAATTGCCCGATCTCATCATTGGTCGCAACGATAGCACGCTCTTTGAAAAAGCCTTTCTTGACCAGCTCCATTTTACTCTGCAGATGACGGATCGGCTTGACCAATCGGTCGGAAGACAGGATGGCAAGTATAAGAGCGACCGCGAGCGAGGTCAGTGATATCATTAACGTATAGCTCGTTATCTCCTTAGCTTCCTTCCTCAGCTCCCCGAGAGGGATTTGGCCTAATATTTGCAGCCCTGTATATTTCGATTTGGTCCAAGCGCTTAAAAATCTCGGATCGTTCACATCAGGCTCGGTTATGGTCGACTGTGGATGCAGCAGTGTTTTATCCTTATCGTATATGTACAGCTTGCTGTTATTGCCTAAGTTAACGGAGGAAAATATTTTTTCAAAGCCTTCCGCTTTAAGATCAACCTTAATGAAGCCAATTTTACTGTGCGTATACGGTTCGCGGATTAGCCGCGACAGCGATACGACCGTTTTAGGCCCCGTTGTATAGTAGGAAACAGAATGAGGCGGATTGATCGTTAGTCCTCCGTCTTCCAGGTCGGCTTTTTCCATCCAATTATTTGTTTCCTGCTCCCAATAGTTCGTTACGCTTGTATCGGAATTGCTGAATAAGCTGCCATCATTCGTAAAAATGAGAATGCTTTCAATTTCAGACCGGTCAAATGCCATAGAGGAAATGAATAAATTGGTCTTGAACTGCTCCTCCGCAGTCAAATAGACTCCTTTTTGGTAGGAGCTGCTGTGGTTCTTCAGAATGGCGAGGACGTTCGGATCATAGAGGGGGGATAACGTCAATCTCTCGATCTCTTTGACATATCTGTCCAGATTGATGCGGATTTGATCGACGATTTGCAGCGTGTAGTTTTTCGTATTCTGTTCGACATTAGCCGAATACTTGGTATACGTGAATGCGCCGCTGATTATAAAGGGTATCGTAATCAGAGCCATGAACAGGATCATAAATTTCATTCGAAGCGATAGAAATAGACGATTGAGGTTGGCCAGCAACATGCAACACTTCCCTGACGGCAGCTTACCGAATAAGCACTACAGGCTTTTATTCGGCCGTTTATTTCTGTAATGGTATCACAGTTTTTTACATAATGGGACAACTATGTAGTTGTTTCCGGAGGCTAACTGCTTGCTCGCCATGAGCTCTAGAGTTCTACTCTGTTCTTAACGCTGCTTGCTTATCGATCTTACCACCAAATTCATGATTATATTTCCAGTATAAGGGAAGAATACTTACCAATCTGAACAGAAGGGAGAGAACAACGATGGAAGCCAATATGGGCATAGATGATGTGCTTGCACAAATTCATCAACTGAAGTCTAACGGTCTGCCTTTGAATAAAAAGAAGGTTAAACAGTCCCATCCACAGCTAATGCAGAATGCTTTGTTTTACTTTCCTAGCTGGGAACACGCGATCAATACAGCTGACTCTCTATGATTCAGGCAAGAGGCTGGCATTAAAGGATGCCAGTCTCTTCTCGTGGAAAGTTACAGAACTGTGTACTTTATTGATTTCCGCCATTCATTACGTATAATTACAGTAGGACAGCTTGAAGCTGTGAATCACGCAATTGGGGGAAGGAAATGAAATCACGCAATTTTATGCCGCTTATCGCCACTTTTTCAGTAGTGCTTGTCGGAATTATCGCTTTATTATTTTTTCTGCCAGGATATCAAGGAAGCCTTGGCTTCGACGTCACTATTTTCCCATTATTAAATGCTATTTTTAACGGCTTCACCTTTTCATTCTTACTGATCTCACTGTACGCAATAAAACGTAAAAACATCCCCATGCATCGAAATTTCATTCTTTGCGCCTTCACTACAACCGCCCTGTTTCTTGTTTCCTATGTGATCTATCATTACTTGACAGAGCCGACCTTGTTCGGTGGCCCTACTGCGCTTAAGTACATTTACTATTTCATCTTGATTACTCACGTCCTGCTAGCCATTGTCAATGTCCCTCTCGCTTTGATTTCCGTTACAAGAGGCTTTAATATGCAAATAGAACGCCACCGCAGAATTGCTCGCTGGACGATGCCCATCTGGCTTTATGTCAGCAGCACTGGCGTCATCGTGTACCTCTTAATTTCACCTTATTACTAGTATTAACTCTTATCGGTACACAAAGTTACACCGGTTCATCATTAATCGCATCTATTATAAACGTTCATTCTGGAGGCCTACTTTTGAGAACCCCAATTTTATACGGTTCGGTCCATCTGTTGTTTTACCGCAATGATGAAGTTTTACTATTAAAGAGACAGAACACAGGCTTTGAAGATGGTAAATGGAGTGTTGTTGCAGGGCGAATGGATGGCGGTGAAGAGGTCAAAGCAGCTGCCATACGTGAGGCCAAAGAGGAGGCCGGGGTAGACATCGATCCCGCTGAAGTTGATGTTATAGGTGTCATGCACAGAAAAAATACGAGCTCCGAATGGATCGACTTTTTTCTAAAAGTACGCTCCTGGAAAGGCCAGCTAGTCAATGCCGAGCCGCATAAATGCCAGGAGCTGGAATGGTTTAAGCTAAGTGAGCTGCCGGAGCCTATGGTCTCCTATATTCACAAAGCGCTTACGAATAAGCAGCAGGATGGAGTTTGGTTTGAAAGTGTAAATTGGTAAGCCTGCATCTGCTCGTTCAATTAAAAGAAGCACACCTCCCGGTGTGCTTCTTTCTTCTTAAGAGGATATACTATTAGTTTTCTTAATCCTCGTCTTCTTCTTCCCATTTGCGTGAGTAGGCTTTCTTAGTCACCCAAAATGTCAATCCACATACGATGATTATCGTAATTATACCTAAAACTATCGTTCCACCAATCCCCAACCAGACCACCTCCTGCGCATAATTATGCTGTCAACGGCTATAATAGTTTTCCTTCTCCATTCTAAATTGCTTGAAATCCAGCATGTGATTTCTTTGCTTTTTTAATACATGGCGAGCAATTTCAGAATCAGGGTAAAGTAAATTATTTATCATATAAGATTCTAATGTATCATTGAATTGGGAAATCATTATTTTTTTGTGGATACGCAGCTCTTCTAAATCACGGGCAAATGCATCGACTATGCTGCGAATTCGTGGATCGGGTTTATCCAGCCATAATGGAACAACCACTTGAGTTGGAGTGAAGTCTTGCCTGTAGTCCTGACCTGGGACTTGCTCCCAAAATAAGTTCCACGCCTCCAGTAATCCGAGCTCAAAAAATATATACTTCTGAAAGCCGCACAGCCATGCCGTACAGCTGGTGTTACGTGATTGGCAGCCCACTCGGTCTCTCAAGTAAGAACAGCTTTTACAGCAAGACCCGCCATTAGGCACACATACCTGACAAACCGCTTCAATTCCAACATCACCTAAATAGCCGAGTCCATGCTCTATAATTTGTTCCTTTGTTGCCATTTTCATGTTTCACCTTTAAAAACAAATTTGTCATTCATTATCTTTTCATTCATATATCTTGTTATTTGAATATATAGGCATTATAAGTCAATACAATTAATACTGCAATCAACAGGAACATCTATTAATGCTTGGGAGTTACTTGAACAAGAGGCTTTTTATGTTATGATAATATCTAAATATTTGAATATACGAGGAGAATCCGTTATGAACCTTGAGCTCCAGCAATTTAAGGCGGAATTTTTTAAAGCCTTGGCCCATCCTATGAGAATTCGTATACTTGAAGTGCTTTCCGAGGGCAGCAAAAACGTAAATGAGATCCAAACCATTATCGGCAGTGAAGGTTCAGCCGTTTCCCAGCAGCTATCGATTCTAAGAAACAAAAATGTCGTCTTTGGCAGTAAGGAAGGGACATCCGTAGTGTACAGCTTGCGCGATCCCCTGGTTAAAGACTTGCTTCAGGTAGCCAAACAAATTTTTGACAATCACTTGGTCGGAACAATCTCTCTATTGGAAAGTATGCGGGTGTCAGAAAATTGAGATGTATCAAAGCTTAATGATAGTACACGGCTACGGCTAGGTGCTCCCCTCAGCATGTCATCCAATGTAGTTCAACGCTGGTCTTGCGCTGCAGGATTGACTAGCGGGAAATCCTCCCGTTAATCCCGGCCGCGAGGGCCTTTTTCTGCAAATAACTGGAAAATGGCCAGCAAATTGCATCGTTTAATGCGTTTTACCCAATATTTTCTTGTAATAAATGGAGTTTTTCCAGTTAAGCGCCTCACCGAAGCTCTGACGGGAGTATTAGCTCCAGAAATTCCAGTTAAACCATTCGCTATCGCCTCAACGATGATGCCTTCGTGTTTTAGCAGCGCTTTTCGTGCGAGCAAAATATTCATCATGCGTTTTATTGTTAGCTCAGCAGAAACTTATAAAGTTTAGCATAGGATCAAACAAAACAAAATAGAAAAAGTATATTTATCAATGTCTACAAAAAGGGCATTGTTTTTTTATATGCACAGGTTTATTATTCTTAATATATTCAAATAATCAAATATTACAAATATCAAAGAAGAAGGGTTGTCATTTGAAATGGTCCGGGAGATTTGAAGGCTATACTTACCCTATGTTGCGTCGTGATCTGGTTGCAGGGTTGATTGTTGGCGTGGTTGCTATTCCATTAGGAATGGCATTTGCTATTGCTTCCGGCGTAAAGCCTCAGTTCGGTATTTATACGATCATAGTTGCCGGTATCCTGATATCTTTGCTTGGCGGGTCCAAATTTCAGATTGGCGGACCTACGGGAGCATTTGTCCCCATTCTATTTGGCATTGTCATACAGTACGGCTATGAGAAATTACTCATTGCCGGCCTATTAGCCGGGATTATTCTTGTCTTAATGGGCATTTTGAAGCTGGGTGTTTTAATTAGATACATTCCGCGGCCCGTTACCATTGGATTTACATCCGGTATCGCCGTTATTATCTTTTCAGGCCAAATCGGTAATTTCCTGGGGCTAAGCAATCTACAACGCCATGAAGATTTTTTGTCTAATATGAACGAAATCGGGATGCATCTGTCTACCTTAAATGTTTGGAGCGTCGTCACGGCCCTAATCAGTTTAGGGGTCCTATTAATCATGCCTAGAATCAGCACTAAAGTTCCCGGTTCTTTAATAGGATTAATCATTTCCAGTATTGCCGCAACCTTATGGTTCAGCGGAAATGTGGCAACCATCGGATCCACCTACGGGGTAATTCCGAGCACTCTCCCCAGTCTCGCCATTCCTCCTATTTCATTCGATACAATCAAAGAGCTGCTTCCTCCTGCTTTTATAATTGCTATGCTTGGCGGTATTGAATCCTTGCTCTCGGCTGTTGTTGCAGATGGGATGTCCGGCAGCAGGCACAACAGTAATAAAGAGCTTATTGGCCAAGGGATTGCGAACATAGTCACTCCTCTATTCGGGGGAATTCCTGCAACAGGAGCTATAGCGCGGACTGCTACAAATATTAAAAACGGAGCCGTATCCCCTATTTCCGGGATCGTTCATGGAGTCGTCGTTTTGTTAATCCTGCTATTATTCGCTCCGTTTGCTTCTGCCATCCCACTTGCCAGTATGGCGCCTATTTTAATGGTAGTTGCCTGGAATATGAGTGAGAGAAGAGAATTTGCCCATATTCTCAAAACAAGAACAACGGACTCTTTGGTACTTGTCATAACCTTCCTTCTTACCGTGTTTACAGATTTGACAACGGCAGTAGAAGTCGGATTGATCTTAGCCATCCTTCTATTCGTCAAACGGATGAGCAATGTACTTACGGTGGCCAAAGTATTGCCGGATCCGTCATTGAAGCATGAAAAAGTGGGGGCCTATATGGTTAAGGATGATCATGACTGTCCTCAACTGAGTATTTTTACGATTGAAGGCCCTTTGTTTTTTGGCGCAGCAAGCCTATTTGAAAAGTCCATTATGGAAGCTCTCCCGTCCCGTCCGGCAATGCTGCTGCTTCGTATGGGAAAGGTTCCTTTTCTGGACTCTACCGGGGAATCCAATTTGGCAAGCATCGTGCAGCATTTCAAACAATCAGGCGGGCTTGTGCTCATCTCAGGCATTCAAAGCCAGCCTGCAGCCTATTTGAAAAGAACCGGATTAAGCGAACAAATTGGGGACGGTCATTTCTTTGAACATACGGGAGGGGCTATTGATTACGCAGTGGGAAAAATGGATCCAGCCAAATGCTTAGGATGCAAACACTTTGCATTCCGCGAATGCGCCGCTTTATCTAATCCGGCGGCAGTTGGAAAGGCTAACGAGCAATAAATAAGTAAAAAGAGCGCCTTTCAGCACCAGTTGCTGAGCCTGCTCTACTATTATCAGTTGTCGGTTGGCCGGCCCGCATGCTGCAAGCACGGAAGCGGATACTAGCATAGTTGCAGCTACTTTAATGCTTTATTCATCGTTGTATTCCTCCCCTTGGCAAGGGGTTTTTCATTTAATCCTATTCACGCAGCAAAGCAGGATGGCTAAGCCATCCTGCTCACTTGTTGTGTCGTGTAACGCTTTATTATTTAGCTGCTTTATTTTTGGCAATCGCTGCTTCGAACTCTTTAATCAAGTTGTCGCCGCCTGCTTTACGCCATTTGTCGATCGCTGCTGTAAAGCCAGCATCGTCCAATTTACCAACAATGTAATTAGTTTGCGCATCCCACATCATTTGATCCAGTTCTTTACCGCGTTCCGAGTAAGTTTGTGAAGATAGAGTCAGGGTTGGGTTATGAACAGCATACTTCAAGTTGTCCGGCTCCATTTTGTAACCTTTCATTGCCAATGGAGTATCTTTCAATTGAGGTACGTTGTATGTTTCAAAGTTCAACAAGCTATCGCGGTATGGCTTAACTTCACGGTTAAATGCAGTCAAATCAACCCACTCAACCAAATTATTTTCAACTTTTTTGAAGTGAACGCCTTCGATACCACGTTTTTGCAGGGTGGACATATCCGCATCCAACAATTTATCCATGAATGTCAAAATACGTTTCAGTTCAGCTTCGGTTTTCACAGTCGATTTAGGGAATACCAACAAGCCGTTGTAACCATTTTGTGCGGCAACCTTAAATCCTTGAGGTCCTTCCATAGGGATAACATCCAACTGAGCTGTAGGGACTACCTTAACCAAACGGTCCTGGATATTTGCAGCGTTTGTCGCCACGCCGTTCAATTTAAGAACCGAACGACCGGACTCAAATGCTTTATCCAATTCTGTGCCATCTAGAGCTGGGAAGTCCTGATTGATTAGCTTCTCTGCATAAAGGCGCTTGAACAATTTCAGTACATCCATAAATTGCGGTGTCAAAAACTCTGGTGTCAGCTTGCCATTGGCATCTGCGCCCCAACGGTTAACTCCACCTTGGGCTACGGCAAAACGAGTCAATAGAGACGATGGACCTTCGTTGTACTTTTTATCCAACATAAAGGCGTAAGTATCATTTTTTCTCAGGTTCTTAGCTATTTCATACCACTCATCCAGCGTTTTAGGCATTTTCATTCCGTTAGCATCTAAAATATCTTTACGGAAAATAAATGCTGGGCGCGCTATTTCACGGAACTGTGGAATTCCATAAAGCTTGCCATCAACCTTAATATTTTCATAATACTGCGGGTTCTGTGCGGATAGGTTTTTGTAATCCTTAAGTAACGGACCTACTTCCCAGAATTGTCCACCCTGAATTGCATTAATAACAGTTGGCACATAGCTAACCATCAAAACCTTTGGCAATTCGTTAGCAGCGATCATGACGTTAATTTTCTCGTCATAAGTAGAAGCAGGTACCCACTGGATGTTTAGTTTAGTATTAGTGCCTTTTTCAAGAGCTTGCTCAATTACATTCCCTTTAGCTGGAATATCGCCTACTTGTTTAAAGACTATAGACAGGTCCAAAGGTGTAGTATCTACTTTAGGAGCTTCTGCCTTAGGAGCTGTCGATGTCCCATTTGTTGCTGTTTTTGCCGGTTCTCCGCTGCCGCAGGCAGCTAAAACTCCCATTGCCAATGTAACAGACCCCATAGTTGCAATCCACTTTTTATGTTTCATTGTATACCACGACTCCTTTTCTTTCTGTATATATTGAGGGTTTAGGTTACCCAAACCTTTCGGTATTCATCTTGCTGCTCCGACTCCACTTCATAAAATAACAGATGCAGAAGATTCGATTCCATCATTAACTTGAATGCGCTTCCAACAAATCCACTTAAAGTCAGCATCACATCCATTAGCTCCAGATTAAAATGTAATAATTTGGAATGAAAGCGCGTAACATTTAGTCTGTAAACAAGCTGCCAACTATCAGGTCCAAGCTTGCTTGTCATAATGTCTTTGGCGCTAAGAAAAGTATACCTTCCTTATTTCGTTTCAAACAATCATCTTTATTTAACTTCCTGAAAAAACCCGAAAAACCCTTGTGGAATAGGGTTTTTAACCACTTTTCCCACATAATCCATCATCACTTTTTCACGTAAAAAACCATCAAAAATTAATTTTTGAACATGGCTGTATATTGTAGATTCGATTGATTCGACTGTCAGTTGCTCTCCAAACAGTCCACAGAATCCAAGTCGTCTATGATACCGAACATGCGTATGTTATCAGTTTGGAACGAATCATTCATGGCACCCGCGTATAATAGAAGGTTGATACAATCATCGCTTGCAGCAATATTCACTCCTAATATAGCATTTAATTTGCTCTTAATTATGCTACAATTAAATCCATAAGAACATAACTAAGGAGGTAAACAATTATGCCTACAATCCGTCCGATTTCAGATTTGCGTAATAACGCGAATGAAATATCCGAATTTTGCCACCGGGAGCGTGAGCCTGTGTTTATAACTAAGAATGGCACTGGTGACATGGTTGTCATGAGTATCGAGGAATATGAGCGTCAGCAGGCCTTGATCGAACTATATAGCAAGTTGTCCGAAGCTGAAGCTGAAATTGCTGACGGCGCTATCGGAGAGGACTTCTTGGAAGTGTCCCGGAAGTTAAGGTCAAACATTCGTGGAAAAATATAAAGTGCTCATTTTCCCAGCTGCCAAGAGGGATTTACAGGAAATCATCGATTATCTTAATGAACAATCATCCTATGATGATTTCAAGTTATATGATGACATTAGTGATCAGATCGCATCACTTGGAGATCTGCCGTTTCGATGCCCTTTGACCAAAAATTCCACGCTTCGGTTGAAGGGTTATCGTGTTTTAGCTGTGCATAGCTATCTGGTGTTTTATGTAGTCAAGAGCGATGTTGTGCAGATCAGACGTATTTTGCATGGGAAAAGACATTACGACTCATTATTGTAAAAGAGCGCCTCGTCCTTCAGCCATTAGAGCATCCGGCATTGTCTATCTATACCAAATAAAAAGATGCAGCCCGACTTGTTTCATGTCTGGCCGCATCTTTCATTTTCTAACTTCCATGATCTTTAGAAAGCTATCCTGACTTCACTGAGCAATAAGCTGGCTCTCTGTGTGAAACCAAGCTGCCGCAGCCTCAACCTCCGAAGAAGTTAATTGATGACCGAAACGCTCCCAATGTACCTTAACCGATGCGCCGGCCTCACTAAGAAGCGTTTGGAGCTCCTCGGTCTCCCCGGCTGAACAGATCGGGTCGTTAGTCCCGGCACCAATAAAAATCGGTATACCTGACAAATCCGGAATCGGAATCCCTCTCCGCGGAACCATAGGATGGTGAAGAATAGCGCCTTTGAGCGCCTGCTTATAATGGAAGAGCAGACTACCTGCAATATTGGCCCCATTGGAGTATCCCACCGCCACTAGATTGCCGCGGTCAAATCCATAGAGGATTGCAGCCTCATCCAAAAAGTCATTCACTTCCTTCGTACGGAAAATCAGATCTTCTTCGTCAAACACACCTTCTGCCAATCGTCTGAAGAAACGTGGCATCCCATTTTCCAGTACATTTCCTCTAAGGCTAAGTATCGAAGATTCCGGAGAAATTCGTTTGCCCAGCGGCAGCAAATCTCGTTCCGTTCCTCCGGTGCCGTGAAATAGAACTAACGTCGGAGCCTCCGGGCTCCCCTTTTCAAAAAGATGCTTCATCCTTGTTTCCCCTCCAATACCCTAACTTGGATAGGCAGCAGATTGGCTTCGATTTGAGAGCGCGCTGACTCGAACCACTCCGGCAGCATCAATTTCTCGCCGAGCGCCTCAGCAGATTCGTCATGAGCGAAGCCCGGTGGATCCGTAGCGATCTCAAAAAGTATTCCGCCTGCCTCCCGGAAATAAAGAGCATTGAAATATTGACGATCTATGATCTCGGTTGGACGATAGCCGTAATCTTGCACCGAGCTTCTCCATTCCGTATGTTGTTCGAAATCCAAAGCACGCCATGCGATATGATGAACTGTTCCTGCACCATCGATGCCCCTGCCCATGACAGCAAACGGTACGTCAATAACGTTGCCGATATCTCCTTTGGACCGATAGCGGGCATAAGCAACGTCCTCTGCCACTTTTTCCAGGCCGAGCAGATGCTGCAATGCATCCATAGTTTTCATCGGGTTGGTGCTGAAGAGAACAGCGCCTCCGAACCCTTTGATCGCTTGATCTGCCGTGATACCATCGAATGACCAGCTGCTCTGCGGCCCCTCTTCACGTTCGACAAGCTCCAGACGCAAGCCCTCATTATCTGTGAACTGCAAATATGGCTCTGAAAAGCGGCTCACCTTCGTAACCGAGATACCGTGGCTTTCCAACCTGTTCTCCCAAAATGCAAGCGAGCCCGGCGGTACCACATATGTGGTAATACCCACTTGCCCTCCGCCAATTCTCCCTTTGCGGGAATCCGGCCACGGAAAGAACGTAATAATAGTTCCCGGGCTTCCCGCTTCGTTGCCGAAATACAAGTGATACACATCAGGAGCATCGAAGTTAATTGTTTTCTTAACGAGACGAAGACCTAGAATACCAGCATAAAAATCAACATTCTCCTGTGGATTTCTTGCAAAGGCAGTGATATGGTGAATACCTGCAGTTTGTAGTGACATTTGAATTCCTCCTTTATTGTTTTCCCTACTTGTTAATTGAGTATTCGAATTAATTAAGTACTCCATCCAAGGAATATGCTCCTGCGCCTGTCAAAGCTATTCCAATTACAATCACAATGAGCACAAGCGGATATTCGTAACCATTGGCTGTTGACCAAATCCCGTTTTTCCCATGAACTTTGGCAATGGCGCCAAGCATAGTCAACGTGATAAGCACAGCGGCTAGAGGAGTAAACAACCCTAGTGCAAATAGCACTCCACCTATCAGCTCCATCAATCCGGCCAATACCGCCATCGCTACTCCCGGCTTAATACCGACCGATTCCATCCAACCGCCTGTTCCTTTAGGCCCATAGCCTCCAAACCAGCCAAACAGCTTCTGAGCTCCATGTCCTGCAAACAATAACCCAACTACCAAACGAACCAATAACAATCCAAATGCCATCATTAAAATCATCCTCCATTTAGTTTTAATTTAATAATCTTTATTTTAAGATATATGGCGAGAAAAACGGCCACCGAGATGGCTATTGCTCCTCTGCTCCTTTTCCTAATTTCTTAAGCAATTCGACAGCTATCAGCTTTTCATCCTGAGAAAGAGCTTTGGTTAAGCTATGAATAGTAGCGGCATGATCAGGAAAAATACGGTCAAACATGGCATTGCCTTCTGTAGTGATCTCAGCGAATATGACCCTGCGGTCATCTTTGCAAGGCACACGCTTCAATAGACCTTTCTTTTCCAGCTTGTCGATATTGTACGTAATGCTTCCGCTCGTAATCAATATCTTCTCCCCAATTTGCTGCAAAGGAATTTTCCCCTTCGTATACAACACTTCGAGAATCATAAATTCGGAAGGTGACAAGCCGTATTCCTTCATATCCTTGACAGCTCGATCCATCACGGTTCTATAAGCTTTGGAAAGTACTACGAATAGCTTGAGCGAAGACGCATGTTCCTTATCTAATTCGTTTGGCATTTTTAAGTCACCCCCTGCGATGTCTTTGATTTAATTATCTTGAATTAAAGATATATCATTTACTCATTCCTGTCAATAGCAAATCACATAATCACAGCATATTTTTTAAATATTCATTGTTATGTGCAGCAGAAGCAACGTCTACAAGCTATTATAAGAAAAACGCCTTGCGGCGTCCTTGGTGTACCCTTTCGTTTGTACGTGGGGAGGGATGGATGTGGGATTCCGGTCGCTGTTGAAGCTCGTGTTCCCTCGAATTATAGGCTTGCAGCGGTG
>NZ_JANQBD010000027.1 GCF_024722015.1 Paenibacillus radicis (ex Xue et al. 2023) | reverse complement strand
CTAACTGTCTACGCTTAGCACCTAACATTACTATTAGTAGCCCAAGACTCGCTATTGGCGATGCGGCTGTACATCTTACCAAGCAGGGGTTCCACCTGCTAAATTACACGACCTTGCCCGGTCGCTCACGGAATTTCGACTTCCGCTATCGTCTTAAATTGGCGGGGGCTGAGTAAATAACGGAATTTTCTGTTCCGTTCAGGACCTTTAACGCATATTGCTACCAGCCGCCTCCCCACCCCGCTATACGAACATAATAGGCCTGATGATTGAAATCGTAAGATCTCAAAAATTCATATCTGCCAAAAACTTAAAAAGGGTACCTGCTTCGTGCTTTGATGGAAATTTTAAACACGAACTGGAACCTTGCATGTCAAGGTACTAGATAAATATAGTACTATCCAATAGTCCAAAACCATTTAAAATAAGATGTATGCAGCGAGGATGGTGATCTGATTGTGGACATGATGGAGCGTATATCGATACTGAGAAAGCAGGAAACGGATTGTTACAGCCTGTGCCTCTATCTATTGCAATGTGAACGTTTAGCTTGTATGGCAGCCGAGGACGCTTTGTATAAGCTTATTCAATGCGATTCTTTCTTTACAGCAGACTTGCAGACAAAGGATATTATGCTGCGCAAAATGTCTATGACATCCGCCCTTCATATCAAAATGCTCAATAGAGCTGTTCCCAAACCTCATTAAATGTAACCACCACGCCCCTCCTTCAATGAAACTTGCTGCATTCGAATGGTTTCCGAAACGCTTCCCCTCTCCCCCTCCATATTGTTCCTGCCCACGCTGATCCTTTTGTTAATATACAAAAAGCCACAGACTACACGAACCTTCGTCCGCGAATAATCTATGGCCAAATATTGCTCTATGTATCCCTTTATACCTGCAGCAGCAGCAAAATAATCGAAGACAAGCTGAAGCACACACCGATCAAACACAGAAATACGACAACCTGCTTCTGATTTAAACCTAGCCGCAGCAGACGGTAATGAGCCTGGCTTGCATCAGCTTGATAAATTGGCTTGCCTTGCAGGAGACGCTTGAACACAACGAATATATTATCGAATATCGGTACCCCTAACGCCAAAATGGGAATAAACAGCGAAAGCACTGTAGCTTGCTTGAAAGCACCGTCCAGAGCAATTACAGCCAGGATGAATCCCAGGAAGGTTGCACCCGCGTCCCCCATAAATACTTTGGCAGGCGGTTTATTGTACCGTAGATAAGCAACGGCAACACCGATTAATATGATAGCCATAACAGCAGAATCGTTCTGCCCCTTCACTAAAGCAACTACAAAGAGGGTTACGGCAGATATCGCGGAAAGCCCGCCAGCGAGTCCGTCCATGCCATCTGAAAAGTTAATAACCGTTGTAACACCGAAAATCCAAAGAATAGTCAAAATAAATTGCAGCCAATCCGGTAATCCGATAAACTCCCCGCTGAACGGGTTATAAAATCCATCAAATGTAATACCCGAAGCATAGACAAGCACAGCCGCGGACACCTGAACGATCATCTTTGGCAATGCCGGGAAATCCTTGCCCCGTGTCTTGTACCAGTCATCTACGGTTCCGATAATCAATAGCAGCAGTGATCCAGCCAAAATAGCGGCCGTTTGCATCGTAAATCCTTTTGAAAAGCAAAGATAAGTGACAGCAAATCCAGCAAAAATCGCATAACTAGCGGTAAGCGGGATAGGCTCCCTGTGTATCTTTCTTTCGACATCTTGTCTAGGCTTATCCACAAAGTCAAGACGGAATGCCAATTTCCCAAGCGGAGGAATGAGTAAGTATACGATCAAAAAAGAGATTAGAAAAGCAGCTGCGTAGATTATGATTACCATCCCCAATACAAATTTTAGAAAAAGTTGCCGCAAGTTCAATTATACACAAGAAGAGCCTCTCCTGTCGATTCATGTCCTGTTGCAAATATTTTTTTAACTACCCAGTAAAAATCTGAGTTACATCCTCTGAAGCCCCCTACCCTACAGTCCCGTTCTTATCGGACTACTTTGAAGTTGAAATGCGAATGACCCACGGTCATATGCACTCTGGCTAAAAGAGCTAATATCATTTCGGTACCGCGTGCAGAAGAGATGTCCCCCAAATCAATTATACTTTCCCAACCAAACCATTCCTTCAAATACCCAATTACTTCATTTCTCGCATCAGCATCATTCCCGCTTATGAACAGATCATGCTGACCACCCGCAAGGCTGCGTGGATTTACCATTAGCGCGGCGGCGACCGTATTTAAGGTCTTCACTACTTTTGCATCGGGAAAAGCCTGTTGAATTTGTTCGCCGAGAGAATCTGTATTCGCTACGAATAAAGTCAGCGTCCCATTGGAAAAATCCAGCGGAAGGGAAATGTCGATCAATATTTTACCGCTTAAATTATGACTGCCTGCCGCATTTAAAGCATCCAGTGCCCCTGCTCCTGAAGTGGCATTAAAAACAAGATGCCCGTGTGCAGCGGCCTCCTCGAAAGAACCAACCGTAGCCCTGCAATCCTTAACTTGTCTTAACCATTCGTCCAGCTTCTGAGGGCTTCTAGTTCCTAATTTAACTTCGTGCCCCTGTTTAACAAGCGCACTACCCAAAGTTTGTGCTGCATTTCCGGAACCAACAATTCCAATTTTCATTAATATTCCCCTCCTCATAGTATACATACAGGTCTGTATACTTATATTGACAGTATATATACCGATCTGTATAATGTCAACTAATAAGAGGTGATGGCTATGATGAAAAAAACGGATGGAAAGAAATCAGTTGCCCGCGAGCAGCTGCTGGTTACTGCAAGCAAGTTATTTTTTCAGAATGGATTCCATGCTGTAGGCGTAGATATGATTGCAGCTGAATCAGGGATTACGAAAATGACGATGTACAAGCATTTCCCTTCAAAGGATCACCTGATTGTCGCTATATTGGAGCGTTCTGACGAGTTGTACTGGGAATGGTTTGAGAGCACGATTCATCAAGTTACTGAACCGGAAAACCAGCTCATCGCCATTTTTGAGGCGGTTGCAGAGCGGCATTCCTCCTCTCCCATGTCGACTTTTTGCCTATATCAGGGCGTTGCTGTTGAGTTCCCATTTCCCGAACATATTGTGAATAAAGCGGCTGTAGCTCATAAACAATCCGTTGTTAAGCGTCTGGAATCCATATGTAAACAAGCTGGACTACATTCACCAGAGCTCCTTGCTTTGCAGCTGTTTCTACTTTTGGAAGGGTTTTGTATGTCTTCCCGATTTTTTGGTGCGGATAGCCCCGTGGCAGATGTTGTTAATGCTGCAATCACGTTGATCAAGTCATATCGCTAACCAAACAAAATGAAGAAGCTGACCCAAAGCTATAACAACTAGAGGACAGCCCTCCTTTTACTCTCCAAAAGAGAACTTTATGAAAGATCAGCTGGCACAAGGGATTAACCTTGCCCTTTACCGCCAACCTTTTGAAACCGATCGATGCGTTTTTCAACAAATTGTTGGGCAAACGAAAGCCACTCGACTTTCAAAGGCTTGCTGGAACACGCAACTTTTCTCCTATGGCTTTCTGTATCGTGCAACTTTACACCGATGGATTGCTGTATCGCGCAACTTTTCACCTATGCCTTGCTTTCACGAAACTTTTCTCTGATAGCTTGTGTAAATGGGGCAGCAGGTCACGGCGGAGATGCGTACGGACTTCATAAATGTTAAACGTTGCTTTCATTCTAGGGGCTCTGGCAGTTGCCTAAAGGAAGAGATTAGATGGAATTCCTCACGTTAATCCCGCCTAAATATTGTTGGAAATCATTTTAACTGGAAAAACTACCGCTAATATAGATAATATTGGTGATTTTAATCAAAATACGTAGAATTAGCATGAGAAATTCCAGCTATAGGGCTTGGAACGCTATTTTCGGGGCAAATAACCGGACATTTTCCTGTTATTTGCGTGGGACTCGCTAGATTGCTATGCAATGACGTAACCGATACTCGCATCCCTAACCCGAGAGAAAGATTAGTACGTGTTGGAAAGTGACCTCATCTCTCGCGGGGTTCGACCGACCGCCTTGCAATGACGTAACCGATACTCGCATCCCTAACCCGAGAGAAAGATTAGTACGTGTTGGAAAGTGACCTCATCTCTCGGGGGGTTCGACCGACCGCCATGCAATGACGTAACCGATACTCGCATCCCAAACCCGTGAGAAAGATTAGTACGTCTTGGAAAGTCTCATCTCTCGCGGGGTTCGACCGACCGCCATACAATGACGTAACCAAACCTCGCTTCCAGAACCCGAGAGAAAGATTAGTACGTCTTGGAAAGTGACCTCATCTCTCGTGGGGTTCGACCGACCGCAATGCAACGCCGTGGCAGACGCCCGAGATTCGCACATGCTAAGAACACCCAAGAAGGGGCTGTCTCAAAAGGATGAACTCTATTGAGCGAATTCTATATGATGTGCAAAAAGAACCTTCAAATCCACTATCAAAGTTGGATTTGAAGGTTCTTTTGCAACCCAATATTCGGGTAATGTGGCAGGTAGGCTATCGCAATATGCCTGTTGGATCTGCCCCCTTCTAAACGGGTCATTGTCATCCCATGATCTATCAGCAGGCTTAGACAAATAAGGCACGGGCTAAATGAACAACCCTTAGCGAACCAGACAAGGACGTTTGTTGTCAAACTTCCAGCCTGAGATCAAATATTGCATAGCGTCTGCATCATTGCGAGCGCCTAATCCTTTTTCCTTATACAGCTGATGTGCTTTCTCAAGCTGCTCCATGTCTACTTCAATCCCTAAGCCGGGCTTATCAGGAACATTGACCATCCCGCCCACAATTTGAAGCGGTTCTTTAGTCAGGCGTTGGCCATCCTGCCAAATCCAGTGGGTGTCGATGGCTGTGATTTTACCTGGGGCAGCAGCTGCAACATGAGTGAACATGGCAAGCGAAATGTCAAAATGATTGTTGGAATGCGAGCCCCAGGTGAGTCCCCAATCATTACACATCTGAGCTACTCGCACCGAGCCCTGCATCGTCCAGAAATGCGGATCGGCAAGAGGGATATCCACCGCATTCAACTGGATGGTATGTCCCATCTCACGCCAATCGGTAGCGATCATATTGGTAGCCGTTGGAAGTCCGGTTGCGCGTCGGAACTCAGCCATCACCTCGCGGCCTGAATATCCTTTCTCGGCGCCGCAAGGATCCTCTGCATAAGCGAGTACATGATGCTGATTGCGGCACAGGTTAATCGCTTCTTCCAGTGACCAAGCGCCGTTCGGATCCAATGTAATCCGCGCCTGTGGGAAGCGCTCGGCGAGCGCAGTCACAGCCTCGATCTCCTCAGCGCCTCGCAGCACGCCGCCTTTGAGCTTGAAATCATTAAAACCATAGCGTTCACGCGCAGCTTCAGCCAAACGCACGATCGACTCCACTGTAAGCGCTTCTTCATGGCGCAAACGGAACCAGTCATCTGACGCATCCTGTGCTTGGAGATAAGGCAGATCGGTCTTGTTCCGGTCACCGATGTAGAACAGATAACCAAGCATCTCCACCGCACTGCGCTGCTGTCCCGTACCCAAGAGCGCCGCTACCGGCACATTAAGAAACTGCCCAAGCAAATCCAGTAATGAGGCTTCAAGCGCTGTGACGGCATGAATCGTAATCCTCAAGTCGAATGTTTGTAAGCCGCGTCCACCTGTATCCCTATCATTAAAACGTTGCCGCACTGTATTAAGAATGTTGTTATAGTTGCCAATGGATTGGCCTATAACCAAGCTTTTTGCATCCTCCAACGTTTGTCGAATGCCCTCTCCGCCAGGAACCTCGCCTACACCTGTGTGGCCAGCATTATCTTTAAGAATAACAACGTTGCGGGTGAAAAAAGGGCCGTGAGCTCCGCTAAGATTGAGCAGCATACTGTCATGCCCTGCAACTGGAATTACCAGCATTTCAGTTATAATAGGTGAAGCTGTCAAGCTTTCTTTGGCCATTGAATGATTCATGATTATGCCCCTCTCCGACAATACTTATTTCTTGTCCTTCGGAAACTTATCAAATGCTACCTTAATTATTTGCTCCATTTGTTGATAGTGATCCTTCTCCACCTGAACAATCGGTGCACGAACCTGCGTTCCAACAGGCAAGCCGACGATTTCCATTCCAGCTTTAATTAAAGCTACAGCGTAGCCTTTCTTTTGTCTCCGAATACGGTTAATCGGCAGGATGACATTCAGATAAAGTTCATTCAATAATGGCTTGTTTTGACTAAGCAATGCTTGATAGAACGTTGCCGAAATATGAGGTATGTAGTTCGATATAGCGGATGAATAGGAAGTAAAACCGAGATTGACATAAGCCGGCATCGTTACCTCAGCCATTGGCATTCCGTTTAACCAGCCCAAGCGATCTCCTATGGTTTGCGTCAGCTCAATATTCGTATCCATATTTCCGAGACCGTCTTTGAAGCCTACAAGCTGCGGATGCTCCACCAATCTTTGAAGCGTTGGCAGCGTCAGCACACAATTATCGCGCTGGTAAACAACCGCGTTCAATTCAGTACTCTGGATAATAGCACTCAAGTAATTATATAAGCCTTCCTGCTCCGGCTCGATCAAATAAGGAGGTAGAATTAGGTAGCCGTCCGCTCCCAGCTCTTGGGACAGCTTTGTCAATTCCAGCGCATGACTAATGTTTCCCCCCACTCCGGTATATACAGGCACTTTCCCTTTGGCCACGGAGATTGCAGTTTCAACCATCGTTTGGTATTCATTGTTAGAAAGAGCATGAAACTCTCCCGAACCACACGCTATAAAAATAGAGGATAATCCTTCCTCGATAAGAAACTGAATGTTTTTCTCCAGTGCGGTGACAACCAGCTTTCCATTCTGGTCCATAGGAGCAACCGGAAATCCCAAAATACCTGCAGGTGCTTTTCTCGCGATACTAGTCATTATTTGTGCCGCCTTCCAACTTTTTATTTTTAAATTCGATTCTCATTCAATTTTTTCATTACTTTCTCACGCACATGATTAAGATGATGGTACATGCTGGTGTACGCTGCAATCGGTTCTCTCTTTTTAAGCGCTTCGAAAATATTCTGGTGCTCCTGAAGAGTAACCGCGTGGTCCCTGTCCGTTAAAGCAATTTGATTTAAAGTTTCATCGAACATGCTCAGCAAAGGATCAATACTTCCTTCAAGAATCGGATTATTTGCGCTGTAAGCAATCGTTCTATGGAACTCCCTATCAATGTCCAAATAATCCTCTTTGCTTGAAGACATCGTTTGTAAGAGCGCTTCCAACGCCGCCAGCTGGTTGTCCGTTATTTTCTCAGCAGCCATCGTTACTAAACCGAGCTCCAGAGCCATCCGTGCTTCCATAACCGCGGGAATGTCCCCAGCTGATAATGCGAGCATAATGGAGAAAGGCTTACTGCCAATTTTATTGGCAAAATAAGTGCCTTCCCGCGTTTTCCGTTGAATGATACCCATCGTCTCCAATGAGCTTAGAGCTTCCCTAAGAACAGGTCTGCTTACGAATAAAAGATCAGTAAGCTCGTTTTCTGTCGGAAGCTTATCTCCCGGATTCAGCTGACGACTTGTCAGCAGCTCAATAATTTGATCAACCACCTGCTTCGACATTGTTTGGCGTTTAACCGTCTTCATCTTTAATTGCTTATTATTAACTTCCACATCCATAACCTCATTTAGCGATAATTCATTTATATTTCATAAATCATATTGTAAGACAAATTAAATTGTTCGTCAATTTGATTTTTTTACTTGGTTTGCTCAGGCTTGCCTCTGTTATGCATGTTAACTGCTTCTACAAAAAAGCTAATTCAACATATTAAACAACAAATCATTTCCCAAGAAAACACAATTGAATTTATACATAAATAAGGGAAGAGACAACCCTTGCCCCGCGGGAGACAGCCGATAAAAAATAAAGCGCCTGCCTCCAGAGGAAACAGCGCGCCTAATTGATCTAAACAAGACTAAGAGAAACTTCTATATTTATTTGTCCAGCCGAGCATCCGCTTTAAAATAGCCGTTAAGAGCCCAATGGCCAAGTTCCTTCAGCTTATAATCGTATGGATCGTGAAGCGTATGCGTACGCAAATTACGCCAATATCTGTCAAAACCGTATTGAGAAGCCGTAGATCTTGCTTCCATCACCTCGAACATTCGAGAGCTTATCTCCAAACCAACTTTAGTTGCCATTGCATTAGCAGTGAGAATTGCTTCCACCGTCTCCCCATATTGGCCCTCCTGCAAGTCCGCCTCCATGTCCCAAGCATCCTGAAACCGTTCTGCTGCCCGGTCAGACAATAGCTTGGCTGCCGTCAGCTGTACCCAGTAATCGCCAAAATGTCGCAGATTATAAGGGTCTTCAGCTGCCCGGGTACCGGACGCATGCCACATTCGCGAAAGTGAATTGGTGTACTTTTTCACTTCTTTAAACGCTCCTTCGGCAAGCCCCATATATAAGTGACCCAAGATTAGCTTTGGTAAAGTTCCCCTCAACTTCATAAAATAGTTCTGGGGATCATGCTTCAACAATAGCTCTCCTTCCTCCACTTCAACTTGATTAAAGGTAACCCGCCCACTATCGGTTTGGCGTTGTCCAAAACTATCCCAATCGTTGTGGATCAGAATGCCCTTGCGATTGGTAGGTATTACCGCTTTAAACATCGTCCCTCCATCTTCGCGCTCCGCAGAAACGATGAGTATATCCGAATCGCTTGCTCCTGAGCAGAAGCCCTTGGTTCCGTTAATAATGAAACCATTGTCTTGCCTCATAGCTTTCACATCGGATACTGATGGATTAAAGGCGTTTCCCCAAAACCAATTGTGCCGAGCCGTTTCTGTGTAATAAAATTCCTTCTGTCCTTGATCGCCATAAATATGGGGGGAAATCAGGTTAAGATGATGAAAGCCAAATAAGTGCGCGACTGAGCTGTCCACTTCTGCCAAGCGGCGGACAATTTTTAGTACAGTTATCCATGTCTCACCATGACCGCCATTTTTTTGGGGAATAAGCAGCTTTAATAATCCGCTTTCCCTGATCCATTCACGCTCCCGTATTGCAGTTCCTCCTTGCCGGTCTCGTTCCACAGCCGTTTCGGCCAGACGCTGGCTCAGTTGCTCGGCAAGCTCAATGTAAATCTCCGTGCTTTTTAAGGTCATGCCAAAACTCCCTTCTCACGTGATTAATCATCTTGCGATTGTAACAATAATAGCACTCATTTTTTTGTATGTATAAACTCACTTGTCATTAATCGCCCTCGCAGCTCCAGCCTCATTAGCCGCTACGATGCGGTCCATTAAATCATTCCAGCTCTGATCAATGGTGCATTTCTCAGGACGGGCTTCAAACCATTGTACGGTCCGCTTGATCCCTTGATGAAAAGGGGTTGTTGCAATAAAATCAGGAACAAATCGTTTGATCTTACTATTGTCAAACACGGCGCTCACTGCTTTATCACCAAGTAATCCTCCCGTGCTTTCAGGAGAAAAGGCAGTAATAAAATCTGTGGCAATGTGAACGATGTTAGGCTCTACACCTGCTGCCGCCCCAATCGCCCGGTAGATTTGATTCCAATTCAGAACTTCGTCTGATGTAATATGAAATGCGTGCCCGATTGATTGATGATGGCCGATAAGACCGACTATTCCTTTGGCAAAATCCGAGTTATGAGTCATCGTCCATAATGAAGTTCCATCTCCATGAACGATAATTTTTTGGCCACTCCGCATTCTGTCAATCAATGACCAAGGATGATTCCAGCTGTTTAGTCCAGCGGGTATCATCGTATCCCCATAGGTGAAGGAGGGCCGTACTATTGTTATAGGGAAACCATCATTCCGGTATTCATCCATCAACAAATTCTCACACGCAATTTTATCTCGCGAGTACTGCCAATATGGGTTGGCCAATGGTGTAGATTCTGTGATTAAATAATGCGTGGGCGGCTTCTGATAGGCTGAAGCAGAGCTAATAAAAATATATTGCGCTGTTTTTCCTTTCAGCAGTCCGATATTGGCTTTGACCTCCTCCGGCGTAAAAGAAATCCAGTCCACTACAGAATCAAATTCATAATTTGCCAGCGCTTCTGCAACAGCAGTTGTATCTCTGATATCGCCTGTAATAATATGTGCTCCCTCGGGCACATTATCATTTCTTTGTCCCCGGTTCAACAGATACAATTCGATTCCTCGCTCCACTGCCAGCCTCGAAACCGCTTGACTAATTAATCCTGTTCCTCCAATAAATAGAACTTTCATTTTAACCCACCGCTCTCTTCTGTTATTTATAACGCATCCGTTACTTCACTATCTGGAAACTCCTTCGGTAATCCCGCGGAGTAAGACCTTCGTATTTAACGAAGCTTGAGCTGAAATAAGAAGGCTGGTTAAAGCCGACGTTCTCAGCAATTCTTGCTACAGGAAGATCAGTTTGCAGAAGGAGCAGCTTAGCTTGCTCCAAACGGTACCTCATTAAATACTCGAAGGGAGAGCAGCCAAACTCCTTTTGCATACAACGGGCTATGTACACAGGATGGAAATTCAATACCTCCCCGAGCATCTGCGCCTTAATGTCTTCCTTGTAGCGGGTGCGTAAAAACGCGGCAGCCTGATCTGCAACATTAGCCCCCGGCAAAACTGTATGTAGATCAAGCGAAGCATTAAGAAGCTCAAGAATTTGTTGAAAAATCAATTGATGCTTCCAGCGTGCCCAGTTGTTATGTGACTCAAGTTCCAATTCTGTTAATTGCTTTAATTTCTCGTAAACCGAAGCGGGTTGTAAAAGACGTACAAACTGGGGAATTTGCATGGTAAATGTTTGCACCGTTAATTCATTATGAGCAGCTGTACAGTCTATTTCCGGTACATCCACAGCATGCTCCGTGCTTCCCCACTTCCCTCCAGTGTTAAAGTGGAGCCAGAAGCTTTCTGTAACCACTCGACAGCCTTCTGTGGGGTAATGATGCCTGTCCGGCCTAAGAATTAGAGCGTGACCTGCAGAAACCTCATATTGTCTATCCTCCTCTCCGATATACAAGCAGCCCTGTGTTACGACCAGTAAATCGAATACACCAATGTTTCTGCGATTTAAATGCTTCCGACCCAGTTGAAAGATTGATAACCCCCCCGCAATATAATGCGGCAAAGGCGGAGAAGTAAATTGAAGTATAGACAAGCCGCCTACCTCCGATCACACGAAGTTGGAATAATGAAAGTTTTGGTTCAGAAACTTATACTTCGAAATCAGTATAACGTTTATAATGTGAAATGACCAGTTCGGTCTTAAAGATAAATAGAGAATATAGGTTTCATGGGAGTGGAGGAATTTATATGTTGGGAAAAGAGCGGGGAATGTCCCTTTGGATGCTTGCGTGGCCGGTCTTTCTCGAAATGTTTTTGCAGTTTTTACTTGGCACGGCGGATACTTTAATGGTCAGCCACATCTCCGATGACGCCGTAGCGGTAATCGGTATATCCAGTCAATTGTTTGCAGCCGTCAATATTCTGTTTATGGCTGTTGCGAGCGGCGCTGGAATCCTTGTAGCCCAAAGGCTCGGGGCCAAGAAAGAAGCAGAAGGAAGACTCATTGGCATTATTGGCGCCAAGCTTTGCCTGGGACTTGGAGCACTGCTCAGTGTGCTGCTCTACTTTGGAGCAGGGCCTATCGTCCGTATGCTGCAGCTTCCAACAGAGCTTCAACCACTGGGAGAAACTTATATTTCTATCGTTGGCGGAGGCATGATATTCATGGCTGCCATGGCTGGCCTGGGAACGGTTATCCGCAACACCGGCAACACCAGAAGCCCCATGTATATCGCAATTGGAATGAATATTATCCATATTGGAATGAACTATGTGGTTATTTATGGCGCTTTCGGCATTCCTCCACTGGGGCTGGAAGGGGTCGCCTGGTCTACAACGATTAGCCGCTTAGCTGGAGCTGCAACGATGATCGCTGTATTCTGCAGCTGCTTCCAACAGCGTATTGAGTGGAAGGATTTTCGCTTGTTTAACCGGCCTTTATTTAAAGAAACATTAAAAATAAGCTGGCCTCTGGGTATCAGCATGTCGTCTTGGTGCTTCACCCAGCTCGTCATCTTTGCCCTTATAGCGATGATAGGATCCAAGGAATTGAGTGCTCGCACTTATATGAACACAATGGAGTCCTTTTGTTTCCTGATCGGCTTCTCCATCGCATTGGCAGGACAAATTCGAATCGCCCATCTCTACGGCTCCGGTGAGCATCAAGCTGCTTACCGATGTGCTTACCAAGTGATCTGGGTCGGCCTTGTGCTTGTTCAAGCCAATGCATTGCTGCTCTACTGGTTTGGAGAAGAAGCCATTCGGTTTTTCACAAACGATCCTGAAATCATTATGTTTGGCGTATCCCTTCTGGCTATCAATCTGCTGCTGCAGCCTGCCAAAATGGTAAATATGGCTATTGTCAATGCATTGACAGCCGTTGGCGATACCCGATATGTCATGATTGTAGGCTTCATTGTTATGTGGCTTGTTGCAGTGGGCGGTTCATATTATATGGGAATTCGATTAGGCTGGGGCTTACACGGTATTTATGCAGCGATGATTGCTGACGAATTACTGCGCGGACTGCTCGTGCTTGTTCGTTGGCGAGCCAAGCGGTTTATGATTAAATCTACTGCCGATGTACAAACAAATAAGGCAGTAGTAATACAATGAAGCTATTTATACAGCAATTGCTGCCCCATGGACTGGCGCAGCAATTGCTGTATCTATATCTAACAGTCAACTTCCCGTTAACTGGTACTCCTGCTCTCATGAATTTCGCCATAGTATTCAATACGCTTCTCATCCGTAATTCGCGGACAAGTATAACAATACTTCTTGCTGCTTGATGGCAAGCAATAGTATAAACAGCATTTGGAACGAACAGAAATCGGCTTGTGCGTATCCAATGGGTTGTCTACAATCCGGAAATTACTGATAACGGGATTTTTGGGCAGGTTTGGAAACCTCTCCTGTCGAAAGTTGCCAACCAGCTCCGAATAATCATTATTGATTCTCTTACATTCTGCTTCAGTTAAGGAATCGCTCTTCAGCCACTCCTGAATCCAATAAGCTAGAGAGTAAGATAAGTTCCCCCAAAGTGTATCTATATCAATCCGGGTTAGCTCAGCCACACGCCGCAGCATGGTTCCTGCCTGATCGGCAAATACATGATCGAAATAACGCTCTCTCTGTTCTTCTTCAGTCAATCCGTTTAGGAACGAAGGGAACTCCACTGGGTCGATTACAAATTGCAGTGTAGTATCTTTCCAGACCAATGTTACGCGTTCCGGTGTCAAATCTATAGCTTCCCGGTTTCTAATAAAGCCGTGCATGACCCCAACTATAAGTGAGCTGTAGCGCTTAATAAACAGTGATCCTGTTACCTGCAACGCAGGTGATTGTAAAGCATTTGCAAATTCATCTAAGAAAATCAGCAGTTCAGCATCTTGATCCAAGTTCTTCTGTGCAAATTGTGTCCCTTCAGTTTTCTCTGAAAAGAAAATGCGATAGGCGGATGCCCATGAGCAGTGTTCCGTTATGTTCATGAAATGGCCGTCTCCTTCACATATAAGTGGAATTTGCAACCTCTACTTGATAATGATAATCATTCATATCAGGATTGTCAAATTAGATTGTTAAGTACAGGAATTAACATTTTTCAAAAAAATATAAATGATAATGGTTATCATCTATTTTTCCAATAAATTCAAAGGTTTTTTACAAATTTTGAGCATATTTCGTTTAAAAAAAGGTTAAATTTGGGATTGACAAAATTTAGAATCCAAATATAAGATAGGTGTGTCGGTAGTTGGTGCACACATTATCGACATTCTGAAGACGGGGTGGCTTTCTTGAAGCAGCAACCTCGGGCCGCAGAATTTTTTTTACACCATGATTGATAATGATTATCATTATCTACATATCTTGTACTTCTGTGGCATTCCTTTACCAGGAGGGGAGAGTGAACGTCCATTCATGGTTTTACCGCTTTAAGGGCAAATTGCAATCATATTGACTTGTACTCATGCAACATCGTTTTCGTTGTAGCTACACCAAACTAAAAAAATCCAAGGAGTGTGTTTATTCATGAATTTGTCTATCAAAAAATCCCTTTCCATGATGCTGTTGGTATTCGTTCTTGCTCTTGCGTTTGCAATCCCAGCTTCCGCAGCTAGCAAATCCTATGAGTTCTATTATGGAGGCAGCTCCACTTCCCCTTACAACGCTCATGTTAACTCGTACATTGTAGGTACTGCTGACGTAACAGGAACAACGGTTACCATCACTTTGGATGACCAGAACTATGGTTATTTGAACGCTAATAATGGCTCCGGCACATTCGTAGCTGCAACACAAGGTACGGATGCTAACGGTGATACTACCTTCACTTTCACTAACTCTAACCCAACATCAGATATTCAAGTTAAGCTTTATGTTGAAGCTGGACCTCACTCAGCCGAATATCCGCTTACCATTCACTGGAACTAATAAATCGGTTGTAGCTTAATAATAAATGTTTCAAGACGAAAAGTGGGCCTGATCCAGGCTGCTTTTCGTTTTGACGTTTGATCAAGACTTATATAGAAGGAGTGTACATACGTTGAAGAGCAATTTAAAGCAATCCATCGCCCTCTGTCTTACTCTGGCCTTATTTCTATCCTCTCTCTTGTCTGTCTTACATATAAATATGGGGACAGCAGAGGCTGCCGTCACGCTCCCTGACAATGAATATTCGGTGAGCTACAGATACTTAAAAGATAATACCATCGATTCATCCGCAGCCAATGGTTATTTGTCTGTACTTAATTCAGGCAAGCTTATCGTTAAAGATGGAAAAATGAAGTTTGAACATCAAATCACCCAAAAGTATTACAGCTATTTCCAACATCTTAGCTTTCGCAAAGCCGGAGCCGTCAAAGCAGTAATTGATTCCAGTACGCAAGCCGTTCAAGGAATTGAGGGCTATCAATCCTACCCGGTCAGGCCCTCTATGGATGGTACAGGCAATTGGATAGCAACAATAGATGTAGAGGACATTACAAAGAAACCTGATGTTCTTATGCATGTAGTTATCAAGAACGATCCCCATTATCCTGCCGGGTTTGTGTACGATTATTGGTACAATGTTCAGTTGGAGATCAATACAAGCAGCTTGCCACTGGAAGGCGGTGGTGGTGATGGCGGTACCGAGCAGCCGATTACTATCGGCCAACTAAATACATTAATAACCGATTCCCGCAAGCTATATGCAGATACAAGTGAAGGAACTAATTTAGGAGATGCCCCGGCAGGCTCTAAACAGCCATTTAATGCAAAGATTTTGTCAGCTGAAAGCTTCATTGCTTCCGGAAATACTTCAGCTGCGGCAATCAAGGCAGCTTATAATGAATTGTTAGCGGCTTTGAACACTTATAAATCATTAATTGTTTCTGCAAATAAAACAAATTTGAATTCACTCATCATTGCAGTATCGGCATACCTGGAGAAAATGAATGAAATAGGATTTACAGAAGGCAAGCTAGGCTATACTTATGCGCCTGTGACTCCGGGAGAGTACTATAAAGGCTCCAAGACATTTTTGCAAGAAAATGTAGATCAGGCCAAAGAAATATTAAACAAAGTCAAAGCTACACAGACAGAGGTTGACCAAGCCATATATAACCTTGCCAGCGATTACAATTACTATAAAGTGGACTATTATGTTGCTTCCAAGCCGTTTAAGCTAATTGTCCTGGATTCATTGAATCGGACATCCATTCCTTCACAGCAAGCCCCTGAAATTGCCGATACAACCGTGCTCATCACCAATAATGGCAAAGGAATACTTGATAACACCAGAGCCAACATTACCTTCAATGGAGAAAAACCTCCTCAAGAGATGGTTCAGTCCTCTCTTGTCAGGTCGACCGGAGGCTTCACAACTGCCGGATTAAGTTATACGAATGAAGGTAATCAGGCGGTTCTGCTCACCAAAAGCTCCGATCAACAAAAGAAAGTATATCAAGTGATCATTCGTGGAGTAAATTATTCCGATGCCACTTGGCAGGGTCTATCGTATATCCGCTACAAGCTTGACAGTGTAACCAAGGAAGTATATCTCAGCTACAATGCAGAGCAGTTGGATGCACTGAGCCTGGCCGCATCAGCTGCACAAAAGCTGCAGGATGAAGCACCAGTCACACCGGGAGCTGAGACAGCTTATACGGCTGCGAAGACAGCTCTGCAAAGTAAAATTACCGCAGCTAAGGACACAGCTCAGAACTTGGCAGCTACTCGTCCGCAAATCACAGCAGCCAAAACAGCTTTAGACCAAGCGTTAGCTGCCTTCAAAACAACGGTGACATACCCGCTCCACTTCTCGACGGTTCATGCAACGAGCGATGCATTTTCAACATTAGATAGCTACTTCTTGAAACCGGCGACTATTTCAACAGTCGGGTCTGTTACCTATTCAACTTATGTTACCGCAGCATTAAAGGATAGCTCGACAATTAAAGAATTCAAAGTAAAAACAGGCAATCAATATGTCGACTCAACTGTGGTTAGCGAGAATACGACAGCCAATACCAGAGTGATTAAATTCAAAGTGGATAGCTTGTCTGCTTTAATAGATGCACAGGTGCGTGTCGTTATCCCTGCACAAAGCTATGACCGCACACATGATATTCGTTTAAATTTTAATAATGTAGACAATAGCGCTCTGGCACAGCTAGTTACAGATGCAACGAATGCCAATCGAGCTGCTGTAACAGGAACACTTCCAGGTCAATATCCTGAAGCAGCCAAGACTGCACTTCAAACAGCCATTACTGCTGCCGGAACCGAAGCTTCCCGGTTAACGGGTACAGCTGCTCAATCAGCTGCCGCCCTTCAGGCTTTACAGCAAGCTTTCAACACCTTCAAAGCTTCCGTAATTGTCGGCAATCCTGATCCGGGAATTCCCGACAGCGAGAACCCGATTAGTTTTGTAATCTACAAAAAAGGCTCTAATGAGCACTCAGTCATGTATACTTATGTGGACCCAACCAGCGGGAAATTAACAGTAACGGGTGGCAAAAAGTATATATCCTTCACATTGTTGCAAGGCGAGGAAATCAAATCTTTCAAAACGGAAAAAAATGGTGTGTTAACAGAAACAGAGACGGTTAGCTCTAATGCAGCTGCTAATACTCGCGTAGTCCGCTTTGAAATAGCTGACATAAACGCCCGCTTGAACGGCTGGGTCAAAATTTATTGGGTCCTTCCAGCTCCAATCGGGGTATATGATCACGAGTATGATGTAGAGTTGGGCTTTAGCACCCAGCTGCCAGCTGGAAATAAGACGCTGTTGACCAGCGAAATTGAAGCGGCCAAAGCCAAGCTGACCGCAGCTGTTGAAGGCAGCATAGCCGGTCAATACAAAGTCGGCGCCAAGGCTCTCTTGGAAGCAGCGATTAATCAGGCAGCATCTGTTAGTTCCAGTACAACGGCGACTCAGCTAGTGATAGATGCGGCTGTCACAGCTTTGAAAAAATCAGTCTCCATCTTCCTTGCTTCTGTGATTTTGGCCGACGCCAGCTACACTTTCAATTGGCCTTCGACGATTAAGGACGGAACTGGAACACCACTCACGAACTTCATTTCATCAAATGCAAGTATGAAAGTAGGCAGTGGGAAACAAATAGTAACTATCAATCTGGTTAATGGAGTTACTTTTAAAAAGCTTCAATTGAAAAAAGCAGACGGGAGTCTGGAAGATGCTTCTACAATCGCTGCAGCCAAGCAAGCAGGAATCGTGAAAGCTCTTGCTACGGACAGTGCTACAACCTCTGTAAGCTTTGAGGTTAAGGACCGTTCTGCGGTATATGTGTTAAGCCTGCTGGATGCTGCTCAAACAGAGCGTACATTCGAAATTGATTTCCCTGGAATCAGCTTAACTCCAGTCACGGATACTGGAACAGGTACAACTCCTACTACTCCTACTACGGGTAGTGGCGGTGGTCGTGGCGGCGGTGGAGGAGGCGGCGGCGTAGCCACAGTCGTTCCAACATTAGCCGAAACGTTAAAAGCAGGAACCTACACTATCGATTATGCCTTGTATTTGAGAAGCACATCGCAAACCTCTAGTGCGAATGAGTTCGTTAAGCATCCGGCCAAGCTGGAAATTAAAGACGGCAAGAGCTATGTCGTATTGACCGTTGCAAGTAAAGAAGTAACCGGATTGAAAATAGCAAGCTCTACAGGTACGTGGAAAGATGCTGAGGTTCTTTCTGTGAACGAAAGTCTGAACGAGAAGACATTACGTTTTGAAATTCAGAATGCTGCGTCCAAAGTGTATGCCCAATTTAAACTATTGGTACCTGACAAGTACAATGGCGAATATGAAGCCGATTTCTCCTTTAACCAGGACAGCATCCAATCGATTGAAATACCAGGTCAACAACCTGGGACTGCTGCTGGCCTGAGCTTCTCCGATCTTCACAATCACTGGGCACAAGCGAACATCGAACGTGCAGTCGCTCTTGGTGTAGTAAACGGCTATGAGGATGGAACCTTCCGTCCAGATGCCAATATTAACCGTGCCGAGTTCGCTACGTTGCTGAACAAAGCTTTGAAGCTGGAGCCAAGCTCGAACGCTCTGAGCTTCACAGATTTAAATAGCATTCCACAGTGGGTGAAGCCGTATTTAGCTCCTGTAGTGCAAGCAGGAATTATTAGTGGTTATGAGGACGGGACGTTCCGTGCTGAGCGTAAAATAAGCCGTGCGGAACTAGCCGTTATCATCGTGCGCGCCCTAAAGCTGAATGTGGATACCAACACACAGTCAACCTTCTCGGATGCGGACAGCATACCACAGTGGGCTAAAGCAGCAGTCGCTGAAGCTCATAAGCAGGGGATTATTAGCGGGCGGGATAACAACCTGTTTGCCCCTAACGAAAGCGCAACTCGTGCTGAAGCAGTCTCTCTTGTTATGGCACTTCAGAACGCAATACTGAAGTAATCCGTTTATTCACCGGGCAACTATCACATCAATTGACGGTTGCTCGTCCTTTTTTTCACAATTGCAAACACAAAAGTTTCAATTGTGAACAAAATTCGTTTGAAATATACATTTTTCACCATTTTAATCAAGCACGATCTACGTTTGTTCGTTTGAAGGGCATGGATGTGGGATTCCGGCCGCTGTTGAAGTCGTGTTCCTTGAATGGTAGGCTTGCAGCGGTTGGAACACGAGCTTCAAAGGTAGGTTGCATACCCGAGCAGTCACCGGAGGTGACGACCAGGGCGGACGCTATCGCTCCTCCATCCCACACCCATGCCCTTTTTTGTTCTACTCTGTGCTTTGTGCTGCTTTCTTACTTCATCAAACATTTCTTGTATGTTCTGGACGACTGCTGCATCTCCGAAGCCGCGTACCACACGGCCCGACCACGTGTCGTTGTAATCTTTGACGGTCAGATAGATGATCTTTTCTGCAGCTTAAATAGGAGTCAGGCTGTTCATGGTTTTCAATCGTTACCGAAACTCTTTAACGGTGCGTTCCATATGATTGGTCATATACAAATTCCGGTGAGGCATCTCCGGATACTTGTAATAGGAAGGTTAACTTCCGCTTCAAATTTATAGCCTTCAAATATGGGCTCAACCTCAAAATCAGTACTTGCCCCTCCCCCGACACTAGTCCTCACAAATTCCTGCAAACATGCAGTTATTTTCCTATCGAAATTGCTGTAGAGAGAATAAACCTGCAAAAGTACATCTATTTCCATGGAAAATGCTCCGGTTCAGCTAAGAATAAAATAATAACTGCACATTTGCATGAATTTAATAAGACTTCGGATATTACCGGCCAAAGGATGTATAAACGCAGATTTTTGGGAGCAGGCAATAGCTTCGAGTCGAATAAAGTCGTGTGAGCTGTCATTACCATTCTTAAGTTTTTGTCTAGGGCTAGGCTGGACATGGAGATGAAATCGAATGACTTCGTCAAGCGCTGATTTTGGTTTTGAGACAAAATAGTATTAAAAAGGCGGAATCCTTACGTCCTCTCTATAAACTTATACTATAATGTTAATCCAAAAGCCCCCCTCTCATGAAATTCATTGAGAGGGGGGCTTTTTTACAACAGTATTACTATGAGTCGCTCTTTTGCTCTTGCTACCGCAATGCCGCGAGATCTATCGGTGGCACCAGGCCTTCTTGGGCAGCACGGCTTAGCAAAGCAGCAATCGCGGCATAACCTGCTTCTCCCAGATCAGCCGTAAACTCGTTTACATACAGATCAATATGCGCTTGCGCCACTTCCGGAGCCAGCTCCTGAGAATGGCTTAGCACATATTCCCTCGACTCCTCCGGATGCGCCCAGGCATATTCAACCGAAGCGCGAATCCATCCGGAGATGGCCTTTAGATCCAGCGATCTCCGGGCAATGATCGCACCTAATGGAATCGGCAGGTTCGTATCCGCCTCCCACCAGCTGCCTAAATCGGTCAACATGGTTAGTCCATAGTTTGGATAAGTGAAGCGTGCCTCATGAATGACTAAACCGGCATCTACTAATCCATCGCGTACTGCCGGCATGATCTCATGAAACGGCATAATAACAATCTCGCCCACGCCACCCGGAACATTCTGGGCAGCCCACAGCCTGAACAGCAAGTAAGCGGTTGACCGCTCACTGGGTACAGCAACCTTACGACCTGTTAATACTGCCGGCCCCTTAGTGGCTGCCTCTTCACTAGCCGTCAGCACCAGTGGTCCGCAGCCTCTACCCAACGCTCCGCCGCATGGCAGCAGCGCGTACTCAGACAGCACCCACGGCAAGGCCGCGTATGAAATCTTCAGTACATCAGGCCCATCAGAGCTAGCGGCCAAATTGTTCGTAATATCGATATCCGCATATAGAACATTCAGCTTAGGTGCGCCGGGGATTTTCCCATGGACCAAGGCATCAAAAACAAATGTGTCATTAGGGCAAGGAGAAAATGCAATATTCATTCCAACACCTCCACAATTACTGAGCTTGCAGCTTCTAAAGCCTTCAAAGCATCTCCGATGCGCCATGCCTCTCTGTCTCGAGGGCCGACAGCATTGGAGATAGCACGTATTTCCAGGACAGGAATTCCTCGACCATTGGCTGCAGCAGCAACGCCGTAGCCTTCCATCGCCTCCGCTGCTGCGCCTGGTACACGAGTGGCAAGCTCTGAAGCGGCTGCCGCTGTACCCGTCGCAGTCGATACGGTGAGCACGGGGCCGGAATGAACCGGTAACCCGGCAGTCAGCATCGCTGCCGTTAAACGAGCCGCTAGAGCCGAACTTACTTGCACTCGAGTGGAGCCGAAGCCCAGCTCATCCAAGCTCATGAAGCCCTCTTGAGTCTGGACTCCCAGGTCAGCAGCAATAATCTCGCTCGCAACAACAAGGGAGCCTACCTCTGCTTGTCCAACAAAGCCGCCTCCGATCCCCGCACTTACGACCAAGTCATAGTTTGCCGAAGCCAGCATCGTAGCCGTATTGATTGCGGCCGCTATGGGACCGACACCTGCCAGGCTTACTTCAAACCTGCTGTCGCCGTTAAGCCCGCGCAATACAGCCTCTCTCTCAGCCTCGACAGCTGTCATTACAAGTGCACGCATGCCCAATGCCTCCTCTAACTTCTTATAAGAGGTAGTTCAAAAAGTTACCATTTTAAACTCTCACTATATGAATACTTAAAGTCCCCTTGGAGACCCATTCTTTCCATTATAAATTAACCATCTGTATTAGCCAAGTTACTCATCGATTGATCCGCTTTAGCAGATTTCATCCGGTTTGATCAAACCGCAGTAATTTGGTACAATTTTCCTATCGAATCATAATGAAAGGAGTTCCTAATGACCACCCCTAACCTGATGAATCGTCGCTCCTTTTTACGAAAAGGATTGAAAGTAGGATTAAGCTTGCTCGGGATAGGAATGATTGGAGCTTACCCTTTCATAGGAGAACGATTCTGGTATCAAATAAAAGAAGTTCATCTTACCGTCCGCAATCTCCCTAAAGCTTATAAGGGTTGGAAAATTGTGCAATTCAGCGATGTCCATTTTGGCTTTCATTATGGTGTTGACGAATTTCGCCGTGTTGTAAAAATGATTAACCGCTTGCAGCCCGATATCATATTTTTCACAGGCGATCTCGTGAATACCAAATATGAGTCACCCGAGCTTGCTATCCCTTTACTTCAGGAGCTGAGTGCCCCCCGTGGGGGAAAATGGGCTGTTCTTGGCAATCACGATTATATGACAAGAGCTAAAGTAATCAAGACGCTTGAAAGCTCACAATTTAAATTGCTAGTTAATCAACACAGCTATATTGAATTTGAAGGACAGCGATTATACATAGCCGGAATAGATGATGTTATGTATGGCAATTACAGTATTGAAGAGGCTGTTCAAACATTATCTGCTCAGGATTGCGTTCTGTTTCTGGCACATGAGCCCGATATTGCGGAATTAAGCTCTACCTATAACATTAGCGCTCAATTTTCCGGTCATTCTCATGGCGGTCAAATTCGGTTGCCTTTCTTCGGACCCCTTTTTACTAATAAAATGGCGGAACAATATGACGATGGCTTGTATACGGTTGGGGAAAATAAAATGCCTGTATATGTGAATCGGGGGATTGGTACAACTAACCTGCCTATACGTTTTTTTTGCAGACCCGAAATTACGGTGTTTTATTTATCCTGATAGTACGAAAGAAGTTAAAAAATCTTTTCTTATAAAGCATCAAATAATCAAAGACTAGCGAATTCCCCTTATCATGTCTCCCTAATTCATAGCCAATCGCAGCTTTGGAAGGCATCAGCCATTCCATTATACCTGCAACACAATGCTTCCAAAGGTCGAAATCCATCAAATGGAAAGTCATATAATTAAGGTAATATTTAAGTGAACTGTTATTTGAATCCCTTATAGCGCTGTAATCCCACCACAAGTTAGTTCTTCGTTCAAGCGGGAGCTTGACTATATACTCTAACTGCGGAAACTCACGATAAACAATACGTAAAGTTCTGCTTATTCTTTTGTAGGTTTTATGGCCAGCTGCACTTTCCAACAAACGACTATACGCTACCCGGTCCTTTAAATAGTAAATCAGTTGAATAATATCGATAAAATACTTCAACGAGCTCAAATGATGCCGCCACCCATGAAGACATATCATATAGAAGGTATGAAACTCGGACAATTGTTGAATAAATGTATAGGACTCCAAGGAGGCTGCCTGATCCCATACCTCATCGATCTTAAACTGTGAGGTGCCGGCTTTCAGCAAATCCCAATGCAATTCAACCGTTAGCGGAATTGAAGCTCCCGGCATACTCTTGCTGAAGCTCCAGTGAAAGTGAGTGGAGACACATTCTTCTTCGTAAGTAAAGCCTAATGATTTCACAGCCTGTATCGCCTTGTCTAGATCTGAGCGCTTTATTAACAGGTCAATATCTGAAGTCCATCTAGCACCGATATGACCAAAGTAGGTTTCAGCAAATATGACGCCTTTAAGTGGAATCATCTGAATTCCGGCCTCTTCAAACTTCTCCATCATTTGTACGGTCTGATTTTTTATAAGCATATTTTGGTATAACACTTCCGTAAATGTTTCCTTAAGAGCTTCTTGGAAAAAAAGCGGGGTTTGCTCCAGCAGCCCCCTCTGCTTTAGTAAAAAATAAACTTGGGAGCCTATTTCGAAAAAATGGATATCCGCTAAAGCTTGCTCATAGAACATTCCATCATTGGGATCAGGCCACGGCAGCCGTGAATCATAGATAGCTTGTATCAAATTAACGACCAACAGCCGCCACTCCCTTCCTCACAAAGCTATCGTATAAATTCCGGTACATTCCCTGCCTTGTGATCAGCTCTTCATGTCTTCCTGTCTGCACAATCTTTCCTTGATCCAACACAATGATCCAATCCGCATTCCGTATGGTTGATAATCGATGTGCAATAACAAGCGTTGTACGATTAATCATTAGATGATCGAGCGCTTCTTTAACCTGATATTCCGTTTCACTATCCAATGCGGATGTGGCTTCATCCATTAAAAGGATAGGAGAATTTTTCAAAATTGCCCGCGCAATCGCTATTCGCTGCTTTTGCCCTCCGGATAATCGCACCCCTCTTTCACCAATATGCGTTTCATATCCGTCGGGAAGCGATTGTATAAAAGAATGAATGTTAGCAATGGCAGCCGCTTGCACGATGTCAGACCTTGTAATGCCCCGCCTGGCAACTAATAGATTGTCCATAACCGTACCGTCGAATAGAAATGTTTCCTGCGGAACATGGGCAAAGTAGCTCCTTAATTGCGAATCCGAAAGCTCTTCTGTAGATTTATCATCGACTAGAATAACACCCGACTGTGGTTTATAGAACCCTTGCAGCAGATTAAACAAAGTGGATTTACCCGCACCGCTTGCTCCAACAATGGCTACTACTTTTCCAGCCGGTATAATCAGATTGAAATCGTCAAATAGATTATGTTGTCCGTCATAGCTAAACGTGATGTTGTGAAATTGGATCGATTTAAGAAACGGTTGGGGCAGCAGATTTTGAGGCAGAACCGTTGAATCGACCGGCTGCTCCAAAACTTTGGATATTCTTTCGACGGCCGAAACTGATCTTTGAAACCCGGCCCATAATGCAGCAAGTCCTGTTAATGGATATACCAAATGATTCGTTAAATTGACGAACGCTAATAACGAGCCTACAGTAATGACATTGCTGGACACAAAATAAGCACCCAAACAAAGGCACATCAGATACACCATGGAACCGATGCCGTCTCCTCCTGCATGAAACCTTCCACGAATTTTAGCATCCTTTATCTCTAATGCGAACAGCTCCCGATTTTGGCTGCTGTATTTTTTATGGAATAAATGCTCCAGTGTAAAGGCGCGAATAACAAAGAAGCCCTGAAAGGTCTCATTAAGCAAACTGTTCATGCTACCCGCCAAATTAAGAATGTTCGAGCTGTTGCGACGCAGCATAAGTCCGAATACAGCTCCGCTTATAATAGCTGCAGGAGCAATAAGCAGACTGATCAAAGATAATTCCCAACTAATTTGTACCAAATAAATAAAAACAGCGATGGATATTAAAGGTAATTTAATTAGATCCACAAGGCTTCTCCCTATGACTCCATCGATGCTATGAATATCATTCGTAAAGTTAGAAAGTAATTGCCCGGAATGGAAGCTGGAAACATTCTTAATGGGGAGAAGAAGTATATGCTGATATAAATTGGTTTTCAATTCCTTCTTTACAGCATTTACGGCAACAGCTTCAAAATAAATATCATAATAGGTTGAAATAATGCTCAACACAATGAGGGCTGCTCCAAGCGGAATCAGCCATTTCATTCGATATAATTGACCTTGAACCACGGTATCTGTGACATCTCCCAAAAACCAGGCAAACGACAAGGTAAGGCTAATGTCAATAAGTACACATACAAAAAGACCCAAATAAGCCTTCCACTGACCGGCAATATACGGCAGCAATATGGAGAAGGCTCTTTGGATGTCATGCAAGGAAAAATACTGTTTAATAACAAGCAGGTGGCAACGAAATCTTTCAATCATAGGGTCGCTCCAGAGGGTCTGTTTTCTTTAAAATTCAAATATTTTCTTAGCAGGTAAGATATAATCGGGAAGGCAAGGATCAGCTTGCCCCAGAAATAGGCTGCCCAATCGGTTACGAGAATTGGCCTTTTATTCTTTTGAATTTGAATCAGTTTACCAATGATCTGCTCCCTGCTAACCGGCTTGTCGAAGCCCAGATTGGTATCGCCCTTAAACAGGTATTGGATCTGATTGTTGATGGGCTTTAGTTCATAATAGCGATGCGCTATTAATTGTCCTGTCGCGGTGTGAAATAAAATAATATCCCCCTTTTTCAAGGCTGAAGCATCGCACGGAATAAACCTGCAAATATCTCCTTTACGGATAAAAGGAAACATACTGTTACCTTGGGCTGGAAGCTCAATCGACCCGTACTTTGAGATTGCATAGGTTAGAAGATGGATAACTTCCTTGCTAAACAGCATTTTGAACGAGTCCATACTTCATCATGTCGGCCAAAAAAGCTTCCATATCTTGTTCAGCCTTATTATCGTCCAACTCATAATGATCGTGGATGGCTTCGATCATAGAGAAGATACTCTGGCTTTGGCTAAGCAGCGACCAGCAAAAGCCGCCCATTTCATTTAATTTGGTAACCGTAAACTCATCTGTATTGAGAATAATCCATTCCCCATCCAGTTCGACAGCTTCGCAATTACTTGTCTGCACATACAGTGGCTTCATGATATCAACTCCCAGAAGGTATCATTTTTTTGAAAATGAAGCTCGTAAATAGGAACACCATTAGCTAAAATCTTCAATAGTCCTATAATTCCGTCTGTTTCTTTGGCATCGTGAGCCCAGTAAAATACTTTATCCATCAGAAGAAGCAGACCATTGGACTTCCGTAATGTGATTCTTTGATTATGGGGGGCCTGGTGCAAAATATTTATACTGGCTAATGAGCAGAACCGGTTCTCGCCCTTCATTTCGATTTCACTTCGAAAGGGAGAGTTGTACACGGTAATCTCATCGGCCGTAATTTTCACAAGGGTGGCTTCATCCGACAAAAGCTCTCGTGGATAGGACAACTCGGCAGCCGTTGATTTCCCTGCACCAGATTCACCTGCAAATATATGTGCCTTTCCATCTTCTATAACACAGGATGAATGAATCAGGAGACCCCAGTTGTTGGAGACAATGAATGAGCTGTATAAGTTGATTAAAGCATGCTTTAAAGCCAACTCATCTTGTACATAAATAAAGGCATTTCGATAATCCGAAGCGGCTTCGATTAAATAATCTGCCCTTCGGAATAAAATTTTGCCTGCCACTTTAGTAATATCTACCTCGTAGTCTACGAATGGGATTCCGTAGCCTTCTCTAATATGGATAATGAGATCAGGCTGCTCGTACACAACGGGTGATGTAATCAAGCTTTTTTTAAACATATTCATAAGCTTCAGTGAATCACCTGAAGCTTGCATCAAATGCTCTCCGATTCTTACATGTACGGTATCCATAACAAGCTCCTTAGAATAAATGAACAGACGGCTCATGCACAAACAGAGGTCAAAGGTAGACTACCATTGACCTCGTTTTAGGCATTCCCTTACTTTTTGGAGGGTCTGGGGTCATTGGGATACTTAATTCCGCCATTGCCTTTACCTTTATGGTCTTTATTGCCCTTCCCCTTGTTCCAGCTCTGGGCTGTTTCGAAGCTTACAGGCTGGTGGCTCAATACCATCGGGCGAAAGTACGCTTTCCTCTTAAGGTCCACTGTTTCCTTATCCATTAGTTCACCTCAAATATATATTATTATGCATAAAGTTCTCTATAGAGAACCATTAGGTATACTCATAGCTTACGGAGCTTCCAACTTCTTTAACATCATTGCACAGAGAAGGCTTATGCGAAGGGATATCTTGGTTTGCGACAATCAAATGTACCAAATTTTCCGCCATATAGGTTGGTCGTTTAATAAATGCTCGAATTTCATCAATACTAAGCTCAAGATCACGTGCAGCTAAAATGAGTTCGACCCACTCCTCATCCAATTCCTTATTATCCGACAGATTTGCTACATTCATCTTAAGACTCCTCCTAAATAAACAATGAAATTGCTTAATCAGGCAGTCCAGCTGTCGTAGTCGTTGACCTTAGACCTGTGACTTTGTGTCCCTGCTTTTCAGACAGGTTTACCTTTTTACTGAAAGAGTTATGTAAAATAATTCATCTATATGTTGTAATAATTCTAGTATTACAACTCATTTTGGTACTATATATATAATACTAGTATTGAAATAAAAAGTGTGTCACTTTAAGGAGGCTGGACTTAGGGGGTTTTGTCAGTTTAGGGAGTTGGATCATGATGGAATTTGACGAGAGGTGAGGTAAAGGGGAATTCTTATGTTCCCCGACATCAATAACGGAGGCAGATACTTACGATAGAAACAGAGGAGTTATAAGCGGGCATACTGGAGTATTATTGCTTGGGTCGATTCAAACGCCATTTATTGAGTTCCAGAAACTCACGAAACTGCTCCTTGTCTACGCCTGATGTCATTGCTTCTTTGATGAGCTCGTACCATTCCTGATCAAGTTCTTTATCCTCTGATGGAGAATCTTGTTGATCTATAAGCTTGTCTACAGGTACAGCAAGAACAGCCCCGATTTTTTCGAGAAACAGAATCGATGGGTTTTTTTGAATATCCCGCTCTAAATTGCTTATGTATGACTTAGCAACACCGGCACGTTCCGCCAGCTCAGAAAGAGACATTCCTTTTTCTTTACGCAGTTGCCTTACACGTTTACCAATCATGAGGATCTTCCTTTTTAACGTAGTGATAATGCCTTGATCGCTACGTCATTATACCAAATTTTATACAAACGAACAAATCCATATGTATAAAAATCCCTTGTAAACACTCATAAAAACACATAAAAGTTCCCGTAAAATATTTATTTGGCCCCCCCAAAAAGTGACATACTTTTCGAAGGCTGACTAGTATTATATTCCTACAACACTTATCTGCTAACATACCGCATAACCTGTATCCGTGGAGGCGTACAATGAATCTAATTTACCAGAAAGCCATAGATGAAAAACTGGATATGGAATGGACCTCGCTGATCCTGCTTTCGCGTAAGATGGGAATTTCGGTTGAAGAAATACGACAATTTCTCAAGCAATGTCCGATTAAGGAAAACGGAGACAAGAAATCATAGGTACTCCGCTTTCCGATCGTTACTCATGAATTTTGCTATTGTACCATTGCATAAACTCGATTAATATTTTATATTCATGAATCCGCTCTTTCTCGATTCCCATTTTCTTCATTTCATAAATAAAATCGATCCATTCATTTTCAATCTGCTGCTTGCTTTCTGAATCTGTACTAAGCTTAAGTAAGGTTTTGAGCTCAACCTTCAGCACCAAAGCAATTTTCTCCACCACTTGAATGGATGGATTCTGCTTCAGATTTCTTTCGATATTACTTAAATAGGACTTCGAAATACCGGTTCGCTCTGCAAGCTCAGAAAGTGTATATCCTCTTTGTTTTCGGATTTTATATATATTTTTACCTATCATAGGGTCACTCCACAGTAACGCTTTTGGCGAGATTTCTCGGTTTGTCAACATCGCACCCTCTATACAAGGCAGCATAATAAGCAATTAATTGTAGAGGGATCACAGAAACAAGCGGAGTTAGGTATTCGTGAATATGTGGGACAACGAGCTGGTCGTTCTTATCTTCAATTCCCTCGATACTAATCATACAAACATTAGCCCCCCTCGCCATGACCTCCTGTACATTACTTCTAATGTTTCCACTGACATGCGGCTGTGTTAGAAGAGCTATAACCGGAGTACCTTCCTCTATTAATGCAATAGTTCCATGCTTCAATTCTCCGCCTGCGAACCCTTCCGCCTGAATGTAAGAGATCTCCTTTAATTTTAAAGCTCCCTCCAGACATACATAATAGTCAACACTTCGTCCTATGAAAAAGCAGTTGCGCGAGACGCTTAAGTATTTCCACACAATTTCCTCTATTTGTTCTTTTCTGTTAATCATAATTTCCATAGCGTTAGCTGCTAATCCCAGCTCTTTAAAAAGATCGAAATTACGTTGAATGCCTCTATTTCTTGCACAATCAGAAGCAAGTATAGCTAATACCGCAATTTGCGCTGTATAGGCTTTGGTTGAGGCGACCGCTATTTCTGGGCCTGCATGCGTGATTAAGGTAAAATCGGACTCACGTGATAAGGTTGATCCAGGTACATTGGTTAATGCTAAGGCTCGATATCCCGATTTCTTAATATCAACTAATACCCCCCGGCTGTCTGCGGTTTCACCGCTCTGAGAAATAAAAATAAACATAGGATGACTGGATAAAAGCGGCCTGTTATATAAAAATTCACTCGCGATATGCACTTCCACCGGTATATGGGCTATGCGCTCAAATAGCTGCTTGCCCACCAGACCGGCATGATAGCTTGTACCACAAGCAACAATATAAATACGGTCTGTTTCTTGCAGTGCCTCACGTATGTTTTCATCTATTGTAATTTCACCATCGCCATTTTGATATTTAGTTACCAGCTTGCGAATGACAAAGGGCTGCTCGTCAATCTCTTTGAGCATATAATGCGGATATGGTCCTTTTTCAATATCCTTTGCATCAAGCTTTACGGTAAAAGGGCTCCTATGAATCATTTGTCCTGATAAATTTTTAATCGTTTTGGATGAGTTTTGAACAATAACGATTTCCTCATCCATAAGCTCAACAAATTGGTTAGTTAACTGCAGGGCAGCCATTGCATCGCTCGCGATAACATGGAAATCTTGCCCTATACCTATAAGCAGCGGACTTTTATTTTTCCCAACGTAGATGGTGTGGTCATTTTCACTATCCATCAAAGCTATGGCATAAGAACCTTTCAGAACGCTTAACGTTTCCCGGAAGGCTTCTTCAACCTGCAAACCTTTATCATCTACAAACCTCTCCATAAGCTGCACAATAACTTCTGTATCCGTCTCACTATTAAATTGGATTCCACCTAAAAGCTCCTGCTTGATTTCTTTATAATTTTCAATAACTCCGTTATGTACGATGGTAAACCGGGTATTGCTGCTCTGATGTGGATGTGCATTTCTACGATTGGGTTCGCCATGTGTGGCCCATCTTGTATGACCAATCCCCAGATGGCCGGAGGCGCTCTGATCTACAGCTTTTCGCAGCGCTGCAATGCGCCCTTTTTCTTTGAATACATGCACCCCCCCTTTATTTAACAAGGCAATTCCCGCCGAATCGTAGCCTCTGTATTCTAATTTTTCTAATCCTTTCAATAAAATTTCTGCAGCGTCTTGACTACCTACATACCCTACAATACCGCACATCCTATTCTCCTCCTTAAATTTACATCGAAAACCTGCTTCGCAAGCCGTTATTTTAATTTAGTGCAATGTGTTTCTTCAGCACGTTTTTCATACAAGCAATTATTCTCATTTGTTCTTCTTCGGTCATATTCGATCCCGATGGCAAGCATAAACCTGATTCAAACAATTGCTCGGATACAATATTATTTTCACTATGGGCATACAATCGGGTTCCTTCAAAGAGAGGCTGCAAATGCAGCGGCTTCCAAACAGGACGAGCTTCAATATTTTCTTCAGCCAAAGACCTTAATAATTGGTCTCTGGATATGCCAGCTTGTTGTTCGTCTATGGTCAACGCCGTAAGCCAGCGATTAGACCAGGAGCCTTCAAGTTCCGGCATAAATTGAATGCCCGGTATTTCGGAGAGCTCTCTGTAATACCGATTAAATATGGCGCGTCTCGCAACTACTCTTTCCGCAAGCACTTCCAATTGCGCCCTGCCTATTCCCGCCAATACATTGCTTAACCGATAATTATATCCCATCTGGCTATGTTCATAGTGCTCCGCCTGATCCCTTGCTTGGGTTGCTAAAAAACGCGCTTTTTTCAAAGCTTCAAGATCATTGGAGACCAGCATGCCTCCACCGGAGGTCGTTATTATTTTGTTCCCATTAAATGAATACACGCCAAATTTACCAAATGTTCCGCTAGCTTGGCCCTTATAGGTAGAGCCGAGTGATTCCGCTGCATCCTCAATTATCGGCACTCTGTAGGTATCGCATAACGAGACAATTTCGTCCATTTGCGCACTTTGTCCATATAAATTTACAACGATAACGGCTTTCGGCAATTTTCTCGCTTGAGCCGCTTCTTCCAGGGCACGCCCTAAAGCCTGAGGCGACATATTCCATGTTTCAGCTTCAGAGTCAATAAATACAGGCTCTGCCCCGAGATAAATAACTGGATTTGCACTTGCCACAAAAGTAAGACTTGAACAAAATACGGTATCTCCTTCATGTACATCCAACAATTTCAATGCCAAATGAATGGCAGCTGTCCCTGAGCTAACTGCTGCAGCATCGCCAATCCCTACGTAATCTGCAAGCTCTTCTTCAAATGCATCTACATTTGGCCCCAAGGGAGCGATCCAATTCGTGTTAAAGGCTTCCTGGATATATTTCTGCTCATTCCCGCTCATGTGAGGCGAAGAAAGATAAATTCTTTGCTTACCGCTAACAGCTTGCATCCAACACAACCTTCTCCCTGGTTTAATAATTAAAGAAAGCAAAGATTATTCAGCGCTTGTCGTACCCGTGAACTTCTCCATAGTGACATGGTTTTTATGGCTTACTCCTTCTGTTTTCAACACTTTGAAAAAGGTTAAACTTAAAATTTTTAAATCGAGAAAGAAGCTTCGATGTTCCACATACCACACATCCAGCTTGAATTTATCTTCCCATGAAATCGTATTTCTCCCGTTCACCTGCGCCCATCCTGTTATCCCAGGCTTTACATTATGCCGCTTCGTCTGTTCTTCCGTATATAAGGGTAAGTAATCCGTCAATAGAGGCCTCGGACCTACCAGGCTTAAATCCCCTTTTACAACATTTATTAATTGGGGCAATTCGTCGAGACTATATTTTCTAAGTAATTTACCAAAGGCAGTTAATCTCATATAATCAGGCGATAAATTGCCGTCATTGTCTCTTGCATCCGTCATGGTCCGAAACTTATAAAGATAGAACAATCGGCTATATAATCCAGGTCGCTGTTGCTTAAATATGACGGGAGACCCTAACTTTACTCTCACCAAAATAGCCACAATGATCATAATCGGAAATAGCAGCAGCAACAGTGAGGTGGAAACCATCAAGTCAAATAGTCTCTTCATCAATAATCAAGCTCCTGTATCAAATTACGATCAAGCATATTTTCTAAGCCTTGATATAACACGGTCAAGCTTCCAGACCACATAGTTCCATCTCTTCGATTTATGCCCATCAACCGCAATAAGCCATTGATTCTCATTAATTTGGAGCTGGTCAATATGATGCATTCCATCTTTTCTCCAGTCGCTTTCCTTATTGGTGCCACTTAATATCATATCGACTAATTCTTCCTTATATTCGGTCACTGATAGCTCATTAATTTTAAAAACCCGCATAGCGCTGCCATAGTAAGGATTGCCGTCCTGAGTATATCTATAGATATTTGTATCAGATACTATAATTCGGCCTCCGGGTCTGGTAATGCTAATATTGTTGGAAATTAAGGGACTCTGTGGATGCTCCGTCCATGTGCCTTCTAAGTGGTCTGAATAAAACAGATGCAGATTCTTTCCTTGATTGGACCCGGCAAACAACCACCATTTGTTCTCATATTTAAATATAGACGGATCCACATAGCTGCCGCTAAACAGCTCGCAAGCTATTTCCCATTCAAATGGAAAACGCTTGGCCTTATATAACAGCACCTTTTTCGTTTCAATCGTTTCAGGCAGCATAAATATGTCATCATTCACCTTGAATACTTGGGGATATGATAAATGGTATTTTTCCTTGAGCACTATTTTTTCATAATCCCATTTCTCACCATCATCACTCACGGCCAATCCAATCTCGCCACGTCCTGACGCTTTATTCAACACCTCAAAAAACATATAAAATTTGGACTCATGCCGGATAATAAATGGATCGGCAACAAACTCTGCCGGTGCATCATCGATGTCTGATGCTTGCAAAGACGGTTGATCCAGGCGGCTTTCATGCGGAGCTTCAGCGATAACCGCCGAATCTGCGCTAAATACTTTAATTGCCCATATATTAGAAACCATTCCTCCTCGAAGCAGAGAAAGTACGTTTTTGATCTTGCCTAGAGGCATTGCCTTTACTAAGGACATTTGTTTCCTCCCTAATCACTCGGATGAAGTTATTGCGCATATAATTTCCCGTTTTATTTCATTAATTAAATCTATAGCGTTCATATCCTCGGATTCATCACCTTTTTTCTTGATACTGATGAGTATCTCTTTTAATTGTGTTTGAGTTAATTGGCCTATGTCCATTTAATTATCCTCGCTTTGTTGTATTATTCGGCAGCCCGGATTTCTGTTAATACTTTAGCTGCTCCGTAACCATTCGGATTGTTGGATTGCCATCTCCATGAATCTTCGCACATCTCTTGAATGCCTCTAGTGGCTTCCCAGCCTAAATCCTTGTTGGCTTTACTGGAGTCAGCAAAGCATATTGCAACATCCCCCGGTCTTCTTTCTGCAATAGCATACGAAATTTTCAAGCCTGACGCTCGCTCGAATGCAGCAATTAATTCCAAAACACTGTATCCAATACCCGTTCCCAGATTGTAGGCTTCCACACCCGATGCTGTCATGACCTTCTCAAGAGCTCTCAAATGCCCAATTGCAAGATCAACAACATGGATGTAATCTCGGACGCCAGTACCATCGACTGTCAAGTAATCGTTACCGAATATATTCAGCTGCTCCAATTTCCCTATTGCAACCTGTGTAATGTAGGGCATCAGATTATTCGGAGTACCGCCCGGGTCCTCTCCTATCCAGCCGCTTTTATGTGCCCCAATCGGGTTGAAGTATCGCAGGAGTGCTATTCCCCAATTATTATTTGAGACATACAAATCACGTAATATCTCTTCAATCACCAGCTTGGTTCGACCGTAGGGGTTCGTTGCTGCGAGCTGGAAATCCTCAGAGATTGGTACGCTTTCGGGCATTCCGTATACGGTAGCAGAGGAGCTGAAAACCATTCTGTGCACGTTGTATTTCTTCATAATCTCGCATAATACAAGTGTTCCGGTAATATTATTGTGATAATACCAGATCGGTGAATGGACCGATTCCCCCACGGCCTTGAGCCCTGCGAAATGGATAACCGCCTCTATCGTATTTTTGGAAAAAACGGCATCAAGTCCGTCCTTATCCAATATATCCAGCTTGTAAAATTGGAAATCCCTACTTGTTATTTGCTTGACCCTATTCAATGATTCCAGGCTGCTGTTAGAAAGATTGTCTACCACGACTATTTCATAGCCTGCATTCAATAATTCGATGCACGTATGACTTCCGATATAGCCGGCCCCTCCGGTTACAAGAATCGCCATTGCTTTCGCCTCCTTATAATTGAATGAAATTGCTCCTATAGAGGATTCCCAAACTAATTACTTGTTCATAAAAGCAGTACAGGAAGTAAAAAACGAGAATCGAATAGTAGATCAGTTTCTGCTCTCTACGAACGAATAATTGGACTATCCATGAAATAATGATTAAATTATACAGCCCAAAATAAATGGAAAACCTTGCAAAAATCCAGTTTTGCGTCGAAATCACCATAAAAACGGCACCCAAAATCGTCATATTTACAATGTAATCACTATTAGGAAATAACTCTCTAAGCTTTTCTCTACCCAGGTAAGAAAGTGCTATAGGTATAATATAAATAAAAACTCTTATTATATTAGCTCCGCCTTCTGAGAATTTACTATATTCCGCATATTGAGTATCTTCTATAGCTGAAAAAAACAATCCGGAGAGCTGACTATATCCCATGGCAAAAAGCACCGCAAAGCTAAGGATTAAAAAGGTTGTAGTCGTCCAGGCTTTCCTTCTCACAATAAAATACATCGGAATTAAGATTAACGCGGTTCCATGGAACAAAGATGCAAATAAAATAACTAAAGTGTATTTTTTCCAATTTCCATCCATAATGTATTTGGTCGCAGCAAAAATTATAGCAGCAGCAAGATACTGCCTAATGCCGTTCATGGAGACGACATACATTCCAGACGTAATATAAACGTAAATGCTTAGTTCAAATAATCGGGTGTATTTATATAAAACGAGTACGATAAGTAGATTCGTTATAAGTGCGCAAATAAAAATTAGCATCTGAGGGTCTTCTGTAAATTTCTTTAAAATCATTTGAAATATGCCGAATCCCATATCTTTTTTGGACACAATATAGGACCAGGTAAAGGTAGTATTTTTATAAATGTCTATATAAGTATAGGTATCCCCGATGTTATTCCGAAGACCTGATACTAACACCAAAACGGCAATAACAAATGCAACCATTATCTTATTCGGCTTCTCAAACATAGGAATACCGGATCCAGCATAAATAGTTCTATGCTTCACCAAATACCTTGAAAATAATGAGAATATGTACACTACGACAAGATTTATCCAAAGTATTGCCATCTATAATTTCCCTTCAACATATACTTTATTAACCTTCAATCTTGATGCTTCTGGTTTTAGACTTAACAAAGCAATACAGCATAATCCCGAGTGGAATAGCTGTAATTGTAACTATTTTACAAGGTGATTCCTTGAGGAAGCTTCGGTTCTTGGCCATCAAACTACTCGACACATAATGTACGGACTGTTTAAACTTAAACAGCAAGCCAACAAAGGATAGCTTCATTAACTCCTTACGATAAAAAGCAAAACCTTGGGGATTTCTTCGATATTGATTTAGCATGTTCTTCGTTGAACCATCAGGCAAATATTCCACACAGCATAAAACCTCATTCATTAGAAGCATTTCATATTGCTCATCAAGCATGTAATATTTATAAGCCAATCCCACATATTTTTCATTTCGGAAAAGAGGATATGGGTAATTCCGTGTCAGTTCCGACCGATATACAAGCTTCTTATCACCCGTAACTCCATGCAGGTTATACAGATTAAAAAGGGTTGAGCTCTTTAATTGGTCTGGCATCCTGGAGCCGATCACCCGTCCATCCGTGTACGAATCAAGTCCTATTATTCCCCCCACTCTATCATTTCCATATTGATTCCAAAACGTAATGATTTTTTCAATTGCGTCATCCGGCATATAATCATCTGAATCAATGCATACATTTAATTCAGTAATGATGAGCTCATAAGCCGTATTATGTGCTCCATGCATTCCTTGATTCTCCTGCCAGTGATAGCTAATAGGTATGATATTCTCAGCTATCCAGCTGTTTACCAGCTCTTTCGTATGATCTGTGGAACCATCATCAATGATTAGCCACACAAATTTTTTGGATGTTTGACGTTTAAGACTCTCATAGCAATTTCCAAGACAATAGGCTCGATTATAAGTAGGAGTAAACACAGTCAACTGCTTCAATACATTCACCTCGACATCACTAAGTAAAAGTCTTGCGTCCGTTCTGCGATTTTTTTTATATCGTACCCTTTCTCGGATAACGTAGTGGCAGGTATATTTCGCGATAGTTTCTTCGCTGCTGCAAGTTTAATTTTATCAACCCAAATTTTACTGTTTAACAATGGATTGTATTCAATCAAACCAATTTCCATATCAACCTCCTGTGATATCACATCCGATATAACACAGGGAAGACCGGCTCCTTGCGCTTCTATAAGAGTGACAGGCAAACCCTCATGCACGGATGGAAATACGAATACATCGAATGCTTGTAGCAATCGATTGATATCATTGCGTACGCCAAGAAATTTTACTTTTTCCTCTAAATTCAAGTCAGCCACTTTTTTTTCAATATTTAAGCGTAATGGACCATCACCAGCTAATACGAGAATGGAATCCGGCTTCTCTTTACTCAGCTCCGCAAAAATGTCGATGAGAAAAGCATGGTTTTTCGGTTTATCAAATCTGCCGACATGCCCTACAACCAAATTAGTTTCAGAAATATGAAGTTCGTTTCTTACCTCTTGTTTGACCTGTAATGAAAAAGCAAACTGCTCCGGCACGATACCATTATTTAAGATAGAAATCTTATAAGTTTTTGTTGGAAACAGCCAATTGGCAGCTTTATTGGAGCATGCTAATAAATCCGTTGCATTAGGCAAGATGAACTGACCTGCAAACCATTTATAAATCTGCTTGGCTATTCCGCCCTCGCTTTTGGTGCTATGGCTATGTGCGATTCTCATAGGAATTCCGGCCTTTTTGGCTGAACGGAGCACCCATCCACTCATTTTATCCATATGGGAATGTACAACCTTATAAATAGGGTGCGCCGCAAAGAACTGATCCAAAGCTTTCAGATATCCAAAATGACCAATATCACTAACATATGGAATCCGATGGATCAACCCTCCCAGCTCCACTATTTCTGCGTCAAAAACACCACCATTACAGGTCAGGAAATCAAATTGAACCTTCGAGCGATCTATATTGCGATACAAATTCATTAAGAGGGTTTCTGCACCGCCACGGTTCATATTTACTACTACATGCAAAATCCTTATTGGACCGCCCACTTCACCACCTCCAATTCGTCCATAAAGCTGGCATATATATCGCTCTTCTCCACCATTACTTTGTTAATAGAATACATGCTCTCAATTCTGCTGCGACCTGAGCTTCCAAGCTTCATCCTCAAATCCTCATTACCTGCAAGGGCTCTAATCTTGTCAGACATTCCCGCTAAGTCATTCGGACTCATGACCCAGCCGTTCTCATCATTGCAAATCAGTTCTCTATGCCCTCTATTATCCGTCGCTACAACCGGTAAACCACAGGACATAGCTTCCATAATATTAACCGGCAAGCCCTCACGGAGACTGGAGGCGACAGCGACATCACACATCGGCAGTATCCCATCAATGTCCGTTCTATAGCCAAGAAAATCAACCCTGTCTGCAACACCCAGTTTATTGGCAAGCTCATAGCTTTCATTAAAAAGAGGCCCCTTACCAGCCAGCAAAAGCCGGGCATAAGGAACCTCTTGCTTAATAAGGGCCAAAGCCCTTATAAGAAGCTGTTGATTTTTATTCGCATTAAACTCTGCAGCATAGAACATAAGAAAATCTTCTGTTTTATAACCGTTTTTTTGCTTTAGCTCGGCTTTATAATCATCAGTCACCGGGCAAAATCGCATAGGATCGATCCCCACCCCATGAACCTTCTCAATTCGCCTCGCCTTAAACCCGTGCTGTATGCATAATTTGTAATCTTCATCATTAATCGTTATCAGGCAATCGGTATAATGAGCCAACAATTTCTCAATTGGATAATACAAAGCCCAGTTAATAAGAGGGGCTCCCTTGCAAAAATGAAACCCATGAGCCGTATAGATTACCTTGGTTCCTTGTTTTCTTGCTTGTCGTGCAGCCAAACGTGCAAGAGCTCCCCCCATTGGCGTATGACAATGAATGATCTCATATTCGTTTTTATCCATTATGGCTTTCAATTCACTATAAGCTTTAATATTTTCCTTTTTCAAAGGTGACCTTTGGATCGGTATGCTGTACTTCCTATCCGTATAGGGAAGCTCCAAATCACCGTTAGCAGCAACATGAACCTCCCAGCCCTGCTCTTTAAACCATTGCAGATAAGGCAAATGGAACGCTTTAAAATGAAAATCAACCGTTGCACAGAACAATACTTTTTTTGGCACCTCTATCACCCATTCGAAGTATTAACCCGTTAGATACAGGCTCACTTAATTAATTCTTTATCCAAAACCTTAGCCAGATAATCGAGTAAACCGTACCTGATGTCTTCACGCTGCAAGGCGAATTCAATTGTAGTCTGTATAAAACCCATCTTTTCCCCAACGTCATAACGAATACCTTCGAACTCGTAAGCATATACCGCCTCATGCAGATTCAATGCCGCAATAGCATCGGTCAGCTGTATTTCTCCCCCTGCCCCTGGAGCTTGATTGCCCAGAATGTCAAAAATCCGTGGGCTAAGAATATAACGGCCCATAATCGCAAGATTGGATGGAGCGTCTTCCTTCCTCGGCTTTTCAACCAGATGGCTGACCCCATAGAAGCGATCCTCTATCCTGATTCCATCTACAATACCGTACCGGGATACCTCATCATCGGGTACATGCTTAACTCCAATCACTGATGAATGATATCGCTCGTATTGCTCAATCATCTGCCTCAGACAAGGTTTATCGGCCTTGACAATATCATCGCCTAATAAAACAGCAAACGGTTCATTGCCGATAAACTTCCGAGCGCACCAAACGGCATGCCCCAGTCCCTTGGCTTCCTTCTGGCGAATATAATGGATATCAACCATTTTGGATGACTTCTGTACCTCGTTTAGTAAATCAAACTTCCCTTTCTCGAATAAATTTTGCTCCAGCTCAAATGAGTTATCGAAATGATCCTCAATAGCCCTTTTTCCTTTCCCGGTCACGATGAGAATATCTTCAATCCCTGATTCCATTGCTTCTTCTACAATGTATTGAATAGTGGGCTTATCAACAATCGGCAGCATCTCCTTGGGCATTGCCTTTGTTGCGGGAAGAAATCTTGTGCCAAGCCCTGCTGCTGGTATGATCGCTTTTCTTACCTTCATAAATAGGACACTCCTTTTTTATATAAAAGCTTAGCTGATGGATACCAGCTTTGGTGACACGCTATGTTTATTGTTCGCTAAATTAAGTAATTTCTCTCTTAGCTTGGGCTTCTCTAAAGTTGAATACGTAGAGATGATTTCGGCAATTTCTTCCATATACAAGTCCGCAGTTTTACCAATATAAATTTTGGGATGAACCTGCTGTTCATGAACCTCCCCTTTTTGCAGCAATTCCTCGAAGAGCTTTTCTCCCGGTCTCATTCCTGTAAATTCAATACCAATTTCCTCAATGGAATTGCCTGATAGTTTGATCAAGTTTTTGGCAAGATCAACAATTTTTACAGGTTCCCCCATATCGAGCACGAAAATCTCTCCGCCTTTTGCGAGTGAACCCGCTTGTATAACAAGCCTCGACGCTTCCGGAATCGTCATAAAGTAGCGAATCATATCCGGATGAGTAACCGTGACCGGTCCACCCTTTTGAATTTGTCTCTTAAATAATGGAATTACGCTCCCACGACTGCCTAATACATTCCCGAACCGAACGGCAACAAACTTTGTAAAGCTTGTTTTGTCGAAGTTCTGAATGATCATTTCAGCCAGCCTTTTCGTGGCCCCCATAACACTTGTTGGATTTACTGCCTTATCCGTGGAGATCATCACGAATATTTCCACACCATGCCGGTTAGCTGCTTTTGCAAGATTCATCGTTCCAATCACATTGTTTTTCACAGCTTCCTCGGGATTTCGTTCCATCAGAGGCACATGTTTATGAGCCGCAGCGTGGTATACAACTTGAGGCCGGTAGGTATTCATTATGGACATCATTTTATTAGCATCTTGTATGTCCGCAACTTCCGTTATAAATTTGATTTCTGTTTCCTGGAAAGTATCCTTCAGTTCCATTTCAATGGAATAAATGCTATTCTCCCCGTGGCCAAGTAAAATTAATTTTTCAGGATTAAACTTGCATATTTGCCGGCATATTTCCGAACCAATGGATCCTCCAGCACCCGTAACCAGAATCACCTTATTCGTAATATAGCCGGAAATACTGTCGATATGCAGGTCAACGGGTTCTCTCCCTAGCAAATCTTCAACCTGTACATCCCGGAATTGATTAACGGAAACTTTACCGGTCACCAGATCCTCCAGCATCGGAAGAATTTGCGCCTTGGCGTTTGTTTTCGCACATTCCTGAAAAATTCGATTCAATTCTTTTTTATTAAGCGAAGGAATCGCAATAATTATGTTATCAATGTTCAACTCTTGAACGGCACTTTCAATTCGATTAATTCCACCAAATACCGGAATGCCCAATATATCCAAATTATGTTTTTTGACATTATCATCAATAAAAGCGGTGGGCAATAATTCAGTATCATTATTCGTAATCAATTGCCTTGCAACCATAGTTCCTGCAGCACCCGCTCCGACAATCAGCGTTCGTTTCTTGTTGTGTACTTTTTTAATGTAGATATCCCGAATCATTCTCCAACAAAAACGCGAGCCTCCGATTAGCAAAATATGCAGCAGCCACGTTACAACAAGAAGTCGCAAGTAAATAGCTTGAACCATAATCTCCTGTACAATAGCTACGGTAACAATTGAAAAGGTGACCGCTTTAAAAATCATTAATAACTCGGATATGCTTGCATACTCCCAAGCCTTTTTATATAGCTTATAAATGATGGAAAAAACATGGTGACTAAGCAGGAGCATTATTGAACTAACTACTAATGGTAACGTTATAACATGAAAAGTAGCATTCACCAAAAATTGACTGAAGAAAATTGCGGTTAACACAATAAGCGAATCCATTAAGATTAATAACGGTAGCCTCTGCCGGTACGCCAATACAATCACCCTTTCGATTGATGCTAATTTGGTCCTTTAGTCAAATATAAATTCAAAATGAAATGAAAAAATTAAAGTTCTTAACTATAAGGTCTTTTCTGGTAAAAAACCCTATAGTTAAGAACTTTAAAAAGGGCATCCAACCCCACCTCACACCACACTTTCGACGACTCGCGTCTAAGGTATATTTCAACCCACAGCATGGTCGAGTACCTCCATTGATAACGATAAGGAGACATCACCGAATCATGATTGAAAATAGGCTAATGATTAAAATTCGTTATAGAGAACGATGTGTCAAAAAAAATTTGTCTTCTTTTATCCTATATCCATAATGTCTTAACCTGTTAATCATATACTAACTGTTATATATCGGTATAATAGTAAAATAGAACCAGTAATCTGTACCCTTATTGTAGTTCTTTATAAAGAACGTGTCAATACAAACTTTTGCTTTCATAGTGCATATTCTCCAGCCATTTACACATAAAAAAAACGTCGGCAAGCCGACGGAACAGCAGCAAGCTGATTAGTAACAGTACCATCTTTCCCATATATCATACGACTCCAGGTTTTTATCATTCCAATCTTTAAAGTTCCATTTCCAGTGCCAATCGTTTTTGTCTTTATTGTTTCCCCAATAGTTATACAAATCATCATTCCGTCCATGATTTCCTAACAAGGATGAAATAAAAAGCTCAAAACTGCTTCTCTTGGCTTCTGACGAATTGCTTCCGTTCGATGCTGCAAAAGCCGAAGTTGGTACCATTAATGCACCAATAATAAGAGTTAGAAAAATGATTCTTTTCAGATTATGCATTGCCCTGACCTCCTTCCCTATAAAAAGTGACAAATGTTCGTTATTAAGAATTATACCTTAGTTTTACTAGTTTGAGAACGGAAAATTCACGATAATCTCTTATTTTCTCATTAAAATGTATGGATAACCCTAGGTATTGATCCAATTATTTCTCTGAGGCATAACATACGCTATATAAAATGGAAAAGAGGTGTGAAATTTATGATTGAGGTGAACGCTAATCTCGGTGATCTTAGTGACGTAGACCTAACTACCAAGCTTCCCTCTAATAATGATTCACTTACTTACGACAGTAAATCATCGAAGTGGATTCCCGTACCCGTTGGAGCCGGTGTAGTTTCCTCAGGTCCTGGTTCAACCTACACTATTGAATTGGACAGGTGGAAAATCAATAATGATGGAACCAATTCAGCTGGCACAACCAAAGGAATTAACGATGCTTTGGGATGGGCCAAAGCTCAAGGGTATAATCATGTATTTCTAAAAAGCGGAACCTATGCTTTACAAGCTGACCCTTCGACGCTTAATTGCATAGTCCTTTACAGCAACTTTCATTTCGAAATGGAGAATGGCTGTGTACTAAAGCTTGATGCCAATTCATCCCCTTATTACAATATTTTTTTATTGAAGGGGCTAAGTAATACAAAGCTTACGGGTGGAAAGATTATCGGGGACAGACCCTCCCATATTTATCAGATCGGTGTTAAATTCGTTAGAGGCGGAGTAAATCCTGATGGTTCACTAAATGATGATCCCAATTTTATCCGCAGTGAAACCATCGACCGATATGCGAACCCTGGACTGCTAAGCAAGTTTCGACTATGGAGTATAGATGGAGTTACAGCGCCAGGCTATAACTTTTATCAGTACAAGGATACGGTATCCAGCAGCACCTTCGTAAATTATCGAAATAATGGCTTGTTTGCACCATCGGCACCGACAGGTCGCGGATGGTTCGATGTCATTGATAAGGCAAATAAAATGGTGTTTACCATTAATATTGCTAGCTCTCCCTTGACTGCTGAACAGCTGGCTCAAATCAATGCAAAAGTGGATAATGAGAGCTGGACGCATGAATGGGGGGAAGGCATAAGCATATCAGGTTCTAATTATGTTGAAATTAGCGACGTAGAAATATGCGATTGCACAGGGGACGCCATAATTACGACCATATTGGATCACAGGGAAGATCCTAGTCTATATACACAAGAAGAGATGGGTTCCCACATCTATATTCACGATTGCGATCTCCATAATTGCAGAAGGCAAGGAATTTCTCTTGCAGGCTCCAACGACACTTATATATACAACAATAATATTCACAATATTGGTCAAGCTGACGATGGAACCGTAGATGGAACGCAGCCCATGTTTGGCATCGATATTGAGTCAATGTGGTCTGAAACCAATATTCCGACCTGGAGACCTGAATTAAACCAGACTGGCTTCGAGCTCAACACCAGAATCTATGTTTATAACAATTATATCCACAGCAACCAAAATGGCCATTTTGTAAATGCTGACGGAATAAATGTAACCATAGAAGGCAATACCTTCGAGGGCTGGAACGTTGGCGGAATTACCTCCTATTCAGCTAACTGGTATGTGAAGTATTTGAACAACACCTTTATATCAACTGAGCTGATGGTTCAAGGAGATAATTTCGTAAATGGAGCGGATTGCAGAGGCGCTAACATTAAGCTGTTCGATATTTCAGGTGCATATATTCAGAACTGTCATATTCAGAATGGCACTTTTTATGGCTATGAAGCGAATGGATATTTTGGAACACCGGCCAAAGTTGATGTGCCGAGTGGAGTCTTCACATATACAGCACCTCACGGAATGGGCAATGGCGCCAAAGTATGCTTCGAGCAATGGGTAGGAACGGTTCCTGCAGGAATCAGTGTCGATAAACTGTACTATACCGTTAATGTTACCTCTACAAGCTTCCAGGTAGCAGAGAATAAGAGTGGAACTCCTGTTGCTATTACTGATGCGGGAGTGGGCGGATTCAATATAAGCCGCTATAATTACGGGCGTGTATATATATCGGATATTGTAGTAGAAAGAGACTGGCTTGACAGCACTACAACCGGAGAGACCCGATTCAATCTGACCTTATCTGGTGGCGTAGTGAAAAATGTCACGGCTAAAAATGCGGACCTGACGGTTGTTGCGGTTGAAAATTATGTAGGCCGGCCTAATACACTTGATGAAATTACAGTTATTGAGGATACCGCTATCTTCGGAGCATGCATTTTAACTAATGGCACATTCATACGCACGAAAACAAAAGCTATGGGCGGAGACGTCTACTTCGGCCAAAACAATCCACTCTTTTCACGGAAAGTTATCGCGAGCAACTGTATGTTCCAGAATGTGCAGGTACGGTTCGAGGGGAATGCGACCAACAACAACAGCACCTATTTGAATTGTATCATCGATAAATCTGACAATAATTACTCCGCCGCACTTACCAGCAGCTATCTGGAAGATACGTCCATTGGCTTTCACTGGTTAACACAACCAAATTCGATGACAATTGCTAAATGTGTGTTCAAAAATGTAACAACAGCAACTAATGCCAGCACTTTAATGATAGATAACACAACTATATAGGCTATTCTTTTATATAACCATTCGGGGGGCTGGCAGTACCAGATCATATTCGGTGCCGCAGCTCCCTTCACATTAAGCTAACTTTGAACCATTTAGACCACAGATAACTTGGAGAAGATATCCATTATCATCGTTTTTGCTCTTCTCTTTTTGTACATTTTTTTCCCCATTTCATATAAATAATCGATGTCCTTATCTTTTATTGCATTTAAATACTCCTGTGGAAAATAGGCGACGGAACCTTCGTTAACCAAACATTCACTTACACATTCATTCGACACATATTCGGTTATGGTATCTTTAATTTTAGTTTCACTCAGCTTGCTGTTGATTATGTTGCACAAACAAGTCCTGAACGTATTCAACAGCATAATACTAATTCCATTGTATTGCTTCTGTTTAGTATCTAAATAATATTCATGGATGACTTCCTTTTGTATTCGATAGCCATTAATCATATCATCAAACAAATAGGACATATATTTGCTTGTAGATCCACCCACTCTGTAATAATACAATGCTTGGTCAATTACCTTGACTCTATTCGTATGAACGAGTATTTCCAGATTATAAAACAGGTCCTCCCCCAGAAAGCATATGCGATCCAAATATTTTCCGTTATTGATCAGCAGCTCTCTTTTATACAGCTTGCCGCATAATGACGATGGGAATGAATGCCCATAGAAATAGGAGGTCACCAGGTCTCTCATAATGGCATCTTTATTATAAAGCCTGTCTTCATAAAAATATTGGTTGTCATTTTTTCTTTTGATTAGCGCTCCTCGGCCTAAAACTTTATACATATTGCAAACTGAAATATCTGCTGAGCTTTCCATACATTTATTGTAGAGGACATCCACCGTATTTTTATCGAGCCAATCATCGGCATCTACAAACATAACGAATTCAGAGGTTGAAGCCTCTACCCCCGTTCTCCGAGCAGCAATACACCCCCCATTTTTCTTGTCAATAATGACTATCCGTCCATCTTCTTTTTGATACTTTCTGCATACCTCCAAGCTATTATCGGTTGAACCGTCATTCACCAACATCACTTCAATATCTATGAACGTTTGGCTTAGTATTGATTTAATGCATTTATCGAGTCTTTTTCCTTTTCCTGCATTATAGATAGGCACTACTACACTCACTTTGCTCAAAAGCAAGACCTCCCCAATACAAACCTTGGTTATAAGTAATTTTTTATGAATTTGGTGAATTTAAAATAATTGTTTTTACCCATCGAAATTTTAAGTGCTCTAATAATCCAACCCGTTATTTTAATTCTTAATCGTCTTTTTTGAGGGAGCCATGAACCAGCAAAATGATGAATAACATGTGAATTGTAAGTAAGCTGCATTTCTCCTGTCATCCAGTTTTTGGGGCAAAAGTAATCACTCGGATAAATATGTACTTCATCCTTTAAAATTTGCATATGGTTTCCTATTACTAAATTGTACTCATCCTTAGTGATGCTAGTTATAACACTTGTATTGGTCGTTACATCCATGCTTCCATCGCTTTTATAGAAAACATGGTTTTTGTAAAAATCTAAAAGTCTGCCTACCCAAGGATGTCCTTTTGCACTCCCCATAATGCCTGTTGGTATATATTCATTACTTTCAAAGCCAGAAAAAGCGGATGTATCCAGAAATTTATCCAGACTTTTTAACACCTCAACATCCGTGTCCATGTATATGCCGCCATGATAGTAAATAACGTGAAGTCTGACATAGTCCGTAACGAAGGCATATTTCCCGGCATCATAAGCCTGCTTACAGTAAAGGTTGACATTTACATCAAAGTTATCTTCATTCCACTCTATAATCTGATAGTCAGGCAAATGCTTTCTCCAGCTGCTAATACATTTATAAGCCTGTGACGGCTTTTTTCCGCGGCCAAACCAGCAATAGTGTATGATTTTGGGAATAGGCATTTCCAATTAAATGACCTCCATATTATTTTCTTCTGCGTCCCTGAACTGAAACTCATTGAACATCACCAGATAAATCTCGTCTTTGCATTCGCTTAATTTTCTTCTGGAAGTTACCCACAATAGTAAGAAATACTCCAAACAAATATTTAAACTCTTCAGTACGATAGAAAATGATTACATAAATCACGTTGGGTAAAACAATTCCGACCAGTGCCTTCAGCAATAAAGGTACTAGATGATCAGCCGTGATCATATTGCACAGCACGCTTGTAACCAGACATGTTCCCAAACCAACGGCTGCGAAGTAACCGTATCTAACAAAGTAACGCAGCAGCGGCTTATGGAACACTTTTTTATAAACGTAATAAGGCGTAGTCCAGAACGGAACGGCTATAGCACTGATGAGTGTTCCGATGAAGACTCCTGGCAATCCTAATTCATGTACCAACCATATTGAAAATCCAAGGTTAATTGCCGCTTGATATAACGGTACGTACCTATCTTCATGAAAAATACCTGCTGTTGTTTTTAATGTAGTAATAGCATTTCTCATGCCCCGCTCATAGAAAGTAATCATTAACACGACTAAAATCGTCTTCCCCATAATGAATGAGGAGCCGATCCATAATGAGATAAAGGGCTCAATAATGATATAAAGAAATATGGAGAAAAGAGAGTACAACCAAAAATTAAGCAGCCAATAAACCTTAAACAAACTATATATTTTTTCTTTATTTTCGTTGGCGACTAAGTTCCCTATGCTGTGATATATATTGTTAAAAACTTGATTAATAAAGGTTCTGCATATATCGATCAACATATTATAGTTTGAATACAGTCCGACTGCCGTTACGCTCACAAATGAAGAGATAATGATGTTGTCTGTACCAAAGATCAGATAGGTACCTATATTTTGCAGCATAATGGCCTTAACATTTTTGATAATGTCTTTCTTGACGACAGCATCTAATGTAGCTACCAGCTTTTCCTTCAAGAAGGGATACATTCGATCAACTATTACGGATAAGATGACGCTATTAATTATTGTAATCAGGCTTTCAACAATTAAATATAAAATATAATTTTGAGTCGTATTCAGGATCCATATTTTTAAGGATGTAGAGACAATCGCCGATACCGAAAAAAGCCCTGTTATAATATAGCTTTTCTGGCAAACATTGAGGAACGAGCTTTTATGCTGAAAGAAGTAGGGGGCCACGGTATTGATCAAAAAAATGAGATAGATCAAGTAAATCTGATCAACGCTAGTATCTTTGACAAAATACTTCAGAAATGGCATCATCGCGAGTCCCAGCACTAAAATGACCAGGGCTATGACCAAATACGCCTTTTTATACAGCTTCATAAGCGCATTGATTTTCTCTTTGTCATTTTCCGCCACCGGCTTGTAAAGGCTGTACACAATACTCGAACCAATACCTACCTCAGCCAAGGAAAGCATAGCCAAAATATTCGTGAACAGTCCATTTACCCCTAAATATTCAATGCCAAGGCTATTAATAAACACTGTACGTGAAAAAAAGCTTAGCAGCGTAATAATAAGCTGACTGCCTAAGCCGGTGGAAATATTAAGAACAGAATGTTTTACTCTCATCGTTTCTCCGTACTCTCATTGATATTTATAAATCATATCCAAAATCATTTTCTAATTCTTTTCTTATTGTATTCATCTGTTCTTGCGTTTTATAAGGCCAATAAGTATCGTAGACACGTTTATCAATTAAATTTTGCTTATGTCTATCCAAATAATCCGATGTTTTTCCAACGACTCTCGCCGGATTCCCTGCAACCACGCTATTGTCGGGAATATCCTTGGTAACAATCGAGCCAGCGGCAACCAAAACATCATTTCCAATCCTCACATTGCACAATACGACACTATTCCATCCAATAAACACTCGATCCCCAATCTTAACCCTTCCGATCTTCGACTTGCCCAAATAATACTTAGTACTTGCATCATGAGCCAATATGGAGCTGTTCGTTATGGTTACATCATCGCCTATCTCAATGAGCCAGCAATGACCATAATCGATATGACTGTTAAAAAAGTTAAAATTTTTTCCAACCTTCAGCCCTCTTTCCTTTAACACCTCGATTTCTGTTTTGGGAAACCATTTATTCCTAATTCGAGCTTTTACCGAAGTCACCAATCTTGCTATCAACTCAATCACCCACTCTAGATTATCTATTTTGATATAAATTAATTTGTCTGATACAGAAGCCCTGGGTAAAAGGAAGTATGTTAAACAACATGGAGTATACACCTATATCCTTCGTATCCCCCTGCGAGAAATCGACTTCTCCGTTTCGTCTGGTCACTCTCATCAAATATTGAATCGCTTTATCCGCACTATCTAGACAAGGTGTTGCAATCTCCTCTATCTTGGCTGCATTTAACAAGAACCAGCCCAATGTCGCAGTGGTTGAAGAATCCGGCCTGCATTCCCCCCTCGCAACCGTCCAGTTCCAATTTCCCTGATCCTGCTGAAACGCAATCGCTGCTTTGGCGAACCTCTTCACACTTTCCTCCATAACCGGTTTATATTCATGGTCTGGGGGCAGCTCATTCCAGGCATCAATAAGGCCTATGGCGAACCAACCCAGCCCTCTTCCCCACCCGTATAAGCCAAGTGGAGCTTTATTTTCGACTTGGTAAGCATGGCTTGGAATATAATGCTGCTCCAGCATTCCGTATTCTTCGTACGCTTTAATTTGCTTGACAGCGAGCTCCACACATTCCTTCTTTTGATAGCGGATGCCGTAGGCAACTAAAAAAGGACAAATAAAACCAATAGTATCCACATATCTATAGTTTTTCATAAATTTGCGATATTGTACGGTGCCTTCATCCCCGATATGCTCTTGAATCATCTCCCAAGTGGAATCAAAGGCTTTTTTATAGAAATCCGGATTAATAAAGCCTAATGTAATTACGGCATAAGCAAGAATAGCCCCGTCTACTTCCTTAGGCATTTGGAGCCACTGGCCGGTCCGATCGAATTTCGAGCTCAAAAACTTCTTCAGCTCCCGTTCGACCTCCTGATCCTTATTCGTTTTTAAATACTCCGACAGACCTAGCAGCAATGAGGCTTCTTGCCAATGCTGTATGGCGTGCTTCGTATAATTTCCCTTCAGCATATCGATGACAACCCATCTCGTATTGTCCGTCACCTTAATCTTGGGTGTTGTATTAAGCCACTTGGCGCCAATCCGAGTTATCGATTTATTCCATGCCTGTTTGTCCTGATACCTGCCAATATGAATTCGGTACAACCAATCTTTCCCTAATGGAACCAGATCAATGAGAATAACCACGCACACAATACCCAAAAGCAGAAGGCTTATGATTTGCATAACACTTAATCTTTCCTTTCTTGACTACTTGAATAACGCATATAATTTGTGAATCTCCGATTCCGTTCCCAGCTTTTCTTTGGACAAATTTGCTTTAAAATGTTCCCTTAACTGCTCATCGTCTATTAACGCTTTAATGCCTTCAAAAACCGATCTGGGATTCATTTCAACAATTAATCCATTCTCCTTATCATTGATTTGATCTTTGGCTGTATTAAAATTAGTTACAACTATGGGCTTATGCAATATCTTGGCTTCATCTACGGCTATAGACTTCCCTTCAAACCGCGAAGGCTGCACGTAAATATCGGCGGCTTTAATATAAGGATATGGATTTTCCTTGTTTCCGAGCAAGTTGAAAATTCCTTGAAGGCCGTTCTCCTCGATCAGCTGCTCAAGCTTACCTCTCTCTTCACCTTCGCCAATTACATACCACTTTACATTGTAACCATTCTGAACAAGCTCTCTGCAGGCTTCAATAGCAAGCGTAAAGCCTTTTTGATCATTGAGCCTGCCTACTGAAACCAATTTGATGGTATGATCGCTTATGTCCGTCTTTTCTAACGATAAATTATGGATGGCCGCAGGAGATACGATGTTGTACATAATTTTTACTTTGCGTTCATACATAGGAAATCTTTTTTTTAGAATATTACCGCATTCCTCGGATACAGTGACCAGATGATCCAACTGTTCGAAATAAGCTTGATCCAAGTACGGATCCATTCCAAGCTTGTCGTAGTCATTATGGATAAATCCTATTTTCTTGGCTGCTTTTACTTTATCAATGCAAAAATAGATGGGGTTTTTCTCCAGATACCCCACAGCGATATCATAGCTTTGATCTATGTTTTTCAACGACTTCGATATGTATTTCCAAACCCTTTGCTGACATCGAACTCTCTTCTTTTCGGTTTTATAAATATAACCCGCACGAATTCTGGATAGAGCCATATTAACTCTGCCTCGTTTCAGGCAGTCTAACACGGCATGCTTTACAGGCATATCATAGTAACGGTACTCACGCTGTTCTTTCAACAAATTCACCTGGTCCGGAATTTTTCCCAGGAACAATCCTGTATGCTCGAACAAAAACAGATCAACCTCATATTCCGTATAATCCATCGTCTCTAATAAAGAGATAAGAGCCTTCTCCGCCCCGCCGCAGCTTAAATTATTGATAACAAAAAGCACTTTTTTCTTCATAGCTTCTCACCTGTTCAGAAGATTGTAGAACTTATGTATCTCTTCTTCCGTTCCTAATTTTAAACTCGCCAAGTTCAAGCTCAGCTTACTTCTCAAGCTTGTATCATTAATCAGCTTCTCAATCCCGACAGCCATGGCATCCGCATTCATATCGACAATCAGTCCATCCGTTCCATCATTAATCTGATCCTTCGCCGTATTGAAATTCGTAACTATAATCGGCTTGTGCAATATTTTGGCCTCATCGATAGCTATTGACTTTCCTTCAAATCTGGAGGTTTGAGCATAGATATCGGTTTGTTTCAAATAAGGGTAGGGATTCGTTTTTAAGCCCAGTAATTTAAAATGATTTTCCAATTGATTTTGCTCAATTAACTGCGTCAACTTTTCCCTTTCTTCGCCGTCGCCAATAATGTTCCACTTTATTTTATAGCCACGATCAATCAGCTTCCTGCAAGCCTCAACCGCTATTTCAAAAGCTTTTTGATAATGCAGCCGACCGATGGAAAGAATGTTGAATTCATCATCCTTGCGGTTGAATACATCGTTATTATCCTGATTGGCCATTTGATAGATCATCGTTGGCGAAACAATGTTATAAATAACCTTCACCTTATTTTTTTGATCGGGAAATCGGTTTTTGAGTATTTGGGCACATTCCTCTGACACCGTAACGATGCTATCCATATGCTCAAAATACTTGTGGTCGAATTGAGGATCCATACCGAGCTGATCATAATCAATATGCACCCAACCTATTTTCTTGGCAGCATCTACTTTATCCACACAATAATAGCTTGCCGTCTTCTCCAGAAATCCAATGGCTACATCATATTTCTTCTCATTTTTAGTTAATGATTTAGCAAGGTATTTCCAATTGTACTGCTCTCTTTGGGAAACGTTAGAGATGTTTCTATGCCTCAAGGAAAACATCAACCGGTTATAGGCCAAGCTGACCTTTCCCTTCAGTAGAAGCTTCTTGACAGCTTGTAATAAAGGCAGAGTAAACAACTGAAAGTTCTCCGATATTGGGATAAGCCGCACTTCCTTCGGGATAAACTCCAGGAATAGGCCACTATGATACAATAAAAACAAGTCCACATTGTACAGATTGTAATCGATCTTGCTCAGCAAGGTGACCAAGCTTTTCTCTCCACCGCCCGAGGTCAAGTTGGGCATAATAAACAGTAAATTTTTTTTCATCATATACCTCAATTTTTATTGAATTAGCTTATCTAAATACTCTACTGCTTTGTAGGACATTTTCTTAATATTAGGAATAGATTTTTGCAGCTTTCGTCTGATTTCCTTTTCCTCTCTTACCATTTCATCAAACTTGGATTTAAGCTTGCTGCTATTCGATATTTCATCTATGCTTAATACCAATTTCTCTTCACCGAAAATATCTTTGGATATACCTTTGGACTTAACACTGTAGCCTAACACCATGGTTGGAACAAAGTTGGAGTAAGCTGCTATTGTCGCATGAGTTCGGGCACCTACAAAAAACCTCATTCGTGAGATAAATCCCTTATATTGAATGGCATTTAAATGATTAGGCAAAAGAAGAACCCTGCTATTGGTTTTAAATTGCTCATAATAATTGTGAAGAATTTCATAGTCATTATTGCCGTCTTCCATAACATGCGGGGTCAGCGCGATCGTCATATCCGTAGTAGATAAAATATGGTTGATAAGGTCTTTAACCGCCGTTTGTGATTCCTTATTTCTTTTCCAAACCAAGGGGCTGAAATTAAGACCTACCGTGTTCCCCACCTGCCAGCCCTCCGGCAGCTCCAGCTCTTCCTTCTCCATGGTAAAAGCGGAATCCGCACAAAGCTTCACATTCTTTAAGCCTTTGCTTTTCAGCATAAGGTAAGTCAGGCTTTCACGCGCCAGTATCAAATCAAACTGCTTAAGATCCTGAAGCTTCCTGTCCGACATGTCCTCTGGACCGATCGAGCAGCCCCATAAGACAAGCTTTTTACCTTGGGCTTTCACCCGTCGATTGATCTCATACCAACCAGGCTGTTCTCCGTAGCAGTAATTATCCCCGCCTATCGATAAACATACATCCATGTTATGAATATGCTTAACAATATTGTTGTGGATTTTACCCAATGCATAAGTCTCGTCATTAAAAAGCTTCACTTTCACTGCGGAAAATAACCATTCATACGAATATTTTTTAATCCCGCTAGCAGATCCATCGTAGATTCCATCGAGCTTGGAAATCATTTCATCGGTTTCAGGCTTTCCTGATGCCAGATAGACCTGAGCGCCATTTATTTTCTCTTTAATCAAGCTCGTTGAAGACCGTACAATAGCCTCACATCCTCTATTCAGGCTTCCGTCGTGCGCAAACATCATTATTTTCATTTCATCTGCCCCTTCCATCCCTGTTTCTAAGTCTGCTGTAAGCTGTAACGCAATATAATCCGACAGCAGATTGACTTCGGATCATGTCTGTTACTAATTTTTCATATCTCGCTGAAGTGCTGTAGCTTTCGCTGTAATAGACGGATAATGCATCTCTGACATATTTATTACTAATCATATTTTTGACATACGTATATCTTTGGTTGAAGCTTATTTCCTTGGACGGAATAAAATAAATATGAATGTACGACATTACGCTTCGTATAAGCTTGATGGACTTTAGCCGATAAAGCTTAACCCTATCGAGTTTACCTGTATGGATTTCAGGCAATTCCAGCTTGAACACTTCAAGCGCTCGTTCAAAATAATCCTTTTCCATCAAGTTTCTTGTTGCGCTTCCCGCTACTTCCCGGTAATAATAGCCTGAATAATCGATATATTTCATATTGAGGGCATAACTAAAAAAAAGCATGTTAAACATACCATCCTCGCCCAAAGCAACCTTCTCTGGAAAGGATAAGTTATGTTCTTTTATTATTTGTTGTCTGTAGATTTTATTACATGCGGTATTTAAATTATCCGTCTTGATGAAGTAGGGCAGCATCTCCTCTTCTATGTATGCTCGCGGAAGAACCACATTGTCAGGAAACAGATATTTGTAGCTAACCCTATGTCCATCTAGCTCACCTTCAAAATTGGAAATCACTACATCGCAATCGCCTTGTTTGGCCGCATTGTATAAGGTTTCATACATATCCGGTTTAATATAGTCGTCAGCATCTACAAATCCCGTATATTCTCCAGCAGCTATTTGCAGCCCCCTATTCCTCGCTATGCTCACACCTTGATTTGCTTGATTGATCAGCTTAATTCTCGTGCTGCTGTTCATATAGCTCTCGATAATTTGTCTGCTGTTATCCGTCGAGCCATCATTGATAAATATGAATTCACATTCCTGCAGCGTCTGATTCAATAGCGACTCTATACATTCGGAGATATATGCATCTGCATTGTATACAGGAATTATTACACTAACCTTGTACATCGTTATATCACACCTTTGCTAAGCCTTACATCCTCCATGATTTCGTACAGCTTATCCAGCTCGAATGTATTGCTATAATCCTTATCTTTTATTCGATCCGTTAGCGTTCTCCTTAATTCATCGTTTTCAACAAATTTCTGTACGCCTTCAACAATTCCATCGACACTTAATTCACAAATGTACCCGTCCACACCATCTTCAACTTGACTTTTCGCTGTCGGGTAATTAGTTATCAGTATAGGCTTTCCTAATATTTGGGCCTCCGTAACAGTAACGGCTTTCCCCTCATATCTGGAAGGCTGCACATATAAATCACAGGCCTGGATATATGGATACGGGTTGGTTTGCTTCCCCAGCAGGATGAAGCTATCCTCCAATTTAAAACCAGCTATTATTTGTTTCAGTTCATTTTCATACCCGCCATAACCAATGACATACCATTTAATATTCGTATATCCTTTAACATGAAGCTTCTTCAAGGCTTCAACCGCCATATCAAAGCCTTTCACAAAGGACAATCGGCCCACGGATACAATATGAAAAGCCTCAGCTGTATTCTTAGGGATAGAGTTGGTCTCCGCAGCCATTTTTTTAATGAATGCAGGTGAAGTTATGTTTTCCACCACTATCACTTTTTTTTCCAGAGAAGGATATACCGTCAGAAAGGAGCTGCTGCAAGCCTCCGAAACCGCCGCTATGGAATCAAATTTATTCCAAACATTCAAATCCAGTTTATTATCGATTTCCAGCTCGCTGTAATCGGTATGAATCCAGGCAATTTTCCTATCCGCCGTTACTTTTTGAGCAATGAGGTCATGAGGCCATGCGTAGCTGATGGCGAGATCATACTTCTGAGCTATTTTGGGCATCCAATAAGAGGTGTACTTGGAAACAAGCTGCATTTGAATATACCCGGAGCCTTCTTTCAAATTTCTGAACAAAGCTTTAATTTTGGCTATATATTTGCACAAGACTCTTATGATCGAGGTCGAATAATGGCCTTCTTTTATACATTGAAGTATGGGCTTTCTATAAACCGAGTAGTTGTGGATTTGCGGCAGCACATGAACTTGCTTAGGTATTAGGCTCATGAAGTCACCTGCATGATTACAAATGAATAAATCGACCTTATACCTGTCATAATCAAAGCTTTCCAGCATGTTAATTAAGCTTCTTTCAATACCGCCAATTTCCATATCATAAACAGAAATTAAAATATTCTTCTTCATATTTTTCCCCTCTAATTCATGTAGTGTTCTCCTTAGATAACCTCAGATAATGGTTTGGATACACCGTACGGTATGCATTTATTTTCTCTCTTGTTAAGAAAAAGAGTATTAGCGGGGACATTTCCCTTAACAACGCTCCCAGCTGCAATCACGGCATTATCCCCTATAGTGGTATCCTTCAGAACAACTACATTGGAACCAATCCAAACATTCTCCCCAATTATGACCTCACCCATTATCAGGTGGCCATCTGCCGTATTTTTATAATTATGATCATGATCATTTATACACACGTTAGGAGCAATTTTGGTATTTCTGCCAATCCATACTTTATTCACACAATTAATGTTGCAGTTATCATTGATAAAAACCTTTTCTTCAATCGTGAGCTCCCCGTTAAAATCTACCCGGATGCTTGCATTTTTTCTTATAAAAACAAATTTCCCTATGTAGACTCTGGATTTCTTGTTAAAAATCTCAATTCTGCTATGGGCCTGAAGAGAGAATAAGGAGGATCGAATATTTTTGAAATACAGCAGCTTGAATAAGCAGCCTCTGACGAAGCCTATTACATGAGAGATATTCATAATTAAGGTTAAATAAACACCCCTTGTACGACATTCAGCCGCAAGTACCGACATTATTTTTTTCAATAGGTGTACCATGTTCATTCTCCTTAAAAAGCGGCATCTATATGTACTTCCTCAGTCTTGCAATATTGTCGCCACCAATAATTTTGGCTAATGCCAGCTTGACTCGACTTTTCAATCTCGCTTTAGGCGGCAGCCAGCTTTTGTGAAAATGGTGCATAGCATAAGTGTCCGCAGTTATAAACTTTCTGCAGTTGATATAATCATAGGGAGAAAAGTAAGTTTGAGGATAAAATGCTGCTAAACCCTCTAATTCTTGATATTCTCCATTAGCTTTAACGCCTATGTCTTGAAGGATTCGGGTTATGATAGCCACATTCGTTAAGTCATCCTGTGTGCCATCATCCTTGATAAAAGCTTTTTGCTCATATGAATCTAAAAATGTCTTTATCAGTTGATTCCCTTTAGCCGCGCCTATCGTGCTTGTAGCCACATAATTCTCTTGCTCAAACCCCCAGAACGAATCATGATGCAATAAATCATCGAAGGGTTTGAATACCTCAACATCTGTATCCAGGTAAATTCCGCCAAAATGATATAAGGCATATACTCTTACGTAATCACTGACAAATGCAAATTTCCTTGCTTCGTAAGCCTCTCTTACGTATGTAATAGAACTAATATCAAAGTTATCCTCATTCCACTCGATGATTTCATAGTTCGATAAATTTTGCTTCCAGCTATCCATACATCGTTTTACTATGTCAGGTTTTTCTTTCCCGCCAAACCAACAATAATGAAGAATTTTGTCGATTTTATCCTTACTCGCGTCCATAATAATTTCTCCTTCAGGAAGATTCTTGCTTTCTGTTTCCGTTCTCAATGCAATCGACGCATTGTAATGCAACAGGAATATCTTTTTTATAGAAACCGGTTTTCATTATTCCGACAGCCAGCTTTTCATCAACCAACTTTTGGCATTTCATGCAATAAACCATTATCATGCCTAACATCACCACCTCATGATATACGTACAGCCCCTCATCAATTCCTGACAGCTATCACCTTTTTTAGCATTGCAGGTACTCCGGCTACCATAACATTATCGGGTACATTGCGAACGACAACCGCTCCTGCTGCAACAATAACATGACTGCCAATTCTAATATCATTAGCAATAGTCGAACCAACACATACCCAGCTGCATCGACCAATGTTTACTGTGCCGCTGACACGTGCTCCAGGAGAAACATGAATCCCATCCTCCAGAGTACAATCATGATCTATGCTTGCACACGTATTGATAATACAGCCTCTGCCTATAGTAGCATCTGTATTAATTACGGCCCCCGCCATTACGGCAGTGCCTTCACCTATGGAACTAAACTTGCTTACTATGCTTAACGGATGAATTAATGCAGGAATAATAAATCCGGAAATTCCGATCAGTTGCAGCCACATTAATCTTGTATGATTATGACCTATGGCTACAAAGGCATTATTGTAATCCTTGATATAAGAATCCAAATCTGTAAGCTTGCCAATCACAGGGAAACCCATGACTTCCTTGAGCTCGACCCTGTCATCCAGAAAAGCTATCCTCTCCCATTTCCCCATCAACACAGCAATTTCGGCAATAACCTTACCAAGTCCCCCAGCGCCAAGTATTAATAATCCCGACATCCTTTAACCACCTATTCTCAAATGTTACTGTTTGATTAAAGTTCTTAACTACAGGGTCTTTATCAAAAATCACATAGTTAAAAACTTTAAAGCAGGGCATCTAACCCTCCCTCACACCACACTACCGACGACTGGCGTCTAAGGTTTATTTCAACCCACAGCATGATCGAGTGCCTCCATCGATAATGGTTAGGAGACATCACCAAAATATAATAAACTCCATTGCATGTCGTTCTATATATAGAACGATGACGCAAAAATTTTTTCCACTGAACTATATTTCGCTGCTTACAATCTTATATTAGTTCTTTATAGAGAACGTGTCAATACAATATTTCCCATCATTATCTTAAAGAAATGACTTTTGAATCCCTCATTTGATTTCCCAGTAAGCTTGAAAATAATCCTTCCTTTTCCTTCGCCAGTTGGTTAAACGCACCCTTTTGAATAATTTTCCCTTGATCCAATACAATTACCTGATCCGCATTGCGAACAGTAGATAACCGGTGGGCTATCACGATAATGGTCATCGTTCCTCTAAGCTTATCCAGTGCACCCTGAATTTTTGTTTCATTCTCCGTATCAAGCGCACTTGTTGCTTCATCTAACACCAGAATGGCTGGTTTTCTTAATATGGCCCGAGCTAGAACAAGCCTCTGCCGTTCTCCTCCAGAAAGTCTTATTCCTCTATCGCCAATTAGAGTATCCATGCCGAATGGAAGTCTGCCTACAAACTCAGCCGCTGCTGCAAATTCCAACGCTTCCCACATTTGTGCTTCAGTTGCATCAGGCTCAATGATTTGCATGTTTTCTTTGATACTTCCATTAAATAAGAAGGGATCCTGTGGAATATAGCTAATGGATCTTCTTAACGATAATAAATTATCCCGGTTCAGAGGTGCTCCATCTATTAAAACCATTCCGCTTTCTGGCTTCAATAACCCCATTATGATATCAATTAAAGTGCTTTTACCTGCACCCGAACGGCCTACGATAGCTGTCATGCAATTGGCCGGGATCTGTAAACTAATATCTTGGAGAGAGTAAGTGGCTACACTGGGATTATACCGAAAATGCACTTTACTGCATTCTAGCCCATGCTTAATTTGAATCGGCTTAACCTTATTGTTGCTGTGGTTTATATTCTCCAACTCCCTTGCACCATTACACTCCTTCTGTAAACTGATCAAAGCATTAAAGGCAGCGCTGCAAGAAGCGATCTCCTCCAAATTAGACTGTATGCTCGTAAATCTCGGCCATAGCCGGGAAAAGATGAGAATAATCAGTATCAGTTGTTCTAATTGGGAGTGAAACATAGTCACAGAAAAGAAAATAAAGCCGGCAACGATGATAGCCATGGAAATCTTATAAAAAAGCTGACTATTGGATTTCAATTTAAAATTTTCTATTCTTTCTTGTTCAATCTGGCGGCACCATGAAAGCAACCACTGATAGCGGGATTCTTCCAGCATATTACTTTTTATATCTTTAATTCCGTTAAAGTGTTCCGTAATTCCCGCAAGGTAGCTTTGCGATAGCTCGGATGTTTGATTCCCCAAAATATTGGATTTTTTAATGTATTTTCTGGAAAAGAGGGCAAGCAATAAACCACAGCCTAATACAAAAAGGGTTAAACTTGAAGAAAGCCAGAAAGCAATACCTATCTGGATGAATGTAAAAATCAGCGAAGCAATGAATTGCAGCAGCATACGCAGCCCGCCACCAACACGCCCTAGCTCTGTTGTTAAAGAATTAATAAGATCGGATTTTCTCTTTTTGATAAAAAAATCCCAATTGGCCTGCAGCAATGAGCGATATGTTTCTAATCTTAAGTGGTTAAGAAAACCGGTATGGATCTTAACCTCTCGAATAGTAAGATTTCGCTGCAGCAGTGTCTGGCTTACAGCCAATAAGGTATATAATCCTAAAACAAGAGGTAGCCCCCATGCCTTAGGGATGGTTTGCAGGAAGTCGAAAAGCCCCCAAATTGGATTGGCTCCAGCAGTTACATTTAGAAAGCCGCTCATACTAAGCAGAGGAAATAATAAAAAGATTCCTATACCCTCAAGTAAGCTGATGATAACCATACCTAAGAGATTTATATAAAGAATGGTTCCTGCATAACGGTGTAATTTCTTTGTAAGATATAAGATATGCTTCATTTCCTTGAATCCTCCTAAAAGTTACGCTTTAGCGGAACTTTGCATCGCAAGCATTAACTGAACTTTCCTTAAGAAAGTTGACTTCGTAAGCCTTCTCTATGGTAATGCGTACTTCCTCGTCTTCCTCCAAGCCCATAGAATGGGACGCAGCGGAAAATACAAGAAATGAAATGCTTTGGGCAGCGGCAACGTTTGGGCATCCTCAGGATAAGGATAAAAAAAACTCATAACAAATAATATTTTGTTTTGAAAAGACATCAGGGAAAATAGATGGCGCTTGTGATAATCGGATACATGCTGCGGTACAGGAATCGTATGTAGATTGATCATTTCCTTCAAATAAAATATAGCATCCTGAGCCAGCCTCATGGAATTACTCGCTGCTAGCAGTGGCTTCATTTCTGTGATAATTGGAGTATTCAGAAGCTGAGATGCTAGTATAATCGTTTGACCTCCTACATGCAGGCATTTATATTGCTGCATTAGGCAATTGATCTTTCCCCAATCAAGCTTCTGTTTCGCAATGCGATCCATATCGGCTAACCAACGAAGACGTGACCATCCGTGCCGCGCTCCATGAGAAGCAAGGTAAAAAAATAAATCCTCTTTACCCAAGAAATAGACGGGGAAGCTCGTTAGCGGGCTCAGCCTTCTCCTCTCCCACAATTCATGAAAGCTCGGCTCCTTCGCAGGCCCTGGATTTAATCTCCAATGTATTTCAACGGTTACACCTTTGACTGGATGAATAAAGGTGATATGATGATGCCTCCATCTCCAGTCATTCAAGATTGTAGAGAATTCCACAAGCTTGTCATATCCTAGCTTTAAGAGTAGTGCTTCGGCGTTATCCAAATCATCTATTGGAATCAGAATGTCCAGATCTCTCGATGTTCGAAGAGATACATCCCCATAAAGATCTTGAGAAAGAATGGGGCCCTTCAGAACCATTGATTGAATCTTATGTTCAGTAAATAGCTTGGATAGCTGTTCCATTTCCCCGCTTAGATGGAGCATCTGAAACGTACTTTTTTGATAGTCCATACGTAAGGCTTCGACAACACTAGAGGGGATCCAGCTCTTATCTGCCCCTTTTAACGCCGTATAAACGATAGGATGCACTCGATGATGCCTGGCTAATTGTAGAAATTGGCCCCAATCTATATCTTCAAACAGCCTTTTATTGTTAAGAAGCACTTCTTCGTCATTTTCCATTTTCATAAGAAACAGCAACAGCTTTAACTCTTTGGTGAGAACCGTCAAGTTGAGATTATAATTGTTAACCATCGTATTCTCCTTGATCTACTTATTAATTGCCTATCCTTCTGGCAAATGTACCCACAACTGTAAACCTCTCCATTCCTTCTACCCCTGTAACTATAAAGGAGCCACTGCGGAGCCATGCATGAGCAATCATTTTCCCTGACTCCTCTTTGGCCGTCCCTAGGTAAAGCGTGCTTTCTATCCCACGCCGCTGCAGCATTCTCATGCCTGCAAAAGCTCTAACTAAACATTTGCTGTCCCAAAAAGTATGATTGCTTATTGTATGAATCGCATAATGGACATTTTTGAGAGCATCCTTGTTCTTATCATTCGTTGCTTGGGGTGTTTCCTCCAAATGTGAGCCTAATGAAGGTGCAATCTTCTTGAATGGCTGATACACAAGATATCGCGCCCAGCCCAAATAAATAAATGCCTCAATAAATAGAAGCATTGTTCGCCAATCCAGCGAGAAAAATTTTCTTAGTTTTATCGCTAATCTCATTTCTTTCACCACTCTTCAACCTTCAGGAGACTACCGGTTGACCTCATCTCCCAATTGGATTAAATTCTCTCTTCGTACAGTCTCTAAGAAAGAAATAACTTGCCCCTCACATGTAGCTTGGTCTACATCATACTCGGCTACCAAAGTTGAGACGAGTTGAGTGACTGAAATAGGCTCCTTCATGAGATCCCATATAACTCCGCCCATTTCACCTAAGTTGTAATATTTTCCGTTTTGAACACTGAGCATCACTTTTTCTCCACCCATATTACTTACAATATTCCCACTGCCTTGTACAATGAGATCATCAAGCGAAATGCCTTGGTTTTTGATCATGATATATGCCTCCATCTAAGGTATCTTGAATGATAGCTGCTAATTGAGGAGCCGAAAAGCCAGATGCCGGTCGACTTAATTGGTATATTTCGATGTGATTAATAATAGTCGCGGAGATATTAAAATGCCATTCCATTAAACCCAACCCTGGAACAAGGAAATTACGATACGTATGATAGAAGAGAGTCTGAAAACGTTCGAGCTTGTCGATCTGACGGATACCGATCTTGGAATTCTCCGTCTTTACCAGCTCATAAATACCTGCAAGCGGTAAAGGCTCCATACAGTACTTAGAGGTTACCGGAACACAATATTTGCTTTCCCTGCCATATATAGATCGATATTGACTTGTTTCCATACCGAAATTACTTAAGCTTTCCTGCCATAGCTTTTGCTGAGGATAGGCTGGAGTAACATAAGGAATCTGGTCTGGTGAGAAGGAGATAGCTATTACATCATCAGTTAAAAGCTGAAAGCCTTGATTTAAGAATGTGGCTGCAAGTGTTGATTTGCCAGCACCTGATTCACCGGTTATGGCATATGCCTTCCCATCAATCGCGACAGCACTTCCATGTAAAGGCAATATCCTTCTTTGCATCAATAAAGCACCCATACATGTCCCCAGAAGATAGAGACGAACGATTTCTTCATCATAACCGGCCTTAGGTGTCACGATAATTTTATTACCGCCATGAATGGAAAACAGAGCAATGTCAGGCACTTCAAACATGACCAGGTTTTCTCTAATTACAAACCTGCTAGATGGTGAGCATAACTCCTGCCAAAGCCTAGATACATCATTAACTTCTATATTAAGATCTGTTGCAGCTTCATTACTCCCTGGCTGAAGAGGTAATTCCGGCAAAGATATCTCACTGCGCAAAGTTAGTCCAAAGGCTTTGTACACCACATTATTCATAGTATCCTGCAATGATCTCACTCCAAATAATTAACAAGTTTTTTAAAATAAAGCCCTTATACAAAATCATTTTGTATAAGGGCGACGGGCCATACGAATCTCATTTAAAACTAAGAGCCATGATGAGTGTTTGTTTGACCTTCTTCACCCAGAGCCTCATTATAGCCCTCATCGTATTTACCGATGTGTGCACTTGCCATGGTCTGATCAACATTAAGTACATCCAACACTGGAGCTTGCCATTTTTTCTTTTCATTCATTAACATATTATCACCTCCCCTCAAGTAACTTTTTTAAGAAACCTGTACAGAATTAAACAATACATCGATATTTGATAACCCGAATCGAACGAATATTCATGCTGTGGGCCTGACTTAAGCTTGTTAATGGCTTCCCTGAGAACCGGCATGTTAACTAGTTCTGCAACGATTGGATCTGTGCTAATTTGTTCAAGCTCTTCTACAAAAGCATTCCATTCGGGTGTCATCCGGTGAACGCAATCTGCTCCTTGTACCCCTCGTACACCTTGATTTAACCGAACTTTATCCGGCAGCCAATCTTTAGTCGATCTTCTGACTAACGCCCGATCCAAACCATTCTGTACATATTGATCTTCCGGTACTGACAAGCAAAAGCGGATCACTCGTATATCATTGGTTGGATCACGTTTCCATAAAGAATAACGCAACGATAATTTGGTACCCAATGTGCCTGTAGCATTCCACGGGTATATTTCTTCAAAATGTCTTTGTCTTGCTCTATAAATATTGTTATCAAAAGGTGCACCTGTTGCATGAATTCCGTGCTCTTTAAGCCTATTTAAGACACCTGTTCTTTTGGCCAACTCAGAATTTATTAACATAGGAAGATGATACTGCTCCTCAGATGAGAACGTTGTACTAATGTTTGGGAATGCAAGTTTGCCAATGACTGGCAGCATTCTCAGCCTGTTCCCTCCCCTATGCTTACTATATTGATTCAATTCCTGGTAAAGGCGAATCCACTTCAGCTTCTTTAACAGAACAGCGTAATAATTCAACGCGGACCCCCAAGAAATACTTAAGTTCCCTCTACCACCGTTTAGTAACACACCAACATCCTGTTCCTTAGCCTTTTCGAAAATACCCTTGATCCAATTAGAGTTTGCAAAAAACTTATAAGGCATTTCCATCGTTTCAAGCCAATCCGTGATTTCTGACAGAGGACTTGTTCCTGCAAAGTCCTCATAATGGTCGGTTATATTCCCGACATATTGCACTGTTGATTCTATATAAGGCCTTTCGTTAGCTACTAAGTACTTAGGCGTCCAATCTATGAAATCTTTGGCCGGTACGTAACTGAACGAATGCAATCGTTTATTCTCATTTTGCAGAGCTCTTGCTGCGAAGCTCACAACAGCGCCTGAATCTAATCCGCCGCTTAGGTGTGCCCCAACGTTCCGGTGAGTTCGCAGCCTTGCTGCTACTGCACTTTGAAATACATCACGAAATGCTTCTTCATACTCATGATTCGATTTCAGCTGTAAAGGCTCCCCCACTTTCAATATCACATATCTCGAAAGCTTCACTCTTCCCCCACTTACTGTGATGCTATGAGAAGGAGGTACTTGTTGTATATGGGTAAATACCGTTATAGAAGTATCCACTGCTTCATTCATGCCAGGCACTGCCAGAAATTCCGCGAGCCAATGTTCATTAAGCTTTTTTTCGATGCCCGGTAAAGTAAACAAGGGTTGTATTAAGGTAGAGAAAGCAAATCGCTCATTATTCCAGTAATAATAAAGTGTTCGGCTTCCTGAAAAGTCTCTTGCTCCAAACAGTTGACTCTTGCCTTCATCCCAAATCATAAATGCAAACTCGCCTACTAAATATTTAGGAGCATCTTCTCCCCACTTACGATAAGCAAGCAAAATCAATTCACTGTCAGACATCTTTCTTCTCTTTGCATACTCTACTTGCAGTAATCCAAATAGCTCATCTCGGTTATCGATTATCGCATCAGCAGTGATCGCAAGACGCCTATCAGAATCATAATAAGGCAATCGTTCATCAAGCGATTCCGGCGTAATGCACTGTGCGTGGCAGCCAAGAAAGATATTATCCTTATACCAGGTATGCACATAATCAGCTGGGTATTTGTGAAAGGCCTTCATTAAATCGATACCTTGGTCTATCGGTATGGGGGCATGATTGAAATGATGTATCCCGGTTATTGCACTCATCGGATCCTCCCAAGTTTACACTCAACCGTTCTTATCAGAGAACGATTCATTAAAAATAAAAAGCACTTCAACGTAATTTTATGTTTTCGGAAGGAGATTTTGCTTATGAAACCGTGATTTTAAAGTTAACAACTTGTTCTTTATTGAGAACATTTTCAGAATACCATTTAACTTTTATACTGTCAACCATTCGTTCAACTATTTTTAAAAGCTAAGGTCGAAACAGCCCGTTCCGACCTTTTTCCCTATTGCTTCAAGGTTTTTACCAGCCTTTTGGCTTCGCCAAACGGAGTCTCGATCGTTTCATAAATGCGAGCGGTAAGCGGAAATTCAAACTGCTCCGTGCGCAGACTATTAAAGTTAACGGTTTGCCATCCACTAACAAGACGGCCGGTACTCGTGAAAGGAAGAGACTCCGAGCTCAATATTCTATCAAGAGAATCGACAAGCTCTATTTTCATTTTAGAAAAATTTTGATCCACAACGATATTATCTTGACGTTCAACTTCTAGCTCGAGCCTCAGCTTGTAGGAATAAGTTAAGTTCCCCGGTATAATTTGTGATCCGATGGTCCAATCTTTAAGATTCACATTGAAGGGATAGAAAACAAGCTTCGAATCCGAATCATTATTTTGAATTTTTGTACGAAAAGAAGCAATAGGAATGTTGAAAGGAGCAGCCTTTTGCCCATCCATAATTCTCATTCCCAGTCTTTCGCCTTTTTCAGAATTCGGTACGTTAAAGGAGTAGCTGATTATATAGCTTAAATTCGGTATCAAAGTTTGTGCAGCCGCATTTTGTCGGCTGCCGACATAGCTGAACCCGTCAGCGCTCATCAGCTCCGCCTGGAAATTAGGGACAGGAAGCGGACTTTCACCGCTGTTGTTCAGTTTAAATTTGGCAATGACTGTTTTATAGCCATCCCCTTCGCTTTGATGCATGTGCAGCTCAACAAGAGAAACGCTTACCTCAGGTTGAATTAGACTATTTAATGGGTCAAAGCGGATAGGCATATTCGTATCATAGGCTTCCAATTGATCAATCCAGCCTAATGCAATGCCGTTATTGGGCAGTTGGATATTCAAACGGCCAATTGTGTAATTGATCTTGGTTTGATTGCTCCCCACAAACTCCTCTGGAGTAAGAACGTTTAGGCTTTTCAAATCAATTTTGTTTTCTGTCGGAATGGCAAAATGAATATTTTTCTTTTCCCCTGGCTCAAGGGCAAGCGGCTCCACATCTATTCTCTTCCCCTTGTATACCTTCGAATCCGTCTTTCCGTCCAGGCTAAAATCAGGTACGGTTTCCTTCATTTTACCCTTGTTTTCAGCAAGCAGAACTACAAGGGATACAGGTCCCTGAGTCGTATTTTGTTTAATTAGATTAACTGGGGTAAATACCAAAGAGGATGATAGCATATCCACTGTAAAGGGCTCTTCCCACTTTTTAATAACTTCAGGATCAGTAAATACCGAGCTCGCGCCACGCCATTCATTAACGGATACAGGAATGGATAACATTAATTTCTCAATCTGAGGGTACTCGAATTCATCCAGATCGACCCAAGAAAGCTCAGAGAGCGAAAAGACATCACTGCGTTCCACTGTGATCATGTAGCTTAACTCCACTTTTTCCTTAGGTTGAATAGCTACTGCGTTCGCTGCGCTTGGACGTAAAATGTACTCCACGCCATTATCCGTTTTCACTCTTACTTCATATTCAGGGACTCTAACCACTTTTGACCCATAATTATACAGACGTACGACTGCCCCAACTCTTGTTCCAGCTGAAACACGTTCATTAAGAATGCTTTTGACATCCACCCTGATATCATCCGTCAATTGGTACATTAAGGGTGTTGTTGATTTCGAAGACTCACCTTGCGCTATAGCAGTAAAAGGAGCAGCCGCTGCCAGCAATAAGATTGAAATAATAAGTAAAGCCATATACTTTTTAAAGTTATTTTTCACGTGGCGTTCCTCCATTGTTATTTTTGCCCTTCTGAAGGAGCCGATTGTACTTTATCTTTATCTTTCAATTGATTTTGACCCGATATTATGAGTTGCTCTCCTTCTTTGATGCCGGATAGCACTTCCTGCAGCGGTTCGTTTATCCGGCCAAGCTGTACATTGCGCTTCTCAACAGTATCTCTGGCGAGTACAAATACAAAGTTGTCCTCCCCCTCTTTAACAACACTCTGGGTTGGGATTACAACAACCATTTGTTCTTGTTCCTCGGTAAGCTGAACGCGTAATTTCATACCTGGTTTTAAGCCGGCATCCTTATTCGGTACCTCCAAATTTAATTCATATGCTTTGGTTTGCGGGTCAATAACAGGTGCCAGATAGCTTATTTCACCTTTATTTTTTTTGGATATTCCCGGTAAATAATAAGTTAATTCTTTTTTGCCACGCACATATTTGGTTGCATCCTCATTAAGCTGAGCTTTAATCTTTATCGGATCGAGCTTCTGAATTAACCCTATGCTTGAGCCGGTTGGCACCGTCATGCCAACATCTAACGGCATCTCAGTCAATGCGCCGCTTACCGGAGCCTTTACTTCCAAGTATTCCAACGCCTGTTCCGCCTGCTGAAGCTCTAATTGAGCTTCTTTAAGCTCTACTTCGGAAATTGGCGCTGGGTCGATCGTCACTGCCGTTTTTTGCTTTTGTTTGAGCAGATCCAAATCCATCTGGTTGTTTTTCAGCAGTGTTTGCGCTTGATTGACTTGCGCTTTAGTAGCCAGACCTTTATCGTAATCATTTTTCATTTTATTAAGGTTTCTCTTTTGGTCTTCAAGTCCTTGCTCCATTTTTAAAATGGAGTTGTAAAGTTCAAGCTTATTATTCTCTTGGGATTTTCTTGACTGCTCCTGCTCTTTCTTTGCTCTAACGATCGAATCCTGCAAATTTTTGACCAGCATAGTTGCTTTTTCTTTACGCAAATTGGCATCGGAAGACTTTAAACGAAGGATGACGTCCCCTGCTTGCACTAACTCACCGCGCTTCCTCACAATTTCTTCCACGTCCCCACCTGTCTTGGCATTAACCACAACTTGAACGGAGGATAACACCTCCGCACTTAACTCTACGGGGTCCCCGATTCTTTGCTTGGAAACTACGGCTGTCTTAACCGATTTTATTAATGGTCCTTGGGCACTTGTCTGATCTTGCGGGGCCAAAGTGCGTCCAGGCGTCAACACCTCCATAGCCGTACAACCAGCAATCATTACAAAGCTGAGCGCCATTACGCCAACCTTCATCACATTGCGTTGAACGATACGCGGCTTCAATCTTTTTTTCTTCATAAGGAATACCCTCTTTCATCAGGTAAGCATTTTATCAACTTTTAGACTAATATAGATAGGCTGCCGCATCTTTGCTGTTTAATTTGTTCAACACAACTCCGAGCAAATTTGCTTTCACATGTATAAGATCATCTTTCAATTTTTTGGCAACATCACGCTTGACCTTCCCGTATTCAACAACCAGCAGCACACCGTCACTAATTGCGGCCATAACTTTAGCATCAGTCAGAGTTAGAGCAGGGGAAGTATCGAATAAAACAATATCGTAGTTCTCCTTTAGTTCAGCGAGAAGCGTGTGCATTCGCGGTGATGCAAGCAATTCGGAAGGATTAGGGGGAATGTGTCCGGATAAGATGAGTGATAAATTCTCAATCGGAGTCTCCCTTATAATTTCATGGATATCGATCTGATTAGCCAGGAAGTTCGTAAGTCCTCTGCTATTATCGCTGTTAAACGCATGATGGAGAGCCGGCTTTCGCAAATCGGCATCTACCAGCATTACCTTTTTCCCAGCCTGCGCATAAGCTACCGCTAAATTAATAGCTGTCGACGTCTTTCCTTCCCCCGGATTGGCCGAAGTGATGGTAATCGTTTTTACTACACGGTCAAATGCCGAAAATTCGATATTAATCCTTAACGTTCTATAAGCTTCAAAAATTGGGGATTCAGGATTGATTTGCATAATATCGCTTTTAGTTGTTGGTCGTAACATAAGGTGTATCACCTACCTGTTTTGGAGTTCTTTTTCTTTTGGCTGACTTAAACTCTTTTGGCTTGACTTTGGACACTACCGCTAGCGTAGGCAATTCGAAAATTTGACGGATATCCTCTTTATTCTTAAGCGTATCATCCATGGCATCCAACAACAGAGCAACACCAATTCCAATTACTAAAGCTACCACGAAGCTAATCATTATGTATTGATTGGATTGCTTGTTCACAGGCCTGGGGTTATTTTGCATTTTGGCCTCATTTAGGATAGCAATGTTGTTTACTTTCATAATCTTGGGAATCTCTGTCTTAAAAACCTCAGAAACGGCATTGACAACCTTTGCCGCTTTTTCATAAGAGGAATATCGAGCAACAATAGTCATCAGCTGCGTACCATTTATTGCGTTAACATCCACAATGGAAATGAGCTGCTCCGCCGACATATTCAACTCCGGATACCGCTGCACCACTTTATCCATAATTGCAGGTGTTTTAATAATCTCCTTGTAAGTGTCAATCAAGGCAATGTTAATCCCGATCGCTCCAAAATCAATTTGCTCCTTACCTACTTGATCCATCTCCAAGGTCTGATTCACAATCAATTTCGTTGACGCTTGATAAATCGGTTGATAGCTATTAGTGCTGTATATGGCTACTGTGATAGTTGTGATAAGTACGAACAATATAATAAGCCACAGTCGTTTCATAATAACCTTCAAGTACTCTCTAAGATCAATATCCATTATTTTCCTCCATCAAAAAGTTATAGGTTGTAAAAGGTTTGTGCGCCACTGGCCGGAATTAGTAAATTCGGGTGTTAGATACGTTCTGTAACATGGACACACCCTAAATTTATGATACTTTTTGTATCGTGTCAATATTTTTATTTTAAATTGTCGATATAACCATTACTCCGTCAAATATGTGATGAATTTAACATTTATTATTCAAAATATGGTTGACATGTTCTTTATAGTGAACGATAATGTATTTATAGTCAACTTTATGCGTTATTAAAGTCCTTTTAAACATCCGGATAGGTTCCTGAGTTACTTGAACTAAATAAAAAAAGACTTACCCGCAGCAGCAGATAAATCTTCTCTTATTTTAAATTTGTCATTTCGATACATTTCGGATCATGATTACTATTTTTCAACATTGTTATTGCTAATATCTGATTCCCGTATTTTGAGCTTGGCATTGACTAAAACATTATCTTCGATGGTATACGCTGGAGCTCCGATCCCTGAATAAATAGTTGAGATGCCTTCTGATGGGACATTGGTTGTAATGGTATTGCTTTTAATAATGGCTTCTTGTACGGCTGATTTGTCTGCTCTTGTCCAATAGTCCCCTATCATTATTAAATAATCAGAAGCATTCTCCAGCTTATTAGACGTTACTGTATTATTTTCAAACTGGATCCTCTTGGCGTTTACAGCTTTTAATGCAAACCGTTTCTCCACCATATCGAAGGTAGAATTACTCACGAGCACATCTGCATTTTCATTAGAGACGAGCAGCCCTTCTTTTACTTTGAAGGAACAATCGTTAAATATATAGGAGCCTGCATCATCTAAAGTTGTAACGCCAGTTCCACCTGATGAAGCTTCGATTTCACAATGATTATAGGTTCCTGGAGGCAAGTTCAAGCTGTCTGTTCCATACACCTTCAAATTATCGATGATGCTGCCTTCCGGCACATTCCCTGAGATACCACCTCCATACATGGTGATATTGCTTAAATGTACAGGGTTGACCCATAAGGACATATCCGACTCGCTGTTATTGTTATACATAGTAATATTCGATGCCGTTATCCCGAATGGTACTGTGCTGCTTATAATAAACCTGGAATCGGTAAAGGTCATTCCATCAAAGCTTAAATTCGGCCCCTCCAAATGGGTAAACGAATTGTTCATTTGATTGCCTTCAAACTTTACGTCATGATAAGCATAAATACTCGATCCATCAAAATGATTATCCTTGATCAACGCTCCCTTAAACGGAGGAGATACTGCCAAACCAATCTTATTTTTAGAACCTAAATAGTTCCCTTCCACGGTTGCATCCTGTCCATCATATAAAATAACATCGTAGACGGCATTATTATAAAAATGATTGTTTTTAATAAAAATATGGCTGTTTAAAAATCCATTTTCACCATATCCCGCTTCAACATCTATTCCTGCTTGAGGTGCCGTGCCTTTGATGTCATGCAGCTCATTATTGGAAATTGTAATATTATCTCCACCAGAGATCGTAATTCCTTGTCTGCGATTGAAAGCAAATTCGGAGTTCATTACAACAGCATTTCTCGTAACAGCCCTCTGCCAAAATTCGATGTACGCTCCAGGACTTGCTGATTGGTTAAAGACGGTATAAAAATAGCTGGCGCCATCAGGAATCTGCATGATTTGGCGAACCTTTTGATCTTTTAAACGGGTCATAAAGGTACCATCTTCTTTGTAAAAATAAATATCAAACGTATTGGAAAGCTTTTGATTATTTGAGAATTCAAATTCACGTTCTGTTTTAAATATCGGATGTTTAAAATCCAGCGCACTTTTCAATCGAATTTTGGTAGAATCCGCTATAAACTCTCCCTTGTCATCTATTGAGCCTGACATAAAGCTATTTTCATACAGATCCTGAACCATCGTTCCATGCCCCCCAACGTATAAGCCATCGCCTATAAATTGTTCAGCCTTCACTCCATCAATAGTAAGATTTTTGGCTCCTTCCGTTGAGATCCCCACTCCCCCTTCATGAGTTCCCCCACTGGAGTAGTCATGAGAATCCTTGTCTCCCCTGTATATGCCTCCTTTTAAAGTCACATTGTCGGCTCCATAGCCAACATGTAACGTATGATAGCCCGTGAATCCGTTAGATTCTTTTTGAATAATAGCATTGTTGTCCAATTCAAACGTCATATTAGGAACCATATTAATACGAGCGCTTGAATCCACATACAGTTTAGGATCTTGCTTCTTGATAAGATACGTGCCTGCCGGTACCTTGAACGTTGTTTTCCCATTTTCATGGGCCCACTTCAGAGCATCATTCAAGCCTTGTGTCGTTTCCACAGGATGGGTGCCATCGTTGTAAATGCCCCAATCCGCCGGTATCAAATTGTAGACTGAGCTAGTCTGGTCATTACTAACATTTTCAAGCACAGACAGAGAATGTACTCTTTCATAAGGTACAAACAACGGAGCCGCCAGCATGTATACTAATAGAAGCAAAAATATTCGTTTCATCACCATTCACCTTTCCTAATCGATTATTTTCTACCATCGCCTCTCTCATTGTACAACACAGTCTCAAAAAATTTTGTCACAATGTAGAACAGACTTTAGTAGAATTATCTCTAGCATTAGAAGCGAATGATACGATCAAACTTCCAGCTTGCTCCATACTTTTTCAATATATAACGTATTTTATCTTTATAGCCCCCCGCAAATTCCCTTGAGATGCAGACTTCGAAGGTCTCATCGTCAATAACATCATAATCATCAATTGTATAAAGGGTTAGCTCTGCTTTTCCTTTATTTTTCATTTCAATAATCTTAAACATCTCATCAGTTGTAAGCTCATTATCTATGCCATAGTGACTCGAAACGTACATATCCTTTATGAATTGCTCAGTCAGTAAGCTCTTAATTGTTGAAATACTGTTAAAGGCCCGCATATAGCTCTGGATGGTTTTAATAAGTCTGGGTTCAACTTTCATGTTCATTTTGTCTTTATTAAAAGAACTAACCAGCAGCATTCCCCGATTAATATTAACGGCCATTAGAATAAGTACAAGTGCAAAAGCTATTTCAAATAAAGTGCCTACAATCAGCAACGGTTCATTGGAGCCTGCATCCTGTCTTTGAATCCATTTGTTAACATTATTGAGGCCAAAAAAGGTAAGATACAGGAATGGAATCAAGTATTTAATGTTTCTGCTTATCCGTTCGTCATAACGTTTAATTAGCTTACTGATATTGCCAAATGTACTCCCGAGTCCCCATATATTAATCAAGGGCATCATCCGTATGACGGCCCCCCATGGAGTGATTGGATAGAAACGGAAGCAGCTCCTTAATTAAGAAAATGACAATTTCCATATAATAAAGCAGCCTGGTCGTAATAGAAAAATATTGATCCAGTGAAGCCAGGTGCTTCTCATACCAATCAAAATTCACCATATAGAAGGATGTAAAAAGACCCGAAATAACGGATAATCCGAAGCTCACCCACAAAAACATAGAAAAAATGATTGCGGTCGAATTGGATTTTGTTGTAGGCAAACCGAAATACCTCCTGCTTTATCGTAAAGATCTTAGAAATTGAACAGCTTCATCCAATGTAGCTACAGGCACGATTTGAATCTTCATGTTTCTTTCCTTTACCACCTGCAAAGCTTCCTCCACATTGCTTAATCCGTTTTCATCTGATTTCCAATCACTGCTTGGCACAAAGAAATATTGCATCTTTTTACGTTCCGCGGAGATCACTTTATAACGAATTCCCCCGACAGGTCCCACTTGCATCTTTTGGTTTATCGTACCTGTACCCGCAAGCTTGAACCGTCCATTTCGGGAAAAATCCTCTTTATTCCATTCCTCCGTTAATCCAATAGCTACCATCAAGCCGAAGGAATCGCCATAATACTTCTGAGATTTTTTAATGATTTCTTTCATTTTATCCATTGTCGCAATCTCTTGACCGTTTACGCCTGCTGCATTTTTGGATGCAACATTAACCGCACTCCGTATCGTATTATCCCTAAGGTCTGCTTCATAATCCAGCTCTTCCTCCTGCTCCTCGATCTCCGATCCATCAACAGGATGAAATTCAATATTGTTACTGTATGTCCACATAAGCGAATACTTTTCATATAAGTTTTTGGTATATCCGCTCCTGACAAATGCAAAGTACACATTCCCTTTTATGCCAAGCTTATTCACGTGTACAAGATCACCAGATGTAATAAAGTTATTGTATACAGGAAGCGTTAAAATGAAGGAGGACAAGAACGGGATTATTAATAGAAAAATACCAAGCACCCATTCTTTTTTTACTGTTACGACAGCTTTCATAGGTATATATATCCAATTAAGGTTTGTTTAAACTTCACACTGTTAATATATTCTAGGTATGTATTAAATCACCTGCCAGCTTTGTCTGGTGAAATAACAGGCGCGCTGAGCAGAAAACAACCCCACAAAGTGGGGTCTTGCTTCGAAGCTGATTCAAATACTTTGCGGGGAGCCCCGAACATATAATAACCCCACAAAGTGGGGCCTTGCTTCGAAGTTGATTCAGATACTTTGCGGGGAGCCCCTAACATATAAATTCTATGAATGCAAAAAAACCGCGTACCACGCGGTGCTAAAATGTATTGGAATCCCTTAGGAGTATTTCACATCAACTTCATAAAACTGCTCATCCTTACTTTGCTTTCGAATATGTAATTGCAAGGTTCCATCCTTATAAATCGCTTTGCAGCTGGCAGGAATAACGGGGTGAGGAAGCCGGATCAATTGAAGCTTATCATGGGCATTCGCTTCCAGCTTTACTTGATTGACAGCTACATAGGTTTTGATATTTCTAGCGTCTGTCAGGCTCGGAATATTAATTTTCATCAGGAGAGCATGTTCGGTCTCTGTAATTTCCGTATTATACTGAACTGTCCCCGCGGATTGGCTTAAGGGTGGAATGGATTGCTTCAATATATCATGCACGTATTGTTCAACCCATGTTGAACCATCGTTCTTTTCTTTGGATGGTTGGGGTAATCCCCCAAAGGAATCTTCGAATTTTTTCCAATCAAAAATAGAAAAAGGATTGTTGTTTTTATCCATACCGAATGATCTCCCTTTAACCATTAATGTAACCTTAAGGCTCATACCTTGTTTAAACGCTAGCCGTTGGCTGATCCACTAATGAACGCTCAAAAACATTGTTTACGCTAACTCCGTTTAACGTATTTACCAAATTCCCTGTATTCCCTCCGCCTTGCCCAGAAACTGTTTTGTTGCTGCTCGTTGGGGAAATGCTTAACGTATCCCCGAAATTCACCGTACCGCTATTGCTGTTTATATTTACAGACTGAACGATTGAAGGCAAATCAGCCCCCTCCCAACTGAAAACTCATATTCTAAGGCCTTTCTCTCAGTAAATGCCGGATATGCTTAATCCGTGACTCGGCATTCAATGTTTGGCTAGAACCGATATGGACAACGGATGAGGAGGACACCAGAAAAACAGATATTTTATGCACCACAATATTGGGCGATTCATTAATTCTTGTCATAGTCAAGTTTTCATTTATTTCAGGTGGCTCAAGAGGTATGGAGAAAATGGCGTAATCACTAAAATCAAATTCACTTTCAAGAAAAATAGCTCTCTCACGCTGTACAGCAATGACATAATTAAACGGGGCTATCGTCTCCGAGTCGCCAACTTCAAATACAGTAGCATCACCTAAAGTGTTTACACTAATAGTACCCACAGTCGATATCCGGTTGTTCAAAGCCTATACCTCCTTCGCCTCTAGACTTCGATCGATGAATTCTTCACACTACAAAAGGAACCGTAACACCAATAATGACCTTCTCAGGAGGTGTATCGAAGGCGCTTATCAAGGAGATCGAACAAATGTCACCTACCATAAATGTCGACGAAATGCTTATATATGAAATTTCTATATAATCCACTACGACCCCTCCGTTAATTACGGTGAACTCCATTTATTTTTCATTCCCCTTCCGCGGCAAATTTCTTATAAAAGCTTCGAATGTTTTTTCAATGTCCCGTTTGACCTCTTCAATGATCGACTCCTGTGTATTGTCCGTTGGTTCCGGATGCTTCTGTAAATAATAGCGGATCCGTTGATCGATTTGTTTTTTCACGTCTTCCACAATAAATTTGCGATAAGGCTCATCCAAAGGATACTCATATTGATGTTCAAAAGCTTCAAGGGCACTATATGCACCGCTGCTCAAATAATCTTGGACCTGCTCCTGAATGCCATGGAACATTTGGGGGTTGTGCTGCTCTGTAACCTTGGGAGTATTCAGTGACTGGCCAATAGAAAATTCCTCAATAGACGAATCCGACGCGTTTGGAGTTGGATTGAGACCTATGTTCAAAGTTCCCTCCAGCTTTTCTACCTTCAACAGATCAAACCGATATTCATTTCGGATTACAGGCGGCTGTGTGCTGTTTTTCTTTAACTCGCCTATTGTTGCATCCATTTCTTGAATTTTATTATTCATTTGTTGTATTTGTTGGTTAAGATACTGCAGACAATCATTCACTTGCTTCATATATCGCAACATATCCGGGCCCATATAGTGCATACCATTCAACCTTTCCCCGCAAAATCAACCATTTATTAAAATCTCGGCTCCGACAATGGGATAAAAGGAATGTTGGTTGCTCCCGCAGCCGGTGCGGCTTCTTTAAAGCCTCCCGTATTAAACAGCTGTGAAATAGGTCTAATAATACCCGCGCTGCCAATTTGAAGTACTGAAGAGTTCGAGATCCCTTCCACTTTAATGGTATGAATGTTAATGTTTTGGTGGATGAAAAAGTTCATTCTTTTTTATCCCCCTCTCGGATTCCTTGATCTTGCGGCACAACAAAATCTTGTTCAAAGGCTTCGGAATCGTACACATTGATAATACTAGGAGAATTGTTAACATTCAGCGTTTCACCAGAATTGAATGATCCTCCTCCTGCATATGTTTTAGTGTAGGTGGTTGGGGAAATAATGCCAACATCACCCACATTAAAAACACCGCTGACACTGATCACATTGATGGCACCTACAATTGCTGGCATACACGACATCCTTTATTAATAAAATGTCCTTATTGTATTTTATGACTGAAGTTTCTGTGTATTCATCGATTTATGAAAGGGAGTGCTGTTTAGAATGAAAATGACGGTAAACAACAAGTGTATTCATGTCGAAATTATCGATATTGGCGGGGTGGGTAGTTCTTCCGTAGTTTTAATCGGAGATGCTGAAGTCATCAGCAGCTTATCCTATTTTGATACACCACCCGATTCTTTAGTTTATAATCCTAGTATTCCTTTGAGCCCGGTGAATCCCTTGGTAAGAGACAAAAGCTGATCTGCCCTACATATAGTCCATAAACATTGTGTATCGCGGCGAGTTACTTAGTCCGAACGGCCAAGGTTTGATGCGCTAGCAAAAAAAAGCAGCGGCGTCTCGGGACATCAACATAAGTCCCGGGTTGCCGCTGCTTCACGTCTTTACACTAAGCTGTGTTTCCTAAACTTTCTAAAGGTCATGAATAATCACTTTAGCCAAGCCTGATATCATCCCCAAGTGAACTCCCTCATGAACAATAGCGAAATTGAACACTTCACCCGCAGACTTGAACTCCAACGGCCCCATTAGAAATGGACTTCGAAGCTCTTGATTAAGCACATCTGCCGGAACTTTTTCGATAGCATTAAATTGACGAGTCAACTGCTCCAGCAGTTCATCTTTTGAAGGAGGCGCAGCTGCCCAGTCTTCTGGTTTCGTTCCAGTCATAAATATTGAGGAATAAGTATCAGGTAATTCAAATTGATAGCCTTCGATATCGGTAAGAAACCAATTCATCATCGTAATCATATGCCCTATATTCCATCTTATGTTATTCGGAAATGCATCAGGTTGAATATCGTACCAATCCTCGGGGATTTGCTGTACGGATCCCAATACCAATTGACGAGCGCTTAATGCAGTTTGAATGATTGCTTGTGACATTGAACATTCCTCCTAATAGGATTGATCTGGTGCTTACAGGCCTATCCTAGCTCGAAAAGTACTGCCATAACCATACATTTCACTGCCATTTACTGCTGATTTGCCTATTATCCGAAAAAAAATGATCGATTTCCTACGAATGTAAGAAGAATCGATCACTTGAATGCTGCTTTATTCGCTTACCTTTTACATATTCTTTAAAAGAAAAAACTTGATTATACGCTCAAAAAATTTAATAATATGAAACAGGTCTTATTGACCTTTACTGTAAGATTAAGAATACAGCATTATTATACACCCGAGAAAGGTTGATATTGACATCATGGAGTTATCACAACGTATTATTAAGGAACAAACAACCAAAGAACCATTTCCCCTCTCTATACTTTCTCTTACTGTTGGCGCCTTTGCAATCGGCATGACTGAATTTGTCATTATGGGTCTTCTGCCTAATGTCGCAGAGGATCTGAATGTCAGCATCTCATCCGCAGGACAACTCATTACGATGTATGCACTTGGAGTTGCAATCGGTGCTCCCATACTAACGGTCCTAACCCACCGAATTCCGCAAAAGAAGCTATTATGTCTGCTTATGGTTTTATTTATTCTCGGTAACGGAATCTCTGTTGTTGCTCCAAGCTACGCTATTATGATGGGAGCCCGCGTGATAACCGCTTTGACTCATGGGACATTCTTTGGAGTTGGGGCTGTTATCGCCTCCAATCTTGTACGCCCGGATAAGCGTGCCGGAGCCGTCTCTATTATGATGGCCGGTCTAACCATTGCAAATATAATCGGTGTTCCTCTCGGGACATTTATTGGTCAACATATGGGGTGGCGATCCTCGTTTGGTGCAATTGCGATTATGGGAGTCATTGCATTGATCGGGATCCTTATCTTCATCCCGCAAATTCGCCAAGACAAGCCCGCGAGTATCGCTCGTCAGATTAGTGCACTAGTCAAGCCCAAGCTTCTACTATACCTCCTGGTCGGAGCACTGGGTAACGCCGGCCTATTCGCCGTATTCACTTATATTACGCCACTGCTTACGCAAATCACTGGTTTCGCCGAGCATAGCGTAACATGGATTCTAATATTATTCGGCTGTGGAGTGACCTTCGGCAACATCATCGGCGGGAAGCTTGCGGATTGGAAGCTGATGCCCTCTGTACTAGGGCTTTACTTTATGATATGTGTCATCCTTACCCTTTTCACCTTTACCATTTATAGTCCAACAGCTGCCGTAATAACTATTTTTCTGTGGGGAGCTGCTTCCTTTGCTGTGTTTCCAGGACTTCAAGTAAGAGTAATGAGCCTGGCACAGGCAGCGCCAGCACTTGCCTCTACCTCCAGTCATTCAGCCGGTAATCTAGGAAATGCAGCCGGTGCTTTCATTGGGGGATGGGTCATCACTCATCTGTCTATAGCCTCCCTCCCTTGGGTCGGTGCCGTGCTCGTAGGTTTGGCTCTGATTTTGGGAATCGCTTGTTATATCACAGAACGCAAATCTGCTGCAGCATAATCCATTACTTATTGCAATGAATACAGCCCCGGCTTCGTGGAGAAGTCGGGGCTGTTTGCGTTCGTTTTTTGCTGGCGAACGATGCTGTGGAATAGCAGATATCATTTCCGCTGAGGTTGATCTGGGTATAGGGCGCGAGTGTAGTTCTTATCCGTAAACCGGAACAGCCCTAAAAACATTTGGCCAATATTTGTTCGATTGCCTGAGGTACAAAGAAAAGTATCCGGATGACAAGGTAAAAAACGGAACACGAAAGATGAAACTTCAATCCGAATGTAAGTTTAATGACAGCGCAAACGACTTTAATCGAATTTATTCGAATCAAAGCCATTGCCTTCTCCCGAAAACCTGCATCTATGCAGCCTTTGGGCCGGTAAATCCGAAGCCTAATTGAATTCATGCAAATGTGCATTTATTTTTTCATTCTTATCTGTACCGGAGCGTTTTCCATGAAAATGGATGTACTTTTGCAGGTTTGTTCTCTCTACAGCAATTTCGGTAGAAAATAACTGTATGTTTGCAGGATTTTGTGGGAATGGTGGTGATCGAAGGAAGGTCAAGCACTGATTTTGAGGTTGCGCCTAATTACTATTGGAATTTTATATAAAGTTACATAAGCCTCGATTCGGCAGCTACATTTCATAAAAGAAAAAAATATGATAATCAAATGGTTTCTAGCATATAGAATATCCCTTAGTGAATAACCAATCCAACGAAAAGGGAATCTTATACAAGAACAGACTTAAATGGGAAGGGAGTGAGCAAGAGATGGTAACCATGACAGCAGTGGGCAGCTCTAACACGCAAACTGGAACAGCTCAAAAAACACTTGGCCAGTATTTGTTCGATTGCCTGAAGCTGGAGGGCATTACCGAAATTTTTGGCGTTGCCGGAGACTATAATTTTACACTATTGGATACGCTGGAGCGATATAACGGCATCCGGTTTATTAGTGGACGGAACGAATTGAACTCAGGTTATGCGGCGGATGGCTACGCAAGAATCAAAGGTCTGTCCGCTCTCATTACGACTTTCGGGGTCGGAGAGCTCAGTGTCTGCAATGCGATTGCGGGAGCTAACAGCGAGAATGTGCCACTGATTCACATAGTGGGTGCGCCTCCCGAGAAGGATCAAAAGGAACACAAGCTGATGCACCACACTCTAATGAATGGAAATTTCGACGTTTTCCACAAAGTATATGAGCTGATTACGGCTTATACTGGGGTGCTGACACCGGAAAACGCCGAAGTTGAAATTCCTGCCGCTATTCGCATTGCGAAGGAAAAGAAAAAGCCGGTATATCTGGTTGTGGCTGATGATTTAGTGACCAAGCCGATCATTGCCCGGAGAGAACCGGTACCGCCGCGTCCAGCGTCCAATCTGAAAACCCTTCAGGCAGCAACGGAACATGCCCGCCAGCTGCTGGAGCGTGCCCACCGGCCAGTCATTCTAGTTGATGTCAAAACAATGCGTTTCGGCCTAGATACAGCGGTGCGGCATTTGGCCGACGCCATGAACGTACCTGTTGCGACAATGATGTTCGGAAAGGGGGCATTCGACGAAACCCATCCGAATTATATCGGGATGTACGGAGGCTCTTTCGGAAGCTCTGAAGTCCAAACTACGGTAGAACATGCAGACTGTGTCATTGCGGTAGGCATGGTATGGGCGGACAATAACACCGCGAACTTCACCGCGAAGCTGAACCCACTGGTGACCGTCGATATTCAACCGGACATGGTCAAGGTTGGAGAAGCGGAATATCCGAATGTGTTCGCAGCCGATATGCTGCTTGCGGTGCAGAAGGTTGGTTACAATGGCCAAGGCTTGGCGGAAAAAGCGACATTCCCGTACGATCAAATAACCGGCGGCACCGATGAGCCGCTAACTGCGGCCATTTATTATCCTCGCTTTCAAAAGATGCTGAAAGAGGGGGATATTGTGATCGCCGAGACCGGTACATTTTACAACGGGATGTCGCAGGTGAGATTGCCGCGCAATGTAACGTATATTGCTCAGGGAGGCTGGGAGTCCATCGGTTATGCCACACCCTCGGCATACGGTGCCAGTATCGCTGCGCCCGACCGACGGGTGTTGTTATTTACAGGTGACGGCTCCTTGCAGTTGACAGCCCAAGAGATCAGCTCCATGCTTTATTATGAATGCAAACCCATTATTTTCATCTTGAACAACGATGGTTATACGATCGAGAAATATTTGAATGTCAAAACAGAGGATCAGCAATATAACAAAATTCCGCGCTGGTCATACACTAAGCTTGCCGAAGCTTTTGGAGGCGATGCTTTTGCCGTGACTGTCCGGACCTATGGAGAGCTTGACCAAGCTATAACTCAAGCTGATAAGGAACGTGCCGGAAGACTCTGTATCATTGAAATGATCGCCGCGGATCCTATGGACGCACCCGAAAATATGCGACGGATGCGCAACTATTTGGAGATGCAGGAGAAGCAGCGAAGCCAAAGTTAGAATCGGCGGGCTGTTCTTATTTACTAAACATGATAAGCATTCTCAAAATAAGCCCGATAAGCTCTTGTACCAAGCTTATCGGGCTTATTTATTCCAACCCACTCCAGTATCTTAATCTCCACCTGTCCTTCAATAAACAGAGTTAGCCGCTTACTCATTTCTCATCATTTCCATCCACCTAGAAACTCCGGATATAAAATTCCTGTTGTTTGAGCATATAATCCGAAGCTATTCTCATCATCTCGGCAAAAAGCAGGCTTTCTTACAGCACCCGCCCGACCCCATAAGACGATCGATTAAAATGAATCAAAATGTGATTGGGGTCATCAATGTAAGGCAGTTTGTGGCAAGCAAAGGTACACCAGAATGCTGAGTCGACTCCAGCTTCTTCGAAAATCGACGCTATCGTTGAAGTCATGAAACCCGATCTACAGCCACAGCGCTTTTCCCGACTTATACGGCTTCCCCGTTTCGCCTAAGCTTTTGTGATCATGAATATCGATTGCACAATTCGGCATACTCGCGAAACGGCGTCGAATAGACGTTAAATATTCCATATCCCGTTTCGAACGAATGATGCTTGGTCGCCAGCTTTTGATACAGACGGTTCGTATACACGTTATCCGCCGAAGTCGGAATTCTTACTTCTTGCACCACTGGATTCGCTTCTAGAATTTGCTCAGCCAACACTTGCAAGCCCCTTATGAATGTCCGGTTATTCTGAATCTCTTCCGAAAAACAGCTGTTGCCCAACACTGCGATTTCTTTATGCTCATACCCAGCCTCCGCCAATCCAAGCACAAAGCTTCCAATTCCAACGACCTTGTCCCGTTCATTAACGATAATAGCGGCTCTGCCTTGCTGCATGTAATTTTTAACGTCTCTAAGCACAAGGCTCACAGGATAATCTGTGACGATCGAAGCTCGACGCTCAATATAAAAATCTGTAAATCTGCTCCATTGCCGTGTACTCGTGCATATTTCGAATCGGATCATGCTTTCGCCTCGCATTTTAATATTTTAAATATTCAAAATATTTTTAATTTTCAAAAAATTATATTGGCAATTTAAACTTTATATTATATAGTTACTAATGAAATAATAGAGGAGGTGAATACATATGGGCGCACCTGCATGCAATCCACCCTTAGCGGTACAAAATAACGACCGCTCAAGCGGGAATGTGAAACATTAATCATGAACCGACTTAGCCAGAAAGCGAGGTGAACAGACATGGGAGATGCAGGGTGCCAAAACGGAAATATTACTTTAACTCGTCCAGCCCCACCTCCGAGACAGTAGATGGGACCGAAACCGGCTGCTAAAGCCGGTTTTTTAATAAAATGACCTCGTCGTAGCCATTTATTTCATTGCTTTCAGCCTGTGCCGTTCAACATATTGGCTTAGTCGGGCGGGCGTCGTGACGTAAAAGCTCAGCATGCCGCACGGATGCATCTCCGTCTTGCTCGCCGTTGCGATTTTACAAAATAATCTTCTATGAGCGTTGGTCGGAGTGCAATAAAATCCTATCTCAACGATCGGTTCGTGCAGTTCTTTTTCACGCTCCACCAAAGCATCCATAGCTCCAAGGAGTGTTACACCTCTGCGAAAAACGGCCTCAAGATAGAGTAGTTGAACTTCGATTCTGGTCTGATCCTCTGAACCATCTTCCTTGGTCCAAAAAGTGTACACAAGAACGCCACGAACCTTACCGCCACCGTCCAAGGCAATCATGAAGCCCTGATCGTAAATAGCGGTATCTAGCGACGCCATGACTGTACTCCACTTATAGGGGATGCCAAGATCCTCGGCATATCTGCACAAAAATCGGACCCCGTCCTCTTTCGACTGCTCCGATTCAGTGATTATCCATTGCAGCATTAATCCTCTCTCCTTCATATTCTCGTCAACCGATCCATTGAACTGATAGAACTGCACATAATAGGCATTAGTCAGGATGAGCTAACGAGATTTGAGCATCCGGTACGGTACGATTAACAGGAAACGATCCGCCCAGCGCGTTCAGCGTAAGCTCCCACTCTATCGTGAGATTCCCAACTAGGAACTGTCCATAAAATCGATGAGATTCCGGCTGCATATGCTTAAACAAAAAATGTAAGCAGGTAATCAAACAGCAACTTAGCACCCAATCTGGCTTTGGTATAATCGTTGGACATAACATCTTAGCCAGTCTCCTTAAACGAAAGCATGCAAAATCATAGCTTACTATTTTATTTAACTTTAACGGATGAAACTACTTAAGCAACTGAAAAGAATGCGCTTCATGTAAGGTTTTGTCGAGATATTTTGAACAAAGGGCCAAAAAAATAGTTGAACACGATGACCCCTGACCGCATCGCTGCCAACGATGCGCTCTCCTAAACTGGATAGTTTCACTACCCAAGTGTTACTGAAATCTCCATCTATATTTCCATTAAAAAAAGGGTTATCCCTCAAGCAGCCTTTTCGACTACTTTCAGGATAACCCTCTTCTAGCTCTCCAATTGATCTATACGTTACTTGCTCTTTTGGGCCAGTAAGTTCAGCAGAGCGGTTACTGCCTCGGCTCTCGTTGTTGAGGCCGTAGGACCGAATTCGTTGGCACCTTTGCCTTCTACAAGTTTTTGTTTCTTCATGGCTGCTACTGCGCCTTTCGACCATGCCGGAACATCCTTGTCGTCCGCGAAGCCGGTTACCGTGTTCGCTTCGACAGTCAGACCCAATGCGTTAGCGAGCATCACGGCCATCTCTGCACGTGTAATTTCTGCATCTGGACGGAAGCTCCCATCCTCATAGCCCTTAATAATACCTGCTTGGAACGCTTGCGCGACTGCTTTCTGCGCCCAGATTCCAATCTTCGCTGTATCTGTGAAAGTCAGCGCCGCTCCTTCTCCTTGCGGCTTCAGCGTGTTCATCAGCATCACAGCAAATTCCGCGCGTGTTACCGTATGATTCGGCTTAAAGGTCCCATCTGGATAGCCACTAACAATTCCGCTGCTCACTGCTTGCTTGATATTAGCCTCTGCCCAATGGCCAGCAATATCGTTTAAATTAACAGCCGGTGTTGACTTGCCTGTCACTTTGTCTACGGCGAATACCGCATATTTCGTGAAGTGATTTACCTCTACGGAAATCTGGTTTCCGTTGATCTTGCTGCCTGTGACTTCTACCCATACTTTCTTCGCTTCATCATAGTAGAAGACAGCCGCCGTTTGGTTATTTTTCAAGCTTGCTGGATCGAAAGTGAAGTTCAGTGTGACCGGATTACTGAAGTTCTCTGAGAAGTTTTTCAGAATTTCAAATACCTGGCTGACCAGAACCTCTTTATTTGTAAGAAGCTTTTGAGTATCTACCACTTTGTCTATCGTTAATTTCAGTTCCTTATCTGTTGCGTTGGGTGGAATAGAAACCACAATTTCTTTACCTAAACTAACTTCGCCCGTCTTGCCTGCGGGAAGCGTTAGCTTACCTTCCGTTGCGGTCACTTTGGTGTCGAGTGGAGTTGAACTGCCACCACCTCCACTGCTACTTGATCTACTACCACTGGATATACGATTCACTGTTACACTGTAGGTCTTCGTTGTGCCGTTCTGTGCTGTCACTACAATGTTGATGGTATTGCTTCCCATATTCAGATTAATCGCTCCGCTTGCTTGACCGCTTATGACTGGATTTCCGTTCACAGTCATCATGGCATTACTACTGTATACACTACCCGTTACAGTAAGGCTCGAGACACCATTAGCCACACTCGAAGTATAGGCCGTTGTATCGGTTGCAAATGCAGGACTTAGGGCGCCGCTCGACAGCGTCAAAGAGCTCAAGTCTGCGTTGCTGCTTGCTGGAGCACGATTCACTGTCACATTATACGTCTTCGTTGTACCGTTCAGTGCTGTCACTACAATTGGGATAACGTTACTGCCCACATTCAAGTTAATAGCTGCGCTGGCCTGTCCTGATGTGGTCGCAATTCCTTTCACAGTCATCACAGCGTTACTATCATATACATTTGCCGTTACGGTAACACTCGAAACACTATTAGACACATTGGAAGTGTAACTCGTTGTACCGGATGCAAATACAGGACTCAGGGTGCCGCTCGACAACGCCAGTGAGTTCAAGTCTGCGTTGCTGGATACTATTGGAGCGTGATATACGTTTATAGATTTAAACTGAACAACGGTGTATGGAACATAATTTACATTGCCGTTTGTGGCAGTTTGATCGTAGTTACCAGCTTTAAAGTAGTAAAGATGATTAGGTGGTATAACTTGGCTAGGGCTGGCTGTTTTCCCATTAAATATCAAGTCGCCGTTTATATAAATTGACAGCACACTATCATTAAGGGTCATTCTATATGTGAAATACTGATTTAATGGAATTTTAATTGGAATATACTGATATCCTATTGAGTTTATACCACTTGGTTCATAAAGTATGCGAATATTGCTATTGGGACGAGCAGGGTCATATCCATATTCAAGCTCGCACAAGGTTGTTACACTTGGATCAAAAACTTGCCCAATGGTAGTCCAACCTGCACCGTTTAAAGTTCCAAGAGCTGTAACGGCAACGGTGCTAGACATAATGTTAGCCCCTGCAGGCAACCAACCTGCATCTTTTCCTGCTACAGGATCATATTCCCTTAGCTCACTGCGAGGATGGGCTGAACCGGATGTGGTACCACCGACAGCGGTGTCCATAAAGACTTGGCTTCCATCTGCCCCAATGTAGAAATAGGGATCGGCATAGCCATCTTGTAATGTTTGCGATGTTTGGCCTGCCCCTCCAGGGAGTGGCTCCTGCAAAGTCCAATAGCGATAATCAATGTTGGCAGCAGGGGGCTTGCCCGATAGGGTAAGCATATATGTTTGAGGATTCCCCTGATTAAAGTTAAAGGTAAAAGCGTGAACCCCAAGACTAAGTGTATTCAAGTAACTTTGATTGAAGGTAACGGTATTGTCTGAAACGACATATGCCGATAAAGGTAAGACAGTTGTACCCTCACTAATGTTTGTAAAATTGTTGCCATTGAGATTCATTGTTGTTGATATTGTAGAAGGCGACAATGGAATATATGCAGCACCTTGAGGCGAAAGAGAAGAATCGGCCGCTGCTGCTACTGTTAGTATATAGGGAAGAGATGACGTCCCGTGACTTGAAGAAAAATTAAAACTTAAATTATAGCTACCATTAAGACTGCTTAAGTAGGTCTTTGAAAATGTAACAACATTGCTGTTTGTATCAAAGGTATAATCCGTTCCTTGCACAAGAGTGTACGAACCATTGGTAATGTTTGTAAAGCTTGTCGAAGTATCAAGGTTAATTTGAGTGGATACTGTATTTTGCAATGTTTTATAAAAGCTTCCTGATGAAGACGAAAGAGTGACCGGAGGTAGTATTTGCAAAAGCCCAATACCCAGTTGACCGGTAGCAGAAGTCTTTAAAGTATAATTAATCAAAATATAGCGCGCTTTTATTGGAGCCGTAAAAGTTAAGTTTGATGTGTAATAACTACTAGGATCAGTAGGATCGATCCTGCTCCAACTGTAGGTAGCATTAGTAACTGTACCGGTTGCAATATTGGTAGGTACAACTGCAGCGCTAGTCCATCCGTTAGCTGATGGTGAAAAAGTTATCGGGTTATTGGAAGGACTGCTAGTAAGCTTATTCCAGGGGGAAGTAAGCGGAGTCTCATCATTTGAGTAACTTACTTCATACTGGGAACTACGGGCTATGGTATTTACATCGTTAGCAGTAGTGTGAAAGTTCAAACCTTCTATATTGCTTGAAGAACCAAGGTCGATGGCTACCCATAAATTATTTGGACTACCGCCTGTGATTGCCGTGTAGACTCCATTAGCTCCAAGTGTCCAAGTCACTGAATTACCGATATTTACTGCTGATCTAGTACCATTTTGCGAGCTAGCCTTAATGTTACCGTTTAATGTCAAAGTAGAGGGCAGTAAGTTGGTTACGGCTGCGTAAGCTACAGATGACGGTAGGGTCGGAAACATAGAAAAAACAAGTGTAATGACAAGAATAAGACCAAGAATAGATTTTGAATTTCGTTTTAACAAAAAGATTCACCTCACAGAAGTTTTTAGTAATCGCTTTCAAAACAGTTGTACTAGCCCTAATAAATCACTTTTGCTACCGTACGAGCCACAGCCACAACTGCCTAGTCTTACAGCCGATCTCCCCCCAGATATAGTGCTTTTTTTATACTAGTACTATTTTCTGAACTTGCTTTAAAGCTTGTAATGTTTGACGTGCTCGGTGCAATGTCGGTTTTACTTGATGCTGCATCAGCAACATGTGGCTGCACAAAGCCTAGCCCCCTAATTAAAGTGAATATCAAAAAGATAGATAGCGTCTTGCGAAAAGTATTATTTTATAGTCTCACTCCTATTAAAAATCACTTGTGTTTCCATAATAGCCCAGAACCCCACTTGCTTAGTGATGCTCACCCCTAAATCTTTTTAAAAGCGTTTTATTACATTAACATAAATTTAATGGTTTCAGTATCGCTATAAAATGAAAAAATATCGCTAGATTACGAATGAAAACAAGGAAGTAACAATAGTCCAGAATTATCAATGATCAGGGTATTGGCCAGCTTCTTTCACAGCCGCTCGCTTGGATTTAGATATCCTAAACGCGTCTTCCAAGATGGCACTACTTGCCAACCCTTAATAGCAATGACTTCTTGAAGGTAGAAGAAAATGCCTAGCTCCGCGTGCATCAAAATCCCCCTTCGACAAAGCAAAAACCCTTCAAGGGCCGATTATCTTTGAAAGTTTTGTTGATCCTCCACTCTGTAATGAGCTGTTTTGAGAGGACTAACCTTTTGAGTTCGTCCCCAAGCTCAATAAAAAAACCAGCCTTGGTAGCTGAGCTATGCCCCCGTGTTATTTTGTCTTACTTTTCGAATCTTTTTTTGATGTGTAACCAACCAGAGATGTGCTGCCTACTGAGTTAAGCCCAACAAAACTAGCCCATGCAATCTCAGCATGAGCTAATTGAAAATCTAGAAATGATTAAACACAAAAAAGGCTTACGGCTGCAGGATCTGAGGCTCCGATTAACAGGAAACAGACAGATCTAATTGAAGTTCATCAAAGAGCTAAGCTTCGATGCACCTTCAGCCGCCGTAAGCGCTATTCACAAATGCTTTCTTAAACGTTCATCCAGAAGTTAGAGCAAATCTTCAATACGCTCTATCTTATGCGTTGCGTAATTAAACGTCTTTCCTTCCAGCAGGCCAACCAAGGTGTTCGTCACACGAATCTCGATTAGGTTCTCACCATTCTGCAAGACCGAGCTGCTTCCTTCCCACGAATAAGGTGTCCAAGAGCGGACCCCGAGCGACTGACCGTTAACCAATACCTCAGCGCAATCATGGAAATGCGTATCCCAATCTCGGAATGTAAGTACGAAAGTCTCCGTATCCGGCAGTTCCGTAATCGTTTCGATCCGTTTGTAGCACAAGGTTCCTGCATAATAGGGATACCCATTCACCAGTCCGCCCTTCAACCCGGAAGTCTGCTCTACCTTCCTTGTTAAAACGATTTGCTTGTCCTTATCGTGGCTGACTCCAAAATCCCCTTCCAAATGAATGGCCTCGACTAAACCATCCCAATCACATTGAATATCTACCTCAACGGTAATTTCGTTAGCGCCCGGCTTCAGGTATTCCCGAATGTCAGCCCCAATGTTCAAGTAGTCGTACAGGTAGTACGGCGCGCAGCTTTCGGAGGTAACTATGCCATCGTTAACGCGAATCCGCCATTCACCCGAAATCGCTCCCTTGTCCATGACAAGCCGGCATTCCGAAGGAAGCTCCTCTACTTGAAAGGATACCCGATAAATGCTTTTCAGCGGATATGCAATACGTGTCTTCAAGGGAGTCCCGAAATGTTGGCTCATGACAACGGGAATTCCGGCAAAAGCCGCCAGGTCGGAACATTGATCGATAAACGTCTTGACCGGAACCTTCGCTTCCTTTCCGTTGGTGAATAAACGAGACTCTCCCTGTTGGCTCCGGATATCAATCGAAAAGATGTCAAATCTAACCATATTGTTTCGTTCCGGACGGAGCTGCCATGGGCCTTCCACAGACATTTCGAGCTTAGCCGCAGGCTCTGCAACTGTGCCTGCTTCTGCGATTTTAGAATTTTTCTCCCAAGTTAATTGGATAAGCCGGGACTGGTAAGGTGCGAACAGCAGAGGAAGCTTAAATAACGAATTTCCTGTTCGCTCAGCTCCGAGAGAAGTAACTTCGCCTGTATCAAGCGATAATTCCCGGCATTCAAGTTGACCATCCTGCAGATTCAAGCCTGTTGCTGTCCATAACTGGGCTGCATCCACAATCAAATTACAATTATGGCTGTCCCCATCATGATTGTTGAGGAAAACAACAGCGCTGTTTTCTGACATTTTGCGGATTTGCAGCATAAAGCTTTTGTTGGAGCGATCGCTCTCCAGCTTAATGGAGGCAGGCAGTAGCTCATTCAACAGATGGGTCAATCCGTTCAAGTCCGTTTCTGCTTCACCGTTGCCAACTGAGAGCAAGCCGGGGTGACGGGATGCTTCGTCCGATAAACCGAACACACTTTGAATCTCAGACAGCGTGGACGAGTCTTTGTCGATGGATTCAACCGGCGTATGTCCGATGCTGATGACTTTGCCGCCACTCTCCAAAAACTCACGAATTTTATGCCATGCCCTCGTCTCCAAATTGGTAATCGGCGGTATAATAAGCATAGAATAGGATGCATTCCCTAATTCGATCATGCCGTTCTCTACCTTTGCCCGCTCCAGCAGCTCCGGATCCAAGTGATCGTAATCCCTCTGGATAAAGGTTAAATGGTTACAAATATCCACCCATTCTTTTTTCAGCTGTTCAACCCGCTTTTTTTCGCCCGCTTCCGTACCGCAATAAGTCATCCTGTTCGGGTTGACCATATGGGTCCAGTAGGTGGTGATGGGGAACAAAACAGCAATAGGGGCTTCAGCAGTACCACAGCTCATCACATAGCTGATTCTGCCGGTATAATCGCCTAATTGCTTAAAGTGCCTCCAGTAAGGATTTTGAAGGAACTGGGAAGGCGGCGCATCATGCTTGGTCAAACCGTTAAGCGTATAAAAGAAGGCATGAGGATTGAAAAAGTTAACGCCTTGAGCCGCCATCCGATCAATCATCCACTTGGCATCCTGCAGCGTCATGGACCAACCAACGCTATGGAAGCATTCGATCAAGTTCCGCTCTCTTTCCAGCTGACGGGCGATGGAGCTTACCATTTTCGCGTTGCCCCGAATATTATCTTGGTAACGGTTCAGAACCCATTCCAGTGAACGCCCCACTTTCTCGTGCGCGGTGTCGCCACCCGGAACATGGCTGTACAGTTGGGTGGTCATACGCATCGATGGAACTTCTGTTACATAGCTGAGCCCGTGCTTCTCGCACCAGTCGCTTATCAATTTATGATAGTTTTCCAACAGCAATTCATGGGCTGCCTGGAAAAAATCGTACCGGACCTGCGCCGCTCCTTCCGCTTCCTCGTACAGCAAGGCAGGCAAATGCTCACGAAGGTCGTAGCCATATTTCTCTTGAAAATATTCAGGCATAATGGGTGACCATGGAATTCGGCTTACAAAAAAGGTCTCATCAGTAAACATACCTTTGATCGTTGTACCGAAATACTCGCCAAGCTCCTCGGCGAACCGGTCATGGGTCACACGAATGAACGTTTCCATCGCTTCCCGGTGGGCAGGATCCACATAGGTTCCGTAGTATTTGAAATCACCTATTTCTTTTTCCTGCAAAATAATAAGCTCCCATTCTCCTTGCGGAGCGGACCATTCGAGCTTTTGCACGGGACCGTACGAGAAATACCGCTTATCGGTGTAGGCAGTAAGCCCAGCCTTCTGGAAAACTTGCTCTGCTTGGTAATTACCGATCCACCGACTAATATCTACCGCTTCTTCCCAACGCTTATTCCCGTCCCCACCGACAGGAACTGCTTTAGCATACAGGATACGGGCCCATGGAAGTTCCATACTAATGAGCGCTCCACCTTCTACCCGTTCGGTTGTATGCTCGAGCGTATACTGCTTGGCGTCAGGATGCTGCAGAGTTACTTCTCCGCCGGCGATGCCGCTCGGATACGGATACTCATCGTAAAGCCACACATGCATATTCCTTTTTTTAGCCTCTTCTACACCAAACCGTACGATCTCGAACCAGCCTTGGGACAAATAGGGAACGGTAATCCCTTGTCTCGCGCAAATGAAGACTCCTCCCACACCTTTGTCTTGCATCTCATCGTATTGACGGCTAATTTCTTCCTCGGTCATTTCTCCGTTCCAAAACCAAAAAGGATGGAGCCGGTATTCTTCTGTCGGGTTCTGAAACTTCCTGATATCAAATTCCATCTGATTATCTCATCCCTCTCCAATTATAATGCCGTGAATGGGTCAACATACGGTATGCTGGCACGCATTCACCGGCGTTGTTCTTATAAATTCCCTCTTATTTATTCAGCTTTGCATACTCAGCCGTAAACTCCTCGATAACCTTATCTCCGCCTTGTTTTTTCCATTGGTTGATCGCATTGTTCCAAGCTTCCAGGTTGTACTCCCCGAATATATATTTCACCTGTGCATCTCCAATAATCTTCTTAAGATCCGCTCCTCTTTCTGAGAACGTATTCGAAATAAGCGGCAGCGTAGGGTCATGCAGGACGATCTTATCGTTTTTCGCGTACATATCCAGCAGCTTTTTGCCCAGCGGGGTTGATGTGCCGTAGGACGAGCCGTCCCAAGTTTTCAACTGCTTGATCGGATTGATTTCGTCCCCAAAGAGCTTGGCATCAGTGAATACAGGATTCCCGTTTTCCATTTTATGGTGTCTGCCCTCAATTCCCCAATCCAGCAGGAAGTTCATTTTTTCATCAGAAATTTTATCTAAATACGCCAATATTTTCTTAAGGTCCGCTTCTGTTTTTACGCTCGACTTCGGAAACATAAACATGCCGAAAAATCCTGCGCTGGCCGCCGCACGCTCTCCCTTGGGTCCCGCCAACGTGTTAACGATATCAATTTTTGCATTCGGGTCCGCTTTAGCCAATGTATTAAACGATCCATCCATGGACAGACACATGCAGCTAAGGGCCGCTCCGGCAATTCCTTTGTTCATAACGTCTCTAAAGGATTGGGTAACAGGGAAATCGGCGTTAATCAGCTTTTCATCATACAATTTTTTCATAAAATTTAACGCGTCCAAATACTCCTTGGTCATAAAATCGGGAGTGACTTTGCCGTCCTTAAATTCCCAGCCGTTCGGGGCGCCGAACCAAGTGAAAAAGTCTTTCGAATCAAGTGTGGTTTTATCCATGATAAGTCCGACCGTATCATTTTTCCCGTTTTTGTCCGGATCCTGTGTAGAGAAAGCTTTGATCATTTGGTAAAACTCATCAATTGTCTTTGGCTCTTTCAGCCCTAAACTTGTGAGCCAATCCTGCCGGTATATAAATCCGTTTCGTCCTAAGACGCGTCCGCGGTAGATACCATACAATTTACCGTCAACCGATGCGTTTTTGGTGACCATTTCAAGCTTTTTGCTTAATTCAGGATAGCTCTTTAAATAAGGACCGACTTCCCAAAACATCCCCGCGCGGACCGCAGAGACCAGTGTCGGGGACTTGTGATCGGTTACCATCAAAACTTGTGGCAAAGCGTTAGAGGAAAGCGTTACGTTTACCTTATCCGTATACGCAGTACTCGGCACCCAAGTGATGTTCAGCTTCGTTCCCGTATACTTCTCCATTTCCACCAGCGCGATATTATCCGGCTTAGGCGGCTCAGATGTGCTGTACTGCGTCATAACCGACAGTTCCTTCAGCGGGGTATTATTCGCGACTTGGCTGGTACCCCCATCCTTAGGCTGACTCGGCGTCGTTGGTCCGCTGCTGCAACCGGCCAATAACGCAACTAAAAGTAAGGTCATTCCTGCGCGGTACTTCTTGCTGGTCTTCCCCCTGGCTCTTGACATCTCTGTTTCCTCCCTTAATTTGATATTTATGATAAACTGCCTTGCGCAAGTTATCATCATCCTTTGACTGAACCTAGTAAAAGACCTTTGGTAAAATGCTTTTGCAAAAACGGATAAACCAGCAGGATCGGAATGGTCGAGACGACTATGACCGCCATACTAACCGTCTGCGAAGGCGGAACGACAAAATGTTCATTGAATTGCCCGGAATCACCGATCCCGCCTTGAGCCATGATGACAATCTGCCGCAATAAAACTTGAATCGGCCATTTGTTTGAATCATTGATGTATAAAATCGCGCTAAAAAACGTATTCCAGTGGCCTACCGCATAAAAAAGCGCAAAAGTGGCCAAGGCCGGCAGAGACAGCGGCAGCACGATCCGGAACAAAATGCCGAAATCGTTGCAGCCATCAATTTTTGCTGCCTCCTCCAGACCATCGGGAAGCTGCTGGAAAAAGTTTTTCATGATTATCAGATTAAAAGCGCTTATTGCTGTTGGAATGATCAAGGAATTGTAGCTGTCTAATAAGCCAAAGGCTTTGACAACCAGAAAAGTCGGAATGATCCCGCCGTTGAACAGCATGGTAAAAATAATCATTAGCATAATCGCACGCCGCCCATACAAATCTCTGCGCGCAAGCCCGTATGCGGTAATGGAAGTAAAGAACAGGTTGAGCAGTGTCCCTGCTACAGTGATATAAATGGTTACAAGCATACTTCGGACCAACGAATCCGTAGAGAAAATATACCTATACGCATCCAGCGTGTAGCTTGATGGGAAGAAAACAACTCCCTTTTTCAGAAGCTCCTCCGCAGGCGCAAACGAACCGCTGATGATCAAAATAAACGGAACGATCATAATCATTGCCACTATGAAGAGGGCTGCAACGTTGAATGTGTCAAATATACGGTTGCTTAAAGACCGGTAGACCATCAGATTCCCTCCTTAATAAACGCCTTCTTCGCCGAATTTTTTGGCCAGATAGTTGGTTCCAATGACCAATACCATACCGATCACCGATTTGAACAAACCGACTGCCGTTGTGTAGCTGAATTTTCCCTGCTGAATTCCGTTGGTATAAACATAGGTGTCGAATACCTCTCCAATTTCCCGGTTCATCGGGTTTAACATCAAATAGATTTGCTCAAACCCGGTATCGAGGAATTGACCCAGCCGCAAAATTAACAAAATGACGATGGTGCTCCGGATGGCAGGCAATGTGATGTGCCAAATCTGACGGAATCTGCCAGCCCCATCCATGTGAGCCGCTTCGTAAAGCTGCTGGTCGACCCCTGCAAGCGCTGCCAGGAAAATGATCGTCCCCCAACCGATTTCCTTCCAAATGATTTCCGATACAACAAGAGGTCGGAACCATTCTTTATTCAAAAGGAAATTGATTTTCTCAAATCCGAAGGATACCAGTAGCTCGTTCACTAATCCGCCTTCCGTTGTGAAAAAAATAAAGGCCATTCCCACTACTACAACCCACGATACGAAGTGGGGCACATAGATCATAGATTGGACAAATCTCTTATATAGGTTGCTGCGCAGCTCGTTGAGCATGAGCGCCACAAGGATCGGCAGCGGGAAGAAAAACACCAAATTGTAAAAAGCGAGCACAAAGGTATTGCGGAACAACATCCAGAAATCAGGCAAACTTATGAAATATTCAAAATGTTTAAATCCGACCCACCTGCTCCCCCAAACACCTAGAAACGGTTGGTAATCTTTAAATGCGATCATTAGCCCAAACATCGGTAAATACTTGAATGCGAGAAAATAGAGAATGCCGGGTGCGATCATAAGATAAATGAGACGGTTTTTGTATAAGCTTCGCAGCAGAGGTGATGATGAATGCAGCAATGGAAGACCTCCTATTCCTTAAAAAGAGATTGATATGCCCTTGATTATATCCGTCATGGAAAATTCATGTCTATGTTCCCGAGGGAACCAGAAATGAGGTATAAGCCCGTTTCCCTTTATCCGCGGTGAAGTAATACCTTAACAATCATTTCGGAACCTTGATATAAGCAGTATGGAACCTGCCGGAGCAGGCATTGTACCACGCGTTGCTATGGGCCGCTGATACTTTTCGTTACGGAAAACAAAAAGAAGCCGTCCTTTAGGTCTTTTCATTCCGACCTTCAGGTAAGCCTCTGCATGCTCACTATTATAACTTTTCCCTGAATTGTCCCGGTGTGATCCCCTCTGTTTTCCGGAAATTACGGATGAAATTTTGCGAGGTACTGTAGCCGATCTTCAGAGCGATTTCAGAAATTCTCATGTCGGTGTCGACCAACCATTTTTTTGCTATGTTCATCCGGTAAAGAATCAAATAATCGCTGAAGTTGACCCCAAGTTCGCCGCGAAACACCCGCTTAAGGTAGTTTGGGTGGTAGTTCAGTGCCTTGGAACATGCTTCAAGAGTTAAATCTGTATGGAACCGCTCATGAATCAGCTCCAGCATTTGTTCTGATAATCTCTGGTATTGTGATTTCCGTTGTTCTTCCAGGATACCTACAATTCTGCCTATAATCGAATCCTGCAGCCAAGCCTTCATTTCATCAACAGTTTTCAACTCAAACAATTCCACGAATACCGAATGATCCCCCTCATATAGGGTACTTAATGAAATTCCGTACGGTTGGACAATCTTATCCAAATCGACAAGCAGCCGGACAAAAGCCATCTGATATAAGCGGAAATCCAATTGCGTACTGAACACCGATTCCAAGAATGCGTTTAACAGCTCTTCCACCCTTGCAGTATCCGCCAGCTTAATGGCATCGATCAATTCGATTTCAATCTGGTCCGGGAACCGGAGGGTCTGACTGTCCCCGGTTTGTACGTCTTCATGCAGCAATATGGACGCTTCGCTTAGTCTAATCCGGTACCGAAGCGCCTCTATGCTCTCATGATAAGCATTCGGAGTATTCGTGATGTGCTCGTAGCAGTTGCTTATCCCGATGCTTACCTCAAGCCCAAGCACATTTTTAACCGTAGATTGGATGCGGTCGGCTCTTTCATAAAGATCGGATTTCACATCATTCACGTTTTCGGATTCGCTTCCCAATATAGTGACTTGAAATTTATCAAATTGGATCGGGCTTAAACGGCGATGCATCGGTATCAATTCGGACACTATGTTGCTGATCGCAAAAAGCAGGAGATCGAGATTCCTTGCTTCATATCTTGTGTCCTTTAGTGTATCTATTTGAATCGAAATAACATTTAAGCGCTTCCAATTTTCAAAATAGCCATAAAAGGTTAAATTCTCGTTAATCTCACTCTGACTGACTTTCCCTTGAAACAGCTTAAAAATAAATAACTCGCGAAGATATTGATACTGGGATTGTATCTGGTTTTCAAGCTTCACATGGGTATCCTTCATTTTGGCAACCCTGCCGCTAATAAATTGAAACTCATCGGACCGGATATCATCGCCGGCATTCGTATTCGTAAGGCCCTTTATCGTTTCTACCAATTGCTTAATGGGAAGATACATTCTCCGAGCTATTATATAAGATGTCGCAAGAATGACCACAGCGATACCGAGCAAGATGGAAATCGTAATCCATCCGATGACGCGCGATTCTTTAGTGATTTCACTAATGGGTATGATGTATATATAAGACCATCCGTTATAGGCGGATTTAAGGAACATGACCCCCGACGCCTGTTCTTCGAATTCATTCTCAAAATACCCTTCCTTCCTGCCATCGGAAAGAAGCCTTACGTCCGAGAAGCTTGAGTAACTTTTGCCCAAATCACCGGCTTGTGTGCTTCCAATGACTTGGTAATGCTCATCCAAAATCATGGTTTTGCCAGAGGTCGAGCTGTTAGACAATATTTTATTCAGCTCCAAGCTTGTAATTTTGGTAATAAATAAACCGACAGGCTTTTGGTTTTGCGCATGGAGCGGCACCTTTTTAATGAAATTGATTCCATAACTGGTGCTCATGCCCGGCGGAATTTGATCTATAGGCAATTCTTTAGTCCAATAAGCGTTTCGGGGATCTTGAACATAGACATCTATGTTTTCTTTTTTGGGTAATCCCGACAAGGATGTCAGGATTCGATTATTTCCGATCCAATCCTGTTGGTAGTTTACCAGGGTCACATCCTGAATTCCATTTTCGTACGATTGTAAATGATGTATTTGAGATAGCAGCTCATCGAAATATTGAAACTCGTACTGGGTAAGAGTTCGATTTTTCATGGTCTGAATCAAAGAGGAGGATTGCAGCTGCGTCACTGCATTCTCTACCGTTTTGAGCAGCTGCTCAACCCGCATTTCAGTCTGGTATAGCATACTCATATTTCCTTTGATGGCCTGCTCCCTTGAAATCGCCGTGGATTTTGAATAAGAAAAAAAGCCCAGGAAAAAGAGGGGAACGGTTCCCAATAGCAGGATAAACAACACCATGCGAATGAAATATCTCGATAATCCGATATTCAATCCATTCAGACCTCCTTCCCATGAATTTAACCCTTGCTGAAGCGGGCTGCTTTCATAACCGTTAGATTCCGGATATTTGCGAATTGGTTGCAGTTGTGGTATTTTTTGAAAAATCTGTCTTTTAGCCGATACCCCTAATTCTAACTTAGATGCTATTATTTTTCTACAAATTTTGCTATGTGGCTTCATAATTATTGAGAAAAAACTACGAAAAATGCTGATTTATCAAGGGCTGTTTTCAAAAATCATGAAAATTACTCCAAGCTAGATTGTATAAGAAAATTTCGAGCACAGATCGACTTAGACAACAAAAAAAGTGCTAGCATTGACTCCAATCAGTCAAAATTAAGCACTTCAATTTAAAGCCTCAAGACAGATGGACACCAGATAATAGTAATCTAGTATTCATGAGGCTATTAATGAAACAGGCCCTTAGCAACGCTGATTATTTTAGTTTTTGTCTCAATCAGTTTGACTGCTATCACAATAACTGCTCGTGCCCGCTCTCTCTCTGTGTGGTGTCATGATTACTGAGAAAAATGGATCAAAAACTGTTGATTTATCAAGGGCTAATTTAATATTTACTGAGAAAAAAGTACGTAATCATTGTTTAAAAAGCTGCATTTTTCATAATTATTGCGAAAAACCGCGCTTGGACTTATACATTATTTATGCATAAAATGCATAAGATTTTCGCTCCCCTAGTACCGCGCATGACTCCTTAGAAACAAAAAAAAAGTACTTAGCCATGACTTATAAAGTCAATGTTAAGTACTTTTTATATTTTCTTAAATACATTTTTCTATTTTGACTTTCTTCTATATTTCACAGTATGCAGCTCTTGATCGTCTAGAATAACAAAATCTATATTCTTAGAATTCTGTGAACTTCTACTAAGCATATTACAAGTTTTTATTATGTGCCAATCTGTAAGTCGGTCCTCATCAAAAGCCAATTTAGTTGCTTTAATAATTATCTCTTTAGTATAGCCTGGGAGTCCGCCTGACATAAGATACAATTTTTCGATCGCTTGTTCTGTAAGCCATGATTTTTCTGATAATGGCAAGCAAGAATCAATTGTTTGAAGAAATAAGGCATACTCATCTTCATCTAATGGAGACAACGTTACTCTAGATAGAATCCTACTAGCGAATGCTGTATTATGGAGTAGTAATCTATTAGAAATTTCTAGACCAGATAAAATAACTGAAACCTGTAAATTGTCAAATAGCATTCTAAGCCATTCGAAGGAATATCCTTAGCGAAGTAGCATCGAAAAGATGCTCAATATCATCGAGCATAATCAATTCAATACCAAGTTGTGTAATCGACTCAACAATTTTTTTTGTCATTGATGATAAAGAGAGATTATTACGATAATTAACATCCATTTGTTCTAATAGACTGATTGCTAACTCCCTTGGTTTTGCTTGAAGTGGTGCCTTCAAATAAAGTATTGGAAAAACTGAATCACCATTATATTTCTCCAAATACATATTTTTGTAAAAAGACAAAAGAACTGACTTTCCAGTACCAGAGGATCCAGTCAATAAAAGATTACTAGGACATCCAATTTTTGAGTAATTATGGCACTCAGAAATGGCGTCAATCACTTTCCTAAATTCGATATGTTTAATTACAGAGCTCTTAATCCTTGTAATTGTATTTACATAATCATTACTACTGAAATCACTTGATTTAGCTAGCAACACTTTTCCCACCTTGATATCGTACTTAATTAGTTTACATCCAAGTATTCCCATAAATTAATCTTTTAAACTGGCTTCATCTAAGAAACTTTTACGCAACGATCATGATAACTTTAGATAAAAGAAATAATGGCCCATTCTAACTTCGAGGATTTAACACTCCTGAATTATGTTACTTATTAGTCCTTCTCATATTCGTTTTACTATAAATAATGCATAAATTCCGCCATTCACCAGAAATTCACTCCTAGTAACCCCAACTCCATAAAACTGTTTTGAGTGGGTTAAGTATTTTGTTGAGTTTATGGACTACAAGCAACCTAAAAGTTTTATTGCCGTGATGGGCAACCTTGATAACATCATTATTTTACATGCATTATTGTAACTTAACCCATAAGCTTGCCGCTTTGGAAAGCTTATGCTTCCAATTTACAATGGCAAACTTATGCTTCCTGATACAAAAAGCCCTTGAAAATCAAGGACCTTTGATTAAGCAAAATTCAATTGTGTTCGGACCTTATTTTCTATATCTTTGGGACAATTAAAATGAGCTCCGTATCAGTAGCAATAGTACAAGACCTATTCAAAGCATAGGAATGAATTGAAATTAATGATGATAGCCACTCGCATTCTTCGATGCAATCAAGACAATTTATTCGCATCATAACTACTTTTCCATTAGCCTCACATGAATCCTAAAAATAACGTCGATACAATTCTCTCCGTCGTTCACCCCGCAACTGGGCATAAATCTGAGTGGTTGATGCTTTTTCATGCCCAAGCATCCCTTGAATAAACTCCAATGGTGCACCATTATCTAACAGTTGACAAGCATAGGTATGTCGAAAACGATGTGGGTATACATTTGCAGCTACTTCACTTCGCGCTGCCAGCAGTTTTAATGAGTGACGGATCGTTGGGATACTCAAACGGCGGGTAGGATGACTTTCGGTGACGAACAACGCTTTACTGGAATCCTCACGACTCACAAGGTATCTTTTTAACCATACCTTGCACTCTGTCGTAAAATATACTTCCCTTTGTTTGGAACCCTTTCCATTTACAATCGCCGAGCAGTTTTCCCAGTTGATGTCTTCAATATTTAATTTCTGTACTTCGCCGACGCGGCAACCGGTACAATACAGAAATTCTAGAAGAGCGTGCTCACGTGGTGAATGACATGAAATCTTTAGATGGATAACATCTTCTTCAATCAGAAATTTGGGAATTCGTTTATCCATCTTTGGTTCTCTCAACTTAAGGGATGGATTTTTGGGAAGATGGCCTTCTTCAAAAGCAAAACGAAAAAGAGAACGCACAAATCGGATCCGATGTCCTAAACTGCTTGGCTTTAATCGCTCTGTTTGTTTGGCCAAATAGTCTTTTAGCAGATTTAAAGATACCTCCTCGAGTTCGAGATTACCCATTTCGCGGATCAACATATTTAACTGAAGAAAGTAAGCTTTTAATGTGTGAGGACTGAACCCCAATATTCGTTTATCGGCTTCATACAGCATCCATAACTCGTCTAATTTCATAGCAAAACCCTCCCAATTCATCTAATAATTCTAGCTTTACTAGAATCGGGAGGATTTAATCTGTCTAAATTATCTTTTTCAAAATAATTAAGATAACACGCTGATTGAATCTAAGTGCCCATGAGCTTAATAACAAAATCATAGCAAACTAGTCGAAACAGACTTTTTAAAAAAAACTCATAACTTCTTGAGTGCTATTGTAAATAATGTAATAGATAATTATTTCATAAAGGGAGATTACAATGCCAAAACAACGTCAACTAAAAGAACCTTCAGACTTTGAACGAATGCGTGTATTTCAACAGCCAATCTCGATCTTTTTACAAGGTGAACTTATAGGTGTGAATGTAATAATTTCAATCTCATGATGAAGAAGTTGTATTAAGCACCATTGGAGAAAGGTTTGTAAAGGAAAATTGTCAATTTCTTAGTAAAAGATAATTCCAACCAATATCTTACTCATAATCATAGAATAGAGTTATCACTAAGAATAATAAACTAAGAGGTCCGTCTGCTGAAGCAAACTGAACTATAGTTCCTCGTTAATTCAATGAGATGCTACCACTTCGTTATGTATCCAGCTCTTCTAAGATAATGCTTTGTAAAAGGGTTTAAATTCTCTATCGGTTCTTCCAAAGAAAAATATCTAAGTTCATGGCTTTCATTGTCATTTACTTTAGGATCACCATGTATATTCTGTGCTTCATAAATTGCCATTACATTATAGATTTCATCACCATGAGGGTATTTATAATACATATCCTTGCCCGATAAAATCGTTATGAATTTGAATGATCCCGCAATCAGTCCTGCTTCTTCATAAAGTTCTCGAGCTGCCGCTTCTTCTAATGATTCGCCTAGTTCCAACGAGCCTCCAATGGTTCCCCAATCATTACTATCAGTTCTCCTTTGTAGTAATAATTGCCCTGCTTGATTAAAAATTAGTATACATGATCCAGCCATTATTAATGGGCTAGAGCCAACAACTTTCCTTAAGTCCATTATGTATCCCATGAATTGTCTCCTTTGTCTTTTTACCCTTCATTAATCTGCCATGATTAAGGTATTCACGAAAACGAATACGTTATCCGCCCGTTAGCTCAACTTCTTGGCATTATCGTTCAAACCAAGAATTTCAATCACTTCAACTTGTCCAAGTCTTCTTGACCCAGTCATAAAATAACCAATGACTCCCGGTTTAATTCTATTAATATGTATTCTCTTCTCATCTGAGCGAAAAGAATCCACATCCTCGCGGTACCTTGTTCCGGAACAGGAAATTTTTTTCTGAAATAACATTTCCGAACTCGTCTTCAAATTCAGGATGAATTGCAAATATTCCTCTTTCATAAATATTATCACTATCATATGAAAAGTCACAACGTAACCCCTGATAAACCGATTTCTTTCTGCCGCCTTCTTCTTCACTATAAAGCCTGTATCTAATTCTAAAGTCTGGGTGATGCTTTCTTACCTCCTCATACGGTTTCCAGACATCCATTACACAATCACCCTTTACTTTTAAAGAATAAGATATATGTTAAATACTACCATAAAACATACATGTTTATTACACTAATCTGCCCTTTAGTTGAACGGTGGCTTAATAAGATACCCGCTGCTACAAACCTAAAAGTAACGACGGTAGAGTTCTCGCCGGCGTTCCCCGCGCAGCTGGGCGCCGTGCTTGTACGAAAACCACTTGGGGCACTGCCGTCTGTTGGCAGTAACGGTAGGCGCATCATATAGCCTCCTTTATGCTCTCCTGCCGTATGACCGTTCATATATATCCGACAATATTTCATGACCCCGTCGAATTCTATGAAAATCTTTTTGTTGCGATGCTCTGGTGAGATACTGAGCTTTTTGCGATACCACCCCCATCCATACCTCCAATACGTATTATCTTTCTCGGATGGGTTGCGGATAAATGGATGAAGCTCACCGGTCGTCTCATACGTGCTCCAGGTATGGGGTATGGCGATAGGAATCCAGTCATTATCATCATACTCCCTTGCGGCTGCTGCCTCATCTATATCAGGGGAAGGAAAATAGGCAAAGCGCCATTTGCTGTTGATTGTCTTCTGAATTGGATATTGTAATTTCAATTGCTGCATGTTCACCCTTTCACCACTCTACTTTGTCTTCTGTAATCCTGATTATAGCAATGGGCCGAAACTGTTTTTCTACATATTTTTAGGTATTATTGTTCACCGTCACCCAACTATTTCCATTAAAAAAGATGGAGCTGACAATAGTGCTGCTTGGGAAATCCCGTCTGACGTAGTCAGCCAGCGCTCGGTCTAGTGTAAGTCCGGTCATGTATCAAGTACCGCTAGTTTTTTGGGTTACAAATGAAACTTTTTACCGAGTAGACGTTTCTAATTGGTTAGAGGTGAATGCGATTGTGGAAGAAGTTTTGAAGTTTATGACAAGGATGGACGACTTTACATTACGGGAGCTGATGCAGACCTATGGACAAGATATTTGGAATTATGCGTATTTGATCACCAGGCGGCATGAAGCAGCAGACGATATTGCCCAGGATGTTTTTGTCAGGGCGTATATGCATATCGACCGATTTCGCGGGGATTCCAGTGTAAAAACCTGGCTTCTTTCCATCACGCGCAATGCGGCGTTTAACTACCGGCGTTCGGCATTTTTCCGCAAAGTGATGCCGGTCGGCTTTGTTCGCCTCCGTGGGACGGTATTATCTGCCGAACAGCAAGCACTGGATCACATCGTAACGGATAATCTTTGGAACATCATCATGCGACTTCCGCAAAAGTATCGGGAAGTATTGGTGCTGGAAGCTCGTTACGACATGACTCTTAAGGAAATCGCCCATCTTCTCGGCATTAGCGAAGGGGCGGTTAAGTCCCGGCTGTACAGAGCGCGCGCCAAAATAAGCAATACGTTAAAGGAGGAAGTGGAATATGGAACCGTGTAAACCGGATTGGTACCGTCGACTTGAGAAGGGACCATTTCAACAAAAAACGTTCACGAGCCGTTCCATGCTTGCCGTGGAAAAAAGAGTGAAAAACCGCGCTTCCCGCCATACCCGCCGAATTTGGGTCAGCGGCATCGTGGCCGCAATTGCGGTTGTCATGACCATGAGCTTTCCCCATTGGAAATCTGTCTTTATTGGCTCTATCGGTACAAATATCGCCGCTCACACGGAACAGCCCCCATCTGATCCAAAAAACAAAAAGGAATTGGTGAGAGTCGAAAATATTTCAGGGGATAATTGGAGGGGCAAGATGATGTTCGTATCCGATCCGAAATCCATTCGGGTCGTAGTCACATCCGAACCAGAAAAGGGCGAACGAGTAACAGGGATGGTGAAACGTACAGGAGCGATTGCCGGTGTGAATGGTGGTCTATACGAAAATCCCGAAGGAATGGGCAGCGGATTTTTACCTATAGGGCTGGTGGTGTCGGAAGCAAAACCGTTTTTTGTCGATAAGGAGGCTAAGCAGCATATTATCGGGTTTACCGATACAGGCAATTTGCTGATCGGCTCCTACTCAATGGAGGAGCTTACAAAAATGCGCATCAAAGAAGCCGTAACGTCTTTTCCACAGATTATCTCCGGTGGACGTCCTTTGATATCGGGGAGCGCAATGGACTGGGGACTCGCTCCACGAACGGCGGTCGGACAAAAGGCGGACGGAACCGTGATTTTCATCGTGATCGACGGCAGGCAGCAGGCAAGCATCGGAGCGACATTAAAAGATATTCAGGCTCTGTTTTTGAAGCAGGATGTTGTTACTGCAGGTCTTCTGGATGGAGGAGCCTCTTCCGAGCTGGTCCTTAACGGCGAGCTTGTGACCACACCTTCAGGTCAAGGCGGTGAACAAAGGATTCCGACCGGTTTTCTTGTATTCGATCAGCCTGATCGTATCGTTGTTGAAAATCCTTGGAACGGTAAATACGCACATCCGGATTATGTTTCGGAAAACCGTTAGGCCACTTTTGAAAAGCATATATGAGAAACTTGCGTGTGTGATGTCACCCTACAATAAGTCCAAAACTGCCCTTTTGAAAAAGCAGCTGCCGTGGCATGCTGCTCCACTATCGTTCGCCGTTTAGCGTAATGACTAACCTAGCATCCTAAGCTTGTCTTCAATTGAGCTTTTACTATCCTCATCCCATACTACAGATATTTCAAAAGTTCCCTTTGCGAAAAATAGTGGCAATCTACGTTTAAACCATGACTGCATCGGTAAGTTTATTGCGTCGTCTATATCTACCCAGTGCAACTCACCTTCAGGTGGATTAGATAGTAATTCCCCTTCAAAATTCTTAACCAGATAATTGAAGACCATATATCTGTAATTCGTTTTAGGCACGACATATTCGTCTATTCCTTTGAAAATTAAGTCCTCTGGCTTAGCGATTAGTCCTGTTTCTTCTCTAAGCTCACGTACAGCTCCTTCGGTTAAACTTTCAGGGAAATCAACTTTTCCCCCAGGACCGAGATACCCTGGGAACCCCAGTTTGTCAGGTCGATTTATTAATAATATCTTGTCTTCATCTTGTACTAAGCACATTGTATATAATCCGCACTCATTCTTAATCGACATTTTCTCCCTCCATAATCTTGTAGTAATTGGTATTTCTATGTTGTTATCTACTTTCCTTCAAACCGTAGTAAACTGCCCGTTAGTTGAGAAACCGGCAGTTCTTATACCCGCTGCCGGTTTCCTCACGTTATTGAGCTATCGTGTCCCGTTATCATATTATTACTCAGTCTAATGTTTGTCGGCAATCGGACAATGTTCTTGTCAACCGACAAATTTCTCTCGGATGAAAACTAATAAAACGCTTTTTTCACAACTCCTATTTAAATGCTTCTGAGCATCCCCAATTCGCCGCGTTAACTCTATTGTTAATTAGACTGTCAGCATATAGATTTTCATGCTCGCCTGACTCAGACTTCATTATTGAACCCAGTGCAACTAAAAGTCCACTTACAACTGTAGGACATTTCTCAGACGAACTCTCGTCTTTTTGCCTATATCTTTGGGCAAGCTCTATCGCCGTTTCATTTGCATACTCTTCTGGTGTTGGTGCTTCTTCTAGTTTTTTTGCACTTTTACCTAATGCGTCAGCCAATATTTCATTAAAATTAAGATTTAGTCGTTTTAATTCTTCATCTATATCCTGTACGGCTTTTTTTGCGTCCTCAGGCAAATGTTGGACATCATTTCCTAACTTTTCGAAAAAATCAGAAACATGTAAGAGTTATCCTTAGTATTGTTGCAACATCTCCGACGTGTCCTTGATAATCTTCAGGGTTTTTCTTAAAGAGTTTCATGTCTCTGGCGAATCCATGCTTTTCCGAAATATCCATTACTTTTTCTGGATGCATATTATCACTGAGCAAAAAAAAGAGCCGCCCACCCAGGCAAATCGTGTATTACCGATCCAAATACCGATCCATTCGATACTGCATCACCTCATATTTTTTTATCAGAAACATCAAAAAATTTGCTTTCGTGAATGTCTATATTTGATACTATTTAAACTAAATTTACCTATATTTTGATATTCAGCAATACTGCCCTTAAATTGAGAAGACGGCAGCTGATCGTCGTTATTTAGCTAAATAACTAATTGTAAACTATTAACAATTAATATATCATTGGAAGAAGGCACATACAGGAGCTTAGCATAGCTGGGCATGAGCATACATGAATTTTTTGTCAGTCGTAAGCCTTTGGTGGTTGCTGGTTTGACCGTTCTTATGGAGGCTGCGAATTGGCTAGGCATATCAAAATGAAACACACGCAGAGGAGTGACTCAACTGAAAATTTGGTTACTAGACTATCATCCTTCATTCAATAATTTGGAATTTGCTGATGATGAAGACTATAGCAAAGTAAATGCCATGTTATCAAAAAAGCAGCCACTCTCTAAAGAATGGTCAGCCGTGAACGTGAATATTGTTGATAAAGGCAAACCATCCGACATATTAGGTAGGTTCAATGGTGCTTTGGCTATTAGCAAGGCAACCAAACAAATTTTAGTTCAACATATTACTGATAATATTGAATTCCTGCCTTTAAAAACGGAGTTCTCAGGAGAAGAATATTATATTCTTCATGTGCTGAATATCTTGGATTGCATTGACCCAATCAACTCCAAAGTCAAAAGATACATCAGAGATGACATAGCCGTGTATGATGAGTATTCCTTATCATTGGTTGAAGAAAGGCTCATGAATCAACATATGTTTAAAGTGAAATTACCGAATAGAGAAACATTTCTGCCCTATGTTTACGTCTCTGACCAACTAATGGAGATATTAAGTCGCTCTATTCAAGGGTGCCAGTTGCTTGAAATCTGGAACTCGGAGTTTTCTTGGAAACAAGCAGAGGAGAAATACGATTGGATGTGTCAGCAAGTTGATTTATCACTATCGCGCACATTTGATTTTAACACTGCTCAAGACTATGTTACTAAATATTTTGGGGAAACGGTGTACTCCGGAAAGTGGGCGTTACAAACAGACGAACGAGGCGAAATTGTACTTGGCACCTTGAAGATCGACGGGGAGTATGATTGGATGAATCCGATTTACTACCCCCCGATCATATTGGATCTCACCTGGGGAGTAAAAAGATAGGAAATGTATGCCCCTATATCCCGCATTGATAAATCCGTTGATTGTTTGCTGGCACCTTAGCTTTTAATGTAATGTCAAATTTCAAAATCAAGGGTCACTAAATTCAAGTCAATCATTGAAATTTTCCAGATATAATCAGCTGCCACCTCTCCAAATGGCAGCCTTCATCTGCCTCTTCAACAAACGTTTTGCGTTAGCTTAGCCTTCTATTGCAATAATATTCGAAATCACTGATTTCAAAAACATATTATTTCTCTACTTCGATATTCATTACATCGGCCACAATCCACCTAGTGACACTGGACATCGGAGGACAAGAATAACTATCGATAAAAGACAAGAAGTTGTTTGGTTTTCTCTCTTCTTTAACGATAAAAAAGCTCCGGTTATGCCGGCAGCTTTTGGCATGTATTTTGCTTCAACAGCGACGCCATCAATCCCGAAAATAGCAGACAAATCGTTCTGAGGTGAATATACGCGTCCAGCATTCACAACTTAGATAGCTTGCTAGATGTCACAACGTTGCAAACGGCGAACAATTATCCCTGTGTACTTCCTCGCCGATTGGGGTCACCGCACTTTTTTTTAATATAATTTGTTGTTTGTGTTATATTTTGCCGATCACTCGCAGATTTTATTTCAGGAGGATTTCGATTTGGGAGGATTCAATCTTACTTTTTGGATAGGTATTGTTTATTCGTTTGCAGCAATAGTCCGGGCGTGCGGCTATACCTTGAATACAATTGCTGTCGTCGCCTTTTCAGTTTCCGCAGTTTTTATTTCAGTAAAAGACCTACTGGAACAAATGCGCTACAAACATCTAAACATTTTTAGCGCAATAATCAGCGCCTTGGTTGCTTTCTTTATTCTACTGCCGCCTTTACTCAACCCACAGGTCAGCGATGAATACAAAGATGTTCTGGCGAAGATCGGGGATGTTGCTACAATTCTGGGTTTGGGTATTGTATTAATTACAATAGGCATAAAACATTCCCAATTCCTTCTAAACTTGATGCAAAGCTTGGAAAAGCTTACTCGTGAAAAAATGGAAAAAGCTAATCCAAAGTACCAGTATCAAGTGGTCAAAGAGATGGCAACCCAAGAATATAAGATGATGATTTCAATTAATGATATTATTTTGGAACTCAAAAAAAGGGATAACACCTCATTCCCTGTTGGTAGAGGCCACGACGGTTGGTCATTGTTCTACGATACTCTAGGAGGATTCGAGATACACGGCGGCCCATTTTACGACTTACTTCTTGAGCGTTTGTTTTGGGACTTTGTTGCTCAAGTTAATATCGCGTCATATCATTTTTCTGCAATTTCGGATCCCGATACGCAGCGTAGTGTTGGTCATGTGTTAATGTGGGGCACTGAAATGGAAGTTCATAATTATCGAGATATACCGTATCATAAAGGTTTTAATGAAGGCGTAGAAGCTGTAAAAAAAGCAATTGAAGTATGGGATGAACTCAAAGAAAATGCAATGCGTCTATACGAAAAGCACGGTATTCACGAATGAAACCAACAAGCCGCCCTCCCCCATTATAATTTTGTTGCCTGAACATAAGCTATTTAAAACTGGTTGTACAAACCCTTATTCTATAATGAGCTATACGCCTGTTATTGAATATAAAGTTGTTTAAAAAGCATTAAGAAGACATAGCAAAGCATCGTCCGCACTTTGCTTAACTACTGATGCAAACCTTTCTTTGATCCTGGCTCCGGACGAGTGCTGGCGTGTTTTGAATGAGTTTATTATGAATTAAACAATTTATTATTAAAGAAAAATTTCTCGATACAAAGTTCCCCTCAAAAATAATTTGAGGGGAACTAGATTCGTCAGCCTATCATAAATAAGCTTTTGACTAATAACGCATGCGCATTGTACGTAACTGTCCAAAGAAAATAAAGTATTAGATTGGCAAGCCAACTGCACCTTCGCTGGTCGGCTGGCTAACCGATCGCACTGAACCAGCGCTTCCGGAAGTACAGCCAGGAGCACGAGACACGGCTTCGCCGCGGCAACTGGCCGCTGCCGGCTAACCGATCACGTTAACCGGTGCTTCCCGAACCACAACTTCTTCGTGCAGCTGGCCGCCGACGTGACAGTCTATAACTTTATTTTCCGAATTTATCAAGACCTAAATTTATAAATTTCAGTCATAATAAAGGGTTCCGCATATTAGTCATGTATAATATGCGGAACTTTATATTGAACTATCGTGTTCCGTTAGCTTAATGATCGAACGCCCCAAAGCGTGATTTATCCGATGCCCATAGTATGACTTATCTCTTAATAATAAATTCACCCTCCAAATCAAATACCATAGGTTTACCTTTTACCTTTGGATCCCATCCTTTTATTAATGCCTGATTAATAATATTTTTAACATCATGTGGTTTAATAACTTTTATATTCATTTCATTAACTTTAGGAAAATTTGTCCAGTATGAATTCACTTCAGATGTAATATAAACTTCTATTCTACGTCCTTTAATTTGTGCATGTTCAGCAACAAAAACAATATAACCGCTATCAGGAGAAATCGTCCAGTTGTACGATTCAATATCAATTAATATAGATCTTGAACTTTTCTTATTAATAGTCATGACAGAGTGATGTTCACCACCATATATAGCAATCTATTCTAAACCACTGGTTTTTTGATAACATAATATATTTGAACTGACTGTATCTAAAAGCAAGCAAGAGATTTTTTTATCACCGTTATATTCCATTTTATTACCTCATTATCCTGCCCGTTCAACGAGGCTGCCGATTCATGCCGGCAGCCTCGTCCTGGTTTCTTATTGAACAAACATTTCTCGTTAGCTGAACGTATATTGATTGAATTCGTTATGACACAATGGATAATTCCATAAATATTTCAACAATATCATTATCATTGTATTTTGGTATCTCATAAAAGCCAAAACTTCGAAACACTGACATCGCTTTATAAGATTGTTTCTCAGTGTCCAACCTCAGCTTCATTAATCCAGCTTGTCTTGCAATTTCTATTATTTGGCTCATCATGCTTTTGCCGTAACCCTTATCTTGATATTCAGGTAAGACGAAGAACCTCTTTATTTCACCAATTCTGTTTTCAGAATCAATACCCTTTAAACCAATAGTCCCAATAACGCTCTGTTCTTCCTTCAATAACCAGAATCCGCCTCCCGTCTCAAAATATAGCAGTTCAATACTTCTAATATCTGAATGCGATCCTTCAGGATCAAAGACATATCCTCTGGAAACATACATAGTTTTCATAAACTCTTCCAATTGATCCTGGTCTGATCTAATGTATGTCTGCAGCAATAAGCATTCCCCTCTCTCGTGGATAGAACTTCTTTACTCTTTTTTTCCGTTAGTTGAACTTACTTTGTGTCTCCCTGCTCACCAACGTTCATATTTATCTTGGTAAACCTTTGACGAAAACAGTCTTTTACACAGTGCACCTCGACATCACTCAACCTTAGGTAAAACATTACCTTGCATTTCTTTTATGATTTCTAAGAATTGACCAACTTCCTTGGATGGATGTAATGGATATATTAAACCATATGGAACTGCGAAATCTAAATCACTAGGGATCGTCACCAAGGATGGATGAATGTCTGCCCACGCCTACAATGTTAACATAACCGTATTACTTTCCTCGCAGCGATTAAACACATCAAGATCATAGAGACGCGGAACATCCTTAATTTGTATTTGAGGATGTTTCATTTTCAGGAAATCACGTATGTCATGAATGATGGCACTATTCCCACCATTCACTACAGCCAATCTTTCCCCATACAAATCTTTGACAAATAGTGTTTTTCTTGAAGCCAGCCTATGTTGCCGAGATACGGCAAAGCAAACGCGGTAACTCCCCAGTTCAAGCACACGGTAGTAATCCTTCAAGTTATCTGTAAGAAATGGCCCCGCAATGATATCGAGCGATTGGCCAATCATGCGGTAAGTGGTAGGGAGTGTATGTGCGTCATCTTCGAAATGAACGATGTTTATTCCGAATTGAGGGTATAGGTCGCTAATTCCATTCCACAAATCAATCAAAACCTTACAGGGGTTAAGCATAGAAGTACCCACCCGAACAATATGCCGATTGGCCTGTGCGGAGTGATGCATGCGGATAAGAGATTCTTGAAAATACTGCAGCATATATTCCGCATCTTTGATAAAAGCTGTTCCTGCCTTTGTGAGGCTGACACCGTGGTTGGTACGGATAAAAAGTGGGACTCCGGCTTGCTTTTCCAACAAATTCATTTGCTTCATCACAGCGGTTGAAGAAATAAAAAGCTTTTCGGCTGCCTTAGAAAAGCTTCCGGACTCCGCCACTTGAACAAACGTCTTCAGTTGCTCAATCATTCAGGCAGGCCCCTCCTTTTGCATAAACCATGTTAATACCATGCTAACTTATTTGAAATTCCGTATCAAGCTGCTAAGCCGTAACATTAGAGAAGAACGAAAGAGAAAACAGAAGCTTTAAAAATACTACACACAGGAACTGTATTGGAGGAAAATACTATGGAAAACAAAGTCTGGTTCATTACAGGAGCCTCTCGCGGATTAGGTCGCATTTGGGCGGAGGCCGCACTCTCTCGCGGGGATAAGGTTGCTGCGACCGCTCGCACACCGGAAAGCATCGCCGAACTTAAGGAACGTTTTGGAGATGCTGTTCTCCCCCTAGCGCTCGATGTAACAGATTCCCAGCAGGTCGAGCATGTCGTTCAGCAGGCTCATGAGCATTTCGGCAGGCTGGACGTCGTCCTAAACAATGCCGGTTACACACTGGTTGGCACGACTGAGGAGGCTGACGAATCCGACGTCCGCGAACTATTTGACGCCAATTACTTTGGTACGCTTCGTGTCATCCAAGCTGCCCTGCCTCTGCTTCGACTACAGGGCAGCGGGCACATTCTCGGCGTCTCAAGTGCCATGGGGATTGTTGCGGCACCGCTCATCGGCTTCTATTGCGCTTCCAAATGGGCAGTCGAAGCACTGCACGATAGCCTCGCTCAAGAGGTTAAAAGCTTCGGCATTAAGGTCACGTTGCTCGAGCCGGGCGCCTTTGCAACCGACTTTGGAAGCCCCATGTCCATGAAGACATCAACGGGATTGGAAGTCTACGCTGAACTTCGAAATCGGGTGTCCGTTCGTTTATCGACAGAAGAACGAGGCGATCCGAATGCGACGGCCGAAGCGATTCTTCAAATCATAGACGCCGAGGACCCACCTCTGCGGTTTGCGGTCGGCGCAGGGGTCTTGCCTTTGGTGCGCGGAGTCTATGCTGATCGTTTAGCCACTTGGGAGACATGGGAAGCTGTTTCGAACGGAGCGCAAGGAACGCCGATAAGCCACCGTTAGATTTGGAATTAGCAAAAGGTAAAGAAACAGGGGGCAGATGCCAAAGGCAGTCTGTCCCCTGTTTTTTGCAATGCTTCCAACTGAGCCGATACGTAGACTTCAATTCAACTCTTCTGCCCGTTACTTTAATAAACAAAACGAGGAGCTGCCAGGCGGCAAGCTCCTCCACTATCGTTTCCCGTTAGCTTAAACTACCATGATGTCGGGCTGTAACTTCCCCTATTACGCTCGGTTATACGTATTACTTACTCTTTTAGACTTTATAAAATACAATATCCAAAGAACTGAAATAGTTACGGTAATCATAATTGAACTTAGCTTTACTGTCGTTCCATCTAAATAGTCTTGGATTTGTGATAATATCACTAAGGACTCATAGGCAATAACCACTTTCGGCACAACCTTTTTTCTTGTGAATATTAGCAATAGCATCGTCATAATTAGGAAAGCAAAGTGGAATATTCCAACAAAAAAATCAAAACCAAATATATAATATTGAATCCATTCGTACAAAATATATACCTTACCAAGTAACTCTACTCCTAAATTAACAACTAAATATATTAATAACCAACCTTTTATCCCATCCATTTCAGATTCTTGTTTCAGATGATCAATTTCATTATTATCCATAACTTACTCCCATTTAGTAGATTTGGTGGTAGGCAACAGTCTAATATCTTTCATAAGTTTGTACGGACTATTTCTCCGTTTTTATTAAATTATCCTGCCAGTTACTTTAATAAACAAAACGAGGAGCTGCCACGCAGCAAGCTCCTCCACTATCGTTCCCAGATAGCTTAATCATGACTAGCAATTTTTAATACATCGCCATTCAAATTCAACATTTCCCATAGTTCTATCTCATCTTTATCTGAGCATCCAATCGAAATATTATAAAGATCATTGATTTTCTTAATATCCATAATACTTCCAGTCACCTGAAGGGAGTTGTTAAAGGCTACATGAATTTCCATTCCGTTACGAATTTGTCCCTCCAACAAGATACCTTTGATGATAAAAGCATCTCCCGTCTTCAATGTTTGAGTAACCTGGAACTGAGCCATTTATCCCACCTCAATCTACGTATAACAAAATGAGTTAATTGTTCGATGACTTGACCACTTATGACCATATTTTAAAATAAGTAGTTGAAGATAACTCCCGTTAACGTAATGAAGCTGTCGATCATTTGCTGGCAGCATGTCCTGGTTGTTTATTCAGCTATCGTTTCCCGTTAGCCATCCATGCATCCTCCTGCGTTGCACCACAGAGCATGAAAGTTAATCCGTTCTTGCATGGTAGTTGAATAATTTAACCCCAATATCTTATCCTTGTCTAATCAATCTCTTAAGCATCAGCGGATGTTCCTTCAAGAAATAGCTTAGAATTTTTTCACCATAGATAGTTATGGACTCTTCCCATGGATGACCTAAAATTCCCCAAGAGAAGTCACTTGCAAGAAAGAAATGATAATCGCCATCAGGAAAAATGGAGATTATCCAATCTCCGTTGTCGATTCTCCAAGGTACATGTCTAGGAAACTCTTTTCGTGCATCCACCAAATAGCATTCATGTTGCCAATCTAGAGCGTAAAGATGTTCCCCAGGTGTTGTGCAACTTTGAAATGCTGAAGCAGCTTTGTTTTCGAAATCTCGAATAAATTCTTCTGTATAACAATTGGATATATCATACTGGATAAACGGAGTTGGGATATATGAAGGGAAAATTGTTTTGCTTGGTCTAGGATGAAATAACTTAATAAATCTTGACCACAATTCTTTTTCTTCTTCATCAGTTAACGACATCCAACCGTAATCCATTAATATCTCCCTCTCTAAAGTTCAATTTCAAATATAATATTCGGCACAATAATAATATTACCTTTTCTTGGAACTAAACTGCCCGTTACTTCCCTCGGTATTAAGGGATTTTCTCACGTTTACTCGCTCATTCGCAGGATTACACCCTCTTGGTAAAAAGGATACAACGGTAAAGTTGTGGTCGTGGGACCACCGAACGGCCATGAAG
>NZ_JANQBD010000026.1 GCF_024722015.1 Paenibacillus radicis (ex Xue et al. 2023) | reverse complement strand
GCGTCTGTGTAGATGTTGCCTTCCAGATTCCGCATACCGTCGGCCTATCTCAATGTTAGTCAATTTCGGGGCTCCGTCACTTTTCAGGCCTACTGCCTGACTGTCTACGCTTAGCACTCAACATTACTGCTGATAGCCCAAGACTCGCTATTGGCAACGCGGCTGCACGTTCTACCAAGCAGGGGTTCCACCTGCTAAATTACACGACCTTGCCCGGTCGCTCGCGGAATTCTGACTTCCGCTATCGTCCTAAATTGGATGCTCCAGACTAAATAACGGAATTTCAAGTTCCGTTATAGACCTTTAAAACACATAGCTACCCCCGCTTATAAAAAAGAGCTCGCTTGATGATTAAATACGAAAAATAGTAAGAATTCATTTATGTTAAGAACTTAGAAAGGGTACCCTGCTTCATACTTTGGCGCTCTAAAGAACTGTACTACCTAAATGGTTGATATTTTCTTAGGTATTTGGGGAGAGGATAGCATGTCCCTTCATCTATCTAGCCTAAGGGGCAAGCCTCGCTCACGCTAAGCTCCCTCCCTAAAACTATACAAAAAAAAGCCCCGCTTCATTACGACGCGAGGGCTAGTCTATAGCATCATTTGCTGCTTGAAGCTAGCCAAGCACAAGAACATACACATGATTAAGCTTTAACTATTTCACTGTTTTATTGTACAGCTGAATCTTGGAAGTTATTTCTTTTGCTGCTGCATCCAAAGCTTCCTTCGGAGACTTCTTGCTGTTGAGCACTTCTTCGATCGCACCTTCAACAATTTGTCTTGCTTCCGGGAATACACCCATGACCGCACCCTGTGTTGCTGTGTTCAGCTTTGTTTGGTGCAGTTGGTCAATCGCAGTCTGGAACTGAGGGAACTGTTTCAGGTTAGTCTTTACAATCTCTTCGTCATAAGCTTTTTTGGTGATCGGGAAGTATCCGGTATTCACGTGCCAGTATGCCTGCTCTTTAGGTGAAGTCAAGAATTTAATGAAGTCCCAAGCTGCTTTTTGCTCATCATCGGGACGATTGTTCATCATCCACAAGCTGGCTCCACCGACAACGACGCCGCCCTCTTTCGCATCTGCAGGTTTCGGGAGGAAGCCTGTGCCCACTTCGAATTTGCCGCCAGCGCTGTCAACAAGCCCTTTAAGTGCTGCCGTGGACTCCAGGATCATCCCTACCTGCCCAGCGGAAAATGCCTTCTTGGAATCATCTGTCTTGCGGCCCAGATTGTTTGCGGCCTTCGTGTCCACCAAGTCCTTCCACCAGGTCAACACTTTCACGCCCGCATCCGAGTTCACTTGTGATTCGGTTGCCATCGAGGTCCGACCGTTCCCGTTGTTTATGAATTCCGCACCTTGGTTGGCGAATAACTGCTCTATGAACCAGCCGTAAATCGCAAAATTTGCTCCAGTAGCTTTACCGGACTTGGTGATGGCATCTGCCGCAGTCTTCAATTCCTCGAAAGTTTTCGGAGGTTTCGCAGGATCAAGACCGGCTGCTTTAAACAAATCTTTGTTGTAGTAGAGAATCGGATTAGATGTATTAAACGGCATAGAGTATAGTTTGCCGCTCAGGGTATAGTAACCAGCAATATTCGGTTCCAACTGCGACGCATCCCACTTATCTGCATCAATGAAATTTTGCATCGGTGTAATCGCTTTGGAATCGATCATGAAGCGACTGCCGATCTCGTACATCTGTACGACTGAAGGACCTTCGCTTGTACCCATCGACGCCTTCAGTTTGCTGAGCAGGTCATCGTAACTTCCTTGATAAACCGCTTCTACTTTTATTTTATCCTGGGAAGCGTTATAATCGGCCGCCATTTGCTCAACGACTTTAGTATTCGCTCCACCCATCGCATGCCAGAAAACCACTTTCTTAGGTCCGCTTGCTGCAGTTGCTCCTGGTTTGGCTGGCTCTGGTTTCTTACTGTCCGTGCTTTCCCCCATATTTACACTACATGCCGAAAGAAACATCATGGTGGCTGCCAAAACTAAGCTCGTAAACCCTTTTTTCCCCATTGTCTATACATCTCCTCGCTTAAAGTGAATGAAAATATATGATTAGCCTGTTAGGTAAACAGACGGATCAACGCTAATTTAACCTTTCAATGCGCCTGAGGTAATTCCACGTACTAGCTGTTTCACTCCAAAGGCCAATAGAAGAAATGAAGGAAGCAGAACCAGCGTCACTCCAGCCAAAATCAAGTTCCACGACATAACCTCGGCATGCTGCAGCATAGCAACTCCAATTTGTACTGTTCTCATGGAAGCCCGGTTCGTAATCAGAAGGGGCCATAAATAGTGGTTCCAATGCGTAAGGAAAACATACACCGCCAAAGTGGCTAGAGCAGGACGTGAAAGCGGAAGCACAATCGAGAAAAAATTTCTGAGATGACCGCATCCGTCGATTTTGGCCGCATCAAACAGCTCATTGGGCAGCTGCAGGAAAAATTGGCGAAGTAAGAACACCCCGAAGGCACCGGCCATAAAGGGAACGATCAGTCCCTGGTAGCTGTCCATCCATCCCCAATCCTTAATAGTCAAATAATTCGGAATGATGGTGACTTCCCAAGGAATCATCATGGTCGAAAGAAAGACGACAAACAGAATATTTTTCCCCTTAAAATTCAGAAATGAAAAGGCATAAGCTGCCAGGCTTGACGTAATAATCTGGCTCACAGTGATCCCCGAAGAGACAATAACACTGTTAAGAATAAAACGGATGATTGGAAAGCCGACAATGGCGTTCTTGAAATTATCCATATACAGCTGAGAAGGAAATAAGGGGGGCGGGAAGTTCGAGACTTCCTTATCTGTCATGAACGATGAAAATACCGTAAATATAAGCGGATACAAAACCACTAGAGCCAGCACCATCAGCAATAAGTAATTCAGAGTCGGCGCGATTCTTTTCGCTATCATTGATAATGCACCTTCTTTTCCAGAACTTTAAACTGCACTACGGTCAAGATCATAATAATCGCGAAAAGAATCAAAGCCTGTGCACTTCCAATCCCAAAACGGAAATTAACGAAAGCGTCTTGGTAGATGGAATATACGATTACATTGGTTGTATTCATTGGACCGCCCTTTGTTAAAATGTGAATTTGGCCGAAAGCCTGAAAAGCACCAATCACAGACACGATCAGGGCAAAGAAAATGGTAGGTGTTAAAAGCGGGAGTACGATTTGGACAAAGGTTCGTACCGGACCAGAACCATCCACTTTAGCGCTTTCATAAATTTCTTCCGGAACCCCTTGCAGACCGCTGGACAGGACGATAAACAAAAAACCCATATTCATCCATATCGTCATAAGAGAGATTGACACCAATGCCCATGAAGGACTCGTTAACCAGGGGATCTGATCGATATGCACAAGACTTAAAAAGTAATTCAGCATCCCTGCAGTCGGATGGAACAGCAAGAACCAGATGATGGACCCTGTACCCACCGATATGACGATTGGCAGGGAAAATATGAATTGGAATATTTTCATGCCCCGTAATTTGTTATGTGTGATGGCCGCCAAAAATAGAGACCATATGATCGAAGTGGGCACAGTTAGCAGGATGAATAGCAACGTCACTTTTAAATTCGAATAGAACTGTCCGGATCCAAGTAAATCCATAAAATTTTCGAGACCAACAAATTCAACGACCCTTCCTCTCGGGTCCGTAAGCGTCATACTTAAGTAAATCGATTTGGCCATTGGATAAAAAAGAAACGTAACAAACAAGATCAGGGAGGGAGCTAAAAATAAATAAGCTAAAACATTCTCCCCCCCGTTCTTTTTCTTCGTTCGAACTCTTTCATCCACCCTTAAGTTTAAAGCGCTTTCATTATTTGGCATTCGGCATACCCCTTTCTTATGAGTTGCATTCTTATTGAAGGTAAAGCGCTTTCTCTTTGTCTTTGGGTTAATCCATCATTTTTCCTGTTTCGCCCCTTTCAGAGAACCAAGTGAATAATAAGAGAATAAAAAAACACATAAATTAACATGTCTTATTTAACATGCAATCTATGTGAATCTCTTAATCTCCGTCACAATTATTAACTTGATCACATCATACCTGTTAACCCATATATTGTCAACTAAATTATATTATCATTCTATTCTAAGATCGGGACGAATAGAACGTAAATAATTCAGGCTTCTGCCTATTCCTTCTACCACATCGTCCACCTGTTCATATTCGATCAGATAGACACCTTGAAAGGACACATCCTTCAGCAGCTCATCATAATTCAGATCATCGTCACCAGGCGCGCATGCTACCCAATAATTATCAGTCTGTTTCCAATCCTTCAAGTGACAGTAATTGATCCTTCCTCCCAGCAGTTTAGCGTAATCCGCCAATGGCCTCGATGAATCAACGGCTTTTAGATTACCGGGATCGAAGTTGAAGCCGACAGTGGACGGCAATTCTTTAAGCAGCCGCTGCAAAGAGTTCCACTCCGTGGATGTCGTATGTTCATGGATGAATCCATTGTTTACTGGAGTATTGCGCCCATGTGTCTCAATAGAGATCACCATGCCAAATTCCGAGCAAAGATCATTCATCTCGACAAACGCCTGCAGCATCCATGCCCAGCGTTCCTCCGTCATCTCAGCAGCAAGCTCGAATCCTGTGAACAATCGAACATGGGTAGCATTCAGGCGGGAAGCAAGCCGTATGTCATGAGCTACCCGCTCCTTCATCTTGCTTAATTGCTCCTGTCCTCCTATTGTAAAATCGTTGTCCAATGCCACGAACGGAGCTTTGATACCGTAATCCTTCATACAAGTTAAAAGATCGTCTATACCCTGTTGGCCGATATCCCTTTGAATCCGTCCGGGAAAATCACCCCCTATTCCAAGCTCCAAATAACGAAGATCGAAATTTCTTGCAATCCTGCAATGGTCTTCTATCGAACGATACTGTAAGCCCCATTCCCCTAATCCTACGATCATGATATACTTCCTCCCATTATTGAAAGCATTAAGAACTAGCCTGATCAAGCTCATTTAGTACTAACTCCTGCTTTGTTTCAGGATTGGTAATAACGCCCTCCTTAGAAATATTTTTTAATAAGGCGCTTCAATTCATATCTCATCAAAATTGTCTGTTCGACAGGACTCATGCCGGCAGCCTCTTCAGCAGGACCATTAGAAAATTCCATGGCTATAATCCCTTTCCATTTGAGCCCGCGCAGTCTTTTCATAATCCGGTCATAATCAATCTCCCCGAACTCATAAGGACATTTCGCCCAACCAACCGCAGACTGCCGGGCATGCATGTGACCCATATATTCAAGAAGCTGCATAGACTCTTCCTGATCGATTCCCTTTGCTTGAAAATGCAAGAAGTCTAATGTAAACTTCAAGCCTTGTACTTGCTGTGCCATTTCCAGCGCTTTAGCCGGGAGCTTCAACAGCGAATGCATGCTGGGTTCCACATGGAACTGAACGCCATGATCGGCGGCAATGCTAACCATTTTTCTTAGAACCTCTGCCGCGTATTCAAAAGAACGCTCATAGCCCATATCTTTTCTAAGCAAGCCTGCTGATCCAACAATACTTGAAAAACCGGACTGGCTGGCAAACCTGCAGATTTTATCAAAATTCCCATACAAGGAATCTCTTTGATGAACTTCAAGCTCACTAGGGCTATAGCTTTGTCCATTCAGCTGCATATTGCCCATAAAATATTCAGCCAATTTAATGTTATATTTTTGGGAGAGCTCTTTCGCAATTTGGGCTTGTTTATCCGGGTTCTCCAGAACATCCGCTTGCTTTATAGTCTCAACGCCATCTACATCGATGTATTCAAAGCCTAATTTTTTAATAAACGAAAAGGTTTCATCCTGGGTTCCTGGCCCATAGTTTCTTGAATGGCAGCTAAGCCCGATCATATGTTTGCACCTCATCTAAAATGTTGGCATTCGCAAATGTTATCGTTAATACGGATGTTAGTCGATTTGATTTTGCCGATGACATTCCTCAATAACCGCGACACGCTGGCGGACTTGATCGAGGGTAACTTCCAAAGGAGCCTTATGAATTATGGTTTGATATAGCATGTTATAAAAGGTTTCCGTCATAGTGTTCATCAATTTTTTGTTGCTCGGGTCTCCCTCGTAATCCCAGCTCTCTTCATACCACTTCAGCTGCTCCCGGCAGTATGCAGGCTCGCCTTGCTCATTGGCAATAGGCTTCGTATCCAGCTCATGCTCTTGCGCTTCCTCCGGCTTGAAATATTTCCAATCCAAATGGGTCGTTGTCCCTTTAATCCCGCCATTGGTTCCTTGAATGTGGTACGTGCAGTTTGGATAGCTGTTGCAGGAGGAAACCTCTATATCAATAACAGGCCGGCCTTTGCCATGCAAAATTACCTTCACATAATCTTCCGCATCACCTGAAGTATTGGCTCTATCCATAAAACAGGTGACATTGGGCATCAAGTCCGTACCGAAAATTTGCAAAGCCTGATCAACTGAATGTGGACCGTTGTTCAGCAGATTGCCGCCGTTGTTCGCCTGAAGCGTCTGCCAATCCCACCTGCGGGAGAAATTGCTATCCACAATGCTGACATGTACCACCCTGCCGATTATTCCCGAATCTATAAGTTCCTTCACTTTCACAAATCCGGGAGTGTATCGTTTTTGATGAAAGGCAACCAGCAGCTTGCCTGACCTCTTGGCTGCTTCTTCCAGCATATCCAGCTCGGCAACGGTTCGGGCAACAGGCTTCTCGCAGACTACATTGAACCCATTTTCAAGAAATAAGCGGGTAACCGGAACATGCAGCTGACTGGGAGCCGCATTGACGATTAAGTCTATGTCAGTCCGACCAAGCAAATCGTTGTAATCCGCTACGACATCGCATCCATAATCCCGCTTAGCTCTTTCCAATCTTTCCGGTACCGCATCAGCTATAGCCACAATTTCATATTGCTCTTTCATACCGCTTAACGAGTTCGTATGAATGTTTAATCCACTGCGGCCTTGGCCGATAATAGCTACTCTTATTCTACTCATCGCAACTCCTCCGATGCACTCCTCATATACTGCGCATATTGAGGGAAAGCCACTTCCGGTTCTTCCAATTCCTCAAGATACCAAGCCTTTTCCCATTCATACACATAATAACCTTCATAACCCTTGTCCTTAAGCAGCTGAAACATACCCTTCAAAGGAATATCACCTTGGCCGGTAAGTACGTATTTATGAGGGTGTCTGCGGCCTGTTCCATCCACCTTGACCGAATCCTTGACATGGGTATATTCAATCCACTGGCCCAAAGCATTCCATGTATCTTCTGGTTTCTCGCCGATTGTGCGGTACGGATGATGCAAATCCCAGAGGACGCCGGCGCCTTCATGATTCACCTGCTCCATCACCGGCTGCATATAACGGCAATCGGTCCAATCATCATGCGTTTCCACCAATACTTTGGCTCCGGAAGCAGCAGCGATTTGGGCCATTTCCTTCAGATGCTTCACGATTAAACGCGTAGCTTCCGTTCGGTCGAGATCCCCTATTTTACCGCCGAAAACCCGTATGTATGGAGTCCCGAAAGCTTCGCATAGCCGTGTATATTCCTTGACTTCTTCGAGATTTTGCTCGAATTTTTCTGCTGACACCGCTTGCACGGAACTGGAGAAACAGGATACCTTCAACCCAGCGTCCTTAATGAGAGCCAGTGACTCTTTCACATTCGTCGATAGCTCCGGAAGCTTCCATACATTCATTTCACCTTGCAAGCCACGGAAATCGATAGCGTCAAAGCCGTACTCCACAGCATTCCTTACAATCTGATCAAGCGACCAACCGGGACAACCTAACGTAGTAAACGATAACTTCATTTTTTTTATCTCCTCTATGCAATATTTTTGGAATATGCGGCGGCTACTTCGCGCTCATCCGCTGGTATGGATAGAAATGCATTCATCATTCTCATTATATCTCAACTGATAGCACCTTAGGGAAAAAAATCCAATGATTTTGAATTTATCATAGCTCTTCCAGCTTCCTTAATTGGGTTTCCCGGTATTTACCTGGCGGGATGCCTTCACTTTTTTTAAACGCCCGGCTAAACACGATATCATTATTGTAGCCAATCGTTTGGGCAATTTGGGCAATGGTCAGAGATTTGTCCTCCATCAGCCTTTTTGCATGCTCCATTCGTTTCTTAGCAATAAAATTAGTCATATTCTCCCCGTACATCTTTTTGAAAAAGGTAGACATATACTGCTGCGACATATTCATGCTATCAGCTATCCATGCAAGTCCTAAATTGGGATTCGTTAAATTTTGCATTATAATCCCGGCGATCGATTCCATCATCTGCTGGTGATGATCTGTTCTCTCTTTTCTCAGCACCTCAGCTACCTTTTGATACATGCTTTTGATGCAGCTGTACATTTCTTCAGCCGTTGAGCAAGCCTCGATTCTCTTGATCGGGTTGATGAATTCGGCCAAATCCTCTCTCTCGCTTATTCGAAGCCTATTCAATATTTTAAGCAGCGTGCTGGCCATATCAAGAAATAAGCATTTGCTGATTTCCGGAGTTATGGGATTAGAGCGGAAGTTGGTTTCATAAATATGATCTATAAGGAACTCCGCCTTATCAAAATCACCGCTTTTCACATAATTCATCAGCTGAATTTCCGTCTCAATCGGATAGACATATTGGGATTCTGCAGGAGTAAGCTCGTAATAATGGATGATCACGCTTAACCCTTTTACCATTTTATAATCCAATGCAGCTAATGCTTCGGAATGACATTGTCCAATCCTGTTAATTCCTTGATGAATATTGCTGACGGCCAAGGTCAAAACCATTTTGAACCGTGTTTCAATAATATGCTTTATCTGTTCAGCTATTTGTGAAATATCCTCAGCAGCCTCTGGTCGTTCGTTCCCTACATTGAGCAGCAGCGCCATCCGGTTACGATCTAAATCTACGAAATATGCCTGATGGTGTTCTCCCGCTATCTCCAGACTGACGTTGGACATAATAAATCGAATGGATGCCCACTGCCGCTCTGAGAGCTCTTCAGCAAAGCCGGAAGCATCATCCACGTCAATCAAAATAACGGTAAACTGATCAGATATAAACTGAATGCCAAGAAAATTCATCGTCTCCACCGGTTCCGTGCGAAAGTCCACATGACCCCTTAACAGCCGAGACAGGAAATTGGCACGAATAACAGGAACCTGCTGCGAAATAATCCCCTGCAAATGCTGCTCCTTCATAAAAGATTCCTCAATGGTGTTTTGCAAAAATTCATATTCATTTCCCTTGGAGCGTAGGACCGGCGATCTCCCTTGAAGAACTGCATTTACAATATGCCGCAGCGGCACATAATTTCGGTAAGCCATTAAATAAGCGGCCACAGCTCCCAGGATCAGGCATAAGATGAACAAGCCTATAGCCTTCGATTTAAGGACGTACACCGGCTGCAAAAAAATCTCCTTGGGCATAATCGATATATACTTCCAGTCCGTACGATCGGATGATGTGTAGGATACAATAACGTCCTTGCCATTGAAATCTTCATCCTTCAATCCGGACTCACCCTTCAATTTTTTTAAGAAGGCAGGGTTGACATCAAACTGCTGCGATGTGGCCATCACGACCTGATCCTTATCATTCACTATATAAACCGCGCTCTCATTGACTGCTTCGATCTGTCGAATCATCTCCTTGATTTTGGCCTCCTCAATTAGAATAACCAACGCCCCAGAGATATTCATTGAATCTTGAATCGGAAGAGACTGTATGTAAGTAATAACATTGGCAGGCTTATTGTCGCGTGTTTCGGGCATACTTCCCATATTTTGAATAAGAACCTCTGAAGGCATATATTCCATATTATGAAAGGCACGCAATACTTTACTCTTCCACTCCTCGTAGCTCATATGCTTGTATCTGTAATAATCATTGTAGAACGTACGGGAATCCGTTTTTAAACCCCACTTCAAAACAGTATCCGAACCGGAAAAATACAAATAATAATCATATATAAAATCGCTGGTCTTCGTTTTGTGGCGTTCCAAAAAATTTCTTATAAACTCAATATATTTATAGGTATCCGCCGGCTGCTCCGAGCTATCATTCAACAATAGATTCAGCTTTGGATTCAGCATCAACTCTTGAGCTAATTGATCGACTTCTTTCAACCTGGCATCCGTCGATTGTTTGAACTGCTCCAGCATAGCCAGGTTATAGTGTGAAGCATTCTCCGTAGTTATTGATTCGACCTTGGAATACAGGATGTACCCTCCAATTAAGGGCAGCAAAAGAATCAAGATATAGGAGGTAAGCAGCTTTATAAAAACACTTCTCCGGTTGAACAAGCTCATCCGGAGCAAGCGTATACGATTCAAGCCTTTCTGCGTAAGTTTTTTTAGTGCTAGCCATAAGTTCATTCGAAGCACCCACGTCTGCTATTTTTTTGTTATATTCGTGGAATTCATGGAAGTACGTACAATCCGCTTTTATTCCTTAATGGCCCCGATCATAACACCTTTAACAAAATATTTTTGCAAAAACGGATATAACAGCAGAATAGGTAATGTCGAAACGATGATGGTCGCATGCTTGATTGTCTCACCAATAGCGATTTTATCCCCTACCGCTACATCCGTCATCATGCTGGAGGTACTGTTGGTAATTAATATTTCGCGGAGAACAAGCTGCAGAGGATACAGCTCCCGGTCTCTTAAATAAATCAGCGCGCTGAAGTAGGAATTCCAATGGCCTACCGTATACCACAGAATCATAACGGCAATTACCGGCATCGATAATGGAATCACCACCTTGAAGAGAATGGTGAAGTCATTGGCTCCATCGATTCTGGCCGATTCCTCTAAGCTTACCGGAACCGCCTGGAACGCTGTCCGCATAATGATCATATTGAAGGTATTGATCGCTCCCGGAATAATAAGCGCCCAAGCTGTGTTCAACATGCCTAAATTGGAGACAAGCAGGTACGACGGAATGAGTCCCCCGTGAAACACCATTGTAATGACAATCATGAACATGATGAAATTATTGAAGAGTACATTTTTTCGTGAAAGCACGTAGGCACCCAAACAAGTCATAAACAAATTGAGCATCGTACCTACTACTACGTAATACAGTGTATTTTGATATCCAGTTGCAATCATCGGATTCTTAAACACAGCTGTGTAAGCCTCCGTGCTAAAGCTTAAAGGAGAATAGAGCAGTCCGCGATGCGCCGAGAGCAAACCCGGATCGCTAAAGGATGAGAACAGCACATACAAAAATGGATAGAGTGTCAAAAAACAGAGCGCCAGCATAAAAATCGTATTCACAAAATTAAAGGTCTTTTCACCGGCTGTCGTATGATTGGGCATATAGCTGTTCCTCCTTTACCAAAGTTTGTTCTCGCTTACCCTCTTGCTTACCGTATTAGCCAAGACGATGAGAATAAAGCTGATTACCGAATTAAACAATCCTACAGCTGCGGTATAACCGAAATCTGCCTCCAGTACCCCTTTTCGGTACACATAGGTGGATATAACATCTGCGGTGTCGTACGTAAGCGGATTATACATCAACAGCACTTTCTCGCTCCCAACGCTTAACATGGAGCCCATATGTAAAATGAGTAAAATTACAATGGTTGGCATAATGCCCGGTATCGTAATATGCAGCACTTGCTTGAATCGATTCGCGCCATCCATTTTGGCTGCCTCGTATAAAGTAGGATCAATATTGGCAATAGCCGCCAAATAAATGATCGATCCCCAGCCAATCCCCTGCCAAATTCCCGATGAAACAAACAAGGTACGGAACCATTCCGGCTGTCGCAAAAAAGCGATGGATTCCATGCCAAGCAATTCGATGATTTGATTGACCAAGCCGTCCCTTGCCAGAAAGTCCACCATCATCCCTACCACCACAACGATAGATATAAAGTGAGGCAAATAAGAAATAGACTGAACTGCCCGCTTAAATATACTGCTGCGAATTTCGTTCAGGAGCAGCGCCAGGACGATTGATGCCGGAAAAGCAAACAATAGCTCATAAATGTTGATTAATAGTGTATTCCGAAGAAGTCTTCCAAAATAATGACTGGAAAAGAAGTCTGTAAAATGATTAAAACCTATCCAGGGACTATCCCAAATACCAACGGAAGGACTGAAATCCTTAAAAGCTATTTGCAGACCGTACATCGGGCCGTAATGAAATACGACATAATAAATCAGTACAGGAAGCGCCATTAAATAAATATACTTATTTCGCGTTACATCCTTTACGACTATTGCCAACGTTAAGCTCTTACGGGGTGCTCGGGAAATGGCTGCTAATTCCTTATGTGCTGAGGACATGGATACCACTTCCTTTATTTACGGTTATTGTAGCGCTCCAAGGCTGCTTGTTGTACTTTAATCGCATCATCAATACCCATGCCTTTAATTGTTTTCACATAGGCGTCAAAGCTGCTGAGCGGCTCTGCACCCATGATGAATTTAATGATCATTTCATCCTTGTAGGTGTTAATATCCGTCATGGTAGAAGCAAATTTACTGCTTTCCTCTTTGGTTGGCGTCACTAACGGCATCATTTTTTCATTGGAGGGCTGCGTCCAAATCTTTAAAGATTCCTGCTGCTCTGGAGAGCTTGCATATTGATCCATGTAACGTATGTCTTGTACGAAGGGACCTTCACCGTATCCGGCACGATTGTATTTAACCATTGCCTGCTGCATCGGCATGCCTTCGGGATTTTTCGTAATTAAGTCCGTGAATTTAGGGTAACCCTTCTCCATCTTGTAGCTGACGTCCTCTTTACCAAAGTTAAAGAGCATATGCCCTACTTCTCCATATCCATAATCCAACCATTTCACAGTTTCAATCGGATTTTTGTTATTGATAGAAATGGCCGAGCCTTGAGCTGTAACCGCATAATCGGAATGGCCGAGCTCGGGCTTTTGACCTTTAACAAGAGTCGGGTAAGGTGCCGCACCCAGCTTGAAATCCTTGTTTTTGCTGGCCATCAAACCCATATATTTGCCTATACCGCCGCCAGTAGCCATGATTGCAGTACCCAGCTGGTTTCCTGTTACTTTAGCATCAGTCACCTTGCCGTCGGTAGCCGCAAAATCTTTATCAATCAGGCCTTCCTTGTACCATTTGTTCATGGTAGTAAGAAACTCCTTATAATTGGGCTCAATAGGACCAAACTTCACCTTACCGCCATCTTTGTAAAATGAATTGGTTAACCCCCAAGCCCCAACAAAAACATGTGTCTTGTTAAAATCATTCAAAGTAACCAGCAATGGCACTTCGTCAGCTTTGCCATTGCCGTTCGGATCCTTTTCTTTGAATGCTTTTAATACGGTGTACCACTCGTCGATAGTTGTAGGCATTTGCAGCCCAAGCTTATCAAGCCAATCCTTACGTACCGTAATTCCCTGGTAAACCTGCAAGCCTTTTTCTCCCCGGATGAACGGAAAGGAGAAGAGTGATCCTTCATCTGTTAAAGCCTGCTTCTTCCAATCCGGATGGCTGTCCAGAAGCTTCTTAAAGTTGGGGGCGTACTTATCGACTAAGTCATTGAGCTTAATGATTTTGTTGTCTTTAATTGCCTTTTCAGGTCCGCCCGGGAATGTACTCCAAGCATACTCAATTACATCGGGCAGCTTGCCGGAAGTCATCATGAGATTAAATTGCTCTTTTTCCTGCCCTTGTGGGGGATGCTGAAAATCTACTTTAACCCCTGTGGCTTTTTCCATTTCTTTATAAACTTCATTTTCATTGTAGCTTTTAATGCTCAGAGCAGCTTGAGGAACCATTCTTGCCCATACAACTAGATTGGTAAGCTTTTCCGGCTTTGTCGGATCTGCTGTCGCCGCCGGCTTACTTCCCCCGCTGCAACCTGCCAGGATGAAGGTTGAGGCTACCACCGATAAACCCGCAACTTTGGCAATCGCTTTCATTTTCTTGTTCAATTGAAAACCTCCCTTATTATTGTTGTATTTCTACTGATTAATTTATCAAGCTTGGGAGGAGTCGGGTACTGATTATATTTCACAATACCCGCTTTTTATAATTAAATGGAGCATACTTTCTTTCACATGGACTAACTATTTTATACATTTGAAGCCGGCTCCTCTTGAGAGCCGGCTTCTTTCTCTGACCCCGATGAATCTAACTTTCCGCAGAAAGCTTTTTCAAGTTATTAAAGCTTACTTCCAAGCATTCAAAGGGATTAAGATCATAGCACCGATCTTGCTCAACAGGTCCCCACTCTACGCCTGTTTCTTCACAAGCCTTCAAAATACGTGAGAAGTTCATATTGCCTTCTCCAATTTCAGCAAACCGCTGCTCACGCTCTACCGTTACGGCCATATCCTTAAGGTGCACGACCTTCATTCTGCCTTTTACCTTATGTATCCACTCAATTGGATCTGCCCCACCAGCCTGAACCCAATAGAGATCAATTTCAAAGCCGAAGGCATCCGCATCGGACTCCTCAAGAAGAATGTCCATACCCGTTTTGCCATCAAACTTGGCGAATTCAAAATTATGATTATGATAAATAAATTGCAGCCCCGCCTGCTTCAGCTTTCGGCCAATCTCGGATGCTTCATTCGCGAATTTCACATATCCTTCTCTGCTGGTTCGATACTCATTGGGCATGCCGCCCAAGCCAACATATTTGCATTCCCAAATTAAATGCCTCTCTATGACTGCATCCAAATTATTCGTTAAGTCGGCGTATGGAATATGGGTCGCACAGATGGTTAATCCTTCACGGTCAGCCATTTCCTTAAACTGCTTATCCCCTATAGGTCCAATTCCAGACACCTGAATGGCGTTATAGCCAATTGCCTTTATTTTGCGCAGTGTTTCAGCCATAGCCTCAGGTGTTTTCAAATAATCACGTACGGTATAAAGCTGTGCTGCTATTTTCATAAAAGTTCTCCGCTCCTTTTTTTAAATCCGCATGATTGTCTGACTACTAAGGTGGGCTCGATTTCAACTTTTCTTGGCTTTAGCCATGTGGATGTTTCCTGATCTGATATTAACGAGAATAGAAGCTCTGTAGCCCGGGTAGTTAATTCTTCAACTTTATAAGTTATCGTAGTTAGCGGAATTTCTGCAAATCGGGAAGCTTCCAAATCATCAAAGCCTATTATGGCTACGTCCTCAGGGACCCTTAAACCTTGCTCCCGACACCAGCGGAGTGCACCGAGTGCTAAATAATCGCCGGATGCAAGAATTGCCGTGACTGACCCGTTTCTCAAAATTTTGGATGCGGCACGATAGCCCTGTTCATAGCTGGAATTTCCTACTGTAGCCACCTGATTCGGGTTGTATTCAAGCCCGCTATCCTTCAGAGCAGCGATATAGCCCTGGTGTTTTTCCGTATTTCTTGCCCCTCCATATATAATCGCTATTTCTTTATGGCCCATGCTTGTCAAATGCCTGGTTGCCTTATAAGCGCCAAGATATTGGTTCATATACACGGAATCGCTCGGCAGATTAAAGTTCCCACCGGATAACAGGATAATAGGGTAATTCGCATCTCTTATAGCCTTAATTTTTTCCTGACTTTTCTTCTGGTTCTGTATATCGGTTGGAAACATGAAAATTCCATCAACTTGGCGCGACAGCAAAATATCCAGCGCTTTGGTTTCGTAATTTTTATCGTAATCACTGGTCATCAGCATCATGTTATAGCCGTTAGCTAACAGCTTTCTTTCAATATTCTGGGCTGTTTCGATTTGAATAGGGTTCGTAATGCTAGGCAATATAAATCCAATGACAAAGGTTCTTTTTTGTACAAGGGAACGGGCGATTGAATTAGGAATATAGTTGAGCGCCTTGGCGACTTCTTGAACCTTTAATTTAGTATCTTCATTAATGCGGCCACTGTCCTTTAAGGCTAAGGAAACCGTGTTAATAGACACGCCTAATTTCCTTGCTATATCTTGCTGCCTCACTCGTCTGTTCATAGATAATCACCTAACATTCTGTTTGTAGATGCCCCTCTTTTACCTTTTGAATTATAATCTGGCGCTCCGCTCTTTCAGGGCTGCGCTATTTTTGACTTGGGAATTAGCCAAATACTGTGGATAAAAACCAGAAAGGACATCCACAATATTTTGAGCTACTTTGCCTTTCAATTCCTGTTCCGATTCTTCAGAATACCAGGCAACGTGAGGATTCAGTATTACCTGTTCCATTTGTAAAAGCGGATTATCCGGTCTAATCGGTTCATACTCAAGCACATCCAGAGCAGCACCCGCAATATGAGAGTTTTGAAGCGCTGTGATCATTGCTTGCTCATCGATCAAAGGCCCTCTGGACGTATTAATGATTATGGCCTCCCGCTTCATCAGGCTGAATTGTTTCGTACTTATAAGCCCTTGAGTTCGTGGGTTTAGCGGGACGTGAACAGAGATAAAATCCGATGATTGACATAAAGTATCCAAATCAACTAATTCAACCTCGTATTGGGAAGCAATCTCACTTGTAATGAACGGGTCATAGGCTTGGACTCGTAAGCCGAGCGCCTTCGCTTTAAGACATAAATTTTGTGGAATTTTGCCGAAGCCCACCAGACCTAATACTTTTTCTCTCAAACGGTAAATCGGAATCGCCTTTTTGTATTCCCACACACCCTGCTTAACGTAGGCGTCAAGCAAAGAAACCTTGCGAGCGGATGCCAAGAGCAGCGCAAGAGCATGATCCGCTACCTCATCGATACAATAGTCCGTGCAGTTGGCAACAACGATCCCTTTATGAGTAGCCGCATCCAGATCGATCGTATTTACACCTACGCCGTAGCGGGAGATCACCTTGCAATTGTTCAAATTTTGAATGACCCTTGCACTAATAGGCGCATATTGATTCAGGATCGCGTCTGCATCCCTTGCGAGCTCAATAACCTCTTCTTCCGTCCGGCACTGTGCTGATGTAACAAACTCAACATCCAGCTGCGCCAGCACATCTTGCTCGATTTGAAGACTTTTATATTCGTAATCCGTAATAACCACTCTATATTTAGCCATAACGTATTGGGCTCCCTCCCCTTATGTTGAAATGCAGCTATAACCTTATGGTTATAGCTGCACGACTGTGTATATTTTTACAGTAACTTATCGTTTATGACCTCACACAATTTCTTGCAACCTTCTCCATGCTGCAAAACTGTCTCTTGGAACTCAACTTATAGTTCTCTCAGATCCTTACGGTCTACGAACTCAATTTTTGCACCATTCGGGTCTTTAACCATTGTAATTCTGCCAATCCCTGTACCCGCTGTTTTCGGGAAACCCGGAAGTATTTCCAATCCCTGAGAAACGAAATATTCACTCAGCTCGTCAACATTATCCACTCTCAAAGCGATATGTCCAATCGGGGGAGATACCGGCTGTTGATTAGGACGATTTAGCAATTCAATTACATCGTAGCCATGGTTCAGGTACACCATCGTTAAGTCAGTGGCATCCACCTTCATACGGATTAGCTCTTTCATGCCCATTTTCTCGGAGTAAAATTGCTCTGCTGCCTCAAGATCATGAGCCGATAAGGAAATATGGTCAAATCCTAGCACCCGGCCCCCAACATCAGCAGCGCGATACGTATTATCTCTTTGAATAAGCTCAACGCGAGTCCCGATGGAATCCGTTAAGAAGGTCAGCCTGCCGTCTCCTGATCCGGCTACCTTTGGTGCGAATTGAAATGCAAAGCCGTCTGCAAGCAGCTTTTCGTAATCGCTATCCAAATCGTCCGTAAGGAAGCAAACGTGATTCAGCCCCAGATTAACACGGTCCGCTTCATTTTGCCGGCATAAGAGCTCAATCATACCGCTGCCTAGCTGTACATATATACATTTGGTGTTATTGCCTGGAATATAGCTCTCGTTAACAATCTTCCCGCCTAGAATATCCACATAAAATTTAATATTTTCTTCGGCATCTCCAGCTACAATGCCAACATGGTTCAATTCAGTAATCATTTTCTCTGCCTCCTAGTATTCGTTATGATTTATATGAATGTTATGTACTACCGTCTTGGTTTTAAAAATTCACCGCGTTTATAAGTCTCGGCAACTTCCTTCAGCGCTTTATCGCCGCCCTTGCTCTTCCATTCGTCTACAACCTTCTGCCAGCCTAGCGGCTCTTGACCGATGATCATTTTAGCCATGTGTTCGTTGAGCAGCTTAGGAATAGAGCTCATTTGCAGGTCAGGAGTCGTAGACAGAGCTTTTGGTTCTTCCTTCCAGCGTATACCGTCACGGCCTTCCTTGGACATTACGCTATCGAATTTACCCAATACCGCTTGACCATCCGGAGTCAGCTCAAGCAGCTTTTTATTGTAAGTGGCATCATGGAGCAGCCAGAAGTCATTTTTACGCCAATCTTCTCTGCCGGCTTCATCTGTGGTAACAGGCAGCTTGTAGTTTATTTTTCCGTTATCCTTGGTGTAATCGGTTCCTTCAATTCCGTAGGAGAAGAAGTTATCGGCTTCGTCCGACAGCATCCAATCAAAGAATTGAATAATACGCTCAGGGTTTTTCGCCTTTTTATTGATCATATAACCCCGAATGACCGTGCCGCTTAGCGTACTTCCGCCCTTGCCGTCGGTGCCTGTAGGTGAAGGGACAATTTCCAGCTTGCCGTCAGGCACATTTTGTTTTAGCTGCACATCATAGCTCAAAATATCCGCTGCATTTGCCGTAAATAAACCGCCTTGACCTGTAATGATCGCCCTTTTGTAATCGGCAAACTGCTGGGTAGCGAAATCCTTGGTCATCAAGCCTTCATCGTACATCGTTTTGTAGGTGTTAATCGCCTTTTCCATGTTAGCAACATTGAAAAATTTTGGAACAGGCTCGCCGTTTGGACCTAAAGTCCATTGAGTCGGCATGACATCGTAGGCTCCGAGGAACATATCGGAAAAATTAAATTTCTCCCTTCCCACAAAAGGCTGCGATAACCCCATTTTCTTAAATTCCCTTAGGACGTTTAAGTATTCCTCGACTGTTTTAGGGACAGGCAGCTTCGCTTTATCCAACAAATCCTTACGGATGATCGCAGCCTTTCTGCTCGGATTAGAGAGAAACTCGGGCAGAGAATACACTTTGCCATCGCTGAATTTCTGTTCTTCCCATGCTGCTTCCGGAATTTTCTTTTTGAGATTAGGTCCATATTTATCGATCAGATCATTCAAAGGTAAAAACGTGCCTGCCTCAATAGCTTGTACAAGCGTCTGTCCGTTTTCGTTCGTATAGCCTCCGCCCGAGGTTTGCACGACGTCAGGTATATCCCCGGAAGCGAACATCAAATCCAGCTTTGTGCCATATGCTCCTGTTTCTTTCGCCAAATATTTGATATCCAGCTTGGTATGCGTCAGCTCTTCTAATTTCTTGAAATAAGGGTCGTCCTTAAGGCTCGGAATCTTCTCGACATACGTCGCATACACACGCAAAGCCATCGAAATAGGCACTACTTCATTCGAAGCTTTGGGGGCGGTCGTTCCTTGAGCAGGCGCTTTTCCTGGCGGAGCAGCATTATCACTGCAACCTGCAACTACTGTAAAGGCCAGCATCGTACTCAGCGTGATAGGCAATCCTTTTTTCACCAATTGAACTCTCATTTCGTTCCCACCTTTTTTTTATTAGAATCCTATTCCTTTAACGAACCGATCATCATGCCCTTTGTAAAATGACGCTGCAGCAAGGGGTAGATAAGTAAAATCGGCACAGTAGCCACGATGACGGTTGCCATCTGTATGCCTTCCGGTGACTGGACGATCATATCGGAAAAGGACGAATTCGCAGCATTGGACAACTCCTGATTGACGATCATTTGTCGAAGCTTGAGCTGAAGCGGATAAAGGGTACGATCGTTCAAATAATACAAGGCGGTTTGATAGCTGTTCCAATGGCTTACCCCGTAAAATATCGCCATAGTCGCAATCGCCGGTTTGGATAAGGGAAGCACGATCTTCACGAGTATGCCGCCTTCAGAGCAGCCGTCGATTCTGGCGGAATCGATCAAGGCACCAGGAATGTCAGCGAAAAACGACCTCATGACGAAGAAATTGAAGGCACTGATCAAACCTGGAATAATCATAACCCAGATCGTATCGACCAAATGCAGCGACTTAATAACCAGGTAAGTAGGAATCAACGGTGCGGAAAAAATCATCGTGAACAGCACCATCATCAGCATATATTTACGTCCCATATATTCAGGTCTGGACAACGGATACGCGAAGGTCGCCGTGGCAATCAGGTTGATAAGCGTTCCTACCGTAGTAATAAAAACCGATACTCCGAAGGCCTTCCATATGGATACATCACTGAAAACATATTGATAGTTATTGAAGGTAATATCTACAGGCCAGAAGATGACATCCCCTTTTATAATGGCGTTGGAGCTGCTGAAGGATTTGGCTATTACATGTAAAAAGGGAAGCAGCATGCTGAGCGATAAAACGGTCAATAAGGTCACATTGCAAACATTAAAAACATTCCTGCTGAAGCTGTTTCGGATTTCCATATGCACACCACCTTAATATAGGCTATTTCCCGTAGCCTTTTTGCTGAGCAGATTAGCTATTAACAACAGAACAAGCCCTACAATCGATTTGAAAAGTCCTATAGCTGTAGTGAAGCTGTACTGCGATTTTTGCAAACCGACTTCATAAATGTAAGTATCAATAATATCTCCAGGCACGTGATTGAGAGGATTCAAAAACACATAAACCCTTTCAAAGCCGAAATCCAGGAAATGCCCGATATGAAGCAGGAACAAGATAGTAAACGTCGGAAGCAAGCTCGGCAATGTAATGGAAAGCGTCTGCTGCCAACGATTGGCGCCATCCACCTTGGCCGCTTCGTACAGCTCGGGGTTAATCCCGGCCAGCACTGCCAAATAAATAATCGTTCCCCAGCCGACCCCCTGCCACAAACCGGTTGATATAAGAATCGGTCGAATAAAGGATTCCAGTCCCATGAAATAAATCGGTTCATAACCCAGCCATTTGATAAAAGCGTTCACTATTCCCGTGGTCGGCGATAAAATACCGATGAAAATACCGCTGATGATTACCCATGATAAAAAGTGAGGCATATAAATGACGGTTTGCAGGATGCGCTTATAAATGACCAGCCGCAGCTCATTCAGCAATAAGGCCACAATTAACGGCGCCGGAAAGGCAATAAGCAGATCGTACATGCTGATGATGAAGGTGTTAGCAATAATTTTGAAAGCGTCCTGATTGCTGAACATATCTTGAAAATGCTTGAGTCCGACCCATGGACTGCCGAATATCCCTTTGAAAATGTTGTATTGCTTAAACGCTATGATTGAACCTATAAGGGGCACATACTTGAGAACAATGAAGTACAGCATCCCGGGTATGGACATGAGGTACAGCATATGATATTTCTTAAAATTCGATACTATATAGCTCTTCTTCACCCTATTGGCGGCTGTCGCATTCGATTTTAATGGTCGGCTTGTTATCACCGGAAAACCCCCCTCTTTTCAAGATAGCCTCTCTTGTCTACTGTGCAGCAAGCTCCACCCTTGTACCTGTTTGTGCAGATACATAAGCCGAATAAATAACCTCGATGACATCCCTCGCGAGCTGTCCATCTGAGACAGGCTCTCTATCCTCTGCGATAGATTCCATGAAATCCTGCATTTCCTGCGGATACCCCCTGATCCAATCCTCATCCGGTGTCGTGTAATTCCACCCCGCTTTCGTTTCAAGCTTCTCGGCTATATATTCCTGTTCGAAAATATCGGGATGAGGAGCATATATCATACAACCGTCGTTAGGCGTCATATTGCATTTGATAACGGAATTGGAGGTGTAAATATCCAGCACATTCCTGATTCCGCCCAACACTGCAAAGGAAGCAAAAATAACCGCCTTCGTTCCATCCGTAAAAGTCATAATAATACTTGCCCAGGTTTCAACATTGACCCAATCCGTAACTACCCAATGTTTGTCTTCCGCCTGGAACGAGGGGGTTTCAGTAATGGAGGAGGTGTCTGCCACAACTGACTGAACCCTGATCGGCTTCCCTCCTTTGATCCTTCCTTCAAAGTTCTTAAGATGGATCGCAGCAGCTATCGGATGGGAGCCCAAAATGAGCAGCGAGCCGCCTCCAGCGGTTTCCAGCCTTTTCGAAGCTTTGGCATGGGAGCCGCTATGGCTTTCCTCTGCACGAATGTCAAGGATAGTCCCGCTTCCGGCTTCCAGCAGCCGCTTAGCTTTTATTACCGATGGAGCATAAATCCAATTCTCCGCGTACATGAATTTGACTTTATTTTGTTTGACCGCCTCAAGAATAGCATCCGTTGATGCCAATGCCTCTTCTAAAGCAACTCTTGAATATTGGTTCTTCTGATCGTCCGTACCTTCACGAGAACCGAAAAATCCGGTAATCGGTTTTTCACAAATGATATGCTTCCCCGCCTGCGCCGCTTCAATAGCTATTTGAGCATGCATCACATTGGGAACGCACAAGTCCACAACATCAATTTCTTTGTCCTCCAACAGCTCGCGATAGGTCGAATAAACAATCGGGATGTGATGCTTATGGGCAAAAGCTTCCGCTTTCTCCATACTGTTCCCGGCAACCGCTTTGAGAATGACCTCAACTCCATACACCTTTTGAAAAGCCTCTGCATGCAGTGAAGCGGAAAATCCGCTGCCTATTATGCCTACGATGATTTTTTTCATTTTATCCACTCCTAGTTTCGGGGCATTCTAATAATAAACCCCGTTTTATTGTATCTTCTCTGTTTGTATAACAGCGCTTACAATCCAATGATGAGCGTTCGGCTTAGCTAATCTTTAGCTGTTGTTCCTGCAACAATTTTTTTGGAAAAAATCCATCCTCTTAATGAGCCCATATATTATCCATGGCAAACGCTTTATATTGCGCATCATTATTCGTCATCATCAGGCATCATGCTACAGCCTTTGTGAAAATAGTTTGTTCGTAATTTTCAGAAGAAATGCAACCGATTACATTTAATTCATTCTGAATCAAGCAAACGAGCTATGAAATCGATATGAAGTTAAAACCCTTTGCCACCTTTTGAACCTTTATACAAGCGCCTAGTTTAATTCGATCACTATCCTGTAAGGCTCAATGAGACTGTATTATGAATTTGATAAGCCCCATTTCTTTGCGATGTCATCTTCACTGGCTGGCTGGTCTAGAGGGCCAAATCATTCACTTCAACTTCATCCCAGTATTAACGTTAACACAAACCTTATAAACATATATTAACGTTAATACAATGTGCTGTCAATTATAACTTTTTCAATTTAAAAAAACCGCAATCAGCTATACAGCCTATGCGGTAACTTATGACCTCCGGATCAATAAAATGACTAATCAAGAAGTAATATTGTTAATCAAGCCTCTCTATAAACCAATTCAGTTCCACGTGGGGTTCGATCGACTGCCAGGAAATGCCGCAACTCCCTGGGATTCACGCGCCGCGGTAGAAGTCGAAACAGCCATCCGTTTGTAAACTCATTCTTGCCTATGTAAGCCACCCGCGAAAGGCTCCCTACCCCCACCCGAATAAAAGTAAGGAGCCTTCCCATCATGGCAGCAGACTTGCTCTAATACAGCATTGTGTCTACTGGACGGTTATTTGCATGTGCCGCGAAGAATGATAACAAGGAGAATGTAAAGTACAAGAATTGTTCCCGTTGTTGTCCATCCTACTGCCGGCTTATGGCAATGACCATGATGGTGCTGCTTTTTCGGCTCGTAAATATTGATTTCCTCATAGCTGGCGTGAAGATTGATGGGTGCGCTGTAGTGATGGACTGGCATCGGTGCCGGGGCTGGCATCTGCATTACAGGCATTTGCATGTTGGGTGCTGGCATGTTAGGGGCAGGCATGTTAGGGCCAGGCATTGGTACATGGTGCATAGGCATTTGCATCGGTTTGTATTTCTCCATTATGTTGGACACCTCCGTATAATAGTAAGGCATATGTTCCTGATGAACACATCAACAGTCTATGGTGAATCACCCATGGGGAACACGGTATTCACCCATAGCGGAAAAAATAGACTCTTACCCAGACCTTATACGGGCAATAGGAAAAGCTTCTATTCGAAGCCCTCTCGATGAAGATATATTCGTTACTAAGCTGTAGCTTTTCTTGTAATAACAGACTTGTTCAGCTCCGCTTACGAGACCTTTCAAAGATGAGCGGCCGCGTTTCACTTGTAGGATTTCTTGCGAGATAAGAAGATGAACCTCCGGTTCAAACTTATACTTACTTATCTCGTAAGAAAAACCTTCAGCAAAATCTTGATGCTCCTTTAGATGCGAACCAGACGCTGGTGCATGGAGAGAAACTAGGGTGTGGAACTTCGGCAGGGGTAGATTTCGTGTTTCTTTGATAATCATGCTTATCACGATGAGAACACTTCTTACTTCAAAATCAAAACTTAGCGAAAATAAACAACTAGACTCTCATGCAACGCCAAAACCGTAATCGGGAGCAACTCCCCATAATTAGCGGTAAATCATCCCGTTAATTCCGGTAAATGAGAGATTTTCTCGCAAATAACTGGAAAACCTCCATGTAAATTCCATGTTTTGAAGTATTTTTCCTAAAATCATCTATATTAGAGGGAGTTTTTCCAGTTAAGTTCCCCACCAAGCATGTGATAGGAAGAATTAGCGCCAGAAATTCCAGTTAACCATTCGGTACCGCCCATCGAAGATGTATTCGTGCTGTAGCAGCACTTATCTTACGAGCAGAAAGTTCAACATTCGTTTAAGTTAAATAAAACTATCTCTGTTTTTCAAGATTGAGCAAGCCCATCTATAAAAACTTATACTTTCAACTAAGAAAAGCGCCATGCGGCGTCTTTGGCGGAGCATCCAGGTGTATGGCGGGAGGGGAATTCGGTAGGGGGTTCCGACCGCTTTTGAAAGGCGTAAGCCTTCGAATAACCGGCTTGCAGCGGTAGGAACACGAACATCAGAGACAGGTTTCATCCCCGAGCAATCACTGGCGGTGATGACCATAGCGGAGATCACGACCAGAGCGGAGGTCACGACCTGCACGGAGGCTATAGCTCCTCCACCCCTATGCAAAAAAAGACAGAACCGGACTAGCCGCCTGTCTCTCCTTATAACTGCTTAATCTGCTTTACGCACAAAACGAAGCTTGATATCCTGAGGGTGATCGCCATAGCCGGATCCGAACAGGTTCAATCCCCTGCAGTTCTTCGCAGCTTTATGCACCTCCAACCTAACCTTAATCGGACGGTTGTAATGCAAATTCAAGTCACTTAGTACGGTTTCCGCCGATTTTTCCCCATTAATGCAGCTTCCTTCATCACTGATGCTCCACTCTGTCAGCAGCCCGTACTGTGAGCTCCCCAATGGAATATTGGAGGACAGCTTCCCTTTTCTGTCGCCAAAATCACCTTGGCATGTCCATGTCCCTATCGATTTACCGTTGATGCTGAGGGAGATATCAGATGGCCACTCCTGATTATAGCCTTCCGCTTCCGAGCAAAGCTCTGCGCTTAGCATCAGCTGTTGCAGAGGAATTCCTTTGGGCAGGGGGTTGGCAAACGAATACTCGACATAACCCGCCTCACTAAACCACAGCATATTAGCCTGTACCCGTTCCGGCATATAAAACGCCCGCGGATCATCCGGGCAGCCGATCTTCCCTTCCAAGCCATACAATCCGCAAGGCGGGCCGATCTCGCAATCGGTATAAAGTCCTACCGGCATGGATAACTCTTCTACCTCATGTAATCCTTCTCCCGGTCGCATCGGCAGCTCAAATAGCAGCTTATCCAATGTGCGCGCACAAATTTTCTCACGGCCGCTCCCTTGTGAGGAGGTTAACAGCCCTGCCTGCTCCAAAGCCTGCACATTGATCGAGACCGTTGGCTGGGCGACACCCAGCTCCTCGACCAGTTGGGTAATGCTTTTAGGCCTTTCCCCTAACGCTTCCAAAATACGTAAGCGCAAATCTCCCGCCAGCGCTTTCGCTACCTCTTGAATTTGATGCGCGGGAATTCGCCTCATTGTATCAGTCGGTTCCGCCATAAATATTGCCCGCTCCCTTCAATCAATATTGCAATATCACAATATAAATCATATAAATTAAATATTGTTATTGCATTAATATAATATAGATTGTATTATTTATATATTAAATAAGCAAGGAGAGGTTGTGCAATTATGATACATACTCAAACATCTATTCCGCGTCCTGAATTCCCTAGACCTGATTGGCAGCGAACAGATTGGTTGAACCTAAATGGAAGCTGGTCATTTGGGTTTGATCCCGACAATAGAGGTGTTGCTGAACATTGGTTTAACGGATCGGCTCACGAATTACCGCAACAAATTATGGTACCGTTCTCATGGGTTTCCCCACTATCGGGTATTGGAGAGAATGTCCTTGGCATCGGCTGGTACAGCCGAACCATAAAATGGGCTCCAGCCCAACAAAGAGACCGTATTTTTCTCCGCTTCGGTGCTGTAGATTACCATTGCGATGTATGGGTCAATCAAATTCATGTCGGAAGGCATAGCGGCGGCTATGGTACATTTGAATTTGATGTGACGGAAGCATGGAAGTGCAACGGGGATAATTCCCTCGTTATTCGCGTGGAAGATAATGACGAGCCTTACCAAGCACGTGGTAAACAAGGCTACGGAGAGATAAGAGGCATATGGCAAACCGTATGGCTGGAGGCTCGTCCCGACAATTATGTACAGCGGGTACAGTTCACTACCCAGCTTGACGGAACTATTGAAGTGCAAGGTATTATTCATGCCTCCGCGGGAGGAGATGCCGTACTGTCGTTTTCTTTTGATGAGGGACAGATTAATCATTCTCTTGAGCTCAGCTTAGAGCCAGGAGTCCAGCATTTTCACAGCTCATTCCAAGTGACCAAACCTCGCCTATGGAGCCCTGAGACACCTCATTTGTATGAAGGGATGATTACACTGGAGAGCGGCAGCAGCGAAGACCCTGGCGATAATAACCCCACAAAGAACAGCAAGGTCCGTATCGACAGCATCGCTACCTATTTCGGAATCCGTACGATCGGGACGGTTAAGCATGAAGGTATGGAATCACGTTGGATTACGTTGAACGATAAGCCTATTTTCCTGAACGGCACTTTGGACCAGTCCTTCCATCCAACCGGCTTCTTCACCTACCCGACGGATGAGGAAATGCGGGATGAAATATATCGTCTGAAGCGAATCGGATTAAATATGGTACGCATTCACATCAAACCGGAAGAACCTCGCAAGCTGTACTGGGCAGATAAATTAGGGATGCTCGTTATGGAGGATATGCCCTGCTTCTGGGGGACGCCTGATGACCAAGCTAAATCCGCTTATGAACCGGAAGCATTGGAAACGATTTACCGCGATTGGAATCATCCCTCCATTTATTCATGGGTTATGTTTAACGAAACCTGGGGTCTGCTGCATGAATCGGAAGACGAATCCGGGACCGTGAAAACCTATATGCCAGAAACCCAGCAGTGGGTTAAAGAAATATATGAATGGGCTAAATCAATAGACGCTACCCGTCTCGTTGAGGATAATTCCCCATGCCGCTACGACCATGTGGAGAGCGACTTGAATACATGGCATTTTTACCTGAATGGCTACCAGCTTGTCCGGGACCATATTGAAGACGCAGTTCAAAGCACCCGTCCCGGCTCCAATTGGAACTATATAGATGGGCATCAGCAATCCGATGCGCCGCTGATGAACAGCGAATGTGGGGCCGTATGGGGTATTGAAGGCAGTGCGGGAGACAGTGATCTAGCGTGGCAGTACAAGTATATGTTGAACGAATTCCGGCGCCATGATAAAATTTGCGGCTTCGTATTCACCGAATTCAAGGATGTAACCAATGAGTTCAACGGCTATTACCGGATTGACGATTCAGATAAAGACTTCGGCTACGAGGGTTTTATAGAGGGTATGAGCTTGTACGATTTGCATCGGCCCGATTTTGTAGTCATAGATGCTCCTCCCTGCACTACGGTTAACAGTGGCCAAATGGTCAGCGTATCGCTTGCGGTTTCCAGCTTTGCCGATACCCATCACGGAAAACCTATGCAGCTGTCATGGGAGCTGTGGTATGACAGCTTGGGTTGCAGAACCATTGCCGATCACGGTCTTGAAGACATAAGCTGGAATACTTACGGAGTAACCCAGCTGCCGCAGCTGCAAGTGCAAATGCCGCGGACGGATGCAATAGCCATACTGGCAATCGAATTGAAGGACCCCGCGGATCCAGCTGTCCGTTCAGCTGTCGCTCGCAACTTCATCACCTTCGATGTGCGAAGCGATGCTGCTGCCGGGTTATACGCCCTGGAGGGCCAGTGGCTTCAGATCGCGCCGACTGACTCGCTAAACAAACAGTGGGATTACACATGGCAGGCTTTGAATGACCATAAGGTGAATGGCAGCAATAGGAACGACAATCATAACGGGGGATTTTTCGAATACGATATCGATATTTCATCTTTAACACGCTTCAATAGCATTAGCTTTGGTGATATTGATATTTATTTGGAAGCCGCGGCCAAGGTGCTGCTAGCCAAAGACCAGCAGCTGATCGACGATCCAACCGTCGATATCTCGTATATGCATGGGAGAAAGGCCGATCCAGGCATGAACTTGAACTCCTATTACATGACCGATGCCAAGAAGCACTTCAGCACCGTGCAAGTGTACATTGACGGCCAACCCGTGGAGCTGCTACAGCTGCCGGATGATCCTGCGGACAGCCGCGGAGTGCTATCCTGGCACTATCAGCAGGATGACCGCAAGCTGGATGAAGCCGGATCCTACGGCTATCTGCAGCGCATCCGCATCCCCAGCAAGATGATGCCTGGCATCATAGAGAAAGGCTCCTTCCGATTAAAGCTGGAGGTGCCGGCAGGATTGCCTGAGGAATCGGGAGGGCTATGTCTGTACGGCCGTAACGCTGGACGTTATCCGATTGATATATTGGTGAATTACAAATAAATCCGGCCCCTATATCCGTTCTTCTTGTGGTATTCTAATTACAGTTAAACTCTATCTTTCCGCTATCATTAAGGAGGAATCATGGTTACTACTAACAAAAGCTATGAAGGGTTATATCATGAGGAGCAAGCGATTTGGCTTAAAGCTGGCCCCTACGAGGCAGCTGTTCTGCCTGCCGTCGGCGCTAATCTCATTGCATTTCGCGATACATTGAACGAGTATCGATTTTTACATGAGCCTTCTGCAGAAGAAATGGAAGACTTCAAGAAAAGACCTTATGCACATGGAATTCCCGTATTATTCCCACCCAACCGTTATGAGGATGGTAAGTTCCCGTGGGACGGCAAGTCCTACCAATTCCCTGTAAATGAAGCGGCTACCGGCAACCATCTCCATGGATTCGTACATAATATCCCTTGGGAGGTTGAGCATTATGGAGCAGATGAAACAGAAAGCCGCGTAACCTTGTCATTAAAGGTTCGCGAGGGCCATTCCGTCTACACCTATATCCCCCATTCCTTCACCATTAAGCTTAAGTATACTTTAAGCGCATCGGGACTGCTGCAGCATGTCATTGTGCAAAACGACGGAGTGGATACAATGCCTTGCCTGTTAGCTTTTCACACGGCCATTAACGCACCTTTTGCTCCTAACAGCATCGCGTCTGATTATGAATTTAAATTAACGACAGGACAGCGCTGGGAGCTTAACGATAGAATGCTGCCGACAGGCAAATTTCAGCCTCTCACAGCAAACGAGGAGAAAATGAAAGCAGGCGGCCTTTCGCCGTTTTTCGAGCCGATGGACAATCATTATACAGCAGTGCCGCAAAACGGACGCAACCGTATGGAATTGACCGACACCCGCAACCAAATAACACTGGTGTATGACGCTGGTACTGCTTACAAGCAGTGGATGATTTGGAACAACAATGCATCGGAAGGATTCTTTTGCCCGGAGCCGCAGGTCAATCTCGTTAATGCACCAAGCGTGCCGCTCCCTGCAGGGGAGATCGGCTTAATCGGTCTCGAATCAGGAGAAATTTGGGAGGCATCGAGCCGGCTTTATTGCATCAAGAAATAAGTGCCCGCTCTGCCTTACCCATGCTCGCCGGCCTCACTATGTAAAATACAAAGACTCCTACGTTACTGCCGGATGGCAATAGCATAGGAGTCTTTGGCATTTACCTCTATACGTACGGGTTATTCTCACGTTCGTAGCCAATGGTCGTCTTTCCCCCGTGACCGGGGTAAACAATGGTCTCATCCGGCAGCTTGAACAACGTGCCGTGAATCGAGTCCATCAGCTCCTCATTTCTGCCTCCCGGCAGATCCGTACGTCCGACGGAGAGCCGGAACAGCACGTCGCCACCGAACAGATGCGGGCCGACCAGGAAGCTGACGCTGCCAGGAGAGTGGCCCGGCGTATGGAACACCTTGATCTCAAGACCCAGCAGCTTGAGCACCTGTCCCTGATCCAAAGCATACTCCGCCGGATCAGTAACGATAGGGCCACCAAGCTCCGGCCACTTCGTTGAGCCGTTGCGATTGGGGTTGGTCAGCCAATCCGCTTCCGCGTCATGCAGATAAACCGGACAGCTCTTCAGCTTACGGATTTCACCAACGCCTCCGATGTGGTCGAAGTGAGCATGTGTCAGCAGAATCGCCTCAATCTCCATGCCGTCAATTCGCTTCAGCAGCGGTTTCGGGTTCATACCCGGATCAATGATGATTCCTTTGTTCTCATCGGGTCTCGACAGCAAATAGGCATTGGTCTGCAAGGGTCCTAATGAGAATGATTCTATCTTAATTCCTTCCAAGCTCATGCTTCATCCGCCTTTTAGAAAGAGGACAACAGGTCGCGAAGCTCTTTCACGATGACGGTTTGGTAGCCAGTACCTTCTCCGTATTGGCGTCCCATCTCCTGGCGCGCCACCTGAATCTTCTCATTATAGTCCGGAGCCTGACGGTCCGGGTTTTCCTTCTTGAACTGATTCATTACCGCCTGAACATTCGCTGGACGAGGTCCCCAATGTCCCAGAACATGACCGCTGAAATCAGTAAAAATAACAATTGGAATTGCTTCTCCGCCACCCGTCAGGAATTGAGCCATAACGTCCGGATGCTCTTCCTTAATCAAAACTTCAACCGGGATGCCGGAATTCTCAAGCGCACGAAATACTGCAGGCACATTGCGTACTACATCTCCGCACCAGTCGGCCATCAGAATCAAGCAGCGCAAATCATCACGGTTGTTCAAAGAATCAAAAAATTCCTTGTCATCCTCGTTTTCCCATGCAAAAGCGTCATACCATTCCACGAATTTCTCCTGGTTCTTGGTCATACCGTCAATAAACTGCTGCGGCTTTAAGCCAGTGCGAAGCTTAGCGGACAAGTTTGTACTCATTGAATAATGGCCTCCTTATAATTGGGTATATCTTGTATTGTATAGAAAAAACAGACTCTAGGCAATGCAAGGAGTCTGTCCGACGAAAGCAAGCCCGTGAAAATTTATTTCCAACGCGCGCGGGTCCCGAGCGTGCGTTGTGGCGTTGCGTGGTGGTCGGTCGAACCCCACTCTAATTCCTGTGTTTATTGTGGGATTATTTGCCCGAAAGCCAACAGCCTTGGACTTTTACTTGTTTAGCGGGAAAACCTTAGACTGTTTAGAAAGTCTGAGAAATTCCAGTTCATCCACTCGCTACCGAACTGCCCCGCATAACGGAAACGTTCCTCCCCCAGAGCGACGATTATTTCCTAAAATTGGTATTAGATGTAAACTTAAGCTGCATCAGTATCCTGTTGCATCAGTGTATCCTGTGCGGGAACCGGTTCAGCTTTGGTTTCACCTTATACACCAGTGGAATGGATGGACTTGAAGCTAATCTCTATCTCCTCTTCAGTCGCCGTGCTGGAGTAAGACACTACCTGCTTCATCGTTCTGCGAATTTGTTCCAGTGTGCCTGCCACAGTATTGCCATCTACGGAAACAAAACAAAAAGTCCCAGCCTCATACTTGACTTCCCGCACAGTGAAACGGATTGGAATAGGAATGTAGGTCCAAGAAGATACACAGCTTTCACTACCCGGGTAGCCCTCTCTGCACTCATATATCTCCGCTCTTTGCTTGTCTCTGCTACTCTCCTCATCAGGTTGGCTTTTTCCATCCGGGTATAGAACAGGACGATCCTCAACCACAACAATCAAGGCAGAGTAATCAGGAGCAACCGCAAACGGTTCATTCAAAGTATTCAGCAGTTTCTTGGCCTTCCTGTCTCCTTGATAAGCAGACTCCAGCACCCTCCGCATATATAGGTCATTATAAGGGTTCAAGATTCGCTTCATTTGTGTGCTCCCTGCCCCCACATTACTTACGCTTTGCGTTTATTACGCTGAAGCAGCTTGATCACTACATAAAGTACAATGATAACTATAGCTCCAATGACAAAGTACTTCATTAGAGGAGCTGCCACTTCATCGATTTGCTCCCAGTTCGAACCAAGCTTTTCCCCCATATACACAAATAAAATGGCCCAAGGAATCGTTCCGAGCGTAGTGTAGAAAAGGAATTGAAGCATAGGCATTTTGGCCATACCTGCAGGAATGGAGATAGCTTGTCTCACTACAGGAACGAATCTCGCCGCGAACACCATGATAGGTCCGTATTTGTTAAACCAGCCTTCGGCTATATCCAGGAACTTCTTTTTCACTCCCAAATATTTCCCGTATTTTTCCACGAAAGGTCTTCCGCCATACCTACCGATCCAGTACAAAATAATTTGCTGCAGGATACAACCAACAGTTCCGAAAATAATCGCTCCAATAAAAGTAATATTGCCTTGTGAAACCAGATAACCACCGTAGGACAGCACCAGCTCACTTGGAATTACTTCCAGCATGAGACCAAGTAGAATCCCCCAAACACCTAAGCCCTCAATAAATAAAAGTGCGCTGCGAACCAAATCATGTAACATATTTAGCTACTATCTTCCTCTCTTTTCGGGGACAAAGACCCTGCTCTTTAACCAATCTTATTCTATCATATATTCATTCATTCCAACCAGCGTACAAGCATTAAGAGACAAGCCGGAGCATACATTAGTACAAACAGGTAAAGGTGGGGATGGCGGGTGACCAAGGTAGTGATAATCAGCAAAAAGCAAATTCGCAACTGGGCTATTATTACATTCATGGCAGTGGGCGCGATTGGGGCCGCATGGTATTGGGGTCACAGCGGAGGAGGAAGCAACTACAGTGAAACTTCCAAGCCTACCAGCAAAGTGAATGAGGCAAAAGTGAATGAGACAACTAAAGCGGTGAGCGGCAATATGAACGGGACTGTCAAGCAAGCTGGTTTATCCGTAAATGAAAGTGGACAAGGCCGGACCATAAATATTGTTACAGGTGAATTCAAAACAACAGGAGCAGACGGTAAACCTATTGAAGCTTATCGCTGGGATCCCGGCACCATTCACGTCAAGCAAGGCGAGCTTATCAACCTCAGTATCTTTGGTGTGAACGGTACGAACCACCCTTTTATCATCGATGGTCTGAGCATTAAAGGCGAGGTAAAGAAAGGGAAAGAAACTGTAGTTTCCTTCAAAGCTGACAAGCCAGGCACGTATCGCATCATTTGTCTGACCCACCCGGATATTGCACATAACGGTCCCATGGTAGGCTATATTGTTGTAGATGCTTAATACATACGAGCCATGTTTAAAGTCAAGTCATAAGCTCCCTGCTTGCTTCCAAAATCCATTAAACCCCGTCGCTATCAACTGCGCCCGGGGTTATTCTTTTGCAGGCGAAGACAGTTTCATCGGGCGCCTCTCCCGCATACCATAAAGGTATGGAAGGAGTCGAACTATACCATGAATCCTACGGGCAATAGTATGAAGCATAAGCAGGAATTACCTACCGCACGCAAAATCAGGCGTTCCTGCAGTCGTGAGCTGTACCGAGCTCGCAAAAAAATCAATAAATGGATCTCCCCGGAGTTAGTCGAGAAAGCCGATGAGCTTTATTTCAAGAAGGTTGCGCTTAATTTGCTCTGGATTGTGGAAAATGGCAGCAACCGCAAGCTGCTAGCAGACTGGTGGGATGAGAACGTGTGCCCCGAGATCGCAGAATTGTGGTCTGTAGACCCGCTGCTGCTCGCCAAAGCATTCCGTGATTCATTCGGGGGATAACAAAGGGTTGGCTCCAAAAATAGCTTCAGCTACTAGGGGCAACCGCTTTACTCTGCAAAAGAGAACTTTATAAAAGGCATTGTTTTCTCTACCTGCGAGAACAGATGTCCAACAGTTAATTGCTTTAAGTCAATTAAGTCAATTCGGAAATGCAATTGCCAGAGAAACGAAACACTGGTAAACTGCAATATTCGTTTGGTCTGGTCAGTGGTACAACGCTTATTGAACAGTTCGAGGATACTTTCACTTATTCCGGTCCTCCCTTGCAGAAGCAGGCTACGAGGCAAGGCTGCTTTCATCCAGAAGAGACTAGGATTTTTGGGCGGCTGCCATATGAAAGAAGGGCAATAGATGGAAATCCTCCCGCTAATCTAGCCTGGATATCGTTTGAAATCAATCTAACTGGAAAAACTCCTGCTAATAGAGGTGATAGGGATGATATCAGCCAAATTACGTAGAATTAGCATGAGAAATTCCAGCTATAGGGCTTGGAACGCTATTTTTGGAGAAATTAACATGACATTTTCCTGATAATTGTGGTGAAGTTCGCCAGCCTGCCATGCAAAGCCGTAATCCACCCGGAACCCGCGCCGCGCTTAGCACGCTTTGGAAACTACCTCATCTCTGCATCGCTGAGAATACCTAAAATATCCCCACAAAGTGGGGTCTTGCTTCGAAGTTGATTCAGATACTTTGCGGGGAGCCCCAGAACATATAAAGTCTATATATGTAAGAAAGGGTTGTCTCCAAAGGGTGAACCCTAGTGAGTGAATCCCATAAATGTGGAAAAGATCCTTCAAACCCAAATTGGAATTGAGGGATCTTTTACAACCCTATATTCAGGATAAAGTGGTGAAGGAGCATTCAGTATTAAGTGCTGAAGGAGCGTTCTGGATAAAGTGGCGGAACGGCTGCCCCAAAACAACTATTGGACAGCCCCACCTGACTTCAACTTAAGGTATCTCCAGCAGTCAACGAATAAATATTTCTATACCCGTTCATCTCAAGCTGAACACATACGGCATCGGTGATCTGTTTGTTTGCATGAACCAGTAAGGTTTGTTCGCTGTTAATAGCGTCCAGCATCGCCCTTACGTCAGCTACGCCCTGATGCACCTTAAAGCGGAGAAAATGAACAGGTACAACGGCGCGCTTGCCTTCGCATAAGCCGGCATCCGTCTCCTGCATCTTGGACTGCGCTGCTTGCAAAAGCTGCTTTGCGAAGCTGCCCTTAGCCAAGTGGCCGGTCAGAATGACACTGCCCCTTCCCTGCTGACTAAGATGCTCGTAATACCATTGGCTTTTCGCCGATTGCATCATGCCGTCATTTGTGAACACCAGAGAGCTTGAAGTAGTTGCGGCAGCTTGTTCCCTCTGCTCTTTGGTTTCCACGACCACAACCTTCGGATCCTTCAAGAATTGCGCAATGCGCCCGACCGCCTCCTCTTGAAGCCAGTCTGGCTCCTGCAGCAGCTGTTCGAAAGCTTGCGCAATTTCCTTTTCCACTATAAGCCGAGTGTCCGGGAATGCAACGCTAGCCCATAACAGCAGCTCCTGTCCCCTCCCATAAACGGGCACAGGCAGCAGCACCATTCCCCCTTCCGCGAGAGCGGCCTGTATGAGAAGCTGGAGCTTATCCAGCTTCTCTGCCTGCGCTTCCGCGTCCGTACCATAAGCTGCATCAATGATGGACAGTTGAATTCCACCCTGTACATCAGTATCCGACTGGCGATCACGATCAGCGCCGTCCGGCAAGCCCTGATGCAACGGAGGCAGCTCCGGCCAATCAACCGCCAGAAGGCTCGACTCCGTCGTAAAATCGCCGGAGAAGAAAACAACGCTGCCCTCGATATCCAGCAGCAGCCAAATCGATCCGGCCAAATGCCCGCTTCTCCCCCAGCAGACACGGAGCGCGGGAGTAATCACCAGCCATTCGCAGGCTGATGCAGCTTCATCGATATAAGCATAATCTATCGCTTCTATATGCTCATCCTCATAGGGCAGCTTCGCCTGCTGTGAAGCGACATACTGCTTCCACGCGGTAAAATACGCAGGAAGCTGCCGCGAGGTTGCTCGCGTCGTCCATACCTTCCCTTGATAACCCATTTGGTACAGCATGGGGATCGCCATCGAATGATCTTCATGCGCATGAGAGAGAAATACCGCATCAAGCTTGCTAATAAGCAGCGGATCGATTAAAGGATATTCCCCCTCCCCTTCTTTCTTTACTCCGCAATCCAATAATACGCGGGTTCCCTGATGTTCAATCAAATAGCAGGAGCGGCCATGCTCTCCAGCTCCGCCCCATACAGTTGCCTGCATTATCACACTCCACCTTTATTCCTGTTGTCCATGCTACAGCTTGCTCTTCGCGCTCAGCTTATTGATCCCGAGCAGCATCAGCGTCGTCAAGCCAACCGATATAACCGCCATTGCCATACCAAGCGAAACTTTGCCCTGTTCAAATTGAGAGAAGATATACGTTGCCGATGTCTCCATCGAAGGAGGTAAAATCATCAAGGAAGCAACCAGCTCTCGTACCGATATAGTAAAAGTCATCATCCAACCGGCCAGCATTCCCGGGATGATCAGCGGCAGTAAAATTTTGCGGAAAATGTAGGTCGCACTGCCTCCGAATACTCTGCCTGCCTGAAACAGCGACTCGTCCAGCTGAGCAAAATTCGATTTCACATACTGTACCGTGTAGGGCAAGAAAAATACAACATAAGTCAAAACAACCATACCGTAAGTATTGTAAAGTGGAATAGGCATCCACGGCGAATTCCATAAAAGAATTAACCCTACCACGATAACAATTCCCGGAACCGTATTCGGCAGCAAGCTGAATAAATCGGTTATACGCTGAGGCCAAGTCTTCGAACGACTGATCATCAAGGCAAAATAGGTTCCTAACAGAACCGAAATCGTTGCCGCCACCAGGGAAAGACTCAAGCTGTTCATTAGCGCCTGCATGCTCTTGGAGCCCCAGGTTAATAAATCCACATAGTACTGCAGAGTCAAGTTATTCCATGCAAGCCCTACACCGCGAAGCTTCAATAAAGATGCCGCAATAATAGAGAAATAGGGAACCCCGACGGAAAACAGCAGCAAACCAGCCACATATATCCATACAAGCACTAGCTGCCATACTTGCAACCGATACAGCTTCCCTCGCGAGCCCTTGCCACTGATCAGCGAATAGGTGTAGCGTTGGCTAACCAATGTTTGCACATACCAAATCATCAGACAGGCCGTTAATAAAATGGAGGCCATCGAAGTCGCTTTACCGAAATCTATCGGCCAGCTTGAGATGTATTTATGAATCTCCGAGGTCAGCACATAATAACCGATTTTGCGGCCAAAGGTCGCCGGCGTACCGAACTCGGCAATCGTTTTGACGAAGACAAGCAGCGCTCCCATCGCATAGCTGGACAGAAGAAGCGGCATAACAACCCGGCGGAAGCTGTACAGAAAGCCTCCCCCATGCACGCTGGCCGCTTCCTCTTTGCTGCCTGCAATTTGAACCAGAGCATTGCGTAATATCAAATATAGAAAAGGAAACAAATGAAGACTCATAATAGCAACCATACCGAACATACTGAAAAACATCGGCGTCACAATACTTGAGGAAGGGATTAGCTGCTCTATATACCCATTCTTTTGCATAAACAAAATCCAACCCATCGACCCAATGTAGGGCGGCGTCATAAAAGGGATCATGAACACGACATCCAGCCATGTATGCCTTGCCCAGTTCGTTCTGGAGAAAATCCATGCCAAAGGCAATGCCAGAAGGGTCGTCCCCAGCACAACGCAAATACCGAGCCAGATCGAATTCCAGAACACCTGACTCAGCTCATTTTCCATAATAACCCGGAGCGGAGCAAGCAGATCTAGCTGCTCCCCCGAGTAAACGCTGGTCATAAAGATGAAAAAAAGAGGGACGACCACCAGCATTGCCAGAATCAACAAGGCAAGGGCTATCCCGAGTTTTTGATAAGAAATCCTGTTTATATTGTGCATGGAAGCCACTACTTAAAGAGCTGCGTAAATTTTTTGGTTACTGCATCGCCGTTCGTATCCATCCAAGTCCAATCGATCTTCATTTGAGGAATTTGATCCACACCTGGACGATCTTTGGCTTTCACGTCTTTGCGGCCTGGCAGCAGGTAAGTTTCGGCTACCAGCTTTTGCGCTTCGTCCGATAGCAGATAATCGATATAAGCTTTGGCATTATCCACGTTTTTGCTTGTCTTGATAATAGCTGCAGGACGCGGGCTAATTACAGTTCCGCTCGCAGGATACAGCATATCAACCGGCTCACCCTTAGCTTTTGCCTGATAGGTCAAATAATCGACACCTGCTGCTATAATGCTTTTGGAGCCGGTAATAACGGGATCAAGAGCTTCTTGATTGGCTCCTGCCATCGCAACGCCGTTCTTCTTGTACTGCTCCAGCAACTGCCAGCCGGAATCACCCTTCATGCTCAAATAGCCGGTAACAAAATCAAGAGCAGATCCGGACAATGCAGGGTCGGGAATATTAACCTTGCCCTTCCACTCCTCTTTGGTCAGATCATCCCATTCCTTAGGAGGGGTTTTAACCAGCTTGGTGTTATAGCCAATTCCTAATGCAGAAGCGCTGTAACCATAGAAATGGCCTTCCTTGTCGGACCATTCCGGAATCAATTTATCCGCGTTCTTCGCATCTTTGTATTCTAATGTCATTCCGCTTTTCTTCAGGCCCTGGGTAGATGGCAACGAAGCAAGTACGACTACGTCTACAGCCGGATTCGCTTTCTCAGCTTCCATACGTGACAGAATTTTCCCAGTTGTTCCCTGGAACATTTCAATCTTCACACCGGTTTTTGTTTCATACCCTTTTTGAATAGCCTCTGCAAGCTCTTTAGGTCCTGCACTGTATACGACCAGCTTGCCGCTAAGCTTCTTCTCTTCTTTCTTCTCCTCAACCTTCGTTTCTTTTGCAGGCTGTACGGGTTGTTCGGCTTTAGGCGCCGATGCATTCGTATTGGCCGGCTTTTCTGTTGTACCGCAGCCTGCGACTCCGAACCCTACCATTGCCGTTAACATCAGTAATGCTCCGTTTTTGAACCCCTTGCTCATTTTCATGTGAAAAATCCTCCTCATTTTTATTGAATCTGATGTATGTGTTCCTGGGATATATAGACCTTTATTTGCTCCCCTACCGTCATTCGAATCTGATGGTAAGCTGTCCACATTCCCATATCGCCCATATCGAGCTGCATTTCATAGCGGTCACCCAGATAGCTGACGCTGTGAATGGTCCCACTGTAAGCTTCCTTTAGCCCATCTGTATGCCAGTGAATATGCTCCGGACGCAGCATCCGCTTGTCCTTCTCCAGCCAATTGGATTTACCGATAAATTTCGCTACAAAAGGATGCTCCGGTTTATTGTAAATATGCTCCGGCTTGCCGCTTTGCAGAATTTTACCGCTTTGCATAACAACAATTTCATCCGACATAGACATCGCTTCAATCTGATCATGTGTGACATACAGCGCAGTCAGCCCTATTTCCCTTACCAGATTGATCAGCTCCAGCCTCATCTCATCCCGCAGCATTGCATCAAGTGCACTGAGCGGTTCATCGAACAGCACAAGCTGCGGCCTCGTAATTACGGCTCGGGCAAATGCGACACGCTGCTGCTGCCCACCCGATAATTGATGAGGATACCGCTCCTCCAGCCCTTGCAGGCGTACCGTCCTAACAGCCTCCTGTACTTGTTCTTTAAGCTGTTTCGTTCGCCCGGAAGCGCGTAAACCAAAGGCGATATTCTCAAAAACCGTCATGTGGGGCCAAAGTGCGAAATCCTGAAACACCATTCCAAAATTTCTGCGGCTGGCCGGCTTGTCAATCCTTCTTGCACTGGAAAAAATACATTCTTCACCAATGAACATCTCACCGCTGTCCGGTGTTTCCAGTCCGGCAATCATCCGCAGCAATGTGGTCTTACCACAGCCCGATGGACCCAAAAGTGTGGTGAACTGTCCTTGCTTAATCCGCAAATCGGTCGGCTGCAATGCTTGCAGCTTATCAAACGTTTTTTGTACGCCTCGAATCACAACATCCATGCTATTACCTTCCCATCTGTGTAACTAACTTTAGTTTACTAGCTGAAATGCAGAGAAGTATTATCTTCACGTAAAGGTTTTGTTAAATAAATCAATGCTATCTATTCAATCGCATAGATTTTCTCTATACTAGTGGCATACAAACCTGGTAAAGGAAGTGCAGAATGAACCTGATGAAGCTGCGCATTGTCGAATTGCTGGAGCAGCATAAGAAGATTACAGCCGTAGCCGATGCCCTGGGCTTAAAGCAGCCTACAGTCACCTTCCATATGAAAAGTCTGGAGCAGGAGCTTGGCGTTAAGCTGTTCGAAACCCGGTCAGGCAAAATATATTTAACCGAAGCCGGGCGGGCTCTGTACCACTACTCCATCAAAATCAATTCACTTGCGCATGAAGCCCAGCGGGTTGTTAAAGAATTCGACCAGCTTGGCAGAGGGACGCTAAAGATCGGGGCAAGCTATGTACCCGGAACCTATATCCTGCCACGGATTATAAGCAGCTTTACCAAGCTGTATCCAAGAATTAACCTGACCTTGGTCGTCAAGACTGCACCGGTTATTAAAGACCTGCTGTTAAACCACGACATCGATCTGGGTGTCGTATCCTGTGAGCCATTCGAGCTGCCGCCCTTATCAGCGGAAACTTTTTGTGAAGATGAAATGGTGCTAGTCTTCTCTCCTCTGCACAAATTGGCAAGCTGTGCGCAGCTTGCTCCTGAACAGCTGTTGAATATTCCGTTTATCCTGCATAGCCCTGAATCGAGCACTCGGCAAATGACAATGAAATGGGAGCAAAGTAACCGCATCGAGCTGAACGGCCAACTGGAGATGGATTCCTTGGAGGCAATCAAACAAGTGGTCATGCTGGGGGAAGGAATTTCTTTCGTCTCACGTTTAGCTGTGAACAAGGAGGTTGCGCGGGGAGAGCTGGAATGCCGTCCAATCCCGCAAAATGTGCATAAAAGATATGTTTATTCCACTTATAATCTGGACCGCAGCCCTTCTGCTTTAATGGACAGCTTTGTCGAGCATTTGCAAAAATCAATTCCCATTTAACGAAGTCTGATTCCCTTTTTGTGGAAAAATCATTTACAATAAGAACAAACCGTGTTGACATTCCTCTTACAATCGCTATTTATAGTCTAACTTGTAAGCCAATCAACTTTTTTAGGGAGATGAGATGGATGGTGAAAAGAACTAAATGGATTGGGGCATTGGCCGCCACGGTATGCACAGCTTTGCTCGCAGTATCCCTCAGCACGCCTGCACCGGTGAAGGCAGCCAGCAACATGGTACCCGATTACGAGGTCAAGCTGCTTATGCAGCCGAGCGCTGTGCTTGGTTCCGATAATAAGCTGACCAGCACGGTTCGCAGCGCTTTCGGAATGCCGGAAACAGTGACCAAGATGAATATCCAATTCATGGATACCGACAATCAGGACATCTACAGCAACGGCTGGATTCCGCGTATCCGTAAAACCGAGGGAGAGAGCAAGTTCGAGCTTACGTACAAGAAGCGGTACCCGATCTCCAACGGAAATATCGACGCAGCTCTTACTCTGGCTAATTTGGAAGGATTTGATTCCACTGACACCAACTATGAAGCCCAAGTGGAATGGGGATATCAGAACAAAGCTTTGAGCATCTCCACTACGAAAACCGCCAGCAAATCCGGTTACAGCGGTATGGATCTTCCGTCCGCCAGTGATTCCCGCAAACTGCTGAAGGATAACGTTCCCGGCAAGATGGACGATTGGTTATACAACAACTGGGGCACAGACATGCTTGATGATTCGCGCAAATTCGGCCCTATTTTGGCTAAGCGATATATCGGAACATGGAGCGGCATTAAAACCTACATTGAGATTTGGCCCATTAACAATGCAGCAGGTACCGGTACCGAATACATAGTAGAAATTTCGTTCAAAACGACAAGCAGCACAACCGCTTCGCAAAAGCATGACGAGCTTATCACTTATCTGCAAAACAATGGCTGGTTTCTAGCCCAGGATTCGTTAAAAACCCAGTTGATTATGGATCGTTACTAAGCTAGCTAGCCTTTATACAATTTCGTTTCATTATAAATAGGGACCGTCTCTCCGGCAGCACAAGCTACCTTGGGACAGTCCCTCTTCGTTATAGTCAATTCGATAATCTATTCGAATCTATTCCGCCTGTTACGATTGCACATGATAAACGTTTAATGCATAGCTCTGCTTGTCAATCGGCCACGGTCTCAATGCCGAGTCGCGCATACCATCTATATAAAGCGCTGTGATCCTCAGAGCCATAGCCCTCCCTGCTTAGAGCATTTAATTGCTCCGCCATAAGCTCTGTAAGCTGGAGTGACGCTCCCGTATCATACCCCATACGGAGGGCATTGTTCAAATCCTTGCGGTGCAAATCGATACGAAAGCCAGGCTGAAATGATTCACTAATCATGTTATCTTTCTTCGTATCCATAACTCTGCTGCCTGCCAAGCCCCCTTTTATGGCCTGATACGCTGTTTCCAGGTCAACCCCGGCCTTTCTCCCGAAAGCAAACGCCTCGGAAACAGCAGCCAGGTTTACGGCCACAATCATCTGATTCATGAGCTTGACCGTATTGCCCGCTCCGATCTCCCCAACCAAAGTGACCGACTTGCCCATAGTTTGCAAAAGCGGAAGCGCTTGTTGAAACACCGCAGCATCACCGCCTACCATAATCGACAGCTTGCCCTCAATGGCTCCAATCTCCCCTCCGCTCACCGGAGCATCCAGCATGGAACCGCCTTTTCTGGCGATGACCTCGGCTGTGGACCTCGCTGTGCCGGGATCGATTGAGCTCATATCTACAACGATTTTCCCTGCGCTGATTCCATCCGCAACACCATTAAAACCTGTTATTACCTCCTGCACTTGAGGTGAATCAGGAAGCATGGTTATCACCACATCGGACTGCTCCGCGACCTCTTTGGGACTCAGCAGCGAATGGGCTCCCAACGAAGCCAGTTCCTCTATAGAGGCTTGGCTTCGGTTATACACATTCAGGCTGTAACCCGCTTTAATGATATGCTTGGCCATCGGCTTGCCCATAATGCCAAGCCCGATAAATCCTACTTTCATGCCGAGCCTCCTTCTTGGGCTGTTAACCCAATGCCCCTTCTACTTGAATTACAAAAGCTGCAAAGTCCTTTAACTCGCTGCAAACGACTGTAACGTCATTACGTGCTGTTGAATAGGACACCTTATCGGAGTCAACCAAGCTGTTCACCTGTCTGCATTCCCCGATACCATGAAGGGTAACTTCCAGGTCATACACCGGTACCGGCTCAAAATAAGTGACTCCGTTAAATCCCGACAGGTTCAGCAGGTGCAGAATATACGTTTGCTCATCCAGCTTGTTGAAGAACACCTCCACATTTTGCGGAGCGTTCGTCGTCAGCTTATACTTTCCGTCTACGGCGTAGTCCAGCAAATCCAGCGCGATATGCTTATGGTCGGCATAGCCGTACCGATAGTACAGCTCGCCCGGTTGCCACGGGACATAGATGGCTCTGCAGGAGCCATCCTCGCGAATCACCGCGCCGAAGCAGTCCTCGGAAATGCGGTGCCCGGAGGCGCGTTCCGGCGGACCAAACGTTGACGGCACGACAAACGGCAGCTGCTTTCGAGCCTGCGGGCCGAATTCCAACTCGCGAAAGGGGCCCTTCAGAAACATCCAGTCCCGCTCCGAGAAGCTCTTGAACAGCGCTTTATCCGCTGTCTGCAAATAAGCTGCTTCCCGCTCGTACACCTGCAGGCTGCCCGGCCGCACATCGAATATGCGCTGCAGGAATGCTTCATTTGCTGCGCCTGTGGTGAAGGAGCGGCCCGTGCCGATCAGCTGTACGCCTTCGCGGTACAGCTCCTCCAGCACTTCCAGCTCGCTTGCTCCCAGCTCGGGAATGTCTGGAATGAGCACCGCCTGATACCGGCTCAAGTCCTGCTTCTTGTTCAGCAGATTGTTCTCGTGAATGACATCGAACAAGATATGCCGTTCCTTGAGCATCTTGAACAAGCCCTGATACTCCTTCATATTCGCCGGAGCCGGTCCCCCCGGTTTGATCAATGCCACGTCAGCTGCACTCTGGAAGCTTCCATAGTACGCCTCATGCTCCTTGTGATACTTAAATATATCCGCTACCGTCGGCAAATTCTCACGGTCCGGGTAATCCTCGAACACGCCGATAATGCAGAAGTCCAGTCCTGAGCCGCTCGCCAGGCTTTCCTTCAGGCGGATATTCATCTCATGCTTGGACACGGCGGTAAACCGGTGAATCAGGTCAATCGCATTGATGCAGCAGTTGCTGATCAGCTTATCGTCCCATGAATCTTCCAGCGATTTCACATTTTCGGAGGCTGAATACAGCCACACCGGATGCGGACGAACCGGGTCTGTGTTCGATTCTTTACGGACAATATCCACCTTGTGCTCGTTGTATGTGGAGATCGCAATATCTGTAGATCTGCTCTTCACGAAGTCATGGATTCGATCCAGCATCTCCTTCGTCGTCGCATCCTGGAACGCCTTATATTGGCGGTACACCGGATCGCTTAGGCTCTCGCTTTGCGGCAGCTCCAAGCCTCCCGACCATTCTCGAAACCGGTCTTTGCAGCTGTCACAAAAACAAATACCGTAATGATGACCGCTGTAATCGCGGGTCTGGTAGCCAAACATATTAAAGAAAATGCCGTCCACCGCATAATTGGAGATGACTTCGTCGATCAGCTGCAGCGAGTACTCACGCTGGTAGTAGCCATTGATGCACGTATGGACAATGCCGTGATAATTAACCTCCTTGCCCTCCTTCGTGCGGTAAAACCACTCGGGCCGCTTGGCGAAAATACTCTCATGAGCTTTGCTGAAGTCAAATCGGGCAATAAACCTCATTCCGGCCGCATGCGCCTTCTCGATGGCTTCCTTCAGCATGTCTTTCTGCTGGCCCGCCGCACGGTAATGATACTCAAGCTTGGTCGGATAGAAGGCAACAATTCCTCCGGCATTCATCATCAGTACGTTGGCGGAGAGCTCCTGGAGCTCTCCGATCAGTCTATCCACATCAAGATTCGCATCTGTTTCGCGAAGGTTATTTTGGATCAAGCGCAGATTATTCTTTTTCCACCAAGTCATGTAAGAGCTCCTTTTCATTTTAATGCGAGCAGATTATCTCTCAGAATGCTTCGAACGGCTCATCATGTCCCGGTATTATAATATCCGCAATTTGCTTGGCCAGATCTATGGACTGCTTAGCCAGCTCCTTGTCCTCGGAAATAACGTGAACCTCCCGATGCTCGTAATATTCTTTGACCAATACGGCATCGGCCGCCACCAAAATACGTTTTCCCCCACTATGAAACAACACTGAGGTATGCTCCAACGTATGCCCTGGAGTTTCTATGATTGTGATATCCTCGTAAATTTCACCGGCTACCGGTTGAAGCTGCTCCAATATATCACGGTCCGCATCGGAAATTTTATCCCGCCAATTGTCGATCTCCTTTCCATAGCCGAGCCATTTGGCGTTCGGAAACAACCGGATGGACCGGATATGGTCGGCATGCATATGCGTCACATAAATGAGGTCGATAGACTCAGGAGAAATTTGCTCTTCTCGCATTTTGTCCAGCAGCGGTTCATCGCGCCAGCCGGGGTCGACGATAATATTCATACCGTGACCCTGTATTAATGTTGTTGAACAAATAACCTCGCGCTTCTCATTCGGATAACGGTATTTGTTAGTCGATAATTGCCCATTGATTAATACTTTATAGCCATATTCTTTCATGCCAGCACAACCTTCCCTTAATAAAGGTAGTTCAAAAAGTTACTTGCCTCTTTCTTGAAAAGCCTTGTTCATCTCAGCAATAATCTTCTGGTAGTCTGCATCCTTCTTCAGCCCGCTAACAAACGTATCCCAAGCTTCAATCGGTTCTTTGCCCATGATGACTTTAACCTTCAGATCATCTATTTTCTTTTTATATTCCGTACCTACTCTTGTTTCCGTCTCCGAGATCAATCCAATGGATGGATCGGGGATGCTGATTTTGGATTTCTCATCCAGAATTTTTTTGTTGCGCTCGAATACTTCCTTCGTCATGCCGGTTGCAGTAGCAAATAAATACTTCTCATTACGTTCGAAAATTTTACCGAAGGAGCTTATGGATACACTGTCCGTATCAGCCTGCTTCGTGCTAACCTTAAAGCCGTCCACTTCGTTATAGTGCACACCTTTAATTCCGTAAATGCCCAGATAGAAGCCTTCTTCTGTAGCACCATAGTCCATCAATGCGAGAATTTTCTTCACCTTGGCTTCCGGTACCTTCTTCGGTATCAGGTAGGCACCGTTAAAGCCAGTTGATTGTGTCGTTACCCCATTCAATGCAACAAGTGCCAGGTAATCAGCCTTCGGATCGATCTTCATCGGATTTTCGATCTGCCGCCACAAGCCCGGCATCCCATCTGTTGTAAAGCCTGAACGGTTAGAGGTTGCCAACTCCTCGGTCTGGGTTGTTTTCATAACCATATAATCCTGAGGAATGAGTCCTTCCTTGTATACTTTATTCAGCCAGACGAGCATTTCCCGTGTCCCCGGCTCCAGCACCGTATCCACCAGCTTGTTATCAACAAGCTTCCACTTGCCGTTTGCTTTATTAAATACGTTCTCAAAGAACAAACCGGTATCCCGCATATTATAGCCATACGTATCCTTCTTGCCGTTGCCATCAGGGTCATTGTTGACGAAGGCTTTCATAACCTCATACATTTCATCCGTCGTGGTAGGAACCTTGAGCCCGAGCTTATCCAGCCAGTCCTTGCGCACGCCCATAACCGTACTGCCCTCAAGCGGACGAACAGATGGCAGCAAATAATTTTTGCCGTTTATTTTTGTGCTGTCCATGACGTTTTTCGGATATTCCATCAAATTCGGATAATCCTTTAGAAAAGGCGTCAAATCCCAGAATGCGCCCTGTCTAACCATCTGCTGCATCAACGGGTTGCGAATGTCGGACACTTTCATCAGATCGGGTATATCACCTGAGGCCAGTACCACATTCTGCTTCTCTGTCCAGTTGTTTGGCGATACCCAAATAATATTCAGCTTCGTATTCGTCCGTTTCTCGAACTCCTTCGTAACTGGATTATTGGCACCTGGAGGCTCTGTTGTATGAAATTCGGTAATGATGCTGATTTCGGTAGGAGGACCCTGTTTAGCGGCGTCCCCGCTTGAGGCTGGAGCATCTTTGCCTGCAGCTCCCGGCGCTGCTTGTTGAGCGCCGCCTGAGCATGCAGCCAGCATGGACACCATCATTCCTGATATAGCAGCATAAGTTCCAATACGAAGTACTTTTGATTTAGCTTTCAATTCGAAAACCTCCCTTTAATAATGAAAACCTTTGCTATACTTCCGTGTTCCAGCCTACACCGCTTACCCTTTTACCGATCCCAGCATCACCCCCTTGTCAAAATGCTTTTGCAGAAACGGATACACAACGATTATTGGCAAGGTCGCAATTACGACAGCTGCCATTTTCAACGTTTGTCCCGGAATCTGTTCTTCCGACCTCATCTCCATAGCTGCCGAGCCACCCATAGATGTAGAGGATTCGATCAGCATATTGCGAAGCACCAGCTGTAGAGGCCATTTGGTATTGTCATTGATATAGAGAATCGCGTTGAAAAATGTATTCCAATAAGACACAGCATAGAAAAGCCCGAAAGCCGCCAACGCCGGTAAAGATAACGGAAGAATGATACGGAAGAAAATACCGGCATCATTACAGCCGTCAATCATTCCCGCTTCCTCCAGCTCGACAGGGATGCTGTCAAAGAAGCTTTTCATCAAGATGACATACCAGCCGCTTGTAAGCACCGGTAAAATCAATGACCAGATACTATTGATCAAGCCTAAATCTCTCACTAATAAATAAGGCGGAATAATGCCGGGGCTAAATAAAATCGTAATCAGAATGAGCAATTGGAACAGCCTTCGCCCCTGCAACCGCTTTCTAGATAATCCGTAAGAAATCGCCGAGGTTACCATTAAGCTCAGAAACGTGCCTACTGTAGCTAGAAATATACTGACCAATGAGGCATCCTTAAAGGCCGAGGTAGACAGCAGGTATTGATAGGATTTCATGGTCCAGTGCTCGGGAAAAAGCACGAACCCTTGCTTCTGCAAATATTCCGACGGGCTTGTAAATGAAACGGCAAACACATAATACAGCGGAAACACCGTGACGATACATACCAGAATCAGGATTGAAATATTGAACCCATTAAATAAACGGTCTCCCTTGCTTTCTTTCATACAATCCGGTCTCCTTTTCAACAAATTGCCAGCGACTAATAGACTCCTTCTTCTCCGAACCGCTTAGCCAACCGATTGGCCCCAATGACCAGCACCAGACCAATAAATGATTTAAACAGGCCTACGGCAGTGCTGTAGCTTAGCTGACCACCCTGTATACCGACTCGATATACATAGGTTTCAAAAACATCCGACACCTCGGATACCGCCCCGTTCATCATCAGAAACACTTGCTCGAACCCGACATCCATAATTTGCCCGATCCGTAAAATTAACAATATAATAATGACGCTTCGAATAGCAGGAAGTGTAATATGCCAGGTCTGCCTTAGACGGTTGGCCCCGTCAATCTTAGCAGCTTCATACAATTGAGGATCAACGCCTGCAATCGCCGCAAGGAATATAATGGTGCCCCAGCCCGTTTCCTTCCAAATATTTTGCGCGGTCAGCATACCCCAGAACCAATTGGGATTAGACAGGAAGTCGACTCGGGAGAACCCTATAAATTCCAGCACCAAATTCACAATTCCTGAGGATTGTGAGAATAACAGGAATGTAATGCCCACTACCACCACCCAGGAAAGAAAATGAGGCAAGTACACAATCGATTGCACCACTCTTTTGAATACCCTATGCTTCACTTCGCTCAGCAGCAGTGACATGACAATAGGCACAGGGAAGAAGAACACCAGACTCAGCAAGCTGATCATCATCGTATTGCGGAACAGCAGCCAAAAATCAGGATTGGCAAAAAAACGTGTGAAATGATCAAAACCGACCCAAGGGCTCCCTAACATCCCCAAATACGGAGAATAATCCTGAAAAGAAATAATGACACCCCACATGGGAACGTATTTGAAAATAAGAAAAAATAACAGTCCGGGCAGCATAAGGAGATACAACACTTTATCCCTTGCCAAGCCTTTCCATACGGTATCCATTCGGCTCTTCTTCGCTTTACTACCGCTGTTTAATTTCAAGTCCGACTGCGTTAACATGAATCGCTACCTCCTTATCCTTATCAAATTCATCAAATTCGTAATGCCCTCAGCGTCTTGCTCCTCCCCTTAAGCTCCTCTTGTTCAGCGATGCCCTAACTGTACGCAGTCAGCTCATTTCAGGCAATGACAACATTTTTCCTCAGGCTGGACGCAGGTTTCCGGCGATAACACTTTTTTGACATGCCAAAAAAACCGCTCTAATCCCATTAAAGAATTAGAAACGGCTATAGTTTTCAGCATAGTCCCTGCGCATGTTTCTCACGATATTGTCCGGGTGTCATTCCTTCGCTCTTTTTAAAAATACGGATCAGATAAGAAGGCTGGTAGCTGAGTATGCCTGCAATATCGTTGATCTTCATATCGGTTTTGAACAGCAGCTCCTTGCACTTTTCAATCCGCAGCTGAACGATATAATCAATAAAGTTGATGCCTGTTATTTGCTTGAATGCTTTGCTGAGCTTCGATGAGCTCATTTGCAGCTGTTCGGCATACAGTTCCAGGGAAACATCGGACAAAAATTCATTTTGGATTCGCTTGAGCAGCTCCTCTATGGTTCCTCGCAAATCAGCGTCATAAGCCATAGACAATGTTTTAATAAAAGGTTGGATAAGCTTGTATTGGAACCAGTGGACCATCTCATCAGGCTCATAAATCTTTACAAGCTGTTCATACACATGCATGCCGTCATATAACGTGTACAAATCCACATCATACCTGATGATCGTATCATGGATGGCTCCCAGCAGCTTCATCATCCCTTGATGAACCATCCACTCCGTGCTGTCGTTGCTTTGCAAAGCAAGCATAAACGCTCTAATGAGACGGACTGCTTCATCTTCAAGTCCCATTCCTATAGCGGTTACAATTTCCCGTTCCAGCTCGAACGGATACCTCGTACGGCCTGAATGCTCCAATATGAAATGGCTCATATCGAGCATTTGGTTCGACGTCTTAAGATCTCTAAAGTGCAGCGCTTTTCGGGTCTGCTCCAACACATCCGGTGCTTCCATTACTGACTCGGTTATTTTACTAATTACAAGGGTCGCCTTCATCCGCAGCACATTGTTCAGAGCCGTTATGAAATCTTGCGCGAGCTTGCTGAGCTCCTGTTTGATCTCATCATGTGATTTGTGGTTGTTCAATACAAGGAACACCCCTACAGACAAGTCCTGAAAGTTCATAACATGAGCCATAGGTATTCTCTCCAAGCTGAGCTCCAGCATAATATTAGAGGCGGCGAACGTAATAAGTTGAACATCCCGCTCGGAATATTTGCTGCCCAATTCAGCGAAGCCATGCAGATTTGCCACTAGAAAAGCAAATTTTTTATGCTCCGCTTCCCATTCTAACTGCTTCATTTTCCCTAAGATTTCCGATTGTGTATGGGTGTATAGATTGCCCTGTAAAAATTGCAGTAAAAAGCTTTCTCTGAGCGCTGGTATCGACTGATTGATCTGTGCAGACAAAGCCTGCTGCTCCTGCAGGCGGCGTTTCCATTCGTTCTCAATATAAATAATTTCATTTTTTTCTTCGGGCTTGTTATGCTTCCCTATTTCCAGCATACTTTTTAATCGTTGAATGGGTGCATATAGTTTATTGGAAGCAAACCATGACAGCATAAGTCCTATTAGCAAACCAAGACTGCTTATACTAATAATCATTCTGGACATCGAAGAAACCGGAGCGATGATTTGGGATAAAGGAGTCGCTGAAATAACCGTCCATTTACCGCCAAGCTTTGAGATTTTACCGTAGGATACGAAGTAGATCTCCTCATCCCACATAAATTTGAATGAATTTTCTCCCAGCTGCTCCTGCATAATACGGCTTCGAAGTGCTTCTTCAAGCAGCTCCTCCCTTGGATTCGAATCATCGCTGTGAAGTGATGTCAAATATTCGCCCTGATCATTAATTAAAAAGGAAACGGCATGCTCCGAGGATAATTTTTGAACCATTCCATCCAATTTGTCTTGATTCAAATAAATCAGAAAGGCGCCGAAGGAATTATGCATCTGCCCCCCGGGGAGCCTGATGACGACCGTTTTGTATGATGATCCCGGTCTATGGATCTGTTTTAACGAATAGTCCCAATAAATCAGTTGCTCCTTATCCAGTAAGGATCGGAACAGCCTGCGGTCCTCCTCCGTCTGAATAGGACGAATGCCGGATTCATCCCCAACGATCTTATCCCCATCACGTAAAAATAAACCAACGCTTTGAACAAGGGAGTTTGACTCCGATAATAAAGTAAGCGATTTCATTAAATCCTTTGTTTTTTGGAATTCATCGGTAAAATCCATGCGGTTCAAGGACTCGTCAAACGTCGGATCAAACGCAATCCTTACTGCGAATTTCTCCAGGCTGGATAAATATTCATCCATTTGCTGGATCGATTGCTTAAGCTGCACTTGATGAGCTCTATCGACTTCAGCCCCAATTCGCTCAGTCCCTACATAGTATAAAATTACACCTATAAAAACCATAGGAAGGCAGGTTATCAAGAGAACGAGCCCTAGATTTTTCCAGAAAACAACACCTCTTCTGCCGTCATTCAACATGTTTATTTGCATGGGAGTCACTTCCTTTAGCCATTAAGAATACATGGGCGCAGCCTGCGCTTACGACCTGACGGTTCTTGCTCTTCTCTTTATGGTAGTGCTTTTCCCTTGAAATATCCATCGACAGAATTTATATTTTTGCACGATTCTACGCTTTTAAATAAAAACTTACGCAAGACCTGTACGTTTCAGCTGCCACTACTCCGACCACACCGTTTTTTCTGTTGTTTTATTAACAAAGTAGGTAGGAGAATAGCCGGTTACTTTTTTAAAGACTCTGTTGAAATAGGCCTGATCGCTAAAACCTGTTTGGTCTGCAATTTCCCGAATGGGAATGAGCTTGGAAAGCATAAGATCCTTGGCTATAGATATTCTAACGTTATGAAGATACTCTATCGGAGTAAAGCCGGTTGCTTCCTTAAACACATAGGAAATATAATTAGGCGACCTTCCAGTATAATCGGCAAGCTCCTGTAGTTTTAACAGGCTTTTATAGTGGCTGTGAATATATGCCTTCAGATCCTCCACCAGCTTTACTTTTTTGGTAGAGATGTTCTGATGATCTAGCTCATGATTGACAATCCCAAGCATCTCCAATAAAATGCCACAGCAAATGACAGACGAGTAGGGTCCCTTTGTTAGCCAATGATGATTGAGCAAGGAAAACCTTTGCTTAAAGTAAGCTATATTTTGCAGCTTCAGCTTGCAAGGCTGCTTACTAGCCAGAAGCGGAAGCAGCTCTTCATCGCCAAGGCTGCTGAAATGGGTCGCATACCTTTGGTGCTGTTCGTTCGAAGTACCGCCGCGTACAGACCCTGCCGGAATGAATAAGACGTCTCCCGCTTGCAGAGATAGATCCTCGCCATCTACCCAATAAGTCAAGGAACCATTGGAAATAATCATCAGCAGGTTATAGGGCGTTACCGCTCGTTTCATACTCCAACTGCTATCCAGATCTCTTACATAGCAAGAATGCAATTTGATCAACGTCCCCAATATCCCAGTTATTGATTATATCATACAAACCAAGAAGAACGCCTTGCGGCGTCCTTGGTGTACAATTTACGTTTGTGCGTTTGGAGGGATGAATGTAGTATTCCGGGCTTAGCCGTTGAATCTTTTTCTAAACTCATTTAGTGCCTCACCTTGAGTCGGGTTCACACCTCGGATCAGGGCGGCATAAAGAGCAGCATGATCGATGAGATATACCAAGGAGCACATTCGAGCCAGTCTGCTGCTCCCAACGGAAGAAATTTCACGCACAGCTCCGGCTCTTGTCTCAAGTACATCACGTGTTGCCGACAGTCTTCTTGTCATCGGCTCAGCATCCTCAAGATCCTTAATCAAAGTAAAATGAAATTGTCTCAGCATAGCGCTATCTGCATCCCAGCCGTTCGCCTCATCATGGTGAAGTCCAGACATCGCATTGCTAAAAGCCATAACTTTACTGTTCTCTGCCAACTGGTTCTTAAATCGTACAGCAATGGAATCGGTAAACGGCAGTGTTCCGTAAATAACGGGAATCAGACCGTCCATTTCCACCGCGATTTGCTTGGCCTCGTTCCTGCTTATCGGCTCAGCAGGTGCGTATTGTCCAGACAATTGCTCAAGCAGCTCCACCGTTTCCATAATGGCTGGCTCCTGGTCGGCAATGAGTCCCATACGATGGAGAATGACGAGCATAGGGATCAGAACATGGCTCGTAGAGATGATGCGCGGGACCCTTCCCGCTGGAAGCTGGAACAGTAAATGCCCATGCTGCTCGGCAAGCTCCTTGGCCTTTCCGCCGACGGTCAGAACAACAATCGTTGCGCCTGTGTCGATAGCATGACGGTACGCGCTTACTACCTCCTCGGAGCCTCCCGAATAATTAACGATAAAAATAAGCGAATCCGCATCCACATAAGCAGGCATTGTATAAGCTTGAGAGAGTATGATCGGAGCCTTGATCTCGTCGGACAGCATCGATTTCAATTGGAGCAGGCTGGCTACTGGACCGCCTCCAACACTGCATATAACAATTTCATCCACTTTTCTATCCAGTGGCATAACTTCGAACGCTTTCGCCTGTTCATACCCCTCCAAGATCCACTTAGGATAATTCGTGGTTGCCTCAAGCAGCTGGGACTTGTCTATTTGCAGCAATGTGTCTATTCCGTCTAAATTGATTTTCATCGCTTCATACCCTCCATTTCCAGATCTATACCTGTATAACGATAGCCGCAAAATCCTTCAGCTCACGGCATCGCAGGGTCACATCGCTGCCAACCATCGAATATGCTGCCGCAGTCGGTTCTACCAAGCTGTTCACCTGTCTACATTCCCCGATACCATGAAGGGTAACTTCCAAATCATACACCGGTATCGGCTCAAAATAAGTGACTCCGTTAAATCCCGACAGGTTCAGCAGGTGCAGAATATACGTTTGCTCATCCAGCTTGTTGAAGAACACCTCCACATTTTGCGGAGCGTTCGTCGTCAGCTTATACTTTCCGTCTACGGCGTAGTCCAGCAAATCCAGCGCGATATGCTTATGGTCGGCATAGCCGTACCGATAATACAACTCACCTGGCTGCCATGGTACATAGATGGCTCGGCAGGAGCCATCCTCGCGGATCGACGCGCCGAAGCAGTCCTCAGAAATACGGTGCCCGGAGGCGCGTTCCGGCGGACCAAACGTTGACGGCGCGACAAACGGCAGCTGCTTCTGAGCCTGCGGGCCGAATTCCAGCTCGCGGAAGGGGCCCTTCAGAAACATCCAGTCCCGCTCCGGGAAGCTCTTGAACAGCGCTTTATCCGCTGTCTGCAAATATGCCGCTTCCCGCTCGTACACCTGCAGGCTGACCGGCCGCACATCGAATATGCGCTGTAGGAATGCTTCATTTGCTGCGCCTGTGGTGAAGGAGCGGCCCGTGCCGATCAGCTGTACGCCTTCGCGGTACAGCTCCTCCAGCACTTCCAGCTCGCTTGCTCCCAGCTCGGGAATGTCCGGAATGAGCACCGCCTGATACCGGCTCAAGTCCTGCTTCTTGTTCAGCAGATTGTTCTCGTGAATAACATCGAACAAGATATGCCGTTCCTTGAGCATCTTGAACAAGCCCTGGTACTCCTTCATATTCGCCGGAGCCGGTCCCCCAGGCTTGATCAATGCCACATCAGCTGCACTCTGGAAGCTTCCATAGTATGCCTCATGCTCCTTGTGATACTTGAATATATCCGCTACCGTCGGCAAATTCTCACGGTCCGGGTAATCCTCGAACACGCCGATAATGCAGAAGTCCAATCCTGAGCCGCTCGCCAGGCTTTCCTTCAGGCGGATATTCATCTCATGCTTGGACACGGCGGTAAACCGGTGAATCAAGTCAATCGCATTGATGCAGCAGTTGCTGATCAGCTTATCGTCCCATGAATCTTCCAGCGATTTCACATTTTCGGAGGCTGAATACAGCCACACCGGATGCGGACGAACCGGGTCCGTGTTCGATTCTTTACGGACAATATCCACCTTGTGCTCGTTGTACGTGGAGATCGCAATATCCGTAGACCTGCTCTTCACGAAGTCATGGATTCGATCCAGCATCTCCTTCGTCGTCGCATCCTGGAACGCCTTATATTGGCGATACACCGGATCGTTTAAGCTCTCGCTTTGCGGCAGCTCCAAGCCTCCCGACCATTCCCGGAACCGGTCCTTGCAGCTGTCACAAAAGCAAATACCGTAATGATGACCGCTGTAATCGCGGGTCTGGTAGCCGAACATATTAAAGAAGATGCCGTCCACCGCATAATTGGAGATGACCTCGTCGATCAGCTGCAGCGAGTACTCACGCTGGTAGTAGCCATTGATGCACGTATGGACAATGCCGTGATAATTAACCTCCTTGCCCTCCTTCGTGCGGTAAAACCACTCGGGCCGCTTGGCAAAAATACTCTCATGAGCTTTGCTGAAGTCAAATCGGGCAATGAACCTCATTCCGGCCGCATGCGCCTTCTCGATGGCTTCCTTCAACATGTCTTTCTGCTGGCCCGCCGCACGGTAATGATATTCAAGCTTGGTCGGGTAGAAGGCAACAATTCCTCCGGCATTCATCATCAGTACGTTGGCGGAGAGCTCCTGGAGCTCTCCGATCAGTCTATCCACATCAAGATTCGAGTCTGTTTCGCGAAGGTTATTTTGGATCAAGCGCAGATTGTTTCTGCTCCACCATGCCATGGGAAACGCCTCCTCAATACCCTTTGCCGAATTGTCGTACGTTAATCATTTCATCGGCTTTACCTTGTAAGAATAAATCCAGGTTATGCATGAAGCCTGCTGAGAACCGTTGATGGAACTGATCTCCGCCTCCTGCGCAATGAGGAGTAATGAGGACATTGTCCAGCTCCCAGAACGGGCTTTCGGCAGGCAGCTTACCGAGCTTAAATTCCTCCACAAATACGTCCAAGCCGGCTCCGGCAATTTTCTTGTTTTGCAAATAATCCAGCAAAATTTCTTCATTAATTAAAGCTCCACGGGAAATATTGATAATAAAAGCGGTCGGCTTCATCAGCTTGAACTGCTCTTCGCCGAGCAAATTGACCGATTGATCGGTTAGCGGAAGCGTCAAAATAATATAATCGCTCTGGGCTATGACCTCATTTAGCTGCTCAGGCTTATACATAGCATCAAATTCGGGCAGCTCATTTCCGGTTGTATTGATGCCGATAACTTTCATACCGAATGCTCTGGCACGAATCGCCGTCTCTGTGCCTACATCCCCCGCACCTATAATACCTGCCGTTTTACCATATAGATTAATAAAACCCCCACCGGTATTTCCCCATATATGATCGAATTGATTTTTTACGACCCTGACGCTTTTACGTGAAAGCATGAGCATTTTGCATAATATATCTTCCGCAATCGGCAGTCCCAGAGAACCGCGCGCATTAATCACCGTTACTCCTCTTTCCTTCAAATAATCCATAGGCAGCCGCTCGATTCCGATATGAGCCACCTGAACCCACTTAACTTTCTCGCATTTTTCCAGAAAATCTTGCTGCAGCGTGCGGTGATTGGCGATAATGATATCGGCATCTGTATATTCATCAGACTGTATGAGATCCTGCTCTCCTTTAAAAAGCTTCACGGTAATTCCTTTGCTGTCCATTTCGGCAAGCTGTTTTTGGTCAAACGGATAAGTGGATACTAATTTCATACGGGTGTCCTCCTCCAATTTTCAAACGAAATCGTTTACATATATTCAGTTTAAAAGGAATCCAAGCGGATAAATATACAAATGTTTTAAGGTCATACCACTTTGCTTGGTCTCTTAAAGTTTCATTCCCTTACTGCTTCAGCTTAAATTCCTGGGGTGTCATCCCATAATATTTCTTGAACACCTTAATAAAATAATGGGGAGTTTGATACCCCAATTGGCTTGCAATATTGTAAACCTTCTCATTCTTGTTTCTTAACAGCTCAACCGCCTTATCCATCTTGATCTTCATCACATAATCACTGATGCAGCAGCCGGTTTCAACCTTGTACACTTTGGATATATAGGCTGGATGGAGACCGACATGGTCAGCTATGGCCTGCAATGAGGCATCCCCGTCCATGTGCTGCCCAATATAAGCTTGAATACGTTCGACCACAGTCATCTTGGATTCAAGCGATTCCTTCTGATGCTCGCCCTTGAGCAGCTCAAACACATGAACTACCCAATCGCGAAGCTGGTTAAGCGAGGAGAACGGACGATTCTGCTGCAATTTCATTCCGTAGTCACCAATTAGATTCTGCAGCGGCCTGCCGTTTTTATGAGAGATGCGCATAAAGGCTCCAGCGATGAAGAAAAAGGCTTCGCTTAAATACTCCGGTGATTCCCTCCATTTAACAGCCAGCTCCGCGAAAATCAGCTCCAGCCGGTCACTCGCCAGCTCCCAGCGTCCTGTTTCCAGCAAATGCAGCAGCAGCGGCGGCTCATACAAGGTTTGAAGAGCACCTACTTGTACTATCTCCATGTCACCAGACACAACGGCCACAAATTGCTTGTCGCCGCCCAGATGCTTGCGTACTCCAGCAGCAGCAGCTTGATACATAGAAGCAATCGGTCCTGACAAACGCATCCATTGGTTCATGAGGAGCACGGACACTTTACGCTTCAAATAAACCCTGGTTTTCTTTTGCAATTCCTCTGCATACAATTCCATTTGTTTGAGATAAGCTTCCCTCGTAGGCTCCTGGTGCGGCTGCTGCTCCCACGGTTTATTGGCTCTTACCAGAAACACCAACTGACCATCAGCATCTTTGCAATGCCACAGAGTGAAAGCCTCCCCGAATACCTCCTCCGCCATATTCGTCACCGCATATTCCAGCAGCGAGACATTCTCTTCATCGTTAGCGGCAGAATCCCCATCCAACCGGATTACCATCATGCACACCTCATCCTCTGCTGCAAATGAAAGATTCAGCGCTTTCATCTTTTTGCCTAAGGCGGAATGCGAGAGTTGTCTTCCTTGCAATAAATCCATTAATAACTGAGCACGCAGAAAAGGAATGTTTTCACGCAAGGTGTACAGTGCATTCTGAACCACCTCATTAACATTCCACTCGTTTTGAAACTCCACATGAATTTGTTCGATAAGCGTCGTTAATTCTTGGGTATCAACAGGCTTCATTAAATAACCTGCGGTTTTATATTGAATCGCCTGCTTCGCATATTCAAAGTCACTGAAGCCGGACATAAGCACGCATTTTATTTTCTCGGAAATAGCACGAACAGATCGGATCAGCTCCAATCCATTCATCTCAGGCATCCGGATATCGGTAATCATAATATCGATTGCACGGGATTTGATGTAATCGAGCGCTTCATGCGCGGAATAAGCCTTGTAGACCGCTTCAATACCGTAATTACACCAAGGAATCGTTTGAGCCATACTTTCAACCTGATCCGGATGATCATCTACTATCAGCAACTGCAGCATGCACAGCCCCTCCTCTGAGAACTATGTAAAGAAGATGTTAAGCAGAGACGCTAACTTTTTCCATGGTCAGAGTAACCTTCCAGCCTCCCAGCACGGACTCGGAAACCAGTACACCCGATCGGCCGCCAAACTGATGCCGCAGCCGTTGATGAACATTCCACATCCCGTGCCCAATCTCCTCGCCCCTATCTATGCTGAACTTCTCGTTAAACTTCGCTATCTCATCCAGACTCGTCCCTATTCCGCTGTCTTCTATGGTCAGAGTGCTGATGGATTCCGTCTCACAGCCTGTAATCATGATCGTCCCTATACCGGCTTTGCACTCAATACCGTGTATGATAGCATTTTCCACTATAGGTTGGACAAGCAGTCTCGGGATCAGGCTTCCTTTCATCGTCTCAGGCACATCAATGCAGTATTCCAGCCTGCGGGTTTGCAGCTTTTGAATTTCCAAATAATTGGTTATTAACTCCAATTCACTTGCAAGCGAAATCTCCTGATGCTCTATCCGGGTCGTATACCGGTAATATTTGCTTAGGTGTCGGGTCATAGCAATAATAGCCTGCTTGTTTTCGAGCTGTGCCATACTTTGAATAAAGGCCAGACAGTTGTATAAAAAGTGGGGATTGATTTGGGATTGCAGCTGCTTTAAATTAGCGTCTCTTACCCTTATCTTTTCACGCAGCACCTTTTCTACCAAATCCTGAATCTGCTCAGCCATATTATTAAAATGATTGAACAAAATGGTGAACTCTCTGTTTGCTTGATACGTCAATCTCGTGGAGAAATTGCCCCGTTTCAAATGGTTTACACTTGCAATTAACCGGGTGATCGGAACCTGTACATTTTTGAACAAAAGATAAGAACTTAAGATACTGGTCAGCAGCAGCATGGAGATTGTTGTATAAAATAGATTCCGGCTGGTCGTGATGGGCGCCAGTACATTCTGAAGCGGAACCACATCTACTAAATACCAGTCCAGCGAATTCGATTTGGCATAGTTAAGCATATATTTAATTCCTTTGACTTCGATGACCTGACTGCCCGAAGGAAGCAGCTTTTCGTGTTTAAGCAAGCCTACGAGCTCCTGAATAATTTCCTGATTGGCCGTAGCGTTCATAATGGGGTCGTAGTTGTCATTATAAAAAAATGGGTCTCCAATACTCCCCTCTTTAAACTGATCGAGCATCCGTTCGATATTATGTGCTGCAAAAGCTACCTCGATAATCAAATTAACATTACTCAGGTCGCTGAATAAGAGCGAAGGCTCAGTAGAATACCGGTAAAAGTAGTTTTGCTTGCCATTGTCCCGCATGATCGGTCGGTAGGTCCAATCCGAGGACATATGGCTCTTGAAATAGTCCAGATCATAGTTCTCGGATGGATTTGTAGAAACCAGTTGCTTTAAGTTCGGTGAATACATTGATAATTTATTCGTCCAGCTGTAGGATGCGCTTTGCAAATTGATTTTTTCCATTAAGGTTTGCCTGATTTGGATGGTATCGAACAGGTCATACGACATATGAATCGACTGAAATTTGATAGCCTCCGGCTCTCTTCCCAGTGTAAAAGCAACTTTGGAGAGCTGTTCAGCATTCGTATCCATTTGATTCAGAAAAAAAGAAAGACGGTTCACGTTAGACTTCTCAATCTCAGACTTGACCACATTCATGCTCACTTGGTTGGAATAAGCGAACATCAGCAGCAGTGGAATTAGCATTAATCCTATAATGATCATAATTTTGCTGAAAATACTGATGTTTTTTAGCATGATCCTAGGCATCCCGTCACCTGTTCCCTGTAAAATACTCTTTACTGTTATTGTACATAGGCACCTTGGGAACACAACCATTTCTGGGATAAATAAATGACTTACCCCTGCTTTGAGTAAAATCTATTCCTTAACGGAGCCGACAATAACGCCCTTCACAAAGTATCTTTGCAAAAAGGGATATACAAGCAGGATCGGCAATGCACCAATAAACACCTGAGATGCCTTGACCGTACGCGGCGAAATATTTTTGATCTCATCTTCAGTAAGACCTAACACTGAGAAATTTTCCGATACAATGATTGATCTCAAAAAGGTCGATATCGGATAGTCCTTCGCGTTGGATAGGTAAATCATTCCGTCAAACCAGGCGTTCCAATGGGTCACCATAGCAAATAAGGATAGTGTCGCCACGGAAGGCATAGATATAGGCAAATAAATCGTGAACAAAATTCGGAGGTGGCTGGCTCCATCCATTAGAGCAGCTTCTTCCAGCTCCTTCGGAATCGTGCGAAAGAAGTTGAGCATCAGAATCAGGTTCCACACGCTTACCGCCCCAGGCAGAACGAGCGCCCAGATCGTGTTCATCAGCCCCGTTCCTTTTACAACCAGATAGGTGGGAATAAGTCCTGCATGAAACAGCATCGTAAACACGAACAGCCAAGCGTAGACAGTGCGCCCCTGAAATTTCGTCTCCTCCTTGGAGAGCGGATAAGCCGCCAAAACAACAAGCAGCATGGAGATGAAGGTGCCTAATACAACACGTTTAATCCCGATATACAATGAATGCAGGAAGTTGCTGTTGCCCAATGTCTCCGCATAGGCCTCAAACGTAAATTGCACTGGCCAAAAGGTGACGATATTTCCAGTCGCTGCGGCACTCGAGCTTAAAGAAATGGCAAATACATGAATCAGGGGTAAAATGCACAAGATCGCCAATACAGTCAATAAAGCATGGTTACAGTATGAAAATATTTTATAAGGTAATGACTTATACATGGCTGCTCACCCGCTTTTAGAATATTCGATAATTCGCAAATTTATAGGCTAGTCTGTACGAAACAACAACAAGTATAAATCCGATCAATGATTTGAATAAGCCGACAGCTGAAGCAAAGCTGAACTGCCCCCCGACAAGACCAACCCTGTAAACGAATGTATCGATAATGTCACCCTTGTTGTAAACCAGCGGGTTATACAGGTTAAAAATTTGGTCAAAGCCTCCATCCAATATTTTCCCAAGTGCAAGCGTCGTCACTACAGCAACAATAGGCAGGACGGAGGGTATCGTAATATACATCGTTTGCTCCCAGCGGTTGGCCCCATCGACTTCCGCAGCCTCATAAAGGGCAGGATTAATACCGGCTAAGGCTGCAAGATACACAATGGCTGAGAACCCGAAATCTTTCCACACATCACTGACAATAACCGTAACCCTGAACCAATCGCCATCCCCCAGAAAGAACACCGGCGGAAACCCGAGCAGTTCGATAAAGCGATTAATTATGCCTGTTTTTACCGACAACAAATCAATTAAGATGCCTCCGAGAATAACCCATGATAAGAAATGAGGCAAGTACACCAGTGTTTGAATGCAGCGTTTTATATAAGTTTTTCGCACCTCGTTAAGCAGCAGGGCAAAAATGAATGGAATTACAATATTCGTACTGATTTTTAAGGAAGAAATAATAATTGTATTGATGATGACCTGAACACTGTCAGGGTACGTAAACAAATATTTGAAATGGTCCAGCCCGACCCACTCCGAGTTCATGATGCCAAGCCAAGGTTTGTATTCTTTAAAAGCTATAACAATGCCTAGCATCGGGACGTATTGGTATATAATGACGATGATCAGGGCAGGCAGCAGAAGCAAATGAAAGCTCCAGGTTTGCCTCATGTATGACATAAATTTGGATCGTTTCTTAGCCGCAGCGGCAGACTCGGAACCGGTGATTGGTCGGATCAGTTCACTCATGATTTTCAGCACCTTTCCTTAAGCAAAAGAGGCGAGCCTGCTGCGGCCGAAATAGTTTGCAGGCTCACCTACTTATGCTTGCTATTAGATTCATCTTATTTCTTTAACGATTTATACCATTCATTGACTTCCTTCGTTATCTCATCTCCGCCGCTAGCCTTCCAGTCGGCAACATATTTGTCGAAGGCATCGACCGGGAGCTTTCCATAAATAATTTGGTTGAAGGTTTCCTTCTCCATTTTCTCAAGTAGCTCCAGCTTCGTCCTCATCGTCTTAGTTGGCGAGCCTTTGAACTCATTGGGCAAATCATATTTATTCTGTTCAATTCGGATCTTGCCGGCCAACTGGTGAACAGGCACTCTATCCTTAATGCTGTCCTCGATTGGATTAGCAGGCACCGCTTTAGGGTCATTGGCAAATTTTAAAATTCCTTCATCGTAGGAGTACGGTCTGTTCAAATTCGTTCCACCAATGAGGGAAGCATAGGCCTTGGCTTCAATCGGCGTCTTCCCATCAGGCAGCGGCCACTGCTCTTTGGGAATTCCGGCTTGCTCGAACTGCTGGTAAACCGGCTTGCCGTCCTTCATTACATAGTCATACCCCTCGTGGTTGCCTAAATAAAACTCGGAATCCTTAACGAAGAACTGGTATTCGAATAGTTTCTTGTAATAGGCGAACCAGGCATCTACATGCTGAAAATCTTTGCTGAAGAGAATGCCTCTCTTAACCATCGGCGTCTCAACTCTACCAATATTTCCGGTTGGTCCAGCCGGAAGGTAGAGCGGTTTAAATTCCGCCTTTGCGTTGTTTTTAACGGTGTCCAGCAACGGTACCGGATACATATGATATTCACCGGCTACCAAGCCTGCAGAACCGTTAACAAAGCTTTCCGTTGCTTTGTTCTTATCCTTAATACCTGCCTCGGGATCAATATAACCTTTGGACATCCAATCACGAAGTTTTGAAAGCGCTTCCTTAATTGACGGCTGAATAGACCCGTACACTAGATTCCCATCCTTATCCTTACTCCATTGAAACGGCATGTAATTGCCGTAAGCCCCAAACACCCAATCCGCTGTCGCCCTTGTTCCATTAACCCGGTCCAGCATCGATAGAGCCAATCCGAATGTATCCTTCTTATTGTTACCATCCGGATCCTGGTTAGTGAAGGCTTCGAGCACTTTATCCATATCATCGATTGTTTTGGGATCAGGGAGATTCAGTTTCTTCAACCAATCCTGCCGGACCCATAGAATGGTTCCTCCCGTCAAGCTTTCATACATCGGTATGCCGTAGGTTTTACCGTTGTTTATAAACATATTGAAACCGTCTGGATATTTCTGATATAAGTCCTTAATGTTCTGTGGGGCAAACTTGGCAATCGCGTCATCCAGAGCCATTACCTTACCCGACTGAATTAACTCGCTGATTAGAGTAGGGTCCGATACTTGAAATACATCCGGCAGTGGTTCGCTGCCGGCAAGCAGCAGGCGGAGCTTTGTATTAAAATCCTTTTCGTTGTTCACGACAAACGTGTGCTTCATATTAATTCCCATTTTGTCGGACATCCATCGGCTATGTACATTGTCCTCAATCGTTTCGCCAGGCTTAAATTTTACATTCGGGTCAAGCACACGCGCTGTCGTAATGGTAATTGGCGGATCATATTTACCGTTGGTTGCTTTAGATGTGGTTAAGGCATTCCCCTCTTTACCACCATTTGTTCCTGAACAGCCTGCGACCGCGACACTCAGAATAACAGCCGTCATGGCAGCCAAATAGCTTTTGTTTAAAATGATCATCCTGCTCCTCCCCCTATATACAAATGATTTTACTTGTTTTTATTGTAGTGCAGGGAATTAGGCAATTATATACAAACATTTTAAGATGATACCACAATGGCTTTAAACGCAAACAAGGGTAAACATAAATGTCTCCCTTATTAAGAGAAGACATTTATGTTTACCCTGCCGGCTTATACGACTTATACGGTTTATACGTAATGCTTAATATTGATTACTTAAGTCCACCCGATTCAACTGAGGCTCTTTGCCTTCAACATAGTCGCGTAAATTTTGCAAAAAGATGTCCATAGCTCTCTCATTATAGTAAACAGTCGAGCCGGAGTTATGAGGAGTCAGGATGACGTTGCTCATTTCCCACAGAGGACTGTATTCCGGAAGCGGCTCCACTTCGAACACATCCAAGCCTGCACCGGCAATTTCACCATTGCGAAGGGCTTCGACCAATGCTTGCTCATCCGTCGTACCTCCTCTGCCAATATTGATGTAGAAGGCGGTCTGCTTCATCAGCTCGAACTGGCTGCTGCCAATGGCATGCCGGGTATCTTTGGTGAGCGGAAGTGTCACCACCACGTAGTCGCTCTCGCGCAGCACTTCATCGAGCCTGTCCATCGTAACCATCCGATCCACATATTCAGATTCGGACAACGACCTTTTTACCCCCAGCACCTTCATGCCAAATGCTTTGCAAAGCTTGGCAACCTCTGTACCGATAGCTCCCACACCGATAATGCCGACTGTTTTTCCATGCATTTCTCCAAGCTCACCTAGCGAAGTCCATTTTTTCTGAAGCTGATTGCCAATAGCCAGGTGAATGTTTCGCGTTAAAGCAAGCATCATGCCCAATACCGTCTCAGATATAGGATTCGGGTGAACTCCACTGGCATTAGTCAGCATTACACCGAATTCGGCCAATGAATCAAGCGGTATTCTATCGACGCCCGCACCCCAATTCTGTGCCCAGCGAAGTCGAGTTCCCGGCTGCAAGCAATGCTGGACAACAGCGCTGCTCCAACCGATCAATACTTCAGCATCTGCCAAATGGGCTAACCATTGCTCGCTTTCTTTTCCATTAATAAACTCCCATTCCGGTGCAATACTACGGATTTGTTCTTCATGAGCCGCGCTGAATGTTTGTACGGACACTATTTTTCTAGCCATTTTATTACCTCCCGAGAGTTTCACTTGCTTACTTTATAAGCTCTTCTATCTGATCGGACTCATAAATCCAGGTTCCTTTGTTACTTTTTTTCGATGATTGCAGCATTGCTTTGGCTACGATCTGGGCCTGAATCGGTCTATATTTGCGTAAAGCGCCAATCATTATAGGAGTAACTACCCTTGAAACAGCAGTTCCAAACCGCTCCCCCAAACGAACTTCTTGCCTGTCTCCCAGCAGCAGCGAAGGACGAAAAATTTGCAGCGATGGCAATTGCAATTTGCTCAAGCCCTCTTCAACCTCGCCTTTTACCTGATTGTAAAAAAAAGCGGATCCCGCATTAGCCCCCATTGACGTAACGATGAGATACTCGGCAGCTCCATATCGAAGCGCCAGCCTTCCCAGCAGCATCGGATATTCATAATCAACCTTACGAAACTGCTCCTTGGAGCCAGCCTTTTTAATCGTTGTACCCAAGCAGCAAAACACATAAGCGTCAGACAAATACTGCTCAACGGCGTCTTCGAGTGCTTCATAGTCTGTGACAACTTGAATCAATTTCTCATGAGCCAAGCCTGTCTCTTTTCTAACCAGAGCAATGACTTGATCAAAGAAGGGATCTTCCAGAAGGCCGCGGACTAATTCTCCGCCTATCAGCCCCGTCGCGCCGGCAATTACTGCCGTATGCCCCATAATAACTGTCCCCCCATATCTATCGAATATAGACAAGAGTACATATAGCTGTTTTGAAAAAAAGAATCCCCTTTCTCCACTAGTTATACTGTGGTTCTGGAGATTCTCTGTTACTTGAATCATTTTCAATTATTGGCCCGCTGGTTGGAAAAACTCTAAACGTTCACCGTCCGGTCCGAAAAAGAACGCGATCTGATCCCCGTCCAGGATAGTACGAGGCGTTTCGTCCATAAGCTCTACGCCAAAGCCCTTCAAACGATCTATCTCAGCTTGGATATCCGTTACTGTGAATGCAATATGATGCACGATAGAATCGTTAGGCAACCCGTCATGACCACGGCCAATCAGCTCAATCTCAATGTTGTCGGAATCTGGAAAAGACAGGAAGCCCAGCTCGACGCCATCCTGCAGCTTTGCGCGTTTTCTCAGCTTCATACCCAGAACCTCCGTATAGAAACGAACGGAAGCATCCATATCCTTAACCTTTACTCCAATATGCTCCAGCTTGCGAATCATAGTACACACACCTCTCCCAGCATAAATGTAATCCTTTCCATTCTATCACTTCTCTTGAAAGGATGGAATGCATAATGAACAATAGTCAGCAGATCGCTTTACTATTCAACTCTATGACTCTTGTAATTCGGCAGCATCAACCGTCCCTGTCACCTAGGAGTCTGTCCGACGAAAACAAATCCGTGAATATTTATTCACTATTGTGGTTATTGCGGAAAAGGGATGGTACTCCACCGCTCTTGAAATTTAAGTTGTCTTTAATTTACCTTGCGGTAACAACTTCATTTCAAAGGCGGCCGTAAACTTTCCGTACCATTCCCTTATCCCTCCATAACCAAATGAACATATATTCACGAAGATCAAAACGTCGGATAGACTCCTAGAAAAAGTATTGTAGAAATGTTGCTCATTCTATATACTAAATTTGATTCTTACCGACCCTCTTTATAACAGCCAAAAGGAGAAACATCATGGAACTGCCTTCAATGGATATGCTTTTATTTTTACTCGCAGCCGGATTTATAGCCGCTTTTATTGATTCTGTCGTCGGTGGAGGAGGCTTAATTTCCGTCCCCGCCCTTATGATGACGGGAATGCCTCCCGCCTTGGTTCTCGGAACCAACAAATTAGGCAGCACCTTTTCAACGATAACAAGCAGCTTGTCCTTCTTCACATCAGGCAAGATGAATGGAAAGCTGGTGCTCGCATTATTTCCGCTATCCTTCATAGGCGCTGTTCTCGGAGCCTACACGGTGCATTTGCTGCCTTCGGACTTTTTGAAGCCTTTGGTCGTCATTATGCTTGTGTTAATGCTGGTTTATACATTAATAAAAAAGAACTGGGGAAAAGACGCCGCTCCTCGTACTATGACCATTAATCTCAAGGTGGCTGTAGCAGCCTTAGCCTTTATTATTGGATTTTATGACGGCTTTTTTGGCCCGGGAACAGGCTCGTTTCTACTGTTTATGTTCCTGCTGCTCGGCTTCGACTTTGTCGGTGCTTCCGCCAATGCCAAGGTGCTTAATTTAGCCAGCAACCTGGCCAGCTTATGCTCGTTTTTACTGCTCAAATCGGTCCATATCGGCTATGGACTGCCTATGGGGATCGCTATGATCGCTGGCGCATTTGTCGGCTCCAAATTCGCTATCCGGCACGGATCGCGTTACATTAAGCCTTTATTTGTGACCGTGACCACAATCCTGATCGGTAAACAGCTGTGGGATCTGCTGCAATAAGGCTTATGAGCCTTTACGATTTGCCCGTTACGTACATAAACGCGTGGAACTCTTTTGCCTATCGAACAAACAACCTCATAGTTGATCGTATTCATACAATCCGCAATTTCATCTACCGGAAGCAAGCTCTCTTCAGACCAGCCGAATAATGTAACTTCATCGCCAACCAGGACATGAGAAACCGAAGTCACGTCGATCATCGTTTGATCCATGCATATTCTACCGATGATCGGCACCCTCTGCCCGTGCACAAGAACATAACCCTTGTTGGAAAGTAGTCGTGAGAGCCCGTCCGCATAACCAACAGGAATGGTGGCAATCCTGCTGTCCTTATTCGCCTTAAATGTACAGCCGTAGCTGACAGGACGATTGGCGGGTACTGTTTTTAACGCTGATATTTTAGTTTTAAAGCCCATAGCTTGAAGGATTGGATATCTGTCGCTCCGTAGCTGCTCGGAGGGCAGCAAGCCATACAAGCTAATTCCGATTCGCACCATATTCAGGTGCATCTCTGGCGTCTTCATAGCGGCTGCACTATTACAGCAGTGTTTAATCGGAATGTAAATATGCCTTTTCTCTAATTCATCGATAAAATAGTTAAACAGCTGGAACTGCTGCCGCGTATAAGTTTGGTCTTCATTATCGGCATCGGCGAAATGAGTAAACATCCCCTCCAAGCTGACAAAACGCGAGGAAACTATCTTAGAAGCTAGCATAAATGCTTCTTCTATCGTAGATACGCCCACACGAGACATGCCTGTATCAATCTTCAAATGAATGCGGGCGTAGTGCTGGAGCCGTTCGCTGCATACTATGACTTCCTCTAATACATCAGCGGAAAAGACGGTCATTGTAATGTCGTGCTTGATTGCAGTCTCCACGGAATGCGGAGGGGTATAACCGAGAATGAGGATGGGTTCGTCGATTCCCGCATTTCGCAGCTGCAGCGCCTCGTCCAAAAAAGCGACTCCCAAATAATCAGCTCCGGCACTGATCGCTGCAATTGCCACTTCAACAGCACCGTGTCCGTAGCCGTCCGCTTTGACGACGGCCATGAAGCGGCATTTTTCGTGGAGGCTCGATTTGAAAGTTTTCGCATTATGTATAATGGCGTCCAAAGAAATTTCCACCCACGTATCTCGATAGCTTATTGTTTGCATTTGGATTAAGACCTCGAAAATTCTTTCTCCCATGCAAGTTCAACTGGAACATGAGCATAGCCAAGATCTCTTGCCACGGCTTCGTAAGTAATAGAACCGCCAGCAACATTAACCCCGAGATATAGCGATTTATTGTCCGTAACCGCTTGCTTTACGCCTTTATTGGCGATTTGCAAAGCATAAGGAACGGTAGCATTCGTTAAGGCGAAGGTTGACGTTCTTGGAACCGCTCCAGGCATATTCGCAACAGCATAATGAACAACGCCGTATTTTTCGTATGTAGGGCTGTCATGGGTCGTAATACGATCCACCGTTTCGATAATGCCACCTTGATCAATAGCGACATCAACTACAACAGCACCTGGCTGCATCGCTTTTATCATCTCCTTGGTCACCAGCTTTGGAGCTTTGGCACCTGGAATTAGTACGGCTCCGATCACCAGGTCAGCTTCAGCGACCGCTTCGGCAATATTAAATGAATTAGATACTAGCGTATTGATTTGCGCATTGAACATATCATCCAATAAACGAAGACGCTCCGCACTCAAGTCAATTACAGTAACCTCGGCACCAAGCCCCAAAGCAATCTTAGCTGCATTCGTTCCAACAACTCCTCCACCTACAATCGTTACTTTACCGCGCTTCACTCCCGGCACTCCTCCCAGCAGGATTCCTCTGCCTCCGTGGGATTTCTCCAGAAATTGAGCACCGATTTGTGCAGACATACGTCCGGCGACCTCGCTCATTGGTGTCAACAGCGGCAAGGTACGGTTAACTTCTACCGTTTCGTAGGCTATCGCTGTTACGCAGTTTTCCATTAGTGCCTTAGCCAATTCCGGTTCTGCCGCCAAATGCAAATAAGTAAACAAGATTAGACCCTGCCGGAAAAAAGCATATTCGGAGGCTAAAGGCTCCTTTACTTTCATCACCATCTCCGCGGCGGACCAAACCTCAGCTGCTTGCTCCAGGATAACGGCTCCTGCTGCCATGTAATCCGCATTCGTAAAACCGCTGCCCATTCCGGCATTGCTTTCGATGAAGACATTATGACCTGCTTTTACAAAGGCAGCAACAGCTGCAGGGGTTATGGCAACACGGTTTTCATTGTTTTTTATTTCTTTTGGCACTCCGATTATCATGGGCAATCGCTCCTTGTCGTTGGGACTCTACGCCAAGTATAAGGGCGAATAGATATTTATTCTTTGTCTGGATACAAGAAAAAAAATCCAGTTGTTTGTGTAATTTCACAAAACCGCTACATGCTCCTAAGCTTCTCGGTTTTTAAATCCAAATAGACGGTCACCTTCTGATCCATACTATTTAAATCGATGCCGCCAATTTCGGAAATTCGTTTTAAGCGGTAGCTTAATGTATTAGCATGGATATGAAGAATCTCCGATACAGCCTTCATATTGCTGTCATGGGACAAATAAACCTCCAAAGTATGCAGCAGCTCGCTGTTATGTTCGCTGTCATATTGCTTCAGTTTTTTGAGACATTGATTCTCAATAGGATTGATGCGAGCCTCGTCCAAAATCTTCTGTAAAAAACGATAGTAGCCCATGTCAGGATAATAATGGATATTACGGGTTTCTTCCGGAAAGCACCGTTTGATTTGGAGTACCGCTAGCGCTTCCTGATAGCTTCTTTCTACCATAGCGTAATTCTCATATAAAGATCCGATACCTCCATAAACTGGAGAAAAACCGAAGCGTTGTCTCATTTGCTCAATGATATGCTGTAAAGCGACGGAATAATCTTCATTCTTTAACCGCTTCACGGGCGTTGTGGAAAGCAGGATTAACTGATTATGATCAATCGTATGACATACAATCCGCAATCGCTGCGTTGTTGTTAGGATGTATTCGATCTGCTGCTGCATGCTCTCAGTGATTTCAGGTTCGAATTGCAAGACGATGATATGAAAGGATGAAGGAAGATTCATACCTAGCTTGTCCGCCTTTTCCTTGATCACTATGTCTGAATGCAAATGTCCGGTTAAGAGCTGCCAGAAAAAGTCCTGGTAACCCATCTCTTCTTTTCGTTTTTTCAATTGAAGCTGCAGCAGCTTCGTTTTTGCGGCGAGGGCGGCTTTTTTCACCTGTTGTATGGCATTGTCGTCAAGCTGTTTTTGTTCTTCCAATAGCCATATGTACCCGAGAATATCGTTATTTTTCCGAATCGCTACAGCAAGACGATGTCCAAGTCCAATATCATTTATAGGGGAAACACGAACCGGCTCGTCACTCTCCATTATTTTTTGAATAACGCCATCTCTCCATAAAGTGCTAATCACTTTCTCGGGAACACGACGTCCTATAATCGTTGCAACTCGCACCTGATCGGTATGTGGGTCATGGGAGCTATAGGCGATTAGACGGTGATTGGAATCTTCGATGGTTATAGGGCATTGCAGCACATCACTAATGGTATCAGCCAGCGCCTCCAAACTGTCAAAGCTTCTATCGAAGGGATCTTTTTCATCAGGCATGTTTAAATGACTCCTCAAAAAATAATATAAAGGAACAAAGTTAATAACTTACATGTAATTATACACGGTTCCCATCGAAGAAAAAGACTATCAATATAGTGGTTGGTAAAGTAACCGAGGGGCGAGCTCCAATGCTGGGCGATAACACGCCCCATTCTGACAGCTTAACAATCGAAAAATGAGGAAAATGATAGAGGAAGGATTGTGATTATGAGGAAATAACGACGACGGTTCAATACATTATTATCATAGGTATCGATCTGTTCTTGGACGCACACCAGCTCAAAAGGATCGCCTAAAAGAGCCGGCGTTGGTTTGGCACGCACCGGCCCGATTGCCCATCATGAGTCGATTCCTTTAACCCAAGCTTGCCGCGGATAACGTGATTAAAAAATCTGACGTAATGTAGCGTTTTTGATTTTTATTAAACTCGTGGATGGGATCATATACAACATGAGGCTGGTTCACATTCCGCAAATCCTCCCATACACAGGCCACTCCCTGTCCGCCCGCTATCATGCCGCCGAACATTTTACAGCCTCGGCAAAATTGCTCCTCCTGTTGTTTATTAAGCTCTACGACTTTATTGCGGAGACAGCAATATATGTGTCCATCCTGATTCTTATAATTGTTGTGAGTAACTAGGTTCATCGTTCCACCCCTTCAGTCTGATATAAAGAATGTAATATTCATTATATAAACCAATTGTTAAATGTATGAACCCGTTTTGTTAAAATCCTGTATATTTGGGCAGCCGCCTCGGATAATGATAGCTTTCTTGCAAAAGTGGCCTATTAAAAATCCAATATTTAAATTAAAGAGCCCGTTTTCCTAGTTAGATAGGATCACCGGCTCTTAATTTGCTATATTTTGATTGTCAGCGAGCTGGAGCAGGCTCCATTTTGATTTTTTTCACAATCGGCTCGCTCATTTTACCCTGCTTGTTGCCGGCTTTGATTTCTATCAAGTTTTCCCCCGGCGTAAGGCTGACTGCTTTACTCGCACTGCTTTGTCCGACAGCTTGTCCGTTAATATATAAAGTCGGGCTAGGATCGTTTCTGTCGAGAGCTGTTATCTTAACCGTAATGCTATTGTTTCGTGTAGTCTCAGGCAAGGCCTCCACAGTTACAATCGGAGTCGGTGAGCTGAAGGAAACCTTTTTCTTCACAACCTCAGATGCTTTGCCGCCGCGGTTCACCGCCTTGAATTCGAACGTATTGTCCCCGTCAAGCAGGTCCAAGGTTTTGGTAACTTTTCCGTTCCCTGCTAACTGCCCATTTACATATAATGACACAGTGGGATCTTCACCCTTTGCACTCACCGTTACCGTAATTACAGCTTCTTTGGAAATCGCAGGAATCTCATCGATTAGGATAGCTGGTGCCGGACCTATTGCGGCCAGCCCTATTCCTATTGGATTGCGGAAAATAATGATAAGTATAATGAGCGGCAAAATAATTAACCCAAGCCGAGTCAGCCTTCGTCTATTTTTAACAACAAAACGAATCAGCTTACCGGCCTGCCGAAGCTTGATAGCTTTATATAAAGCAACAAATGACTCGTTGGAGGTTGCAAGCAGCTTCAATCGAATCTCCTTATCACGGAAAGCTCTGGGAGCATTCATATCGAAGAATTTACTTACTGCCGCCTTGTAATTAGCATCGATCTCCTGCTTCATGTTTAGAAACCGCTGATCATTGGCAGACCACACGAGAAAATCATAGATCGTTTCCGTGCCCCTGGTTGCCTCTGCGATATATTGGAGCAAACCGTAATAATCGAACTCCGCCACATAACCGGAGCCGTTACCTGAACCAGGCTGGTAAAATGCATAAACAATTTTACTGAAATGCTCGGATGCAATGCGCATGCCTAACAGCTTTTTCAGTGATTGCTGCACTCTTTCCAAGTCCAGAGGCCCAAAAAAGTCGAATGCCTTCCTGAGCTCGGAATCTTCCTTTTCATTCACCTTCAGAACCCTATAGATGGTAGCAAGCAGCTGCAGGTTCAGCTTTTGGCTTTTGTCCAAATGGCTGTTCAGCTCCTGATCGACTAACTCCAGCATGAAGCTGAGCTGCATCATATCTTCATACTCCAGATCGGTTATCTTCAGTCCATCAAGCAACAGCAGCTTGATTTCCAGCTTCAGCTGGCCGCAGAAATCTTCGTATTGACGCTTCTCTTGCCGCTCAGGCAGCTCCTCGAAATAGCGGTACAAGCTGCTCGCAGCTTCAATCCGCTTGCGCAGGCTGTCGGTTTGCAGCAGACGCTTCACCTTTTTCAGCACTTCATTGGCAAAAAAACGCTGCTGAACCATACTCTCGCTCTGCTGTATCCAGAACCGGATTTCCTCCAGCAGCGCTTTGACTGTGCCCGCCTTGCCCATTCGGTATGCGATGTAGCTTTCAGCCGTCCCCGACTGCTGATTATACAGCTCCTTCATGACCAAATCGAACATGGACGACTTTCCTAGCAGCTGGTCGAAAATCGGGGCTGCGTTCTCGATGCCGTCCTCCGTCTTTTTAGCTACCCGGCTGATGAAGATAACGAAGCAGCGTGCCAGCAGAGTCTTGACTCCCTCATCGGCAAACCCGTAATAGTGCAGCAAATATTTGATATAATCAGCCGTCGGCAGACTGTCGCTATCCCTTGCTTCCTTTCCTAACAGGCGGATAAACAGCTCGTTCAATCGGCGCTTTTGCCGGACCGTATCTGCGTTCACGTAAGTTACAATGCTCTGCATTATTTCCGCTCGGTTGGCCTCATAGAGCACCTCATTGCCCTGCTCGACTTCGTATAAGGCTTGAAGCTGAACATAGGTCTGCACATTAAGAGCAGCAGCTTTATCCAGCCCCTGCAGCGATTCCTCGCAAAATCCAAACAGCTGCTCCAACTGTTCCGAATCATTCCGCTTGTTCCAAATAAAAGAAAGGTACGAGTGCTCTTGTCCCGGAAGGTCCGTATTTACAAAACGTTTGCTTGGAAAATCAAATATGTATTCCTTCTCCATGTTACGGTCGGGCAGTCTAATGCTTCCTTTTTCCACAAAAATCACATGAAGATGCTGCTTCCCTTCCGGCTCGCTGTTGAAGGTCATGAAGCCGAGCTGGCTCCGGATGGCGTACGGAAGGCAGCGGTAGACAATTTCCAACAGCTTTTTGGCTGATTCCGCCGTCTCTGTAATATCCTCATCAAGTGCGATATACACCTTCTTCTTGCTTGTAACTGATGACATTACGGCATAAATCAGCTGCTGAAATCTTGTTTGATCGATGCCCAGCTTCGTCAATAGCCGCTCTTGCTCCACTGCTTCCACGGGTGCGGTCCCGTAGCTGATACCGTCCAGCTCCGGCAGTGACTTGCCATTACGGATATCATAGGAGCTTTCGAAGCTGCGAATCCGGAACAGACGCTGAGGATCACGAAGAAATTCGTCCTTGCGCTCATTAGGCACAATAAACTGATGCGTGAACGAGGCGCTGCGCTGCCCTGTGAAATCAGTGCCTATATAGACACTGCGGCCGATCACCATATCGCCGTTCTCAGCATGGAACACAACCATAGACTCAGGATAGAGGGAGCTATCTTCCTCCGCTCGTCCCAACAGCTCCTTGGGAGCCTTGTAAACGCAATAAGGATGCAGTGTGTTTTTTATAAAAGTATTGTCCAAGCCTTCCGATTTGGCAACGGTATCGAAACCTTCGCTAGTACGGAAAATACCCTCCCGGTCACGTGTGAAATATTGCTGCTGGATGGGTTTCCTTTGCTCTATCACGTCGCATCTCTCCTAGCAACATAATCAAGCTGGTACAGCAGCCAAATGAACGGCTCATCGACCCGAATCGGGTTAATAACACCCTCAATTTGCTTGTTGACCGGGTTCGCGCCCAGCGCAGAAACAGCGAAAAACGCCGTATTTTTGAAATAAACATCAATCGCGTCCTTGAACGGCCTGTCTACCTTCTCGATAAAACGACCTATTTCCCCATTGATGTTCTCGAATTCTGTATGATTCAAAAATCCCTTATGCACCACATTGCGGAACACATTACTGTTAGGACGTATATATTCGCTATCCTCTTCCATTAAATACTTCAGCATATCGCTTTTGGTCAGCACAATCGCGGTTGGAATGTCTGTTTTACTATTCTGCTGATGGGCAATGAAGTTTTCGAACAAACTGATTACAACCTCGCGAGGCTCGTCATAGCGATTAGCGAACTCTCCCTCTTCCTCCCCAATTTGAATGCGGGCCTTATCGCGGATACTGCGGATTTGAAGGGGATCGACCAGAAATAGAATGCCTGACGAATTTTTAATATGCGATGCATAAATGTCCAAATATTCCCGTTCTACCATACCTTCACCTGCAACATCGAAGAAAACCAGCGTCAAGGGAGCCTCCCGTTCATCCTTAAACACAAATTGAAAAATAAACGGCTCCTGCTGCTCATTCGGATTCGTTGACTGCAGCATACTGCCTCTCTCAAAAATCGGCTCGTGGTAATTTTGCCTGAACTTCCTGCTAATTTCAGCGCTAAGCGGCATGCAGGCTGCGTTGAAATTGGAAGCTGTCGTATTCTGCAGAGTATGGATAAGCGAAGTCATATAGACGGATTTACCCACCTGTGAGGCTCCGACAATAGAGATGATATTGCTGGGCACCTTGCCTGACGAAATCGGCAACTCGTTATGGCAGTTAGGGCAAAGCCTCCTATTCGTCGTTTCCCCATACAGGTCCGTGACGGCCACGAGCACATTTTGCATGTACTTCTTGTTCTCATCAGGTATGGTATGCGGATCGATGACCGCTTCCATATCCACTTGCGACAGGTTAAACTTTCGCCGCCAATCGCTTAGCTTACGGTCCTCCTGCAGCATGAAATCATCATCGTTATCCTTGACGTGACTAGCCCTGAATACCACATCATCCGGCTCGAATTTGCTGAAGCAGTATGGGCACACAATGCTGTAATAGGGAGGTCTTTCCTTTACAGGCGGCTTCTTATCAAACATCTTCTTGAGAAAATCCAACATGCTTATCCCTCCTTTTGCTCTGGCAACACTTACTTTGCTTCGCTCAATCACGACAAACGCTCTCTTCCCCAAGGACGGCACAATGTTTATCCATGGTAAGCAACAGCTCGAGTTTTACGTCTGCAAAACTATTCAGGTATTAAATCATAAAGCTCTCCGAAGGCCTTTCCGTCTGTAAAAAACAGCCGAATATAGTCATTTTTGCCCACTTCCACTTCCGGCAGTATATGACGGCCCGAAGGAAAGTCACTCATAAATGGGTAGGCAATCCCATCCTCCTTATTTGCAGGCGGCGAGCCTTCCTTCTTGACGTAGCAAAGCGCTTCTTTGGACACAGAAATCTCGCAAAAAAGCTGAATTCGCACCGTTTTATATTTGCTGAACCAAGAATGGCTGTATTTGATATTGTAGCGAATCTTCGCCTTCCCACCGCTCACGCGTGCATAATTTTGAGCATCCGCTTGCTTGAGGGGCCTCAGCTTGCCAGCTTGCATAAGACATGGGAATATGCGATAGCCTTGTACACCCAAATATTCAATGCGCTCCCGGTAGCCTGACCTTGCTTTGTATTCCTCCCGGGTAAATAGCTTCAGCTGCTTAGGCTCCAGCAAGTCCGGCGGCTGCTCTGCTCCATCAGGAAAGCTGTATACGTATACGGATTCCACACCTCTCGGCCATGCCCAGGTCACGGTGCATTCACCGTTCTGGATGTAGCAGGCCGTTTGCTTTATCCGATATGGCTCCTCGAGCTCCTCCCATTGCAAGAACATTCACCTCCGTTTCCTTACTCATCGAAACTGTTTGCGAACCGGCAAGCCATCCTTGCTTCTTCCCCGGCTCTCTCCTTGCTCCAGCTGGCCGCGCCGCGTACCGCCACCACCGCGGCGTAATCCAGCTCCTGATCCCGCGTTCGGATCGCCCACTGCGACGAGCAGTGTCGAGAGCGATAGCACGAACGCCAGCACCATGTCGGCAAAGCCGCGTACTAGGAATGGCGCCTCTGAGCCCTGCAGCCCGGTTTCAAGCAGGATACCGGCGATGAGGCCCGCCACTGCTCCACCGATGGCGAAGCTTTTGGCTAAATAGCGGTTGTCGAAGACGACACCAAGCGATAGCCCGAGCATTGCACCGATAAGCAGAATCAGCGCAACACGCAGCAGACCGCGATATTCATTGGACGCTGCCGTGTCCACTCGCTCGTTCATTAAGTGCCAACGCTTTCCATTTTGGTATATTTGGTCAAAAGCACCCGTAATCCCCTCGACCCGCTTCACATCATGGAACGTGCCTCCTGTTTCGACTGCAATGCTTTGTAAAAGCTGAATGCCCTCCTTCTCCGTTGAATCGATTCCGATTGTATGAACCTGCGTCTGCTGCAGTCGGTAAGGAGTCAGTACCTTCGCTTTATCCACCTCGCTAAAACCATCGGAAATGAGAATTACAGCGGCTCTGCGGTTAGGAACACGCTCCTTCTCCATATGCTCCATAGCCTCAGTTAATGCCCTACCTATATCAGTGCGTCCCACAGGCGCTCCAATTGTATTCAGCTTAGCGGCAATTTGCTCCCGTGTCCCTGCATCCTTCAGCTGCGTCAACGGATATATCTGACTGGGCTGCTCATTAAATGTGTAAATCGCGACCCGTTTGCGGTCATCCAATTTGCGGATCAAAGCTTGAGCGGCTTGAATGCTCTGCTTCTCGGGATCCGTAGTTTTCATACTCTCCGACATATCGATGAGCAGCACATAATCCTGAGGCTTATCCCGATTGCCCAGCTGAAGTCCATAAATAAATTGGAACAACACTCCCGCGGCGAACAGCAGCAGAAGCGTAGCTGGAACAAGAAGCTTCCAACCATCGCGAGCATAGCGCAGCCTCCAGCTTCTCCCATTCAGCTGAGGTGAGATGACTTCAGCCAACAAGCAGCATAGACCTACAACAAGAGCAAATTGGCCGAAGTATAAACCCATCAGCAGCGTTTCATGCATCGTGCCTTCCCATTCAGCCAGCATGATTTCTCCTATAATAAAGCCAATAAATCCGCCAATAACGCTCCATACGGTTAGCAGTCCATTCCATTTGCGCTGTTTCACCGGCCATGCCCCCTTTTTTTCAAGCGTCTCTCTATCTTCCTTTATTACCTTTTGCTATATATCCATGCTGTGAAAGTTGTAGCCATTCTGAACATACGTATCATAATATCGTTTGCCGTTCCGGTAATACATCAGATCCTCGATCCGGAAGCCGCCCATTACATTCAGCTTCTCAATCCCGCTTCGCTTCATTTCCTGTACACAGCCAAGCTTGTAAGTCCTGCTGCCCTGATCGACTGCGAATGCATAACGAATAAATTCACTGTCAAAATCGCCAAAGAAATATTTTTCAACATAGCGGTGCTTATGCGTAGAGTTATATACATCAGCCCGGATTGCAGCTTCATTCTCCAAGGTACTGTACAAATCACGGAACAGATCCTCCTTCGAAAGGACCTCGCGATTCTCATAGCCGGCCGTCACATTTGCGCGCTCCAACAGCTCATCCTCGAACGTTTGGTTAAACAGGGGATGATTGAACACTTCCTTGCGAGTCATCTCCATCAACCGCTGAAGCACATGCTCTTCCCCTTCTGCAAGCATCAGCGAAAGGTTCCCCATCTGCCGTTCGTCAAAATAAAACTGTACATCACGGCGGCCCTCCAGCTCTGTCAAAATTTCCTGCACCGCGTGACCATAATATTCATTAATATTACGGCCTAAGTAATCGCTGGTCACCGAAATACTGCCCCGGCTTGCTTCGTGCAAAGTTTTTTCCAATTGGCGGAACCGCTCCACGAATGGCTGAGCCCTGTCATGCAGCTCCTCCAGCTCCTGAAGATAGGCATTCAGAAGCCGCAGCTTCATTTCCAGCAGCAGCAGCTCGACCTTCATCCCATACACAAGCTCCAGAAAAGGGCGTGTCATGCCTTTGACCGAGGCTTTGTTCGTGAATCGGTCCCATAATGACATTTTCGCAAAAGACTGCTGCTCTACACGCTCCGCATACACTTGATCCAGCTCAGCTCTGCCTTGCTCCAGCAGCTTGGCCGTTTCCTTCGCTTTCTCGCGAATTCCATTGATCAGACTGCCGCTTTCTTCATATGAGGTCCATAAGGAGGCGCTGTAATATCCGTAAAGCGAATTTCGGATGACCTTGCTTTCCAGTCGCATTTTCAACCGTCCGGCAAAGTTGCTCTCCACAAAACCTCTTTCCAATCCTCGAACTACATTCGTTTCAAAAAAGGTCTGCGCATTACCCCCATATAAAGCAGACTCGGCTTGACGCAAGGTTAATGTCATTAATTCAGCGTATGAAATTTTACTATGTAAAAGACTGAACATCCCTTCCACAGCCTTCTGTGGATCAGGTAGCAGTGACAGAATGTCACGATCCCAGTAATGAAGCTCCAGCTCTAACATTTCCTGAATGCTTCCGCGATCCATTCTCGCGTTCTCCTGCATCCGCTCTATGAGGCGGTGGTAAACATGATAAAGCACGGTCAAAGCAACCGGCTGACTGGGTCTTGTAATTTTAGAAAAGCCTGCCGATGCATAGCTGCGGCCATCGCCGTCAGAAGGAGTGGCATTCTGCTTAAAATGCTGGTTATTGTATACTGCGTGCTGCGGATCGAGCTCGTTGTTCGATTTGCGGTTTTTGAGCAGATTAAGATTGCAGATGGCTTCGTAATTGCCCTGCATCCCATTCTCGGCAAAAATGCCGCGTTCATCCTTGTCGCTTAACAAGTAAACCATATCAAATAATGGCGATGGGGAGTGCGCGGCAGGAAGTGATACACCCTCTCCGGTCAACTGCAGCATCCCCTCAAATGTGTAATCTCTACCTTGGTACATATCCAGTTCACGAAGAAAGCTGACGCCTAGTGAGGATTGAAAAGCGAAAGCATCCCCTACCGCCTTCTCCTCCAATAAACCGTACAAATCCAATACAACGGAGCGGAATTGCTCTCCGAAGATCGTCTCCATCAGCACAGCTATTTCTGGCAGCAGCACATTAAAGGGATCGTCGAGCCGTGTGACAATCGCAATATTCAAGCGCTGCAGATGCGTGTACATCCGCCCGAATTCGGCTATACGACTGTTCATTCGCCGTAATGTCACATTCAGCTCCAGCCGCTTCGCTTCATCCGCATAAAATTGCTCCCGGATCGATGGGCGCAAGGTTTGCTTGCTTTCCGCAGATGCGGGCAAGCTCCAGCCATATACGTTATCAAGTGGCGCAGTCTGCTTGGTTCCAAGCTGAAGATAAACCACGCCCGCAGAATTATTCCACTTTGTCCTGTTTAAGCTATGCACAGCCTCCAGAGCATCAGCTGAGTGATCACCAAGAAACACAAAAACGACAGGATGATTGATGCTGCGCATCTCATCCCCATCACTGCCCATGCTGTCAATCTGCATGGCATATCGTTTGGAAAAGGAATCCAATTCCCCTTTAATATTCATCCTTTTTCCCTGCCTTTCTTAATTACACCCCTGCCCTCAAGGGCTTTTTTACATTCGAATTCTCAAACACATTTTGTCACTCAATTGCTCAAGCTTTTACCCTCCCAAACCCTCCCTATAGGGAGGGCTCCAAGGGCTCCGCCCTCTGGACACCCTCGTAGAGCTTGGTGGGGGAGCTCTGTTTGAGCTGTATTGTATCTATTGTTCTATTTACCCTCCCAAACCCTCCCTATAGGGAGGGCCCCAAGGGCTCTGCCCTCTGGACACCCTCGAAGAGCTTGGTGGGGGAGCTTTGTTTGAGCCGTCTTGTATCTATTGTGCTATTTACCCTCCCAAACCCTCCCTATAGGGAGGGCCCCAAGGGCTCTGCCCTCTGGACACCCTCGAAGGGCTAGGTGGGGGAGCTCTGTTTGAGCTGTCTTGTATCTATTGTGCTTTCAGCGCTACCGTCCCTGCGGGACACGCTTTACCTTGTCTTTACCCTCCCAAACCCTCCCTCCAGGGAGGGCTCCAAGGGCTCTGCCCTCTGGACACCCTCGAAGAGCTTGGTGGGAGAGCTCTGTTTGAGCTGCTTTGTATCTATTGTGCTTTCAGCGCTACCGTCCCTGTGGGACACGCTTAACCATGTTTTTACCCTCCCAAACCCTCCCTACAGGGAGGGCCCCAAGGGCTCTGCCCTCTGGACACCCTCTAAAGACTTGGTGGGGGAGCTTTGTTTGTGCTGCCTTGTATCTATTGTGCTTTCAGCGCTACCGTCCCTGTGGGACACGCTTAACTTCACCGCTCCTAATGAGTGACCAAAGGAAAATGGCACATATGGTGCTTATTCAACTGAGTCTAAGGGATAGTGTTCATAAGCGATCCAAAACACTTCACTCCCTGAGTCTAAGGGATAGTGTCCATAAGCGATCCCAAACACTTTACTCCCTGAGTCTAAGGGATAGTGTCCATAAGCGATCCCAAACACTTTACGTCCTGAGTCTAAGGGATAATACCCATAAGCAAGCCCAAAACACATCACTCCCTGAGCCTAACGGATAGTAACCGTAAGCAATCCCAAAACAATTCTCACCCTGAGTCTAAGGGATAGTAACCATAAGCGATCCAAAACGCTTCACTCCCTGAGTCTAAGGGATAGCACTCATAAGTACTATCCAATTCAATAACCACTGTAGACCTACAAATTAATCATACAACTAACAGCAGCAGACCGTAGGGTAAAACATTTATTTCAGGCTTCTAACCATATCGCTGACTTTGGTGGAGATTTGCTTGTAGAATTGGTACATTTCTTCACCATCCGCAAGCTCGGCGCGGTCATAGTCGAGTGCCGTTTTCGACTCTTGATAAGATCCCGCCATGTCACGCAGCAAGGAGACCAAGCTGCCGATATCCTCTGACGCAGTCAACTGCTGGCTGCGTTTCGCAGCTTTGCGCTGCAGGATGCTCTGGCGCTTCTCATCCAAGCCGCGGAGCTTGGTATAAATCTCGTACTCCACAAATTTGTTAACTTGCATCAGGTTGATGAAAGGCTCCCACGGATCTTCTTCAGCATCATGGTCGTACACGTAAAGCGCACCTTTCTTCGTAATAACCCCGGTATACATGGCTTCGATAAAGTTTGCAATCAGCTTCTCTTCGTCCTTATAGGCATTAAGCAGCTTCTCAAGCTCAGCTATCTTATCGGCGATCCGATCGTATTTGCGGAGTTCCTCTTTGACCAGCCTCAACAGCTCTGGCGAGCGGATCAAATTTTCCTTAGCCATATCCAAATTTACACTGCCAAAAATATCCTTGCGGCTCTCAGCTTCCAGCCCTTCAGCCATATAACGCTTTAAGTCGCCGACACAGCGCTGTAGCTCACCGAGATTAGGCTTCGAAGCCGATAGCTGAAGAGAGTAAGCTTCCAGCCAGCGATTCAGATCGAATGGCTTCGTAAATAAGCATTCGTAACGGTTGATCGTACCGCTATCCTCACCTTTTTCACGAATAACACGAAGCGCGAGTGCCCTCTCGAAGGAGAAACGCACCTCGGCATTATATTTTTTGACCCGATTGTTCTCGTAAGTGTCTCCCCAGGATTTCTCTGGAATTGGAGACGGCAAATACGTCCAGTTCACCTTATCTGTTTGGACCAGATGGCGGCCAATGCCTTCGGGCTCAAGAATCGTTCTTTCATAGCTTTCTTCATATACCTTCATCGGCGTGTACAGGAACAGCGGAATGCCGTTCTGCGTGTTCAGCCAGAAAATACGGTTTTTGACTTCACTTTCCTTAATTGTAAACCGTGAATTAGCAATCGCATTATCCTGGAAATTACGTATACCTTTAAAAATGTTCGGTGCCTTTACAGGTACGGATACAAACCCCCACGAAGGGAAGTTAAAATTACCCGAGCTGTTGCTCAGATGGAAGACCGGCTTGGCTTCCTCATACAGACGTCCCGATATTTTGGACTCTACCAGCTTTTCGATTGAATCCTCATGACCATATTTAATAACCAAATATTCTTCCATCGACTTCGTAATTAAATCGCCAAAATGATCGGTCAAAAACTCGGAGATCGAGCTGATAACGTCCACTTCCTGCTCTTTAATCCATTGGTTCGATTTGATGAGCATTTCATTCGTGAAATCCCGGATCAGATCATTCACATTTTTCTCGTTGGTTACATCTCCAACTAATTTGGCAATGTCCGGAACACTTACAACGTTCCAATAATAGGTACGGTTGCCTTTATGATCTACTTCCTCTGCACCGTTGGCCAGAATTCGGCCGTTCTTCTCGAATATTTTATTAAGCTCGCTTAGCAGCTCCGAAAATACCTGATAAATGCGCGAATTCTCATCATTGATCAAAGTATATAAATCCTCATAAAACTCAACCATCTGCTCCATTCGCTCACGGTCGGCATGCAGCAGAAATTCCTGAATTTTGGCCTCTATGAAGGCATCCTTTTTCTTATCCTTGGAGATAAAGGCGCTGCGAGCCTCGGTCATTTTTTGCAATGATTGCTCTTCTGCAGACTCAATATCCCGCGGAATGCGGTAGATGCTTTCTTTTAAAGCCTCAATATAAGAAGAAATCAGCTTAAGAAGACAAAAGCCTTTATCCTGCAAAATAATACGAGAAACATAGAACGGCCCCTGTTCAGGATTGCGGAACATTTTGGTAATCTGCTCGGTGAAGCCTTCTTTCAGCTGCCCTGGAAGCTGCCTCCGGCTTTTAATGTATTCCTCGCGCGCTCGCGACAGGAAGCTTTGCTCCAACTCGGTATCAATGTTAACCACCTGCTGTTTAATCACATTGCTGTAGCTCATTCGCTCGCTGTTCTGGTAGCCGGGAATCGGCTCGGGAACCCGTTTGCCAAATTCACGATGCACAGAGTCAGGGTCGATGCCCAGCTTATGCGCCAGCTTCTCCACATCCTCTTGGGACGGGCCAGCATCGAACATTTTCTCCATCCGCTTGAACACCTTGAAAGCCAAATAAGTCGTCATTTCTTCAATCGGCAGCACGGCAGAGGACGCACCCAGGATGTTGTATTGGTAATTGGCCGCATAGGTTTTGGGCATTTGGTTAATGTTCGTACGAATGTTGCTTATATAGTCATGAATGGCAAATTCCTCGCCGGACTGCTTGTCCTCGCTTGCCATGAAGTTCGTAATATTTTCGGCCGTCACGTTCATGCAATAATCGTATGCATTTTCAAGCAGCTTGCCTTCCAAGTTCGTAGCCGAAATGAGATGGGCCAGATTAAACGGCGGCATAGGCGAGTTCACATTCAAAATATTGGCATATTGCTGCTTAAACCGCTCATTCCGCTCATCCACGTTCATCCAGTAATCCAATTCCTTCATAGCAGCATAGCCGTTCTTACGGATATATTCGCGTGAATGCTCGGTCAAGCTCTTATTAGCCAGATTCACATCCGGAGTAAAAAGATAGCCGAGCACATTCACCTTATCTACGCCGGCAGAGCCATAATCGCGCTCGATAATGCCTCTGACGATATACGAAATATCGAGGAAACAGCCGCTTCCAGTTCCACCGGACAGACCCGTAAGCAGGAACACCATCAGCTTCTTGTTCGTTCCGACAGACAATGACTTGATCTTCCGTTCTATCGTCTGCACAACCTGCACGATCTTCGTGAATAACAGCAAGCGGCCTGCCTGCCGTACACCTGAAGCTCCATTAATCCCGTCCGTAATCGTCAACTCAGGAGACAGCCACTCCCTAATATACGGCTCCAAAATACTGCGGTTCTGCAGCACACTGCCGATCTCGGCATTAGACAGCAGCACGAATTCAGTCAACGGATCAAGACCGATCCCTTTGTATTTCTTATTGCGGTCATGCTCATTGGTTTCCAAAGCGAGAAACTCGACATTATTCGGCTTCTCTTTCTTTTTCTTCGTAAAGGGATCCTCAGGTAGCTTAAATCTGCGGTTAATCTGATATTTAAGGCGTAGAAGCGCATCAATTCCCGTACCGCCAAGACCAATGACGAGCATCGGGTTGTCGATCGTATCCACGCGAATCTTATCACTAATGATGCCACCGCCCAAAGACACGTCCAGCTGTTGAATATGCTCTCTTACAACTGCTTTCATAAGGTTGCCTCCTGCATTCAAATTATTTCAAATATTCTACAGTTACGGATTTATTTACGTTTTGAAGCGAAATTTTGATTCGGTCGTTATTCTTAAGCTCCTTGCCCTGCACGGCATCAAACACACGGCCGCCTTTTTCAATGATGCAGCTGGATTGATTGTACAGAACGATTGTATCTCCGGGGCCGGGCTTAAAAATAATCTGCTTCGTCTCAGCAAACTCAGGCGCCAGCTGCAGCAATTGATGCAAATCAACCTTACCCTTGAATGCGTTCAGCTTCCGGTATTGCGGGCTCGTCCGATCCCCTGTGTCCTCGTCCTTCACTTCCACAACCATTTGCCCGAAAAAGCCTTTATTGGCCTTTTTCCACATGGATAGTGCGAATAATGCTGCCGCAATCAACAGCAGCAATGCCCCACCGATCCATGCAATCGGAGTGATCAGTGTAGCGCTGCTCCCTTCGGCTGGTGTGGTGCTTGGAGCAGTCGGCGCAGGCGCTGCTCCTGCCTTTTTCGCTGAAATGGATGCCGGCTGCGATTCGCGCACGAAATTCGCATCCTCCACCTTTACTTTCACTTCATAGTCATGCGCTTCAGCCACCTTCATTGTACCTTCAAAGCCCTGTGCTGCCGTGGTGAGCGGAACTTCTGAAGTTTTCTTCGTATCGAGATCGGTTACAAGCAGCGTTGCCTTCGCATTTTTATATAAACTGGCATCTGTTGCCTTCTGCCCGTTGGCTTGAAGATAGGCTTTAACCGGCACAGCATCCCCGGGCTTATATGATATAGACGATGAAAGTTCCATCGACACCTGCACATCGTAGTTATAAATTAAATTAATATCGATTTTTTCTTTCGGAACACCTTTAATTCTAAGCTTCCAATCCCCTTGCGCTGGACTCAAAAGCTTAATTAACGTATAGGCAGAGGAGGACGAAAATACAATTTTATCAGACGGAATCGTCTGCTCCTGGCCAGCCGGATTGACCAGCTTTACTTCTACCGGTTTGGAGGACATAATCGAAATATTAGCCTCCAGTACACTCGCATTCGGGATATTCACCGTCACGTCCTGGAAATCGCCATTCGCGGTAAACCCAGTTAAAGGCACAACCTTCAGCTTCAAATGGCTCGCATAAATCTCACTCAAGATTTTCGGCAAATTGTCCGCTGTGCTTGTAATAAACAGCTTGCCCCCCGTCTCGTTCGAGATCCGCTCAAGCGCATCCTTGTTCAACTTTCCATCCGCGTTCAAGCCGATCGTGTAAATGGGGATGTTCTTTTCCTTCGCCTTTTTCACAGCCTGATTGAGCATCTGATCGGACTGTTCCTGAGTCTTGCCGGTGTTTAACGAATTGTTGCCATCCGTCAGAAGGACAATAAGCGGCACATGGCCTGCCTCTCCCCCGCCGGATTCCAATATTTTTACAGCTTCGTTGACCCCCACTGCAACATCTGTATAGGGTCCTCTCGTCAATTGGTCTATAAATGATTTGAGATTCTGCTTATCCTGTGCACTATTGATTTTGAGCAGCGCCTTTTCCCGCAAAATCTGATCGGTATAAGCGACCACACCTACTTTATCTCCTTGTACCGAAGCCATGTCGATAAACATTTTCATCGCTTCGTAGCTTACTTTGTTAACATCGCTTTCGTTCATCGAGCTGCTGACATCTACAGAAAGCACAGCATCAATTTTGGTATCACCGGCAGCAGGGGCGGCAAATGCGCTGAACGGCAGGCTGATAAGCAGACTAAGTACAGCTGCGGCGAGGGTTATTATCATTTTATTTGTTTTCACGGGTTAATCCTCCGAATTCATCGATAACCGGATTGTCGAACCGGTGGTCTGGTTTTGTAGGTATTTGGTAAATGTGGTTGTAAAATAGAATTCTTTCTACTTCTCATATTAATCTTTTAACACGTAAAATTCCACTGCTCCCGCTCTTATGATATTCTTATCATGATTTAATAGTTTCATAACACGGTTCTTAATGCATCTAATAGGAGGATTGAAATGCTGACTTATTGCCTGCTGGCTTTAGCCGCTATTTATATCCTGAACCGCTGGGTTCAATTTAATAAAATCAGACGGAGCGCGGTCTCCCTTGAAAGCATTGATACCGATCTGCAAAACCGGTTGAACGGCGGTGAGCACTCTGGCAAATAAGATTGCAGCCCACTTTCGTAAAAGTCGACCAACCAGCCACATCTTTCAACGTTTGAAACAGTGTAAAAGTTGCGGCAATTATTCCACCCTGTGGGAAGAGCATTGTTTGCAGTGTGGTGCAGAAGGCAAATTTCTTGATCTTCAGTCAGTGACCCGATCCATCCTGCAACGCAATAAGCAAAGGGACGTATTGATTGTCAGCACGGTAAGCCTTGCTGCTTGTGTTTTTGCCCGCAGCTTTATGGAGATGGCCATCTCGCTGCTTGCAGGCGCTGCGCTTATAGTCGCCTACTTCCTGATCCGCAGGCCGTATGCTCCCTACTTGGAGACGCAGACTATACAAAACCTGCTGCAGCACGAAAATATCGCCATACGCGAAGGCTTGCTTCGCGACACCGAAGACGCCGCAAAGGATTTGAAGTCAGATGATTTCAAGCTCGCCTACGAGAAGCTAAGGGAAATCGGCTATTTAATCAGCGGCAATCAGGTGAAGGTTCTAAAGCTTATGTGCTTGAATCATTTTGTACTACGTAAGGACATGGACCTTGAGTTAAGCACGCTCGTCCCTGATGCATTTGATCCGGATTTTATCCGCTATTTATTTGAAGTGAGTAAGGTGAGCCCGGAGCTGGTTAAGCGTAATGTTATCGACTATACCTTCAAACACCGAGAGGAAATCGAGGCATTAGCGAGTGGCCGGGCTGTAATCGGTCAGGTGGTGACCGCAGCGCTGCGTGTAAATGCATATGTCATTCAATATGAGCAAATGATTGCCGATTTTGTAGATGAGCTGCCGCGAGAGAGGTTGATCAGGCTATGTCGCTTGGTCGCGGACCGTCCAGATTCCTTTCCCGTGCTATACCCGAAGGTGAAGGAAACGGTGAAATTGAAATATGAAGCAGACCCGGAGCTTCAAGGAATATTATAAGGTTAAGCGATAGCAGCTTCTCTCGCAATATCAGAATGGTACAGCTTCCCTGAAAATTATGCATTCTGAGTTTTATTAAGAAAGGAGGCTTGAAATGTCTGCTTCCATGTACAAGCACTCGATACGAAGCCGCAATGCAGCAGCTATGCTGCTTGCCTTTATGCTGTGCTTAGCCGCCTACAAGGGATATAACAGCTGGATGAAAACCAAGCTGTACGCTGAAGCTGCCGCGCTGCAGGCAGCGGGCAACGACCTTGAAGCGGAAGAAACCTACACAAGAGCCCAGAACATTAATAGCATTAAATATAAGGATAGCGAGACAGCCGAGGCCCTCGCTGCACTAAGACCTGTAACCGATCTGAAGCGCTACTTTGGAGCTTTGGAAGGGGACTTGGCGGCAGCTAATGAGGCCAATGACATTAACCTGCTGCTTAAGAGCTACGAGTCTTTCCAGACGAAAGCAGCAGAAATGGCTGCACAGAATGAGGCTGCCAAAAAGCGCTTTGCTGATATGGCCGCTGCCAACAAGATAGACGAACGGTTCACGGAGATATTCACCGGCAGCAAGCAGAAGCTCATCCAAAGCTTGGAAGCTGATATAAGCAAGAAGACGTTCGACAGCGATAACGCAATTATCTATCTTCAGCAGCTGCCAGCTGCCTTTTTCACGGATGAGAAAACCAAAAAACAGCAGCTAAACAAGCTGCTTGAACGATATGATCAAGCCCGATTAGATACCCTCTTCAAAAATAAGACTTATGAAGAGGTTCTGAAGGATGGGGTGCGAATCCGCAAGTTTTATGATTCTAATGGCATCGAAGCAGCTTGGCTGCTGCCCAAGCTGGAAGCTTATGCACAAAACGAGCTTGCGAAGCTGCTCACCAAAAACGACTTGCCCGGCTTCATCAGCAAGGCACGGGCTTATCAAGCCTATAAAGAGCTGGGCGGCTCTTCATCCAAGGTAACTGCGTATGTTCAAACCAACATACGCAAGCAGTTCGACCGCGCCGAGCAGCTCATGGCTTCCCGCAAATTCACCGACGCTATTGCCTTGTACAACGTATTGGATAAATATCAGGATACGCAAAAAGAGGTTAGCAACGCCGAGCAGCTCTGGCTCGAATCCGATCCGCTTCAGCTGCTGCGCAAAACCGTCGGCAATGAAGCCAAGTTCACCAATGTGGTCAGCGCCAAAGCAGCAGGAGGCGCCAAGCTGCTTGCCGCAGGCTTATTAGATAACAAAGCTATAGTGATGGCACGCTTGCTGACGGATCAAAAAATCGAAACCGCTCAAGCTGAGCTTGATAAAGGGCTTACGATAAAATCGGTTCAATGGTCCGAGCAGCTTGGAGACGGCAAACCGGATACACCTTCTCTACTTATCGAAGCGGCTTCGAAAAACCGGAAAACACGCTACATCGCGTACGAGGTAAAGGCAACGCAATTGCGTAAGATTCTGGATATCGAGGCTGATAAAATGGATATCGACCGCTCTGGAACAATCGTATTCGATAATCCTGCGGGTGATGGGGCAGGACGCAAAGCTTATTACGAATACCGCGACAACAAGTATGTATTCGCCAAAACTAATGTGGACTTCATTGATATTCCACTCACTGAGCTAACGAATCATAAAAACGAGAAGGTCCGCTTCCAAGTAACAATAACCTCTGTCGAGGACAATAAAGCTATTGCTCAGCTCAGCAACGGCTACATTACGTTAAGCGGCAAATTCAAGTTCAAGACAGGACCGGCCACCATCACTGGTACTTATACTGGCCTTGAGGAAGTAAGAAAGCCCCCTTCTCAGCTTTACGAGTACAAGGTCACCGTCACGGATGTAGCGCAATAATTTATTTCCACCAGCGCTTCCAGATCCCGTGAGCCCTTAACCACGAAAAAAGCAGGCTGTCCTCCAAAATGGAAGGACAGCCTGCTTTTTTTCAATTTATCACGTTACACTATTTCTTCAATTTCGCTAAGCTTGCTGCGAATTCTTCCATCATTTTATCGATATAGGGTTCATTGAGTTGGAATGATACTCTTTTATTTAAATAAAGGGAAAAGCTCATGCTAAATTTACTCCTTTACTCGCTTCTCAACCACATAGCTGGAAACCATCCCGTTAATTCTATAGAATCCGGCCTAATCCTTACAAAATGACCGATTTAACATGACTATTTCCAGTTAACCCCTACTTATGCGGAAATAACCAAATATTTACGGGAGAATTTCCTTTTAATTAAAACCTGGGGTATAGGTGAATGTATTTCAATAAATCCCCGCTAATTTCGCAATGTGGAGACTCAAGTAATAAATAATTAAACAGCAGCATTCAGTGTCACGCTCTCGATATTAATGTGAATCGCGATATAAAATTTTGCACATCGTTATATTCAGCTCTGCGTGATTTCATGGTACCGCCACCAGCGCGGCAGCATTCTATGGATTGGATGATACATCCGCTTGGAGCTTCAAAGGGTACAAACTGAGATCGCGAGCATAATAACTAAGCACGGCCCATAGGTGTGGCTCGACTTATCGCTCTGGCATCTCGAATCTCGACATCATACGGAATAATGGCGCATTAATCCAATCATTATAGGATGACCAAATGTACACAACATTAACCCGTGGAATAAAAAAGAATTGCAAAGGCATACGAGATAAAGTACAATGAGCTTACCTAATTAACGTTAGTTAGATGATAGAGAGGACGACCTCTCCTTTGAAAGGTGTGGCTTCAATGACAGCCATTAAAATAAAAGCAGCCGCGCTGCGCTTGTTCGCTCACAACGGCTACGATGCAACCCCACTATCGGGAATTGCCAATGAAGTCGGTATCAAGACCCCATCCTTGTATGCACATTTTTCAAGCAAGGAAGACCTGTTTCTGGCAGTATTTGATAGTGTCATAGAGGAGCAGCTTGGTAAAATTAAAGGGATGGAGCAGTCCATTGCTGCAATGAACGTTCATGATAAGCTTTATACCATCGTCCACGATGTCTGCCGGACATACTGGCTAAGCGAGGAGAATGTTACCTTTCTCAAGAGAGCTATGCTCTTCCCTCCCACTTCATTACAGGAAGCACTGCGTTCCCGTTTTGCTGAATCCGAGGAAGCTTTGTCAGCAGTGGTAAAGAGTATCTTTTTGAACGGAATGGAAGAAGGTATACTTCGCCGAGAGCAGGTCGAGGATTTGCTCGCCTCTTTCTATTGCTTGGTTGACGGCGCCTTTATCCAGCAATTTTACTACAATCGCAGTGATTTTGAGCAGCGCATGCAGAGCGTATGGCGATTATACTGGCAAGGCATTATTGCTAAATAAAATCTGGTTCAATGTTAGGTTTGAAAGGAAGTGTTCATCATGAATAAACAGTGGATTCAAGTGTTTATAGCTGCATGTTTCGAGGTGCTATGGGTAATTGGTTTGAAGCATGCGGATAATTTATGGGAATGGTGCGGGACAGTCGTTGCTATTAGTATTAGCTTTTATTTGATGATAAAAGCAGGCGAAGAATTGCCTGTTGGAACGGTTTACGCCATTTTCGTTGGATTGGGAACAGCAGGAACCGTTCTGTCTGAGATGCTGCTATTTGGGGAACCATTCAAAATCACCAAGCTGCTGCTTATTATTGCTCTTCTAATCGGGGTTATCGGGCTTAAGCTCGTTACGAAGGATACGTCTGAAGTCAAGGGAGCTGAAGCCAAATGAGCTGGATCTCTCTCATTATAGCAGGTGTATGTGAAATGGTTGGTGTCGTTATGATGCATAGATTATACAAGGATCGTAATTGGAAAAACATGCTGCTGCTCCTGACCGGGTTTGGAGCCAGCTTTTTATTTCTTTCCATCGCCATGAAAACTTTGCCTATGGGTATTTCCTACGCAGTTTGGACAGGAATTGGCGCATCAGGCGGAGCTATCCTGGGAATGATCTTCTATGGCGAGCCCAAAAATTTGACGAGAATACTATGTATTACATTAGTGCTCGGTTCTGCAGTCGGGTTAAAGCTTGTTGCTTGATGAGTGCAGCTCGACTCTCGACTGATCGATGAATAGCTATTCATAATTTTAAAAAATGTTTGAAAGACATAAAGAAGCCTCCGACTGCTTAATTGGTCGGAGGCTTTTCTAATTGTTCTATCTGCGACGATAGCCGTTAGGCAAATTACCGGTTCTCCGAATATCACGGGATACTAGAAAAGGTTAACGTCTGCGGCATGAAACCAAAGCCTATTGGGGCTGCTCATGCCATAACTTTTTCGAACTGCGTTCGATACAGCCGCGCATACAGCCCATCGTGCTGCAGCAGCTCGGCATGCCGGCCGGACTCCGCCACGCGTCCGGCCTCAAGTACAATGATCCTGTCCGCTGTCAGGATCGTGGACAACCGGTGGGCGATGACGAGCGTCGTCCGCCCACGCATCAATTCATCGAGCGCCGCTTGCACATGCGACTCCGACTCGGAGTCGAGGTGCGAGGTCGCCTCGTCCAGCACCAGAATGCGCGGATTCTTCAGAATCGCCCGCGCAATGGCGAGCCGCTGCCGCTCCCCGCCGGAGAGACGATGGCCGCGTTCGCCGACCATCGTCCCGTAGCCTTCCGGCATGGCAGCGATGGCTTCATGGATGTAGGCCTGGCGACAGGCCGACTCAATCTCTTCATCGGTCGCGTCCAGCCGCGCGAACCGCAGGTTGTCACGCACGGAAGCGTGGAATAGGAACGATTCCTGTGTCACGAATGCGATCTGATCACGCAGCGATGACAAAGTCACTTCCTTGATGTCCTGACCGTCGACAGTGACAGCTCCTTCGGTCGGATCGTACAAGCGAGCCAGCATGCCGATTAAAGTTGATTTGCCTGCACCGCTAGGGCCGACAATCGCCACGACTTCACCCGGCAGCGCCGTAAAGGAAATATCATGCAGCGCATTTTTCTCCTTATTGTAGGCGTAAGATACGTGTTGGAACGTGACTTTCCCCCGCGCCGGAGGTAGCTTCTGTGCTCCTGGCCTATTCGCCACTTCCGGCTCCATATCTTCATATTCGAAGATACGCTGGAACACACCTAGCGCTGTCGCCACCTCGACCTGCAGATTCAACAGCGTGCCGACTGGACCATACAGTCGGCCCAAATAAGCGGTAAAGGCAACAATGGCGCCAATTGTCATAGTCCCTTCTACCACGTTCCAGCCTCCATACCAGTAAATCAATGCTGTACCCAGAGGACCCAATATGCCGAGCACCATGCCGAACCAGCGTCCGACTAAATTGAGGCGGAGCTCCAAATCCATCACCTTTTGGTTCAGAACGTCAAAATCCTTCTCCTGCTTCGACTCCTGCTGAAAAATCCGGGTCAAAAGCGCGCCGGATACGCCAAAAATTTCTCCCAGCTGCGCAGACATATCGCCGCGCACACGTTGAGTTTCCCCACGCAGCCGCTTGCGTATCTGAGATACTTTGCGGACGGGCAAAATAAATAATGGCAGAATGATTGTCGACAATATCGCTAATCGCCAGTCCAGCACGAACAAAATGACTACCGTTGTAATGACGATGACGCCTTGAGTTACGGCCGATACTACAACGGTAGTAACCACGTTCTGTACAGCTTGCACATCGCCCGTCAAACGCTGGATGATTTCCCCCGATTTCGCATCGGTGAAGAAGCTCATCGACTGCCGCTGGAGATTAGCGAATAGTGTCCGCCGCAAATCCCGCATAACACCTTGGCCGACCTTCGTATTCTGGTGGTTCTGCCATACTCCAAGTAATCCGCTTAGCAGCGGAAGAACCACCAGCAGCCCGATCATTAAAGTCAGCAGCCTTTTATCTCCCTTGGGAATGGCTATATCTATAATTTCTTTCATCACAAGCGGAGGAATCAAGCCAATCAGCGCTGCAGCCAGCGCAAGCACAATAATGGCCGTTAATTGCCACAGGTATCCTCGAAACAAACTGTATATCCGACGGATCGACACCTCCTTCAAGCTTGCTTTCCCCCGGCTTTGCAGCGCTTGTTTACTTCCTCCGTCCCAGCGTCCGCTCCCGTCTCCATCTCTCATCGACTCTTCATCTCCTCAAGTAAGGGTTCTGTCTAAACTTATTCTCTTGTATCCTTGGGTTGTGTCCAAAGGGATACTTGTTTGCGAGCTTCAGCAAGAATGGCAAGCAGCTCTTCTGTGCGAGCCGGATTTCTAACCAGCTGTTTCTTAGCAGCATGAAGCTCTTGTTCCCACTTATCCAGCTCTTCTCTCAGCATTTTAAATTGCTCCGATTGCTTCCAGGCTAGACGGCGACGCCACTCAGTCCAGAATTCATTAGACTCCAGCCCCATATCCTGAACATGCTTTTTTCCATTTTCATTAAGAAAATAAACCTTTTTATCTTTTTGCTCATCAATATCAATAAGCCCTTTATCATGTAATTCTTGAAGGGCCGGGTACACGGTTCCTGCACTAGGGCTATATAATCCCTCTGCTTTCTCTCCCAGTTGCTTAATTATTTGATACCCATGCATCTGCTCAATGCGAAGAAGCTGAAGAATAGCTAATTGAATTCGTCCTACTCTGTCTCCTCGTTTGTGCCTATGATTGCCGTGCAGCGACATATTGAAGTCTCCTTTAGTTTTATTACGATTAATATTAATCGATATATCGAAAATAAACAATCGATATTATTTGAATCATCCAAATAAATTCATCACAAACTGCCCAACAAAAAAACACCGCCTAAGAAAGGCAGTGTCTGAGAGAACAGCCGCGGCAAATTGGACACTGTTCACCTCGTGTTCAATAAGGGATATTCAATAGTAACTTAGATTGTACAAGCTTCATCGAACAGGAAATACTTTCTTTATCGCTTCAACGATTTCTCCCGCCATCAGATAAACGCGGTACAAGGGGGTGCTTTGCAAAATTGAATACTTATTGCCCCCGTCAACATTCACAATAGCTGCAATTGTATAGTCACCTATCGCTGGCAGCTGCTTGCCGAGTGATTTTCCCGGTTCCAGCGGCTGATTAGAAACCTGGTAGCTCGCTAAAGAAGCCGGTTGTCCCAGACACGCATCAATAGCAATGACATGCTTGCCCTGAGGCAGCTCGCTCAATCGGTCTTTAATGTTGCCAGCATCCAGCGGATGCTGCAGTGTCCCAATTACATGCGGATAACCTGCATCCTCTAGCATCATACCAACAAGCGGCCCTAATGAATCTCCTGTCGATCGGTCTGTTCCCACGCACAGAAATAGCAAATCATCCAATTCCGTACCCTGCTGCCTTATCGTCTGCAAAAAATCAGCCAGCTCGACTCCCTTGATTCTTTTGCGAAACACCGAACTTCCTTCTCCTGCCCCGCTCTTATCTCTAGCTCCGTCCTTATTCATCACCCGCTACACTCCCCGCTTTCCTTCCTCCAACCTGGTGCCGGACTGTAAGTATTTATCCAAAAACAAACAGCTAACCGTCCACAAGGACGTAAGCGTTTATCATAATTGTGCTTAAGCAAAATATAAAACCAGTAACTTTGTATTCAAGAACAAACGCTTAACTTACTTATTGTAACACAGCCTCAGGTGGATTTGTCGTCCTGTCTCAGCCCATGATATAATGCCAAAAAAGCACATCCGGGAGGGTACACCTATGCTAGTACTCAAGCTGCTGGCCATCTTCACCATATCCTATTGGTTATATATGCTCTGGGATACTTACCGGGCTCGTGAGCTTATGCTGCATTTGCCTCATAACAAAGAAGACCAGGAGGATGATAAAGCCCTGGCCTCGAATGTTGTTCTTATTAACAAAGCAAGGCAGCAGCGTCAAGCAAAAGCTGGCCATGAGCTCCCCCTTGTTTCCGTCATAATTGCCGCTAAGGAAGAGGAAGCATCCATCTCAGAGACGGTTAAACATCTGCTGAATCAAACTTATCCCCGTCTGGAGATCATTGCCGTTAACGACCGTTCTCAAGACGATACCGGTCGCAAGCTGGAAGAGCTGCGTAAATGGTCGGAAGGCAGACAGAGCATTCCTGTTCCGCTGCGGATCATTCATGTTACTTCGCTCCCCGCAGGCTGGATAGGTAAAAATCATGCTCTATATCAAGGGTATCAGCAAGCACGTGGACAATATGTTTTATTCACGGATGCGGATGTGCTGTTTCAACCCGCTGCTATCGCTGACGCAGTCCACTATATGAAAGAAAATAATGTCGATCATCTGACTCTGGCTCCTGATATGATTGTGCGCAGCTTCTGGCTGCGGGCATTCGTGCAGTACTTCTTCTTCACCTTCAGCCTGTATATAAGACCTTGGCGCGCCAATATCGACAGCCAGCATAAACATGGCATGGGCATAGGCGCTTTTAACATGATGACCCGGACGGCTTATGAGCGCATTGGGACTCACAAAGCGTTCGCCTTACGCCCTGATGATGATCTGCAGCTTGGAATCCGTGTCAAGCAAGCAGGGCTACGTCAAAGACTTGCATCAGGCAGAGAGCATATCGCGGTTGAATGGTATTCTTCCTTGGGTGAGGCTGTTCGAGGATTAGAGAAAAACTTATTTTCCGGTTTCCATTACCGTATCAGTCTAGCTTTACTAGGCGTATTGGGACAGCTCCTGATGTTCTTTTTTCCATTTCTCGCTATCTTCCTATTGGATGGGTGGCCTTTGTGGCTGTATACCGGAGCTATCCTAATCCTGCTTGTTTTATATCTGCGTCTCATCCGTTATTTAATTGGGCATAATGGCAAAGAAGTCATAGTACTGCCGCTCACGGTCTGTCTGCTATGCTATATCATCATCCGTTCTGTCTGGTTGACGGTTCGACAGGGCGGTATTTATTGGCGCGGCACCTTTTACCCGTTGGATGAGCTGAAGAAAATGGGCTAGCTTCACAAAAGTTTAACACTAGCAAATGATATGCTATTATAGAATATACATATTGCGTATAAGGCGCTTATTGATTGTTCAGCCTTGCGCTATACTTTCACTCATTAAAAGGAGAGAACCGCCATGACATTCTCATGCAAACGATTTTCTTATGTAACAGGCGCCACTTTGATAACTTTCGTTCTTGTAGTAACTTATCAGGTGCTTCAGACTATGAACTAATAAAGAATCGGATTGCCTAAGGGCGTCCGCCATACTAACACGGTATATACCGTGTTTTTTTATTTCCTCATACCAGTATCCTAGCCTTAGGTCCAGTTGAAATCAGGACCACAGACAGTTGAACCTCATATGCCAAAATAAGTATGATGTTTCTAGTGAATTCCATATGAGGAGGAGAATTATATTGATCGTGCACCTAAGCGCATTAGTTCAGGAGAAATTCCTGTTTCTTAATAAATTTTTACACTCACCTAAAGAAGTGGGCAGTATTACTCCCAGCTCCAAATATTTGGCACAAGCTTTAACTAGAAGCATCCCTTGGGACCTTGTACAATCTGTTGCAGAGCTCGGTTCGGGCACGGGCGCTGTAACCAAGCAAATTAAACTGGCTTCAAAGGGACAGACCCGGATTTTATTATTTGAAAAAGAGCCTGTGCTGAGAAAGCAGCTAGCTTTGCAATATCCTCAATACGGCTGCCATCCTGATGCCACCGATATCCAAGGCGCTCTTGGTGTGGAAGGAATCGGACAGTTGGACGCTATTATTAGCGGACTTCCTTTTTTCAACTTCCCTGAGGAGCTGCGGATAAAGCTGATGGATGAAATTGCAGCATCCCTTAAACCGGGTGGACTCTTTGTTGCTTTTCAATATTCTTTACAAATGAAACAGCTATTGAAGCACTATTTTCATATAGAGCAAATTAAAGTGGTCCCACTTAATCTGCCGCCTGCATTTGTGTACGTTTGCCGTAAGAAGGAGCTGGAATAGAATGAATTACGATATGCTGCTGTCTATGATTGGGCAGTATGGTTACGCGGCATTGTTTTTCGCCTTATGGCTTGGCATTGTTGGTATGCCGATACCCGATGAAGTTATTGTGATGACCGGAGGAGCGGTAACCGCAAACGGGATATTGCAAATTATTCCTGCCTTTATCGTGACTTATTTGGGAGTTATCTCCGGGCTAAGCCTCGGTTATGTGCTGGGTAGATTTATTGGTAAACCGGTAATTGAGAGGCTGAAACGAAAGAAGAAGATGGAGAAGTATTTGACAGCATCGGAGAAGCTTATAGAGAAGTATGGAAGCTTTGCCTTAGTAATCAGCTATTTTCTTCCGGTAGTTAGACATGTTGTTCCTTATGTCGTTGGTCTTAACAAGATGACATTCCGGCGTTATGCACTCCTTTCCTATTCGACAGGCTTTGTCTGGACAGTGATCTTTTTCACAGTTGGCCGCTTCTTCGGCGATTATGTAGATGAAGTAGGTCGTCTGATTCACACTCAAGGTTTAAAATGGATGTGGCTACCAATTGTTTTACTAGCGATCTTCGTAATCGTACGGATTGTGCGTAAAAATAAAAATAAAACGGCGAGCTTCAGCTAAGAGCTATCGTCGAGACCACGCCTTTCTACAAAACTATGCGCTTCAACTCCAGTCTACTCACAAGCTCCTCAACAAGCGCCTTCAACGGGTTGCCGATCTTCTTGCTATCTCTCGAAGCTGAAGAAGCAATCACAGCCGCCGGTACCATAGACAATTGGACAGCCCATAATTGTTGATCCGGATACTGGGCGGACAATCTTTCGAGTCCGGTCTTAACCATCTCGATATATGCCTGTTTCTTTCCTTGCATAATCAATTCGAAAGTATTCTCCAGCAAATGGGCTTGAAGCTGTGGCGATCTCCCGGCACTTCGCGCATACTGGTGCATTCGGTTCATAGTCCCATTCACAGTTGCGGGATTGGTAAACACGAGCAGCTGTGGTTCATCATTGGCACAAATCAGAGCAAGCATTGGGTCATCGATTTTGATGACAGGCACTGGTAGCGCCTGCTCCAGCTCCTCTGTCAAGTTAGCTGTAAAATAGGTGCATGTAACCAGGATCGCATCCACATGACAGGACGCTATCCAGCCTAGCATATCAGCGATTTTACGCTGTCCTCGCTCAGCCGAAAAATCGGCATCCCCCTTCAATCTGTCTAATCCTGGATCCACAAAATGGCTCAACTCCACATCGTAGCATTCCAATGCCTGCTGGATATATTCAATATTCGAATAATGAGCATGATAGCATCCAATTCTTCGGGTCATTGCTATACAACCCCTTTATTATTATTTAAATGTATGTATTTTCATTCTGAACTTGACCCTGCATTGGGCGGCAGGATCGCGGGTGATTTCGGTGGCATGCTGCCATTTTCACTTTTAACCCCATACGTCGCTTCCCCTACAGTGCTGCTACCCGATTCCGCTGTACCATTCGTCTCTTTATTCGTGCCACCCTCCTGCTCTTTCTGCTTGCCCGCTCCCGCGCCGGATTTTGTTCCTGCAGCACTTCCATTTCCCGTGCCTGTACTTGAATTGCTTTTCTCTCCTGTGCTCCCGCCTGAGCTAGTTGAGCCGCTTGAGCCCCCATTACTTCCTTTACTGCTGCTAGTACCAGAAGTCGATTCTTTCCCAACCCCACTACCAGTACTCAAACCAATACCGGCTATAGCCGTTCCTTTTCCTCCGAGCTGTTGTATTAAGGCAGCCCGTGCCTCCTCCAAGTCCTCATCCTTGACAATAATATAAGGGCTCTCCCATTCTCCGTCCAAATGCACATACTTTACGTTCGATGGGGAAATATCAAAATAAGTTGTCATCAAATCCCTAATTTGCGAAGCTGGCACATCCGTCTTCATATGGCTTCCCACAGTTTCAATGATTTGTCCTAGCTTGGTTACTCCGCCCGTGCTTTTCAATGAATTCATTAGCTGATCCAGCACCTGCTGCTGCCTTTGGTTCCGAGCCAAGTCGCTCGATTCCTCCGTATTCCTGTTAGATTTGCGGTAGCGTACAAAATCCAGCGTCTGCTTGCCGTTCAGCTTAGCCAGCCCTTTTTTCAGATTAATATCGGTCCCGTCTTCATCGTCTACATAGCGCATATCCATATCCACCTGGATCGTCAATCCACCCATCAGATCAACAATCTGACGAAAACCGTCGAAATCGACCGTTACCATATAATCGACAGGTACGCCCATGAAGTCGCTAAAAACCTTTTTTGTCTCCATAAAGGCACTGTTTTTCTCAATGTTATTGAAATAGGGATAATAATAGTTGGCTTTTCGTGACGGCAGTCCTTTGGGGGCCATTTGCAGGTCGCGCGGCAGTGAAACAAGGGTAGCCGAGTGCTGCTCAGGGTTCAATGTGACCACCATAATGACATCGGAGTTCAAGCTGCCGGATTCCGGTCTATAATCAATGCCCATCAACAACAGAGTAAGCGGCTTCACTTTGGCCGACTGCTCCACAGGCACTACCTCCGGCGTTCCGATCTTTTCTATTGCGACAGTAGTTGTTTCATATATGGAATAAACATAAATGCCAACGGTTGCAGCAATGGCAACAGCACTGGCTAACGCTATTTTTAAAATCATTTTTTTCATCGTATTCCCTCGCTTCTTTCTAAATCGATGGTTACGATTATAAACGGTTTATTTGTCTTAAAGGTTACAGTTTGTTTACATTTTTACCTCTTTCGACAATTTTTGTCGGTTTCGTGGCATAGAACTGTGCATAAATGGAATTTAATGCAGCTAAATAACGTCTGAGCATAATTCGACGACATACTGGATGCTGCAAAATGCTGAGGAAAATTGGAAAAAGCAGCCCTAATATTTCTCGGGAAATAATGTAAAATATCGACAATAGCGGTGAAAAGCTGTTTCCTGCTACACTGTTTTTAAATGAAAGTAAGCAGCATGCCTCCGCCCGCAGCAGCGATGACCACAATCCACGGTGCCAGCTTCCAGTATATAAGCGCACCGAACAGCGCCAGCGCCAAGCCAAAATCGCCAGGCGTCTTTACCGCGCTCACCCATACCGGATCATACAAGGCTGCCAGCAAAATGCCGACTACCGAAGCATTAATTGCTAATAAGGCCCCTCTGACCTTCGGCTGCTTCCGAAGCATTTCCCAGAACGGAAGTGCACCCATCACAAGCAGGAAAGCAGGGAGGAATATCACAATTGTAGCTACAGCAGCGCCTCCCCAACCATGAATAACAAAGCCCAAATAGGATGCAAACGTCGATAATGGACCCGGAATCGCTTGGGTCGCTCCATAGCCTGCAAGGAATTGCTCTTGTCCCATCCAACCGGATGGTACGACTTCCTTCTCAAGCAACGGCAGCATCACATGCCCGCCGCCAAACACCAGGGAGCCGGACCGGTAGAAGCTGTCGATGATAGCAAGCCACTGTGATGGATAAACAGAACGAAGCAGCGGCAGCAATACCAACAAGCCAAAAAATGCGATTAAACAGCAGATGGCCAGCTTTTTGTGATTGGAAGAAGTAGCCGCTGGTTCAATCTGCGCATTGCTAATGGTTACAGAAGCAGCATTTTTATATAACCATGAGCCTAGCAAGCCAGCTGCCACAATAAGGGCAACTTGAATGAGCGCCGAGTTGAATAGCAGCATCGTTATACAGGTCAAAATCGCTATCGTTGCCCGGCTCCGATCAGGTATCAGGTTCTTCCCCATCCCCCATACCGCTTGGGCAACGATAGCTACTGCGGCCAGCTTGAGCCCGTGAATCCATCCCATGCCGCCTACGTCCAAGCCTTGGCATAAATAAGCGAATAAAGTCAAGCCCAATGCCGAAGGCAGAGTAAACCCTAACCACGCCAGAATAGCTCCAAGCACACCTCCGCGCATGTAGCCTATTCCCATTCCTACTTGACTGCTGGCTGGACCGGGCAGAAACTGGCATAATGCTACCAGATCAGCATAGCTTCGTTCGTCCATCCATTTCCGCCGCTTTACATATTCCTCATGAAAATAGCCCAGATGGGCAACCGGTCCCCCGAAGGAGGTCAAACCCAATTGAAAGGATACTTTTAAAATTTCAAATAATGAAGTCTTATTGCTCATGTTCCCACCGCCCCTACATCAAATCGATATTAGCTTACCATCCAACTTTAACTAGGTAAACTAAAATCTAACGTTCCCAAAATGGTTGACCTACCCAGTACTGTGCTGCTGCCGCAGACAGATACACCTTTATGCCCTTGTTGCTCGATCAATTAGCCATAATTTTATGGTTACGGCTCAGCTTAACGGTTCTAAAAAAACAACCATCGACGACATGAAAGTCGGCAATGGTTGTTCAGATAACTTTTACTTATCGATCAAACCGGTCGTTTTGAGCATTCTTTCGATCAGCGCTGCTGCTTCTGCCCGCGTTATGTTATCTTGCGGCTTCAGCAATTGGCCGGCGCTTCCTTCTACGATGCCGGCGCGAATCATCCGGGCAACTATCTCGCGCGCCCATTCAGAAAGATCCGCCGCATCGCCATACACCAAAAGCGTCGCTGCGATCTCGGTCTGGCTCATCGCCGCACTTTGCGGCTGAATCAGGTTGTAAGCCCGGGCGACCATCGCGATCCCCTGCTCCCGGGTAATCTGCCGTTCTCCGCGGAACGTGCCGTCCTCATAGCCCTCCACAATACCGAATTCGCTGGCTACGGAGACGCCAGTGCGATACCAAGCGGTGGAAGCAACGTCATGGAATGCGTTCTGCGCGGCTTCCTGACCCATTAACCCCATGCCCATTGCGGACATAATCGCAAATTCCGAACGGGTGATATTACGATCCGGCGAGAATACGTTGTTCCCGGTTCCAGCAAGAATGAGTCTGGCGGCAACATTGTTGACCGTCTTATGCGCCCAGTGACTCTTAGCATCATTGAAGTCCTGCGGATTCCAAATGACGGAGTAGCTGCCATGGCTGCGCAAATCTTGAATCTTCGCAAAATACCGGTCGCTGATTTTCGTAACGACGGTCGGTACATGGTGCACGGTTCCGTCCGGGTTCACAATCACCCCGGTCGTAATCCGGTTCGGGTCGATGCCTTCGGGAAGCGCAATGTATCTTGCCGCATACCCGTTCAATTGCTCCGCACGGACGGTCTGTCCTGCATGGGAGAAGGTTACATCCAGATCGACCGGATTCACCAGCAGCTCATAGCCATTAGCCGTTGCACGGGTGCGCGCATTGTCGATTAATGCTTGTTCCGAACGCTGAATGCGGATATTCATGCTAATATCGCCAAGCGCTGTATCGCTAAACTGCTTCGTGATCGCACCGAGGTCCAGTTGGCTGCTAGGCACCGGATAGATCGCCAGCAGGTTCCCGATTTCCAGGCTCGAGCCGGTATCCTTCAGCTGCTTGACCATCGCTGCCGTCAAGCCTTGTACCTGAACATCTCCATCGCCCGGAACGCGAATCGCCAGATTTTGTGCTCCCCCTTGAGACAAGGTGTCGGTGAGCTTGTCACCATCGATCTTTACGGTCGTGACCGTCCGATCTCCGGATTGTTCCGTCGTTTGTGTCGCAAAGGAGGACTTGTTATCGTTCACCGTTGTGATGATATCGCCGGAATTGGAAGCACTACCGCCTCCACCGCCACTGCCCGGTTGACGACTGCTTCCGGAGGATACTCTGATTACGGTGATCGTATATTCCTTGATATGGCCGTCCCGGTCCGTCACCTTCACCGTTACGGTGTTAACACCGATATTGAGCGGAAGCGCCGCGCTTGTTGCACCGCTGACCACTTCGCTGTAAGCTCCTCCATTGACGCTAATCTCGATCTTCGCGCCTGGATCGAGCGCTACAGGCGTCCATTGCAGCTGATATACGCTGTTGGATACGGCCATCGTATAAGCTCCCGTGTTCGAATCGAAGGCAGGGCTCAAGCTGCCGATGGAAGGAGTGAGCGATACCAGCTTATTCGTAGTCCGAACGATTTCCAGCGTATAGGTCGCCCGTTTGCCGTCCTGTCCGGTCACTTCCACCTGAATCGTATTCAGGCCTTCCCTGAGCGGCAGGTTCTTCCAATCCGAGGCGCTGACCGTGTTGCCATTCAAGGTAACGGAGACCTTGCTGCCCGGCTGGAGAGCTTGCGGGTCGATACCGACCGTAGACACTTCGTTCGATACGACCGCCTTGTAATTCAACTGCCGGCCGTCGAATGACGGAGTCAACGCGATCGGACTCCCGTTCTCATCGCCCACACTGAGCGAGACGAGTCCGACATTCGTCGAAACCAGACGATCGCGTGCATCGTTCAGAGCCGCTAACGCCGTATCAACCACTGCTTGCGTAGCGTTAGGATCGCTTAGTACCTTTTGGGCCTGCTTTAGCGCATCCTGCAGTGCCTGCCAGCTTGCCGGAGTATAGTCGGTTGTCTGCAAGTTCTCTCGATTGATCTTATCGACCGTTGCTTGCAGCTGTGTTTTATCTACAGCCGGCTCTCCGGCCGTAACCGGTGCCGTCGCTACGCTCGTTACGCTGCCTGTCGCGTGTACGCCGTCTGCGGTAACCTTCACGGTCATGGCCGCGCCCATGTCGTCTACGGTTAATGCGTAGCTTGAACCCGTCGCATTCGTGATGGGGACTCCGTTTCTGTACCACTGATAAGTAGGCACATTGCCTGTCGTGTTCGGCGTATACGTGACTCCCGTTACGTTCGCAGTCAACGCCTGACCCACCTTGGCAACTCCATTGATGGTTACGCTGCCTCCCATCACTGGAAGTGCGATATCTTGTGTGGCAGTGATGATGTTACTAATGATACCGGAATCATATTCGACAATAACTCCTGGGTCTTTATATGCGCTGCTACCACCGTGCGTATTATTTACACCTAAGTATTTCACTCCAGTATTATTATCGTCTAGCAGGAGTGTAAGATGGTCGTAGGCTCCATTATCCATATAATTACTAGTCTGCTCAAGACCTGTTTGGTAACCCGTTGATACATACCTTGTGAAGCTACCAACAGAAGTGTCCCAATTAGGTGAATAAGTTTTAGTAGCGCCAATAAAGCTTATAAAGTTCCAGCCTGGTTCTCTTGCAAAGGGACTTTTAAATTCTTTAAACATACTGGCAACCGCAAGCATTTCTCCAGGATTATTTGCTGCTGGCTCTACAAGATGTCCATTAATGTTTGTTGCAGTAGTCACAGCATCTTTAAAAGTCATGCTACTCTGTCTTGCCACATATACAAAATGGCGTCCCTTGTAGGTACGCACAGAGGTCTTTCCATTGGACAATGGTGCCCCTGGCGTTACATTTATTGTGACATTTTGGGTTTGCCCTGAAACTTGTGTAAGTGTCATATTGCGAATAGCAGCTTGAATTTCTTCATAAGTGGTACCACTTGAAAAATTGAACACTCTATTTGTAGGTGTAGATTTATCAGTAGTAATGCCACTAATGGTTATGCCATAAGTCAACTCGGTAATTCCGCTTGAATGAGTTCCAACCGCAGTTGTGCCACTATTTACAGCCACAGTAAAGTATCCGCCTGCTGCATGAACGGCGCCTGTGCTTCCAAATGCAGCATTGGGAAGCTGATAGGTTGCTCCGGTTACCCTAACTGGATTACCAAGATTAAGTGTTGGTGTTGTCGCTGCTCTTACTTCTAACGGATGAAAGGGGATCATCGTCAACACCATAACGATTGCCATTAGTAAAGATAACATTCTTTGATTTTCTAATTTCATCTTTTGTTAATTCCTCCCATCGAAAGCATATAGAAAATTACATATTTGCGGACTTCTTTCTGTTTTACACTGTATCCTTTTGTTTATTGTTAGCTGCAATTTTTTCAGTTGCATCACCTCTCCCACCATGTGTATATTTCTATCGCTATCCTTGTCATTAGAGCAATGCCCTTATATCTGTGAATGCAACAAGACAACAATAGTGAAGAGACCGTAAAGAGGTTTTCTCTGAACTACATTATAGACAAGCCTTCTAACCAAACTCTAACCAAAATTAATATAGTTGGACTGAAGTACACCGTCACCTAATCTGCATCAATTTGTTATTTACAACAATTTTTCCTATATAATAAGAAAGCTGTCTTGCCGATATAGAAATGAAATAAAGATACAATATGAATGGAGGCTGCAATCGAATGAAAGTCATGCTGGTAGACGACGAGCGGCTGGCGTTAGTCAGATTAGAAAACATGCTTGGGGAGTATCGGGATTGCAAAGTGATCGGTTCATTCTCAAGGGCTGAGTTAGCGCTCAATCATATCGGTGAGTTCCAGCCTGATGCCGTCTTTTTGGATATTCACATGCCTGGATTGAATGGCTTGAGGGCGACAGAGCGAATACACACGACCTCTCCAAACACGAAGATCGTTTATGTGACAGCCTATGACGAACACGCGGTTGAGGCATTCGAACTAGGGGCAACTGATTACTTAGTGAAGCCGTTAAGACGGGAACGATTGGGCCAAACAATAGAACGTTTACGGGAACGTATTTCGATTATGAAGTCTCCAAATGAAAAAGGTTTATTATATCATTGCTTAGGAGCCATGCAGATCCGGAAGACGGACGGAGAATTGGAATTCCTGAAGTGGAGGTCGACGAAAGCGAAAGAGCTGTTTGCCTACTTGCTATTTCATCGGGGGAAAGTAATTAATAAGAATACTTTGCTGGAGTTACTCTGGCCGGAACTGGATGATCCCAAGGGGCTAGCCAACCTGCAAACAAGTATTAATCGAATTCGCAGCACATGGAAAAACACATTTGGAGATGGTTATATCTCGATCCGATATTCACAGTATGGGTATATCCTTGAGTCGAAAGAACTGCGAATCGATGCTGAAGAATGGGAGCAAGGGTTTCGCCAATTAAACCCTGTTTCAATCGAACATGTCACAGAACATCAGCGACTGCTCGATATGTATCGTGGAAATTTTTACGAAGAGGATAATTATGTGTGGGCAGAGAGAGAACGCCAAAGACTCAAGGCACTATGGTTGCAACATGCCCAGCATTTGGGGCAATTTTATTCTTCTCATGACATGAATATAGAGGCACTTAGAGTTTACCATCAAATACAAGAGCGAGATCCTCTGAATGAAGATAGTTATCTCGCGCTTATGAATATATATGCTTCACTGAATGACACAGATTCTGTCGATAAGCAGTATCAATTCATGATTCGAATATTGGAGCAGGAAGCTGGGGTCGATCCTAGTCCTGCAGTAATGGAATGGTACGCACGATGGAGAAATCGTGTCCCCTCTAAACGGCAGTTCCTCCATGAGAGCTGATTTTTTGGGAAGTATTAATCTGATGTGGTTAGCAATTGGTTAGACAGATTGTTTATAATGTTATCGAATCTCATTATTCACTTATTTGAAAACGGTCGGACCCGTAAGAATACAAATAATGTATTACCGCAGTGCCTTTGTATCCGATGTCAAAATACCCCTTTACGATTATCACCTGGAAAATTGGAACCAAACGTTGAGCGACGATACCTTGTATACGAACAGCCTCCCGACAGATCAGAAGCAAGCAGCTCCGCTTCGTCAGGTAACAGCGCTCCGTTCACGGTAAAAAAAAGGGGGGAAGATCATGTTTCTTCGTATTTTAATAGGCAACCGATGGATTCCGGTGAATTTGTCGAGTGGCGATTATTCCGACACATTAGTTGAGGAACTGAGCGATAAATTGAAAATCCGGATCGAGAATTTACCCCAAAATGAAGATTGGGAGAAGCTTCTGACGATTGAACTGGAATCGTATACGGACGAATGGGAGGCAACATTATACTTTAGTGAACGAACGGAGAGCTTCCGTTTCCGCTAAACGATGATCGAAAGTAACACTGAAACGGCGTCTATCCGACCGACAGCAGTTTGTCGGCCAGTTAAATTGAATCTTGGTATCAGCGCCGTTCAGTCTATAATGGATAAAGAAGGTAACTTTGCGTTAATTATAATAATTTAAGCTCCCCTCTCATTTTTTGAAACTACAAAGCTGACGATAGTACCTTGATTTGGAACACTCCGGATTTGCAAACCTTTGCCGTATAGTTGCTTTAATCTCCGATCCGTATTGAACAAGCCCACTCCTGTCCTCTCTCCCATGCGTCTTTCGAGTACACTCTTTACCGTTTCCTCATCCATCCCCACTCCGTTATCAGCGACCGAAATTTCCGCCTCATTTTCGTTCTCGGTAATCCGAATATGAATTTCCCCGCCTTCATCTAGACTTAATATGCCATGACGTATTGCGTTTTCGACAAGAGGCTGGACGGAGAGCGGAGGGACTTGAAAACGAAACTTTGCGTCCACCTCCCATCGAATGCGTAATCTGTCCTCAAAACGTTCCTTTTCGATATACAGATATGAGCGAACAAGACCAAGTTCATGTTCAAGCGGAACAAGTCGCTCCAAATTCCGAAAATCGAAGCTTGCCCGCAAGTAATGGCCGAATGCTACAAGCAGCGCACTCATTTTCTCGTTATCGATTTCGCTAAGCGCGGCTATTGAATTAAGGGTATTGTGCAGAAAATGGGGTTGAATTTGTGCCTGAAGCCATGCCGCTTCCATGCGCAGCTTTTCACGTACCGATTGCTTTAATACAGTCAATGCCCGTACCCGGGACTTTAATTCCATCGCATCTACCGGTTTCGTCACATAATCGTTCGCGCCTGACCGGAATCCGGCGTCTATATCTTCCTGTCGACTACGAGCAGTCAGGTGCAGAATGGGCAGCTCCGAAATCGAGAAGCGCTCTCGAATGATACGGGACAATTCGTATCCAGACATGTGCGGCATCATGATATCGGTGACGATCAAATCCCATTCCCTCGTATCAAGAATGGCAAGTGCATCACGACCACTTACAGCCGTTACGACATTATAATTTTCCAAAACAAGGAGGTTGCTCAATATATTTAAATTGACAACATCATCATCTATGACCAGAATGTTTGGCCGATCCGAACCGGCATCCGATTTCGGTTGAGAAATGACACCATGAGATACGGAGGAAACGGAAACCGCTATTTCTGTATCGGCCGATAGCGAGGTGATGAATTCCATCTCGTTTTGTGGGATGTTGGGATCGGATAGCCGCAAGGTAAAGCTAAATACCGAACCTTGCCCTGGAATGGAGTGGACCTCCAACGTGCCTCCGTGCAGTTCCACCAATTGCTTGCATATGCTTAACCCGAGCCCGATTCCGCCTCCAATCGCCGTAATGCTGGAGTCTCCTTGTTCGTAAGGTGCAAATATCCTTTGTTGTGTCTCTTGGTCCATTCCGATGCCGGTATCGGCGACGACAATGCTCGCCTTATCATCCTTGATCTCGGCCTTTATTACGATTTGTCCTTGATTTGTATATTTCACCGCGTTGTGAATCAGATTGAATACAATTTGTGTAAGACGGTTTTCATCTGCAATGACATTGGGGAAGTTGGCCGGGATGTCGTTGACGATGCGAATTGGCTTGCCCTCCGTCATGAAACGAAGCATATCGGTTACACCAGATACGACTCCTTGAACTCGGATACTCCCCGTCTGTAATCGTAAGCCATTCTCCTGAAGCCGCGTCATGTCAAGCAGATCGTTGAGCATGTACGACATTCGCTTGCCTACTGTGATAAGAAGCTTCATGTTTTCTCTGCTTTTGACGTCCTGATCGTTAATTCCGGTATCCAAAACGATTTGGGCGATGTTAAGCATGCCGTGCAGTGGATTCCGTAATTCATGAGATGTGTTGTTTAAAAAATCGTCTTTTTTCTTGTCTGTTTCTTGCAGCTTCTGTACGAGCTTTGCCGTCTGAGTGGAAATGCGGAAATAGCGTTTGAACCAGAACGTTGCAAAAGCGAGGAACGCGATTATTAGGTCGATCGGGTAATAGCCTGCACCCAGTAGACCCTTAAGGTAACCTCCAATTACATTAGACATGACGCTGACTAGACCAAGCACCAAATATATAGCGTCCTTATCGCTCTTTATAGTCGTACGAAACGAGAGCGTGAGAACAAACAAACAGGCGAATAAATCTATGGTGTAATATACAGCCAATACACTTAGTGCATCTCTAGCCGGCAATAGCACAACCGATATTGCCGCAATTACACAGAACAAGAGGAACCAGCGGAACACTCTGTTCTCCACATGTTCCGGTAAGAGACCCTTTGCAAGCTGTAACAGAAATGCGCCAACTCCAATAAAAGACAGCAAAATCAATTTAGTGGACCACTCGTAACTGATGGTCGGCAGCCATACAAGCAACAGTTTATCATCGTCAAGCATCGTCATGAGAACAGTGCAAACAACGAGCATAAAGAAGGAGAACATTACTTTATGCCTGGTTCCGATCACGTAAAGAATAAGTGCATACAAGGCATGGATCATGAGAACGACACACACAATGATCTGCATATTGATGGAAAACCATGTTTCATTATGCACCGCATGCTCACTGCCAAACTTAAACGAGCCGACCACACCGCCTAGTTTACTATTGTCATAATTCGCAACTTGAACGACAACATCGATTTCTCCGGTATTGGCTTTGAAAGTAGCAGTGTAGGGTATGCTTTGTGCAGAATACTCCTGCTTGGTCTCTGCCGGATGCCCAGCCTTCGCCAGTAGAAGGCCGTTCACGTACAGTTCGGACGAAGTACGTACGCTTGAGACACGGATGCCATAGGTTAACTCATTATCCGGGTTGACTTTGATGCGCAAGCGATAGGAGCCATAGCCATACGGCGAGTTGTTAACCGATAAAGCCGATCTCCAATCTCCTGGAACATGAATGAATGCTCTCCCCCCATCTGATGAGATTGTGTTTGACTCACTTTGCATTACAAACTTGCCAGGATAAAACTCCCAATCACCGTCTAATGCAACTGTACGATCATTGGCGAAGTCGAAACCGATCAAATCCAAATCGCCACGAACGGCAAGAGGATGATCTGGCGGCGCTTGAAAAGTAGCCCAGATGATACGAATTAGAAATAAGGCGATAAAGAATGATCCAGTAATAAAGATTGCTTTTCTTTTTGTCATCATAGTTCCACTTTAATTCGACAAAAATCATGGTATTCCTTTAGATTTAACTTTGATATGTGATTATGAAATAGAGCATGTTCAAGAGACGTTGTGCCAGAATCTACTGAAATAGTAGAATAGTTCGCTATGTCGTATTATCAGCTGGAATATCTGAAGGCATGAATGCTGATTTGTATGTTGTAGAAAAATTATTAGACGAAAAAAGAGCTATGAACGGCCGACATCGATCGGTAGCCGTGTCACGGGCAGGATAACGTAGCAACGTGTTGAATTTAAATGGTATCAGCCAATGGGATTATTTTGAGTCAAAATTATGAATCAATAGCGGAAGGACATTAAAACGGAGAGCGGTTAATGGATATTTGCTTTATGATAATGTGGAGCTTGCATCAAATGAAAAAGGCATCGTTTCTGCTGCTCCCAAACAGTAAAATATAAAATAATTGAAAAAGAAGCACATGCAGCTGCTTGGGTTAGTTCAGCGACGTAATCAAGAACAGCTTATGTCCTCACAAAACCAAAAAAATAAAAATAACCCGAAGCTGCCAGCAAAATGGCAGTTCAGGTTATTTGAAAAATAGCGCAGCTATCCATGTCAAGCTAAGAGTCAATCGAGCAGCTGCTGCAATGTAATAACACAATTATGCGCTATTGCACAGTATCTATCAGCCTAACGAATCTGCTTCGGCTGATGGGTGTTGCCGCTGACAATATCCATGGACTGACTCGCTTGAGTCAACTGCTCCTGTACCTGAAGCAGCTCCTGACGATTGGAGTCGTTAAGATGCGAATTCAATTCGCTTTGCGCTTGCTGTACGGCTCGCTGTGCTGTCTCCAGCTTCTGAATTGAGCTCGCAAGCTTCTCCGGATTCGACTCCAGCTGAGCGTGACGAACCGCCATTTCGGCATCTTCGGCGACCTGTATGGCTTTCTCCGCATCATCAATGATGTGCTGCAAAGGCACTTGATGATGATTTACATTGGTCATTCGGACACTTCCTCTCGGGTTTTTCAACCATTAAGATGCGCCGAATGAAGCAATTTCATTCCTCCATTTACTAAATTAACGTATTCTCTCATACGTAACAAATTCGTAATCGTAAGGATTCTTCTCATCCTTGACGCCCTTCACTCTAGAAGCTGCCTTCCACTGCGACTTATCAATTCCCGGCATAAACGCATCGGCCTGAAATTGGTGGTTAATTTCCGTAATATACAGCCTGTCTGCGTGCGGCATGAACAAGTTATACACCTCAGCTCCGCCGATTACGAACAGCTCTTCTTCAGCATCGCCGCTTCCGATCAGCTCAAGTGCCGCTTCAACTGTGTGAACAACCTCGCAGCCCTCAGCAGTAAAGCTGGTATCACGCGTTAAAATAACATTGCGCCGCTTTGGAAGTGGCTTACTCCCTACCGACTCGAACGTTTTACGCCCCATCAGCACGGTATGACCTGTGGTCGTTCTTCTGAAGAAAGCCATGTCCTCCGGTAAACGCCAAGGAATCTTATTATCGATGCCAATTCCGCCCTGCTCGTCCATGGCATAAATCATTGAAATGATCATGCACCAGCCCCCCCTTTTCCGCTACTCTCCCCAGCTACACCGATATCGGCGCTTTAATGCTGGCATGGCTTTGATATCCTTCAATCACGAAATCCTCGAATTTGTAGTCGAATATCGAATCCGGCTTTCGAGTAATGATCAGCTTAGGCAGCTCATACGGTTCACGAGTCAGCTGCAGCTTAGCTTGCTCCAAATGATTCGTATACAAATGAACGTCGCCGCCGGTCCAGATCAGGTCACCTGCATCCAGGTCGCACTGCTGCGCCATCATATGAGTCAGCAGCGCATAGCTCGCCAGATTAAAGGGCAGCCCTAGAAACGTATCCACGGAGCGCATATTGAACAAGCAAGACAGCTTGCCATCAGCAACGTAAAATTGAAACGCATAGTGGCACGGGGGCAAAGCCATATTGTCCACTTCAGCGGGATTCCACGCGACCACAAGATGACGGCGTGAATCCGGATTACGCTTAATTTGCTCAATCACCTGGCTGATCTGATCGATCTGTCTTCCGTCCGGAGCCGGCCAAGTACGCCATTGCGAACCATATACTGGGCCCAAATTGCCTGATTCATCGGCCCATTCATCCCAGATTGTAACTTTATTTTCCTGAAGATAGCGAATATTCGTATCACCGCTCAAAAACCATAGCAGCTCATGAAAAATAGAACGAACATGCAGCTTTTTCGTTGTTAATAAAGGAAATCCCTTGGAAAGATCCATCCGAAACTGCCTGCCAAATACGGATATTGTGCCCGTTCCGGTACGATCTTCTTTCTTCACACCTTGATCCAAAATATCCTTAAGTAATTCTAAATAAGCTTTCATTAGCCACCTCATCCAAGACAACTCAAGACGCTTCAGGGAACCAAAGCATCATGGTAATAATAAAATTCATTATATCAAATTATTCAATTCCTGGCTTGGGATCGTTTTTTGAAATCTTACTCTTTACTTTTGTGGGATGATGTGTTATTTTAAATTTCTATAAATATAGAAATAACGTCACAGGTCAGGGTGAGAAGTTATGATGATTGAAGATAACACAGAAGTACGGCAAGCCGTCAAAGTATATAAAGCACTTGGGGAACCAACGCGGCTTAAAATCGCACTCTTGCTTACTGAGGAAAGAAATCTGTGCTGCTCCGCAATCATGGGTAAGCTCGAATCCGTTGCTGGTTCAACGCTGTCTCATCACCTGAAGCAATTGACAGATTGCGGCCTGCTCGATCTCCGTAAGGACGGAACCTATATCTACTACAGTGTGAACCGTGAGATGGCGAAAAAGTACGCACCTTATTTGCTGGAATCGTAATTTTTTTTCGTTAATATTTCTATATTTTTAGAAATATAAATATAATGGAGTGGAAGAGAGGAATAATATTTATGTCATACACGTGGAAAATTTATATGCTGGCCATCGTCAGTTTTCTAGTCGGAACATCAGAGTTTATTATAGCAGGCATTTTAGATAAGGTGGCTGCCGACATCGGTGTTTCTGTATCAGCTGCGGGTCAACTCATAACCGTTTTCTCACTTGCTTACGCATTCGGCACCCCTTTCCTTATGGCCGTTACAGCTCGTCTGGAGCGAAGAAAGCTGCTTCTTTATTCGCTCGGTATTTTCGTAATCGGCAATGGGATCGCCGTAGCTTTGCCAGGATTTGAATTTCTTATTGGGTCACGCATCGTCTTGGCTCTCAGCACCGGGGTATTCGTAGTTACAGCATTAACGGTAGCTTCCAAGATGGCTCCGCCCGATAAGCAAGGGAGCGCCATCGCGACACTTGTAATGGGCTTCAGTACCGCCCTGATTGTAGGCGTACCTCTCGGTAGGGTTGTCGCCTCCGCTTATGATTGGAAGACAATCTTCGGAGGAATCGGCGTACTAGGACTTTTCGCGATGCTGGCTATTTACTTCACGATTCCGCAATCGGATGGTGAAAAATCCGTACCTTTCCGTGAACAGCTGGCTTTGCTGAAGGAGCCCCGAATCGCCATTGCCTTGTCAATCACATTCTTCTGGATTGCAGGCTATTCTATCGCCTACACGTACATTTCTCCGTTTCTTCTTAGTGTTAAGGGGATGGGTGAAAAGGAAATAAGCGCAGGATTATTCGCATTCGGTATCGCCAGCTTGATTGGGTCCAAGTTCGGAGGCTATAGTACGGACAAATGGGGCGTTCCCCGCACGCTGATCGGCGGGATGCTGCTTCACGCAGTGGCGCTTATTCTGCTATCGCTAGCTGCCCCATCCTCTATTATCGTCTTCCCGCTGCTCATGTTATGGGCTTTCTCAGCCTGGTCATCGGGTCCTACGCAGCAATATAATTTAATATCTCTTGCTCCGGAAGCTACCGGCATTATGCTTAGCCTTAACAGCTCCGTTCTGCAGCTTGCAATGGCTGCCGGGGCTGGAATCGGGGGTGTCATCGTGGAGCAAGCTTCACTGTCGTCCATCAGCTGGATCGGAGCTGCGGGAGTCACTATCGCCGCAGGAACAGTCGCCGCTTCCCTAGGACTATCCCGCTCCCGCCGGAAGGCAGCAGCCTGAATTAATAAATAGGTCTGAAGCACAAAAAATCGCTCATTTGGTTTGTAATGGGAGTCACCCCATCACTAGCCAAATAAGCGATTTTATTTTATTATTACTTGGGCTTTGTTCCTATGGCTGCAGCCAATGAGCACAATCTTAATTAAACCTTGAGCTTCTCCCCCGTCTTACTGAAAAACAATTTCATCATAGGAGGAGTCACAATCGTTGTTATTAATACGACGACAATAATGACTGCAAACATATCTTTATTTAACAAATTGGACTCAAGCCCCATAGCCGCAATAATTAATGCTACCTCTCCTCGAGACACCATCGCTGCTCCAATCGCTAATGAATTGCTCCATTGAAAGCCCGCTAATTTGGCCCCTATCGCCGAGCCGATAAGTTTAGTTAGAATAGCCAAAACGCTTAATCCCGCAATGAGTCCGATATTTTGCAGGAGCCCAGTAAACTCGGCAGTGACCCCTATGGATGTAAAAAACACCGGAACAAAAATAGAATAGCTTATGGTTTCCACTTTCTCGAATACTTCATGTTTATACTTGGTTAAACTAATGGCTACTCCAGCGATGTAAGCTCCAATTATAGCAGCAACACCAGCATACTCAGCTAAATAAGCATATAGGAAACAAATGATCAGCCCTGCTGAAATCACAGCTTCAGTAACCCTTAGTGGAGCAAATTTGTTCAAAACCCACGGGACTACCTTCCAGGCAAGGAGTATGGCAACCGCAAAGAAAGCAATCTTTTTCAAAACTATAACTCCTAAATTAACATCTCCGCCTGCAAAACTCATGACAAAAGCCAATACAATAATGACCAATATATCATCTATCACTGCTGCACCTAGAATAGTCGTCCCTTCTCTCGACTTCAGCTTGCCCATTTCTTTAAGCGCTTGAACGGAAATGCTGACACTTGTGGCAGATAACAGCAGCCCTAGAAATACGGATTCAATCTGAGGAAGCCCTATAGTAATACCAGCCAAATAACCTAATGAAAAAGGAACAATGATTCCAGCCACGCCTACATAGGCCGATGCCTTTCCCGTACGTTTAAACTCTTCCGTATCTGTCTCCAAGCCTGCAATGAACATCAGTAAAATAACCCCGATCTGGCTTATTTCACTGAGTACTTCTGTACTTGTAACGATACCTAATACCGCTGGTCCGAGAATAATCCCAATGAGCAGCTTGCCCAGTACAGACGGCTGCCCTAATCTCACACTAATATCTCCGGCAATTTTAGATGCCAGCAAAATCACGGCAAGTTGGAAAATAAGCATGTTTCCACTCCTTTTTAATAAAGTTATTATGCATAATTGCAGGAAAAAAAATACAAAAAGAGCCTCTCTACCACGACCTGCTATAGACATAGCAAGGCCTTGGTGACAGGCTCCTCCAGGAAAACGAAATTATTCATTTTTGTGTACGCACTTTATATACATACGATTGGACTCATTACAGGTTTCAAATCTATGCTAAAATCAGCCATATAGGGAGCATAGATCCGATGGTCAGCTGTCGTGGAAACACAACTGCAGGTAAATTTACGGCGGCTTCTTCCCTTAGCCTCTCTTCCTTAATTGCATTAAATGTTTAGTGTCACCCGTCTTCACGTACATTAAAAAATAAAATCGATTATAATGTGCTGAATGCTTCATCATTCCCTCTACTCCCCCTCTCTACCAATTCTATTAAACTATTATTTTCAAATTTTGATAGTTTTATACATCTGAAATTTAACTATATGGGCTTCTTGTGGAAAACTCCTGTCTCCTTTCACCTTGTTCGATTCGATCCGTGAATCTACCTGATGTATATTCATTAATTACATGAGTCCAAAATATTTGTGCTGGCACATTTTTCTCAACTTGAAATACTTCCCACAGTCCTTTATGTGTATCAAACATTTGTATAGCTGCTTTTTTACCCAGTCCCAATCTTCGATATTTCTTCATAATAAAAAACTCGGCTATTGAAAAATAAGGCTCTTTATCTTCCGATTCAATGTATCTAACCAATACAAAACCTACATTCTTCCCCTCCAGTTTAAGCAAATAAGGGAATCTGTTTTCATCCATCCAATAATCATCTAAATAAGGATATTTCCCATATAGTCCATCTTCTTTAACATCGGAATCCATAAATTCTGAAAAGTCATAGAAATAAAATTGCATCAAATTATGGAGTACTTCTTTCTCTTCTTTGTTTGCTTTGACTATTTGTAGCAGATCCACTGTAAAAACACCTTCTTTTATTTTATCTTAGGGTAATTTTAACATGCTCCGCAAACCGTATATTGATAAAAAACAGCTATTAGAGAACTATCCTGCCTATTGGGGTTCGACCGACCACCATGCAACGCCACAACGCGCGCTCGGGAGCCGCGCCGTCCTCTAGCTCTTCCCATAATGAATTAGTCAAGCATTAGTGGAAGTAATTGTTCCGCTATGGAATGAACAGCACAACAAACAGAGAGATAGCGGAAGACCTCGTTCCGTTATCTCTCTGTTTGTGCTTAATGTGTTCCCATTCACCCCAAATAGTCGAGTAGGCGGGGCCTTTCCTTCTCACGGATTGTGCCCCTTCCCCCTCACAGATCCGTACGTGCGCAATTAACGCATACGGCTCTTCATTTCATCGTTACAGGTCGACTGGCGAACAGGTTCACATAAATTTTTGGCAATGGTAAAGGATGACGCAAGAGGAACATTCCAACCTTCTCTCCGGTAAAACCTTTCTTTTGGCTTCTTCTGTTTCTCCACTTCTTCATAAGGTTGAGTACCCTCTTGTAGTACTTCCATAAGTACCCGTAGTTATCCGAGACA
>NZ_JANQBD010000025.1 GCF_024722015.1 Paenibacillus radicis (ex Xue et al. 2023) | reverse complement strand
AAGTTCGAGATATGACGGTTAAGTCCACTGCTCTTCGTCAGTTGCTAACTAATTTTTAAAAATTTTTATGGTTAGGTGTGTTTGAGTTACTCAAAAGTCAGTTTAAAGCTTATTGACATAGTACGCTGATATTATAAATTAAACCTCCAGCTACTTGAACAGTGGTATGGGGGTCTTTTTGCTTTTGGCATGTGAAAGAGATCGAATACGTGAACAAAATAAATTTTATAGAAAATATCAACTTAAATATTACACATCGAAAGAAAATAATGTATTATATATAAATGAAATACGTATTTAGTACGACATAATTAAAGGGAACAGTATGATAACTAGTAACATAGCTGCTATTGACTGTGGAGGGATGGGACTTACTTGATTACATCGGCTGCTCAAAATCAGCGGTAATCGATGGACCTTCCGTTATTTGATTTCAGAAAGGGTCGAACATAAGTGGAAAAAGCGGCAGTTAGCTTAAGGCAATTATAAAAAATGTTGAAGAGAGAAGAGGAATGTTAAAGTGGAACAATCCAGAACAATAAACACACACAAAAATTTACATGCAGCCGAGCTTATGAAGATTGCGCTGGAAAGAAAAGAAGGGAAACTTGCAAGCACAAATGCACTGCAGGTATTCACTGGAAGTTATACCGGCCGTTCTCCAAAAGACAAATATATTGTCAATGAACCGTCTGTTATGGAACATATAGACTGGGGGACTGTTAATCAGCCTATTACCGAATATCAATTTGATCAGATTTATAATAAAGCCCAAGACTATATGATGGACAAAGAACTTTTTATATTTGACGGATATGCTGGGGCGGATTTGAATTATCGATTGCCTATTCGGATTGTAAATGAGTATGCCTGGCATAATTTGTTTGTTCATCAGCTTTTTATACGCCCTACGAAGGAAGAACTGGCAACACATCATGCTGAATTTACGGTAATCGCACTTCCCGGATTAAAGGCGGACCCCGCTACTGACGGTACCCGATCTGAAACGTTCATCTGCGTTTCCTTTGAGAAAAGGCTGGTTATAATCGGCGGCACGGAGTATGCAGGAGAAATGAAAAAGTCGATTTTCAGCGTACTTAATTATTTACTGCCCTTCAAAAATGTCGTTCCTATGCATTGCTCAGCCAATGTAGGTGTAAAGGATGACGTAGCCCTGTTTTTCGGACTGTCAGGTACGGGAAAAACAACGCTTTCGGCTGATCCAAACCGCCGTCTGATTGGGGATGATGAGCATGGCTGGTCAGATCAAGGCGTATTTAACTTTGAAGGCGGCTGCTACGCCAAATGCGTTAATCTCTCGGAGGAAAAGGAGCCCCAAATTTGGAATGCCATTAAAGCGGGTTCTGTTCTGGAAAATGTCATGCTGGATCTGGAGACCGGAATAGCCGACTATGATGATATCAGCGTTACGGAAAATACTCGAGCTGCTTATCCAATAGAGAGTATCCCGAATGCGTTGATTCCCGGTAAGGCTGGACATCCATCTGTCATTGTTTTCTTGACTGCTGATGCTTTTGGGGTGCTGCCACCAATCTCGAAGCTCACCAAAGAACAGGCCATGTATCATTTCTTATCCGGCTATACTTCCAAGCTGGCTGGCACCGAGAGAGGGGTTACGGAACCTGAGGCTACTTTCTCCGCTTGCTTTGGCGCCCCTTTCCTGCCGCTTCATCCGACGGTTTACGCCGAGATGCTGGGCAAAAAAATTGAGGAGCACCAAGTCAAAGTATATCTGGTCAATACCGGATGGACTGGGGGACCGTATGGTGTAGGTAAACGGATGAGCTTAGCATATACTCGTGCCATGGTTTCAGCAGCTTTAGACGGCTCGATAGAGCAATCGGGTTTCACGACCGATCCGATATTCGGCCTTCAATGCCCTGTTTCTGTAAATGCTGTCCCGAGCCATTTATTGCAGCCTCGCAACACTTGGCAGGACAAAGAATCGTATGATAACGCTGCAAGGGAGCTTTCGGACCTGTTTGATCGAAATTACAGGAAATTTGCTTTATAAAATCTGTACAATTCCGAGGTCTTCATTAGTCGTTTATGTGACAAGCTCCCCTGGATAACGGGAGCTTGTCTATTATTGCAAATAGGGATTGTTCACCATAACATATAAAATATTATTTCAGTTTGCAAAATCATGGTATACTTGAAAGCGTTCCCGCCAAAGGGATAATTATTCCTGGACATTGGGGCAAAGATTAAAAAATATTTGGGAGTGACGGTTAGATGGATGCTTTACTGGTAGGTTTGCTTAAGATTATTTTAATTAATATTGTGCTTAGCGGTGATAACGCTGTAGTTATCGCTCTTGCATGTCGGAATTTACCTTCCAATCAACAGAAGAAAGCTATATTCTATGGGAGCTTCGGGGCGATTGGCTTAAGAGTTATTTTAACCTTCCTTGCAGTATGGCTTTTGCAAATTCCTTTTGTGCAGGTAGCCGGCGGATTGCTCCTGGTTTACATTGCCATCAAGCTGCTGAAGGGCGATGGGGAAGAGTCAGTTCATTCAGGTACAACTATGAGTGAGGCTATCAAAACCATTATTATCGCAGACTTGGTTATGAGCTTGGATAATGTCCTTGCCGTGGCTGGTGCAGCGGAAGGGAATTTATTATTGATCGGACTTGGACTAGCTATTAGCATTCCACTGATAATTTGGGGAAGCCAGCTGTTAATGAGTCTTATGAATCGATTCCCTATAATTGTATGGCTGGGAGCGGGACTTCTAGGTTATACAGCGGGGGAAATGGTAATAAGCGATAAAGCTGCGGGACATTTTTTCGAAACGTTTATACCTGCAGTTCACTACATAATACCAATTGGTTTGGCTGCAGTAGTCATAGTTTTAGGTCGATTATTATCGAGGAAAGCAAAAGAAATAGAAAAAGAAGAGTTCGAATCAGCGGCATTATAAAATATAAGGAGGATTGGGGAAATATCCCTGGTCCTCTATTTATTTCATATAAAATTCGTTCATCTATTAAAAAATTGTGATTAATCCAATATTTTTGTGATTTAGGTTGACAATTATATATTTCCCGTGCTAAATTGTTTTTCGAAGATAACTGAGTATTCCTACTAGATTAATAGAATAAAGCTGATCGGACCACCGAAAGCTCTAATTCGACCTGTACCCAACAGGCGTATTAGAGCTTTTTATTTTTCTTAGAAGGAAACTGCTCGTTTGATTACAAAAAATTGTAGCTGGTAAAAATTTGTAAGGACTAATTTATCTAAAAAAAGGAAGGTTGCCTTTATGAAATTCAGCTATATAAGCCAACTGCATTGTCCCAAATGTCAAAAAGAGTACCGCTCTGACGAAATCCAGCAATTGTGTACTTGCGGTTCTCCATTGTTGGTCGATTATGATCTGCAGGAGCTTAAAAAGCATTGGACCCCGTCCAGTCTTGTTGGACGATCCAACGATTTATGGAGGTACCATGAGCTTCTTCCCGTTGTGAACCCCGAGAATATCGTGACGCTGGGCGAGGGATTGACTCCCCTGCTAAGGATGGATCGAATCGGTGTGGCTATGGGGATCGATAACCTTTGGATGAAGGATGAAGGCATCATTCCTACAGGCAGCTTCAAAGCGCGCGGGGCGGCTGTCGGCGTCTCCAAGGCGAAGGAGCTGTCCGTGCAGGAGCTGGCAATGCCGACTAACGGCAACGCTGGTGCGGCCTGGGCGTTATATGCCGCCAGAGCCGGCATCAAGGCTTCCATCGTGATGCCGATCGAAGCGCCGGTCATTACTCGCAATGAATGTGCGATTTCGGGCGCCAATCTGAATCTGGTGAACGGCCTGATCAGCGATGCGGGAAAAATAGTAGGGCAAGCCGTCAAGGAGCACAATCTGTTCGATGCTTCTACTTTGAAGGAGCCATATCGGATTGAAGGCAAGAAAACCATGGGGCTGGAGATTGTTGAGCAGCTCGGTTGGAAGGTTCCTGACGTCATTTTGTATCCCACTGGCGGAGGCGTAGGACTAATCGGGATATATAAAGCGCTGAAGGAGCTCATCGAATTAGGCTGGATCGAAGAGAAGCTTCCTCGGTTGGTCGCGGTTCAGGCTGAAGGCTGCTCCCCGATTGTAAAAGCATGGGAGGAGGGCAAGCCGGACTCCCAGTTTTGGGAGGACTCCACAACTATAGCCTTTGGCATCAACGTGCCTAAAGCGCTGGGCGATTTTCTTGTACTCGAAGCCATTTACAAAACCGATGGCTGCGCAATAGCCATTAATGATGCCGAGCTGCTGGAGGAGCAGGAGCAAATTGCCCGATTGGAAGGAGTATTCGTATGTCCGGAAGGCGCAGCAACATTCTCGGCGGCACGCAAGCTCAGGGAAAGCGGCTGGATTAAAGCGAGTGAAACCGTTATTGCCCTGAATACAGGCAGTGGAATTAAATATCCTGAAACCGTTCAGGTGGAGGTTCCTGTACTTGAGCCCGGAGAGCGGATGACAAGAGGATAAGGAAAAAGGATGGATCACATGAACCATATACAGCAATCCATTTTCGACCAAGCCATTCGGACTGCAGATATGCTGGTGAAAATGCTGGGCAATGAATGCGAAGTTGCGATTCATGACTTTACTGATCTGGAGCAGTCTTTGATTCATTTGGCAGGAACTATAACGGAACGGAAAGTTGGAGCGCCGATTACGGATCTTGTTTTGCAGGAATTGAAGAAGCCCGATAAGGAAATCAAGGATATTGCCAACTATAAGACAGTATCAGCCAAAGGGTATGTGCTTAAATCTTCCACGGTTTTCCTTAGAGATCTCGAGGGTAAAGTCATCGGTGCAATGTGCATCAATTTGAATGTTAGCCATTTGATCACTATAAACAATCAATTGCAGCAGCTGGTTCAATTCGAGCATGAAGAGACGGATAAGGAAAGCTTCTATTCTTCCGTTCAGGAGGTGATTGCCAACTTGGTGGGCCAAGTGCTGAAAGGATTTAACAAGGCGCCGTCTTTGCTGGAAATGGATGAAAAGATTGAATGCGTAAGGCTTTTGGAGCAAAAGGGGACGTTCCTGATTAAGGGTTCTACTGAATATGTGGCCGGAGCGCTAGGTGTATCGAAATTTACAATTTACAGCTATTTGCAAAAGATTAGAGCGGATACCATGCTGCACCTTAATTAACTTTTACTTTATTTTAGAAATTATATTGGAGGATGTTATGAAACCTTTATTGAAAAGCGCGACTTTTATTTTCAGCTTATTTTTGATTATCACCCTGGTGGGGTGCAGTATAGCCAACAAACAGGCGGCGAATAACGAACAGAAGCCGCAAGGCGGAGCTCAAGTGGAAAGCCGCAAGCTGGTGGTCGATTTGGCAAACGAGTCATCCAATTTGGACCCGGGGCTTCAGTACAATTTTGACAGCTATTCGGTGTACCGAAACATCTTCGATAATTTGATTCACCGCGATGCGAAAACCAATAAATTTGTACCGTGGGTGGCTGAATCGTGGAAGCAGGACTCGCCTACTACCTGGACCTTCAAAATCCGTGGCGATATTAAGTTTCACAATGGCGATGCACTTACAGCAGAGGACGTTGCTTTCAGTATTCAGCGTATTCTGGATAAAGATTTCCGCAGTCCGCAGTATGCCAACTTTAATATGATCACCACTGCCAAAGCAGAAGGCAGCGAGCTCAAACTTACGACTGATAAACCGAGCCCGACTTTGCTGACACAGCTGGTCAATTTGAGTATAGTGCCGCAAAAGTACGTGAAGGAGAAGGGGAATGATCAGTTTAACCTGAACCCTGTAGGAAGTGGCGCTTATCAATTCGAAAGCTGGGCGAAGGGAACACAGATTACGTTGAAGGCGAACGCTGGCTATTGGGGCGGTAAGCCGGAAATTCCCGCAGTTGAGTATCGCTTCGTATCCAATCCTGCGAGCCGTGTAGCTGATCTGCAGTCAGGCAAGGCCGATTTCGCATCCGCTATCAGCCCTGACGATGTAGACAACATTAAGAGCAAGTCAGAGCTTCAAGTGTTCTCCACACCGACTGAGCGTGTAGCTTATCTGGCTTTTAATATGGTCGGTGATACTCCAACCAAGTCGAGCCAAGTTAACCAGGCAATTGCTTACGGAATTAACTATGATTCGTTGATTACATCGCTTCTTCACGGCTTTGGCAAACCGGTTACCCAGGTGCTGACGCCTCTCTCGTTCGGCTATGATACAAGCATTCCGGGCTATACCTACAATCCTGAGAAAGCGAAGGCTTTGCTAAAGGAAGCGGGTCATGCTAATGGTATTACACTTGATTTTGCTACCTCCCCTTCGTTTGATCAGCGTATCGTGCAGGCGGTTCAAGGCGATCTCGATAAAATCGGCATCAAGGTCAACATTGTCAGCACAGACCAAGCCACCTATTTGAAAAAGGTTCAAGACCCTGCCCGCAAATGGGGCAGCATCCGTATGGGCATCTGGTCCTGCGCATGCATGGACGCGGATGGCACTATTCTTCCTTTGTTCCGCACAGGAACGATCTGGAGCAGCTATACCAACCCTACGTTTGACCAAGCGGTAGATGCAGCGAGAACAACAACAGATGAGGCTGTACGGACGGAAAATTATAAAAAAGCTTTGAATGTGCTTCAGCAGGATGTGCCGGGAATCGGATTGTATCAGGCCTATGCTTTATATGGAGCCTCCAAGCAATTGCAGTGGCAGCCGGACCCGCAGGAGAACTTCTTTGTTAAAGATATGAAATGGGCGAAATAAAAAGGCTTAGGAGGGATCGCACATGCTATATGTAGGACAGCGAATCGTCCAAGCTCTGGTTTCAGTGTTTGGTGTAGCCACCATCATCTTTTTCATCCTGCGTTTAACCGGAGACCCTGTCCTGCTAATGGTCCCTCAAAATGCAACCGCTGAAGACATTGCCGTGCTTCGTCACGCACTCGGGCTGGATCAGCCCGTAGGTCTTCAGTATGTGAGCTTTCTGCAGCAGATTTTAACCGGAAATCTGGGCTATTCCTACGTTCAAAAAATGCCGGTCATGGACATCATGATGGACCGGATTCCTTATACGATCGACTTGGCGATGTCCGCACTTATTCTTACTGTAATTATTGGAGTGCCCATGGGAATGATCACAGCGATTTACAAAGGCACTTGGGTTGAAAAAGTATGCATGCCATTCATTCTGGTTGGACAAAGTATGCCTGCCTTCTGGACAGGCATACTTCTCATTATGCTGCTTGCGGTCAAGTTCCGCTGGCTGCCCTCATCAGGGGCAGAGAATCTTCAGTCGCTTATTCTTCCCGCGATTACCTTAGCCTCGCTGTCTATAGCAACGGTAGCTAGAATGACCCGTTCCAGCGTGCTGGAGCAGCTGGGACAGGATTACGTGAGAACAGCCCGCTCTAAAGGGGTAGGGGTTCCCAGGCTGCTGTACCGGCATTTGCTGCGGAACGCCTCCATACCGATCATCACCATCCTTGGCCTGGAATGCGCCAATTTATTGGGTGGATCGGTCGTCACTGAGACGATTTTCGCATGGCCCGGTTTGGGGCAGCTGACCATCCAGTCGATCGCGGCCAGGGATTTTCCTTTAGTGCAAGCTGTCGTTGTGCTGGGGGCCTCGGTTTATATTTTCATTAACCTGATGACCGACCTGGTGTACGGATGGGTAGACCCAAGAATCAAGCTGGGGAGAGAGACATCACAATGAGCCTATTATCTACACCGGACCAACAAGCACCAACACGTTCCTGGATACAGCAGGCAAAGGCCAGACTGTGGAGGCTGGGGCCGATTTCCATCATTCCTTTTGCCGTCATTCTTTTGCTGTTCGTTCTCATTGCCCTTATGCCGGGATGGTTTGCGAAGCATGATCCTACGCTGACGGCACTTTCGATCCGTTTAAAATCACCGGGTTTTGTGGGACCGGACGGATCCTCTTATTTGCTCGGTACCGATGAACTGGGCAGGGATGTGTTCAGCCGATTAATTTATGGAGCTCGTGTCTCCTTGTTTGTATCGGTGACCGCCGTCTTTATATCCGGCATCATTGGAGGATTATTGGGGATGCTGGCTGGATTCTACAGAAATTGGGTTGGTGCTCTTATTATGCGTGTGGCGGATATTTTATTATCCATCCCGTTTTTTTTACTGGCGATTCTGACCGTAGCGGTACTGGGGCCCAGTTTGTTGAACCTGATAATCGTCCTTGGCCTCGCTCGATGGCCCCGATATGCCCGTGTTACTCAAAGCACGACGCTTTCTACAGTGAACAAGGACTTTGTAAAAGCAACGGCAGCATTGGGTGCGCGTCCGGGCCGTCTGCTTATCCGGCATATTTTGCCTGAGGTGATTCCACCGCTGGTGGTGGTCGCCACGCTGGAAGTCGGACTTATGATTATATTCGAAGCTTCACTATCGTTCATCGGTTTGGGAGTTCAGCCGCCTAATCCGAGCTGGGGCTCGATGCTGTCTGTCGGACAGCAGTACGTGTCGACAGCTTGGTGGCTTGCCACTTTTCCGGGCATTGCTATTTTTCTGATTGTGATCTCGATTAATATGATCGGGGATTATGTGCGAGATCGGTTGGATCCGAAAAATCAAAAAAGATAAACCTCGAGGTGATTGCATTGCATTTTGAAGGCATTTTTATAGGTAAAAAAGTTGTCATCACAGGAGCAGCCGGCATATTCGGCACCTGGATCGCTCAGGCCTTTGCTTCTCAAGGGGCCAAGCTGATCTTGTCTGACATTCGCGATAAAGAATTGAGGGCGATGAAAGAGGATCCATTGTTGAAAGATGCAGAGCTGCTGTTCCATACGACCGATTTGGCTCAGGAAGCATCCATCGTTGAATTAGCTGAATTCGTTGAGCAGAAATGGTCTTCGGCTGATATTTTGATCAATAATGCCGGCATTTATCAAAGGCACAAGCTTCTGGAAATGAGTGTGGAAGATTGGAACACTTCGATCGGAGTAAACGTCACGGCACCATTTCTGTTAACGCAGCTGCTTGCTCAGCAGATGATCAAGGACGGCAAGCCTGGCTCGATCATCAATATCAGCTCCGGCGCTGCGCTTAGCAATCAAATCGGCGGGGGGCATTACTCTACGGGCAAAGCAGCTTTATCCATGCTGACCCGTTCCTTCGCGCTGGAGCTTGCCCCGTATCAGATTCGTGTCAATGCTGTAGCGCCGGGCTTTGCCCCGGGCAGTGAGGTGAGCGAGCTTTCGGAGGATTATGTGGCGAATATGCTAACGCAAATTCCGCTTGGCCGCACCTCAGGTCCGCAGGATGCTCCTACGGCTATTCTGTACCTATGCTCCGAGGCGGCTTCCTTCATAACGGGATCTACGTTAACGGTGGATGGCGGTCGTACGGCAGGCACGTTCAAATCGCCGAAGCCTCAGGCCGGAAAGCAGGCCTAAGATGACGAATGCTACCTATGCATGGCCGGCTGGAAAGCGCTGCGCTGCGGCTTTTAGTATCGACTTCGATGGGGAGACCCCTTATTTGTGGCGTTCCCGGCATACACAGCCCAATACACTTGGAGAGCTGGAGCAAAGAGCTTTCGGACCCCGCCAGGGGATTTACCGCATCCTGGAGATGCTAACCCGTTTGGATATACGCGCCAGCTTCTTTATACCAGGGGTTATTGCCGAGAAGTATCCTGCGGCGGTGGAAGCGATCGCCAAGGAAGGGCATGAGATCGGGCTTCACGGGTATTTGCATGAGCGAGTGGATGAACTGACCAAGGAGCAGGTGGAAGAAAGCATTGTACGCGGCAAGCAGGCCTTGGAGAAGGTTATCGGTCCAACAACGATGGGGTTTCGCTCACCCTCTTGGGAAATGACGCCCGATACCTTCGAGCTGCTGCAGCGTCACGGGATTCCTTACGACAGCTCCATGATGGGATATGATCATCCGTATTGGATCGAGGGGCTTCCAGAGGTTCCTGTTCAATGGCTGCTCGATGATGCCATCTTTTATCGTTACATCGGAGGCGTTGGGGGAAATCCACCCCTAAATCCGAATACGGTAATCGATACCTGGCAGCAGGAATTCGAGGGTATTAAGCGGTACGGAGGCTTGTTTCTTCTGACGGTTCACTGCTGGATCAGCGGCAGGGGCTCGCGTATGGTTGCACTGGAACGAATGCTTTCCCAGCTTAAGAATGATCCGGAAGTGTGGTGGGCCACCTGTGGGGAGATCGCTGAATATCATGCCAAGCAGTATGCGGGACAATTTCGCGAGACACTGGGGGGGCGTACGCCATGACCGTCCCAGTGGAGACAGGAGCAAGCGGTAAGGATTCATCTACCATCATGAAGATTCATAATCTTTCTTTATCCTTTCAGCAGTCCTCGGGTCCGGTAACAGCCCTGCGGAACGTTTCTCTGCAGCTGAAAAAAGGCGAAATCCTGGGACTTGTCGGGGAAAGCGGCAGCGGCAAAAGCCTTACCGCGCTGTCTCTGATGAAGCTGCTTCCAGCCAATGCCCGTTTTGATGGAGGAGACATTGAGCTTGCGGGAGTTTCACTGAAAAACATGCCTGAATCGGGGATGCGGAGCATTCGGGGCAACACGGTTTCGATGATTTTTCAGGAACCGATGACGGCTTTGAATCCATTGATTCCGGTCGGGCGGCAAATCGAGGAATTATTTATTTTGCATAAAAAAATGGGCAAACCGGAACGTAAGAAGAGGGTTATCGACCTGCTGAAATCAGTGGGAATCTCGGAGCCCGAGGTCCGTTTCCGTCAATATCCGTTCGAGCTGTCCGGAGGGATGAGGCAGCGGGTTATGATTGCAATGGCACTAGCCTGTAATCCTAAAATGATTATCGCGGACGAGCCCACAACAGCTTTGGATGTTACCATTCAGGCGCAAATTTTGGATCTGTTGAAGGATATTAAGCGGGAATACGGTACGTCCATTCTGCTGATTACCCATGATATGGGTGTCATTGCAGATGCAGCGGACCGGGTTGCCGTAATGTATGCGGGGCAGTTGATGGAGCTCGCTGCCGTTGACGACTTAATCGAATCGCCGCGCCACCCTTATACAGTTGGATTGCTGAACAGCATTCCCGATATAACGGGTGACGGGGATGCGGAGCTGAACACCATTCCAGGCGTTGTACCGGATCTGAAAAGCTTGCCGAAAGGCTGTCCTTTTCATCCGCGCTGCACTTTTGCAACGGATCTTTGCAGGGAGCAAAATCCAGAGCTGATAGCGGATCAGCAGGGACATGCCGTGGCCTGCTGGCACCCGGTAGAGGGGGAGTTTAAATGAGTCAAACCGTCAAGCGAGAAGGGACGGCTGCGGCCCCTTTGATCGTTGTGGATCATATAAAGAAGCACTATACGCAATCCTCCAAGCTGTTTGGGTTAGGCCGCTCCTCTGTAGTTAAAGCAGTGGATGGAGTAAGCTTTGAGCTGGCTGCAGGAGAAACGCTAGGCCTGGTAGGAGAAAGCGGCTGCGGCAAATCGACGACAGGGCGTGCAGTGCTTTATTTGGAACGCCCAACGGAAGGGAAAACATGGTATAACGGTCAGGATCTGTCGACGCTTCATGGGGAGGAGCTCAGGCGGCTGAGAAAGGACATGCAGATTGTTTTTCAGGACCCTTATTCGTCGTTGAACGTCAGAATGAAAATTCGCGATGTTTTGACGGAGCCCTTTCACATTCATGGTCTGCATGCCGGGCTGGAGGCTCAGCAGGCTAAGCAGCTGTTGGAGATGGTTGGCCTCCCGCAGGCAAGTTTGGATAAATACCCCCATGAGTTTTCCGGAGGCCAGCGCCAGCGTATTGTTATTGCAAGGGCAATTGCCCTGCGCCCCAAGTTTATCGTATGCGATGAACCCGTATCTGCATTGGACGTCTCCGTACAGTCCCAAATCGTAAATCTCTTCGGTCAGCTTCAGAAGGAGCTTGATCTCACTTATTTGTTCATTTCGCATGATTTGTCTGTCGTCCGCCATGTAAGTGATCGGGTCGGTGTCATGTATCTTGGAAAAATGGTCGAGTTGGGCAGCAAAACATCGATTTTCGGTAAACCGCTGCATCCGTACACTCAGGCGTTAATGAGTGCCATTCCTATTCCGAATCCGAAAATGCAGCGGCAGCGGGAAAAAATTACACTGCGCGGGGAGCTGCCGAGTCCACTTAATCCTCCTGCTGGCTGCCGGTTTCATACCCGCTGTCCTTGGGCGGAGGAGCGCTGCCGGCAAGTCGAGCCGGAATGGCGTGAAGCTGAACCGAATCATTGGGTGGCCTGCCATTTGGTTAACCCTTAGTGCTTCATAAGCGAGTTAGAATTATTCACTTTCAGAGAGAAAAGGAGCTGAATGAATCATGCTGCTATCAACGGATCTAGCCCGGCTTACGCTGCTTGGGGCGCCGAGCGTTCATCCCCGGGAGCGGGAGAAGGTGGTGCTCGCCAAGGGAAGAATGGACATAGTGCAGGATGTTTATATTAGTGAACTGGTCGTGTTGAACACGAATACGCATATTGAAACGGTTCTGTTTGAGGCGCCAAAAGAGGGGGAATTGCCCTCCGATCACAGTCCGAGGTGGTCACCGAATGGCGACCTGCTGGCTTTTATACGCAAGGTAGGAGTAAACGACGAGCTTTGGGTGTACCGGCCATCATCCGGTAGCATTCATGCGCTCACGCCCAAGTGGAAAGTGAAGGATTTCATTTGGTCTCCCGATAGTCGGACAATCGTTTTTACAAGCCGGGTCAATGAAATCAATACGACTGCTTATACGGTAAAACGTATCCGATATAAGCTGGATGGCGAAGGGATGACGAACGGGTATACTCACCTGTTTGAAGTAGATGTGGAATCATCTGAGATTTCCAGGATAACTGCTGTGGAATCGGATCATGGAAACCCGGCTTTTTCAGCAGACGGACAAAGCTTGTATTATACAGTAGATTACCCGGACGGGGTCGATCTCGTCAAAAATCCCCAAATTCATGTGCAGAACAGGGTAGATGGTTCAACCACCGTAATTGCACCGGACGTAAAGTCGGTTTCAGCACTCGTTCCGCTTCCGAACGGCTCCTTGCTCGGTTCGGGGAAGAAGCATACACCGAACAGTGCCGAATTCGACCAATGGTTCCAAGTGGAACCGGGCGAGAAGGAGTACTGGCTGCAAGGGAATGTTGATGTGCCGCTCGGGTATCACGTTATAAGCGATAGCAAGCGGACAGGCATAAATACAGCAGTGGTGCATCATGCGGCTAGCGAGTTTATTTTCTTTGTAGGAACGTATGAAGGCAGACAGTCGATTTACCGATTGGATTCCACCTCTTCCCAGGTGGCTGCACTTCCGTTGGTGTTGAACGTCATTGCGTTTGCAGTTGAATACTGTGATACGCGAGAATTTACGGTGGTGTTTGTAGGTGATGCCATGGACCGTCCAGGAGAGCTGTACCGTGCGGTTTGGAAAGATCAAAACCCCGTTCAGGTGGAGCGGATTACCGGCTATAACGAGGAGATGCTGCAGCAAGTCTCTTCAGTGGAAGTTCACGAACATTTCTATAAAACTCCAGATGGTTTGACTATTCAAGGATGGACGATGGAGCTTTTGAAAAAGGAAGCTAGTCCATGCGCAGGGACGATTCTGATGATTCACGGCGGGCCGCATCTTGCTTATGGTCATTCGTTCCATTTTGACTTCTGGTACCTTGCGAGCCGCGGGTATCGAATTGTCTTTTGTAATCCGAGAGGCAGCTATGGTTATGGACAAGCTTTCTCCTACGGGGTTGTCGGGGAGTGGGGCGGCAAGGATGTTCAGGATATTCTTGGTTTCCTGGAGGACGTATCCGCTGCCGATAAATTTGTAGCTGAAGAACCGCTCTATGTAATGGGCGGCAGCTATGGAGGCTATTTGGTCAATTGGCTGATCGGCCATGATCACAGGTTCAAAGCAGCCGTGACCGAACGGTCGATTTGTAATTTGTACAGTAAAATAGGCAACAGCGATCTTGGCTTTCAGATTAATCTGTACGAGCTAGGTGGTCAATTCGATCTTTGGAACGATGAAGAACACATCATGGATCGTTCACCGATACGTTATGCCGAGCAGGTTTCCACGCCCGTCTTGATTCTTCATGGGGAACTAGATCACCGTTGTCCCATCGAGCAAGGGGAGCAGTGGTTTCTGGCCCTGAAACGACTTGGTAAAGACGCGGAGTTTATCCGGTTCCCTGGAGCTTCACATGCGATGGCTTCGTCGGGCAGGCCTCAGCAGCGCTTAGCTCGGCTGGATGCAGTAGCGGATTGGTTCACTAAGAACGTATAAAGGCAGGTGTGCGAGCATGAGTAAATTGTTGGAGTTTATAAATGGGCAGCAGGATGCTTTGTTGTCGGATTTGGAGAATCTGGTTAATTTGGATACCCCGACAAGCAGTAAAGCACTGGTGGATCAGGCGATGCAAATTGTTATCACTCGTTTTCAGGAGCTGCTGGGTGGCTCAGTTGAATCGATTCCGCAAGAGAAGTATGGGAATCAAGTGAAGCTGTGCTTGGGCGAAGGATCAGGATCAGGGCAAATTTTGCTCATAGCGCATATGGATACGGTTTGGCCGGAAGGCGAGACCGCCAAACGTCCTTTCAGGCAAGAGGGACAGCGTTTGTACGGACCAGGAATTTTTGATATGAAATGCGGTCTGCTGCAGGGACTGTATGCTATGTACGCGGTTGTTTCCCAATACAAGCTTACTAAAAAAATGGTATTGTTCATCAACACGGACGAGGAGGTGGGCAGTCCCTCCTCTAGAAAGTGGATTGAAGAAGAGGCTCTGAAAAGCGATGCTGTCTTCGTTCTGGAGCCTGCATTAGGCCCGTTAGGGAAGTTGAAAACATCCCGCAAAGGAGTCGGAAGATTTGCCTTGGAGATCGAGGGCGTTCCCGCTCACTCGGGGATCAACCACAGCGAGGGCGTTAATGCGCTGCAAGAGCTAGCCCATCAAATCTTGTATTTACAAGGATTGACAGACTATTCTAAAGGTTCAACGGTCAATGTGGGCATTGCTTCAGGAGGCACGGCAGTCAATGTGGTGAGCGGTCAAGCACGGGCTGAGCTTGACCTTCGAATCGAGTCGATGGATGAAGCGGAGCGGCTTAGCCGACATATTCTGAATGTTTCGCCTGTCTTGGCGAACACGAAGCTGCATATGCGGGGTGGCATTATCCGCCCGCCTATGGAGCAGGCCATGAGCCGCAAGCTGTTCGCGAGTGCCCAGGCGATTGCTGGTGAATTGGGCTTTTCCCTTGAGGAGACCGCCACAGGTGGGGCCAGCGACGGCAATTTTACTGCTGCATTGAACATTCCGACCTTGGATGGATTGGGTGCGGTTGGTCATGGCGCCCATGCTCTCGATGAATATGTGGAGCTGGACAGTATCTCCTTACGCTGCGCTTTGCTTGCTCATTTGATCAAGGAGCAGATGGAGGAATTGAATTAAAAAAGAATTTGTACCTGAATTCAGAATTCGGTACAAATTCTTTTTTTTGTTGTTAGATCGGGGTATGCGTACGCATGCCTGTATGAAATCGCATTAAGGCTTTAATACTACCTTGATACATTCATCTTCATGTTCATAAAATGTTTTGTAGGCTTCGCTTGCTTTGTCTAACGGTACCTTATGTGTAATGATCTCGGTTGGATCAAACTCTCCAGCCGTTATCTTGTTAAATAGCTCCGGCATGTAGTGGATGACCGGTGCCTGGCCCATTTTCAGCGTGATATTCCTTTCGAAAAGATTGCCTAATGGGAACATGTTGTACACTGAGCCGTAAACGCCTGTGATCTGAATGGTACCGAATTTCTTGACAGCTTTTAGAGCGATCTCAATTGCACTTAACGTTCCGCCTTGGAGCTTTAGCTTTTGTTCGACCGCTTCTAATGGCGTTTTTTTTCCATCCATTCCTACGCAATCAATAACCACATCGCTTCCACCCTTAGTAATTTCGCGGATATATGCGCCCATATCCTTCTGCTCAGCAAAATTATACACTTCGGCATTGTTCATTTTTTTGGCGTGGTTTAACCGATACGGAATATGATCAATCGCGATAACTCGCTTAGCCCCTTTCATCCAAGCGAACTTCTGCGCCATTAAGCCTACAGGCCCGCAGCCTAACACTGTAACCGTATCACCAGCCTTTACTCCTGAATTATCCACGCTCCAATAAGCGGTAGGGAGAACATCCGATAGAAACAGTAAAGCTTCATCCTCAAGTTCGCAGGATTCGGGAATAACAAAAGGCATGAAATTTCCATAAGGCACATGTAAATATTCAGCTTGTCCTCCAGGATAGTTACCGTATCGTTCGGTGAACCCAAAATATCCGCCTGTATGAATTTCGGGATTTCTGTTGGAATTATCACACTGGCTCTCCATTTCGTGCTCACAGTAAAAACAATGGCCACAAGATATATTAAATGGAAGAACGACCCTGTCTCCTTTTTTTACTTTAGTTACTTCTGAGCTTACTTCTTCTACGATTCCCATAGGCTCATGACCAATGACATAGTTTTTTTCTGCGGGGAGAGCTCCCTGATAAATATGGAGATCCGAGCCGCATATAGCGGTGGAAGTGATACGAACGATAATATCATCTTTCTTTTGGAGCTTGGGATCGTCGACTTGTTTAACTTGAATATCTTTTACACCTTGATAAGTTACTGCCTTCATACATCAGCCTCCTATAAATAGAAATACGTATTGTATAATGCCCATTTTTTGAACAGTCCACTCCATTAGCGGAGTACTTTCATAGACTAGTGTGTGACATGGAGGGAGGAAAACTATATGGGGTTTGATGGAGGAATCGGAATTGGCATGACTGCCGCAGGTGTAATTCTTGTGTTGTTTATACTTCTTGTTATTACTGGCGGCGGCATCTAACCAAGAAAAACGACTCACCTGCTTGTGGAACATATTTCCCCAACCTTGATTAACGGTAGCATATTGAAAAACGGATGCAGAGGCAGCCGTTTTTTTGTTTTTCACGAACTTCCATGTTGAGTAATTGTCCCAGCTAATCTTCGCACTTTGAGTGTTTGGTAACTAATCGGAGTCTAACTGCTGTTTAAAAGATACTTAACTACTACCTTTCTACTACCAGAGGATACTATCGCTCGCAATACACGAATGATAAATTTAAGAGGTTCTAGGATGACGCGTCTGTAGAACTAATGATGGAGCTTGGGAGTGGACAGTAAATGGGATGGCTTGTTGTAATTCACGTGGTGTCGTCGATTGTCGGTATTGGGCCGACTTTTTTCGGTCATGTTTTGTTCAGGAAGAAGCAGCAAAGGGAGGAGCTTAAGCAATCGTTGGCACTGTTTCAACTGCTCAACTATTTCCCTAAAATAGGCGGAACGATTGCTGTTTTGTCCGGTGTGGCGCTCGTCGCCTTGTCAGGTTGGAAATTCACGGATCTATGGATTTGGATTTCTCTCGTATTATATGTGCTTATACAGGTGGTTGCGGTAGGAATGCTGGGTCCAGTAATGAGTCAATTAATACAAGTATTGAATGGTGAGAATGGACGATCAACTGATCAGGACACATCAACGAATAAGGCAGCAATTCTTCTCTCGAAAGCGAATCGGCTATATAATACGGCTTCGATTATGGGTATCATATTGATTCTTTTAATGATCCTAAAACCAATGTGATTTGCTGACTATGAAACAACTCATTAAATAAGAGGAGGAACATAAAAATGAATTTACATGGTAAAGTAGCTTTTATCTCCGGAGGCGCGCGCGGAATCGGAGCGGCAACAGCGCTAATGCTGGCCAAGCAGGGGGCTATGGTTGCGGTGAATTATATTCAACAGGAGGATTCCGCTCAGGCGATCGTGGACCGTATTCGGAATGCAGGAGGAAAAGCAGAGCTGGCAAGGGCGGATGTGCGTGATCCTGACCAGGTGAATAGCGCCATAGCGCATATTCAGACAACGCTTGGTGACATCGACATCCTGGTAAGCAATGCGAATATGTCCTTCGTAATGAAGCCGATGATCGAGATGCAATGGGAGGAATTTGCCCAGAAGCTCAATGATGAGATGAAGGCAACTTTTACGTTGACACAAGCGGTTTTGCCTGCTATGATTACCCGAAAATATGGAAGAATCATCTATATATCCAGCAGTGCGTCAGATGTCGCAACACCTTATTTTGCAGCACATGGCTCCGCCAAAGCAGCGCTTAATGCGTTCGCTAAATATGTAGCACTGGAGAACGCCCCCTATGGAGTTACGGCGAACGTAGTTTCTCCAGGACTTGTCCAGACAGATGCTTCACGTTATACACCGGAAGAGATTAAACAACAGATTGCGGCTATGACGCCGCTGCAGCGTGTAGCGATGCCAGACGACGTATCGGGTGCGATCGCTTTCCTGGCCAGTGAAGAGAGCCGGTTCATAACGGGTACTTGTACGAATGTGAACGGTGGATTGCTTATGGTGTAGGTATGCATCACGGCAGCGGTATTTAGATGGAGAAGGGTGCGGTTGGGAGGCATGGATAAGGAATCGGGCAGTGCAAAAGAGGTTGGGGAACGATTCGTTAATGAAATTGATCAGATTGAACGGCATTATCTGGTGGGCAGGCAGAAGGAAATCCAATTATTCCGCGAGCAGCTTACTGGGAAGAGGCATAGAGGAGCTATTCTCAATATCTATGGCACCGGTGGCGTAGGCAAAAGCTACCTCCTCGACGAATTCCGCCGGATTGCCATTGCCCATCATGCCCAGACGAGGTTCCTGCTGCTCGACAGCAGGGATTTTCCGCATAACCCACAGGATTTCTGCCTCCATTTGCTGCGGTTGCTTCGTTACAAGTTATCTAAAGACGAACAGACGGATAACCAGGACCGTTTGTTAGAGCTGTGCCAAAAGGTGATTCAACAGGTGTCTGAGTCTGAGTCAGTTAGAGTCATTCTGGCGTTGGATACTTTCGAGGAACTGGGAGAGCTCGAATACTGGTTCCGGGAAGAGTTCCTGACACAGCTCCAGTCCAACGTACTCGTTATTTTATCCGGACGTTACCCGATTCAAGGTGCATGGCTGTCATCCCCTGCATGGCGACAGCTTATCAGGCAAATGCCTATTGGGGATCTGGATTATTCCTCGGTCAAGGAGTATTTGAATCGTTCCGGCTTCAAGCTGGAAGACCAAATCCACCGGATATGGAACAAGACCAAGGGGCATCCGTTGACTCTATCCCTGCTTGTGTCCACTAATCTGTCCAATGCCGTGCAGCCAATGGAGATAGAGGAAGATAACGGCATATTCGCTCAGGTTGTGCATACCTGGTTGAAGGAGCTTCCGGACTCACAGCTTCGGGAGTTAGTGGAAGCGGCCGCGGTACTACGGCATTTCAATCAGGAGCTTCTCTCCTGTGCTATGGATAAGCCTGTCCCGACTGAGCAATTTCTTAAGCTCGTTGGACTTTCTTTCGTCCGTCGGGTGGATCGGGGCTGGCTGCTCCATGACCTTATGCGGGATGCAATTACTCATGAGCTTCAGGTTCGCACACCGGAACAATACGGGGGGATTCGAAAGCGCTGTGTCCTGTACTATTACGATCTGATCAAGGAATCGGTACACAAGAAATCTGTCGCTTGGGAGACTGCCGAGTGGTTCTATTATATTGGCGATCCGGCTATCCTTGCCTTCTTTTATCAAAATTCGGGTACCCATAAACTGGAACCGCTAAACAGCGCTAATTGGTCCGAGGCGGAGCGTTACATGGAGAACAGGCGATTATTGGCTAAAGAAGCGAAGATTACTTATACGAATCCAGAAACATTGGAACGTTATGATTACGTGATTTCTGAGGAAGAAAATCTGTATACCTTGAAGCATATTCATCTACAGGAGCTGTATGAGCTGGACGTGAGCACCGTCAAACTGATCCGGGATGGGCTAGGAAATATGGCAGGCCTCTCAGTGATCATCCCAATTAATGTACACACATTGGACTATTTATGTACAAAGCCGCTATCCTCGGCATATTTTGCAGGGTTGCCGGAGCAGAGGCTGAAGGAATTGAAGGTGCCGCGGGAGTCGAAGGCGGGGTACTTCGTGAAGACGATCGATATTCCCGATTTCGCGAACCAATCGATGCGCGCAGCTGCCGGCTTAACATTCATCACGCATATCATTTCTGCCGAATTTCTCATCGCCGCTCCTCCGCCTAATCCATTCTTCGGAGAGATCCATCAAGGCCTTGGCTGCCAAGTTGCCAAGCATGCGGTGCATTACGACTATGACGGCATAACACCGACACCTTATTATGTTATTGATACAAGAGGAAATAAGCTGCAAAATTATTTGAACAAAATGCTTGCGAGCTTTGGCATGCTCGACGAACGCAGAGATGTGCAAAAGGAGTATGCCGCCCTGACATCGCGCGAGAAGGAAATCGTGGATCTTATCATTGAAGGGCACACCAATACTGAAATCGCTAGTAAGCTGTATCTCAGCGAGATGACGGTGAAGAAGCATTTGACGAATATTTTCAGGAAGCTGGATATTAAGAACAGAAACCAATTGGCTTTTCTGATGAGGGAACGTCATATAAGTACGAAGTAATCATTTTATAAATCTAAAATGAAAGACTAAAAATCCTATCAATCCAGGATTTTTTTTTGTCCAAAAACATGGATATATGGGCCAATAGAAACATTCAAATGAAAGTTTATTATTAGTAGAAAAGAACGTTCGCGACGCTTAGGCTGGGGTTTGCAGCTAATAAATAATTTTTTTTGAGAATGTTGTTAAATATAAGGAGGGATTATCATGCGATTCGACTGAATGATGTTGAGTTTCTTCACAGCCATTTAACGGCCTGATTGGCCTAATCGGAGGATGTTTCATGCGGTTTAAGGATGTGTTTTCTATCATCGGCCCGGATATGGTCGGCCCCTCCAGCTCGCATACGGCGGGTGCAGTGAGAATTGGCAGAGTTGCAAGGCAGCTATTCGAGGTTCAGCCGGAAAAGGTAAATATATATCTGTACCGTTCCTTCGCGGATACCTATCAGGGACATGGGACGGATGTGGCACTTGCCGCAGGTTTATTGAACTGGGATACGGCTCACGAGCACATCCCGGAAGCTCTTGCTATTGCCGAGCAGCGGGGAATGCAGCTAAGCTTTATTGCGAAATCCGGAGGCGCACCTCATCCGAATACGGCAATTTTACAGATGATGAAGCTTAATCTTTCCATGCGTGTTACGGGTACCTCGATTGGGGGAGGAAACATTGAAATTGTCGGGGTGGACGATTTCGATGTTCGTTTCTCCGCCAGTTTTCCTACGATGGTAATTACACACGCAGACCGGATAGGTATGTTGGCGGAGGTAACCCATTTATTCAGCCAAAACCACCTGAACATTGGAGCGATGGATGTGGATAGAAAGAGCCGGAACGGTCAGGCTCTCACAGTCATCGAAGCGGACGGAGCCATATCACAGGAGCTGATTCAAGCTGTTCGAAATCTTGAAGGTGTTGTCAGGGTTCGAATGATCGATTTAACAACAGGAGGTGAGGAAGCTTGAGATTCCGTGAGCTCCATGAATTGATCGCCATATGCACTCAAGAGGAAAAGACGATACATCAATTGATGCTGGAAGAACAGTCTCTGGAATCAGGTCGAACACCGAACCAAGAGAAAGCCCAAATGAAGTCTTATTATCTTGTTATGAAAGAGGCCGTTCACCGAGGATTAAATAAAGATACGTTATCTCGCAGCGGGCTTACAGGAAATGATGCCAAGAAAGTGGCGGCAGCGGTGTCCACTGGAGAAGGTATGCTCGGACCTATAGGAGACAGGGCGCTAGCCTATGCGCTGGCAGTTTCAGAAGTGAATGCCAGCATGGGGCGGGTTATAGCTACGCCCACAGCCGGTTCCTGCGGAGTTATTCCCGGTGTGTTCCTCAGCACACAAGAATATTACGGATGGAGCGACGAGCGGATGACGGAAGGGTTGTTCACCGCAGGCGCGCTTGGCTTCATCATTGCTAACCGCTCCTTCGTATCCGGAGCTGAGGGAGGATGCCAAGCCGAGATCGGCTCCGCCGTAGCGATGGCCGCGGGTGCTTTGGTTGAACTGCGAGGTGGGTCGCCAGTACAGGCGGTGCATGCGGTTGGACTCGCCTTGAAAAACTCGCTCGGTCTTGTTTGTGATCCGGTCGCCGGATTGGTCGAAGTACCATGCATCGTGCGCAACGGCTTTGGTGCCGTATCGGCTATTACCGCTGCCGAGATGGCGCTTTCCGGGATTCGCAGCGTCATTCCAGCGGATGAAGTGATCGGGGCCATGCTGGAAATCGGAGGGAGCATGCCGGAGAAATACCGTGAAACCGCGAAGGGCGGGCTCGCCGCCACGCCGACCGGTCAACAGATCATGCAAAGCCTGCTCGATCATCGGGCTTCAGGGGCAGATACAATGACGGCTCCGACAAATCTGCCGAAACAGTGAAGGACAGTGTAACACAGCATAATAAGAATACAAGGTTTCAACAACTAAACCGATTGCCTTTGCAATGGCACATCGAAGTTTGCTCGAATTGAGGCTAGTAATCAAAAGCGCTCCTCCAGCCTTTCTGGTATAATGTATAACGTAACAGCAGCCTGGACATAGTGGCAATCAATGAGGGTGGTGCTTATTTTGGAAACGGTGCTTCTAGAACGATGTGATGAAACATGCGAAGGGACTTCCAATGTTGTCACTTTAAAGCAAAATTTGATAACCGAACATACAGCGGCGGGCTTGGCTGAGGTGTTTAAAGCGCTCGGAGACCCCACACGTGTAAAAATCATATATACTTTAGTACAAAATGAACTTTGTGTGCATGACCTGACCGTAGTTTTGGATATGAGTCAATCTGCCATCTCTCACCAACTGCGGTATTTGCGCAACCTGCGAATCGTTAAACGCCGTAAAGTAGGGAAGACGGTGTTTTATTCCCTGGATGATGAACATATCGAACAAATATTTGTCCAAATGCTGCAGCATATAAAGCACGGGTAAATAGCTTTGAGAAAGTGTGTGTGATGATGAAAATTAAAAATTATCATTTTCAAGAGGAAGGCTTGCAGCGCTTCCTTGGTTCACTTGAGGTACAGATTATGGAAATAATGTGGTCATCCGGTCAATTGAGCATAAAACAGGTACATCAAATTATTGATGCAGGTACCCCCTATTCCTTCAATACCATTATGACGGTTATGAACCGTTTATTTGAAAAAGGACTTCTGGAGAAACAAACATCCGGTAAGGGAAGAACGAAATTGACGCTTTTTAAAGCAGCCTGTACAAAGGAACAATTTTTGGCTGAACAGGCCAAAAACGTGACTCAAGGATTAATCAAAGAGTTTGGCGATATGATGGTTACTCATATTATTGACGTAATGGAGGAAGCGGACCCAACCCTAATCCAGAAGCTGCAGCAAAAACTTGATGAAGTTAATCGAAGGAAGAAGCTATGATACGATTCGAAAGACCTCAAATATCGATGCTCCTGATCATTCTAATATCTGGCCTGGTCTTATTGCAGATGGGCCTCTCCTTATCTCATCAGCTTGGTGATGTTCCCTTTGGCCAAAATACACTTGGGTATTTAGCTGAACTTATATCTGATATATGGGTCAACCATTCCGTGTTCGAAATGCTATTCTTCTTATTAATTTGTTTCACTGTATATCGAATGCTCCAATATATTGCTAAACAATCGTATTTGGCGATGAAGTGGAATTTATTTATTAAAGGACAGGTACATGGAAAACTTACAAAGCGATGGAATAATAAATTTAGAACATGGGATGAAACTATCTTAGTTCTTCGGGAAAGCTCGCCTCTAGCCTTTGCAGTTGGGTTTATGCGACCGAAAATCGTTATCTCTACAGGATTGTTAGATCTATTGTCTCCGGAAGAAGTTAAGGCTGTGCTGCTTCACGAAAGATACCATTGTCAATTTCGCCATCCGCTTAAAAAATGGATTACCGGATTGTTCATCAAGAGCATGGAATATGTACCTGTTATCAAAAGCTTGGGAGCACACTTTGAAATTTGGATTGAGCTGCAAGCAGACCGTTATGTTATGAAAAAAACGAACTCTCCTTTAATTTTGGGATCAGCCTTGATTAAATTAATAAAAGTTCATAATAAGTTTCAAATGGTTAGGGTTAGTTTTGCTGAACATGCCATCAATTACCGGCTGCAGCAAATCATTGATCCCGATAAGCCCATTGCTGCAACCTTGTTTACCGGGAGATGTGTTTTTATTAGCAGTGCGGTAATGCTTGTGATGTCGATGATTGTTATGTTTCAGTGCGTGTAAAGCAGGGGAGAGATCCACTGCTTTTTTTTGTTTTCTTAAACGATAGTGTAAGCGGCGATTTATGTGAATACTTAAAGAATCTGCCAAAGCTCTGACAATAAAAATAGGGCAAGAGCCAGTAGTAAAGTGGGCGGGCCTATTGGGGAAGCACACTTTAAGGAATTAGGCTATACATGATTGACACATGGATAAGAAAGGCATATTATATAAACAAACAATACATGAGCAATTAATCATATGTAATTTAAAGGAGCCTGATTCTTATGTCTGGAAACTCTTCATGCTGCAGTCAGGATGCAAAGCATAGTCATATCCATGAGGAAAAGGACCGGGATCATGAATCGTGCTCATGTGCTCAACATGAGCACCATAATCATGGACATGATCACAGCCATGACCCTAACAACCATAAGCACAGTGAAGAAGATCATCATCATGGTCCGGACTGTAATCATGGGGATCAACATGATCACAAGAGCCACAATGACAGTCACAACCATAATCACGCTCATAATCACGCTCATGATCACGCTCATAATCACAAGCATGGGGATTCATGCGGCGGAAATCATGGTGCTAGTACAGTAAACCAGACGGTTACCCTTGAAGGTATGCATTGCGGTGATTGTGCTCTGAAGCTGGAAAAATCGATCTCCCGTATAGAAGGAGTAGCACAAGTTCAAGTAAATTTTGCTACGGCCAAGATGAGCCTTGGTTATGACCAATCCCAATTAGACTTCGATACCATTAAAAAGCATATTCGTAACCTCGGATACAGTGTTCAAGAACAGGCTGCCGCAAAGCAATCCAGCGTTTTTCGGATTGAAGGCATGGACTGTGCAGACTGTGCACAAAAGCTAGAGAAACGTGTAGGAGCTCTTGCTTCTGTAAATCAAGTCATGGTGAATTATGGCGCGGCCAAGATGACGGTTGAGCATGATGGCAGTGCTGAGCAAGCTGTCATTCAGACTGTAAAGCAAGCCGGATATACGGCCTTGCCGGATAAAGGCGGCATGCCTCTAGTGGCCGATGAACGCAGCTTCTGGAGACGTAATAATAAAGTGATTCCTACTGCATTATCAGGCTTGATATTTACAATAACATGGGCTCTTGAGCTCGTTCATGCAATCCCTGATTCCATATCAACGATCTTTTATGCACTGGCTATGCTAATAGGCGGTTATCGCATTGCGCGAACAGGCATTTATGGTTTGAAATCCAGAACCATCGGCATGGATCTTCTTATGACGGTTGCGGCTCTTGGTGCAGGTCTCATAGGACAATGGGAAGAAGGAGCTGCTGTTGTATTCCTTTTCTCCTTAGGAGAAACATTGGAAGCTTACACTATGGATCGTACTAGAAAGTCAATACGCGGTCTTATGGATTTATCACCGAGGGAAGCGCTCGTCCGAAGAAACGGTGAAGAAATGATGATTGCGATCGAGGCTATTCAAATTGGCGACACGGTTATCGTTAAGCCGGGTGAAAGAATAGCTATGGATGGCGTGATTAGCAAAGGAGCTTCAACTATTAATCAAGCTCCAATAACCGGTGAATCGATTCCAGTCGAGAAGGCAGAAGGGGATGAAGTGTTCGCGGGTACGGTCAATCAGCAGGGGGCTTTGGAAGTGAAAGTCACTAAGCTGTCTAAGGACAATACCTTGTCGCGTATCATCAATCTTGTGGAAGAAGCACAGGCTCAAAAAGCTCCATCCCAGCGTTTTGTAGATGTTTTTGCCAAATATTATACGCCTGCCGTGCTTGTAATTGCCCTGCTAATTGCCATTATCCCGCCTTTGCTTATGGGTGAATCCTTTCAGGTATGGTTTTATAGAGCTCTAATGATGTTGGTCGTCTCGTGTCCATGTGCTTTAGTTATATCAACGCCGGTGTCCATTGTTTCTGCCATTGGCAATGCAGCCAAAAATGGAGTTTTAATTAAAGGCGGAGCTCATCTTGAACGTTTAGGGGCTGTATCTGTTGTTGCATTTGATAAAACAGGTACGCTTACAGCCGGAATTCCGCAAGTAACAGAGATCATTCCGCTGGATTCCCGAACAGAAGATGAGGTATTATCGATAGCGGCCGCAGTGGAGTCCGCATCTGAACATCCGGTAGCAAATGCCATCGTAAGAAAAGCAAAGCAGGCCAACCTTCCCATCAAATCCAGCTCCTCGTTTACTTCGGTGACAGGTAGAGGTGCTCAGGCGAGCATCGAGGGAACCTTATTCTACATCGGGAGCCCCCGTTGGTTTATTCATGAATTGAAACTATCTTTGGAACATGTTAAGGATACCATTCAAAGGCTCGAAAAGCAGGGGCAAACCGTTATGCTAATGGGCAGCGGGCAAGATGTATGGGCAATATTTGCCGTTGCAGACGAGATTAGAGCGAATAGCAAGTCCACTCTTGAGCATCTCAAGGCAATTGGTATTGAACGGACCGTCATGTTAACAGGGGATAATCAAGGTACGGCTCAAGCCGTTGCAGCGAAGCTCGGAAACATTGACTACCGAAGCGAGCTGCTGCCTGAAGATAAAGTGAGCTCCATTAAAGAGCTGATGGACAAACACGGTTATGTTGCCATGATCGGGGATGGAATTAACGATGCGCCTGCATTAGCAACAGCTACTGTAGGGATTGCAATGGGAGCTGCCGGAACCGATACGGCATTGGAAACAGCAGATGTTGCATTGATGGCCGATGATCTTTCCAAGCTGCCGTTCGCTATCGGATTAAGTCGGAGGGCTTTACGGATTATTAAACAAAATATCGCTTTTTCGTTGCTAGTCAAAGTCGTATTCCTCATCATGATCTTCCTGGGCACATCTACTCTCTGGATGGCTGTCCTGGCTGATACAGGAAGCTCGCTAATCGTCATTGCGAATGGGATGAGGCTTCTGCGTACAAAAGCAGGTTCAATTAGTGCTTAACACAGATAGGGGCACATAGTTAACGATAGCTTCTGCCGCTAAGGGCAGGAGCTATTATAATTTCGATTAAAACGGAGGAATCGGGTATGCATTCTCATTTCAGTATGAATTTGGATTTTAAGGTTGTAAGAAAAAGCGGGTACTTGCTATTTCTGGTCTTGGCTGTGATTTTTATCTTTGATTTGTTGATAGTTTTTAATTTTAATACAAGGCTTTATTTTTATGTTGCCCCGTTTTTATTACATTTGGTACTATCCATCTTTGTCAAAAAGAAAGAATCCTGGTTAACCGGGGCTATTTTTGCAACGCTTTGTTCCATGCTTTGTTTCATTATTATTTTCTTTTTGTTCTTAAACAAGTCTGCTTCATGATTTTGTCATTATTAAACTACATATCATAGTGTTTTATAGCATGTTTTGTGGTATTTTATAAATTGTATAGCCGAGAGTATAAAAAGTGTAGAACTGGAGTACGGGTATGTAAGCTTAATCACGTAGGAGGCCTGAGTTTGGCGACGATAATTTTATTGCTGTGTTTAGTCATTATCGGCTCATTTTTTAGTGCAGCACTTGTATTATTCTTTCAAAGAAAAAAACGGCAAGGCTCCCTCCAGCTTTGTCTGGGGTTCATCACGATCATTCTGTTTTATTATGCCATTTATAATGATTGGATATCTATTCCTGAGCATTTGGCCGATTATGGAAGATGATGGTGAAAAGATGGCTACTGTTTATAAAAGATAGGGATAGAAATGTTGAACACATTTTAAGGAGAACCTATGAGAAAGAATAAAAAATGGCTTCAAGCAACCATTTTTACGTTTGTTCTGCTGGTCGGAATCTATATAGTTGTCATTAATACACTGGAAGGTAAAGACTCGGTAACTATAGGAACGAAGGCACCGGACTTCACGGTAACCGGATTGGACGGCCAAATGCATGACTTATCCCAATACAAAGGAAAACCTCTAATCATCAACTTTTGGGGGACCTTCTGCCCTCCATGTGTGAGGGAAATGCCGGCGTTGCAAAGTCAGTATGATAAATGGAAGGATCAGAATGTTCAGATCGTTGGGATGAACTTAAATGAAAGTCCGGTGACCGTAAAAGCATATTTGCAACAGTATAACATCACGCTGCCGATTCTTTTAGATAACGATGTTATTAGGAAGAAATACAAAGTTATCTCTTATCCGACCACCTTCTATATTGACGCCAATGGAATTATCCAGGATATATTCGTGGGTGAGATGAGTGAGAATGATATTTCGACACGAATAAATAGACTGCTGCGGTAATTAGAATTCCGCTTCCAGCTTTACTGTTTATTCATGTCTGCCTGATGTTAAGGAGGAATTACAATTGGGTACGTGGTTTTTATTCAATACCGTGTTTGTTGTGTTTTTTATCCTTTATTTGATGACCGCAAGCAATGCAAAAAGGATGCTAATGTACAGTGTTGCTGCTGATCATGTTAAGGCAAAAAGGCTAAAACTATTCTCGAAAGTATATTTGTTTATATGGATTGCTTCACTTATTGCTATGATTTTGAGCCTTTTCTAACTAGCAGCTCTTAACGAATCTTGATCAAGCATGAATGAAATTATTGCAGTCTAGTTCCACTAGAGAGAGGATCATATGAGAAACAAAGCATGGATTATCTTACTCACCTTATTGGCAGCAGTGCTATCCCTTCAGATATTGCCTAACGCTCCAGTATCAGCCCACTCTGACATGGAGAAGGTGTACCCCAAAGCAGCCGAAACGCTGGATCAATCCCCTTCCACCATTGAAGTGTGGTTCGGAGATTTAGTTGAAGTTTACAAGGGCTCCATTGTTGTTACGAGCGATAAAAATGTTCAAATACCTGTAGCTGCTCCCAGATTGGACCCTAAAGACAATCGTCATATTATAGCGGATATAGAAAAAGAACTGCCTTCCGGAACTTATACAGTCACAGTAAACGTTATTAGTATTGACAGTCATCCTATTAAGGGGACGTTTCAATTTGTAGTTAAAAGAACTCAACCTACGGAGGAAGAAATCTTCCAAAATCTGAAGTTGGTTCGGACGGCACCGATGGACGGAGAGATAGTTCCATTATCCCCCGATCAATTGGAGTTATGGTTTACTGAATCGGTTTCCATTTCAGCTTTTGGTATATTTAACGACCGAGGGGAAAGTGTACCTACTAAAAATCCTGTTCAGGACCCGGCTAATCCCAAACATTATACCGCGCAACTCAATAAGCCGCTTGAACCGGGAACTTATTCTGCACACTGGTATGCCGGCGTTGGAGGGCATAAAGAGAAGAACGGGGTCTATTATTTTGCCATTCAGCAGTATTCGTCTATTAAAGGTACGAATGTAATACCTTCCCAATCTATTATGGCCGATTTCGGGCTTTTGCAGGTGGGTCATTGGTTATCCTTTTTCGGTATTCTTTTACTTGCCGGAGGCTCCTTTTTTATATTATGTATAGCAAAAAAGCTGGGAAATCAGGAACGGTGGCATCGGTTTACGTTTTTTTTATACGGTATAAGTGTTATCGGTGTCTCTTTACAGGTTGCTTCACACAGATGGGAGTATCCGAATGTGCCGTTCGATGAATTCGTATGGCTTTCCTTCGTTTGGGTTCCTGTTCTACAGTTATTGGCAGTCACTCTGGGGTTCTGGTTTCTCCGAGGCTATCTGCAATTAGGTATGTTTGGTCTGGCTATTATGCTTTGGGGATTTTCGGGACATTCTACTTCTCTAGTTTATGGGGGGAATGTTGAAATCGGAATGGATATCTTACATTTGCTAGCGGTGGCTGTATGGCTGGCCGGCTTAATCGCTCTTCCCATATTGATGCCTAAAGAAGAGACTGCAGCCACGGAATGGCTCGGAACGGTCGGGAGGTTGTATTCCAAATGGGCGCTTGCGTCTATTGTGATCATTACCTTGACTGGTATATGGATGAGTGTGAGCTATGTGCCTTCTTTTACATGGGAAAGCTTATGGGCAAGCAATTGGGGAAAAATGCTTTTAATGAAAATCATTTTATTAATTGAAATCGTAATTATCGGGTATCTGCAAAGAAAATTGTTATCCAGAATTGCTGTTACGAGCATACAGTTCCTGAGAAACATTCGAATTGAATTTTTTATCGGATGTATGATATTGATTGCCGTAGCCATCTTGATCGATTCATCGCCGCGTGAAGCTGCGCAAGGTGTATTTCCTGACAAGAATACGGTAAACGGGATCACAGCAACAGTGAATGTCACTCCTCTGAAGTCAGGTGCAAACGATATTGTGATTCAATTTGATAACGAAACTGAGCTGCAAAGTGTGAAAGCTACACTGAGCATGCCTCCCAATGAACGCAAGGAGAACTATGCTTTCTTCATGGGCAAGGGACAATATAAACTTACGGGCAACCTGCTTCATTCAGCCGGGACCACTTATTTGGATATAGAAGCAGTAAAAGTTAATGGGGAACGTATAATTATTCCTTTCAGCATAAAAGTTCCGGGTGTAATGAGTGAATAATTGCTTGAATTTAAATATAGTGGCAGACCCATATAGGATTGGAGAGGTGTTCTATGACTAAAAGCAAAAACAGTTCAAAATCTATGGTAATACTGACACTTGCCCTGGTTGTTTTATTGATTTCATTATTTTTCGTTACCAAAATGTCTGAAAACGTAGACCGTGATACGGCTATTAAAAACATGCCTTCACTAGATAATCAACCCGTTATAGGGAAATCAAGCGCAGAAGTAACAATAATAGAATTTGGCGATTATAAATGCCCGTCATGTAAAGCATGGGGGGAGCAAGTATTTCCCCAATTAAGCAAAGATTTCATTGATACAGGAAAAGCCAGGTTTTCATATATCAACACTCCTTTCCACGGGGAGGAATCGAAGCTAGGAGCACTGGCGGCTGAGTCTGTATTCGCTCAGGATAAGGAAGCCTACTGGAAATTTCATAAACAACTGTTCGATACTCAACCGCGGGAAAACCATGATGCGCCCTGGATTACTACGGATGTCCTGTTGAAGCTGGCTGCAGCATATGCACCTAAGGTTGATGTTAAGAAAGTAGAGGATGACACTAAAAATCAAAAAACGCTACCACAAGTAAATATAGATGAGGGCTTGGTTCAAAAATACAATATCCAACAAACGCCCAGCATTATGATTGATGGAATTATGGTTAAAAATCCATTCGATTACAATGAAATCACTTCATTAATTAATAAGAGGTGAGATCATGAAAATGGCAATTGGAAAATCAACAATTTGCAACCATACCCTTTATATGGCGTGGATAGTTTCTATGATAGCTACATTGGGCAGCTTGTATTTTAGTGAGGTTAAGGGGTATATTCCGTGTGAGCTTTGCTGGTATCAACGTATACTCATGTATCCGTTAAGCATTGTTTTGGGTATTGCTGCTTATCATAATGAGAAAGCTGTTAAAAAATATATATTGCCCTTGTCCATTGTGGGAGGAACTATCTCTTTCGTTCATTATCTGGAGCAAAAGATTCCTTATATAGCTGCCATCAAGCCTTGTACCAAAGGAGTTCCATGTAATGTCGATTATATTAATTGGGTTGGATTTATAACGATTCCGTTCCTTGCTCTAATAGCGTTTAGCTTGATTACTTTATTTATGATAATGACGCGACCGTCTTCGGACAAATAGGTTGAAATACAACAAGCAAGCCTCTAAGCCCACTGTATAAGAGGGAATGAAGGCTTGTTTTCACATGGGATTAATTATGATAAAAAACAAATTTTGTTATTCCTTCATTTGTATCTGTTTCTTGTATTCGGAGGGATAACATTCAAAAAATTCTTTGAACAGCTTGGTAAAATGTCGTGAACTAAAATAGCCTACCTGCTCTGCAGCTTGCTGTACCTGTACCGCCGGATCGGACAGCAGCTCCTTCGCTTTGAGCATCCTGAGTTTGGTTACATATTGCATGAAGGTGGTTCCTGTTCGTTTATGAAAAAGACTGCTTAAATGGTTGGGAGTCACACAAAATTGTTCAGCAACGCGACCTAATGTTATATCTCCCGAATAGTGATTCTCTATATAAGCAATTGTTTTTGTTACCAGATCCGTTTTGGTTTCTATTTGTCTTATTTTTTTGTCCAGAAGATTTTCGCCAACACTTTTTAGTGACTGGAACCAAGCCTCTTCTTTAGTTGGAGTAAGTAGGGGAGCATGGATAGAACAATTTAGAAACCGCGAAAAGGCTGGCGTTGCTTCTATTACCGAATTCTGCTGCCCATCATAGTTTTTAATAAATTGCTCTATTGCATCCATATAACCTACATAATTTCTTTTGTAATATTCATCTGTTGCTTTAAGTAGAATGTGGCATTGCTGAGAAATAGTTGGCTGTGACGCAGCCTCCAACAAATCTGCTTTGGTCCAACTAAGGGAAATTCCTAATGAACAGCGAATGTGGGAATTTTTGTTAATTACTGTCACTTCGTCGAGAAGGGATGTATAAGAGTTACATTCATCAGAAACTAGCAGTGTGAATGCTATTCCTGGCTCTTCAACCCTTTGTACAAGCTCTGAGATGGAAGCAAATAGGTCATCCAGCTGCTCTGCACCTTGCCTGGAAGTATATCTCCCGACCACAGCCCACTCTCCATTGGGCATTATTAAAGTGGCCAGCTCTAAATCCTTGTGATAATGCCGGGGCATCGTAGAGTGGATCGTATTGAAAAATAGCTTGATTGCTGCTGATTTTTCCGTTTCGGAGTAATAGCTGTCCATATAAATAATTTGACATCGAATCCGGCTGAAAGGCTTATTTTCGGCCTCCTCCAGCTCCCCCCAGTTACGGATGAGCCCATGAAATAAGGAGAGCATGTCCGATTCAAATGCCTTGTTCTTTTCAACGATTTGCATAAATGCAGTTTGCTGTATTTTTGTTAACAATACCCGTATATCCTCAATATCAACCGGCTTTAGTAAATACTCGATAGCTCTTAGTCGAAGTGCCTCTTTAGCATATTGAAAATCGGCAAAGCCCGTAACTATAATCCATTGGGTACCCGGTGCCAGAGGGGCTGCTTCCTGAATGGCTTCCAGGCCTGATTTGCCAGGCATTCTAATGTCGACAAAAGCAGCATCAGGCTGGATTCGTTCAACAACCTCTATGAGCTCCTTCCCATTGCGTGCTTCATAGATATGCAAATCCGGGCATATTTCCAACAGGATAATTGACAACGCTTCCCGTGCCAATTGTTCATCATCAGAAATAACAATATTCATTGGGCTAACTCCTCATTGTTGAGAGATATAGTGATAGTAATAGTAGTACCGTGTCCAAGACTGCTATCCAGTTGAAATTCGTGCTTATCCGGAAAAGCGAGCGCCAATCTTTCCTTCACATTGCTTAAGCCAATATGCTGATCGTCAATTTGCTCAAATGTGTTAAAGCCTATCCCGTTATCCGCAATGCGAATGACAAAACTTTCGCTGTTATTAATGCTAGGGAGCATCTCAGCGCTTACTTCAACCTTGCAAGGATGCTCACAAGGCTCAACCCCGTGTATGATAGCGTTTTCCACTAAGGGCTGGAGCAGCAGTTTGGGAATACGTATAGATGCCAATTCGGGGGCTAATGTGATTGTTATCTCTAAACGGTCACTGAAACGCATGCTCATAAGCTCTCCGTATTTTTGAATACTGGAGAATTCCTCTTCCAAGCTGCAAGTATCATGGGAGGTTAAGAAATAACGGAGCATGCCGCTTAAAGATAATATGGCACGTTCCAGAAGGGCATGCTCTCCTTTACGATTTAAGCTTACAAATGCATTCAGTGTATTATAAAGGAAATGAGGATGAACTTGTGATTGCAATGCACGAAATTCAGCATTTCTTAGCTTCAGCTTAGTAAGATATTCATTGGTAATTAATTCATCCAATTGACTGATCATCCGGTTCAGAACATTCCCGAGCTGAGCAATCTCATCTTGACCTCGAACGGAAAAGCGTTTGTTCATATTTCCAAGCTGAACTTGGCGCATGACGCCGATCATTTCTTTGAACGGTGTCAACAGGGTTCTGGAATAAGCAAAAAATAAGAAAAAGGTAAGCACGAGTCCACCGACTGCAAATACCGCCCCCGTTAAGCGCATCCAATGGACCTTGGAGGCAAGCTCAGCTTTGGATAACCAAACGGTAATTTTCCAGGAGCTAGTAGGTATTTCTCTCGAAACAGCTACATAGGATTGCTGATTAAAATCGATTTTGGCCGGGTTTTTCAGAAATTGATTCAACACCTCTCTAGATAAGTGGGTATTGGAATAAATCAATCTTTGATCCTTGTCTGTAATTGTAACAATAGAATTTACATTAACGGAAACCTGCCTGACGATTCTATCCAAAACGATCGTGTCCGCATCAGCCATTATTACGGCGAGAGGCTGTTTGGAGTCAGGATCTTTTATTAAACGAGCTACAGAGAACACATCAGGAACAGCGGGCAGCTTTAAATAATCTTGCGGATGGACATCAACAAAGGATACTCTTCCATTAGCTGCAACTGCTTCACGATACCAATTTTGCTCCGTATATGGATAATCATTCCGGGGTTCCGTTAGCTGCGAGCTGCTATCATTATAGTAAACAGAACCATCGATAGCCACTAGCAGAGTACCTAGTATATCCTTACGCAAATTTACAAGCAAGCTGGGAAGAGTATGGTACAATGTATAGTCGGCTTTATACTTGGAATAATTATCAATTGGACTATTCAAGCCTCTGGCTTTTTGCTTGAGAGAGTTCATCACATCGTTGTTGGTATAAGGTGAGACGGTTACTCGTTCCAAATCATCTAAATAGGTTTGGATGTTTTCGGTCAGTCCGACCAGGGTGGCATTTGTGAGCTTTTCGGTTTCTGCCGTAATTATTTTGACATAATAGGAAGGCATAACAAAAGCGATAATGATAACAGGGAGCAGAATAGTTAACGAATAGAGCAGAATCAGTTTCACACGAATCGAGATGTTTGGCTTATTCAGGCAGGACTACCCCCAGCAGTTTAATTTTGTGGTCGATTATACTGTAAATTGTAAAGGGTTGCAACCATAAATATGAGCGCCTGAAATCATAGATTTGATACATATGTAAACACTTACAACCGTGATAAGATTTAGGCGTGAAGTACAAAATAAATATAAGAGGTGGGTACATGTCTACTAAATGGAAAGTATCTTTGGCGTTAATTCTGGCATCCGCATTAGCCGCAAGCGGTTGTTCCCAACGTCCAGAAAAACCGGCTGCCGAGCCTTCAAACTCAGGGGGTAAGGAGAACAGCAGCAATAATAGCAGTGCTAAAAAAACGTTATCTATGATGATGAATGTTGCTGACCAACCCGTTCAGGATGTTTATCGTCAAATTATCAATGATTTCATAAAAGAGAACCCGTCAATCGGTGTGAATATTCAGTTCCCGGGGTCCGCCTATGAAAATAATATGAAGGTCAAGATGGCGGCTAATGATCTTCCCGACATCTTTGATACACATGGCTGGGCACAAGTCCGTTATGGCGAATATTTGGGGGATCTTAGAGAAGAGCCATGGGTTAAGCAGTTGACCGATACGATTAAAAATGTCGTAACCGACAAAAACGGTAAAGTGTACGCCTTACCGATCAGTGAAGCCAAGGATGGCATTATGTATAATGTCGAAATGCTCAAAAAGTATAATGTGGAGCCACCTCAAACCTTCGATGAACTGGTAGCTGCTGCAGAGAAAATTAAAAAAGACAGCGGTGGAAAAACAACGCCTTTCTTCTTCTCGGGAATTGATGAAAGCACCATTGGCACTTACTTTGGATACTTTGCAAACGCTCTATTAATCAGCCCTGCTAGTAATTCATCCGAAGACCTGCTAAAGAATACCTTTGATTGGAGTAAATGGACTCCACTTCCGGACAAGCTGCTGGATATCAAAAATCGTGGACTGATTAATGAAGATTTCTTAACGGCGAAACGCAGCGAGCTTCCAGCTGTATTTGCTGCTGAAAAAGTAGCATTTGCCTTGTTGGGTCCGTCATTCGTAGATGCTGTTAATAAGATTAAGCCGGATATGAAAGTCGGATTGATGCCGATTCCAGCGATGTCGGCCAATGATAAACCGAGTTTCTCCGGTGGAGAACGGAACACATTGGGAGTATGGAAAGATTCTAAAAATATACCCGAAGCCAAGAAGCTGATGGCCTTCTTTGCCAAACCCGAGAATTTGTCCAAAATTGCCAATGTAACCAAGCTGCAGTCAGGTTTGAAAGGGATTGAGTCGAAGCACGAATTAACAGAGTACTATGATAAATATGCCAATGTTAGAGTGCTGCCGTATTTCGACCGGGTTTATTTGCCAAATGGAATGTGGAGCGTTATGTCCAAATCCGGTACAGAGCTGCTGGCAGGCCGTATTACTTCCAAAGAATTTTCAGAAACGATGAAGCGAGAAGTAGAAAGATTGCGTAAAAATTAATTGAAACCTATAGGTGAAAGATCAAACCGATGTTTCACCTATTCATTTCTTGCCTTCATTAAGGAGAGATTTAATCTGGAAATTATAGATCGTAAAATAGATGCTAATCGTACAGTTGCTAAAAATCGTTTGCGCCGTTGGATAAATTCTCCATCTTCAATGAATCTGATGTACTTGCCTGCGTTATTGCTGTTCGTGCTTTTTATTTATTACCCATTTATTAAAGGAATTATGATCTCTTTTACGAATTGGGATGGCTACTCACAGATGTATCGGTATATTGGATTGGATAATTATAAAAGGATGCTTACGGACCATAGAATAGGTACGGTCATACTTAATACACTAATTTATGGAATTGGAAGCACTATTCTGCAAAATATTATTGGGTTGGCTTATGCGATCATGCTAAACAGCTATATACGGGGGAAGACGATTATTCGTACCATAGTCTATCTTCCGGTTATCGTAAGTCCTCTTGTTATGGGTTATATCTGGTATTTTTTCTTTCAGTTTAACGGGGGAGCTCTTAACGATATAATCTTGTTGTTTCGTGATAAGCCGATCAATTTACTTGCTGACACTGGGCTTAATGTATGGATCATTACTCTAGTAAACACCTATCAATTTCTGGGAGTGGCTATGATCATCTTCTTGGCCGGACTTCAATCCATCTCCAAGGAGTATTATGAGGCGGCTGAGATGGATGGGGCATCAGGATTTTCCAGATTTCGTAACATCACATTTCCGCTGCTTGCACCGGCTATTACTATCAATGTTGTGCTTAATTTGATCGGTGGATTAAAGCTGTTTGACGTTATAACCGCTTTAACCAATGGGGGCCCGGGCTATGCGTCTGCTTCGCTCTCTACAATGATTTATCAATTATATTTCGCACATCAAGATGCCGGATACGCTGCAGCATTAGGTAATTTTATGTTTATGCTTATTTCCATTATTGGTTTAACCTCTTTGTATTATTTGCGTAAAAAGGAGATTTCGTTATGAAGCGTGCAGGGGCACTATATACATTACTGGGTGCTTTAATAGGTCTTATGCATATTGTTCCTTTTTATGTGCTAATAACTACTTCGTTTAAGGATGAATTGGATCATAGCTCCAAATGGGTCATGCCGGGTTACCTCTCCTGGGATAATTTCACTAATGCATGGCAGCTCGCAGGCCTGGATAGAGCTTTTCTTAATACGACTATTGTTACTGTTTTCTCACTTGTCCTGATATTGATACTGGGCTCATCCGCTGCATTTCCGCTTGCCCGTCATCGAACTACACTGAACAAATGGATGTACGGCTTTTTTGTAAGTGCCCTTATCGTCCCGCCCCTTACTATTCTGGTTCCTTTGTATAAGATGTTTGTTGATATTGGGGCAATGAACACGTATACAGGGATAGTGATTCTACATGTTACCTTTCATCTCTCCATGGCGATCTTTTTGTTTACTGGATTTATAAGCACGATTCCGAGAGAGCTGGACGAAGCTGCAATGATAGACGGGTCATCGAGGATAGGATTGTTTTTTCGGATTATATTGCCGGTATTAATGCCTATTACAGCAACAGTCATCATTATGAATGGTGTTTCCATCTGGAATGATTATCAGTTTTCGGTATTTTTCCTGCAGAAGCTGGAATATAGAACGATTACGGTTGCTTTATCTGCATTTTTCGGCGAGAACAATTCGAATATCGGATGGGTAGCTGCCGGTTCCTTATTGGCTGCTCTTCCCAGCATTTCCTTATATTTATTTTTGCAAAAATATTTCGTTGAAGGTATGACTTCCGGGGCAGTGAAAGGATAATTACGGCAAGTTTATATAAAAAAAGGCCTATAGAAGGGAAGTTGAAATCATGAAAAGAAAGCCTTTAATGGGTTTGACATTAGGCGACGCAACGGGGATCGGATCGGAGCTGGTTGCCAAAACACTCGAATCCGAAGACATTCGTCGAATGGCAACATGGGTTGTAGTGGGCGATGAGCGTGTTTTCCAACAAGGCTTATCCGTGGCAGGAGTAACTCTTCCCTATCAAACCATAACAAACATAGAAGAAGTTGAACGTGACGATCAGGTATATTTCATTGATTTGCACAATTTGCAGCCGGATGCTTATACTCTTGGGCGATTATCGGCAGAATCCGGCCAAGCGACGGGTGAAACATTGACGTACGTGCTGAAGCTTGCGCAGCAGAAAAAACTGGATGGTGTTGTTTATGCTCCTATCAATAAGGAAGCTTTGCACAGCGGAGGTTTTCATTTTCAGGATGAGCTGCATTTTTTCGCATCACTTCTTGATTGCAAAGAAGGCTTTAGTGAAATCAATGTGATGGGCGATCTATGGGTAACAAGGATAACCTCCCATGTCCCGATAAAGCAAGTGAGCAGCCTGGTTACTAAAGAGCGTGTAGCCCGCATTATTCGTTTTGCACATGACACTTTAATCAATGTAGGCTATGATAAGCCGAAAATTGCCGTTGCAGCCCTTAATCCGCATGCCGGTGATGGAGGATTGCTTGGCACGGAGGAAATTGACGAGATCAGACCGGCGATTTATGAAGCGCAGGAGCAAGGAATTCACGTAGAAGGCCCTTATCCGGCTGACACCATTTTCTTGCGTTTAAAAACCAAGCCTTTCGATTGCTTAGTTAGTATGTATCATGATCAGGCTCAGACCGGCATGAAATTGCTGGGCTTTAATAAAGGAGTTACGGTCAGCGGGGGACTTCCAGTTGTCATTACAACGCCTGCTCACGGTACCGCATTCGATATTGCAGGTCAAGGAATCGCTGACCCCGGTGCCACTGAACAAGCAATGAGACTCGCCATTAAATTAGCAGGATTCTAATAAGGAATTAATATTTCACACCATACATCGGGAGGCAAGCTTTAATGTCAAAAATTACTTTTCTAGGCGCGGGCAGCTCTGTATTCGCAAAAAATGTGTTAGGTGACTGCATGATGACTCCGTCGCTGCAAGGCTTTGAACTAGCATTATTCGATATCAATGAAGAACGTCTCAAGGATTCTGAGAACATGTTAAATAATTTAAAGCTTACACTTGGAAGCACCTGCGTTGTAAAAGCATATACAAACCGGAAGGAAGCTCTGCGTGGAGCGAAGTATGTGGTTAATGCGATACAGGTAGGCGGTTATGATCCTTGCACGATTACCGATTTTGAAATACCGAAGAAATATGGTTTACGCCAAACGATAGGCGATACCTTAGGAATTGGTGGTATTTTCCGTAATCTTCGCACAATCCCGGTAATGCTCGATTTCGCCAAAGATATGAATGAAGTATGCCCGGATGCATGGTTCCTGAACTATACGAATCCAATGGCTGTACTAACCAATGCAATGACGACATATGGAGGCGTAAAAACAGTCGGGTTATGCCATAGTGTTCAACGCTGCATACCTTACTTGTTTGAAGCATTGGATATGGAAACCGAAGGAGTTCATACTAAAATTGCAGGCATAAACCATATGGCGTGGTTGCTGGAAGCAACAAAGGACGGAGTGGATTTATATCCAGAAATCAAACGTCGTGCCCGTGAGAAGCAAAAAGAACAGCATGAAGACATGGTCCGTTATGAGCTGATGTTCCGCTTCGGTTATTATGTTACGGAATCTTCCGAGCATAATGCCGAATATCACCCGTACTTCATCAAAAAGAATTATCCCGAATTAATTGAACGCTTCAATATTCCATTGGATGAGTACCCTCGCCGTTGTGAACGTCAAATTAAAAGATGGGCGACTATGCGTGACGAACTCGTCAATAACAAAAGTCTTGGGCATACCCGGTCCCATGAATATGCATCCTATATGTTTGAAGCTATGGAAACAAACAACCCGTTCAAAATCGGCGGTAATGTGATGAACACCGGTTTGATCACGAATCTTCCTAGAGAAACAGTAGTTGAAGTTCCTTGCTTGGTAGATGCAAGTGGTATTACACCTACCTATGTAGGAGATCTGCCTCAGCAGCTTGCCGCATTGAACCGCACGAATATCAATACTCAGCTATTAACCTTAGAAGCAGCAGCAACAGGCAGAAAAGAGCATATTTATCATGCAGCGATGCTCGACCCTCATACGGCAGCGGAGCTTTCTATTGATGATATTGTGGCTATGTGTGATGAACTCATTGAAGCTCATGGCAATTGGTTGCCTAAGTTTGTGTAAGTAAAGGTGCAAGCTCTTCATCCCGAATCCATTCATTTGGAGCGGGATGAAGCTGTTTGTAAGCTTAGCAGAATTCGATCGTAAGGAGGATTAGCATGAAACTGCCACAGATGGCGTTGGTGAAGCAGCGCTTTACAGGTCCTGCAGTCAAGGATATTGAAGGAGAAGTAACGAAGCAGCTTACGCAGATTGAGCATGAGCTGAAGATAACTCCGGGGATGAGAGTAGCGCTGACAGCGGGCAGCCGTGGTATCGCCAATATTGCCGATATTATTAGGGCTGCTGTTCGCAAGTTGAAATCGATAGGAGCCGAGCCTTATATCATTCCAGCTATGGGCAGTCATGGAGGAGCAACCGCAGAAGGCCAAGTTAAGGTGCTGGAAAGCTTGGGTGTGACTGAGTCTTACTGTGGAGCTCCCATTCTTTCGTCTATGGAAGTGGTGCAAATCGGCGAGACACCGAGAGGAATCCCGGTCTATATAGACCGACATGCGTATGAAGGGGACGGAATCATCCTGATCGGAAGGGTGAAGCTGCATACTGACTTCAAATCTCCGATTGGCATCGAAAGCGGTATTATGAAAATGGCGGCAATCGGCCTTGGAAAGCATAAGCAAGCGTTGGCGCTGCATAATTATGGCATTCCGGGAATCCGTGATTTCATGCCGGAGGTATCGCGTGTCGTGTTCGAGAAAGCGAATATTTTATGCGGCATCGGCATTGTTGAGAATGCTTATGAACAGACAGCCGTAATCGAAGCCATCCCGACAAGGCTGATAGAGGAACGCGAGCGGGAGCTGCTCAAGCTCTCTGCATCTCTGATGCCGAAGCTTCCGGTGCAGGAGCTAGATGTGCTGCATGTTGATAAAATCGGGAAGAATTACAGCGGTACCGGTATGGATACGAATATTATCGGCAGAATGCGGATTAACGGCGTGGACGAGCCGGCCTCTCCCAGAATCGGATATGTAATTGCCGGAGACCTTAGCGATGAATGTCAAGGCAATGCGCTTGGTGTTGGATTGGCTGATCTGACGACGAAACGGCTGATGGATAAAATTGATTTTCATAAAACCAATGAAAACGTCATTACAAGCACATTTCTTCATCGCGCTATGATTCCGATTATTATCGATAATGATAGGGAAGCTATGAGGACAGCGCTGCGTTGCAGCTGGGGTATCCTTCCTGAGCTAGCCCGTATCATGCGTATTCCGAATACTCTTCATCTGGAGTATCTGTACATTTCAGAATCCTTGCTGCCGGAAGTCCACGGGCTGGATCATCTTGAAGTAGTTGGAGAGCTGGAGGAAATGAAGTTTGACATAAACGGGAACTTTATCGGCAGCTTTCATGGATAAAAGAGGAGGCTGAAGGCTAAGGGCTGAAGACTGAAGACTGAAGACTAGAGGCTAAACACTAAACACTAAACACTAAACACTAAACTACACACTGAAGGCTAAAGGCTAAAAGGTCACTCCGACATGTAAATAAGGGTGTTACTGTTATTAAAAGCTAGTGCATAAGCTGGAACAGAAAGTCAAAGGGGACTGCCTTTGGCTTATTTTTTTGTTATTTGGGTAGTTAAAGCGATTACGAAGCGACACCTCTATATACAATTTATAAGATATAGATTATAATTAACTAAAAGTTGCTCGTGGTAAACTTTTATGCACTAAGCTAACTTATGAAAAAGGGGGAGGGGTCAGCCATGACGGAGAAAAGCTATAGTTACAACAGGTTGATCAAAAAAGAAAGAAAAACGCCCCTTTCAGCCGAATCAGCGCTAAGAGGAGATATCAAAGGGTTTAAAAGACTGCTTCCATTTCTGGGTCCAGCCTTTATAGCATCTGTAGCTTATTTAGACCCTGGTAACTTTGCAACTAATATAACAGCAGGCTCCCAATATGGATATCTTTTATTGTGGGTTATTGCCGTATCCAACTTAATGGCGGTTCTCATTCAGACACTATCTGCCAAGCTTGGAATAGCAACAGGGAAGAATCTGCCAGAGGTTGCAAGAGAGAGGTTTTCGAAGCCAGTATCTATAGGCTTGTGGATCCAAAGTGAGCTGGTTATTATAGCAACTGATTTAGCAGAATTCATTGGAGCGGCGCTAGGTCTTTACTTGCTTTTCGGTATTCCAATGCTGCCTGCTGCACTCATAACAGCGGTTGGTTCTTTTGCCATATTGGAACTGCAGCGTAGAGGCTTTCGAGCTTTAGAGGCCGGGATTGCTTCGATGATTATGATTGTAGTGTTAGCTTTCACCTTTCAGGTAATTATGGCGAAGCCGGACATAGGAGCTGTGGTCACAGGTATTTTTACTCCTAACTTTCAAGGTGTAGATAGCATTCTGCTGGCAGCCGGGATTCTCGGAGCTACAGTTATGCCGCATGCGATATATCTGCATTCATCCCTTACACAAAACCGTATTGTTGGGAATAATTACGCAGAAAAGAAACAAATATTTAAACTAGAGTTGATGGATATTATTATTGCTATGGTTATTGCAGGAGCAGTTAATATGGCAATGGTTATTACCTCAGCCGCCCTGTTTTTTAAAAACGGTCTGGTTGTTGAAGATCTGGAGACAGCTTTCCATCAATTCGGCCAGCTGGCGGGTCCCTCATTTGCCATTTCGTTTGGTCTCGGCTTGTTAATTGCCGGTTTATCAAGCTCTTCTGTGGGTACTATGGCTGGAGATGTAGTAATGCAAGGGTTCATTAAAAAACGAATCAATTTGTACTTGCGCAGAGCAATCACCACTATTCCACCACTTGTTATTATTATTCTTGGTATTGATGCAACCAAAGCTTTGGTTATGAGTCAGGTCATTTTATCGTTTGGTATTGCTTTTGCGCTAATTCCACTTATTATTTTTACAAGCAATAAGAACATCATGGGAGAGCTGGTCAATCATCGAATCACTTCCATTGTAGGTTGGATTATAGCGGCGATTGTGGTTTCATTGAACTTGTTTCTTATTGTCGAAATGTTGTTCTAAGCAGAAGCTAGAACAAGGAAATGTTAAGGACCGTGCCCAGCACGGTTTCTTTGTGTTGAATAGCAGAAAGTAAGCTTGCTTCCACTGCGGACAACCGAACTAATTGATTAAAGCGGTAATTTGATCACCCTAAACCTTGGCAAATAGAGAAAGTTTAATTTCACTAAGGTGCATGTTTCTGCTTGCAAAACCGCAATGCAGCGATGCATTGCAAGAGCGCAATGCAAGAGCGCAATGCATGCTCGGAATTCGCGCGTGTTGAAAAGAAGTGCTGCTATAGCACGAATGCTTTGTCGTCAGGGAGATAACGAATGGTTTAACTGGAATTTCTGGAGCTAATTTTCCCGTCAGATCCTCTGTGAGGAAATTAACTGGAAATAATCCTTCTAATTTTGATATTATTGGCTTAAATGTATTAAAATCACGAAATTAACGGGACGTTTTCCTGTTATTTGCAAATAAATCCATATTCAACTGGAATTAACTGGAGGATTTCCAGCTAATTATGTGGGGTACCTTAGATCGCTCGTTGTGGCGCTGCATGATGGACAAGGTCGTTGCTTTCTACAAATTTGATGGTTATGGTGCGAGATGTGTTTCATTCACGCCAAGCCTACATTTCAAAGAACATGCACGATCATTGGATATAATCCCACACGTTCTTCTCTCTCCATGCACCATAGTCTGCTCCGCATCTAAAGGGTCGTCAGGATAGTTTACTAAATATCAGACTTTTATAAGTTTTCAGCGGAGCTGAAGAAGGCTGATATTGCAAGAAAAGCTACAGCTTAGACACGAATGTCTCTTCCTCGAAAGGGCTTCGATCAGAAGTTTTTCTTATATATGTTCCATTTTCAGCCGAATAAAGCTCAAAAAACTTTTTTCTTATAATCCTTTAATTTAAGCAATACTATACAATAAACGTAAACGTGTAGATTAAAAAGAACGATTTTAAAAAGTAAATAGAGGGTGTTACTTGTGACGGTTATCATTATTGTTCTCATAATAATCTTATTTATCACTTTAGCCAGCTTTTATTTCTATCATGTTGCTATAGCTCGTACGGATAAAAGTTTTTTAAATGGTAATCCGGATTTAGAGGTTAAGGTAACTGCCCAGAAGCCTTTTCACAGCATTGAAGAATGGTGGAGGAAACAAGCTTATTCGGAATGGAGCCTGGTATCCAATGATGGAATCAAGCTTCACGCTTATTATTTAGCAGCGGATCAGCCTTCGAACAAGACGGCTATTCTCGCACACGGTTATTTCGGTAAATCCGAGCAGATGCGTGAACTGGCCAAAATGTATAGAGATTCACTTGGCTTTAATGTTCTGATGCCGGATGCTCGCGGACATGGGAGAAGTGAAGGAAACTATATCGGCTTCGGATGGTCGGAACGTCTGGATTACGTCAAGTGGATCGATAGGATTATTGAACAAACGGGAAGCCAGGCGCAAATTGTTCTTCATGGCATATCCATGGGGGCAGCGACTGTAACAATGACCAGCGGCGAGGATTTGCCTCCGAACGTCAAAGTGATCGTGGAGGATTGCGGGTATACGTCGGTTAAAGATCAGTTGTCCTATCAGCTGAAACGAATGTACCACCTCCCATCATTTCCGCTTATTCAATCGACCAGCCTGTTGACCAAACTTCGGGCCGGCTACTTTTTTGGCGAAGCTTCCGCCTTGGAGCAAGTGAAAAAATCCAAAACACCAACGCTGTTCATTCATGGTGACACCGACTTGTTTGTCCCGACCCAAATGGTATATGAACTGTACGAGAATAGCCCGACACATAAGAAATTGTTCATCGTCCCTGGAGCCGGTCACGGCATGGCTAGACAGACCAATCCGGAGGCTTATGATCAAGAGGTAGCCCGGTTTATCGGGAAGTATGTAAAGTAATAGCCCATATAACAATAAAAAACTCATCCCAAGAGGCGACTTTTGAGGTGTGTTTTTTTGTAATATCAGACTTGATAAGTTTTCAGCGGAGCTGAACAAGGCTGATATTGCAATAAAAGCCACCGCAAAGACACGAATGTATCTACATGGAAATAGCCTCGATCAGAAAGCTTTTCTTATAATATCAAACTTATAAGTTTTCAGCGGAGCTGAACAAGCTGATATTGCAAGAAAAGCCATCGCTAAGACACGAATGTATCTTCCTCGAAAGGGCCTCGATCAGAAAGCTTTTCTTACTTTGGAGAATTGTTAAAACGATCCGAGATTCGTAATTCATGAAATGAGGTTAATACCATTTAAAGGCAGGTGCTGCACAATGAAATGGAGCATTCCCTGATATCCGTTAATGTTGTATAGCATAACCCGAATATAACAACATACATTATTAATATATCAAAAAGATAATTTAAAAGTTATATTTTTGGTATAGCCTGAGGGAGGTTGGGTGGCGGCTCATGATCGAATTTCGCAACGTTAATAAACATTATGGAAAATTCCATGTACTTAAACAGATCAATCTATCCATCCGGCAAGGGGAAGTAGTAGTTGTTGTTGGACCATCAGGCTCGGGGAAAAGTACCTTGCTTCGCTGTATCAACCGGCTGGAAACTATCACAGATGGAGAATTGACAGTAAATGCTGCCGAGCTGCATAACAAGAAGACCGATGTTAACAAGCTGCGGCGCAACATTGGGATGGTGTTTCAGCATTTTAATCTGTATCCGCATATGTCTGTCTTGGAAAATATCACATTGGCGCCTGTCCAAGTATCCAAAATATCAAAGCAGGAAGCAAAACAAATAGCGATGCAGTACTTGGAGAAGGTTGGGATACCTGAGAAAGCGGACGCTTTTCCATCCCAGCTCTCAGGCGGACAGCAGCAGCGGGTTGCAATAGCCCGCGGGCTCGCAATGAAGCCGCAGATTATGTTATTCGACGAACCAACCTCTGCACTTGATCCGGAGATGATTGGTGAGGTGCTCGATGTTATGAAGGGCCTGGCTCATGATGGAATGACTATGGTTGTAGTAACACATGAAATGGGGTTCGCCCGCGAGGTTGCAGATCGCGTTGTCTTTATGGATCAGGGGTTCATTGTTGAGGAAGGGGCACCGGATGATTTTTTCAATAATCCAAAAGAGGAACGGGCCCAACTATTCCTCGGCCGCTTGCTGCAGCATTAATAAATCATTAGGAGAGGGGTTTGTTCAATGAGTAGAAAAAAGATGGGGATGACGTTCACACTGATTATGATTACGATAATGCTCGCTTTAACCGCTTGCGGCACTGCCGCTCCCGCGCCAGGTACAGATGCGCCAAAAACTGGAGGTGCGGAATCTGGAAAAGCGGCGGACAGTACTTTAGATGCGATCAAAAAACGGGGCAAGCTGGTAGCGGGCGTTAAGTTTGATACCAAGCTGTTCGGATTGAAGGACCCGGGTACAGGCAAGGTCGAAGGATTTGATATCGATTTAGCTAAAGCTTTGGCGAAACAAATACTAGGCGATGAAACAAAGCTGGAATTAAAAGAGGTTACTTCCAAAACGCGGATTCCAATGCTTAATAACGGTGATATTGACATGATTATAGCTACTATGACCATTACAGAGGAACGTAAAAAGGAAGTCGAGTTCTCAGATGTATATTTTAAAGCAGGCCAGTCTCTGTTAGTTAAAAAAGGAAGTGCTATCAAATCAGTGGCAGATGTGAAAAAAGGAGTTAAGGTGCTGGCTGTAAAAGGCTCAACCTCGACAACCAACATTCGTGCCAAAGCCCCGGAGGCAACGGTGCTTGAGTTTGAAAATTATCAAGAAGCATTCACCGCTCTGAAAGCGGGCCAGGGAGATACATTAACTACGGATAATGCCATTTTGTACGGTATGGTTAAACAGGATCCTAATTACGAGGTAGTAGGGGGAACCTTTACAGATGAGCCTTATGGAATGGCCATTAAGAAAGGCGATACAACTTACACTGCTTATGTTAATGATTTCTTGAAATCCATCAAGGCTAGCGGTCAATACGACAAATTGTATGAGCAATGGATTGGAGAAAAGCCGAGTAAATAGTACGCCGGACTAAGGGATGAGCAAGCTTGGCTAGTAAGCTGCTCACCCTTGTTCCATTAGCGGAAGGAGGCGCCGCAAGGGTATGGATAAGCTTAAATTTGATATTTTATTTAAGTATTGGGATATGTACATGGAAGGCTTCTTGAATACGCTTCAGGTAAGTCTTATAGCGTTGGTGGGAAGCTTTATTCTGGGGACGATTGTTGCAGTGATGCGAATAGCTCCTATTAGGCCCTTGAATTGGCTAGGTACTGTGTTTGTTGAATTTATTCGCAATATTCCACTTATTTTGATTGTGTTTTTCTTTTTTCTTGCTCCTTCCGTACTAGGGTTACCGCTTAGCGGCTTTGTTGCGGGCACATTAGCGTTGACTATTTACACAGCCGCGTTTATAGCTGAAGCGGTTCGGGCGGGAATACAGGCTGTGCCGAAGGGGCAAACCGAAGCCGCACGTGCATCAGGATTAACTTATAACCAAACGATGTATTATGTTGTATTACCTCAGGCTATTAAAATCGTTATCCCTCCGATCGGCAACCAATTTTTGAATCTTGTTAAAAACTCATCGATATTAAGTGTCGTGGCAGGGTTGGATTTGATGTATTATGCCGACCTTATTTCTACCAAGTCATTTGTTACGTTTAGCGTCTATATTTTTGTAGCCCTATTCTACCTTGTTATTACCATTCCGCTCAGCATCGGGCTTTCCTATTTGGAACGACGAATGGCGGGAGTGAGTTAAGGTGGTTTAGGCTTGCTTTGGAGGTGAGGCCTTATGGATTTTGCAGGTGCGTATACGTGGGATCATTTATGGTTCATGCTGCAAGGCTTGGGAATAACATTGAAAGTAGCAGGGATAGCGATCCTGCTCAGCTTCTTGCTCGGATGTTTACTGGGGACGATTCGGTATACGAAATTTCCCGTAATCTCACAGCTAACTGCCATAATTGTGGAAACGATTCGCAACCTTCCCCTGCTGTTGATCATTTTCTTTACGTTTTTTGCTCTCCCCGAAGTTGGAATCAAGCTAAGTGTTGTGAATGCGGCGATTGTTGCGCTGACCATCTTTGAAGCGGCGATGATCTCAGAGATTGTACGAAGCGGATTAAAATCAATTGATAAAGGCCAGATAGAAGCCTCCCGGTCATCGGGTCTGTCCTATCTGCAAACGCTTTGGTATATTGTGCTTCCACAAGCGCTCCGCCGTATGGTCCCGCCAATGGTGAGCCAATTTATCTCACTGCTGAAGGACACATCGCTTGCTGTCGTTATATCTTTAGGAGAATTAATGCATAATGCACAAATTATTAATGGGCAGAACGTTAATTTCGTAATCCCAATCTTATTGCTCGCTGCAGTTATGTATTTTATTGTTAACTATTCGTTATCCATTGTAGCTCGTAGGCTGGAAGCTCGGCAGGTGTAGTATAAAGGACCTTAAAACCACGGTGTGGTATAAGGTTCTTTTTCTTGTTGAGCTTTATTTTCATTTACATTATCACATACTTATGTTATGTTGGGTTAACCAATGAACCAAACATCCTACAAATTTGAGGTGCGTAAATGGATATAGCTAAAACAAATCGTTTATCGCTTGTCGAGCAAGTCGTATTACAAATTGAATCTTTAATTGAATCTGGAAAATGGTCTGTTGGAACCCGTGTACCACCTGAACTGGAATTGATGCAGCAGTTCGATGTGAGTCGCAATACATTAAGAGAAGCGATACGAGCACTTGTTCATGCAGGACTTCTGAAAACAAGACAAGGGAGCGGTACCTTCGTAAGCTCATCAAGCGTCCTCGGGGCTGCACTTAACCGGCGCATCCAGAAGTCCAATATATTAGAAACATTAGAGGTGCGGCATGCTCTTGAGCGGGAAGCTGCACAATTAGCAGCTATAAGGCGCAATGAAGAAGATTTGGACAGGTTGCGTATGTGCATCGCTGCTTGTCAAGCTGCCGCAGATGCAAAGGACCTTCAGGCCTACGCTGAATCTGATATTAAGCTGCACCAAGCGATAGCAGAAGCAACTCATAACAGTGTCCTGATTGATTTGTACGAGCATATGACAGAATCGTTGCAGGCTTCTGTTCATAACCTGGTGGAAATTACTTCGCATACGGATTCTGATCAAAAAATTCATAGTAAGCTTGTAGCTGCCATTATCGAACAAAATACGGATCAGGCCGTTGAAGCTGTAAATGAATATATTTATCAATTTAAAGAAGCCTTATCTTTAGATATTGGAGGATCATCATGAGTTTTCAGCAAACAAGAAACAAAGCACAGCTTGAAATTACAGCAGCACCAAAGACAGGGGTATGGCTGCTTGTTATTGGAATCATTTTTATTGGAGCAACACTCAGAGCGCCTTTGACATCTATAGGACCTCTGGTAGCTTCCATTCGTGACAGTTTGGGAATATCCAACACAGTAACCGGTACTTTAACCACTGTTCCCTTACTTGCTTTTGCAGTACTTTCACCCTTCGCACCTAAGTTATCACGACGCTTTGGCATAGAAGTTGTGCTTCTGGCATCATTGGTTATGTTAACAGTAGGAATCTTGTTACGATCATTTGCTGGAGTAGGAGCATTATTTGCCGGTACCATCCTGCTTGGCTTATCAATTGCTGTTTGCAACGTACTGCTGCCGAGTCTTATTAAACAAAAATTCCCCGGGCGTATTGGAATTATGACAGGGGTGTATGCAGTTTCGATGAACCTGTGCGGAGCCATTGCATCGGGGCTTAGTACTCCAATCTCGTCTTCAATGGGATTAGGCTGGAAGGGCGCTCTTGGCTGCTGGGGAATCTTGTCCTTCATTGCTCTCTTATTTTGGATTCCGCAAATGCGGACACGGCTCCAATCAGCTAGAAAAGTAAGCTTGGAGCAGCAAACCAAGTCTGTCAGCTTGTGGCGTTCCAGATTGGCTTGGAAAGTGACTTTATATATGGGGCTGCAATCCCTTATTTTCTATACGGTTATTGCTTGGTTGCCTGTGATTCTTCAAGAACAAGGATTAAGCTCAAGTTCAGCGGGATGGATGCTTTCCTTGATGCAATTTGCAGTCCTTCCCTTTACATTTATTGTTCCTATTCTGGCGGGATATATGAAAAACCAGCGTATTTTAGTCGCCATAACCGCTTTATTATTTATGGCTGGAATATTGGGTGTTCTGTATGGAGGTACGACACTAATCCCTTTATGGGTCATTATGATTGGTATTGGAGCTGGAGTTGCCTTCAGTTTAGCTATGATGTTTTTTAGCCTTCGAACACATAATACGCATCAAGCAGCCGAGCTGTCAGGAATGGCGCAATCATTTGGGTATTTGCTTGCTGCAGTAGGTCCCACATTGTTTGGATTGTTGCATGATGCAGCGCATAGCTGGACTATCCCGTTGTTGATGCTAATTGTCGCGTCGATCTTTATTTTTATTTTTGGTATGGGCGCTGGAAAAAACGAGTATGTGACTACAGACTAGCATGGTTTAAGAGAGTACCCTCGAATCGGTACTCTCTTCTAACATCCTTTTGAAATTACATAGAAGAAGGCTCATCTTAAAAGTCAAAGTTATCCGGATCCGGACCTACACGGTGGTTTTGGTTCAAGCCGTCAATCCGGGCTATATCTTCTTTTGAAAGCTCAAAATCAAATACGGCCGAATTTTCTATGATCCGATGTTCTTTAGTAGACTTTGGAATCGTTACAATCCCATGCTGCAAGTCCCAACGCAGAATAATCTGGGCAATCGATTTGTTATGCTTATTTGCAATTTCTTGTAAGACCGGATGATCTAATAACTGACCTTGCATTAACGGTGACCATGCTTCCACTTGAATGCCGTGCTCCTTACAGAAGCTAATCAGCTCATTTTGAGTTAATTGGGGATGAAGCTCCACTTGGTTCACCATAGGTTTAATAGCTGCTGTTTTCATAAGTTTTTCAATATGATGGATCTGAAAATTGCTTACTCCAATCGCCTTTACACGCCCTTCTTTATATAGGGTTTCCAAAGCTCTCCACGACTCGGTATATTTACCTTCAACAGGCCAATGAATAAGGTATAAATCGAGATAGTCCAAGCCTAGCTTGTTCAAGCTTGTTTCGTAGGCGGCCAATGTGGACTCATATCCGAGATCGGCATTCCAAACCTTGGATGTAATAAAAAGATCTTCTCTAGCGATTCGGGTCTCTACAATGGCTTCGTGAATCCCTTGACCGACACTCTTTTCATTATCGTAAATAGCAGCCGTATCGATACTGCGATAGCCTTGTTTGATGGCTGATTTAACAGCATGAACCAGCTCCTCACCTTCTTCTACTTTAAATACTCCGAGCCCGAACCAAGGCATTTGGATACCATTGTGTAACGTTGTTGTATCTTGTAAATGTTTCGCGATCATAGAATAAGCCTCCTGAGTTTTGTTTTGAAAAATATAATGAGGATGCGATTTATTGCAGCGTCCCGATTACGAGCTGAATAACTTTTTTTGAGTCGACACCGGGGCATCATATCATTAAGCTGCTGACTTTTGTTTGTGGTTGGTTTCATCTCTTTTTTCCAAGGCTCGTGCCCAACCGGTTAAAATTACGGCTCCAAAAACCATCAACGATCCAACCCACGCTGTATGAATAAGTCCAATAGAATCCGTAACAACACCACCTATAAAGGCCCCGATCGCAATGCCGGCGTTGAACGCGGCGATATTGACGGCAGAAGCCACATCTACAGCTTTCGGTGCAAATCGTTCAGCCAACATAACTACATACACCTGTAATCCCGGAACGTTCATAAAAGCTAACAATCCCATAAAGAAAATCGTAATCAAGCCGGCTACTTTGAATGGGACGGTGAACGTTAAGATCAGAAGTACAATAGCTTGTAAAATGAACATATAGAACAAGGCGGAAACCGGCTTGCGGTTGGCAGCTTTTCCTCCAATTACGTTGCCGATGGCTATGGCAATACCGTAAATAAGGAGAATAAGCGCTACTGTTGTCTCCTTAAATCCGGTTATGTCGTGAAGCAATGGGGATAAATAAGTAAAGACGACAAATGTGCCTCCGTACCCTATGGCAGTAATGGAGAATGCAAGCAGCAAACGCCCATTAGTAACAAGTTTAAGCTGAGTGCGAAGCGGCGTTCTAGCTCCTCTGCGCAAATCGGATGGAATCAATGTCATATTAGCTATGAAAGCTATAACGCCGATTACAACGATACCGATAAATGCAGCCCGCCAACCCCATTGCTGCCCGATCAAGGTACCCAAGGGTACTCCTGTAACAGTCGCCACCGTGAGCCCGGAGAACATGATAGCTATGGCGCTAGCCCTGCGGTTTTCAGGGACAAGGTCCGCTGCTATGGTCGAGCCAATGGACATAAACACTCCGTGTGCTAAAGCGGAGATAACACGAGCTGCCAGAAGCAAGCCAATGCCGCTTGCTGCGGCGGCAAGGCTATTGCCCACAATAAAAACAACCATAATCCAACCTAATAACGTTTTGCGCGGAATATTAGAGGTTAAGGATGTTAGGATGGGCGCCCCAAAAGTTACCCCTAATGCATATAAAGTAACCGTTAATGCGGATGTTGTAACCGATATATTTAGATCCTCAGAAATGAGAGGCAGCAGTCCTACACTGATGAACTCCGTTGTTCCAATAGCAAAGGCGCTGATGGCTAATGCAAGGAGCGCGAATGTACTTCTCTTTGAGTCCAATGACATTTGTTTCACAACTCCTACAGTATGGTATTACCGGCCGGTAGATGTTATTATGTATTATTTGAATAGAAATGAATAGTACGTACTTTGAAGTGATATAGGAACTAAAAAGTACCCACAAACTAATAGGTTCCTATAAGCGTAGTTAGGGGGAAGAGTGTGTGATCAAAAAGAAATATAACATTTCAGTGGAGGCAACGCTCGAGGTGATTGGGGGTAAATGGAAATGTGTAATCCTCTGTCATTTGACGCATGGCAAAAAACGAACAAGTGATTTAAAACGTCTTATGCCAGCAATTACACAAAAAATGTTAACTCAGCAGCTGAGAGAATTAGAACAAGATGGCATATTGAATCGAATTAGCTATAACCAAGTTCCTCCTAAGGTGGAGTATGAGCTGAGCGAATATGGATGGAGTTTGAAATCGATCCTGGACTCCCTATGCGCCTGGGGTGAAAACCATATTATCAAAGAGTATGGGGATAAATTTACTGTATTAGAAGACAATATTCTTAATAATGTGTCTGGCGATGACAATGACAATGCTCTTGCACACCATGCGGAAAATGAATCTTGAGTAACAAAAAATGCCCCCCAAAAATTCAAAGGGGGCCCTCACAGGCTGAGTTTATCGCGGTCACACTGATTTATTGGAATGAAACACTTTGGAGTTAAGCACATCCAGAGCTTTTTCTATTTCTTGCAGATCCTCTGCAGAAGCATCCTTTATCTGCTGCAGAAAACGAACTTCAATACGGTTGAAGGCTTCGTCCATTATGGCTTGTCCTTCTTCGGAGAGACGGATATATTGCTTGCGTCGATCCTCGGTAACGGCGACTTTTTCGCATAGATTTTTTTCGGTAAGCTTCTTCAGTTCACGGCTCGTGTTCGGCATGGACATATGCTGACAATCGCTAATCTCGCTAAGGGTAACGGGCTGACTAACCGCTATATATTCGAGAATATTATATTGAACAGGTGTAATGGCATCGGATTTAATATCTTTGGTAAGCTCATGTTTCACTTGCAGAACAGCAGTGGTAAAGGATACGAATTTTTGAAAAAAAACTTTTTTATCCACAGAAATCACCTCTTAGGGATACCATAACAAATTGATTATCATAAAACAATTATCATTTGATAACAAAATAACGGCATGCTACTATTTGCTTATCAAATGATAAGTAATGAGGTGGTTCAATGAAAACTTTAGTTATTTATACGCATCCTAATCATCAGAGCCTAAGCTACGCATTTTTGCAAAAAGTCATACAAGGAAGCACCGAAAATCCTCATATTATGGAGATCAAGGTACTGGATTTATATGAGGAGGAGTTTAACCCTGTCCTTGTGTTCAATGAGAATAAACGCCGAAGAGATATGAAATCTGAACCCCGGCTTGCCAAGTATCGGGATCAGATTATGTGGGCCGACAAAATCGTCTTCGTGTATCCTATATGGTGGGGAAGGCCTCCTGCTATGCTTCTGGGGTACATCGACCAAATGTTTGCGTCAGGCTTTGCTTACAAAGATACAGGTGGACTGCTGCCAGAAGGACTTTTAAAGGGACGTTCGGTAGTTTGTATTTCTTCCATGAAGGGGCCCGCGTTATATCCTTTGTTTTGGTTAAATAATGCGCACAAAGTATTAATGAAAAAAGCCTTGTTTAGTTATGTGGGAATAAAGAAAGTAAAGTTCTTTGAATTCGGGAATATGGAAAGTCCCAAGGGGAAACAAGAGGATAAATTAAATAAGATTTATCATTATTTTAAAACGATAGCAAGCTAAATTCATAGCATCATTAGATAACCCTGACAAACAGCTGTCAGGGTAGTTGTGCTACTATTTTGTTATAAGCTAATTAATTGGAAAATGAAATGAAAATAGGAGGTTTTATATATGGCGCATGCCTCAATAGAAATGTATAACTTCAATGTATGGGCGAATAAAACGATGCTCGATCGATTAAAGGAAATTCCACAGGACATTTACAATAAGGAGATTCAAAGTGTTTTTCCATCGATTTCGAAGGCGATGCCTCATATTTACATAACGGATATCTGTTGGTTGAACATCCTATTGGGTAAAAGTATGAGTGATGCTTTGGTATATGCTAATCAATTGAAAGAAAATACCGAGGCGAAGAGCCTTGAGGAATTGGAAATGTTGTTTTTGGAATCATCCGAGCAGTTTAAAGCAATTTTCAACCAACAGGACAATATGGAAAAAACGATAGTTGTAGATAACCCATATGCTGGTATACGGGAAACGAGCTATTCTGAAATCGTTTTGCAAATTGTGAATCATGCTACGTACCACCGCGGCAATATTACGGCTATGTTGCGCCAGCTGGGCTACGCCTCTACTATGACTGAATATGCTCTGTACTGGTATTCCAGATAGAATTAGTATCTCAATTAACCTAATTGCATAATTATTGCGAGGGGCTTGCTACTAGGCGGCTCTTTTTTTATGTCATAAAATTGCTAGATTCGTAATAGTAGTTAATAGAGGGGAAAAAGGGGGAGCTGGGTATATGATCGCTTTCAAAAAATGGACAGGTATGTTCAACGGGAGGTCATCTGAGTCCTACCAAACGGTTCAGGTTCGTGCGCCTCGCGATTATTTTAATCGTGCGGATGCTTTTATAGAGGATGTTAAATATATGACTGAGGAAGAATTGACGGGATTAAACAAAGCTTTTCTTGCGAAGCTGTTGTTTGATAATTTTCTGGAAAGTGTCCGGCAGGGAAAGGATCTGTATGAATACCTATCCTCTTTGAGCAGGTTATACGGAAGTGTCCTTACGACACCCAATAACATTGGCAAAAAAGTGTCCGATTCAAGCGCACCAACCAAATTTCATTGGAGCCTAACTACTAAGAACGGCAAAAAGGAGGAAAGCGAGTTTTTGACTCTTTCCATAAGGCTGCATTCAAAGGAAGTTAACCGAGTGAATGTGTTTTTTGAAGATTTGCGTTGGAAGCATCACCCTCTTGATATAGAGCTGGATGAGCTTGTCTCTCTACTTTTTATTGAATTCATTACAGCATTGCGCAATGGCCTTACCGAGGAGACGAGTCAGGAAATTATGGACTTCATTCTAAGTAAATGGGAAGAGCGCTAACCCCGATAGATCCCCCCATTCTTTCATCAAAACAAGGATGGGGAGCCTGACATAATCATCGGCCGTATTGAAAATAATCAAGCATTGTACCGGGTAGTTCGTAACGGGGACCTGCTTGCTTCTAAATAATTCTAAATAATCTCGTCAATAATTCCTAGCTCTAATGCTTCCTCTGGACTAATGAACCAATCGCGCTGATGCTCCTGAACACTTTTAAGATCCTCCAGCCGGAGATTAGATTTCGATATTAAATACTGATCGTAAATATTTTGTAATCTCTGCCCTTCATCAACCCGATTTTTCAAATGCTCCAAACGGCCTCCTATTGTATTTGAAATGGAATGATACATTAGCGTGCTTAGTTTGCCTAAATGCCTCTTGTGACCGCTAACTGCAACAAGCAAGCTCATACTGGCTGCAAGACCATACACATACGTATGGACAGGTGTCTTGCTATTATCAATCACATTAATAAGACCTAGCCCGTCATAAACATTTCCACCATTGCTATTGATGATCAAGTCGATGGGAACATGCTTGTAGTCCTTCTCTCTCTTATCTTTTTCATCGTCCAATTGGTTAATCTTCAGTATATTCTCTACAACGGCTTTTACTGAGTTTTTATTAATTCCATCAAATAAATACAAGGTTCTTTCGTTCATGTATAAGTCTCCAGTCTCAACGGCTTACTGATAATGTTAATGTATTCCTTTCTTTAAGACTTCGTAACCCATAAACTCTTCTTTTTTGTAATCTGGGCTATGAATAGTAAAAATAAAAAAGCCGCTTCGCTGAGCGGCTTTTTGGCATCTTAATTTGATATGATAACATAGGACTACTTAGGTGAAACAGAGAATCATCATGATATCCTCTTCAGTCAGTGCCAATTGGCCACTATCCGATCGTTTAAATAAGTACCCGGACCCTTCAATTTTTTGAAGAAGATTAACTAGCCGTGTTTCAGTGATTCCGAAAAATAAAGCTGTTTCCTCAATGCTAAAGCATTTTTTTTCTTGTACCATAAGTTCAACCATTGAGCACCTACCATATGTTAGTTGATTTCGTATGGCTTACTTTATCAAAACCCATGTAAAAAGTAACTCGAACGATGTCGCGGGAATAATGATCCTCTAAAGCGTTCACTATTTGTTCAATAAATGAGGTCCACCCTATATTTGTGACAAAATGATTGTTATTTCTGCCGTAAAAAAAACGCTTGACCCTGACACTACTGTCAGACTTTATAATAAGAATAAGCCACTCTCATAGACCCGGGGGATTGTTATGAAGATCGGTGAACTATCGCGATTGACGGGTGTCAGCATCCGGTCGCTGCGTTATTATGAAAAGCAAGGATTAATTGCACCGGCACGCCTAACGAATGGATACCGAGATTTCAGTCCACTCACTGAGGAAACGGTGAAGACGATTAAATTGTATTTAAATCTCGGCTTAACTACAGAGCAGGTTGCAGGGTTCCTAAATTGCGTGCTTCAGAATAAAGAGGCGTTCTGTACAGATGTAATGCCGATTTACCAGCAGAAGCTGGAGGAGATCGAACGGCAAATCATCGAATTGAATCAAATCAAAGCGAATCTGTTGGATCGCATAGCTTACGTGCAGCTTGAGGCGGAAGCGAATAATGAATAGGAAGGTGAGAGGAAATGGCACTAACAGTTGCGGAAAATGACGCCATGCTAAAATCTCTTATTAGTGAAGGGGTCGTACTTGTCGACTATGGCGCACCATGGTGTGGGCCTTGCAAGGCATTACTCCCCGTATTGGAGGAGATAGATCAGGAAATGACTGGGAAAGTCAGGATAGTAAAAGTAAACTGCGAGGATTTACCTGCATCCGCCGCTGAGGCTGGCGTCATGGGCATGCCAACCGTTATCGTGTATAAAGAAGGGCAGCCTTTAGATAAAATCGTGGGGCTTCGTCCCAAAGCGCAGTATCGAAATGTACTTGAAAAGCATTTATAAATCCCGGTGATTAAGCTAACACATTGTTTTGAAGCGTATATCCGCTTATGATATACACATATCAATCCCTATAGGATGATAAACAATTAGTGAAGTAGGTTTAAATAGATGACTCGTACCGAACCGCCAATTTACCGTTTTAGTGAAGCGCCAATCTGGGAGCTGCAGCGATTCTTTTATGAAGAGCAGGGAATCAACGCTTGGCAGAGTGAAGAAGTACCGCAGTATATAACGAATAATCCAATTATGGCATTGGCTTATGCGGAAATTATATTTGGATTTCTTCAAGATAGAGCGAGGTTAGGGTATACTTCAGCACCCGTTACAATACTTGAGCTTGGTGCGGGTTCGGGCCGATTAGCGTTTCATATTCTTAAGGAGCTATGCGAGCTAAGGGATTATGCCGGCATACCGCTTCCTCCTTTTCGCTATATATTGAGTGACTTGGCTGTCAAAAATATATCCTATTGGGAGCAGCACACAAGTTTACTGCCCTATGTCCAGCAAGGTGTTTTGGATTTCGCACAATTCGATGCCGTTCAGGATACAGAGCTAATCTTGACGCAATCTAAATCAGTCGTAAGGCCTGGCGATTTGGAGCAGCCGCTGCTGGTTATTGCTAATTACTTTTTTGACAGTATCCCTCAAGAGCTGCTTTATGTAGATGAAGGCAAGATTTATGAATGTGATATTTCCCTGCTGTTTCCGGAAGGGACTGCCGGTCTGAGCGCCTCCGATAAGCTTGGGAAAGTCATACCCGAGTATCATTACCGCAGAGCTGAGAGCTATGAACAGCAATCGTATCCCTACAACGATGTAATAGAGCTCTATAAGCAAAAGCTTGAGGATTCGCATGTTCTCTTTCCGGGCGTAGGATTGGCGTGTTTGGAACGACTCAGTGAATTGTCCCAACATGGTTTTCTTCTGCTTACGGCCGATAAAGGAGACCATCGAATAGAAAATTGGGAATATGCTGAGCCTCCTAAGCTTATCCATCATGGAAGCTTCTCCCTGGAAGCGAATTACCATGCGATACAGTACCTATTTGAACAAAAGGGTGCACAGACCTTATTCACAACGCATCAATATAACAACTTGAATGTAGGCTGTATCCTTATGCTTCAAGATCCGGCGAGCTATGCCAATTCACGTCTGGCTTACCGGAGGTTTGTAGACCGTTTTGGGCCGGATGATTTTTTTAGTATGAAACAATGGTTTGATATGCATCTGGATCAAATGGAGCTATCCCAGCTGCATTCCTTTTGGAAATTGGGCAGCTATGATGCTCAATTATTCATTCAGAGCGCCAAGCGAATCGCCCTGCTGCTTCCAGCAGCTAATGAGAAAGATATGAACGATATTCGCAATGGGATCCAACGGATGTGGGATAGCTATTATCCTATGGAGGAGAAGCATAATTTAGCTTTGGACTGCGGTATGCTGCTGTTTCAAATGGATTTATACGAGGACGCACTGGTGTTCTATGAACGTGCATTGAAAGAAACAGAGGCTGGAGCGGAAGTCCTTTATAATATGGCGATCTGCTGTTATGAGCTTGGGATTCAAGACTCGGCGCGGGACTATGCTCATAAAGCTTTGGCTATGGAACCTGAGCATGAAGGAGTTTTGGAGCTGCTGCTGTTGTTGGGCTGATAATAGATGGAATTTCTGGGTATCATAACTGACGAGGTGGTTATGATGAATCAAGGTCCAACGAATCAGAATCCAGTGAATCAAGGTCCAATGAATCAAGATCCAACGAATCAGATTTCAATGAATCAAAATCCGATGAATCAGAATCCAACGAATCAGAATTCAATGAATCAAGGTCCAACAAATCAGAATTCAATGAATCAAAACCCAACGAATCAGAATACAAACTACGAACAAATTTATCAAGAGTACAGGCAACAGGGTGAAATGCAAGCGGGGCAGGATCAGATGAATACTGCGGCAAACGCTGGAAAAGAGCATATCGTAGCCGTACGTAAAAATAATGACGGCGATATCATTGCGATTCAAACATCGGCAGGACGTGAGCTTGATTATGTAAGTGCTTTGAATGAGGCTAAGGCGGGTGCCCTCGCCAATGTGGATGTATACCACCGCTATGGCCGCGATATTCTGCGAAGCGAGCCTGACGGTGTGCAGGAGAACAATCTGGATAATCTGCCTACATTTTAACTGGCGAACAAATAGTGAGGAGAGGCTGTTCCCAAATCCGTTTCTGGATTTTTGACCCCCACTCACTCTAATGGGAATTTCCCTACAAAAAGACGCTTCCATCCCCACGGACATAGTGGTTTTGGAGGCGTCTTTGTATATAGTTGGGACGGATTCATTCACTGACACTCTTTTGGGACCGCCTCTTTTTAATATACAGATAATTTATATGTTTTGGAGTGAGCGAAGCTTACCTCAATGCTATTAAAACGTGAAAGCATCTTGGTCGGAAGGTAGTGAAATGGTTAACTGGAATTTCTGGAGCTAATTCTCCTATTAATTGCTTGTAGAGGGAATTAACTGGAAATTCTCCTTCTAATATTGATGTTTTTTAGATTAAATGAGCTACAGTGTCGAATTAGCATGAGGATTTCCAGTTAATTGTGAAAAAATCGCTCATCGCCCGGAATTAACGGGAGGATTTCCCGTTAGGCAGACGCAGCTTTTTAAAAATATAGCTGCACCTAGTTTCGTGCGCCAATTTCCCGGGCTGCATCATGCGTTATTTTCAGGGTAGCTTTAGGGAGTATCGAGCCGTTTACTATTTTGTTGCAAGATGTGTTCCAACTCCATCATGGCAAGCTTGATCATCATAGGAACAAGACTTCAACAGCAGCTGTTCCTCTTATTCACGCAAATGCAGCGTAAGCATTCTTGAAGGTGAATTCAGGTAAAAGTTTCCTAAAATGAAGGGATATTTTGGGGTTTATTGAATTATACAGTGTTGCAGGACTTAACTTGCGGCTCTTAGTGTGATCAACTTTTACCTCAAATATTTAATCATTGGAGTCGGAGTCATTATTGGTGCCGTAGCAGGAATTAATAGCAAATAACATGAACATAAAATGAAACTAACAGAAAAAGTAAAGGAGAATCGTATGAGCGTTAACCAACAGCGGCCAGATTTTTCAATGGATCTTTCAATCCAAGAGTTCGAAAGACATTATTGGTATAAGAATGAATTAATCCACATCTGCAGTATGCATAACATCTCATCGTCCGGGACAAAAGCAGAGCTGGAAGTGAAGATCAAAAAATTATTAATCGGCGAAAAAACAATTGATCATCGTCTCTTAAATACAAACATAAGAAAGAAACAAGAACTGAATGAAATATCGCTAAGTACAAGGCTTATTCCAGATGGATTTAAGTTTAACCAGAAGGCGAGGGAGTTTTTCGCCAAATATTACAACAAGAGTAAATTTACTTTTACTAAAGAAATGGCAGCGGCATTACGAGAAGCGGAACGTCAAGGTAATATTGAAATGACAGTTGCTGATTTAATTCAGGTGTATGAGGGGAAAACGAAGCTTGAAAGCCCGGAAGAAAAAACATATCAATGGAACAATTTCGTTAAAGACTTTAATAAAGACTCTCGAACGAAGGGCTTTAAAGACCGAATGAAAGTTGCTGCGCAAATATGGAGTAAAGTGCGAGACAACCCAGGTGAAAAATTGTATTCTCCCCTTCTATTAGATGAGTATTTAAATCAAATGAATGAATAGAGAAGCTTTACAAAAAACAACCTCCACAGTCCTGTGGTTATATGTAAAGGAGAATAGTAGTGGAAAAAGGGCGACTTTTAGCGAGAGGGAGAACTGCCGAAGTTTTTGAATGGGGAGAAACAAAGGTATTAAAGTTATTTTTAAAAGATGATAATGTTAATCAGGAAATGACTAATACCACAATAATAAACCAGATCGGTTTACCCGCGGCAGAGGTATTTGAGCTGGTTGAAATAGAAGACCGTAAAGGGATAATCTATGAACGAATAGTTGGAAGTACATTGATGAGATTGATTGAACCGACAGAGAGTAGTTTATCGAAACACGCTAAGGTTATGGCAGCTTTACATGCAGAAATACATAGAGCCACTCATAAGCATCCGCCCAATTTAAAGCAGGAATTAACCAAGAAAATAAACAGATTAAACCATATAACCATCGAGAACCGAACAGAAATTATAAGATTGCTTGATAACTTACCGGCAGCTCATACAATATGTCACTATGATTTTCATCCAGACAACATCATTATGTCACCTAGAGGACCTATAATAGTAGATTGGTTTAATACTTTAGTTGGTAATCCCAATGCCGATATAATGAGAACTCTTTTAATGTTAAGATCTCACGCCCTACCAGATGATCCTCCGGATTGGCTGCTGGATAGAAATTGCAGATTATTTTTTCATGATGTTTATTTGACTGAATATTTAAGATTACAAGAAATAAGTAAAGAGGAAATAGACGTATGGTTAGTACCGACAATAGCTGTAAGATTAGGGGAGGTCGTAGAAGAGGAAGAAAAGGAAATGCTGCATTTACTAAATCAAGAGCTCCAAAAGAAATAAGGGGGTTAATCAAGGAATGGATAAATTACGTTTTCCAATGGGTCAGTTTGCACCGCTGCTCAATCCTACTTTGGAAGAGCGGAGAAGCTTTATAGATCAAATCCCTACTATTGCAATAACTCTTCGAAGTCTTGTTATGGGCCTTCAGCCGGATCAGCTTCAAATCCCATACCGTCCTGAGGGCTGGACAATTCAACAAATCGTGCATCACATAGCCGATAATGATATGAATGCTTACTTGCGATTCAAGAGAGCGCTAACTGAGGATGAACCCATGTCGCAGACTTATCGAGAAGACTTGTGGGCAGAATTAAGCGATTACAAGGATACTCCTATTGAGACATCCATTTTACTTCTGGAATTACTTCACAGCCGATTTCTGATTCTGATAAATAGTTTGAGCCCGGAAGATTTTAATAGAAGATTGAAAACTCAAGCATTGGGTAAAATCACTATAGATACTGCCCTTCAAAGGCTTGTTTGGCATAATCAGCATCACATTTCGCAAATAAAAGTTTTAATAGATCATAAGGGATGGTAAGGAATACGGGAAAGTCTAAGTAAATCGAAATGGCAGCAGCTTCGCATTTACCAATACCATGTGGGCCAGAATTTTTTAATGGGGGAGAATTCATGGAATATGTAAGGGATTATGTGATGTATGCAGCTATTTTCGGTATATTTAGTTTTAGCTGGTTCGGCTGGGCTCAGGAGAATCCTAGAAAAAGTTGGCGGAAGTATATTGGGATCGCTTCTTCAGCCCCACTGATAGTAGGTTTAGTGGGTATTTACTTGAGTATAACACACTGGCATGATCGCTCTGCTTTATCGGATCCGGGTGCATTCCAAAACTATTTGATATTCGTAATCATTGAATTTTTATTAGCAGCTATAGGTGCTTTTATTTTGATTAAATATAAACGTAATGATTATATTGCCCCTTGGATTGCTTTTATTGTAGGTGTTCATTTTTTCTGGTTAAAAAACGTTTTTAATGATTCCAGCTTGTATATTTTAGGGATACTCCTCGTTGGTGTTGTTGTAACCTCATTAGTTGTATCCAAAAAACTTAATATTGCTAACAGCGCAATTACGGGGATTGGCGTTGGTATAGTGCTCTTCTGCTTTGCCATATTGGGCTTGCTTCGATTTTTAATGATACAGTGATTGATGATTTTGGCACAATAAACTCGTCCCCGTATATGTTAAAGACCCTTATCCTTGTCTTGACCAAGACAGAATAGGGGCTCTTAATACAGCTGCTTCAGCCTTCGCTCCGTATTGAACAACCCGATTCCACGGCTGCCCTGTGAATGATGATCGAGCAGAGTATGCAGCTTTTCCTTATTCATTCCCACTCCATCGTCCTCTTTCGTAATATCGATATAGTTCTCATGATCGGTAATGAGGATTCGTACCGTTCCGCCATGTGAGCGCTTAGTAACGCCATGTCTTACTGCAAATCTAGAACCCCTTGAACGGCATCAGGGTGATCAGGCGTTGCTTGAAGTGTAATCCATACCAAACGTACAGCAGTTAGAATAAGTACTAACGTTCCTAGAATGAGAATAATTTTACGTTTTGTCATCATACTAAATAATTCTACAATTACCGGGATGTTCCTTACAGAGCGGCGTCTACCTATATACTCATGAATTGAGGAACAATTTACGAAAAGGATGAAGAACAATGGCTATGAAATACCATACAACCGCAGAGTGGGATGAAGCGTTATGGCTTAAAGCGGAGCAAGTTTATGCGGAGGCGTTTCCTGAACACGGAAGGAAAAATCGATCGCTCATTCAACGCATGTTCAAAAGAGAAATCTGTAATCTTCATACTTGGAGTGAGGGTACTGATGTGGTTGCGATGGCCCTCACCGCGATAAATCGAAATGCAAAAGTGCTGATCATTGATTATATAGCGGTTCGACAAAATCAGCGCGGCAAAGGATTAGGCCGAAAATGCATAGAAGATATTCGGGCATGGGCAGAGAGCACGGCTGATTGCCGTGGCATCGTTATAGAGGTTGAGGCTGAACCGACTAAGGAAAATGCGGAGCGTATCCGGTTTTGGGAAAAAGTCGGGTTTCATTTGACCGACTATGTCCATCCCTATATTTGGGTTCCAGAGACTTATAGAGCTATGTACTTGAGCTTTAATGAGGATTTTGCACCGCTGGATGACGGTAAAACTTTGTTCTCTTATATTACTGATTACCATGAAAAAGCGTATCGCGGAAAATGACAGACTGTCTCTATGATTTTAGAGGGATGCAGATGTTTAATCCCTCACCTGCAAAGATATTCTTCCAGCTTCTGTAACTTTATTGGTGTAAAATAGTAATTGAGATATTATCATTCGTTTCGGGAGGATGGTTATTTTGGAACAGAGGAATGAGTCAACTATTATTACAAAAGAGTCTTTTCAGGCAGTGGGGTTGAAATGGGAAGGAACATTTGCAGAAGCAGGAGCGGGTGGGATTAGAGCGGTTCATTCCGAAATAAATAGACGGTTACAGGAGATACGGCATGTTTTATATCCAGATACTTTATTAGGCTTGTCCTATCATATTAATGAAGGAGGATTTACTCACTATTCGGTTATGGAGGTTGAAAGTGCCAAGCACATTCCTGATGGAATGGTAAGTATAACGGTTCCGACCTTAACCTATGCAAAGTGCGAGCACAAGAAAGATCAAAGTATAGATCTCTCATACAAAAATATGTATGCCTGGATTGCAAGTCAGGGGTATCAATTACATAAGGGAGAGGTCACACACTACGAGGAATATCCTATCCATCAAGATCCTTATGTGAAAGACCCTGAATTCATAATTATGATTCCTATTGAAAATAATTAGATTATAAAGAAAGATTGAGAGAGACACAAAAAATCGGTACATAGAACGGTAGCGGCAGCCAAGAACATGATATTCATGCTCTTGGCTGCCGCTATTAGGTATGAGGGATTCAGGTAGGCTGAATCAAGATTGACTTTTGGGCTCGGTGGTGATCATCCACAATACGCCGAATTTGTCCTCGATTTGTCCGAACATTGCGCCCCAGAATTCCATTCCCAACGGGTGCTTGATATTGCCCCCTTCCGCAAGCTTGTCGAATGCTTCACGGGCTTCGGCTTCGGTTGAGAATTCCAGACACAGATGAATGGCATTGCCATGACGAATTGGCTCGTATAGAGAATCACACATCAGGATGTTAACCCCTGCGGCCATTAGACTCAAGTGCATGATTCTGTCCTTGTTCGCTTCATTGGCATTCGGAAGATTTCCATAGGTCATAATGGACTGAATCTCTCCGCCAAGCGCTTTCGTGTAAAACTCTGCTTGAGATCTTGCGTCCTCGGAAAAAATATAAGGTGCATGTTTAGCCATAATTACAACATCCTTTCGTCCTTTGGTTTGGATAGCTCTCACCATTATAATAGCATGCACCAGATGACGGGATTTCTTACCGATTGCTATTTTAGATAATCATGATGACTACTTGTAAAAAAACCTGACATCTTTATTGTATGCAAACCTTCATAATGTTAAATTGAGGAAGATAGAACACTAATTGGAGGTGATTGTACTCATGAGCGATGTGATGTTGGAAGAAATAAATACCATCGAAGAACAGCTTAACGAGCTTTCGGATCTTCTGATACAAGTCGTTGAAAATGGCGCATCGATTGGCTTTTTACCCCCATTGAACCTTTCAGAGGCCATAAAATATTGGGAAAACGTATTGGACAATGGGGTACTTCTATTTGTTGCGAAAATAAACAACCAGATAGTCGGAACGGTGCAGCTGCATCTAAGTACGAAGCAGAATGGCAGACATAGAGCCGAAATTGCTAAATTAATGACGCATCCTAATTACCGTCGTAACGGTATAGGTCGTTTCCTAATGCAATTAGCTGAAGAAAGAGCGAAGCTGGAGGGGAGAACCTTAATAGTTCTCGATACCAGAGAAGGAGACCCTTCTAATCTGCTGTATACTTCGTTAGATTATATCCCCGCAGGACGTATCCCTCATTATGCGCAATCTGCAAATGGTGAATTACATGCGACTGTTTTCTATTATAAAAACACGGTTTAGAGCAGGCTTAGTATGGAACAATGGTGTAATGAGGTGGTTTAAATGCTTTTTACACGAATCAAGCCAATGCTTCTAAGTTTGGGCAAGGAGCCATTCGATGATGATGATTTCATCTTTGAACCGAAATGGGATGGTTGGCGCATTCTTTTACACAAGCAGGGTGAACGAATAGAAGCTTATACATCTAATGGGCATTCAGTAACGGACAAGTTCCCTGAGTTGAAGGAAGTCGCGGCGGCAATAAAAGCGCACACCGCTATTTTAGATAGTGAAGGTATCGTATTGCGTGGTCAAAGGCCTGTTTTTGATGATTTTACTTACCGGGGGCGGTTGAGCAACTCCACACGGATTAAGAGCGCCGTTCATACTCATCCTGCATCATTCATTGTTTTTGATGTTTTATGTACGGACAGGGAGCACATGAAAGAACCTTTATTGGAGAGGAAGCAGCGGATAAGTGAGATTGTTGCTGCTTCGCCTTCGATAATGCCCACCATGTATTTAACAGGTAAGGGGAATGCCTTGTTTGAATTGACCAAGGAACATAATATGGAAGGGATCGTAGCGAAGCGGAAAGCGTCGAGGTACATTCCGGATACGAAAAGCAAGGACTGGCTGCAAATCAACCATGTCAAAACAGTGGATGTGCTCATATTGGGTTATAGAACCAGTCCATTCGGACTTGTTATAGGATTGAATTTCAGAACGGTCAAAAACAAGCCGGTTGGTGTAGTGGAGCTTGGGTTTAAGCAGGAGGATAAACTACAGTTCTTGGAGCTTGCGCAGCGGCTTCACACGACAGAGGACGAGAAAACACAATGGATTCAACCATGCTTATGCTGCCGGATTGAGTATCTCGAACGGACGGATATGCATCAATTGAAAACTACGTTGTTTAAAGGATTTTTGTTGGATAAGAAGCCTGAGGATTGTGTCTGGATATCCTAAATGGTTTGTTAATCGTATGTTGAATAGGTGAATAGAGGGGACTGTAGTTGCCACACAGGAACGAGCGGCCTATACAGTCTCCCTCCTAGATACGGATCAGGAATAAGGTTTTAATCCAGCTTTAATTTAATGTAAAAGATTAACTCGCCATCTTGCTGCTCCACTCCTATGAAGCCTTCGTGAGCTTCGACAATGCTTTTGGCAATAGCGAGCCCGAGACCCGAACCGCCTGTCTGAGAGGAGCGGGAAGCATCCACCCGGAAAAAACGATCAAACAATCGTTCGAGCTCCTGCTCAGACAGCTCCTCAGCCATATTGCTAATCCGGACGATACCATACTGCTGCTCCCTGACCATGCTTATCGAGATGACTCCCGGCTTCGGGCTGTACTTCAATGCATTGCCCAACAGGTTCTCGAACACTCGGATCATCTGATCAACATCAATATTTACGAATATTTTCTCCTTAGGGATATTGCGAGACAGAATAACCTGCTGCTCCTCAGCCGGTGTGACGAACTCCTCAAGAAGCTGCTCCAGCAGGTCATTAAGCGCAATGCCTGTTTTATTCAAAGGAACATCCCGATGAGTCAGCTTCGTATAAATAAATAAGTCGTCGATCAGTGAATTAAGCTTTTCCGATTTATTGTAGGCGATATTAAGGTATGTTTGAGCTTGCTGCTCGTTTTCGTAATTCTTATCATTGAGCAGACGCAGGTATCCCATGATCAATGTTAACGGTGTACGCAGATCATGGGAAACGTTGGTAACCAGCTCATTCTTCAGCCGTTCAGCCCTCCGCTCCTCTTCGATTTTCATCTGCAGCTGCTCCGCCATCAAATTCATATTTTTGGCCAGGGAGCCAAGCTCATCATCACTGCGTTCCGCAACCCGCGAATTCAAATTTCCAGTTGATATCGTGATCAACCCACCCGCTAATTCTTCGATATAGCGCATTTTCTGTTGGGTTAAAAAGTAGAACAGAACAATAAAAAAGATTATCGAGCCGACCATTGTAAAAGGACTTTGTCCGCGTTTGTAAGTAATATTCGGTTCGGGGATGCCGCTGACGATCAGATAGGAGGACTGCCCCTTGTAAGTAACGGGATACAGGCTCGAGGTCTCTTGCCGCAGATTTCTTTCACGTTGGGTGTCTATCGAGTTGCGGATCGATTTATGAATGTCTACACTGGTTTCAGCTGAATTGGAGCTTTGAAATAAAACTTTGCCTGTGAGATCGGTGACCACTATTTTGTGCCTGTTCATAGAACTTTCCCGTTTGACCTGCTCGGTAAAGTCCAGCATTCTCTCCTTTTCCCATTCGATCTGTGATTCGGGACTGTTCACTTCGTTATCGTGGTTGGAGTATTCATGGCTTAGTACCTCTGCCAAGCTCTTCGCCGCATTATCAATACGCTGGACCCCCGATTTGTAATCAATGACAGGATCTGTATTGATCCCGCCGAACAGAGCCGAGCTAAGGGAGTAGAAGATGAGCGACGCCGCCAGACAAAAGGCAAAAGCAACCATTAGCTGCAATCTCAGGCTTCGTCCGACTTGCTTTTTCATAATTTGATATAAGTCCATAGTCAGCAGAATCAAGGCACGCAGCAAGTTAAATGGAAACCAGGTGAAAGGGAATCGATTTAAACGTGATGTCGGAGGTAAGGACGGATGTTTACTCAACTTTGTAGCCAACCCCCCAGATGGTTTTGATATATTTGGGCTTGCGTGGATTGGCTTCTATTTTCTCGCGAATTTTACGGATATGGACCATGACGGTATTGTTGGAATCGAAGTAGGCTTCCTGCCAGACCGTTTCATAAATTTTTTCAATGCTCCACACGACACCGCGATGACGAGCTAACAGCTCCAGAATGGCAAATTCTCGCGGGGTTAGCTTAATTATGCGGCCGTCGAGCTTCACTTCATGTGTCTGTGTATTGATGAGCAGCTCATCCACCTCGATTTCATGCTCTTTGCTGGCAGTGGTGATGTTGAGGCGCGTATATCGGCGCAGCTGCGACTTAATGCGGGCAATTAGCTCCAACGGATTGAAAGGTTTGGCCAGATAATCATCGGCACCGCTGCTCAGCCCCATAATTTTATCCATATCCTGTCCCTTGGCTGAGAGCATGATTATAGGCATATTTTTGTGCTCACGGATTTTGAGGCAGGCCTCAATTCCATCCATACGCGGCATCATAATATCAAGCACGATCAAATCAACCTCCTCTTTTTGTAAAATGTTCAATGCAGCTTCCCCATCAGATGCGCGTAGAAGCAGATAGCCTTCATTTTTCAAATAAATTTCCAACAGATCGATAATTTCCTTCTCATCGTCGACAAGAAGTATAGTTTTTTGGGCTGCGATACGGGCTTCCTCCTTAGACTTTTCATATGTATAGCATTAATATAGACGCAAGTTCTTAAATAATTGGCAGGGTATACCTTAACAATTTCTTAAGAGCACAAAAAGTATGGAGCTTATGGTAGGAACAAGGCAATACAGTGTCTCAATTGGAATAAAATCCATTTTCAAAGGTAAAGCTGTTCAGTGAGGTGATTCAATCATGCAGGAAGGTATTGAAATATTCGGAAGAACGATTTTAGCATTTGCAGCACTATTGTTAATTGCAAGAATATTAGGAAAACAGACGATCTCTAATATGACCTTTCATGATTTTGCGACAGGTATAACTATGGGAGCAGTGGCAGCAAATTTGGCCTTCAACGAGAAGATACAAGCCTGGTATTTTATTCTATCGCTTGCTGTTTTTACTCTTACATCCTATATCATGTCTGTGGTAGCGCTCAAGTTCCCTAATACAAGAAAATGGGTGTCCGGAGGACCGACTGTAATCATTGAGAAAGGAAAAATACTTGAGGACAATATGAGAAAGCTGCATTATACACTGGATTCTCTCAATCAATCCTTAAGAGAAAAGGATGTATTCAATATAGAAGAGGTCGATTATGCGATTCTGGAAACTAACGGGAAGCTATCTGTAAAGAAGAAGGACAAGTATCTGGCTTTAATAAAAAAAGATCTGAATCTGGTTCATTCAGGTACAACAAGCTTTCCTATTGAAGTTATTATGGATGGGAAAATGATGAAGGAAAACTTATTGGAAAATAATTTATCCGAGCAGTGGCTGATGAATCAAATCGATCAGAAAGGGAAGAAGCTGTCTGACATTTTCTACGGTGTAAAAACGACTAACGGAAATCTGGTATTTGATTATTATAAGGATAATTTACAACATCCCATAGATAAAGAATAGATTTATTAACAAAAAATTTTATCAATAACTGATAAAATTATAAATTATACATTCAATAAATCGGATGCTATACTTTTTACAAGAAGTTTACAAAGTATATCTGTCAATCTTTAAACGGAGGGGATCGAGAGAAAGAAGACTGTCCAAGACACACTTCTTCCAAGAAATACAGAGATGAGGACACATATGGAACTCGTATACCGTTATATCGATGAACATCAAGACATGTATGTGAAATGGCTGCAGGAATTATGTAGAATACCAAGCGTTTCTACTCAAAACAGAGGGATTCAGGAAGCCTCTCAGATGGTTGCCGAATTTTTGCAGCAGCAAGGCGGTTCCACAGAAATTATTGCGACGACAGGACATCCGGTTGTGTATGGTCATTTTTTTTCGGGGAATAAGAAAACGATTTCATTTTACAATCATTACGATGTGCAGCCGGAAGACCCGATCGAATCCTGGCATTATGATCCGTTTGCAGCCGAAATTCATGATGATGTACTAACCGCCAGAGGTTCCGCAGATAACAAGGGAGCCCTAATGGCACGCATTTGTGCAATTCATGCTTATCAGCAGGTGTATGGCGAACTCCCCATCAATGTGAAATTCATTGTGGAAGGGGAGGAGGAGAAGGGAAGCATAAATCTCCCTGATTTTATCGAGAATCACCCGGATAAGGTGCAAGCTGATCTGTGCATTTGGGAGAATGGCATTATTTATTCGGATAAAAGCATCGAGCTTAAGATGGGAACAAAGGGGATTTTGTATATCGAACTGGCCGTAAAAGGCGCCAACTCGGATATGCATTCCTTGAATGCTGCCATTGTCGAGAATCCCGCTTGGCGGTTGGTTTGGGCATTAAGCACCTTGAAGGATCAGGAAGAGAAAATTTTAATAGACAAATTCTATGATCGTGTATTACAACTATCAGATGAAGAGCGAAGCATTCTGGAGTCGATGGATTACCCGGAAGAAGAAACCTTACAAAGATACGGGCTAGATCAATTTTTGTTGAACTTAACCGGAACGCCATTGAAGGAAAAGCTTATTTTTCAGCCTACATGCAATATTTGCGGTATTTATTCCGGCTATTCGGGGGAAGGCTCCAAAACGGTGCTGCCTTCCGAGGCAAGAGCTAAGCTGGACTTCCGCTTGGTTCCCGATCAAGATCCCGAGGAGATTGTGCGGCTCTTAAGAGAGCACTTGGACCGTCATGGCTTTGAGGACATCGAAATCATTGCCAGAAAAGGAACGCGAGCCGCTAAAACAGATCCCGGTCATCCGCTTGTCATTAAAGTGATGCAGGCTGCGGAAAAAGTAAGCGGGAAACCTCCTCAGAAGGTGCTGATGAATCCAGGCTCGGGTCCAATGTACCGGCTTTGTCAGCAGTTCGGTATTCCGACAGTTGGTTTCGGTGTTGGGAACGGAGATTCTCGGAAGCATGCACCAAATGAAAATATATTGGTAAGCGATTATATTTATGGTATCAAAATGGTAGCTGCAGTGATCCACGAGTTTGCTTAATTCGGTCATTTTACTTTTAATATAAATATTTGTTGAAGAGGGGGAATTTGTTTTGAAAAAGACTTCATTATTACTCATTTTGGCTTTTGTGCTTCTCATTTCTGCATGTAGCAGCGCTCCGTCCGGAGGAGACAGCGCCGGTGCATCTAAGGATCTGGTTGTTGCCCTTGGTTCTGAGCCGGTTACGCTGGATCCTCAAGATACAAGTGACGGTATATCCAATAATGCTAACGAGCTATTGTTCGATAAGCTGGTTACCTTGGATAAAAACAATACGATTGTTCCTCAATTGGCTAAAGAATGGACCACATCGCCTGATGGAAAGAAGATCACGTTCAAGCTTCGCGAAGGGGCGAAATTTCAAGACGGTACACCTGTTAATGCAGAAGCCGTGAAATTTACCTTTGACCGCGTTATTAACAAGGATAATAAGCTGAACCGCTACTCTTTATATGCGGAGTTTATCGATAAAGTTAATGTCGATAGCGAATATCAAGTGAGCTTTGATTTGAAATTTCCGTTCGGCCCTGCGTTGATTACCTTTGCACATACAAACGGCGGGATTCATAGTCCCAAGAACGTGAAAGAGAAGGGGAAAGATGTTGGCAAATCTCCTGTTGGCGCCGGTCCTTATAAATTAAAGGAATGGGTTCCAGGAAACAAAGTTGTGTTCGAGGCTAATCCCGATTATTGGGGAGATAAACCGAAGATGAAAACCATTACGTTCAAAACAGTAGCTGAAAATTCCGCACGCTCCATCATGCTTGAAACCGGTGAAGCGGATATTATCGTCCCAGTTGTTACATCAGATGTAGATCGTCTTAAAACAAACGACAAAATCAAAATCAATGTGGAGCCAAGCTCCAGAAATCTATACATGTCTATTAATACAACAAGAGCGCCATTCGATAATGTGAAAGCACGTCAAGCGATCAACTATGCGGTAGATAAGGAAACGATTGTTAAGAAAATCATGTCCGGCCAAGCCAAAGTGGCGGAAGCGGCCATTGGTGATATGGTTTGGGGTTACTCCTCTGTAGGTGCATACCCGTACGATCCTGAGAAAGCGAAGCAATTGTTGGCGGAAGCAGGAGTTGCGCCGGGAACAACGTTAAAATTATGGACGCCGGACGGCCGTTATTTGATGGATCGCCAAATTGCCGAATTCATTCAAGGCAACCTTCAGGCAGTAGGATTTAAAGTCGAATATCGTAAATGGGAGTTCGGCGCATTCCAGGAAGCAACCCGTGATCCGAAGGCTGAATTCAATCTGGCTTTGAACAGCTGGGGTACTTCTACGAATGATGCGGATTGGGGCTTGAGACCGATCCTAATGACGAAGGGCGCTAGCAACTACTCGAAGTTGTCCAATCCTGATCTCGATGCATTAATCGATAAAGGAATGAAAACGGCCAATCCGGATGAGCGTAAAAAGGTTTACGGCGATGCGCTTAAGCTTATCAAGGACCAGGCACCATGGATTTTCCTGCTCGATTACAAACAAACCTCAGGCTATAAGAGCAATCTTGACAATGTATACAATTGGAATAACGAGCGGCTTATCCTTCGTGATGTTGTGAAAAAATAACAAAAAGCTTTAGTAGAATAGGGGGATATTAGCATCCCCCTATTCTATTCTTGTAAAGGAGGCGCCAGGTTGTTTAGCTATATTATAAAGCGTGTGCTGCAAATGATTCCTACCTTGATTGGGGTATCGATTCTTGTATTTATTCTGATCCACTCTGTTCCGGGAGATCCAGCCCGGCTAGTTGCCGGCAATGACGCCACTGAAGAAGACGTTGCCATGGTTCGTGACCGCCTCGGATTAAATCAGCCCTTGCATGTGCAATACGGAACCTATGTGGTCAACTTGGCCAAAGGTGATCTCGGAACCTCACTTCGTTCCAACCGGCCGGTGCTGACAGAAATTCTTACGCGATTCCCGACCACGATTATGCTTACGGTTATGGCTATCATCATTATGATTATTGTTGGGCTTTTCGCAGGGATTTTCTCGGCCACCAAGCCTAATAGCATCCGGGATAATGCTACCATGATGTTTTCATTATTTGGCATTTCGATGCCGGTCTTTTGGCTGGGACTCATGTTAATTTTAATTTTTTCCTATTATCTTCGTATCCTGCCTTCCGGAGGCAGCGATGGGTTTAAGTATTTTATTCTTCCGGCGCTTGCCATTGGATTATCTTCTTCCGCTATATTGGCTCGTCTTACCCGATCTTCCGTATTGGAAGTCATTCATCAAGATTTTGTACGTACGGCTCGGGCCAAAGGGGTCAGGGAGAAGGCAGTCATCTATAAGCATACTTTGAAAAACGCTTTAATCCCGATTATTACGATCATTGGTTTGGAATTTGGTCATTTATTGGGAGGGGCGGTACTAGCTGAGACTGTTTTTTCTATGAATGGGCTAGGACGTTACGTGATTCAATCGATTCAATTTCGTGATTATCCGGCGATTCAAGGAACAGTGCTTTTTATCGCGACCATATTTGTTATTGTGAACCTGATCGTCGATCTATGTTACAGCTTAGTCGATCCTAGGGTTAGATACGATTAAGAAAGGAGCAAATTCATGAGTCAGTCAGCATCGGTATCACAAGTTGAAAGCAACCCGTTCGAGCAATCCTATACGCCGCGCTCGCCGTTGCAAATGATGGTGAGCCGATTCAAAAAAAATAAACGGGCTATGGTCGGACTATGGATGGTCACGATCTTTGTAATTGTCGCTCTGCTTGCGCGTTGGATTGCTCCTTACGATCCATTCGTTCAAAACATGCAGATCATGCTGGAATCTCCGACATGGAGCCATCCGTTCGGCACCGATGAGTTCGGGCGGGATATTTTATCAAGGGTTATTTACGGAGCCCAGATTTCATTGATGATTGGGATTGTCGGTGTTTTTATCTCTGTCATCCTCGGTGTTGCTTTAGGTACGATCTCCGGTTACTTCGGGGGATATATTGATTCTTTAATTATGCGGATCATGGATATTTTCATGGCTTTTCCGAGCTTTCTGTTGGCTTTAGCCATCGTGAGCGTATTGGGACCAAGCATGATCAACGTTATGATAGCAATCGGTATTTTTTCAGTGCCGACGTTCTCTCGTATTTCCAGAAGCGCGGTTATTTCCGTGAAAAATAAAGAATACATTGAAGCGGCAAAAGCGATGGGAGCAACCAATGCACTCATTATATTCAAGCATGTGGTTCCAAACAGTATTGCTCCTATTATAGTTCTTTCCACGCTGCGTATTGCTACAGCCATTTTGACGGCCTCCGGGCTAAGCTTTCTGGGCATGGGCGCACAGCCTCCTACTCCAGAATGGGGGGCTATGCTTAGCACTGGGCGCGAATATTTGCGGACAGCTCCGCATGTAAGCACTATCCCGGGACTTGCAATCATGTTCATGGTATTGGCGTTTAACATGCTGGGCGACGGGCTGAGGGATGCTTTGGATCCGAAGATGAAGCTGTGATCGAAGTGTAGTGAAGTGAAGTGGACCGAAGCGGAGTAACTCTGTTATACAGGAGGGTAAACATTGAAGAAGAAGCTGTTGGAGATTAAAGAACTCAAAACCTACTTTTATTCCGATGAGGGTGTTGTTCCTGCTGTGGATGGGGTAGATATCACGATATATGAGGGTGAAACGGTTGGCATAGTCGGTGAGTCCGGCTGCGGCAAAAGCGTAACGTCTCTGACAACCATGCGGCTGACTCCAGGGAAAGTAGTAGGAGGGTCGATTGAGTTTAACGGTAAAAATATTTTATCGATTCCGGAAGCATCAATGAGAGAAATTCGCGGTAATGAAATGGCGATGATCTTTCAAGAGCCGATGACTTCATTAAATCCGGTGTTCACAATAGGCCAGCAGATCGGTGAATCTGTGGAGATTCATTTAAACTATAGCAAGTCACAAGCAAGGGCTCACGCGGTAGAAATGCTCAAGCTGGTCGGCATTCCAAGACCGGAGCAAATTGTGGATGAGTATGCGCATCAGCTCTCTGGCGGCATGAGACAGCGTGTCATGATAGCTATGGCTATGTCCTGCCAGCCGAAGCTGTTAATAGCAGATGAGCCGACTACGGCATTGGATGTAACGATTCAGGCACAGATCCTGGATTTGATGAGAAAATTAAGAGCGGAACAAAATACGGCGATCATGATGATTACCCATGATTTAGGCGTTGTAGCTGAAATGTGTGACCGTGTTGTAGTTATGTACAGCGGCAAGGTGGTGGAAGAAGGGGATGTCATCACTATTTTTACCAATCCCAAGCATCCTTACACCCAAGGATTGATGAAATCGATCCCTACGCTGGACTCGGAAGAAAAGAGGCTGTATTCCATCAAAGGAAATGTGCCGATTCCAGGCAGCTTACGGCAAGGCTGTTCGTTTGCCCCCAGATGCGAATTTGCCATGGACAAATGCAGGCAAGATGCTCCACAGCTGGAAGAAGTCGAAACAGGACATTACAGCCGTTGCTGGCTTCATTCATACCATCAGGGGGAGACCCGTAATGACAAAACCGCTAATTGAAGTAAGAAACTTAAAAAAATATTTCCCTATTAAAAAGGGGCTTTTCAGTCGAACTGTCAATCATGTCAAAGCGGTTGACGGACTTGATTTCAATATTTATAAAGGTGAAACGCTTGGATTGGTGGGCGAAAGCGGCTGTGGTAAATCGACTACGGGGCGAACGCTTCTTCAGCTTCTTCAACCTACCGAGGGAGAAGTGCTCTATGAGGGGAAAAACCTCGTGGGCATGAATGCCGGGGAATTAAGAAAGCTGCGTAAAGACTTGCAAATCATTTTCCAGGATCCTTATGCATCTCTCGATCCGCGTCTGACTGTAGGGGACATTATTGCGGAACCTCTAAAAATTCATGGCATTGCCCATGGGAAAGAAGTGGACCGGCAGGTTGAAGAGCTGTTGAATGTTGTAGGGTTAAGCAGCTATCATGCCAAACGTTATGCTCATGAATTTAGCGGCGGACAACGTCAGCGCATAGGGATTGCAAGGGCTCTGGCGTTGAAGCCCAAGCTCATTGTAGCCGATGAGCCGGTATCTGCACTGGATGTGTCCATTCAATCCCAGGTTATTAATTTGCTTCAAGATTTGCAGGAGCAATTTCAATTAACCTATTTATTCATTGCCCATGATTTGAGCGTGGTTAAGCACATCAGCGACAGGATTGGTGTCATGTATTTAGGCAGAATTGTCGAGCTTTCGGATAAGAATGAGCTTTTTAGCAATCCGAAGCATCCGTATACCAAGGCTTTACTATCTGCTGTGCCTATTCCAAATCCTCTGATCAAGAAGGAAAGAATCGTATTGCAAGGAGATGTGCCTAGCCCGGCGAATCCGCCTTCCGGTTGTACATTCCATCCACGGTGCAGCGAATGCATGGCCATTTGCCGAACGGATAAACCTGCTTTAAAGGAAGTAAACGGCCAATTCGTTGCCTGTCATTTATATAATTAATATAGAATGTTTTTTTTGGAGGTAGTGCATGTGAGTAAGTCCAAACAACCTATATATGCTTCAGTTGATAGCCTGCGGGACTCAATAATCGATATTAATGATTTCATTCATGATAATCCTGAGCTAGGGAACAATGAATTTAAAGCGGTAGAGCTGTTAACTCGCACCTTAGCCGCTCATCATTTCCATGTCGAGCAGGGCGTGGCAGCTTTACCAACGGCCTTTATTGCAACTTATACCCATAAAGGAGGCGGACCGAGAATTGGTCTGCTGTGTGAATATGATGCCTTGCCAGGACTAGGCCATGGATGCGGGCATAATCTGCAAGCCTCCTCTATAGTAGGAGCGGCGATTGCATTATCGCAAAATTTGGGTGAGATGCCTGTAACAATAGTTGTGTACGGTACCCCGGCGGAGGAAACGACCAGCGGCAAATTGCCCATGATCAAAGCCGGTCTGTTTGACGACCTTGATGTTGCCTTAATGATGCATGGAGGCGACCGTACAACGGTTGACGGGAAATCGCTCGCAATGAATTTAATTGATTTCGTCTTTGAGGGCAAGGCTGCTCATGCTGCTGTAGCCCCGGAGAAAGGAATCAGCGCTCTGGACGGTATTCTGATGACCTTCAATGCCATTGAATACTTGCGTGAGCATGTTCGTCCTGATGTGAAGATGCATGGGGTCATTACGAACGGAGGAGTCGCGGCCAATATCGTCCCTGATCTGGCTGTAGCGCAGTTCTATGTGCGGGCTGCAGATCGTCCGTATTTGGATACGGTGTTGGAGCGGGTGTACAATGCAGCGCGAGGTGCGGCTCTGGCGACTGGAAGCAAGCTAACGATTAACCAGGTGAAAAAATGCGAGAACAAGGTCAATGTCGATAAATTGAACCAGCTCCTGTTGAGAAATGCGGAGGAAGCCGGAATTAAAGAAATATCTCCTCCGCGCTCAAGCACAGGTTCTACTGATTTCGGCAATGTAACTTACCTTGTACCTGGTGCTTGCCTTCGCGTAGCTTTTGTTCCATTCGGCACCTCCAGCCATTCTACGGAATGGGTAGAAGCCGGAACGAGCGAGGCAGGCCATAACGCTGTAATCTTAGCGGCCAAATCTATTGCCGGAGCGGCTTTTGATTTAATTGAGAATCCAAGCCTTCTTCAAGAAGTAAAAGAAGAGTTTCAGAACGCTAAGGAAGCCTTTCTTCAAAATTTATAAGAACAGCAAAAAGACTGAAGAATTTAATTATTCTTCGGTCTTTTTGCTTTCTATTTTAAGATTATAGAATGTTTAAAATCTTAGGGTTGACTGCGAATTCCTTCCCCTATTCACTCTAAATCGACAGGTAGAGGAACAGGGATACGTTATTTTGTAGTGCACACGTGATCATTCAAGTGAAACGGAAGGAGGATCCCTTATTTGCTTAAAATGAGGCATTCAGCCTATTTTGAGACGAAATAACGCATCGTAGTTCCGTGAATTTATGAAATCGAGGGGGTGTAGGACAAATAGCGGCATGACGTTCCGCGAGCGAGTGGGAGCGAACCCAAAGATATTAGCACGATCGATGAAAGGGTTTATAATGTTCCCTTCCCCATGGGAGAAGCTCCCTTTACAGCATAGAAGCTTGCAGTAAAGGGAGTACATGGATATGAATACCGGTTGAAAGATCGGTTAGGGATGAAGAAGGAGCAGAAAGCAGAGAGTAGAACAAGAGAGGGAATGGGTGTGGGATGGAGGAGCGTTAGCGCCCGCCTTTGAAGCTGGTGTTCCTACCGCTGCAAGCCTACAATTCAAGGAACAGGACTTCAACAGCGGCCGGAATCTCACACCCGATTCCCTCCCAACGCACAATTGTATGGATTCGCACATAAAGGACCGTTCGGTGTTCCGGACGGTTTTCCTAATATACGGACCGGTGCAAGTTCGAAGATTTGATATAATTCACAAATTCATTCACTAAATTTAATTCCAGAGAGGATTCTTTGTAAATAAGCCACGTTTTTCTTACCAGAGGCTGCCCGTTTTGAAAAATCATCGGGTATTTATAGAAGGAATCCTCCGAATTCAAGCAGATTTGAGGTACGATAGAATAACCAAGCCCGTGCTTGACAAGCTGCTTGCAAGTTTCATAATTATTCACGTTTATCGTAATTAATGGCGGAATGTTAAATCGGTCCTTCCACCATCCTTCGATTACTTCCATTAGATAGGTATCTGGCTTGTAACCGAATTTATTCAGAGGGAGCGTACTTGGACGGTAATTAATTCGATGCAATACAGGGAGATGGTCCAGCTCGATTTCTTTTTTTGATATGATATAAAAAGGATCTTCACTAATTAAATATTTCTGATCAATCCAGTTAAACTCTCCTCTTACGATGCCAACATGAACGCTGCCGTTCTCGAGCGCCTGAAAGATCTCTTGATTCGTAGTGGTGTTAAGAACGATTTGTATTTTCGGATGCTGCTCCATAAACTGCTGAAGGATCGGCGCGAGCTTATACTGCGTAAAATGACCCGACGCTCCAAGCCTCAGCGTTCCTTGAATTTCACTTTTTAAATTAATAATTAACTCTTTAAACCGCTGCTCTTCCTGCAACGATTTTCTTGCATAGTCGACCAGTTGTTTGCCTTCAGAAGTGAATTTGATATTCTTTCCTGTTTTTTGCACAATCTGCATTTGAAATTGCTTTTCCAGCTGTCTGATTCTATAGGTTAAGGCCGGTTGGGTAATGTAGAGACGTTCCGCAGCCTTGGACAAATTCTGTTCTTCAAATATAATGAGCAGCACTTTACAGTCTTTTTCATCCATATTGCAATCCCTCTAATTCATTAGTCTGATTGTACCCTGGCAGCTTGGACGTAATAGTATCATTATACTGTTGTTTCTAAAGCTTTCAAACAAAAGATATCATTAAAAAAGCATGGAAAATAGCAAAAAAACAACATCTTTATTTTCTGAGTTGCTGCGTTTCCCTATATTTTGAAATTGTTACGAAGTATGCTTCCGGATAAAAATGCAAAGCATAACAATGAGGATGCAATTTATGTGATATTTTTAGACATTTTATTTAATAAACGGCTTGTTGCAAGCAGCATTTGGGAGTACAATAGAGTCTCAAACTACTACTCGTTCGCAGCAGCTTAGATAGGACAAACTCTAATTTCTATGTGAAGAATTTCACTAAGGCGAAATAATAAATACTAGTTTATTTATTTTTAATACGGATAGGGACTGTCAATTTTACGCTGCGAGCTGGTACAAAGCATATGAATTAAGGAGGAGAAAGTAGAAATGTCACAAACAACTGCTCAGAGATCTGTTGAAGAAGCTTCCGCGGTACAAGGAATCATGAAGCCGGATGTGTTGGATCAATTGTTAAAACCAGAGGTGCAGGAAGCGTTAACTATGCTGGTCGACCAACTTCCGAAGCTTGCTGAAATGATGGCACTGCTTACGAAGACTTATGACTTGGCGCAAAAGGTAGCGACAGACCGGGTACTTATTCAAGATATGGTAGGCGGTATCCAGGAAGTTGTGAAGCCTCTTGAGGAAAAAGTGAGAGGTTATGCATCTGCCGCTATAGAGGCCAATGATCGCGCGGAGCAAAGCGAAGCAACGATTGGCTTATTTGGCATGATGAAGCTGCTGAAGGATCCGGAATTGCAGCGTATGCTTCGTTTTGGACAAGCTTACCTCGATATTTTGGGCGAAAGAAAAAAACAAGACTAAATTAACCTGTCAAAGGAACGGAGGATAAACGTGAGTAAACATATTTTAATTTTAGGTGGCGGCTATGGCGGCTTGTTAAGTGCTCTTTCCGCTCGTGCCAACTTAACTGTAGAAGAAGCAACCATTACAGTAATTAACCGTGTTGGATCGCATCAGATTATTACTGAGCTGCATCGTCTGGCTGCGGGTAATGTTGATGAGAAGGCAGTTGCTCTGCCATTGGAAAAATTGCTAAAAGGCAAAAATATTGATTTGAAAATCGGTACCGTTGAAAATATCGATGTCGAAGGCCGCAAAGTATTGTTGTCAGACGGCAGAACGTTTGATTATGATGCATTGGTGCTGGCTCTGGGCAGCGAAACTAATTACTTTGGCATTCCTGGTCTTCAAGAGAACAGCTTTACTCTGAAGTCCGTAATAGATGCGAACCGGATTTACAAGCATGTTGAAGAAAGAATCAGCCAATACAGCAAAACCAAAAACAAAGCGGATGCAACTTTCGTCATCGGTGGCGGCGGCTTGACAGGTGTTGAGCTTGTTGGTGAGCTTGCGGACGAATTGCCGGGTATTTGCCGTAAGAACGGTGTAGATTTTGCGGATGTATCCTTATATCTTGTAGAAGCAATGCCAAGCATCCTGCCGATCTTCTCGGCCGATTTGATTGAGCGTGCGACTACGAGCTTGGAGAAGCGCGGCGTACAGTTCTTGACCGGTCTAGCCATTACTGAAGTGAATGGTCCAACGGTAAGCCTTAAGGACGGCAGAACGATTGACACTAGCACCTTGGTATGGACTGGCGGCGTACAAGGCAGCACGCTTGTGGCAAATTGCGGCGTTGAAGTCAATAGAGGACGTGCAACGGTTAACGAGTTCATGCAATCCGTTTCCCATCCAGATGTATTCCTTGCCGGCGACTGTGCCGTTGTATTTGGAGCTGAAGGTCGCCCTTATCCTCCTACTGCACAGCTTGCATGGCAGATGGGTGAGCTTACCGGAGCTAATATCGCAGCTAATTTCAAAGGCAGCCCAATGGAAGGCTTCAATCCGGTATTCTCGGGCACCTTGGCGAGTCTGGGCCGTAAAGACGGCATTGGTTCTATCGGCGGAAGTGGTATCGAGCTTAAAGGATTGCCTGCTTCATTGATGAAAAAAGCGAGCAATGCGCGCTACCTTACACATATCAACGGTTTGTTTGCTCTTGCATACTAATATTTATTATTAGTACACTTGGCTATACCGTGAAACGGCGTTAATCTCACAAGGAGATCAGCGCCGTTTTTTCATGATTTTTTGATTGACTCTTACGTTACGTTATACTTTATAGTGATTATTGAAAGGAGGTCGAACAGGACAATGAAGGTGAAGGAGGTTGCTGATTTAGTTGGTATTAGCGTGCGTACCTTGCATCATTATGATGAAATCGGCTTATTAGCCCCGGAGGAAACGACAGATTCAGGTTATCGACTTTACTCGGATGACAATCTTGAAATTTTGCAGCAAATTTTATTTTTTAGAGAGCTTGGATTTCCTTTAAAAAAGATTAAAGAAATTATTAACAGCCCTTCATTTGATCGAAAGGAAGCGCTAGAGCTTCACTACAGCATGCTGCTGGAGAAACGCAGTCAGCTCGATACCATGATCGGAACCATTGAAAAAACCATACAACATCTTAAAGGAGAAATTCAAATGACCAACAAAGAAAAATTCGAAGGCTTTGATTTTAGCCATAATCCATATGAGCAGGAAGCGCGTGAACGTTGGGGAGATGAAGCTGTTGACCAGGCGAATCTCAAACTGGGGAACATGTCGAAGGAAGAACAAAAGGAGCTGCCTGAAACAATGAATTCGATCTACAAAAAGCTGGCTCCGCTTCGCAAGGGATTGCCTGATTCAGCAGAGTCACAAGCAGCCATTGAGGAATGGTATGTGCTGTTAAACAAAATGGGCAGCTACTCACTGGATGCATTCAGGGGTTTAGGTCAATTGTATCTTGATGATGAACGTTTCACTCAAAACATCGACGCCTTTGGTGAGGGATTAGCCCAATTTATGCGGGATGCTATGGCTGTATATGCAGATAATAACCAAAGGTAATGGGATATCTTTTCGCAATTAGAGACGAATATGAGTAAGCAAAGTCAACCCTATCACGGTTGTGTCGACTTTGCTTATTTTCGTTGCAGCATGCTAAGCTGGCTCAGATTCCAACTCAGGATGATTTATCTTATCCTCTTCATTATCACGGATTGTTTTTTGCAACACCAAACACGTCACTATCAAGAATGCTGCTCCGATAGCGTAATAGCCTTTGACATACAGAGGCTCCTCCAGATTGTATAACCCGACATATTCGAACAGGATACCCAGGATAAAGCCGCCCCAAGCCATGAAGGTGAAGGCAGGTGTATTTCTCATGCGATGCGTGTAATCATGTTCTCTGATGAAATGATCTTCGTCATTATCACGAATCACCTTCTGCAGCACGAAGGCGCTTATAATGATCAGTACTCCACACACGGCATAGTAGCCTTTTACCGATAAAATTTGATCTAGAGTCCATATACCGATAAAGTAAAACATCGCGGCAATTGTGAATGCACCCCAGGCCATGAATGTATAAGCGGGTGTATTTCTTCTTTTATAGAAGTTCTTTTTCATATCGTTTGCACTCCTTTTAGGTTATGGGAAATATTTCTTGATTTCATCTTACGTCTCTTGCAAGGTTTTCAGAAGTACTATCTTTTTCTAGTACCGATGGTCAATTAATCTGTTATTTAACATAAATTTAATATCTATGTGACCTTCACTTTACATTCAACTGTTAATCTACTAGATGGAGTTTATGAATTTATTACATTTACTTCTTATTATTGAAAGGAGAAACTTTTATGCAACAATGGATTCGCAAAGGTAGAAAGCAGCTTTGCATGATTATGACAGTCCTTTTACTAGCTAGCAGCTTGATTGGGAGTTTTCCTGTCCAAGCCTACACAAGTAATAACAATGTGGTGATTTCTCAAGTCTACGGAGGGGGCGGAAACTCAGGGGCTCTTTACACGAATGATTTCATTGAGTTATATAATCCTACAGGAGCGGATATCTCACTAGCTGGATGGTCTGTTCAGTATGCTTCATCTACAGGAACCACCTGGAGTAGTACCCCGCTGACAGGAATTATTGCCGCGGAACGATATTACTTGGTTCAGGAAGCGGCGGGTACGAACACTATCGCTGCGCTTCCGACAGTTGATGCAACGGGAACCCTTGCCTTGTCTGGGACAAAGGGAAAGGTCAGATTAGTGAATGCAGCCAGTGTTGTCGTGGACCTGGTAGGCTACGGATCGAGCACTCCAGCAACAACCGGAGGGGAAGGAACTCCAACAGGTGATTTGTCCAATTCAACCGCTGCTATCCGTAAACCGATTGTAATTGGAACGGACGGTAGAGGGTTGGATACCGATGTTAACAGTTCAGATTTCGTAGTTGGGAAACCGGATCCTCGTAATTCCTCTTACATACCGGTAACGAAAGTAGCAGATGTACAAGCCACTCCGGGCTCAGGTGCAGTTGCGCCTGGAACATCTGTCGCTCTTTCGACCGCAACGGTTGGAGCAAGCGTCTACTACAAGTTGAACACAACGGTTGGAGCTGCTGTTTATTACAGTGCACCAATTACAATTACTGAACCAACAACAATTACGGCATATGCTCAAAGAGCAGGGCTGGATGATAGTGCTACAGCTACTTTTAACTATACAATTAAGGACGCAAATACAGTAACCATTGCTGCTGCTCGTAACAAGGCAGCTAATGAAACGGCTACTGTTGAAGGAATCGTAACGTATCGCGAAGATTCCGGCGGTTACGCCAACCTATACATTCAAGATAGCACAGGAGGTATAGTAGTCAGGAGCAGTACGGCAAATTTATCAGCTGTAGTAGGGGATAAGATTAGTGCATTCGGTCCGATCACAATTTATAACGGACTTGTTCAAATCGAGAAAGATAAGAGTGATTTCAGTGGAGGCAGCTTAACTGTATTGCAAAGCAATCTCACGCTTCCTAATCCGGTCCTACTCACATCTGCAGATTTTCTGCCAGGAGAAGGAAATGCTAAAGGTCCTGGTGGACAATATGAAGGTATGCTGATTACTCTGAAAAATGTTAGCATTACAAGCAGTAACAGTTCAACATTTTACGGTACGGACAATCTGGGTAACAAGATTACAATCTATGCCAAAAATGCAGCAGCTGCATTGAGCGTAGGCAAGGATTACGAACAGTTATATGGCGTTATGACATACAATACGAGCTACGGTCTTGAGCTGCTGCCTCGCAGTGCTGCTGACATCGTACAGAGATTCCTGTCGGTATCGTCAAGTGTACCGTCCGGGGGAATTGCCAAGGGAGGGTCCGTTACCCTATCCACACTGGCATCTGGTGGAACCATCTATTACACAACAGATGGAACAATACCGACTGCAAGCAGTACACCTTACAGCTCAGCTATTGTCGTTAACGCGAATACAACGATAAAAGCAATTGTAGTGACACCACAGGCAACGAGTGATATTTATACATTTACTTACGAAGTCTTGAAGGAACTTGACAAGCTTCGTATCCACGACATTCAAGGAGCTGCGCACAGCTCGTTATATGTGGGTTCAACGGTACAAAATGTATATGGAATCGTAACCTACGTCGTTAGCACCAGCAACTTCTATATGCAGGAATTGCCGAATCAAGTTGATTCTGATGACAGAACTTCAGAAGCGATTCTCGTCAATAAGGCAACGACACTTAGCCCTGGTTTAAAAGCCGGAGATCTGATTACTGTAACAGGTACAGTGAATGAATATACAACCGATGCGGCGCTATTAACCGTTACAAGAATTGCCGCAAGCTCGATTAATACCATTTCTTCAAATAATGCATTACCAGAAGCAGTTCTAATAGGTAATGGCGGTCGTATTGTTCCTAAAGTCATTGATACAGATAATCTGACCGTGTTTAATCCTAATGAAGATGCAATTGATTTCTATGAAAGCTTAGAGGGCATGAGGGTAACTATCAAAAATCCAGTCATCACAGGACCTTATTCTTCTACACCAGGGCTTGCGGTAACCTTTGACAATTCGCCCAACAATCCGATGCGTACTCCAGCTGGCGGTATCATTCTGAGATCAGACATCGCAGGACAGCCGTTTGAGAGCAGTTTGAATCCACAAAAGCTGTTCATTAACAGAAAACCATCCGTTGCGGTCAAAACAGGTGATTCTTTCGAGCAACCAATTACTGGAATACTGATCTATGATGAAGGCAATTTCAAGCTAAATCCTGAAGCTGCATTGCCAGCCGTTAAAGATGGTGGGTTAAAACAAGCAACCACATCTATCAATAAGCAGGATGGAAAATTAACGATTGCTACATTCAACGTAGAAAACTTCAATGAAAGCCAGAAGGATAAAGCTGCGAAAATTGGCAAAATCGTAGTCGAAAACCTGAAGACACCTGATATTCTCGGATTAATGGAGGTTCAGGACAATAACGGTGAATTGGATGACGGTAACACCGATGCTAAGGGTAGCTTCAATACATTGATAGAAGCAATCAAGGCGAATAACGGTCCTACCTATGCTTTTAAGGATATCGCTCCGGAGAATAACAAGGACGGTGGAGCACCTGGCGGTAATATCCGTTTAGGTTTCTTATACAACACGGATCGGGTGACATTGAAGCCTGGCAAAAGCGAAGGTAAGTATAATACAGCTGTAACTGTTGAGTCGGATGGAAGTTTATCTATGAATCCTGGTCGAATTGATCCGACGAATGAAGCTTTCACGAGCTCCAGGAAGCCGCTCGCGGCAGAGTTTGTGTTCCAAGGTGAACGAATCGTTGTTGTTGCGAATCATTTCAATTCCAAGGGTGGCGATCTGAAGCCATTCGGAAGCACACAACCTGTTACTCGAGTTAGTGAGGTTCAACGTGCGAAGCAGGCAACCGTAGTTAATAACTTCGTGAAGAGCTTGCTTGGTAAAGATCCTAACGCGAATGTTGTGCTTTTGGGAGATTTCAATGATTTTCAGTTTTCCAGAACTCTTTCTATTGTAAAAGATAAAGAATTGACCAATCTGGTTGATCTGTTGGATGAAAATAAACGATATTCGTACGTATACGATGGTAATTCCCAGACACTTGACAACATCTTAACTGATAATCAATTGGCGAAATTCGCAGCTATTGAAGCTGTGCATGTAAATTCTGATTTTGAAGCGGCTGACGGTCGAGTAAGCGACCATGATCCACTGCTTACACAACTGGACTTAGCTGCTAAGAAAGCATCACAATCGCAAGGCAACATCAAAGTCCAAATTCTCGGAGTCAACGACTTGCACGGCAATATCGACAGCAAGTTTAACGAGAAGGATTCCGGGATTAACCGCGATCTTGACGGCGACGGGAAGAAAGATAAAGACTTAGGCGGTATGCAGTTCCTTGCAACGCATATTAAAGCGAAGAGAGATACCAATCCGAACACGCTAGTCGTTCATTCCGGGGACATGGTCGGAGCGAGCCCACCATTGTCTGCCTTGTTCTATGACGAACCAACGATTAAAGTATTGAATGAAATCGGCTTCGATGTAGGCGCAGTAGGCAACCATGAGTTTGACGATGGAACGAATGAATTGATTCGTCTTGCAAAAGGTGGAGTTAATCCGAGCGGTAAAGATTATGAAGGTATGGAATTCCCGATCCTTGGTGCAAACGTAAGGTACAAGGCTGATAACAAGCATGTGTTCGATCCTTATGTTGTGAAGGAAATCGGGGGCGCTAAAATCGGATTTATCGGTGTTGTTACGGAAGAGACGCCATCGATCGTAATTCCGACAGGCATTCAAGATCTCAAGTTCACAAGCGCTGTTGATGAAGTAAATGCAGCGGTAAAAGAGTTGAAGGCGCAAGGTGTAAGAGCAATCGTCGTATTAGCACATATGAGCGCAGATATGAATGACAAAGGACAGCTTGTGGGCGAAGCGGTAAATCTTGCAAATGGTGTGGATGATGAAGTAGACGCTATTTTTGCAGCGCATAACCACAAGGAAGTTAAAGGTACAGTAAAGAACAAGCTAATTGTTTCAGCATGGGAGTACAGTAAAGCATTAATGGATGTAGATTTGGAAATCAGCCGCGAAACAGGCGATGTCGTATCCAAATCAGCTGAAATTCTTTATAACCTCCGTACAGTGGATGCTGATGCGAAAGTACAGGGCATCATTGACGAATACAAAGCTCTTGCAGGTCCGAAATTGCAAGAAGTCGTAGGTCAGAACCTGAATGAAATGACCAAAGACTATCCAGGTAAAGGCATTGGCAAAAATTCTGACTTTGCTTTGGGTAATATGATTGCTGATGCAATGAAAGCCGAGATGAAGGCTGACTTCGCTATGATGAATGGCGGAGGCGTACGGGATAATCTCAATGTAGGCGAAATTACTTGGGAAGAGCTTTTCAAAATCCAGCCGTTTAATAACACGCTAGTAAAAGTAGAAGTAACCGGAGCAGAGATGAAAGCAATCGTTGAAGCTCAGCTTGGTACGGGCTCTACATTCGGTCCGGATTCACACGTTGGGGGCTTCCGCTATACATGGGCTCAAATAGGCTCGACGAGAAAAGTCATTGATATTACACTGCCGGATGGTACGCCGCTAGATCCGGGCAAGACGTACAGTCTTGTTGTAAATAGCTTTATGTACACAAGCAATGATGCAAGGTACATCCAAATGCATACGAATGGCAAGAACCCGGTACAGGGTCCTGAAGATTTGCCAGCAACGGTTAACTTTGTGAAAAATCACGTAGGTCCGATCAATTATGTAGCTGAAGGACGTATTCGTGAAATCGCAGCGCCGGATGCAATCGCACCGACATGGCCGGGCAATAAGTCACTAACAGCTTCAGGCATAACAACAAGTAGTGTTACGTTAGTATGGTCGCAAGCAACAGATAATGTTGCTGTAACTGGCTACAAGGTGTTCAATGGAAGTAGTCTAGTTACAACGGTCACGGGCTCGACTTACACCTACACGGTAAGCGGTCTTCCGCCTAGAACGAATTATGTGTTCAAAGTAGAAGCTATTGATGCGGCAGGTAATACTACAACAGATGGTCCGTCCTTGGAAGTCACTACCTTGGCCCAATCTAGCAGCGGACACAGCTCCAGCCCTAGTCCGGGTACAGGAAACAGCTCCCCAAGTCAGGAAGGCACTGGAGCTCCTGCTTCGACGCCAAACGGTGTAGTGCTGAAGCCTAATGATGCAGACTTGAAAAAAGAAACGGCAGCAGACGGCACAGCAGTAACGAAGTTTACGGTCAATTCGGAGTCTCTCGCTCAGGCATTGAAGTTGGGCAGCGGCAATGAAACGACTAAAACGGTTGTAATCAACATGACTAATGTCCAAGGTACGGTAAAAGTGGAACTGCCATCCAACGCGCTTAAAGAGGCTGCAGCAGATGCGAAAAACACTATTATCCGCATTGAGACAGAGAATAAATCATACAATTTGCCTCTCAGCATTATTAACGCCGGAGCACTTGGAGCAGCATTAGGAACAAGTGCCGATAATGTAAGTATTAGCATAACAATCCAAGCGGTGACAGGTGCCGAAGCGCAACAAATCAACACAGCGGCAGCTCAGCCTGGAATGAAATTATTATCCGATGGAGTTAGCTTCACTATTACGGCAGAGGCCAATGGTAAAACGACAGAAGTGAACGATTTTGGTACAACTTATGTTGTTAGAACGATCACTATCAATGAGCCGGTAAACAGTAATGAAGCAACTGCAGTTGTATTCGATCCAGCTACAAAAGAAATGACATTTGTACCTGCGTTATTTGAAAAGGTGGACGGCAAGACGGTAGTAAAAATAAAACGTAATTCCAACAGTACGTACACGGTTGTGAAATCGGAGAAAACTTTTGCTGACTTGAAGGGACACTGGTCCCAAAAAGATGTTGAGCTTCTCGCATCCAAGCTGGTTGTGAAAGGTCAGACGGATAGCCAGTTTGCTCCGGATAGCGATATCACACGTGCCGAATTTGCAGCACTTCTCGTACGTGCGCTTGGTTTGAAGGTGGATGCTTCGGCAAAATCAAGCATTAAAGACATCAAGGATGGCGAGTGGTTCGTTGGAGTGTTGGGAACTGCAATGAAAGCAAGCTTGATGGAAGGCTTCGAAGATGGAACGTTCCGTCCGAATGCCAAGATTACACGTGAACAGATGGCTGTAATGATAAGCAGAGCGATGGCGGCAGCGGGTAAAGTCGGAGATAGTAAGAAAGCCGATGTTACCGCAAAATTTGCTGACGGAACCCAGATTCATGATTGGGCAATGGACGCTGTTGCTAAAAACACAGCCGCAGGTATCATTCAAGGTACCTCGGAGAATAAGTTTATGCCTGCGCAATTTGCTACAAGAGCAGAAGCAACAGTAATGCTGAAGCGACTTCTCGAGTTTACGGAATTCATCAACAAATAACAGATTTTCCATAAAAGCAGGCTGCCGGGAAATCCCGGCAGTCTCTTTTACAAGAATAGATTTTATATGTTTCGGGGCTCCCCCGCAAAGTATCTGAATCTACTTCGAAGTAAGACTCCACTTTGTGGGGATATTTTGTACGATTCAAATCCAGCATAGAATTGAATGTACCTGTATATACTTACATGGACTAATTTACAGTGGACATTCGCTAGGGAGATCATGGGAAAATAAATATATTGACAAATAGTTACCCTAGCCTTAATATTTGTTTATTCCAAGTAACATTATAGGATTAAAAGGGAGGCTGTACGAGAATGAAAAATAACTTACTTCTTGCGTTTCAAACCAACTGGGTCAGCTTGCTGGTTTCGATTGTCATTATCGGGATACTAGTATTGTTGGCGAAGAAACGCGTCGGCTTTGGCGTTCGCGTATTTATAGCGCTAGGACTTGGACTTCTGGCGGGCATTATTTTCAACACTTTCAAGCTGGATTATAAGAGTGTTAGTACCATTGGTACGATCTATGTCAATTTGATTAAAATGATGGTTATGCCATTAGTATTCGTTCTTGTAATCAATAGTATTTCGTCTTTGGCAAGTATGGCTCATTTGCGTAAGCTAGGCGTTAAGACGATCCTATGGTTCCTGTCCACGACTGGGGTAGCCGCCATAATCGGTTTGATTGTTGCACTGGCCGTTGATCCGGGTAATGGAATCAAAGCCATTGTACCAAAGGATTTCAAAGTGAGAGAAGTTCCGACGTTCTCCCAAGTTATTCTGGACCTGGTGCCATCGAATCCTATCAGTGATATGGCTGCAGGTAAAGTAGTTCCGGTGTTAATATTTGCGATTTTCATTGCTGTGGCGATCGTACATATTAGCTCAAGAAAGCCGGAGAGCGTGGAGCCTGTGAAGCAGTTTATGAAATCGGCGACTGATGTGCTGCATCAAGTCATCAAATATGTAATCCGCTTAACACCTTACGGCGTATACGCATTGATAGGGGCTATGGCTGCAAAGTACGGTTTGGAGACTTTAGCTCCCTTGGTGAAGATTATCATTGCTTCATACATCGCTCTTATCCTTCATTTTGTACTGGTATTTGGTGGGTTGGTTTCGTTTGTTGCCAAGGTCAATCCAATCAAGTTTTTCCGCAAAGCATACCCGACTATTGCTGTAGCGTTTACTACTCGCAGCAGCTATGCAACGCTTCCTGTGAATCTGGAAGTCATTACGAAACGCCTGCGTGTTTCACCAAGAATCGCAAGCTTTGTAGCGCCTTTGGGCGCCACAATGAATTTTAACGGCTGCGGTGGTGTGTGGCCAGCCGTTGTCGCTATCTTCGTAGCGCGTGTGTATAATGTACCTTTGGAGATTACTGATTACATTGTACTGATACTGGTGAGCGTTATATCTTCTGTAGGTGTAGCAGGTGTGCCGGGTCCGGCTGCAATTTCCACCACGGTCGTATTGACAGCTATGGGACTGCCGCTGGAAGGTATGGGCTTAGTGCTTGGTGTCGAAGCGGTTATCGATATGGGCCGTACAGCCGTCAATGCGACGGGAACGACAGTTACTGCACTGCTGGTAGCAGATTCGGAAGGCGAATTCGACCGGGCTGCGTTTGACCGGGATGAAGAAGATGAACTTGAAGTTGCAACTGCATAAGGAAGAAAAATCTTATACACCCTATACGTTCATAGGTTTTGAAGTAAATTAAAGGAGTAGACCAAGTGATCATAGTCAGCCAGCCTTTGCGCGGCATATCTATGATTGCGGGTTTACTCTTTTTTTTATAATATCAGACTTAATAAGTTTTCAGCGAAGCTGAAGAAGTCTGTTATTGCAAGAAAAGCTACCGCTTAGACACGAATGTATCTTCATCGAAAGGGATTCGAATAGAAGCTTTTCTTATGGTTTCTACAGGTTCATGAAGTTTTAATTTGCGTATTTGACAAAACTGTATTACGATTAGATTAGAATCATTCTAAATAACAAATCATAGTATAAATAACTATTCAACCTAACATAGCTTAAATGGGTAAGTAGGGAGTAATCAGTAATCAGGGAGGAGCCTCATTTATGATGAACATCATGGAGGAAATCGACAAGATCAACCAACAATTAAGAATAAAAGGCTACAAGATGACCCCTCAGCGTGAACTTACATTGAAGGTTTTGCTCGAAAATGAAAAGGATCATTTGAGTGCTGAAGAAGTGTTTATGCTTGTAAAAGAAAGGCATTCCGAAATTGGAATCGCTACGGTTTATAGGACATTGGAATTGTTCGCTGAGCTTCATATAGTGGAGAAGATGAATTTTGGGGATGGGGTAGCCCGCTTCGATCTTCGCGGCCCGGATAACACCCATATGCATCATCATCTGATTTGTAATGTATGCGGCGCGTTAAAAGAAATCAAGGAAGACTGGCTCGGTCAACTGGAGGAGCGGGTAAAACACGAATACGGCTTTCAAGTGACTGATCATCGTCTGGATTTTACCGGGGTTTTTAATAATTGTAAAAACACGGAATGCAAGAGAGAAGGCAAGGCCAAGGCTGTATAATCGTTGTCAGTCAATATATGGAAAATAATTCCATTATATAGCGCAAGAGTCGAATTACTCTGATACGGATAGGTTCCGTATCGGAGTTTTTTTTGCGTATATCGAATTGGGGCTCCCCGAAAAGTATTTGAATCAACTTTGAAGCTACCTTTTTGAGAGTCAATGAGTACCTTACTGTCAATCAAGGGGATTTTTCGGTAGTGCCCGGCGCAAACCAATTGTTCCTTCCGGCATTAGCTATGGGGTGCGAGGGTGTTGTTTCAGGTGTATCCTGCGTTTACCCTGAACCGTTTGTAGCCGTCTACAATGCCTGCAAAGAAAAATAGTGAAAGAGCTTCGATCAGAAGCTTTTCCGAGGAATGAAGAATCAGCGGGCAACCTGCCTACCTGCCTACCTGTCTACTTACTTAGACTAGTGCAGAATTACATTAGAGCTTAAGGTATTTAACGCGCTCCATGATCAAGGGGGATTTTTATAGGTATAGCGGCGAAGCTGCGCTGCGACGGGCCCTGGAGGATTTTGTATGGAACTGAGAGTTCCGTTATTCCAACTGCCGGCTCTAATCTAAGGAGATAGCGGAAGTGGGAATTCCGTTATGTTGGCCGAATGGAGCATTTATGCACAAAAACCGAGCAATAACGGAACTGGCTCTTCCCTTATCACTCTGATATTTGGACTTTTCAGGTGATAGAGGAAGAATTACTTCCGCAGTGCCCTTCACTTCCGTGGACGCAGTACTGGCGGGTTGTTTAGGGTCATGTGCAAGTGATCTCTTCTCTAAAAGGAGATGGAGCTAAATGTACATGGAACACTGCACAAGTGTTCATTGTTATGAATAACGGCTCGAAGACCAGCTTAGGGGGAAGTAAGAAATCGGCGCAAAGCACAGAGTAGAACAAAAGAGGGCATGGGTGCGGGATGGAGGAGCGTGAGCATCCGCCCTGGTCGTCACCTCCGGTGACTGATCGGGTATGCAGCCTACCTTTGAAGCTCGTGTTGTTCCTCCCGCTGCAAGCCTTTCATTCCAAGGAACACGACTTCAACAGCGCCCGGAATCCCATACCCGATTCCCTCTCAACGCACAAACGTAGATTGTACACCAAGGACGCCGCAAGGCGTTTTTCTTATAATATTTAGAAAGTTTAAGTTTGAACCGGAGGTTCACTTTCTAATATTGCAAGAAAAGCCACCTCCAGGACACGAATGTATCTTCATCGAAAGGGCTTCGATCAGAAGCTTTTCTTATGTTGCCGCATTGAATGAGCTCTATATGACGAGGGACAAGTCCCGTAGCCCTACTCAGACAATAATTGTGTAACCCATCGTAAGGAAAATAATGTCTACATCAATAATTGTCGGTTAAGTGCCGTCCGATTTTACACTATAATAGATGAAGATTGCGTTTTTTGAGGAGAGAGCTAAAGCGAGCGAACCTAATACGTTTTACAGAGGAGGTCCTATGGCTAGTCAGCTCGGTCGAATTCCCCGCTTTTTAACTTTTGGAAAGTACGCTCCTCAAGGGAAATATTTACACCGCTTAATCTGGATAGGTTGTATTTCCGTTTGTGTTCCGATTATTCTGGCCGGTATTATTTATTATCAATTTTCGATGGACAAGGTTAAACGACAGTTTCTTGACGAGAACAAATCTTCCTTGGTTATGATGAAGGACAGGGCGGAACGGATTTTGCAAAGCATTGAGCAGGAGTCGCTTCAGCTATCGCTGGATTCCCGGATCAATGATTTTTTTGCCGGCAGGATGGAAGATGCTCCGTTAATCTGGCATCAGCAACTATTGCAAGAGATTACGTTGGTCAAAAATGCCAACAGCTTTATTGATGAGATTTACTTTTACAATAACCAGGAGGATATCCTTCTAACGAACCGGTACGGCTCTATGAGTAAGGATTCCTACAAGCATAAAGAAGATATCGATCTGCTGATGCAGCTGGAAAGCGGCTCACAATGGATATTTTTGCCTGCAGGGAAAAAGGAAGGCTACATCACATTTGCCAGGAAGCTTCCTGTCGTCGGAAATGCGGGAAAGCAAGGAGTACTTGCTTTTGATATAGAAACTTCCTTAATAAGCAATTTTTTGCAAGCGGATACAACGATCTTGACTAAAGGTCCGGAAATGCTGATGGTCAGCTACCCTAATTTGTCCAAGCTTGATTCCAAAAGTAAGGAACACATCAAACGGCTGCTGGAGAACCACCCGGTCTTGCAGACTATAGGCACAGCGGATTCAACGATAGACAGCTTCTTCGATGCAGGGGTGGACGGACGCCAAGCTCAATTTACATATTTAAAAAGCATTTTCGGCCGCACTTATGTAACGGTAATACCCGAGCAAATGCTGGAGGAGCGTATTGGATGGATACGCATTGTCACTATTATAGTTGCCCTGTTTTTTATTTTACTGGGTATCTTGTTGACCTATTTCAGTACGAAAAAAGCATACAGTCCGATAGAGAAGCTCATTCAGCATAGTCAGCTGCTTAGCGAGGGACGGATTCAAAATAAAGAGGATGAGTTTGCTTACATACGTGCATGCCTCGATTATTTAAGCCAGGAGACGGAGAAGCTGGGCGGCTATATGGAAAAGGTACAGCCGACGCTCCGCGAGAAGTGTCTGCAGCAGCTCGTAAACGGAGAGTATGTACGGAACGAGTCGCTAATTCAAGAATGCGAGAGCTACGGTATCGATATTAAATCAACCTATTCAGTCATTGTCGTCGAGGTGGAAAATGCCTATAAGGAGAAGCGGTTCTTCCCCAAGGATAAACCGATTATTGCTTTTGCCGTCATGAATGTGATGCAGGAGCTGCTGCAAAAAAATGAGCTTATCAGCGGTTATATTTTCACTAACCAAGGCAAAGCAGTAGCGCTTCTGCAGTGGAAATGCGACATCGCGCCTATTAAGCTCCATCAGGCCGCACGAAGCTTTGCCGATTCGGTCAGCCAATCGTTGACGAATTATCTCTCCTTTCAGGCTACGGTCGGCATTGGACGCAGTTATTCCCATATCGCAGACGTCCCCCTATCCTATAAGGAAGCTGAGCTGGCACTCCAATATAGGATTTATCAGGATTCGGAGCCGGTGATGTACATTGAGGATTTGGAAAGCTCCAGAAAGCAGGCTTCCTTCCGCTACCCGCGGGAATTGGAGAGCAGCATTGTAGATTCTCTTGTCAAAGGAGAGCTGGCGCAAGCGCAGCAGTCATTAGTTCAATTTACAGAGTCTATCAGGTCTTCCCAATCGTATAATTTTATTTATCAAAGCTATCATGTGCTGCTCTCGGCGGTAATAACGTCATTGGAAAAGCAAGGAGGCAGTATTCTTGATATTTTGGAGTACAACTTATTCGGCCAGCTGGAAGCGAAGCAAACGTCACGTGAAATATTTGCCTGGTTTATCGAAATATTATTCCCGCTGTACCATAAGCTGACCGAGGAATACCGCAGCTCGGCCGGACAGTCCGCCGTTCTGCAAATTTCCAAGTACATTAGAGAACACAGTACGGAGGATCTATCGCTCGTGCACTGCGCTGAAATGATCGCAATGAGTCCGTCCTACTTAAGCAGGCTGTTTAAGAAAGAAATGGGGATCAACTTCCTTGATTTTGTAGTGGAATGCAAGGTCGAAGAGGCGAAAAGGCTGCTGCTGGAAACGGATCTTAACGTAAGCGAGATCGCCGCCGCTATCGGGTATTCGGAACGGAATTTAAACCGCATATTCCAAAGACATACGAAAATGAACCCTAGTATTTTTAGAGCGGAGCACCGGTAGGCATACGCACGGCAGACGGTTTATAACCGGTAAGACAAAAATTGCCCAAAGCTTGTCACGGACGCTTCCCGTAAAGAATTGTCACTTACTTGCCGCTCAGGTACGGCATACAATGTGATTGAAAGCGCTGTCAGAGTGCATTCAAAAAGTAAATAGGAGGGTTACAATGAATGCTTCGTTTCGTAGACAAGTCAGTTGGATGATGACAACCGTTGTTTCAATTGGTTTGCTGGCAGGATGTTCGGGGGGAACTCAGCCCGCTGCAGGTACCGGCAATAATGTCGCTAATAAGACTGACGACAAAAAAGAGGTCAAGCCAAGCGAACCGGTCAAGCTGCAGTTTTTAGTACCGTCTTTTGCCGATGTGCCGGACATGAACGACCAATATTGGACAGAATGGCAAAAAAGAACCAACACCAAGCTGGATGTAGAATGGATACCGTCAGGCGATTATGATACTAAATTCGATCTTGTTCTGGCATCCGGCAACCTGCCCGAGATCATCGTCTCGCAAAGCACCACGCGCCCAACTCTGCTTAGCGCTATCAAGCAAGGCGCTTTCTGGGATTTGACTCCGTTTCTCGGAGATTTCAGCAAGTATCCGAATCTTAAAAACAACAGCGGGCCTAATGTATGGAGCTACATGAAGGCAGACGGTAAAATCTACGGCTTGCCCCGCAACCGCCCGCAAATTGACTTAGGCATTAAATTCCGCAAGGACTGGCTAGACAAGTACAATATTCCGGTTCCTCAAACGATTGATGAATATGCCGCAGCGTTGAAAAAGATTGTGTCCAGCGATCCGGACGGAAACGGGAAGAACGATACAGTCGGTATATTAGGACACGGTTTTCTTTTGGCTGACGGCGACGGCACTTTCCTAGGAGCGTTTGGAGGGTTGGACCCGATCTTTGATAAAGACGGCGGGCTGATTAAAGAAACATTAACGCCTAATTACACCCAGATGATTGAGTGGTTCCGCAAGCAGTATGCTGACGGCATCTTGTCCAAGGAATTTTCGGCAATTAAGAAGACGCAGGCCGAAGAGCTGTTCGCAACAGGACGCGCCGTCTCTTATGTACGGAATATATGGCGTGACTACACATGGGAGCAGGATATTAAAAAAGTGCAGCCGGACGCTAAGGTCATTACCTTACCTCCGATGAAAGGGCCTGGTGGGTACACCGCTCAATTGGCAAATCCGACCTTCGGGGGTATGTATATTTCCAAAAAAGTGCCTGAAGCGAAGGTTAAGCAAATTCTTGATTACATGGAAAAAACGACAACTATGGAGTTTACCGATTTTAACTATTACGGTATCGAAGGTGTCCATCATAAAGTCGTAGACGGTCAACCGCAGCTTACTGAACTAGGCGTGAAGCAGGTGACTACGAATGCGAATCAAGTATTTTCATTGGCGTTTAACAATAAGATGAAAGTGCTGAATCCTGCTGCGCCAAAAGCTTATAACGATGAGAAAATAAAAGATACCGAGATTTACAGCAAGCTTGGGAAGTTAAGCCTATTCGGTAATATTGCATCCGATACATGGACTTCCGTATGGCCGAAGTACGAGAAGGAATGGCAGGCGATGGCGACTAAAGCAATCGTTGCGCAAATTTCGATGGATGAGTATAAAGCTTACGTGGATAAGCTGAACAACAATGCGGATATCAAGAAGGCTTATCAGGAATTTGCCAAAACCTATAAAGAATATTTCGGCAACGCGAAGTAGCCATAATGAAACAAGCCCGCAGGGTCATGAATTAGAATGTCTCTGCGGGCTGTAGCCATTTAATAGCCTTAGGACACGGCGATTCAGAATAAGGGTCAACCCGCGCTGCGGTGAGATAATCGCCGGACTTAGCAGAAGGAGGATTCCGATGTCAACCAAGCGAGTGTTGCCGCAGCTGCCTTACGGAGCGGTCTATTTCCGCAAGTCTAATCCGCCCCGTGAAGACTGGGAACGCGATTATGCGGTAGCCCAAGAGGACGGGATGAACTTCAACCGCCACTGGTTCATGTGGGGGGCGATTGAAACGGCTCCCGGCGTTTTCGATTGGGCTGATTACGACCGGCAGATGGATTTGGCTGCCAAGCACGGCATCATGACCATCATCGCTGAGATGATCACTTCCGTTCCCGAGTGGGCGGCAGACATGTATTCACATGCCGTTCATGTGAAATCGGACGGAACACCGTTAAGAACGCAGATGGGAGCGAGCAGTGCCACGGGTGGGTTCAGCGAAGGCTCACAAGGGGTTCTTTGTCTGGATTGCTCTGAGGTGAAGGAAGCCGCCGGCCGTTTTCTGACCGGGCTGGTGCTGCGTTATAAAGACCATCCTGCTACAGCCGGTTATGATGTGTGGAATGAATGCAATTACTCTCCTCACGTATGCCATTGCCAATATACGAATGAGAAATTCCGCAGGTGGCTGGAGACTAAGTACGGCATCCTGCAGGCGTTGAATCAAGCGTGGAACCGTTACAGTTATACATCTTGGGAGCAGGTGCGCTCTCCTCATCAGATGGGACCGTATCCCGAATGTTTGGATTGGGTGCAGTTCACGAAAGACAATTTCTATGAGCATATGCAGTGGCGGATTGATCTGATCCGCAGTCTGGATGACAAGAACATCATAGCGGCGCACGGGATCGCGGGCAGTATTAATGTCATGGCTTCGATGGGCGCCGATGATTGGTTGGCTGCGTCCAAAGCCGATGTGTACGGCTTCACATGGGTGGCCTCCCGCAAGGGCAGCGAGCCCTGGAAGCAATGGCATGCCGTTGATTTGACGCGGGCCGCATCACGCGGAAAAACCTTCTGGCATGCGGAGGCGCAGGGCGGGCCGCTATGGCTGCAGCCGCAGGTAGTCGGCCGGCCTAAGGAGGACGGCCGGGTCACGGAGCCGGAGGATATCCGCGTCTGGCAGATGATATCATTCGCCGGCGGAGCGCGTGGGCTGCTGTTTCCGCGCTGGCGCCCATTGCTTGACGGTCCGTTGTTCGGGGCGTTCGGTCCTTATGCGATGGACGGCACGCGGACAGACCGCTCGGAGATGGCCGGCTCGATAGCCCGATGGGCCAATGCGGCGGAGCAGCGAGAGCTGCTTGAATCGGCTCCGCTTCAAGGAGAAATAGGCATTCTTGTTGTTCCAGAGACGCAAATTTTTGATTATTTACTGAACCGGGAAGGTAAGAACGAGCTGTACGCGCAAGCGATGTGGGGTGCTTATCAAGGCTTTTTTGACCAAGGAATTCAGCCTGATTGGGTACATATCGACGATATTGCCCAATATCGCGTGCTTTATTGGCCGTACCCGATCATGCTGTCTCAGGAATATGCAGCATTGCTGGGACGTTGGGTAGAGAATGGCGGCACGTTAATCAGCGAGGGCTGCCCGGCCTATTTTGGCGACCGCGGTAAGGTAGGCACGCTTCAGCCTAATCATCATTTGGATGTTGTTTTCGGCGCAGTGGAGGCTGAAGTACAGTTTATGCCTGATATTGCTGACGGGATTGCCTTTGATTTTGACGGAGGTAGTGGCAGTAAGGTGCTGGGCGGGGGCTTCAGGCAGTCCTACAAAGCAACCTCAGGCAGATCATTAGGACAATTTCCGGATGGCAGTACAGCAGTTGTTGAGCATACGCACGGTAAAGGCAAAACCTTATTGATCGGTACATTCCCGTCGATCGGCTACTATAAGACACATGATACGGCGAACGCTGCTTTTTTCTTGAAGGTGTTGGACTGGGCAGAGGTTACCCCTCATGTACGGTTGTCCGATCCAAGCTTACAGGCGAGACTATCGCAAAATACGGACGGATCGTTATTTTTATGGATCATCAACCCGGGCAGAGAGTCGATAATGACAAACATTAAGCTGTCCGACATGTTTGGGCTGCAGGTTGCAGACCGCGTGTATTGGGGAACTGGCGGCTATTCCCAAGAAGGTTCGACTCTGAGGGCTGCCCTTCCGGGCAGGGATGCATGGGTGATTGGCTTGAGAAGCCCGGTGATTAAGCAGGGGAGAGGGTGAACTTGGTGAAAATCAAAAGCATAGAAACCTTTACAACCAGGAATATCAGTATCGTTAGAGTCAGAACCGATGACGGACACGAAGGTTATGGGCAGATGGCTACATACCACGCTAACATATCGGCTATGGTGCTGCATCAGCAGATAGCTCCTTATGCGCTGGGTGCTGATGCAGAGCGAATAGAGAATTTGGTAGAAAGATGTGTGGAAGGTGAGCATAAGTTTCCGGGCTCTTACGTATGCAGAGCGGTTGGCGGGCTGGATACGGCATTGTGGGATCTCCAAGGGAAAAGAGCAGGCCGAAGTGTTTGCGAGTTGTTTGGAGGCAAGCCCCGTCCGGTGGATGTATACGGCTCCAGCATGCGCAGGGACATTTCTCCTGAGGACGAGGCAGAGCGGTTGAAAAGATTGCAGCAGGACTATGGCTTTCGGGCATTTAAAATCCGCATCGGCAATAATTTCGGACGTGATGTTGATGTGTACCCGGGACGGACCGAGCAGGTTGTACCTGCCGTTCGCCGAGCCATCGGCGACCATACAGCTTTGTATGTTGATGCAAACAGCGGCTTTAGCCCGCGCAGAGCGATTGAGGTCGGGCGCATGCTGGAGCAATACGGTGTCGTCCATTATGAAGAACCGTGTCCGTATCCGGAATTGGAATGGACGAAGCAGGTTACAGATGCGTTGGATGTGGCTGTAACCGGAGGTGAGCAGGATACCGATATGGCCCATTGGAAACGGATGATTTCCATGCATGCGGTAGATATTGTACAGCCGGATATTTGCTATACCGGCGGCTTTAGCCGGGCTATGGAGGTAGCGCGGCTTGCCCAATACGCGGGGATGACTTGCACCCCCCATGCGGCGAATCACTCCATGGTCACTATCTTCACCCTGCATATGGTGGCCGCCATACCGAATGCAGGCACATTTATGGAATATTCCATCGAGTCCGATTCGTGGACGAACTCTTTATTTACCACGAAGACGGAAGTGCGGGACGGGAAAGTCAACGTACCGGATGGACCCGGCTGGGGAGTTACTATTAATCCGGAATGGCTGGAAAAGGCAGATTATCAAATTTCGCAGAAGTGACGGAAGGATTGAGGAAATGAACATCTTGCATCGTCTGTTTCTGCCGGAAACGGTAGTCAACGGCTCTAACTCATTTGACCAGCTAGGCAAGTGGGCTTCTGTAATGGGGAGTAAGGCGCTAATAATAAGCGATCCCGTTATGAAAAAGCTTGGAATCGTAGAGCGCTGCGAACAGCTTCTTCAGTCTGCGTCTGTTTCCAGCGTAAGCTATACGGGAGTAGATACAGAGCCGACAGATAAGCATGTTGACGAAGGACTAAGCCGGTGCCGGGAGCATGAATGCCATTTCATTGTAGCTGTGGGCGGAGGAAGCTGTCTGGACACGGCCAAAGCTGTGGCTGTAATGATGCATAATGACGGATATATCGGCGATTATGCCGGTGGTAAGCGGATGTTCGACCATAAAGCGCTGCCGCTTATAGCTATTCCAACGACAGCCGGGACCGGGTCTGAGGTTACGAAAGTAACCGTTATTACAAACTCGGCAACGAATGAAAAGATGATGATTTCGCAGCCTGAGCTGCTCCCTCAAATAGCATTGATCGACCCTCTGCTGACTCTCACCTGTCCGCCGGGCACCACGGCTGCAACGGGAATAGATGCATTGTGCCATGCTGTGGAGGCTTATTTGTCCAGGAAGGCGAATCAGGTTACAGATGCCCTTGCCCTGTCGGCAGTAAGCGATATTTCGGCGAACATTCTGCGCGCCTATGAGCATGGCGATGACGTAGCTGCCCGGGAAAAAATGATGACCGGAGCGATGATCGCCGGGGCTGCTTTCTCCAATGCATCTGTCGCTCTTGTTCACGGCATGTCTAGACCGATAGGAGCGCAATTTCATGTGCCACACGGGATATCCAATGCGATGCTCTTTCCGGCCGTTCTGGAATACAGCAAGAAGGATGCATTGCCGCGATTAGCGGATATAGGGCGGATCATGCTGCCGATGCTTACGGTAGAGCAGTTAACGGATGAACAATGGGCTGATGCGGTGATAAAGGAAATTAAACGTTTATGCACGGCGATGCAAATCCCTAATTTGAAAAATTGGGGTATTGAGCGGGAAGTCTTCTTGAATGCTTTGCCAAGAATGGCGGACGATGCTCTCAAGAGCGGCAGTCCTGCCAATAATCCGACCATTCCGGTTCATGCGGAAATTGTGGAGCTCTATAAGCTCTGTTATGAATATGACTTTAGCGGGAGCAAAGGAGATGTTAATAGATGAAAGATCGTGACAGAAGTAAAGAACGGATTCGGGTGATATGTGATTTCACAGATACAGCGGTTGCGGTTGCCGCAGATTCAGCAGAGTGGGCAGTTGCGCGTTTGTCGCATGTGCTGGAGCAGCAGGGAATTTCGGTTGATTCGAGCGGACAGCCGGCAGATGATGGAAATTTGGGATCCGGGTATAAGCTGAAGATTACTATTACCGGAGCCGGCTCCGAAACGGCGCAGAAGCTTCTGCATTCAATCGGGACTGGAATTGACTTTAAGCCGGATGCTGCGGAATCATTCTGCATCTTGAGAGAGCCTGCTGAAGCGGCAGAAGTCGCACAGAGTATAGCTGCTATTGCTATTATCGGGGCGGATATTCGTGGCTTGATCTACGGAGTTCTGGAGCTGGCGGACCGTGTTCAGTGCAGCGATGAACCGCTGGCAGCGCTGGCGGAAATAGAGTCGTACAGAGAGCAGCCGGCAAATCGAATCCGCAGTATTAGCCGTTCATTTTGCAGTGAAATTGAAGATAAGCCATGGTTCTACGATAAGCTGTTCTGGGAAGAGTATTTGACCGAGCTGGCCACGCACCGTTTCAACCGGCTGCATCTGACTCTTGGTATATCGTATGACTATGGGCATGACCCGAATGTGCAGGACAACTATTTTGGATTCGCATATCCGTTTTTTGTTTCTGTCCCCGGTTATGGGGTACGTGTTCGTGAATTACCGGAGGGAGAAGCGGAACGGAATTTAGCCATGCTGCAGTATATTAGCCATGAAGCTAAGCTGCGCGGTATCCATTTCCAGCTTGGGCTATGGAATCATGCCTATCAGATGCTGGATAGTCCTAATGAGCTTCACACCATTGAAGGTGTGGATGAGCAGAACCATGCCGTTTACTGCCGGGATGCTTTAGGTCTTTTGCTCAAGCTATGTCCAAATATAGACGGTGTGACCATTCGCACGCATTACGAAGGGGGTATTCCGGAGCCCTCGCATGTGTTCTGGAATGAAGTTATGAAAGGGATAACCGGATGCGGCCGGGAAGTGGAGATCGACATGCATCCTAAAGGCGTGGACTCTCAGATGCTGGAGGTTGCTCTTGGCACCGGAATGCCGGTCATTGTTTCCCCTAAATTTTGGGCGGAGCATATGGGCTTGCCTTACCATCAGGCTGCCATTCGCGCCAGAGAATTACCGGTTGCGACGACGGAGCGTGCTGAATTAATGGGAGTTACAAACACTTACAGGCGTTTTACGCGATACGGCTATGCCGATTATTTGAATGAAAACCGGCAAACCGGGGTGCTTCACCGCATTTGGCCCGGAACGCAGCGGGTATTGTTATGGGGTGATCCTGCAATGGCTGCGGGCTATGGGCGCAGCGGGAGCTTCTGCGACAGCCTCGGCGTAGAGCTCTGTGAGCCGATGTCGTTCAAAGCGCGGAAAACCAGCGGTACTCCGGGGGGACGGGAGCTTTATAAGGATGCGGGGCTGCAAATGGAGGGCCATGGCTGGAATAAATATTTGTACACTTACCGTGTGTGGGGAAGATTGAATTACAATCCTGACGCTGCTGAAGATCAATGGCAAAGATATTTGCGTCATGAGTTCCAGGGGGCAGGGCCTGATTTAGGCGAGGCACTGGCAAATGCCAGCCGAATATTGCTGCTGATTACGACCGCTCATCTGCCGTCTGCATCGAACAATTATTTTTGGCCGGAGATGTACAATAATCTGGCGATTGTCGACATAGGCAAGCAATCCGAAACTTATTTTGACACCCCTGCCCCGCATACATTCGGCGCAGTAAGTCCGCTTGACACCGCCATCTTTTATGGGATCAATGAGTTTGCCGATGATACAGTGAGAGGCGAGCGGCGCGGCAAATATTCACCGCTTGAAGTCGCAGACCGGCTATCGGGGCTCGCGGAAGCGGCCGAACGGCATTTGGCCGCAGCCGGCACATTAGTGAGCGATTCGGCAGGCGCTACTTTCCGGCGCTGGGCTGTCGATATCGCTGCTCAGGCGGGAATCGGTCGCTTCTTCGCGGATAAGCTGCGTGCCGGAGTTGCCTACGCCATGTTCGAGCGGACCGGCAATCCCCAGCAGCTGCAGGCGGCCTTACAGAGCTACCGTTCTGCGCGGTCGGCTTGGGAGAGAGTCGTTGCCATAACCAAGGATGTGTACCGTGATGACATCACCTTCGGCTATAAGCCGTTTATGAAGGGTCACTGGTCCGACCGGTTAGCAGGGATCGATGAAGATATCGCTGCGATGGAGCAGGTGTATCTCAAAGCCGCCAAAGATTATGAAGGTTCAGCTCCGTTGGAGACGGCGTCTGCAGGAGCTCTCTCAGGTTCAGCGGTGCTGCAGCGTCCGCTATACAACCATGTATCACCGGGAACATTCCGTGTGGGAGAGCCGGTAGAACTGCATTTGATGCTTGCCGGAGCTAGTATAGATGTGCACGTGAGTCTGCTTTACAGGCATGCACATCAAGCGGAGTCTTATCAGACTGTAACCATGCAGCAATCTGAGGGACATTATTCTGCTGTCATTCCGGGCAGCTATACGGATTCCTCCTATCCGCTCATTTACTTTTTTGAGCTAAGAAATGAACTTGGGGAAGCATGGCTCGTTCCGGGGCTGAATGCTGATCTTTCCAATCAGCCGTATTACCACCTCCGTCAGCAATAAAATAAGCGGGTCGGAATCCCGTTAACCCGAATCACAAACGTCAAATAAAAGTGAGGTGCATGGTATGCTGGAGCCCGCTGCAACGGCTGACACGGCGAAGTCCGTGCTCAAAAATCAAATGAATACCGGCTATTGGCCCCGACTCTGGATCCGCATGCTGCAGCATAAATATATGTATTTGCTTGCTTTGCCAGGCGTGCTTTATTTCGTCCTGTTTAAGTTCGCCCCGATGTGGGGACTGCTGATTGCTTTTAAAGATTATAATCCCTTCGGCGGTTTCTGGGGCAGTCCGTGGGTTGGAGCGAAGCATTTTAACGAATTGTTCACCGATAACGCCTTCTACATGATGCTGAGAAATACATTCGCCATCAATCTGATCGGGCTGCTGTTTATGTTTCCGGTCCCTATTATTTTGGCGCTAATGTTGAATGAAGTCAGGCATGAAGTGTTTAAACGGTTAAACCAATCGATTGTGTATTTGCCGCATTTTTTGTCCTGGGTAGTGGTAGCAAGTATGACCTTCTTCATTCTTTCCACCGATGTGGGCATTGTGAATAAACTTATTACAGGTTCCGGTCATGAGAGCGTGGCATTTTTGTCCAATCCGAATTTTTTCTGGGGACTCATTACCGCGCAAAGCATGTGGAAGGAAGCAGGCTGGGGCACCATCATCTTTCTCGCAGCGATGGCGGGAGTTGATCCGCAGAGATATGAAGCGGCTGTTGTGGACGGAGCTAACCGTTGGCATCAAATTTGGCATATTACATTACCGGCGATTCGGCCGACCATTATCATATTGCTTATTTTAAGGCTGGGTCATATGGCCGACGTCGGCTTCGAGCAGGTGCTGCTGATGCAGAATCCCCTCGTTCTGTCGGTCTCGGAAGTGTTTGATACGTATGCGTATACACACGGTATATTGAAGGGACAGATCAGTGCCGGGGTTACAGTCGGAATGTTTAAAGGTGTCGTCGGTCTTGTGCTTGTGCTTGCATCTAATTACGTTGTCAAAAAGCTGGGACACGAAGGCATTTATTGAAGGAGGGGAGCCTGCGATGAGTTTTGTTGCGCGCAAAAAGCTGACATTGTTTGACTGGGTGAACTATTCGCTCCTGGCCATCATTTCAATCATTTGTATTTTTCCGTTTATTTACGTGTTTAGTGTTTCCTTTACCGATCCCAAAGCCTATATCCCTTTGCAATTTTATTTATTTCCCGAGAAATGGTCGCTTCTCGCCTACAAGTATATTTTATCTACCAACAGCTTTATCAACGCTTTGAAAAGTACGGTTTTCATTACGGTAATCGGCACTATTCTTAACGTTATCGTTTCCTTTTCCATGGCTTATGCTCTGACCAAGAAAACGATGCCAGGACGCGGCATTATGATGAGCGCGGTTATTTTCACCTTAGTGTTTAATGCGGGAATCGTACCGAGCTACATTTTGATAAAAGAATTGGGGCTGCTTAACTCTTATTGGTCCTTGATTTGGTCGGGATTAACCAGCGCTTGGAGCCTTATCGTAATCAAAAGCTTTCTGGAATCGCTGCCGTCGGAGCTTGAAGATTCGGGACGGATTGACGGCTGCTCGGATCTTGGGGTATTTCTGCGAATTGTTATACCGCTATCGATGCCGGCTATTGCTGCCTTCACACTGTTCTTCGCCGTTGCTCACTGGAATACGTATTTTAATGCGCTTATATACATTTCAGATTCTAAAAAGTGGACGCTTCAGGTGCTCGTCAAAACACTCGTTATAGACTCCGATTCCAATGGTGTCGGTCAGGCAGGTGCAGGCGGGGATGACCGGGTTTTGCCGCAGGAAACGATCCGCATGGCATCCATTATGCTGTCCATGGCGCCGATTCTTATCGTCTATCCGTTTTTGCAGAAGCATTTTGCCAAAGGTGTAATGTTAGGTTCGGTCAAGGGTTAGGAAGGGTTAGGAAATATATGGCCGGGTAAGAAGAGCTTCTGATCGAAGCCCTTTCGAAGAAGATACATTCGTGTCTAAGTTGTAGCTTTTCTTGCAATATCAGACTTGTTCAGCTCCACTGAAAACTTATAAAGTCAGATATTATAAAAAAATGTCTGTAGTACGCCGCCGTCTCAGCTGCTAAGATGAACGCGTTCCATGGACTGATCCCGACAGACTATATGATGAGGTGAAGGCAATGGCGGATTTTGAAGGTGCACAAGGAAAGAAAGGCATTATTGACTGTGATGTTCATGTATATCCGAAAAGCAGTGACGAGTTGAGGAGCTATATGCAGGAGCCGTGGCGCAGCCGGAATTTGCCTTCAGGCAGGGGAGGCTTTTATGAGAACCCGGTTCATGGGGTCAGATTGGATGCAAAGCCTCCGGGTGGCGGGGGAGCGGGCACGGACCCTGACTTTTTGCGCCGGCAGCTTATTGAAGAATACGGAATCGATCATGCTATTCTGCTGCCCCGGGCTTTTTGCAATATGATCCCCGATCCGGATTTGGCGACAGCGCTAGCTGCCGCATACAACGACTGGTTGGCCGACACCTGGCTCGGCAAATACAACAATGACGGCGTATTCAAAGGCTCGATTACTATTGCGCATCAGGATCCGGTGGCCGCAGCGAAGGAAATTGACCGTTGGGCGGGACATCCGCATTTTGTTCAGGTTATGACAGACTCGGGAGCAAGGGCGCCGTTCGGCCAACGGCAGTATTATCCGATTTATGAAGCGTGCGAGCGTAACGGGTTTCCTTTTGCCATTCATCCGGGTACCGATGGTATGGGGATAAATGAGCAGCCGTCACCCGGCTATCCGACTCATTATATCGAGTGGCATACTTGTCTGTCATTAAGCTTTCAAGCGCATCTGGTCAGCTTTATTACCGAAGGTGTATTCGAACGGTTTCCTGACTTTAAAGTAGTGCTTGTCGAAGGCGGCGTTTCCTGGCTTCCGGCATTAATGTGGCGGTTGGACGCGGAGTATAAAGGGCTTCGGTACGAAGTGCCTTGGTTGACCAAACGGCCGAGTGAATATTTACGCAATCATGTTCGTATGGCCTCGCAGCCGATTGAACGGCCGGACAATGATCAGCATCTGCTGCAGGTGCTGGATATGATGGATGCACGCCATATTTTGATGTTTTCCAGCGATTATCCGCATTGGGACTTCGACTCGCCGAAGCGTGCGTTCCCCAAGCTGCCGGAGGATTTATATAACCGGATTTTTTCAGACACGGCCAGAGAACTTTACCGATTGCGATAATTATATGGACGAAGTAAGTTTCGCTCCGCGAAACTTTTAGGAGGAGATCAGCTTGGGACGTCATGTTGTAGGAACGGTTACGGAGGTACAGGCCGGTGGGCGCAAAATCGTCCAAGCCGAAGGCCGGTCTATCGGCGTATTTAATGTCAACGGTACTTATTACGCAATGCGTAACAGCTGCCCGCACCAGGGGGCGCCCTTATGCCAAGGACGTGTTACTGGCATGACGCTTACAGCACCACCGGGACAATATGTATACGGACGAAGCGGGGAAATTATAAGATGTCCTTGGCATGGTTGGGAATTCGATATTTTAACAGGCAAATCGATCTATGATCCTCATAAATGTCTTGTCCGCACCTATGATGTTACTGTAGAACAGCCAGCTGCCGCTGTTGCTGCTGTAGTATGCGAGCCAACTATAGAGGCAGAGGAGACGAAGATAGAGACATACCCGATTACGGTGGAGGACGGCCTCATTATTCTTCATATATAATACGCGTTGGAAGTGACCTTATCTCCGCACATCTGAGAATATCCAATAAACGGCTGTACCAAAATGACTTTTGGTACAGCTCTTTTTTTGTCAATAAATTCAAAGCTTAAAATAAGTATAGTTAATCTCTCCATGTTATTAGGTGAAGAAATTGTGGTAAGTTGAAGATAATCACACCACATTTTTTTGTCGAGGGGAGCTGTCCAAGTGACTATCAAGCTGCAGGATTGGATTGTAGAAGCGGATATTACAAGTATGCAAACTGCTTTGGAAGCAGGTTCTATAAGCTCAGAGGATTTAGTTAATGCATATCTGAACCGGATTCATAAGTTTGATCCAATAATTCATTCCATATTAGAAATCAATCCGGATGCTATACAAATCGCAAGAGCTTTAGATATGGAACGAAAAGAAACAGGGAACCGGGGAAAGCTGCATGGTATTCCCATTTTATTGAAGGATAATATAGATACCAAGGATAATATGCATACGAGTGCAGGATCAGTAGCTTTGGCCGATTCGTTCGCGGCAGCAGATTCATTCGTAGCGTCTAAGCTCCGTTCCGCGGGAGCCATATTGCTCGGAAAAACGAATATGACGGAATGGTCCAACTTCATGTCAAGCCGGATGCCTGCGGGATACAGCTCGCGAGGTGGACTTGTTCTAAATCCATATGGTGCTGGTGAGCTGTTCATCAGCGGATCTAGCTCAGGCTCTGCTGCTGCGGTAGCGGCGAATTTGGGAGCGGCGGCTATAGGAACGGAGACGGCAGGATCTATTGTAGGCCCTGCTTGTCAAAACTTCCTGGCAGGAATCAAACCTACGGTAGGATTAGTTAGCCGGTGCGGGATTATTCCTATATCTTGCAGCCAAGACACTCCGGGACCTATAGCTAGAACGGTAACGGATGCTGTCATTATTTTGGGAGCATTAACTGGAGTGGATAGCAATGATAGTGCTACATTTTCGAGCGAAAAGCATTATTTTCAAGACTACACGCCATTTTTAGAAGCAGGCTTTTTACAGCATGCAAGAATAGGCATTCCAAGACATTATTATAAGCATTTGGATGAGGAAAGGCTTTCTATTATGGAAGCAGCCATTATTACATTGAAAAATGAAGGAGCCACAATTATTGATCATGTTAGTCTCTACGTTGAGCAGATGAACTGGAATAATGATGTCATCACGTATGAATTTAAGAAAGGTCTCAATAATTACTTATCCCAGTTGGCTGATACCGTACCGGTTCACTCTTTGGAAGAGCTGATTGAGTACAATAATAAGAATGCGGAGATTGCTTTGAAATATGGGCAGGACACGCTAATAAGGTCTGAAGAAACAGCACTGACTGAAGAAACCTATTTGCAGAAGAAGCAGGAATACATGGAGTTGGCGCTTCATGAAGGAATAGACTATGTGTTGGATAAATACAGTCTGGATGCCTTAATGTTACCTGGGGATGTTGACGGGCTATATACTGCAGCACGATTGGGCTATCCATTAATTGCGGTTCCGGCGGGGTATTCTTCGACAGGCATTATAGACTTGGATGGTGATCATACAAAGGGTCCCTTTGGTGTAGTCTTCTCAGGTAGAGCATTTAGCGAGCCTACTTTGATAAAAATAGCCTACGGGTTTGAACAAGCAACCCATCACCGTTTTCCCCCTCAATTTGCTTAAACTTCAATGGAGGAATGCCGTTGCAGTTTGGAAACCTTTTAGCCTCCCGAGCGTCTGAATGTATATCAGACATTTAGATAGGGAGGAAATGAAATGAAACCTAAACGAATTCTATTGATGCTGCTTGTGCTGCTCCTCGGGAGCGTGGCTTCCACAGTTTTGAACGCTGCATTTGCAGCGGAATCCGGTTCCACAGGTATGCAGCTTCCCCAAGAAATTAGCTTAACGGCTGATAGAACACCTATCTATGACGGTATTGACGGCAATCAGCTCTACGATGCTGCCCCGCAGACGGTACAAGTAACGGGAGCCGAAAATGGCTGGGACCGTAAGCTCTTGAACGGAAGCAAAGTGTGGTTTCAAATTAAAACAACGAATGAGGATAAATGGGTTCTATTGCAGAACGCTCCATTTGAGGAGCAATATTACGACTACCTGGTGCTGATGCAAGAGGAAAACTTGTATCCGGCACGGCAAGCTTCTATGAAACAGAGCTTGGGAACCATTTCTCCGCAAGTAGTCCGGTCCGTGTATACGGATGGAGAATACTATCTGATTGAAACATGGCTTGGCTATAAATGGATTCATCCCAAATCTTCCATTATTCAGCATGCGGAGTTTTACGGACCGAACAGCAGCGGCTTATGGGTACATCTGCGGACGCCAACTCCAATGTTCCGTACTCCGGATGCAGGGAGCGAGGTTGCAGGCATGCTGTCACCCCAGCTAGTGCAGGCAAAAATAACATTAAATAATGAATGGTTGTACATCGATACATGGGAAGGGAAGCGCTGGGTCAACAGTCATGTTGGCTATCCGCCGGATCTTAAGTCAGAAGAAAGAAGTATGATCCTGACCGATTCTGCCATTGCATACGAGCATCCGGATAAACAAGCTCGGGAGCTCGGCCGATTGACTCCACAGAAGGTAACGGTGTTCGAGCATGGCGGAGGCTGGCATCATATTCATAGCGATTGGCTTGGGGATTGTTGGATTTATCAAATAAACCCGGAAGATGATCCTGCTCTATATATACCTCCGGCAGCAGTTATCCCTAAGGAAATTACAGGCGTAAAAAAGACTCATCAATATGAGCTGGGCGCCGGATGGAGAAACTATCCGTTTGATTTATCCATAGTTGTTATGAATGGGGAAATGATCAATCCGGAAGCTTACTTTTCCAGAGGCCAAGAAGTAGGTTTACGCTACGCAATCAGAAATGTAAGCATAGACGAATTGGAATTGAATCCATCAACGTCCTTCACAATTGAGATTACCCGTCAACTGGACATCGGCGCTGGCCGTATTAAACCGGAGCTGGTCTGGTCAGGAAAAATCCCCGCATCGAAAGCCGTATTTGAAAGCGGCGGAAGCGAGGAGTTGACATTTAGTTGGGATCAAAAGGATTCAGACGGCAAGCAGGTTCCTTTCGGAAATTATAGTGTCCAAATCAAGCTGCCAATGACAATCGATTACACAAAAGCAGGAGTGAGTGAGCAAGGGGAAGCACAATTAGCAATGCTGACACATTTTCCACTGCTTATTGGAGCACCGTGAACATGCTTCGGCTTGGAGTGATGTTTCGTAAGGACTAAGAGAATGGAGTGGAAGCGATCATGCAGCTTCCACTCCATTTCCTTAACAAAAAGCGCAAACGAGATCATCCACCCAAAATACGAAGCCGCGTATCCTTAACGAATGGCGAACGGTGTGAAATACACCGTTTCCAGCACATTTGTATAGGCGTGCACGGTATCCATCGAGGTTAGGCACACAAGTCCGCTTTCGATGGCCTCGCGCCGAAGTTGGAAGCCGTTGCTGGAAGCAGCTTTTCCTGTTGTCACCATGTTGACTAACAGGTCTGCTTTGAAGCTTCGCAGCGAATGGATAAGCTCTTCCATGTTATAGCTGGCAGCCGGAATATGGTTCGCTTGAAGCAGCCGGGCGGTCCCGGGAGTTGCGATAATCCGGTACCCAAGCCGGAACAGCTTTCTTAGCGGTTCAACAGCCGCTGCTTTATCCTTGTCAGCAATGGAAGCGATGACGGTTCCTTGGGCAGGCAGCTTCATCCCTGCGGCAAGCAAGCCTTTATACAACGCTTTTGCATACACTGGGTCTCTCCCGATAACCTCGCCTGTGGATTTCATTTCAGGACTTAACGCAATCTCCACACCGCTTAGCTTATGAAGAGAAAACACCGGAACTTTAACTGAAACTTCGTCGGCTTCCTTCAACAGACCCTCTGGAAAACCGAATGAAGCAAGGCTTTGCCCCAAGGATACTTTGGTTGCTATATTAGCCATCGGTACATTCGTGATTTTGCTCATAAATGGAACCGTTCTTGAGGCGCGGGGATTGACTTCGATGACATACACTTGCTCCTGCACCACTAAAAACTGAATATTAACGAGGCCTATAACATTCAGATGCTTGGACAGCTTCGTTGTTATATCAACGATTTGCTCTTTGACGCCTCGTGACAAGCTTTGTGGAGGATACACTGCAATTGAATCCCCGGAATGTACCCCTGTCCGTTCGATTTGTTCCATAATTCCAGGAATCAGGAGCGTTGTACCATCATAAATTGCGTCTACTTCCGCCTCAATTCCATGCATGTATCGATCGATTAAGACAGGATGCAAGGGATTAACCTGAACCGCACGTTCCATGTAAGTGACTAGCTCCAAGGCGGAATGCACAATTTCCATAGCGCGTCCTCCAAGCACATAGGAGGGACGCACTAAAACGGGATAGCCGATTCGCTCTGCGGCCGTCACAGCCTCCTTGATCGAATGGGCGGTGTCTCCCGAAGGCTGCGGAATTTGCAGCTCCCGGAGGAGCAGTTCGAATTTTTTACGATCTTCAGCCGTATCGATTCCGGCAAAGCTCGTGCCAATAATGCGAATGCCCCGCTCAGCTAAAGCTGCAGCCAGCTTAATAGCCGTCTGCCCGCCGAATTGCACGATAACCCCTTCAGGCTGTTCATGATTAATAATATGAATGACGTCCTCAAGATGGAGCGGTTCAAAATATAATCGATCCGAAATATTGAAATCCGTTGATACGGTCTCCGGATTATTATTGATAATAACCGCTTCATACCCGGCCTCTTGAATAGCCTTGACCGCATGAACGGTGGAATAATCGAATTCGATGCCTTGCCCGATGCGTATGGGACCGGAACCTAATACTACGATTTTGGGTTTGATTGACTCAGGTGTCTCATTTTCTATTTCATAGGTCGAATAATAATACGATGAAGTCGCCTCGAATTCAGCGGAACAGCTGTCCACCATTTTAAATACTGGAATGATGCCTGAACGATACCTGCGTTCTTCAATGTCGCGAGCCGCTGTAAACCGGAAGGAGGCATTCGCAGAGTGGCGTATATCCGCAATAGCTTGATCGCTAAAGCCCAGCTTTTTGGCCTCCAGGAGCTGAGCATCCGAAAGATCTTCCTCTATCAGCTGCTGCTCGAATACAACCAATTGTTCAATTTTTTGTAAGAACCATTGATCTATATGAGTTAGACGATGAATTTCATCGACTGTATATCCCCTTTGAAAAGACTCTGCGATCAGAAACAGCCTTTCATCATCTGCTTTCTGCAGTCTTATCTGCAGCTCCGCTTGAGTGAGCTGTTTAGTTTCAGGGAGATGCAGCCGCACGGTGCCAATTTCAAGGGAGCGGACGGCCTTCTGAAGCGATTCCTCGAAGCTGCGGCCAATGGCCATAACTTCTCCGGTAGCCTTCATTTGAGTTCCAAGCTTCCGGTTGGCGTTCGGAAATTTATCAAAGGGCCAGCGTGGAATTTTGGTAACGACATAATCCAATGCCGGCTCGAAGAAGGCGTAGGTTTTACCAGTGACCGGGTTAATAATCTCATCAAGCGTATAACCCATTGCGATTTTTGCAGCCATCTTGGCAATGGGATAACCTGTCGCTTTGGATGCCAGCGCTGATGAACGGCTGACCCGCGGATTCACTTCAATAACGTAATATTGGTAGCTGTCCGGGTCCAGCGCGAATTGCACATTGCAGCCGCCCTCGATACCGAGTGCCCGCACAATTTGTATGGAGGCCGTGCGCAGCATTTGATATTCTCGGTCAGATAACGTTTGGCTTGGGGCTACGACAATGCTATCTCCAGTGTGAACGCCTACCGGATCGAAATTTTCCATATTGCAAATAACCATACAATTGTCATTAGCATCACGCATGACTTCATACTCGATTTCCTTCATGCCGGCAATGCTTTTTTCTACCAGACATTGGCCGATGGGGCTGCAGTGCAAGCCGGATCGAACAATATCCAGCAGCTCTTCAGCATCCTTGGCGATGCCTCCACCGGTTCCCCCTAACGTATAGGCGGGACGAACGATGACAGGATAGCCGATCTGAGCCGCAAATTGAAGCGCTGCATTGGCCTCTGTAACTATGATGCTCTGCGGAACGGGCTGTCGCAGCTCCTTCATCAGCTCGCGAAACAGCTCGCGGTCCTCGGCTTTACGGATGGGCTCCAATTGAGTTCCGAGAAGCTTTACATTTTCACTAGCGAGGATACCGTCATTAGCAAGCTCCATCGCCATATTGAGCCCCGTTTGTCCGCCAAGAGTAGCAAGTAAGCCGTCAGGACGTTCTTTTCGAATGATCTGTTTGACAAATTCCAGAGTGATAGGCTCCATGTATACCTTGTCGGCAAATGTGGAGTCGGTCATAATAGTGGCCGGATTGCTGTTGATGAGCACCACCTCCACGCCTTCTTCCTTTAGCGCTTCGCAGGCTTGTGTGCCGGCATAGTCGAATTCGGCTGCTTGCCCGATCACGATAGGGCCTGAGCCAATAATGAGAATTTTTTGATAAGCGTTATTTTTCGGCATATACCAATTGGGCTCCTTTATGTGAGAGAATTTCAGAAGATGCTGTATGAGCTTTGTGTTTGCCTGTTGAGCTTTCTAAAAGGTTTCCTAAAGCACGATTGCGTTGGAATTGGTGAATCATATCCAAAAATTGATCAAACAAAGTGTTGCTGTCATAAGGCCCAGGAGCTGCCTCGGGATGAAATTGTACGGAAAAAGCAGGGTGATAGCTGTGCTTAAGTCCTTCAATAGTGCCATCATTATTATTAATATGAGTGATCATAAGGTCGGTTGAAGCTACTGTAGCATCGATTACGGTATATCCGTGGTTTTGTGATGTGATAAGACAATGTCCTGTGGCCACTTCCTTTACAGGATGATTGGAGCCGCGATGGCCGAAGGCCAGCTTGCCGGTGTCGGCACCGCAGGCGAGTGCGAATAGCTGATGCCCAAGACAAATTCCGAACAGCGGAATTTCACCAAGAAGCTCGCGAATCACCGGTATGACGTGAGCCGAATCCTTAGGGTCTCCGGGACCGTTGGACAGCAGGACGCCGTCAGGATTAAAGCTGCGGATTTGATCCGCGGTTGAATCGTGAGGAACGACGACAACATCGCAGCCCCTACCGCTAAGCTCGCGAAGCATGCCTAATTTACAGCCGAAATCTACTACCACGATACGTTCCTTGGCGCCCGGACTGCGGTATGGCTGCGGCGTCGAAACGAGCGACACTTGATTGCGCAGCGGCTTCATGGCATGAAGCTGTTCTTGCAGTGCTGCAAGCGGCTTGCTGCTGGTTGAGAGCAGTCCCTTCATCGTGCCGTGCTGCCGAATAATTCGTGTCAGCATCCTTGTATCAATGCCGCTTATCCCGGGTATGCCGTATTGCTTCAGCACAGCATTAAGGTTCATGGAGGATCTCCAATTGCTGGGCGCGAGCTCGTGATTCCTTACAATAAAGCCCTGTACCCAGGGGCGAATAGCTTCGAAATCATCCCGGTTTATCCCGTAGTTTCCGATTAACGGATAGGTCATAGCAATCATTTGCCCACAATAGGAAGGGTCCGATAATATTTCCTGATAGCCGGTCATACCGGTGTGAAATACGACCTCTCCGGAGGTTTCTCCTTCGCCGCCAAAAGCTTTTCCTTCAAATACGGTTCCATCCTCCAACAACAATTTCGCATTCATGATGATTCACTCCTAAAAAATATTTATATGGAATATGAGGGATAATAGCTCGAGTAAGTCAATTTGTGATTAAATATACATTAAAATGAATAAATATACAATACCTTAAATTGCCCCTGTTTCTTGCTTTTGACTCGGAAAAGTATAATAATATCGATTTATCTGTTTTTCTCATACTGAATGAAGCAAATGCGAATAGTGTATAATCGATTTCTTTTCGTTATAATAACGTACATTATCCATATGGAAATTTTAACCGACAGAAAGAAGAGGTGGATCAATGGGAGTCAGCGTAAAGGAAGCTATGCAAATCGGCGGACTGGTTCAGTGTAAGGTAGTTGCCGGAGAGAAGGGGCTTCATAGAACGATTGACTATATTACAGTCATGGAAGTGCCGGATGTTATTCGGTGGTTAAAAGGAAACGACTTGCTGTTGACCAGCCTGTACCCGATCAAGGACGATCCAGAGGCTATCGGACATTTGGTTCAGCAGCTGCATGATGTTGGAAGCTCAGCCTTAGCTATTAAGACCGAACGTTATGTGAAGGAAATTCCAGAGGTGATCATCGAAGCCGGGAACCGTCTTGGGTTTCCAATAATAGAAATAGAAGATGAAGTCTCTTATCTGGATATTATGACTCCGTTGATGGAGCTTCGATTGAATAAGTCGGACCTGGGCAAGGAGCAGCTGGAAAAGTTTTTTCAGTGGATTACTGAGCTGGCTATGGGTGGGAAGGGAATCCCGTCTTTGGTTGAAGCTGTGCAGCAAATGACAGAAAATATTATTACAGTTGGATCGGAAGTTCCGGCATTGGAAGGTATTTCGTGGGGGAAAACAGTCGCTGCTCTGACCCGGGCGCAAAAAAACGAGCTGAAAATAGCCAAACGTTCCATCAGGATGGAGCGAATGCTTGATCATCAGAGCACACCATGCATAGTAACGCCGCTCTTTTTGAACGATGAATTGTACGGAGATGTTACCTGCTGGCAAACGAAAAGAGAATTTGTTGAGCGTGATTTTCTTGTGCTGGATCGTACGGTATTGTTAATGGCCCTTGAATTTTTAAAAGTGATTACGAGAGCAGATGTGGAACAAACCTTCAAAGATGATTTTTTATCCGAGGTGCTGACGGGCAATGTTGCGGATAAAGCCGAAGTTATTGAGAAGGGCAAGATGTTCAATTGGAATTTGTCGAAGGACTATCAAGTGTTTGCTATTGCTTATTCCAGCTCTCCGCAGCCTGTTGTAAAACGTGAGAATGAAGCGCTGTGGTTTCAGGAACGCAAACGAAAGCTTCTGCTGAAAGTAAATGATATTTTTCGATTCGATGCCCAAAAGGCTATTATTACAGTTAGAAAAGAACTTATCGTTGTACTTTATCATCGGGAGCCCGCGGTTGGAGCGGGAACGTTACCCTACACCAATGACCCGCATAACAGCTCGATCATGGATTTAGCGGAATCCGCGCGCCGGCAGCTTTCACAAGAATTCGATGAATTGTCGTTTACCGTTGGCGTTGGAAGATTTTATCAGGGCTTGGAGGGCATTCATCAAGGATATAAGGAAGCGGTTAAAGCAATTCAGCTGGGAAAGCCGATCAGTGGAAAAACAGGCTGTGTCCATTACGAGGATTTGGGTATTTTTCGTGTACTAGGTCAAGTTAATGATTGGAAGGAAATGGAGGATATCTATTCGGAAACGATCGGCAAGCTGGTGGAATACGATTGGAGCAGCAATGCAAGTCTTGTGGTCACCTTGAGGGAATATTTTGCAAACAATTGCTCCCTGGCTGAAACGGCGGAGAAGCTGTTCGTTCATGTTAATACGATGAAATACCGGCTGCAAAAAATAGAACAGCTAACCGGCTGCAGTGTTCATGATGCGGAAAAACGATTGTTGCTGCATATGGGACTGAAAATAGACCAAATCCTCCAGTCGGGAAATGTGTAGCGTTGGTATAAAAAGTTTGCATGGATAACGAAGTAACTTTTGGAACATTGTCAGCATCGAATACTGAAGAAACCCTTGGAGTGCGGGACTCACCTTTTACTCTTGGCTAAACCGACAAAAGTCGGTTTATTTTTTTGTCCTTCCCTACATATTCGTTGCCTCTATTTCTTGATAAAGTTTCTATTATCAGAAGTTCAAGGAGTGACATCTTATGAGAACGCTTATCAAAAATGGAACGGTCATCAATCCTGAGACTCATTTTATGGAAATCACTAACGTAATCATTGAAGATGGAAAAATTGTTCATATTGGACCTATAACGAATGGGATTGTCGATCATGTCATTGATGCATCAGGCTTGCTTGTTGTTCCCGGTCTTGTAGATATCCATGTCCATTTCCGGGACCCAGGCTTCCCTCAAAAGGAAACGATTTCATCAGGCGCTTTATCCGCAGCTGCCGGAGGATTTACAACGGTAGTCTGTATGCCTAACACGAAGCCCAGCATTGATACTGTAGAAATACTGGAGTATGTGCTCCGTACAGGACTGGAGCAAGCGACCGTCAAGGTTTATTCTTCAGCGGCTCTAACCTACGGGATTGAGGGCAAGGTGCTGACAGAGATGGAGAGCCTGCAGCAAGCCGGGGCGGTTACATTTACAGATGACGGCAAAACTGTGATGGACCCTAAGCTTGTGTACACAGCTTTCCGCAAAGCTGCCGAGCTGGATGTGCCGATCAGCTCCCATTGCGAGGATCATCAATTGGTAAGCGGCGGTTCACTCAATCAAGGCAAGGTGAGCAATCAGCTTGGAGATCCTGGTATTCCCAGGCTGGGTGAAGAATTGATTATAGCACGAGACATTTTATTCGCAGAAGAAACTGGGGCAAGGCTTCACATTCAGCATGTTTCAACGGCCAGAGGGGTTCAGCTTATACGTGAGGCCAAGGCCAGAGGGGTGCGGGTTACAGGGGAAGGAGCACCGCATCATTTCTCCATAACCGATGAGCAAGCATTAGTATGCGGCACATTGGCTAAAGTTAATCCACCGCTGCGAACTCGGGAGGATGTGGAGGCTGTAATTGCAGGTCTGGCAGACGGGACGCTGGAAGCTATTGCAACGGATCATGCCCCTCATACATCTGAGGAGAAGGCGCGCCCGCTTGGAGAGGCCCCGTTTGGAATGGTTGGGCTTGAGACGGCTGTTGGCTTAACCTTTACATTCCTCGTACATTCAGGAAGGCTGGCCCTTACGGATGCAATTGCCAAATTAACGGTCAACCCGTCGAATATTATGGGACTGCCGTCAGGAAGGCTGGCGGAGGGCTTGGACGCCGATATTACAATATTGGATCCACAGAAAGAATGGACGGTAGATCCGGAGCAATTTAAATCGCTATCCCGAAACAGCCCTTTCGCCGGGATGAAGCTCAAAGGGAAAGCTGTGTTAACGATGGTTAATGGAACTGTTGTTTACGATGAAATGCTCAATTAAGTGTTTGGAACCATAATTTTTGCAGCACAGGTATAGGTGAAGGGGCTAACAACTAATGACTAATCGATATTCAAGGGTTTTCCTCATTGTTCTGGACAGCGTTGGGATAGGGGAGCTTCCGGATGCTTCCGTTTATGGTGATCTCGGTTCCAATACGCTTGGACATATAGCGGAGGCTGTCGGTGCATTGCGACTGCCCCACTTGGAACAAATGGGACTTGGCCGCATCGGACCTATTCAAAGCATACAAGCTGTTGAGCATGCGAAGGCTTATTATGGGAAAATGGCTGAGCTTTCAGCGGGCAAGGATACATTAACTGGGCACTGGGAGATCATGGGTGTGCGGAATGATGTTCCTTTCCAAACGTATCCCGAAGGGTTCCCGGAAACGTTCATACAAGCTTTGGAATCGCTGTCAGGCCGTTCAATTATCGGCAATAAGGTGGCATCCGGAACTGAAATATTGGATGAGCTAGGCTTGGAGCATATGCAAAGCGGGGCACTTATTGTATACACCTCAGCCGATAGTGTGCTCCAAATTGCCGCGCATGAAGACATCGTTCCCCTTGCTGAGCTATATGAGATTTGCGGTAAAGCCAGGGAAATGACGCTGAATGCGGATAATTTTGTAGGCAGGGTTATTGCGCGTCCTTTCATAGGTGAGCCTGGCCAATTCAGTAGAACTCCGAATCGGCGGGATTACGCCGTGACGCCGCCAACGGCGACGGTGATGGACCATTTGGTTAAGGCTGGATATGACAGCATTGGGATTGGTAAGATTTCCGATATATTTGCAGGACTAGGCGTTACGGAAAGCTTGAAAACGAAGTCCAATCAGGATGGAGTAGATCAATTAATTAAGGTCATGCAACAGGATTTCAATGGCTTATGCTTCTTGAATCTTGTTGATTTTGACGCTATTTATGGGCATCGCCGTGACCCGCAAGGCTATGCTGCGGCACTGGAGGAGTTCGATGCTCGTTTACCTGAAATTCTGGAAGGCTTAGGCTCCAATGACTTGTTGATCATCACAGCTGATCATGGCAATGATCCGACCCATACAGGTACAGACCATACAAGGGAATATGTACCTCTGCTTGTATCGAAGAAGAGTTTGGGCAAGGGAAGCGACCTTGGAATCCGCTCGACCTTTGCCGACATTGGAGCAACGATTGCAGATAATTTCCTCGTAGAACCCCCGCCTCAGGGAGAGAGCTTTCTTTCTAGCATAGAGGAGCAATAGCCGTATAGTCCGTAAGGACAGAGGGCATGAATAATGTAGGGAAATGCTGCTAGCATAGCCAGCAGGCTCCCAAACGTCATGATTTACTTCCTGTTCAAAATGGGGAATAGCCTTTGTAAACAGCTCAAATACCACATAGTTGACATTAATATAAGCTGAAAAAGCCATTGATCAACAAATGGAAAAATGTACATTGTCTTAATGGACGAATGTGAAACTTATTTTTTGTCCTCACAGACATATCAGATCACATTTTAAACGGATAAAATATATTTTATATAACCGATAGGGACTTTTAGAGAAAGTAATATCGTAAAAGATGAAAGTGAAGGGGTGTTATCCAGCATGTCTACTACAGCAATTCGCATTGAGGATGTAAACAAGATATACAAGGCAAGCGATGGTCGAGAGGTACAGGCTTTAACACATATTGATTTGAATGTTAAAAAAAGTGAATTTATTTCCATCATAGGTCCATCAGGCTGCGGGAAATCAACTTTACTAAGAATACTTGCGAATTTGGATACCCCATCATCAGGTTCGATAACTTGGGAGAAATCAGCTGATAACATTGGCTTTGTGTTTCAGGATGCTACTCTGCTTCCATGGAAAACCGTTTATCAGAATGCCAAGTTTCCGTTGGAAGTAAAGAAATTGGAAACCAAAGAGAATATGGAAAACCTGGATAAGCTGCTGGAGCTTGCGGGATTAAAGGGCTTTGAGAAAGCATATCCACGTGAATTGTCAGGCGGTATGAGGCAGCGGGTAGCGATAGTTCGAGCGTTGTCCTATAACCCTGATGTTCTGTTGATGGATGAGCCGTTCGGTGCTTTGGATGCGCTGACTCGGGATAAAATGGGAATTGAGCTGCTTCGCATTTGGACGGAAACGAAAAAAACGATTTTGTTTGTAACACACAGCATTTCCGAAGCGGCATTTTTATCCGATCGTGTTATCGTAATGTCTCCACGCCCGGGAAAGATCGATGAAATTATCGATATTGATCTGCCTCATCCCCGAACTGTGGAAATGAAGGAAACGATTGAGTTTGTGAATTACGTTAAAAAGCTAAGGGAAGTGTTAGGCTAATGCTGAGATTGAGACAAGTTGGAGAGTATTTAGCAGCCATCCTTTTTCTTGTACTCGTGTGGTATGTGTACGTCGTAGCATTCGATGTGCCGGCATTTATAGTACCGCTTCCAGCGGATGTTGGAAAAGCGCTTATAGAGATGTTTTCCACTCAGGATTTGATGCACCATTTCTTAGTTACCTCAGGTGAAGTGCTTGCAGGCTTCGTATTGGGTATTGTTTTCGGTTATGCGATCGGCTATCTGATTGGTAAATTCAAATTTCTTGAAGATGCGCTGATGCCGTATATTCTTTTGGCCCAAACGGCGCCGAAGATTGCTCTTGCTCCGTTGTTCGTTATATGGTTCGGATTAGGGTTTACCTCCAAGCTGATGTTAATTATTTCGATGGTGTTTTTCCCGGTTATGCTGGGTGCGATATTCGGATTGAAAAGCGTCACTTATAACCTGAAATGCTTGATGCAAATTACAGGCTTAAACTGGTGGCAAAAAATCGTTCAAGTCGAGCTGCCTCATTCCCTGCCGCAAATTTTTGCAGGCTTAAAGGTTGGAATGGTACAGGCCGTTATTGCAGCTATTGTTGCAGAGTGGATATCCGGCGAAAGCGGGTTAGGTTATTTGCTGGTATTTAACAGTACCACTTATAATTCTCCCATGCTTTTTGCCAGTATTATATACACCATTGTCGTTGGGATCATTTTCTACGCACTTATTAGTTTTTTAGAGAATCGTTTTCTATTCTGGCACGATTCCAAGCAAATGAAATAATTCGAGAGGATGTGAGGGCAGGTCATGACCAGGTTTATTCAAGCGGATTTCCCCTTATACGAAGGAACGAAAGTACCGCATCTTCGGATCTCCGAAGGAGAGACAGCGCCCTATGTGCTGCTGCCGGGTGATCCGGGGCGTGTTGAGCTGATTCGCGATTTGTTTAGCAATTATAAGATCATCAGCTCTAATCGTGAATTTAAAGTAGGGACAGGCGAATTCAACGGCAATCCAGTCTCCGTATGTTCTACAGGCATTGGCGGTCCTTCTACCGAAATAGCCGTTCTCGAATTGCTCCGATTAAAGGCCAAATGCTTGCTTAGAATCGGTGGAACCGCTGCTATTCAAGAAGGAATTGATTGTGGGGATATGATCATCAACACAGGCAGTGTTCGATTGGGAGGGACTACGAATCATTATGCGCGTCCCGAATTTCCAGCGTTGGCCAATCATTATGTAGTGCAGGCGCTGATTGAAGCCTGTGAGGATCTGGGTTACCGCTATCATCTCGGCATAGGCGCAACGACCTCTTCGTTTTACCATGGTCAGGGAAGAGACGTAAGTCCTTATAATTACTCAGCGAGCATCATTGAGGAAATGAAGGCGCTTGGAGTGCTTAATCTGGAGATGGAATCAGAAACACTTTTGACCATTGCTTCAGTTATGGGAGCTTATGCAGGCACATTGCTTGTTGTCCATGCCAACCGAATCACGAATCAATGGCTGGTGGATTACGAAGAAAGCCAAATGAAATTATGCAAGGTCGCGTTGCACGCAGTAGACAAATTGATAACTAGGGGTGTTGTTTCATGATGAAGAAGAAATCACTTAGCCTTTTACTCAGTCTTACGCTTGCTGGCAGCTTATTGGCAGCTTGTGGCGCCAAACCTAATGATACTGCACAAACGCCTGCTGCCGGTGGAGAGAAACCAAAGGAAATTCAGAAGGTTACGGTTCAAATGGATGGAGCAGCTGTTCCTTACTATGCACCGATGTATGTAGCCAAAGAGCAAGGCTTCTTTAAGGAGCAAGGTCTTGACGTCGATTTCGTTTATGCAGATGCTGCCAGTATCGTGAAAAACGTTGCTGCGGACAATGTGCAATTCGGATTTCCTAATGCCGATGCCGTTATTACAGCAAAATCACAAGGCATTCCTGTAAAAGTTGTGCACACAACTTATCAGCGCGGTCTGGGAGCAACCATTTTCAAAAAAGGCAAAGGAATTACAAGCCCTAAAGATTTGAAAGGTAAAACGGTTGCCGTAACCAGCTTCGGAAGCCCGAACTATATCCAACTGCAGGTGCTGCTTGAGAAAAATGGCATGAACATCAAGGATGTTAATGCCAAAATCGTAGGTACCGGCGCAATTGTAAATGCATTGGTCTCTGATGAAGTTGATGCCATCACCTTCTCCATGCTGAGAACGGTTGAGCTTAAAAACAGCGGCGTGGATGTGGATGAAATTCGTTCCGATGATTTCCTTCCTTCCTTTGGTAATGTTGTCGTAACTTCGGATAAATACTTGTCCACGAATAAGAACACGGTTATCGCGTTCAACAAAGCTTTGAACCAGTCACTGGATTATATTATTAAAGGCAATGTGAAAGCTGCTGTTGATATGTCCATCAAGAAATATGCTACGTCGTCTGAAGGTAAACAGGAAATTACTGAAAAAATCTTCAATGATGTGTTCATTCCTTATTTGTGGCAGAGCGATCTGACTAAGAAGGATGGCTATGGTGCTGCTGATATGGCAAGATGGCAAACGTCAATCGACACGCAAAAGACATTTGATATTATCAAGACAACCTTTAAAGCGGAAGATTTAGTTGTCCCAAATCTAAAGTAACGCAGGTGAATGCACTATGAATTATTTTGGACGAAAAAGTTTTCTCGTTATCCTTACGTTACTGGTGTTCGTTGGTTTGTGGCAGGCATACGTATCTGTTTTTCATATACCGGTACAAATTCTTCCAGGTCCTGCATTGTTTGTATCCAAATTTCTTAAAATTTTAACGATGGGGGATATGGGAACCCACATTGGGATTACGTTATATGAGATATTCATCGGATTTCTGATTGGTTGTGTACTTGGGTTACTTTTCGGTTATTTGCTGGCCAAAAGCGTATTGTTGGAACGTCTGTTCAATCCGTATATTGTTTTGGTTCAAATAGCACCGAAAATTTCAATTGCACCACTGTTTCTCTTGTGGTTCGGCTTGGGTGCAACCTCGAAGATTGCACTCGTCATCTTGGTCGTCTTTTTCCCCATCATGGTCAATACGATCGTCGGTATCCGTTCTGTAGAAAAGAATATGCAGGATTTGCTGCATATTCTGAAGGCTAACCGGTGGCAGCGTTTCTGGACGGTAGAAATTCCTTATTCCTTACCTTCTATTATGTCCGGTGTCAAAGTATCTACAACCTATGCAATAACGGGTGCGGTTATCGGTGAAATGATTGGCGCCAAGGCAGGGTTAGGGTATCTGGTAATTCTGGGCAGTGAAACCTATGACATTAATATGATTTTAACGGCGGTTTTATTGTTAAGCGTAATTGGCTTACTGCTATACATGCTGTCGAATATGTTGGAGAAAAGACTGCTTCGTTGGCATGAGTCTCAAGAGCTTATTTTGTAAATATTTTACGTTTCTACCCGCCCTGACGTTTAAGTCATCTGTCTGACAGATCTGAAGCGTCGGGGTGTTTCATTTAAACCTGGAATTATGAGCTCTAATCGGTATTTTTTTCTTATCCAAACAGACAAAAGAAACTGACATCTTTCGGCTTTATACACAATGACTGTTCTTTTTCTCTTACGTATACTGAGGAAAAAGCTTAGGTATAATGAGGTGATTGCTCGTGAATATAAATCGTTTGGAAGCTGCATTGAAGGAAGTTAACGAGATTGGGGCTGCAAATGGAGAGGGAATAACGAGACTTGCCTATTCCAGGGAGCATTGGGAAGCAAATGAATATTTGATCCGAAAATGCAAGGATGAAGGTATGTCGGTGCGGATTGACGCCTGCGGGAATGTTATTGCCCGGCGTGAAGGCAGTGAACCTCAGCTTCCCGCAGTGACATGCGGATCGCATCTCGATACAGTACAGCATGGCGGCGGATACGATGGAACTCTCGGAGTTATTGCAGGATTGGAAATGATTCGAAGCTTGAATGAGAAGGGGATTGTTACGCGCAATCCTATTGAGCTGATTTCATTTGCCTGTGAAGAATCAGCGCGCTTCGGTGTATCGACCATAGGAAGCAAAGCTATGGCTGGCAAGTTAAACAAAGAATCGCTGCAAAAGCTGCGTGACAATGAGGGTGTTTCATTTCCGGAAGCATTAGCAGCAGTTGACCTGGACTTTGCCCATATCGAAACGGCGCGAAGAAGCGGGAAAGATATTAAAGCTTTTTTCGAGCTTCACATTGAGCAAGGCCCACTGCTTGAAAACAGCGGTAGGGAAGTTGGGATTGCAACTGGAATAGCTGCTCCCATCCGCCTGGAGGTTACGATCCAAGGCAAGGCTTCCCATTCGGGGACGACTCCGATGAATATGCGTAAGGATGCGCTGATTGGAGCGGCCGAGATCATTACGGAGCTGGAAAAGGCAGCGTTAGAGGAAGCCGAGCATGGTACGGTTGCCACAGCAGGAGTATGTGATGTTCAACCAGGAGCGATGAATGTCGTACCGGACTGGGTAAGCTTAAAGATCGATATTCGTGGCACCGTTATAACATCCAGACAAATCATCATTGAACGTCTGTCTCAACTGTTCAGAGGATTGCAAAAAAGGCGGGGACTTCAGGTCGAAGCTAGAATCTTAAGTGATGAGAAGCCCGTCGTTCTGGATAAATATACAGTACGATTGTTATCTACTTTATGTGAAGCTCAAGGTATCGCTTACATGAATATGATGAGCGGTGCCGGGCATGATGCGATGAATATGGCAAGTATTTGTCCGACTGGCTTGATCTTCATTCCATCGCGAGACGGATTAAGCCATCATAAGGATGAATACAGCTCCATTGCCCAAATAGCTAAAGGCGCCGCCTTGTTGGAAGAAGTCGTTCTCCGGTGTGCGGAAGAAGTTCAGAAAAAGCCGGCCGGGACATTTAAAAACATGGATAGGAGCAAACATCATGAGAGCGGAAAAACGAAAAGTATTATCTAATCAACAAGTGAGTGAACGTTATTGGCATATGATTGTCGATGCATCGAACCTGCATATTTCAGCCAGGCCCGGACAATTTTTTAATGTCCTGTGCGGGGAGGATAATTACCCTCTGCTGCGTCGGCCATTTAGCATATATAGAATTAATAAAGATTCCAACACGCTCGAATTTCTTTACTTGGTCAAAGGAATCGGTACGCAGCGCTTGGCTGGAATAAAGGCTGGAGAAACAGTCGATATTTTCGGCCCGCTCGGTACTGGTTTTACTTTACGGGAAAACGAAGGGACCATTCTTATGCTTGCACGCGGAGTAGGCATAGCGACATTGGCAGCACTCGCGCAGGAAGCGGCAGAGCAGGGAATTCGCAGCGTCGCAATTCTTAGTGCAAGAACGCGCAATGATTTACTTGCAGCTGAGGCGCTTCAGGGCTTTGGAGCAAAGGTATATAAAGTGACGGATGAGGACGGTACTAGCGGTGTCGGACATGTACGACAGTTGATTGAGCAAATTATGAGCGAAGATGATATCAGCGCTGCTTACACCTGTGGATCGAAACGGCTGTCCATGCTTTTGCAGGAGGTTGCAGCGGAAAAGGATATTTTCGCAGAAATCGCTTTGGAAGAAAATATGGGCTGCGCAATGGGCGTTTGTTTTGCTTGTGTTTGTGATATTCAAGAGGCGGACGGTTCAACCCGGACTGTAAGGGTTTGTAAAGAAGGACCCGTGTTTTCCTTGGAACAGGTGGTGTTGGCATGATGAAAGTGGATCAGGAAGCATTGAATCTGGAAGTTAATATCGGGAGTCTTCGGCTGCAGAATCCGATTATGCCTGCATCCGGCGCCTTTGGTGAAGAAATGGATCAGGTGATCGACTTTAATCGAATCGCCGCCATCGTACCCAAAAGCATAACGAAATATCCCCGCAAAGGGAATTTGACTCCGCGAGTATGCGAGGTTCCGGCAGGTATGATCAACTCCATCGGGATTCAAAGCAAAGGAATTGAGTACTATCTGGAAAAGACCATTCCTTATTATAAACAATATGACGTTCCTCTAATCTCGAGCATTTCAGCAGATTCGATCGATGAGTTTGCTGAAATGGCAGAGATAATCGGCAAGCTGAGCGACGTTCACGCATTAGAATTGAACATTTCATGCCCTAACCTGAAAGGGAACGGCTTAGCCTTCGGCATGGACCCGGAAGCAACTCGTGCACTGGTTCTTCGTGTGAAGGAAGTTACGGAAAAACCGATCATTGCCAAGCTTTCGCCTAATGTGACAAGCATTCAGGAAATTGCACTTGCAGCCGAACAAGGCGGAGCGGATGGATTGAATGTGGCTAACACGATATTGGCAATGGCCATCGATATCCATACGCGTAAGCCTAAGATCGGCAATAACATGGGGGGCCTATCCGGTCCTGCGGTCAAGCCGATTATTGTCCGGATGATCTACCAGGTCCGGCAAGTAACGAGCCTCCCGATTATCGGCTGCGGCGGCATTATGAACGGAGAAGACGCCATCGAAATGATTTTGGCTGGAGCTACCGCTGTGCAAGTAGGAACGGCCAGTTTTGTCCAACCAACCGCTATGCTCGATATTTTACAGGAAATAAAGGACTATATGGTGCGGTATCAAGTTCAGGATATTAAAGAATTAATTGGGAAAGTTATGGTAAACAGCACTTATATTGCGGATTAACTATCCGCTTGTTCTACATAGGAAGTTCAGCGCTATAAGAATGTAAATAGCAGTATGACGTACAGATGATGCTCATAACTGCCGGGAGGTTTATCTTGAGTATGGATGTGCTCCGCAATCTAAGGTTTCGATATAAAATTTTTATATTGAATGTAACGGCCATTATTGCAATCCTTCTTATTGCGCTTGTAGGTTATCACTATATGACGGGTATGGCTGTGAATACAAAGGAAATGTATACTAACAGGCTGCTGCCCGTTAAATGGGTAAATGCCATTCAAACGGCTACACGTATGAATGAAGGAAGTATGCTTGAGTTTGTATTGACCAAGGATGAGTTGTTGAAAAGTAAAATAAGCAAGCAGGATCAATTTATCGACTCTACGATAGAAGAATACGGAAAGCTTGCATTGAGTCCGAAAGAGCTGGAGCTCATTCAGCAGTATAAAGGCCTGCTTCCAGCCTATCGCTCTTCTGTTGTCAAAGTCATTGAGCTGGCTGCTGCCAATAACGAAGCGAAGGCTTATGATGCTTTTGTGACGGAAGCCAGCAGATTGGGCAATCAAATTAATCAAGTTCTAACTGATTTATCTGCACACAATGAGCAAATTGCCGAGCAGTTATATGAGCAAACAGAGAACGAGGCCACTACGGCACAAATCTTCACCTTAATTGCAACCTTGCTGGCAGTAGGAATATTTATTATCGTAGGATTTCTTATCAACTATGTAATTACAAAACCGATTCTCTCGCTGCAATCCCTGATGAACCGGGCTGAAGCTGGAGATCTTTCGGTTGTAGGCGATTACCCCTACCAGGATGAGGTGGGCAACCTAACCAACTCCTTTAATAAAATGCTGCAGGGGTTGCGTGGGTTGGTCGTACAAGTATCAGAGAATGCGCTCATTATTTCGGCAAGCTCTCAACAGCTGCTTGCAAGTACTGAACAAGGAGCATCCGCTTCGGAACAAATCGCCTCTTCAAGCGAGCATCTGGAGCTGGAGCTGGACAAACAAGTTAATAGTATTGAAGATGCTACTGCAGCTATTTATCAAATTAGGCAAAATGTCGTAACTATTGGCGACAGCGGTGAGAATGTATATGTATCTGCAAGTAAAGCGGCGAGCTTCTCCAAAGAAGGAGCATCGACCGTATCATCGGTATCGGAGCAAATGAAGTCGATTTATTCAACGGTAAAAGACCTCGACTCCACGGTGGAGCTGCTGACAGGACATATTCAGGAAATCGGGAAATTCGTCACAGTCATTCATGAGATTTCCACTCAAACTAACCTTCTGTCTCTGAATGCAGCCATTGAAGCGGCACGAGCAGGAGAAGCGGGAAGAGGCTTTACTGTGGTAGCTGAAGAGGTGAGAAAGCTTGCCGATGAATCAGCTGGCTCCTCTCAGCAAATTGAGAAGCTGATCGGTTCGATTCAAGCGGAGATGAAGCGGATTGGCAGCACAATGCGGCACGGATTAAATGAAGTCGAGCTAGGAATCGAAAAAACGAAGCATACCCAAGTCGTGTTTCATCATATTGATGAGGCGGTTGATCATGTATACGTGGGAGTTGCGAGCGTTAAGGATACTATTGACCAGCTTATCGCGGGCAGTCAAAGAATCGTATCTGTAATGGATGTGGTAAATAACGTGGCTAAGGAAGGCATGACAGTCAGCCGGCAAAGCACAGCATCCAGTCAGGAGCAGCTTTCCAGCATGGAGGAGATCAGGAGTGCGGCTGATGCTCTTGCCAAGCTATCGGAGGAGCTGCAGCTGACGTTGCAGCATTTTCGATTGTAAATGTTGGGTGAAAATAAAAAAGTGATGATTATTTATGCATTTTAATGTATAATTATGAAGAATCATTACAATTTTTTAGAGATAGAAGGGATGATTTAGATGGATAAAGTAGAGAGAGTAAAAGTATTATCTGAGCTGTATGAACTAATTAACATGTACTATGTAGAACGTGATCAACCGAGTGAGGAAAACAACTTTTTTGCAAAAGTAGAGAACTGCTGCAAGCAATTGGATCTGGATTTTGATGAATTGAAAAAAGTATTTGAACTTAACTCTATATAATAAATGATGTACAAAAACAGAGAGATAAAGGAACTAGCAGCTAGCTGTGCCTTTATCTCTCTGTTTTTTGAGTTTTCCAGGTGACCCACCGTAAGACTTCGGTTCTCCTCATATGACATTTGTCATGTGTTAGTACTGACACTTATGACTAACGCAGTATACATGCATGGATTAGAATAGATGTAGAGCTATACTCAGCTTAAGTGTGTACATTACAAGGAGGAACCTATGCCTAGTTCTAATCATCAAGCCCAGTTGAGAAAAAATGTCGCCCCTTATGAAAAATCCAGCACTAAATCGAGCATAAGACAAATTCTCAACACATTGCCTCCTTTTGTTTTATTGTGGCTTGCCGCGTATTTCAGCATGTCCGTATCGTATTGGCTTACCCTTGTGTTTGCTATACTGGCATCGGGTTTTGTCATTCGGACCTTCATTATTTTTCATGATTGCTGCCATCAATCCTTTTTCAAAAATCGACTAGCGAATGAAATCGTGGGAACCATTACAGGAGTTATTACTCTTTTTCCTTACCATCAGTGGAAGAATGCCCACTCCATACATCATGCAACAAGCAGCAACTTAGATAAACGGGGTATCGGCGATATATGGATGCTTACCGTAGATGAATATCTTGCCTTGCCTGTATGGAGACGTATTGCTTACCGACTGTACCGTAACCCGGTTACGATGCTTGTGCTTGGCCCTATCTACACCTTCCTTATTGCTCAACGCTTCAATGTAAAGGGAGCTCGTAAGGCTGAGCGTATTAACACATGGATTACTAATGTAAGTATTGTTGTCTTGTACAGTGTTGTCTGCTGGGCAATCGGCTGGCAAACCTTTTTGCTTATTCAAGGTCCTATTTTTTGGGTTTCGGGTGCACTTGGCATCTGGTTATTTTATGTACAGCATCAGTTTGAGGATTCCTACTTTGAGAAGGAAGGGGATTGGAGCTACGTGAAGGCTGCCGTTGATGGAAGCTCTTATTATAAGCTACCTAAAGTATTGCAATGGATTACGGGAAATATTGGCTTTCATCATGTTCATCATTTAAATCCAAGAGTTCCTAATTATAATCTGGAGCAAGCTCATAACGCAGTGCCGCCATTGCAGCATGCTACTACTATAACAATCGCTACCAGTCTAAAAGCTTTAAACTACCGTCTTTGGGATGAAGAAAGCAAGTCTTTTGTAGGCTTCAAAGAAATCCGCCATTTGCTCTTAAAGGCCAAACCGTTAACGACTGGCGCTAAAAAATCGGCATAGAGGCATACTAGAAAAGACAATGTAAAGCTTTTATATACAATCATGCAATGACAACCCATTCTTTGATATATATGTTAAAATAGTAGTAACGACTGTACATCAATTAGGAGAACTTGCCATGCAGCTGAAGAAATACCAACTATTCCCTAAAAGCACTGGACTTAGCCCCTATGTGTGGCTTGTGTTTGGTATTCTTCCGTTCTATTTTATATTCCGTTCTTCATCCAATCTCGAAATCACATCCGGCATTCTGATGATTATCGCCTTCTTTTTCTGCTATCGGCTGACCTTTTATTATAAAGGCTGGCCGGTATATGTCGGGGTGAGCTTGCAAATTGCTATATCCATAGCGATGACGATTCTTTTTAACTATGCGTATTTTTCCTTCTTTCTTGCTTTCTTTATTGGGAATATTCAGAATAAGGCCGGATTTATTACCCTTTATACCGTTCATATAGTGACGAGCATCATTACCGTTAATATTGGTTTTATCCTGCAAAATAAGTTTTTCTTGTCACAAGCCCCATTTATATTAATCTGTCTTATCGGCGTCATATTGCTTCCATTAGGGAGCTATAACCGAAATAAGCGTGGAGAGCTTCAGGAGCAGCTTAAGGATGCCAATATGAGGATTTCTGAGCTGGTTAAGATTGAAGAGCGTCAGCGTATAGCTCGCGATCTGCATGACACACTTGGTCAAAAGCTCTCTCTCATTGGCTTGAAAAGTGACCTTGCCAGCAAATTAATAACTAAAGATCCTGATCGGGCACGTGCAGAAATAAAGGACGTTCAACAAACAGCCAGAACGGCTTTAAAGGAAGTTAGACATATCGTTTCGCAAATGAGGGGAACGAGAATCGAAGAGGAAATTTCTCATGTCCAGCAAATTTTGAAGGCAGCCCAAATTGATTTCCATTTGGAAGGCAACGAAGCTATTTCTAATGTTTCTTTATTGTCAGAGAATGTGTTAAGCATGTGTCTGAAGGAGGCTGTAACGAATGTGGTCAAGCATAGCGGCGCCTCGGCTTGCTCTGTCACGTTTGAGAGGACTCAATCCGAGCTGCTGATGAAAGTCCACGACAATGGTATTGGCTTGGGTGAGCAGTCCTGTATTAAACGGGGCAATGGCCTGCAGGGAATGAAAGAAAGACTGGAATTCGTCAACGGAAGCCTTGAATTTGCATTGACCAAAGGAACAACAATCATCACGAGAATCCCCCAGATGATAAACCAATCGGATAAGGGTGAGCGTACATGATACGAATTGTGATTGCAGAAGATCAACGAATGTTACTGGGAGCTCTAGGTTCCCTGCTTGATTTGGAAGAGGACATGGAGGTTGTTGGTAAAGCGGCGGATGGGGAAAAAGCTTTAGAGCTGGTTCGTCTACATCAACCGGATGTTTGTATTATGGATATAGAAATGCCTTTGAAAACGGGACTTGAGGTTGCTGAACAGCTAAAAGGAGACCGTTGTAAGGTCATCATTCTAACGACCTTTGCTCGTGCAGGCTATTTTGATCGAGCCATCAAAGCAGGTGTAAGCGGGTATTTGTTGAAGGATAGTCCAAGCGAAGAATTAGCCAACACCATTCGCAGTGTCCTGAGCGGCCGTCGGGTTTATGCCTCAGAACTGGTGGATGAGGCGTATAGCGATGATAATCCTCTGACTGAGCGGGAGAAGCAGGTTCTATCTTTAATTGCCGATGGAAAGAATACCAAGGAAATTGCGAGTCAACTCTACCTTACTACAGGAACCATCCGAAATTATATTTCCATCATCCTCGATAAGCTCGATGTTAGCAACCGGATCGAAGCTATCAAGCATTTTAATGAAAAAGGATGGTTCAAATGATAGCCGCGGGAGACACTTACCTTCCTGTGGCTTTCTTTGTGTTTGAAATCGGATAACGATGACTATAGAAGAAATCAAATAAACTACAGGAATGTTAATTCTATAGTTAGACCATACTGTTTAGTAAGGAGGAGGTGAAAGTATATGGCAAAAGATGTTCTATGCGACGTGAATTCCTGTAAGTATTGGGCAACGGGTAATAAATGCAATGCTACCTCGATTTATGTAGTTAGCCATCGCGGTAAACAGGCTGCTAATTCGGAAGAAACGGATTGTAAAACTTTTGAACCTCAAATTTAATAACTATTTCGAAAGCAACTGTTACAGCAGTTGCTTTTTTCATAATATCAGACTTGATAAGTTTTCAGCGGAGCTGAAGCTGATATTGCAAGAAAAGCTACCGCTAAGACACGAATGTATCTTCATCGAGAGGACTTCGAATAGAAGCTTTTCTTATTTCTAGTTTAACCGACAATGATAATCGTTATCACAAATTTTGAAAATTTTTTTGAAATTATCTTAAATAAGCCTTCTATACTACATAAGAACAATTTTTTGCTGTCATATTCTTTTGAAAACTGTTAAACTAATAGGATGCTTTTATAGGCATGTAAAAAAAGCTGAGGAGAATAAAATGAATACAACAATACTAAATAAATATTGTATTGATACGGTGGGGTTTGCAGTTACCAAAATTGGGAAGATTACTAAAGTGGCGAATAGAACCATCCATGTGGATTGGGGTTTTAAAAGTATGATTTATATAAATAAAGACTTTCGATGGATACCTCTTAGTAAGGAAGAGATTGAAAAAAAGTACAAGAAGAATAAGTTTTCAGCAGATGCTTTGAAAAGAGCGTTGGAATTAGGTTTTGAAATCCATTAAAAACTAGCAGTCATTTTTTTAATGGCAAAAAGACTTGCAATGCGATTGTTATATGTGGTATATTGGCAATCTTGCTGTTGAGAACGGCAAAAAAAGATAAGTAAATAAATAAAAATAAAGTACTTGCAATTAGTAAACAACATGTGTTATATTAATTCAGCTGCTTACGAGGCAGTGAAACAAACGAGTAAATAGAACATGATTGCCCTTTGAAAACTGAACAACGAGTGAGTGTTAAAATGGAGAATGAAAATTCTCGCTAGCATTACTTTTGAGCTTAAGACAAGCTTGCGTTAAACGGTCTTCGTGACCAACTTTAATGGAGAGTTTGATCCTGGCTCAGGACGAACGCTGGCGGCGTGCCTAATACATGCAAGTCGAGCGGATTTCACCTTCGGGTGAAGTTAGCGGCGGACGGGTGAGTAACACGTAGGCAACCTGCCTGTAAGACCGGGATAACTATCGGAAACGATAGCTAAGAGCGGATAGCTGAATGGAACGCATGTTCTGTTCATGAAACACGGAGCAATCTGTGGCTTACAGATGGGCCTGCGGCGCATTAGCTAGTTGGTGAGGTAACGGCTCACC